>JAHRFD010000009.1:157958-183101 GCA_020882975.1 Microcoleus sp. EPA2 | reverse complement strand
ACAAAATCTTATCACTTTTGCGAAAGCTTTTAGTTACAAAATACGTATATTTAACAATTATTTGCAATAAGTGGAAATTAAAGCCGTCCTAGAAGGACGGGGCTTTAGACCCAATTTTTTGGTAAAGTCGGTTTTGCACAAGAATATGGGCTGGGCTTTGTTGGAATTGCGGGATTATGAACAAGCGGAAATACAACTAAATGCCGCGATCGCACTTTTGGGCGATCGGGCTGCTGCGTACTGTCTTTTGGGGCGGGTGCGAGAAGCTAAACAAGATAACAGAGGGGCTTTAAGGGCTTGGCGCAACTGTCTGAGATATGCTTCCAAGGAAAAATATCAGCCCGAAGTGGAAAATTGGCTGATGGAAGCGAAAAAGCGCTTGGAAATTGAGGGAAATGATGGGGTGACAATTACCCAAAAACCTTGAGAGACAAAGATTTGTATGGATCAGTCCTGGACGCACAGGAGACCAAAAACCCGGTTTCTGCCTGAATATTTGTCGAAAAAACCGACGATTTTTGGAAGAAACCGGGTTTTTTGCGTCCAGGAATATGGATTATAGACGGAAAAATCAGGGCGCGAGGCTCATGTTTGCATAAAAAACTCCAAACATTCCCGATAAATAAACAGAGGGAAGCAAAACCTCAAGCTTGTTTACCCCTGTTGAAGTAGGAGTCAATTATGCAAAGGCCATTTACCGTCTTAGAAACAGCCTTGATTTCGCTGTTAGTTGCCAATTCGATCGGCACTATCTACTTCGGGCCGAAAACGAGCGCTGCTTTGGCCGCACCGGGCGATCGACTTCTCATCCCCACCACAGCCCAATGCGAATGTCCGAAAACTCCACCAGCCAAATAACAGCAATCAATTGCATAATTCTTGATTGCTTGAGCGATATACAAATAGCAGCGGAAAAACAGCGCTGCTATCCACCCGAAAATCTACTATAAATTAGGAACCCGAAACTCATGGCTACCACCCTTGCTTTTATTGCCCACTGTCTGGAACAACGCGGCTGGAAATACAATTTTGATGCTGATAAATGTCGGATTATTACTGGTGTCAAAGCTGAAAATGTGGATGATTTTGGCATCTGCATCCAGCTTAGCGAAAATGGCGAATTTCTGCAATTTGTTGCGCCGCAATTGCTGGCAGTGAAAGATTGCCTTCATAAGGGTGTCCTGTTTCAAACTATGCTAGCTATTAGTTGGGAAGTCAAGATGCTGCGGTTTGAATATGACCCTACAGATGGCGAAGTTCGCGCTTCTATTGAGTTGCCGATCGAGGATTCTCAGTTAACGGAACGTTTGTTTAATCGGTGTTTGAGTGGTTTGATTGAGTTGGTAGACTCGATCGCCATGCCTAGATTAAATGCAGTGTTAGCCACGGGAGTCGATCCGGGGCCCAAAAGCTTAGCCGCACATTGGTTAGATGGGATACCCGATGAGTTTTTGAATTTACTGGGAGAGGCGATCGCCCATCGCCGTCAACTCGATACTTAGGGCTTTTTCTGGGATTTCCCATTAAATTCGATCCCCCTAAATCCCCCTTAAGAAGGGGGACTTTGAAGAAGTCTCAACCCCTTGAAAAGGCGGACTTTAAGACTCTTGCTCCCCCCTTTTTAAGGGGGGCTGGGGGGGATCTCTTTTGACTAAGGACAACTGTCAACTTTCAACTATGACGGCGATCGCGGGGGCATCGCCCCTACCAACTGTCAACTATCAACTATCAACTACTCATGAACCAACAACACCAGCAAGACAATTTAAGAAAGTATTACCCAGCCTTTGTCTGGAAGCTTTTCCCTTTGCTAAGCCTTTTTATTGGGCTGGTTTTATCTGTTCTGGTTTGAGTTAATAGCTATTATATGGCCTGTAGGGGCGGGTTTCACCAAGATACTTGTCACCCACGGATAATCTTAATAAACCCGCCCCCACCCAACAGTCAAGCCAATATTCAACATTATAAACCCAGTGATGTAGCAATTTCTATGTCCTTTGCCGATCGCCCTGTCACTACCCAAAATATCTCCATTTCTAACAGTTTATCTCTACTAGGCCAGTGTAAAAATCCAAAACGGGCGATCGAACACAGGAGGAATTTGGAGGCGATTTAGGTGACGCGGCTTAAGGTTAAAGAAACCGGGTTTCTGCCTAGATATCTAGTTGACAGCCGACTATTTTTCAGAGAAACCCGGTTTCTGGTCTTGGTGGGGGATACTTTCTGGGTATAATTGAGAGCATCCCTTTTTTGCTGAACCCGATCGCCCCATGCACGAACTCGATCGCCTCCTCCAAGAACTTGTATCCCAAGCCCAATTATATCCCAAAAATACCGCTCCAAGAAAGCGCAAAATTATACCGCAGTTGTGGGGTATTATGTTTCCTGGCTCAAGCTTACGAGGTAACAAAAAACCTACAGATGATGAGGCAAAACGCCGATTAGCTGGCATCAAAAAGCGGTGTCGCGACCGATATCTGTCAAGTTTAGAAGGTGATTTTGAGAACGATTGGCGGGATGCTTTACAAAATACTCAGAAAGAGATATTCAACAACATTAATATTTTTAATAAAGGAGTTGATTCCAAGTTGTATCAAGCATGGCTGAAATTTAGCGAAACATCACCATCACAGCGAACCCCCGAAGTTTATTCTGAATTCGACAAACAAGTAGACAGATTTCGCCGCAGCTTTATACAAAGACGCAAAAACAAGAAAACTCAAACCTATCCGCCAGAAAAAAATCAACTCCTAGTTCAAGCCTGCGAAAGTTTATGCCAAAACATTGAAAATAGCGAAGTGGATTTACAACAAGCCTGGAATACTTTCTGCGATGAAGTCCAACAACTTTATCGACCTCTCAAGTTTTGGAACTGGTTTGCTCGTTATTTACAATTCCGGTTTATTGATATCATCCGCCCGCGACTCAACGTAGTTTCAGGAGATGCACCGGCTGCGCAACCAGATGGTGATAGCGCCAGTGAAACCAGATTCGCTCGAATTCAAAGAAAAGCCAACTCAAGGCTATCTCCAGAGGTGATTAAAATTATCTGTCAAGATCCAGATGGCATTTTTACGGGCAAGCATATTAGAAATTTTATTAATGTTAACTTTCGTGCGATCGCCCTTTTAAAGTTTAAACAGGCTAGCATAAAAGAAATTCAAGAACATTTTGGGAATAGAGTCAATGCTCAGACAACAATCAGTCCTTTTTACACCCGTACCTGCTCTTATTTCCAGCCAATTATCGAAGAGTATTTAGAAGCACAATTAGCCTTGCCAAAATCGGCGATCGAACAAATAGTCACCGACTCTGAAGGGAAGTATAATAGAAGAAGAATGCCCGATCGCCCTAACATTACTTTCCAAGGAATAATTCGAGCGCGATTGGAGGGGGTGCAATCTTGGACAATTCTCTCCAGACAGTTACAAGTCAATGTCACCGAACTAATATATTTTTACCTCGACGGTATCAGTTACTTTCAACTGATGCCCAAACGGCAGAAACGAACCCGCAAAAATAAAAACAACACCGCAGAGTAAACTAGGAGAAAACAGCCATGACTTACACCAGTCAATCGATGTTTGCAGTACCCCTGACATCAAAAGCATTGAAACTAGCAAAATCGTTTCAACAGCAATATGAAACTCCCGCAAAAGCCAGACAAGTTTATCTAAATACTTTGGCAGTTTATGCAGTGGATACCTACTGTCAGTGTTTGGGAATAGAAACCGATTTAGAAGCTTCTGATAGTTTAAATCCAGTCATGCAACCTTTGATGGATGTCGCCGATCTCGAAATCACAGGTATTGGGAAACTAGAATGCCGTCCCGTGTTACCAACTGATGAAAAATGTTATATTCCGACGGACACTTGGGAAAATCGGATCGGCTATATGGCCGTAGAAATAGATGAATCATCAAGAGAAGCAACTCTCTTTGGCTTTTACCCACCCATCAACCCTTTAGAAATGATGGAGCAAGTTTCTTGTGATAGTTTTCAGCCCCTAGAAGCATTTTTAGACCATCTGCACCGACTAGAAACTGCCCTGGATTTTTTTCATAGTCATAACCCCGTAGCTGTTAAAGTTAGAGAGAGATTGAACGAGCAATCTCTGCCTGAAATTATCGCTGAAATGGAGCGGATATATCGCACCTATAACAAATACGAACGACGCTATGCGGGGGGGGAGTTTTTAGCGAGTTATGTGCCTGCAAAACCGGATTTTGCTTTCAGAGGTGACACACCTATTGTGGATAGAGAAGAGTCTGATGATTCACAACAAACTGAGTTGCAAGATTTAGCAGAAGAATTGCTAGAAAAGTTAGATGAAATCTGGGGTAGTGATGACTCAGATACATCGGTTAATTCCGAATCTCCAATTAATCAAAACAGTGATGCCACAGCGCCAATTCCACAAGCTGCAATAGTTCCCCCATCCACAAATACTACTGGTATAATAAGTTTAAATGAATGGTTGCAAAAATCTGAAACTAATTCTCAATACAACTGGCAGAGTCTGGAATCATTTTTAAGCAACAAAGAAGGAAATCTAATTTTTAGATTTGCCAGCGCCCCCCGTTCCCGCACTGCTGACACCGAATCGCCAACCCTTAGCGCGAGTAACGTGAGAGAAATCTCCTTGGCTGGTTATCCTGTTGTATTGATTGTCAATTGCCAAAAAAATACCGAAAAAACCGAAGTTCTGATCAGATTGTATCCCCTATCTGCTGCACAAACCTATCTGCCAGAGGGGATAAAACTGATTGTAATTGATGGTGAATCGGGAGAGATTTTTTTGGAGGCTCAAGCGCGGAGTGCCGATAATTGGATTCAATTGGAATTCAGCGGTGAAGCAGGAGAGCCTTTTAGCATTAAGGTAGCCCTGGGCGATTTGAGTGTTACGGACAATTTCGCGATTTAGGCTGCATAATTTGTCATCCTTGGCCCGATAAAGAAATGTAACCAACATTCACATCGATCCAAGGAGTGCCAAAAATGCTCGCCCGTTCAAATAGCCAAACACCAGCCCCGTTCAACTTCAAGCCCTTCTCTGCCTTCATCTTCCTTGCAGCTATCTTCACCCTCTCAACAACCGCAGCCAAAGCCCAACTGAGAGTTGGCGACTCTATGTCTTGCGGGCAGGTGCGGATGCACGGCGGCATGGGAGGTGTGGGCTTTAGCGGTCAAACAATGAATATTTGTGTCCCCACAAGTAGCCTCCAAACTTCCTTTCGGCGAACCTCCAATCGAGGGGCAGATTTAACGATTCAGCCGACAACTTGCGGTACTGGGGCGGCCACCGGCGTTATCCCCATTTCCTTTGGTGGTGGCAATGGAATGTTTGTCGAAGGTGGTATCATGCTCGACCAAATGTTTCCGATGAATCGCAACGGTGGAAGCTGCCCGCCGATGTCGGTAATTATGCAGCTTGCTGGTGAATGCAGTCGCGGCGATCGAGATGCTTGCGGCGGTTTGAATAGAATTCGCCGGGCCGGTTGTGCGATTTAAAAAGGTTTGTAGTGCGAACTTTAGTCCACAGATTTCTCGATTTAAAATTCGCACTATAAACTATAGCAATCCTAAATGATTCGCAAAATTTGTAGGGGTAGTGCCCCCGTGCCTACCCCTTATCTATCAGGGCAACCACGGGGGGATTGCCCCTACAATAATTACGCAAATGATTTAGGACTGCTATATAAACTATAGCAACCGCCAAGTAGCTTTGTTCATTGCTCCCTTCGACTCCGCTCAGGGAGTAATGAACAAAATACTTTAATATTGAAAGAGTCATTAGACTTTTTCCTGGTTAATTTGTAGTTTTTAATTAATACTATGAAATTTCAATCTGTCATCATTTTTCCGATTATTTCCCTGGTGGCGATCGCCAATAGTGCTTGCAATAAACTAGAAGCTGCGATGCCTCTACCCATCGCCATTTCTCCTGGTGAACCCATCCTCGCTCAAAACCGCCAAACTTCCCCTCAACCTGCTATTCGTGGGGATTCGGAACAAGTGGGAATTCAAGTTTATCAAAGGGCACTGCCCGCATTTGTGACGATTAATGCTGGCGGTAGTTCTGGTTCGGGAAGTGTGGTGCGTGCCGACGGTTTAGTGCTCACAAACGAACACGTTGTTCGGGGTGCGAGACAGGGTGCAGTGGCAGTTGTTAACAGTAATGGTAATCGCTATCGGGGGCGAGTGCTAGCAACAGATGTCGCTAACGATCTAGCTTTGATTCAATTGGAAACAAACGATCGCTTTCCGGTGATTCCTCTAGCTGAAACTTCAGGGATTCAAGTAGGTCAACGGGTGTACGCCATTGGCAGTCCTTTTGGGCTGTCGGGAACTCTCACAACGGGAATTCTCAGTCGCATTGGGCGTAATGGAGATTTGCAAACGGATGCGAACTTAAATCCGGGGAATTCTGGCGGTCCGTTGCTGAATTCTCAAGGTCAATTAATTGGGGTAAATAAGGCGATTTTGAGTCCTGACGGCCGCAGTAATTCGGGGATTGGCTTTGCAACTTCCGCACCCGTGGCGCAACGGTTTATCCAACAGGTAATTGCTAGAAGAAGTTCCCCGGAAACAAATTCGTCCGAGACAGGTTCTCCGAGACGTTTGGGGGTGAATATCGATCGCTCTAATTTATCTATCGAGTCGGTGGAAAGGGGTTCTGTGGCGGCGGCGGCAGGGTTAAGAAGGGGCGATCGGTTGGTGGCGGTTAACGGCCGCCGGTTGCGACAAATCGACCAGTTGCTGAGGTTTTTGGACGGCGGCCCCGATACAATGCTGTTGACTGTGGAGCGCGATCGACAGTTACGGGAAGTTCGCATAAATTTTTAATGCGATCGCAAAAATTTTTGAAATTAATTTAAAACCCGCCGGAGTCTGCTAAGATTAGTGGATGATACGGCGGGCTATTTGCCTGGAAAGTGGATGAAGGGAGAGTGAAAAACAAATAATTGTTGAATATCGCTAATAATTATTGAGTTAATATCACTTATTTTGTAAATTTTAAGATTATTTTTTTGTGTTATATCTAAGGGTTTAGGGGAATGGGTAAAATAGTTGTCTTGAGTTTTACAGCGGGTGATTGTGAGCAAGGATTTCAGCACGTCAGCTTGGAAATTAAGGAAGATAACCACCGCCCGCTAAAAAAAATTGATGGCAATTTGCCATCGGCACCGCAGATTCCGCAGCTATACAATACTTGGCAGTCAAAATACCGTCAAATGGGGTCAAGGGTGCGAATTGAACCGAAATCAGGACAGGTAACAAATTATTCTATTTGCGATTTAGAAGCGGACAGCGATGCTTTAAGACAACAGCTTAATGATTGGCTCACATCTCCTGGATTTTCTCGTGCGATAAATATTTTAGGGATGACAGTCTCGCAAAATGAAGAAGTGCGAGTAATTATTCAAACTGAAGACTTGAACTTACGGCGCTTACCTTGGCATTTGTGGGAGTTTTTCGACCACTACCAGAAAGCGCAAGTAGCTTTGAGTTCTACTGCTTATCAGCAAATAGACTCACAGAGAAATAGAAATCAAGTGAGAGTTTTGGCAATTATTGGTGACAGTACGGGAATTAATTTAGAGAGGGATAAGCACGAGTTAAAAAGAAATTTACCCAATGCCGAGATTGTATTTGTAACGCAACCAGAACGCCGAGAAGTTTACGATGCAATTTGGGATGCGGGCGGATGGGATATTTTGTTTTTTGCAGGTCATAGTCTGAGCGCATCTGATGCTACTACAGGAAAACTTTTTATTAAACAAGGGGAAAGTTTAGAAGTTAAGGATATGAAAGCTGCTTTGAGAAAGGCAATCGGCAGGGGCTTAAAGTTAGCAATTTTTAACTCTTGCGATGGATTAGGAATTGCCAAGCAGTTAGCTGAATTGAATATGCCGCAAGTAATTGTGATGCGAGAACCGGTGCCGGATGTAGTGGCTCAAGAATTTTTAAAGCGTTTTCTTGAGGCGTTTGCTCGCGGTGAATCGCTATATTTAGCTGTACGAGAAGCGCGGGAAAGGTTGGAAAGCGTGCAGGGTGAATTTCCTTGTGCAACTTGGCTGCCGGTTCTTTGTCAGAATCCTGCTGAGGAGCCGGTGAGTTGGCAAGAGTTATCTAGTCAAGTTCAAGATCAAGTGAATCAGCCATGCGCTCAGGATGAGATGAATCAATCATATTTTCAGCCTAACTTAAGTAAAAACCAAAGTAAGCGAAGTCAAAATCAACCTTTTTTTGAGGGGATGATTGGTAGATCAAGACTGATCATCAAATACTGTGACATTACTACGCTAAATGTCGATGTAATTGTTAGCTCAGATGATACTGATATTTCTATGGGAGGAGGTGTTTCAAAAGCGATTTTGATAGGAGGCGGAAACAGTGTATGGGAAGAAGTGAGAATAAAATCCCCTGTTGAGTTAGGAAGTATTGCTATTACCAAAGCTGGGAAACTCAAAGCCAATAAAATTTTTCATTGTGCTGTTTTAAATAATTATAATCCGGCTTTTACAAACATTGATTTAATTAGAGACGTAACAACCAAATGCCTTAATACTTGCGATCGATTAGGTTTTCACTCGATAGCATTTCCTGCGCTGGCCACAGGAGCAGCTCGTCTATCACCAGAGGAATCAGCTTTTGCTATGATCTCTGAGATTGTTTCTCATTTAAGGGGTGAAACAAGTATCGCTCTCGTAATTTTAGCGCTGTATGCACGTCCTGAGCTACCAGGCAATATAATCTCCATTTTTCATGCTCAAGTCTCAGAATTGCTGAATAATGTCCAATCTTCAGAAATGAAAATTTACTGTCAGTATTGCGGCTCTGAAAATGTTGCCGATGTTATGTTTTGCGAAAGCTGTGGCTCTCTACTCAGGAAATGACTTCGCTAATGTTGAATGTAATATAATAGATACAAACTTGAGGACAACCAGATGAAAGCCATTGAAGTCACAGGAACCCTAGATGAAAAAGGTCAATTGTCCCTCGATTACCCCATTGAAAAATTCCCCCCTAGTCGCGTGCGAGTGATCGTACTTTTTCCCGAAGTAACAGATGAAGTTGAAACCGATCCTGATGATACTCCCATTGCAGAAGTAAAAGCGAGTCTCCGGCGAGCATTAAAGCAAGCTAAATCAGGACAACGCATCCCCCTTTCTGAAATGTGGGAGGGAATAGATGTCGAATAACACGCCTTTTGTCCAGATTGATTTAACGCCTGAGTATAAACGGAATTTACGGGAATTATCCAAAAAATATCGCAATATCCGGTTAGATACTCAGCCAATTATTGAACAATTTCAAGGTGGCAACTTTACAGGCGATCGCCTTTCTGGGATGGGTGAAAATTATGTAATCTTCAAGGTGAGAGTTAAAAATAGCGACATCCAAAAAGGGAAAAGTGCGGGTTATCGACTTATCTATCAAGTTGAGTCACAAATGAGCATACTTCTCCTGAATATTTACTCTAAATCAGACCGAGAAGATATTAGTCCTAATGAAGTTTTTAGCATTTTAGACGAGTGCGATCGAGATGATACTTAATGTTTTCTATAACTGCTTGTTTTACTTACCTATTTGTAACTAAATATGACTCAAGACTTCTCTGGTCAAAATCTCCGAGGACGCAATTTCAAAGGTCAAGACTTTACGGGTGCAAACTTCTCCTATGCAGATATCCGAGGGGCGAATTTTACTGATTCTATCTTGATAGGTGCGAACTTTAGCCATGCTAAAGCAGGACTACCAAGCCAATGGAAATTTTTACTACTAGCATTTTCATTAATTGTCGCATTTTTCGCAGGATTTGCAGCAGCCGTTGGTGGCGCTTTTGTCGGCTCTTTTCTAGCCACTAAATATGAAAAGTTTTTCACCTATCCGGGCATATTTTATTTTATAGCCTGCATCGGTTTTATCAGCCTTCTTGTCTTTAAGGAGGTTAAATCAGTTTTTACTTTATCTATGGGCATAGCTTTTACCTTTGTTTTGGTTTTAACATTTAGTTTTGGTTTATCTATAGAAGTAGCTGAGCCTGTAGGTTTTGCTTTAGTTTTAATTTTAATTTTGGCTTTTATCTTTGCTTTAGCATTAGCTTTAACTTTTGCTGAAGTTGTAGCTGAAAAGTTTACTTTTGCTGTGACTTTGACGTTGTGTGGCTCTGCGATCGGGCTTTTACTTGTAACTTTTGGTCCCAAATTTGCAGACGTGAGGGCTGGGGCTGCAATTGGGATGCTATTTGGTACTTATAGTGTTACTTTTATATCCACTTATATTAGCTGGAGAGCTAAAGCTGAAGACATGAGATTTTTATGGCTAAAAAATCTAGCCGTCGAATATGCAGCTATAAAAGGTACTTACTTTCAAGGAAGCGATTTAACCCATGCTAATTTTACTAAAGCTACTCTCAATAATACTGATTTTAGCAACGCAAATTTGACGCGCGCTTGGTTTAATAAGGCACAAAAACTAGATCGGGCTAAAGCAGATAACACTATTTTAGCCAAGCCCTTGATTCGAGACTTACTCGTCACTGGCAATGGTGCTGGAAAATCTTACCTTGGCGCTAATCTCAAAGGAGCCAATTTGATAGGATCTGACCTAAATAGCGCTAATCTAAAAGGAGCTAATATCAGTGAGGCTAATTTCCAAGCCGCTAATTTAGAAGCGGCTAATTTAACGCTCACTGAAGCAATTGGCACTGACTTTACCAGCGCTCAAATGACAGGTGCTTCCCTTGAAGCCTGGAATATAAAAAGTAATACTAATTTGGATAATGTCGATTGTCGATATATTTATCTTTTAGAATCTTCAAAACCCGGAACCGATGACCGCGAACGCCGTCCCAACAGTGGTGAATTTGCACCCGGAGAATTTACCAAACTATTCCAAGAAGTTCTCACGACTGTTGACTTAATTTTCCGCAACGGCGTTGACTGGAAAGCCTTTATCCCCGCCTTCCAACAAGTGCAAGTTGAGAATGAAGACACCGAACTCACTATCCAAAGCATCGAAAACAAAGGCGATGGGGTTGTGGTTGTTAGAGTCAGCGTTCCCCCAGATACCAACAAAGAAAAGATTCATAGGGAATTTACCCAAAACTACGAAATTGCACTCAAAGCCATAGAGGAAAAGTATCAAGCTAAACTAGAAAGCAAAGATGAGCAGATTACGGTTTATCGCCAGCAGCTAGAAGATTCTCGTCAGAGAGAGATTCAGCAAAGTTCCAATATGGAAAAAATTATTGATATCCTGGCGAAACCAGCCCTTAATGTTCCCGTTAACGAGTCTGAAGTTCAAGCTATAGCCGAAGGCCCAACAGCGGTTAATTTAGTTATCCTCACACTGATATCTGGTGACTTTGAAACAGGATTTCCCTTTGTCATCGCTCAAATTTGGACTGAGGATGAAAGATTGCCTACTCAACATCCAGGTGAGTTGCCACCAGCACCATATCTAGTTGATTTTTATCATCTTTGGCATTCACAATATAACCGTTTTATAGAAGTAGAGAAAAAAGCAGCTCGAATGCAAAAAAATATCATACAAGTAACCAATGCTTCTGAATTTACAATTGACAAATTAGCTGAAGAGTTAGAAGAAAAACTAAATAAATGGCTTAATGCCGAGCAATTTCGGCTCATAGATCGAATCCTGCGTGAGAAATTAAACCGTTATGATGAAGTTCAGGTAATCATCCAATCAGAAAATATCGATGTGCGTCGCCTCCCTTGGCATCTGTGGGATTTTTTTAAAGCTTACCGCAAAGCTGAAATTGCTTTAAGTTCACCTTTTTACGATCGACCTTTAAGAACTGCTGTTACCAGAGACAGAATCAGAATCTTATCAATTTTGGGTGACAGTAAAGGAATTAATCTAAATGAAGACCTACAGTTACTAACACAGTTAGATGCAGAAACATCCTTTCTTGTCAAGCCCAATCGCCAACAATTAGATGAACAATTGTGGGATGAGAAAGGTTGGGATATTCTCTGTTTTTCCGGCCACAGTTCCAGCGAAATGGATAGCAGCACGGGTTATATTTATATCAACGATACGGATAAGCTAAGCATTCCCGATCTAAAAAATGCTCTCAGCACAGCCATTGAAAGGGGCTTGCAAATTGCAATTTTTAACTCTTGCGACGGCTTAGGATTAGCGAATCAACTGGCCCAATTGCACATTCCGCAAATTATTGTTTTTCGAGAACCAGTACCTGATGTAGTCGCACAGGAATTCTTGAAAAACTTCCTCACCGCCTTCGCCAGCGGTAAATCTTTCTATCTAGCAGTCAGAGAAGCGCGGGAGAGGTTGCAAAGTCTAGAAAATCACTTTCCTTGTGCTTCGTGGCTCCCCGTTATCTGCCAAAACCCCGCCGAGGTGCCGCCGACATGGCGATCGCTCCAAAATCCCTAACACCCCCCAAAAAACAACTTCCCAACGAAACTGCATAATTTTCGCAATTCCCCACGATACATATATAGCAAGCCATACAGCCCCCCAACGAGGTACTCATGCGCCACCCTAGCCCAGATAGCCCGGTTTCTGGACAACCCCTGCTCGAAATACCCCTCCCAATCCCCAACTCCCCATCCTTACTCAAACTGAAGTCGCCGCCAAAAACCTCGGCTAATTCCTCATCGCATAATTTGCCCGATCGCGATCGATATAACTTCAGCCACTCAAAAATGATTTGGGAGTAGTCACTAGAATGACAGATAGAATGACAGAGATAATTATTGCTCGATTTTCGACTTATTATCAAGTCAATCCCCATCCTCGCCCAGTGCAGGATTATCGCCTAAGACAACATTTAATACGCTTGCTGCAACAGCATCCAGAGCTACATGATGAAACAGTTTTGCTGAGATATTTCTGCAACCAAGCTGCTAAAAGTAACTCGGATTTATTAGCACTCAACTATCTGCTGGCTTATGTGGATATTGCTTGCTACTTAGCGGCGAAATCCACTTACGATGCCTTCCAGACACCGGAGCAGGCTTTGGCAGATTATTTGCAAATTGCCAGAGCTTACATGGCTAACCGAGCAGTAGAATTGTGCACTAAGTTCGATCGCACCCAAAGCAAAATCGAAACCTATCTCAGTCCTCCTCTGCGCGACGCTATTATGAGCGAAGTACGTAAAAATGAACCAACACAAAGGCAAAGTGACTGGGGGCTGCTACGGAGTACATCGAAAAAAGGTCTGAAAACTGCTTTACAGAACTTCGCAATTGGAGAGCCAAAATTATCCCGTTGCTTCCTAACTTGGCAAGGTTTTTTAGAAGTTTATGCCCCAGTTAAAGCAGGCAAAAATCAGCGATTACCGGAGCCAACGGCGGAACAATGGGAGGCGATCGCCCAATTTTGCACCGAGCAACAATTCCCCCAATCCATTCAACCATTCACAGTGCCAGAAGTCAAAGCATTGTTGCAAATTTGTGTTAAGGCGCTGCGAGCATCTACTCACATTCAATTTCATCCACTGGATACAGAAAACCCAGAGTTACAATTAGAAATTGCCACTCAATTCGAGCAGGAAGCATGGTATGGAGAGCAAGATACTGCAAAAGGCGATCGCCTGCAACAGATGACAACTGAATTAGCAAGTGCGATCGTCTCCCTCTCTCGTGACTTTCCTGATGCCAGAAAAATGTTAATCTTGGAACATGGCTTTACTGGATTTAACCAAAGTTACATCGGTAAAGAATTTGGCATCAAGCAATATAAAATTTCGCGACAGTTAACTAGCTACAAAAAATATCTGTTAACAAGTTTGGTGAAGTGGAGTCAAACCCAAGTTAATGTTACCTTCAATGTAAAAGATGTCGATCGCCTCTCAACTCTGCTTGATGAATGGCTGACTTGGTATTGCCAAAATGCAATTCTGTACAAGTTCTTGGAAACCACTTTAAAGCTGCATCCAGCCCTGAAGTTGGAAGTTACGCTGCTGTGCCGCTACTATGGATGTGAGAGAGTAGACGAAAGAGCGATCGCCCAGAATCTTAACATAAAACCAACTGAATTGCAACGAAAATTAGTGCAAGTTAAAACAATTTTGCAAACGCAATTACACAATTGGTTACACCAAAATCTTGCACTCAAACCCTGTTCTCTCAGCGCGATCGATAAGTCATCAGCATTGTTAGTAGAACAATTTTTAGCCAACGCCCCCTACGCCCTGTTAACACTAGAACGGAGATAATTACAATGACATTAACCTTAGCACAATTAAGCCTAGCCTGTCCCGATCAACTCTGGCTAGAGTTTTCCGAAAGCCAACAGAAAACAGCTTGGCCTGCAACGCAAGATTACTCCTATGAAGCAGCACTTCATCGCGCTTTCTTAAATCGGCTAACCCTGGCAGTTTTGTCACCGGAATTTTCAGCCGCATCCGAAACCTCTGTCCAACTTGCATCCTCAGAAAACCTGTGGGAATTTGTGACTGGTTTTGCCTTGAATTTGGGCAAAAGTCGCCTAGTAATTATTCCCAGTGAAACCATCGATACTGATGAATTTTCCGTGCCTCAAGAATGGGTGGATATTCCTGCATTGGCGGCGGATTATTATCTGGCTGTGCAGGTGAATTTGGAGGATGGATGGTTGCGGGTGTGGGGTTTCAGCACCCATCGCAAACTGAAAACTGAGGGAAGGTATGATGCGGGCGATCGTACTTATTCCCTGGATGTAGAGGATCTGTTTGAAAACCTGAATACTCTCTGGGTTTCTCAGCAACTTTGTCCAGCCGAGAAAGCCGAAATTCAACCGTTACCGACATTATCTCATAACCAAGTAGAAAGGTTCATAGGTGACTTGGGCAAACCTTCACTTTATTCACCTAGATTGAAGATGTCCTTTGCCCACTGGGGGGCGCTGTTAGCGGCTGATGATTTTAGGGAACAGCTTTATAATCGCCGAATAGGAAAGGAATCGGCCATGCAAAAAGTTGTGAATTTGACTCAAAGTATTTATTCTAACTTGTGGTTGTTTTTGGATGAATTAGTGGAAGTGCATGGTGTGAATTTGTTAGCAGCTAGAGGGGGAAGTAGAACAGAAGAAAATGAAGGCGATCGACCTTCTCAAGCACGGGGTAGAATGATAGATTTAGGAATTCAATTGGTACGTCATCCGGTCGCATTAATTGTCTATTTAAGTCCTGAATCAAACAATAAATGGAATATCCTTTTACAGTTAAGGCCAAGTGGTGGTCAAACTTACTTGCCACCCGACGTGCAGATGATTGTATTGGATGATGCTGGTGAGGTGTTTTTGGAAGCGCGATCGCGCCAAGCGGATAATTGGATACAATTGGAGTTTAGCGGCGAACCTGGGGAAAGATTTAGTGTTAAAGTAGCTTTAGGCGATGCGAGTCTTGTGGAAGATTTTGTTATCTAACTGAGAGTAAAGGGTAAGTCATGGGTAAATTAGTTGTTTTGAGTCTGGGAGAGGGAGACTTTCAACGGGGTTTTCCCGTGACGTTACAGGTGTGGGAAGAGGGCAGTTTTCACACCTCCTTCCTCGGAAAACTCCCGGCATCTGCGATCGATTCATTGTACGATCGATGGCAGTCAGATTACCGCCAAAAGGTGTCTGGCAGAATGACACCAAAACCAGCACAAGTCAGCAACCGTTCAGATACTGATTTAATCGCAAACAGCAAGCTTTTAAAAGACGAGTTAAATAACTGGCTCAATTCCGAGACATTTCGCCCCATAAAAGAGAAGTTCCTGGAAAAGGTAAACACCAGAGAGACTGTGCGAGTAATTGTCCAGACTGAAAATCCCCAGTTGCGGCGATTACCTTGGTATTTGTGGGACTTATTTGTTGAACGTTACCGTTTTGCAGAAGTGGCGCTTTCTTCCCCTACATTCGATCGCGCTCACAAATCGGTGCAGCCCAAAGCTAAGGTGAGGATATTGGCTATTTTAGGCGATTCCTCTCCCGCAGATCCTCTAACTGGAATCCGCCTCGATATCAATGCAGACAAGCAGTTTTTGGAGAGTTTGCCTGATGCGGAAACCGTATTTTTGGTGGAACCAAAACACTACGAATTCAACGAGCAACTTTGGGACGAGCGGGGATGGGATATTTTATTTTTTGCCGGACACAGTAGCAGTCAACCTGATGGTACTACCGGGAAAATGTATATCAATTCTCAAGAAAGTTTGACGGTTGAAGATTTAAAATTAGCTCTCAAAAAAGCGATCGAAAGAGGGTTGCAGTTAGCGATTTTTAATTCCTGCGATGGGTTGGGAATTGCCAGAGATTTAGCCGAGTTGCAGATTCCCCAAATTATTGCGATGCGGGAACCTGTATCCGATTCTGTAGCTAAAGAATTTTTGAAATACTTTTTAACTTCCTTTTCGAGCGGTAAGATTTTAGATCTAGCTGTCAGAGAAGCGCGGGAACGGTTGCATGGAGTAGAAAAAGAGTCTCCCTGTGCTTCTTGGTTGCCTGTAATCTGTCAAAATCCGGCAGAAATACCACCCTTTTGGAATAACTTAAGCGGCAAACAAACTAGGAAATCTCAACAACTATTGTCAGTTTTTAAAGACGATTGTATCGCACAAGAATTAACTTTCAAAGAAGTAATCAATCATCCACATTCTTTGGTTGGTTACAAGCTTGGAGCTTACCTTTTGCAAGTACCAATTGGTTCTGGTGGTAGTGGATTAGTTTATCGAGCATGGAACTCAAGCTTAAGCCTACCTGCTTGCATTAAAATTTTTTACCCGTTTAAATCTGATCTTGCAGGAATAGTGCAAGCAATTGCTCGTGGTGTCATGGGAGTAGCTGCTTTGAATCATCCTAATATTGTCAAAGTATTTGATTTTCAAGAGTTTCAACTTTCAGCTCAGACTTCTTTCTATATTGCTATGGAGTTTGTTTATGGTAAAACACTTGACGAATGGATCGAAGAACTTCCTGATGATAATAAATCTGTTCATGCAAAGCTACAAGTAGCTTATAATATAACTATGGCATTAAAAACTGCTCATAAGTGCAAGTACATTGATGAAGTAGGTTTTGAACAAACTGGAGTTCTTCATGGAGATATTAAACCCACGAACATAATTATTTCTCCTAACAACTTACCAGTGTTGATTGATTTTATGATGGTCGATGTACAGCGACTTCTAGATCCTAATATTGTTCCTTCATACCTATTTTATCAACCAATGCCGATAACTGGGGTATTTGGTACTCCCGGATTCATGGCACCTGAACAAGAGCAACAAGGCATAGTTACGATTAAAACAGATATTTATAGCCTTGGTATGACACTTTTTTCTTTATTCTTTTCTTTTGATGAATACGGAGCACTTCTTAGAGACGAATTTCCAGTAAATAGCAAACTGCATGATGTACTAAGTTTACTGAGACAAATGGTCAATCAAAATCCCGATATGCGTCCGACAGATATGGCAGTAGTTGCCGCGCGATTAGAAAAAATTGCTGCTACATTCAATAGACAACTTTTAAATATACCTAATCAAGTTACTTGTACAAACTGTAAACATTTACTAAAACCAAATATTCGCTTTTGTGAAAAGTGTGGTGTTGCCGTTGCTAAGGTTAGTTGTATGAACTGTAAAGGTTTACTTAAACCCAATGTTAGCTTTTGTGAAAAGTGTGGTTATCGTGTTATTTAAATTTTTTAATTAACGCAAGTAAGAGAGCAAACAATGGGTAAATTAGTTATTTTGACTCTAGAAAAAGAAGACTTTCAGCAAGGTTTTCCTGCAAAGTTACAAATTGGATTAGAGGGCGAACCTCTGTCTGCACCTATCAATGGATATCTTCCCCCAAACCCAAAAATTCCCAATTATTATAAAAGTTGGCAATCAGAATATCTTACTCGCATACGAAACAAATCCAGATTAGACAAATCAAAACCATTCAAGTCTAATGTATCTAATGGTGAAGTTAACGCACAAGCAGAAAATTTAACTATAACCATGAATCAATGGTTTAACTCCCAGGAATTCAGTCTGATTCGAGAGGAATTGGTGCTAAGTCTGAAACCCGATGACGAAGTACGATTTATTATTCAAGCACCAAGCATTCAACTACGACAACTTCCCTGGCATCTTTGGGATTTATTGAAAGACTACCCCTTGGCAGAAATTGCCCTAAGCGCACCAAACTACGGTCAAGTCTCCCCAGCTAAAAAATCTCGCAATAAAGTCAGAATTTTAGCCATTTTAGGTGACAGCGAGGGCATTAACACCGAAAAAGACCGAGAATTATTAGAGCAATTACCCGGTGTCGAAACCGTGGTTCTACCTCAACCGAATCGGAAACAAATCAATCACCATCTTTTCAAACATTCCTGGGATATTTTATTCTTCGCTGGTCACAGTAAAACTGAAGGTGAAAGCGGTCGGATATATATCAACGAAACTGATAACTTAACAATAAATGAGCTAAAAGAACCCCTTGAAAAAGCAATTAACAAAGGTCTCAAATTAGCTATTTTCAACTCCTGTGATGGATTGGGTTTAGCACAAGAAATCGCAGATTTGCAAATTCCTCAAATTATCGTCATGCGAGAGCCAGTTCCCGACGATGTAGCTCAAGCATTTCTAAAGTATTTTCTGAATGCTTTTGCCAGCGGTAAATCGCTTTATCTATCAGTCAATGAAGCACGACAAAAGTTGCAATATTTAGATGAACATCCGCCTAGTGTTTCTTGGTTGCCGGTCATTTGCCAAAATCCGAGTCAGTTAATGCCAACTTGGGATAAGTTGCGTGGGGCTTCAGGTACAAAAACTCGATCGACAATCTGGACTAGAAACCGCGATTCTAAAGAGTCAGAGAATCGAAATTGCTTACTAGCAAAGGTAAAGGATGAAGTAGAGAGTCGCTGGGCACAGTCACTGCACAATCGGGTAATTATTCAACAACCAAAAGAACTTCAGCCCAAACAAGTAGAAAAACCTTGGGGTGTAGAGGTCAGACTCAATCATTTGCCAAATCAAATCTTAAGTCCAGAAACAAGATTAGTCGATGTTTTTCAGCAAAGTAATATCGATAGCAAATTATTAATTATAGGCGATCCAGGAAACGGTAAAACAATCACTTTGCTAGAACTAGCAAAGCAGCTAATTACCCAGGCGGAAGACGATGCAAATCGGGCAATTCCTGTTTTGTTAAACCTTTCATCCTGGAAAGATGAAAAGCAACCTCTACTCCAGTGGCTGAGTGCTGAACTTGTCTCTAAATATGATGTCAGCCTAAATATTGCTCAGGAATTGTTAGAAAATCACCGCATATTGCCACTGCTTGACGGCTTAGATGAAACACTCTGGCAAGAAAGCTGTGTGGAAGCGATTAATCAATTTCGAGAAAGTGCCTATCGCCCTCCGGGTTTAGTTGTATGCAGTCGCAGGGAAGGATACGAATTTATTAATGCCAAGCTCAAACTGAACGGAGCAATCTGTTTGCAACCAGTAGCCCAAGCAGAAGTTGAAAAATATTTCGCCGATGTCAAGTGCCTCAAAATCTGGCAACAAATTAAAAACTCTGACGCTTTCTTGAAATTGTTAGAGTCTCCACTGATGCTAAATCTTATGGCTTTAGTCGGCCAGGAAATGTTACTTGAAGATGAGGTAACGTTCAAATCGACTCAGGAACTCGAAGAAAGTCTGTTGGATATTTATATTCAGCAAATGCTAAAACAGGAAATTAAAAATGTATCCTATTCGCAACAAACAGCACCATCCGCTAAAAAAACTCAAAAGTGGTTGGCATTTCTAGCTAATAAATATCAGGATAATTCTCAGACAGAGTTTTCAGGGTTTTCCCTAGAACAAATGCAGCCCCATTGGTTGCCACATGGTTATAAACAAATTTATGCTTTGGGAGTGGGACTAATTTTTGGTTCAAGTCTGGCGCTGATTGTTGGCAGCGTTGTTTGGTTAACAATTGGCGTACTTTTTGAGCCTTTTTGGGGAATGGTTCTCGTTTTGGCTTTAGCGCTATTTGTAATGCTACCATCTAGTCTTTGGGCTTTTATCACAGTTGGGCAAGCTGAAACAATAGAACCTGTGGAAACTCTAATTTTTTCGTACCAAAAATTATTGCAATCTTTAATTGGAGGCTTGATAGCTGGACTAATTACTTGGAAATTATCAGGAATGATGGTCTTCTTGAGCGTCGGATTGGTTATAGCATTGATTTATGGAGTAAGTGGTTCTAATATCGAGAAAATAAAAATTCCCAATCAAAGTATTTGGCAATCAGTCAAAAATGCGAGTTTATTTGCACTTATCGGTGCAACTAGCATGGCAATACCAGCAGCGATGATGAGCAAACAGCTTCTGGCGATGATCGTAGAATCATCAGTTTTACAGAATAAAATTGGTATGGCAAATATTGTGCTATCGGCTATTATTGTTGGCACACTTTTTGGATTTACTCAAGCAGGGATGGCGGGCATTCAACACTTCACCTTGCGTTTAATTCTTTGGTGCAATGGATACATACCTTGGAACTATGCGCGTTTCTTAGATTATGCTACCGAACGAAAGTTTTTGCAACGAGTTGGCGGGCGCTATCAGTTTATCCATAAGTTATTGCAAGTTCGTTTGGCAGGGAAATAAATTGAGAAAATATGAAGAGGGTTTGTTCAAAAGGTTTCATAGATTAAAAGCACTACTGTAATAGCCAGTTAATAGCCCAAGTTTTTAGCTAATTCAACCAAGATAGGCAAACATTTTCTATTCCAGTGTGTTAGTAAAGTTTGATAAGGAATATTTAGTTCTCTAGCAATACTTTTGATTTCACTAGGAAAATTGTCTAGCAGAATTTTTTGCGAAAGTACCTGACAATTACAATCAGCTCTACCGCGAGGATGAGAATTTTTTAATTTTTCTTCAGGATCTTGCTCAATGTAACGTTTTAATTTTACGGCTAGGGAACGTTGTTCTTGTTGGATTAATCTATCCATTGTGGTAATATCTTGATCCATAGCTACGCAATTATCTAATGAAAAAACTTCCCCTTTTACAATATCGCTCGTACTAAAAATTTGGGGTTGCTTATCTCGCTGACGCTTCACGTCATAGCAATCTCGCCTAAGAATCATTATTACCCAGTGAATAAACATTTTTCGGACCTTCCCAGCGTCGGATGGATTTTCGCAATTTACAGATGCCATATTCAGTCTGTACATTTGTGGAAATTTGTTAATGTTCCGCTTAACATCCCTCATTGTCATCGGGAGAGCTTCATCATAATAGGGTAGCCAACCTTGGCTAAGATATGCCTTGACTTCAGGAAGTTGATCTATAGCCAATGCTAATACTTCGACAGCGTTATGAAGATCTCGATCTCCTTCTGAATCTTGTAAAGCTTGCTTTATTAGTTGGCACAGTGAACTATCATCTATCATAAAAACTCAACTCTGTCAACTATTTTGTGAATTTACGTAAAGAGTGCATGGTTTGGTACTCTGCGGTACCCAAAATAAAGTTTCGTTTTACCCTTCATTTTTACCGATATATAAATAGGGGGGAAAGAACATAGCTCTGAACCCACAGCCCAAAGCGCCCAACATCGGTATCCTTCGATCTGCTTTAGAAGAACCAAGTTGGCTAGCGAGTGTCGGTGTCCTTCGATCTGCTTGACGGCAACGGCACTTAGCATCACAACAAGTGGCTAGGGCTGTTATCTAACATAATATTTGACCGCATTAAAGCGGCTTTGTTTCATGGTAAATCTTTACAATAAAACAAAGCCGGAATTTCCATATGTAAATTTTTACTAAGACTAAGACTACATAAATACCTGGTGTGCTACGTTCTGACATAAGCAGATCGAAGTACACCTGAATTTAGATACCGACATGGGAAAAATTGAAGAAACCGTCCCTTCAGCAGAGGGGCGACGTAAATTGGCAGTTTTGACTCTGGGAGAGCCGAACTGCCGAGGCATTGCAGTAACAGTAAGGATTGGGGAAGAGGGCAGACTTCCTTCAACCGAAATCTCAGGTAAATTACCCACCCGTCGGAAAATTATCGAACGTCTCGATATCTCTCAATCCCTCTATTGCGGTACAAATGTAGGACGACTGGAAGCAGTAGCGAGTCAAGTGACAAATGTTTCCATAACTGACATATCCGAAAAAGGACATATTTTGATGAATGACTGGCTAAAGTCAGAGTCATTCCGTCCCATCCGCGAGATGTTATTGGCAAAGTTAGCGCCAGAAGACGAAGTGCGACTCATCATTCAAACGCGAGACATTCAGTTGTGGCGATTACCCTGGTATGCCTGGGACTTTTTTGAACGTTACCCCAAAGCACAACTTGCCTTGAGCGCCTCAATGTACGATCGCATTATACCGATCGAAACATCAAGAGAGCGTATCAAAATTTTGGCAATTTTAGGGAGCGATTCAGGGATTAATCTTGAAAAAGACAGAAAAATCCTTGAGAAATTGCCCAATGCTGAAATTTGTTTTGTGGTAAAGCCTAAGCGAGAAGAGCTAATGGAGCAGTTATGGGAACAGCAGCCCTATGACATCCTCTATTTTGCTGGACATAGCTGCACTGAGGGTGAAAAAGGACGGCTTTATATCAACGAAACCGAAAGCGTTACCATCGGTGACTTAAAGCATCCACTGCGGAAAGCAATCTCACAAAGTCTGCAATTAGGAATCTTCAACTCTTGCGACGGCTTAGGTTTAGCGCAAGAGTTAGCCTCTTTGCATATCCCCCAAGTCATTTTAATGCGAGAACCAGTACCAGATCGTGTAGCTCAAGAATTTTTGAAGTATTTTCTTCAAGCTTTTGCTACTGGCAAACCCCTATATTTGTCAGTCAGGGAAGCACGAGAAAGGTTGACTGGTTTTGAGTATCAATTTTCCCGCGCTAGCTGGTTGCCAATTATCTACCAAAATCTGGCACAATCGCCACCGAATTGGCATCAACTATGCAGTAGCTAAAAACTAGGTGCGATCGCTTTCTACGCCAATAGGTTAGAAAGCGATCGCGCTATCAACTCAAGACCAAAGCTCTAATCTATTATCATCAATAACAATCAAATCCATGTCAACAACTCCTCAACCCTCCACCAGTATCGGGGAAAATCCGGCAATTAAGACCCACTAGACAAGCCCAAACATCAGTCGATCGCGCTCAAATACCTAATTGATGAAAAAGTAAATCCTCCCTATCCCAATTACCCGACTGCAAACTCAGTAAATTGACGCACATAAGGAGATTTAAAAGCTAAAACAATATCTTCCTTGGGAACTCCGGCGGCTACTAACTCATTCGCTATTCCTGCTTCCGTTCTATCCCTCTGAATCCAAAATTTACCATCTTTTATATCGACGTGAATCACACAGCCGTAAACCCGTTTTTGCTCGTCCCAGCCCAAATGAATGACATGATAATGCTCCCGTTCGGTATCAAAAAGTAATTGAACTTCTGTTTCAGTATCCAAGTCATTCCTTGAGTGTTGAGACAAAATTGTTTGAATTAATTCTTGGTAATCTATTCTTTCCATAAAATTATACCCTGTTGAATAGCATCAAAAATGAGTAATTTGAGCTGATGTTCAGCGATTAATTCTTGAATAAAACGATTGCAGAAAAAATCATTATACACATCTTGGTTTATTGCTAAATACAAAATTCTGTTTGGTTGCTTTTTTCTCAGGGCAGAACGATAGCTGAGAAATTGACCCAAAGCTATATAAAAGCTGGCTAAATCTGATGCACCGATAAAAGATTTAATCTCTACAGCGATTTTGAAGCCATCTTTCTCTGCTGATAAACTCTTTTCCCTGCTAAGTCGATAAAAAAATCAAGTTCCTCTACCTTGATAAAAAGAGGATCGTGAGTGATGATCTATCCCTCTTTTTCTAAAGCTGAACGAACAGCATTGTGAAAAATATCTTTAGCTGACATATTATAGCCACGAAAATGCTTAACCGATCGCTATTAATTACCACTCCGCCATCATATCATCGCAGCCAACAGCGATCGCACTCCAAAAAATTTCCCCCCACTTGGCATAACTCCCCCACCCACCAGCGATAAAGCAATATCAGGCGATTCCACAGCAACTAGCCCCAACAAAACCAGGCTAACGCTGCATAAAACTGAAAACTCCACAGGACTCAATAACAGAGAACAATCCAGAGGTACTTATGACGAACCAAGTAGATCTCAATGAAGTCAGAAACCGCGTACTCACCAACCAACACAGCGACACCGACTTGCCCAATGCAACAGATCGCAGCGTGTTTGTAGACTCCGAAGGTAACATCATCCTCCGCCCCCAACCCGGAACCGAACGCCAACTATCCCGCGTTCCCCAGAAAACCTTCGCAGCCACTGTGACAGCCGATCGCCAAATCGTAGCTCAAAAACTCCCCAACAACACCCAGGAAATGTCCGTCAGCGGCGTTACAGGCTGGGTTTACAGCATTACCAGCGAACTCGGCGACCAGTATACCATGTTCGCTTACAGCGACGGCAGCCTATACCAAGTGATGGTTTTGTTCCCAGCAGTTGCCGGTAAGTTCAATGTCCACGATGCCCACCTGTTTAGCGATGGTCGCATCTGCTTCGGCGATGGAGGCGGCTTGCCCACCTTAGAACAAGCCTTTGCCAAATCAGTCCTCTGGGCAACTGGCTTCAGCAGTTATCTGCGTACCGATCTATTCCCATTCTCCATCAACAACCTCTAAAAGGGCGATCGCAGCCGACCCACTCCGACCAAAGAAACCGGGTTTTTACCGCATCTGTCGGCTGCAACCAAGTATTTAGCCAAAAACCCGGTTTCTCGCCCCCCCATCCAGACCAAAGAAACCGGGTTTTTACCGCATCTGTCGGCTGCAACCAAGTATTTAGCCAAAAACCCGGTTTCTGGGTTCCCAAAATTTACCAAATATCAAAAGTCTCCCATGACGGAACGGCTGAAAGTTTTCGCGGGCAAAGTTTAACTCCCCGTCATAAAAACTTCGCCCTACCACAGGTCAACTAAGAGGGCGGGCACGGGGGCACCGCCCCTACCACAGGTCAACTAAGAGGGCGGGCACGGGGGCACCGCCCCTACCACAGGTCAACTAAGAGGGCAGGCACGGGGGCACCGCCCCTACCACAGGTCAACTAAG
>JAHRFD010000009.1:107263-157858 GCA_020882975.1 Microcoleus sp. EPA2 | reverse complement strand
AGGGCGGGCACGGGGGCACCGCCCCTACCACAGGTCAACTAAGAGGGCGGGCACGGGGGCACCGCCCCTACCACAGGTCAACTAAGAGGGCGGGCACGGGGGCACCGCCCCTACCACAGGTCAACTAAGAGGGCGGGCACGGGGGCACCGCCCCTACCACAGGTCAACTATCAACTATTAACTGAAAACTATGATGCTATACATTTCCGAGTCAGTTTTGCACGACATTGAAACTGCGATCGCCAACCATCCTCCCGAACGCGGAGGGGCAATTATAGGCCCCGTAGGTCAGTCAATTATCACCCACTTTCTCCTAGACGAAGAAGCCCATACCAGCGGTGCAAGCTATCTTCCATCCCCGCAATTAACTCAACGGGTGCAGCAGCTAGAACTCAATCAAGGATTGGAGTTTAAAGGCGTTATCCACTCACACCCAGGCGGTCTAGACCGACCTTCCGGCCCCGATGAAACTGCGATGCTGGAAGGGCTGAATCTCAATCCTCACATTCCCTACTTTATAGCTCCGATTGTGACTTTACAGCGTCCTTGGGGGCAATTGCGCGAACATGAATTGCCGATGGCACAAGGTAAAATTTCCTGTTATGTCGCTTCCCGCGATCGCAATTATTTGCGAGTAGAAATGATGCCAGTCAAGGAAGTGTCAGATCGCGATTTACCCCGTATCCTGCAAACACTCTTACCGACGGCTGCACCCAAACGCATACCGCTGTTGGAAAACCTACAGCAACTTTGCCGTACTTTTGGTAGCAGTAAACCACCGGAAGTATTTATCACCGAAATGGAAGGAAAGGCGATGCCGGCCGGTCGCGTTATTCTCGACGGCGGTTTGGAACTGCTGTTTCTCGTCAGCGAGTCTTATCCCGTCACGCCACCTCTGCTGATGGTGACACCAGAGGGGGGAAACACAGAAGAAATCAAGTTAGATTGGTCGCTGGAAATACCACCAGAAGACCGTTTGCTAACAGGAGTCAAAAGTGCGATCGCAGGTTCTGGCCCCTACCAGAAGGTGTACGGCCCTTTGGGAAAGTCCTCAGTTACAGCCGACGCGGATCGCGCGCGCTTGGCTGGCTGGAGTGGTTGCTATTCGGGCGTTGACCCCAAAATTGCCGCCGCCGAAATCCAGCAAGGATTATTTGCGCGCAGTCAAGGAATTCTCAGCCAGCACATCAGCAGCAAACGAGTGTTGATTGCGGGGACAGGTTCTGTCGGTTCCTACTTCGCCGAACAACTGGTTCGCAGCGGTGTCGGTGCTCTCACTCTCATCGATCCAGAAACCGTTGAAACAGCGAATCTCTGTCGCACTACCTACGATTTTACCGATTTGGGCAATCCGAAAGTGGAAGCCCTGGCGAAGCGACTGCTGCACATCAACCCGCTGCTGGAGTTGACGGTACAGCCTAAAAGTTTGTTGGATTATGAGGTTGAAACCTTCGACGCTTTGGTGCAACAATCCGACTTGATTGTGGCTACTACCGATGACCCCGCCGCCCAGCGGATTCTCAACCGCTTTGCTTACTTTCACGGCAAACCTGCTTTGTTTGTGGGGCTTTACAAAGGTGCCGAAGGAGGAGAGGTAATTGTGACTATCCCAGATCGCACTCCCTGCTATCTTTGTGCTACGGCCAACCGCCATAAAGCAGAAGCAGATTTGGGACGGGTGAGTGTGGAGGCAGACTACGGGAATAACGGTCGAGTGATGGGTGAAGTGGCGATCGCAGCGGATATTCATCATGTTACCAGTGTCGCGGTGAAAATGGCGCTGTCGCTGCTGTTGCCGGAGGATGCTGAGGTGAAGCTTAAAGGTTTCTTGAATCCGGCGATCGATGGGGGATTAAATTATCTCACGCTGTCGATGGTTCCCGATTACTGGTTTTATCCAGGCGTGTTTGGAGATACGCCGGGACAGTACGCTTATCAAAGCGTTTGGTTGACAGCAAAAAGTCGGGAGGAATGTCCCGTCTGCGGTACTGTACACCATCGGGTTGACCCGCGAGCGATCGCGCTGCGGAGTGTGCAAGTTGATGGAATTCGGGCTGCATTGAACGCTTCTCGTTCTTAAGTCGAAGCTGAATATTATTGATGCGATAGAAAGCCCCAGGGGAACAAATGCTTTCCTCTGGGGCTTTCTGCTGCGATCGTCTGGTACTGTAGAGGTTTGGGGGAATGTTTGAAAAATTGGGTAAAAAGGGCGATCGGACTTTTTTGTCATCGGCGCTTACAAAAGTTAATCTATGGGAAAATTAATTGTTATCCGATTGGGTGAAGGGAGTTTCAAGATAGGTTTTCCAGTTTTCCTGCGAATTGCGGAAGATGGCAAGCCGTACCACAATGAGCTAGATGCCCGTTTACCTCCAGATCCAGAACTAGACAGATTTTATGAAAACTTAAAGGAACACGGCTTTAAAGCTAATTTCAAATACAAGCCTTTAAATGCTAAAAAACTTCTTAATGATTGGCTTTCATCTTCGCAATTTCTCGAAAAATGGCACGAATTAAAAACTGATTGCACATCTCACGATATTATTCGAGTTATTCTCCAAACTTCCGAGAGCGATTTGGCAAAGCTTCCCTGGCATCTCTGGAATTTATTTGAAAATCATCCCCTAGCCGAGATGGCTTTTAGCTTGTCAGAATACAAAATTCAGCCTTGTTACTCAACCAGAACAGAAGTCAGAATTCTAGCAATTATGGGAAATAGTCAAGGAATTGACTATACCGTAGATGAACGAGAACTTAAGCTATTATGCCCAAACACCTGCTTTTTGCCAGAAAAAGACCAGGAAACTATTTTTAGGGAATTGAGGGATGAAAAATCCTGGGATATTTTATTTTTTGCAGGGCATAGCAAAACAACAGACGGACAAGGTATTCTTTCTATTAATCAAACAGATAAAGTCAAAATTGAAGATTTAGAAAATGCTGTCAAACAAGCCGTTAGCAAAGGGTTGAGACTAGCTATTTTTAACTCTTGCGATGGTTTGGGTTTAGCAAAAACTCTAGCTAGTTGGAACGTTCCCCAAGTTATTGTCATGCGGACACCGATACCTGATGAAGTCGCACACAAATTTTTGAAATTTTTTCTAGAAGCTTTTGTAAAAAATGAAAAAATTTTATATTTAGCCTTGCGACAGGCTAGAGAAAATCTCCAAGGATTAGAGGGACAATATCCTCTAGCCAGTTGGTTGCCAGTGATGTACGATCAATGTTTTGCTGTTGAAGCTTCCCCAACTTGGAAACAATTGCGGAAAAAGACCGCAGAAGAAACAAAAACGCTAACCAATTTACCTCAATCTCAACAATCTTATGATAAACTTCACCAAGCTTTACAGCGGTTAAATTATACTCATCAAGTTAAATTCTTCCGAACATTTGTTGAACAGCATCCTATCGGTGCTTATTTGATTCATGGCGAAGAAGAAAGCGGTCAAAAATGGCTGTTGAATCGGCTGATGAAGCAGGTTCCTGATTCGACAAATGCTAAAGTAATTTCAGTCACACTCAGTCGAAAATCTCGCGCTACTTATACGAAAGCTTTGTGGCAAGAACTAGGCGGTCGTGTCGGTTTAATTAATCAACCTTCACAGACACAAATTATAGATAAAGTTGCTCAATTATGTCAAAATAGAACTGTGGTTTTTATCTTTGACCGACTCGATCAGATGCCAGAGGAATGTATGAGTCAATTTATTGGACAATTTTGGTTGCCCTTGGTAAAAAGCGTGTCTGACGTAACTCAATCTTCTTCTCGCTTACTAATGTTTTTAATTGACCATAGCGGGTGTGTTGAAGAATGGAACAATGTCGATTTTGCTGAGACATTCTCCCCCTGTTGGGAACCCCACATCCCCGTTAAGTTGCCCAAAATTACTCTACTACGCGAACAAGATTTGACATTTTGGATTGAAAATGGTCTTGATGACTTGCCCCTTAAATTGACTACTCAAGTTGAGGAATCAGTCCGAGACATTCTTGAAAGCAGTGAAGGCGGCTTGCCTCAACTAGCTCTGTACAGAATTTGTGATTTGTGCGATTGTAATTGGTATGAATGGGAGAAAATATGGCTGAAACACTGAACAGAGAAGCCTTTAAATACACAGGTAAAGTACAGCCTCAACTAGGACAAATCGATGAAAACGGTCAAATGCTTTATCCTTATCTTCCTGAAGAAGATTTAGTTGAAGCTGTTAACTTAGCAATTCAATTAGAACGTCCCCTGCTGATTAAAGGAGAACCTGGGTGTGGCAAAACTAAATTAGCCCGTGCTGTTGCCTATGAGTTGGGACTACCTTATGAAACTTGGAATATTAAGTCTACAAGCAGGGCAAAAGATGGACTTTACACTTATGATGCTGTGGGGCGTTTGCGGGATGCTCAATTAGCGGCGGCCGGCAGCCTCAGCGAGGATAAAATTCAGGCAATTGATAAATCTGAGACTTACATTAAATGGGGGCCGTTAGGGCGAGCTTTTCTGAAGGAACAAACGACCGTGGTGCTGATTGATGAAATAGATAAGGCTGACATTGACTTTCCTAATGATTTGCTCTTGGAACTTGACGAACAGCGGTTTGCCATCGAAGAAACGGGAGAAAAAATTCAAGCTAAGGCAACACCGATTGTGTTTATTACTAGCAACGATGAAAAAGATTTGCCCGATGCTTTTTTGCGGCGGTGCTTGTTTCATTATCTTGAATTTCCCAAGCGCCAGCAGTTAATTGAGATTATCAATGCTCACTTTGTGGCATCTCCTGAAGCGCTAGTAAATGCAATTATTGACAGGTTTTTGCAGTTGCGTGAGGAGATGCGGAAAGATAAGGGAGAAGCTGGAAAAAAAGTGAGTACCAGTGAATTAATGGATTGGTTTCGGATACTGCGCCACTATCCTGAAGATAAAGTTCTGGATGAATTGGGTAAGAAACTTTTGTATCCGGGCGTACTGCTGAAAAGCTGGGATGATTACAATCGCTATGCTAAGCAAAGGCTGGCTGGGGGTGACTTATGATTGTGGATGAACTGCCCCTAATTGAGCTTTTTAGTCAACTGCGGGAGGCTGGTTTTCCCCTTGGAATCGATGAATATAAGCTGTTACTGGAAGCTTTACAAAAGGGGTTTGGAACGAGCGATCGCACTTCTTTATACCGCCTGTGCAAAACTTTATGGGTAAAATCTGCTGAGGATAAGCGCCTATTTGACTATCACTTTGAACTAATTGTCAAAGAAAGTCAGGAAGCTATACCAGCAATCCCAGAAAAACCAGAGATTTCTGCACCGGAAACAGAGGATTCTGGTATAATTGAAACAGCACCAAAACTAACTGAGCAAACAAGCGAACGAATTATCTCTGCCCCGCATCCTGAATTAATAGAGGCAATAGAAGATGAGGTGCAAGCTGCAAAAGCAGTGATGCAAGCTACTAATAAATATGAGGCAATTTCCGATCGCCAGTTTATCCTGACATCCGAATATTTCCCAGTGACGCGCCGACAGATGAAGCAAAGTTGGCGTTACTTGCGCCGTCCCGTGCGGGAAGGGCCGCCTGTAGAATTGGATGTGGAAGCCACAGTTAACCAGATTGGGCGACAGGGCATTTTGTTAAGTCCGGTGTTGGTGCCACGCCGGGTAAATCGATCGCAATTACTGTTATTAATAGATCGCGACGGTTCGATGGTACCCTTCCACGATTTGTCCCAGCGGTTGGCGGAAACAGCGGTACGAGGCGGGCGTTTGGGGAATGCTGGCATTTATTATTTTCAGAATTGTCCGGTGGATTATCTATACCATGACCCTTATCAGTTGGAAGCAGAGAAAATCGATCGCTTGCTGGCTAACCTGCGGCCTGAGAAGTCTGCTATGTTAATTTTTAGCGATGCTGGGGCGGCTCGCGGGGGTTACAGTGAGGAAAGGGTGGAGTTGACGGCGGCGTTTCTCCAGCAAATTAAGGCAAAGGTGCGGTATGTAGCTTGGCTAAATCCGATGCCGGAGTCGCGCTGGGAGGGGACGACTGCGGGTAAGGTGGCCCGTTTAGTGCCGATGTTTGAGATGGCGCGGCGGGGATTGCAAGATGCGATCGGCTTGTTGCGCGGAAAAAGTCAGAGTTCGGTTTTTGTTGGGACTGAATAAGGGGGATGAAATGAAACCTGAAGTAGCCCGCAGACGAATTGAAGCTTTCGAGAGGCGTTTTGGAAAAACGCACTTAATTTTTGCGTGTCATGCGGCGTTTCCCTTGGCTTTGACACCGGATTTATTATATAAGTTGTGGGCAAATTTCCAGCGAGATATTCACGGATTTGTGTTAGGAATTCCTTGGGTAGCTGTGGCAGATTTGCTACTTTCGAGTTTGTGCGAGGAGGTAGGGCGAGAACTTTATGAGATGGATACGGCGGTGCGAAATTCGCTGTTGAATCGATTGAAAGAGGATGAGAATTTTGGTCAGCAGCGGATTAACGAGTTGTCGGATTTTCTATTAGTTTATGTGCGGCAGCAACTTCAAAGTAATGACCAAGAGGTGCGGGATTTTGCTCAGGCGCAGCGGTGGACTGCTTTAGCCTATACCAGACCGAGTGAGGCGGCGCAGGATTTGACATTTGCCCTGGCAAGAGCTTACCAGCAGGATAAGTCAGAACAGGTACGGATAGCTTCATTAGTAAAAACTTTTGCGGAGCCACTTGCAGAATTTAAGCCACTGCTAGTTTATGCGGAAAAGATGAGTAAAATAGCTCCTAATAACTTAGAAAAGGTGACTACTAAAAATAACCAATCTATATTGGACGATGAACAATTATGGGATAAAAATTGGGATATCTTATATTTTGCAACTCACGCTCCCATCATGGAAGAAGAAATAGGCAACTCAAAATTAATAGTCAAATATATTGATATCACTGCATTAAGAGTTGATGTAGTAGTTAGCTCAGATGACACTCGCCTTTCTATGGGAGGGGGTGTTTCCCGTGCAATTCTCAATGTTGGGGGAGAAGAGATATGGCAAGAAGCTCTAGAATTAGCTCCTATTCATTTGGGAGATGTTGCTATCACAAAAGCTGGCAAAATTCAAGCACATAAAATTTTTCATGCTGCTGTTTTAGATTATAATAGAATTCAAGCAACGACTATAGACATAATTCGAGAGGTAACAAAAAAGTGCCTTAAGATTTGTAATAACTTAGGCTTTCGGTCAATAGCCTTTCCAGCTTTAGCTACAGGAGCGGCTAGGTTATCATCAGAAGAATCAGCTTTTGCTATGATTACTGAAATTGCTGCTTACTTAATAGGTTGCAAAACGACTGTTGAAGAGGTTACTATAGCACTTTATCCAAGTAATAATTTATCAACTAAAGATATTCCATTTCGCTTTTATGTCTTAGTAACAGATTTGATGAGTGCATTGAAAAGTGCGGCTAGTCTGGATTATAGTCAGTTAAAAATTGTTCTCGAAGAAAATAATTGGAAAGCAGCCGATGAGGAAACTACTAAATTGATGCTGCGTGTTGCAGGTAGAGAGAAAGAAGGCTACTTTGATGCTGTTTCTCAAATTTACAAAATTCCTGGTGAAGTCCTCCGCACGATTGATAGTCTTTGGGTGAATTACAGTAACGCCCGTTTCGGGTTGAGTGTACAAAAACGTATTTATCAAAGTTTGGGCGGAACTAGAGAATATAATAGAAAAATATGGGAACAATTTGGCGAAAGCGTTGGTTGGCGCAGGGACAATAAATGGCTACTCTATGTTTATTTAGATTTCAGTCTCAATGCACCAGAGGGATGTTACCCGGCTCAAGTATTGAGAGTTTATGAAGCCGGTGGAGTTTGGGTAGTGGATGAATTTTCTGCTGCGTTACTCTCTCGTTCAGAATTGGAACTCTAAAATAAAACGGTATAAGTCGAAATCATCACCGAATTCGATTAGACTCCAGCGCCTTCAACAAATCTGCTTGATTCACAATCCCACCTCGCAATTAGGGAGCGCCTTTTTGACTCCAGAATGCTGTAGCATAGCAGACTTAAACGCACCAACAAGCAGTTATCGTGCGGCTCGCGCGAGCCCTTGAGGTTAATGTTGCGATTCTTCATGTTTCCCTTCAGGACTAATTGTGCGATCGCACGAATTCCCTGTATACCTGGTAAACACAATCTGGCGACGCAAGTAAGGTGCGTCGCCATCAGTCAATCACCACATTCGAGTCCATTTCCCCCAGCGACGCACCCTACAAATTAACTAACTGCAAATTAGATTGCGGTGGCTTTTTTTAACCACTCCACAGTTGCTGTGTCGCACACCGTTGCCAGCTTCTCCACTACCGCACTATGATATTTATTTAACCATGCCAGTTGGGTCTGTGACAGTCGATCGACATTAATCAATTTCCGGTCAAAGGGAATATAGGTCAGCGGTTCAAACCCATACCAAACCGTATCATTATTTGACCCCATTTCTCTGACAACATAGAGATTTTCGATGCGAATTCCGCCCCATCCCGGTTGATAATATCCCGGTTCTATGCTAGTTACCATCCCCGGTTCTAGGGCGTATTGTACCGATTTGCTGATACCGTTTGGCCCTTCGTGAACGGCTAAAAATGCCCCGACTCCGTGCCCAGTCCCGTGTCCGTAGTCCAGTTGTTGTTGCCATAATACACCACGGGCGATCGCATCTAATTGCGCACCGGTTGTCCCCTTGGGAAATTGCTGCATTGCACAGTTAATATGTGCCATCAAAACCGTCGTGTAGTGTTCTATTTGTAGCGCCGTTGGTTCTCCGATCGCCACAGTTCTGGTATCATCCGTTGTACCCCCTAAATATTGCGCTCCTGAGTCCAGCAACAGTAGTTCCCCTGGTTGCAGCCTCACTTCTGGACTGGGAGTGCCGTAATGCACGATCGAGCTATTGACTCCCGCACCGGCGATCGTTCTAAAACTTAAAGTCTGAAAGTCTGTTTCCTGCTGATAAAACCTTTCGACGGTTTCTTTGACATCAAATTCCGTCAATATACTACCATTTTCAAGTTGTTCTGTCAACCACTTAAAAGTCAGAGTTTTAGCTTTACTTGCTTTGAAGTTTGCAGCTTTCATCTGCTCGATTTCCACAGGATTTTTCCGAGCTTTCATCCCTTCGATGGGATTAGTCTGAAAAACTATTTCCACAGCATCTTTCTGTACTTTTTGCTGGTTTAAGATTAACTGATAGGTCCCTGCTGTAGTATGTTTGGGGTCTAAAAGCACTCTAATTGGTTGGAGCGCACTGACACACTTTTCTAAAGTAGACTGGTATTCTGCGTAGGGTAGTAAAGTTACATCCCCAGGCAATTCTTGCTTAACTTCTGCTGCAACTCGCTGGGGGTTAGTTAACAAAAAAGCTATATTGGCAGTGACAATAGCATAGGATATAAAAATCGGAATGTTAGGAATATCCGAGCCTCGGAGATTGAACAGCCATGCTATTTGATTGAGGTTGGTAATCGGTAGCACATCAATATTTGCTTGCTTCATCGCTTCCCTGACTCTGATTAATTTTTGTTCCGTGCTTTCTCCAGTCAGGGATACAGGTAAACTAAATAGGGGAGATTCGTCAATGGCCGCTAAAGTTTCTGCTGTTTGTGCTAGATTGTGCGATCGCACTTTGTCTACTAAATTATCCGATACTGGTATCAGTTCAATTCCCGCCTGCGTCAATTTACTCTGCCAATTTTGATAAGACTCCGCCGACAGAGTAAATGGATCGAAACCTAAACGCAATTTAGGTTGAGTCGCTGTCGATTCTGCTGCTAGTTTTTCTAAAGTTTCACTTAAATTTAAATGACCTTCTAAACCCAGTTTACATATTTCCATTAGTCCCGGATCGATTTGCAATTCTGCTTGTTCATAGTAGCGGGAATCCACAAACAACCAAGCCGAATTCTTACCCACCAACAAATCGCCGGCGGAACCAGTAAACCCACTAATCCAAGCTCGTCTTTGCTTAGCTGGTGCAACGGATAAATTCAAGTGTTCGTCCACCGCTGAAACGAAATAGCAATCCAAGTTATGCTCTGCCATGAACACCCGCAATTCAGCCAGTTTGGATGCCGTTAATTCCTGAGATTTTGTAGTGGGATTCACATTAGTTGCTACCATTTTTTATGCTCCTAAAATTGTTTTCAAACCTGTAACTAATCTGCTAATTCCTGCGACACAGGTTTCTGAATCCAGGGCACCGAAGGCGATGCGTAAATAGCAACCATTCTCCATACCAAAAGTTGTGCCAGGAAGCACCGCCACTTTGTATTCGCGAATTAATTTTTCCACTAATTCCATTGTATCGATTTGGGTATCAATTTTCAAGAAAAAGTAGAAAGCTCCCGCAGCCGTCGAAATTGTACAGTAGTTTTCCAGGTGATTGAGTTCCTGTAATACGAGTTGTCGCACGGAGGCGATCGCCCTGACATAATTATCGCAGTATTCTCGCCCCCCTTGCAAGGCTCCCAAGGCGACATACTGGGAAATTACTGGGGGACAAATCAGAATTGTATCTTGAATTTTCCTAACAGAAACTAATAAGTTTTCTGGAATTACCATGTACCCAATTCGCCAACTAGCAAAACCGTAGGCTTTGGAAAGGGTAAACAGGGAAATTGTATGTTCGCTGCTATGGGGAAAAGCAGCAGGTGAAAAGTGTTTAACCCCGTCATAGGTAAAATATTCGTAGGCTTCATCACTGATATGATAAATGTTGTGTTGGCGACAAAGCTCGTTCACTTCCCGGAGTGATTCGGTACTATAGACTACGCCGGTTGGGTTGTTTGGTGAAATCGTGACAATGGCTCGCGTTTTGTCAGTAATTGCGGTTTTAATTGCATCCAAATTTAGTTGATAATTTTCATCAGTGGCTACGATGACGGGACGGCAATTTGCCATGATAATCGCCATTTCATGATTGAAGTAATAGGGTGATTGAATAATCACTTCATCTCCCGCCACCGTGATAGCAAGAATAGCATTGATAAATCCCATATTGCTACCTGCTGTCACCACAATGGAATTGTGGCGATTAATTTCAATACCATTGTCTGCTTTTAGTTTGGTTGCTATGGCATCCTGTAGCGCTGGAATTCCTTCCACAGCTTTGTATTTGTGATTGTCGGGATTTGCGAGAAATTCGGGAATTTTTGCAAAGGATTGTGGCGGTGGATTGTAAGCAACTACGCCTTGTCCTAAAGATATGGTTCCGGGATTTTGGCGGATTAATTCGCCGACAACAGGAATAATTGGCGACTGTACGGATTCCATTCTAGTGGGGTTGATTTTCATATAATATTGGTTTTTTTGATGTGTTATCCGTCGCCGAACTTTCCGATTTTTAAAGTTTTTTTACTTCAATTCTAGAGCCTTTTGGAGATTTGTAAACTTTCACCTGTGCTGGTAATCTTTCTCCCAATCCTCGAACATGAGTAATGACTCCAATTAGCCTTTCTTGTTGCCGCAAAGATTCTAAGATTAGGGTAACACTTTCGAGAGTTTCTGCATCTAAAGTGCCAAATCCTTCATCTAGAAACAAACTACCTAAGTGAGCACCTTGAGACAGCTTTTCCGACAAAGCTAAGGCCATTGATAAGGAAGTAGCAAAGGTTTCGCCACCGGAAAGTGTTCGCACTCGTCTGGCTTCCCCACCATTCCAATTATCTGCTACCCAGTATTCGCCCTCTTGGATTTTTAGTGTGTAACGATTCTCGGTTAATTCTTGTAAAATTAAGGTGGCGCTGCCGACTAATTCTGATTCTAAATGTTCTAAGATGTAGGATTGAAATTCGTTGGTTTTGAGATTGTTGGCTAAGGTGTGATAAGTTTGCTCTTGTTCTGTTAAGTTGATGATTTGCTGCGACAGTCTTTCGGCTTGTTCGAGATTTTTTTCGGCGACTTTAATCCAAACTAATAGTTCGGCACGGTTGTTGTTAGCTTGTTTTAAGTTTTCTTGGGTGGCATATTTTGCCGATCGCATCTGTGCTAGGATATTTTCATTAGTAGTCTTGCCTGCAATCAGCTCGTTCAAGTCTTTTTCCCTGGTCTCTAACTGGATTTTGGATTCCCGATAGTCGCGAATGGCACTTTCCCAGGTAGATTGTTTTTTCGGTGGGACAACTGCTGCGACAAAAGTATCTTCTGTAAAATTAGCCTCGGTTAGTTTTTTTTGCCAATCTCCGTTAATTTCCTGTTTTTGGGTAATAGCTGCTTCCAGCATCGTGGTGGCTTGTTTATGTATTTCTATGGCTTGAATTGTATTAGCATAAGCCTTTTGATAATCATTTTCTGCGGATTTGAGCAAGGTTTCTAAGTTTTGTTTGTCTTGTTCTAGAGATTTTGCTAAATTATCGTAAGGTCGATCTTCCGTAATTCGATAAAGCGCATTGGCGCAATTTCGTAACTGCTGCTGTCGGAGGTCGGCTTCGACGATCGCATTTTGATAGTCTTCTTGTTTCGCTGCTGTTGTCGATTCTAAAAAAGTCAATAATTGTTGATTTTTTTCATATTCAATTGATGCTTGTTGAAACTGTTGTTCAGTTTCTCGATATTGGCGATCGCTCTCTTTTAAACTTAATAACTCCTGCTGCAATTTAGCAGCTTCCCAGTCAGAAGCATCCATTATCTCATTAATTTTTTCCTGTATTTTTGTCACTATCTTCAGATTTTCTTTTAATCCCTGAGCAATTTCCGCCTCCTTTTTTTCACTGGCTAAAAGAGAGCTTTTAGCTTCACTTGTCGCTAGTTGAATCACCTTAACAATCTGAGTGGATGTAGCTATTTTTTCACGGAAAGGAGCGAGATCGACAATCTTTGAGTTGGCTATATAGGGCAGGCGATCGCTCTCAGGATGTACCCCCCCACATACCGGACACATATCCCCGGCATTCAAGGACATTCTGACAGCAGCCACCCGCTCTAAATCCGCAGCTTCCGCATTAGCTACTTCCGCTGCTTCTAACTCCTCAACGCACTTTTTCAGCTTAACTTCTGCTACTGCTAATTTCTCAGAAGCCAGACTATAATTCTCTTGGAGATTTTGCCGTTCCGTAACAGTTTTATTTAACTGTTGCTGTTGATTTTTTGCCTGTTTTTGTAATAACTGAAATTCGATCAATAAAGGTGATGCTTGCTGCAACTTTTCCAAATATTTTCCCCCCGCCGAAAACTGTTGCATCAGTGCGACTGTTTGAGTAAGCAGGAAGCCAGAAGTTTGCATTTTATGATTAGCAGCTTCCAGCTCTTTTTCTGCTACTTTTAAATTACGCAATTTTTCCTGTACCTTTTTTTGAACCATCGCCACTTCTTTTTCTAATTGACAGCGTTGTTCTTCATATACTTTGGCAGTAGCCAGAGCATCTTCACGCGCTTTAATGTTAACTGCTATTTCCTTTTGTCTACCTTTTGCCGCATCTAGTTGCTGCTGTTGGGCTGCTAATTCCGAGCGAGATTTGATTAATTTTTCTTGCGCCAACTTAGCATTATTTTCTGCGGTGACATATTGTCCGCGAGCTTGTTGAACCAAAGCCCAATCTGGCTGTAAATTATTGGCTGTCTTCGACTTTTCCAGGCGCTGCGTCAGCACTATTATCCCTTGAGAATTAGCTGTTAATTGAGTTAATTGCTGTTGCAAACTCTCCAGTTTTCTGATTTGTAAAAATAGTTGTTCTTCTTCCTCTAGAGCCTTTTGTAATTTAATATACTCCTGTTCCAATTCTGGCAATTGCCGCTCTAAGCTCGTCAGTTGCGATCGCTTTTGCGTTAATTCCTCGGCTATGGGGGCGCTCAACTCAACTAACTGACGTTCCACCATTTCCCGCTCTTGTTTCAACAACTTCGCCAGTTCAGTTGCTTCCTTCCGCATCTGCTCAAAAATCTCAAATCCCGCTAACTGTCGCAAAATTTCCCGACGTTTGGATTTATCACCCTTAATGAATTCATCAAACTTACCTTGAGGTAGGATAATCGCTCGTGTAAAAGTATCAAAATCCATTCCCAAAATCTGTTCAATAATTTTTTGAACAGCAACAATACTGGTTTCTAAAGTTTCCCATTCACCCTGTTGCCAACTTTCCAAAATCACCTTAGTTTCAGCAGATTTAGGACGGTAGCGCCACTTCCTAGTCACCCGATACTGGGAGGAACCCACGACAAAACGCAACTGAACTTTTAAATTTTCGCTCCCTTGACTTACTAAATCACTTACTTGTTTTCCGCTACGAGTTGTCGTACCAAAAAGAGCGTAAGTCATCGCCTCTAGCAAGGAAGATTTACCGGCACCGGTAGGACCAGTAATTGCAAATAAATCCAGTTCAGAAAAATCCAAACGCTGTTCGTTGCGGAAACTGGTAAATCCTTCGATCGAAAGTTCAAGTGGACGCATACTAATTTTAGATTTGGGATTTGGGACTTTTACTCGTTTACTCGTTACCAGGAAAATCGTGGTAAGGGAGTTACACAATTATTTAAGTATTAACTTTTTCCTTAAACTTTTTGTACAAATTATCAAATTCTTTCAAGACTACTGGTTGGGGTGTGGTTCCCAATCGATGTTGATAATAATTGCAGAATTCGGCTGCTGGATCGAAATTATTGGGATCGATGTGAGTGATGTCTGTGGATTCTAGGAATGATTCTGGGTAGCGCGGTTCAATTAACAGCGCTTGAGAACAGATTTGGCGCACTCGATCGGCAAGTCCGATTTGTGGACTTTCTATTTCAACAATTACTTTCAAAAAACCGGGATGATAGCGATGAGCTTCTAGAGTTTGATCTAGATTGTCATAATGACATTGAAGCACTTTTAAGGGCTTATGGCAAGTCACAGGTTTAAATTCCACTTTGGGCTGACTTCCCGGCTCTACTTCAATCAAACAAAATCCTTTTTCTTGTCCCGCTTCTCCAAAGTCTAACTGAATCAAAGAACCCGAATAATAAGCAGGAGAATTATGGGCTAGGCGCTGGTGGATGTGGATGTGTCCGAGGGCGATATATTGAGCTTCCCCAGGCAGGGTTTGGGGTGAAAGCAGGTATTTTTCTCGCGTGTAATAACCGACTTCAGATTTAGCTAATCTAGCGCCATCAATACTCATGTGTCCCAGGAGCATATTCACAGTATTGTCTCGAAAATCCTGAGTTAAGTTTTGTAGTAAATCTGCTACCATTTCTCGGTAATCTTTTCGGAATTCGCCATCGTTAGATTCCCACAAGGCATTAGCATCTAATAGCTTTTGTTCCGAAGCAAAAGGCATGGCTCCCACGCAAAGTTTGCCACTTTTTGTGTTAAGATGAATTGTGCCACCATCAGCCGATCGCCTGGGTTTACCCAAAGCACGAACTCCGGCGAGGGAAAGCAATTGAGCAATGCTGTCCATCCGGGATGCCGAGTCATGATTCCCGGCGATCGCAATGGCTGGAATTCCCGCCGCTTGCAATTCACAGAAAAAATGATAAGCAATGCGTTCGGCATAAGCAGTGGGATTGGGTACATCGAAAATGTCCCCAGCGATGAGCACAGCATCCACATCCCAGGTTTTGGCGGCCTGCAAAATTTCTTCCAGGGCGATCGCAATTTCGGGAGTGCGGTCAATTCCTCGAAAACGTCGTCCTAAGTGCCAATCAGCAGTATGAATTATTCGCATAGTACCAGGAGTCTTTTATCTATTTTAATACTTTGGGCGATCGTAAATCATTCATGAGGATTTGTAGGGGTAGTGCCCCTGTGCCTACCCCAGCATAAGCGGGGCAACCACGGGGCCTGTGAGCCCCTACAACTTATCTTCAATAGGCTTGACCTCATGGAAACAAGTATAATCAACTACCCGTTTTCCCTGTGGAGTTCTCGATATGATATCTACAAACTTCATATTCCAGAGAATTTCCGAAGCGACAAAAGAATGGCGAGCATGAATAGTTTGGGATACGGTTTCATCAATACCCGTTAGCGTAATTACAATTTCAGCTTGCTGCTCGATCAAGTCCTTGGCACTAAGTTTGTAGAGAGGACTATTCTCATCAATTACGTGCATCACCGTCCAAGTTAACGCAAAAATTGGAGACTGACTTCGCACCAAAGTCAAATCGTAAAAACGCCGCATATAATCGCCATCCGATGTTACCTCATCGCGAATCAAAGTAGCTCGTTGCTGTGCTTCTAAAATTTGATTGAAGCGCTGATTTGCAGTGCGATACATGAGAGTCGGAACACCGTTAAAAGGAGCGATCGCAGCGACGCGACTGAATATAACTCTAGCTGTCGGCTTAGAAAATCTCGAAAAAGCAAGTCCCGTCACCATCGCCACTCCCCACAAAGCAAAAAATGCTTGGACCGCAACTATGGTATTAGCATAATCAGTACGCGGATACATGGAACCATAGCCGATGGTAGCCATTGTTTGCACGCTGAAATAAAAGGCATCTGGGAAAGAACCAGGTCTAGCATTGGCGATGCAATTTCCTCCGGCTAAATAAGCTATTGCAAATAAGGAATTTGTAAGGACATAAAGCAGACTAATTAAAATAAAAAATTTTGGCCAAGAAAGAGTTAGGAGTCCGTGGTAAAGGTCGGCCAAATGCAGGCGAGGTAAGCCTAGCCTAACCACATTCAGGGCGAATTGTCCTTTTCTGCTGACTAAACGGTGTGGCTGTCGATCGCGATTAGTTTTCATAAAGATTTGTAAATGTGGCTGTGTCAATTTGTAACTATTGCTAGGTAGCAGAAAACAGATCCTTTAGACTGAGGTTTGATTCTAAAAAGTAGGATAACAAGGAAGTTGGAAAATGGTTGAGCTTAGCCTGCACGACTATCTGGTCATGGTTTCTTTTGTCGCTTCTATTGTCGGTCTAGTCCTGCTGGGCGATCGCCACTCTGAGTCCACGGACGATCGCACATTAAATGAAGAAATGCTGATGAAGATGAGTTTTCTGTACTCTATAGTCTACTCCATCTCTGTCCTAGGGCTCAAGATGCCCCTGTCAGAAGACCACTGGTTGCTTGCTACCCTAAAGCTGACGACGGTTCTTTCTTACTTGTTGACTGTTTCCAGCATCCTCAGTCTGCCGCTACAACGGATGGCTGTTCGACAAGTTAAAGATTAAACTATATCTATTCAAATTTGATGCGAGGCGCGGGCTAGGGCGTGTTTTCAAACCCAAAGATCCCCCCCCCAGCCCCCCTTAAAAAAGGGGGGGAAAGAGTCTTTAAGTCCCCCTTTTTAAGGGGGATTTAGGGGGATCTAAATCTTAAGGAGTAGTTTGAAAATACGCCCTAGGAGTGCCAACGGGAGCATCCCGATTTTGTACGATGCTCTAGCATGACCGCAGACAATTTATTAATGATAACCAGAGGTTTACAGCGGTGATGCTTCGCCCCTAGGAATATATAGCAGTCCTAAATAGACATCTCCCAAAATTAGGTTTTTGTCCATATAGGGCAATGCTTCTAGAATCTTTTTAGGAGATGTCTAATGAGTCGTAAAGTTTTTTACCCCACCCCAACCCTCCCCTTATGAAGGGGAGGGAGTAAGAAATTCGCAAATGATTTAGGATTGCTATATTTGCAAAACACAAATGCACCGGTGCCAATTTTACAATATTTTGGGTCAAGATTATAGCCCACCTCACAAAAATTTCAAATTGTTTGTAAGTTTTTAATGCCTGTAGGCAGGTTGACATAACGGGCCCAAAATGGCTCTAGTTTATCTTTGCGAGATAGCAATCGCCCGACAGTTTCTTCGCTGCCATTTGCTTCGGAAATCTCCGAAAATATCTTGATACTCCCAGAAATCAAACCCTGAGCATCTCGCATCGGTACACTCCACAGAGACATATCAATGGATGAGCCGTCTTTCCGTCGTCGCCGACATTCCCTAGCAACTTGACTTTCCCCCGCCAATTCCGAGTCAAACATGGCATGAAAATCTACGTTTCCATCGCTTGGAACAATGGGCAACAGCTCCCCCAAAACCTCAGACTCTTTCCAGCCGAAAACTCGCTCCGCCGCGGGATTCCACACCGTCACCAAGGCATTAGTATCAACCCCGACAACGGGTAGGGGCAAAGCTTTCATTAAACCTTGTAAAACTTGATTGGTTTCGCACAATTTAGCCTGGGCTAACTTATGTTTGGTGATGTCCTGACAAGCACCATAAATGCCCACAACGCGCTTTTCTACTTCATCCCACACCACTTGCCGACAATCCCAAATCCACCGGATTTCACCGGATTTTGTGATAATTCGATACTCGCTAACTTCCTTGCCACTCGATACACGAAACTGCATTTGTTCCAATAACATTTCTACATCGTCGGGATGAATGCAGTGGAATTGTAAACCGCCGGACGTTCTGATTTCTTCTTTAGTATAACCCGTAATATTAGTCACCGCTTCAGTCATCCATTCGCAGAGCCAGGTCCGATCGGGCAATACTTGAAAAGCATAGGCAAATTCGGAGGTGATTTCCGATATAATACGGTAGCGGGATTCTGATGCTCGCAGGGCTGCTTCGGCTTTTTTGCGATCGCTTATATCTTGAAAGAACACCGATAAACCTTCATCTGACGGATAAGTCTCTATTTCAAACCAAGCATTTAGTGGCGGATAATAGGTTTCAAATTTAACATTCACTTGCTCGGCTACCGAGCGGTAAAACTGCTGGGAAAAAATGGTCTCGGCGGTAGCGGGAAACTCCTCCCAAATATTTTTACCTATAAGTTGTTCGCGGTTTTTTTGCCAGCACTGCTCTGCTTTTTGGTTGACGTAGGTAAACTGCCAATTGCTGTTGAGAGTGAAAAAACCATCTGTAATCTTTTCTAAGATATTAACGATTTGCTTTTGCGATTTTTCCAGGGCTGCGGCGGAGAGCTTGCGCTCTGTGATATCGCGGGAATTGATCACTATGCCGTTGATACTGGAATCGTGAAGTAAATTGTTACCAATCACTTCTAAATACACCCAAGAACCGTTAGCGTGGCGTTTCCGATATTCTAAAGGCGGTGCAATCCCTGGGTGTTTGAGTAATTGGGCCAAATAGGCTTGCCAAATAGGTGCATCGTCTGGGTGGAGTAAATCTTCTGGAAATTTGCCAATTCTTTGTTCGGGATTGTAGCCTAAAATTCGCTCTAATGCGATGGAACTTTGTTCTCGAATCCGTCCATCTGCTTCGAGAATTGCGATTAAGTCGGAAGAGTTTCGCAGGAGAGTTTGTAGTCTAGCTTCTCCTTTAGTGAGGGCCTGACTCACTCTTTTGTAAAGCATTTGGCTTCTTTCTAACTGCCGATCTAAATTTCTCAGAGTAGCAGCTTGTTCCCTAAATTTAATCTCTAAGTTACGGTTAATTTTTTCTAAGTTTATTTTATCTGTTTTCGATGATAAAAGCGACTCAAACTCCGCAGCCAATTCTTGTAAAGATGCGGACAACTGCTCGAAATTGCTGGCGAAAATCTGTTGTTGCTCTACAGGTAGTTGCGCGATCGTTCCATGCAAGTGTTGCAACTGTTTCAAGACATTTTGCATCATTGTAGTTGTTGTGGAAACTTATGAAGGTTATTGTTTGATTATGGGAAGTATCATAGCACCTAATTTGAGTCAAGTGGCAATAGAAATAAATCTTGAAAATCAGCCGTAGAGATGCAATTGCGATACTAATCTGTCCGGGATGATACAGATTGACAATCGGTTCGATCGCTCACAAAAATCTTTTGATCCGTTAGATTACTGAGAATAGTTGTGATTGTTCAAGCTTGAATTCCACCTGAGTCACCAAATATTAACAGGACTTACGTAGGATGCCCAGGGATCGGGACAATGACGGGGTATCGCCCCGCACAAAAGCAGGGCTGTTTGATTCTCACCAAAAAGATCATTTTGTAGGGGTAGTGCCGCCGTGTTGCACCGTCAGGATTTAAAGCCCTTGGAGGTTTTCTTTTTGTCCTGGGGTTTGGATTTTGACTTATGGACTTCGCCTAAAGCTTCCTGGAATAAATTGTGCAGGTGCTGGGGAACGCTGGCTATTTCCGGCAATTCCGGTTCTAAGGGTTTTTTGAATTCTTGCAGCAAGGGATCTAAATCCCGATCGATCTGAAAATCAGGCCGTTCCAAAAATGTTTGCAACACTTGTTCTAATTTTGCAGAGTCAAATTTAGCTAGCCGATGCCAAATCCCAGCATTAATAGCTGGATCTTCTAAATAGTTGCGAACCAACTTTTGCGCATCGGGGATGCTAGCCAAGTCTGCTGCCGCTAGGATGGCGGTAAATTGAGTATAGGTGGATAAAAATGTTTGGCCCCAGCGGGGATGAGAAAGTGCTGTAACCTGTTCAGCCTTTTTGAAGCGATCGGGCAATTCGACTTTAGGCATGACCATTTTTGAGTTAGCATTACTGTCGATCGCCACTTCAACTACTTGGGCATCGGCACCGCTAGCTGCGATCGCTGCTGCTTTGACTTGTTCTCGATCCATTCCCGCATCTTCCACTATCTCGGCGAGAGACTTGGTTTCGTCCAAGCCTGCGTCAGTTAAGCGTTTTTTAGTAATTACTTCCTGAAATTCTGCCAGTTTTTTATTGAGATGATATCCCGATAGAGTCAATTCATCGCTACCAAAAAAATCCGTAAAATCCTTGTGGTACTGTTCTACGGAACTCCAAGCTTGCTCTAACAATTCCGGCGCATCGCTGTAGAGTTGATTTTTGTAATTCTGCTTAAAATTGCCGATCGCCACTGCCAATTTCGGCTTACCCAATTTCCCCATCGGTATGGGAGGGCCCGATAGTATCCAGGAGTTATCTGTCAGAGGTGCAATGCGAGTTAGCAAAATGTCTCCCAACTTAAACCGAGATATTTCTTGCTCAAAAGTAGGACTGTTGGCTTGGACAGTGTAGTGTTTGGCGGTCAACCAATTCATTAGTTCCAAGCTATCGGGGGCAATTTGACTGATTTCAAACAAGCCTGTGAAGCTTCTGTGCAGCCAACTGTCTAGTAAATTGCGATCGCCCTCGGTTAAATCTGACTGACTGGCAACAAACAGGTCGATCGGCGTTTTTATTCCCACTTTACCTTCTACGGTAAAGCTGTCAATTATTTGATTTTGATGAGCAATATCATAGCGTTCCCGCGAAGAGCGATCGGCAACATAAGCTTCCAAAGCTACCGCCAACTCTCCCTCTGCTTCGAGTACAAAGTCAATTAAATTTTGCTTGAGAGTCCAAGCTTGTGCCAATAATTCTTTCACAAGTTATACCTATGTTTGAACTGTCTGTTCTGAATTAGTTTAATGATATAGTAATCCTTGCAGGAGTCGCAAGTTTTTTACCCCACCCCAACCCTCCCCTTATTAAGGGGAGGGAGCAATAAATTCACAAATGATTTAGAAAGGCTATAGTGCTAATTGTGTCGTCATGTTGCCCAAAAAATCTTTTTTTAACTAAGCTTAAAAATACCCCTCCCTGAAACAGAGAGGGGTTTAAAACTCGCATAATTTGGCTAAACTTGTGTGACAAAGAATGTACACCGAAAAACCGAAATAGTCGCGATCGCCCTTAGCGGCCGTCTTTATCTATGTCTCCAGGAATAGCCCGTTCCACCCGGTCCCAAGCATCTCGCGTAGCGTGCTTAGCTTTTTCCCACTGCAAATTAGACTTACCACGATTGGTTTCGTAATCGCGCTGCAAATCGTCTTCGAGTTCATTGAAACTCTTACCAGTACCGGAGTAGCGGCTGTATCCCTCATAACCAGTGCGGTAGGCCGGCTGATAATCTTCGTAAGTAGCGCTGGTGTCGGCGTAAGGGCGAGAAGTGTAGTTATTTTGCCAATAAGCATCTTCTACGGTAGGGTCGATCGCCTCTGCGACACTTTTACCCGCCAAACCACCGCTAAACGCGCCGACAACAGCCCCGACAACAGCTCCCACGGGCCCGCCGACAGCACCGCCGATCGCAGCACCCGCAGCACCCGCACTAGCGGCACCGATACCAGTTCCCACTGGATGTGCTCCCGTTTCCCCAGAAATCGGGTCGAGATTGGCATCAGGTTTTTTCACAGATTTTTCATTATTTGCCATGATATTTTTTTCCTTTTTCTTTCACTCTAACTATGACTAAATCTAGTTGAAAAACTGCTATTTATTCATCTTCCTTAAGGCTGGTTATACTCATTTGTATACTCTGCCTATGGTTGATAATTTAAAAGGTCAAACTCCTTCAGAGACTACTGTTTGAGTATTAAGGCTAGATCCCCCCTAACCCCCCTTAAGAAGGGGGGGACCGGAAGCACTCAAAGTCCCCCTTTTTAAGGGGGATTTAGGGGGATCTAGACTTAACGTAAAAACGAGATTTATCAAGGGTTTCAGTCTTAAGTTGACACCAATGCCCATGCCCGGTACCCCATGCCCGATGATTAACTTTTGTTAATTTATTCGTTCCCCGTGACCTTTTCGATAAAATCTTCAGCTTTTTCCACTAAACTTTCTTCTGGATGCTCTGCTTTGTACTCATCCAAGCTTTCTTCGTAAACCTGCTCTACTTTTGCAGGATTTTGAGCAGCTTTCACAATGTCATCATAGGCTGCTTGGGGATTCAAATCCTCAAATTTTTCTGCGGGGTCAGTAATTTTAGCGTCTTGTGGTACTTGATTGTTATATATGCCTGCGGCGCGAGCAGTCTGAGTAGGTACTACAGCTAAACCAATTAAAGCCAGCATCAAACCCAAAAAAATACAGCGACCTAATGTTTGTCCCAAAGTTTTTAAAACGCGCTTCATGTCAATTTCTCCTGGTATTTTAAGAATTAGTTATTGTGCTAGCAATTATAGTAAGACGCTGATTGCTACACTGACTTCTATCTGAAGATAGATTAACCAATCAAACTCGATCTATTTTGAGGTGACGGCTCTCCATGGAGCGTTCAAATAGCTCCGTAGAAAGGGCTTGTTCTACAGACCAAACCCCTGGTTTGGTCAATTTGCCTTCTAAGATTAATTGAGCGATGCTGCCAGTACCGATGCCCGTAGCAGCAGCAGCATTGTCATGTAGGGCGATCGAGCAAACTTGAGCTGGTTTGCCATTTTTAATGCCACTCACTTGCGATCGCACCGCCACCCCAACCCCACTAAAACTATTAGTAACACCAGTCATCCCATAACTAACATAGGATAGAAATTCAATCACTCCTTTATTTTTCAGCCAGCTAGGGGGCCAGTATTTAGCAACAAACCAGGTAAGATGATTGTAAAGGTCAGGAAAAGTGCCGAATTTAGTAATAACTGTTTTGACAGGAAAAGTTTCTGGCAAAGTCATAACTTCCGGCATATCGAACCAATAAACCCCTGTTTTGCCGTAGGGTGGTGGAAATTCAATTGTTTCGCGATCGGTGTAGGGTTTTACCTGCTGCCAATTGCCGTTTTTCCAAACTTCAAAAGGCGTTTGCAAACCTAAAAAAGTGGTTCTCATGACGGTGACACCCGCACCACCAGAACCGCCAACTACATAACTCAAATGAATATGTTCCGCTGTATCTAACTGCTCCACATCTCGGCGAACCATACTATTAGAAATTCCCGGAAAAATGCCAGTATTAATAATCGCAGTAATCCCAGCATCTTGGGCCATTTCGCGCAAGTCTAACGCTCGGCGAGTAAAACTGCGACTGTCGCTGACATCCGTATAATTAACACCAGCTTCTATGCAAGTTTTCAGTACACTAGCATCTCGGTAGTGAAAAGGCCCAGCAGTGTGAATGACCAGGTTAGAGGATGAAACTGCTTCTCGCAGAACTGTACTGTCCGCAATATTTAAAGGCAAATACTGCACCCTCTCCGGCGGCAATCCATCCCCTATGGACCCTTCAGGTTCTCGTCCAGTCACAGTAATTGCGGCATCGGTATGGGTAACAAGGTCTTGGGCGACGCTGCTGCCAATTCGTCCCCGGCCTCCAATAATCAAAACTCGGTTTGCCATTGCTCAAAAATGGGTAACGGTAATATGAGTATTTGAATTTTAGGTGATGGTTTGCATCTACACAAAGTATGAATTTGCGATCCCTAATATCTTCCACCAATTTCCCTAACCCCAGAAAAGCGCGGAAAGCCAATAAATCAACCTAATTGCAGACAAGTTAAATAAACCCCACCCAAGTTTAAAATCCTTTATTGACAAGGTTCGATGGCTGGAAGCACTAAAATTTAGGGAGGTGCAAAAATTATGGATAAGCTGACAACTGAAACACTGCTAAATTATTGCGATTCTGATGATTATGCCCTGCAAACAGAAGCATTGATACAGCTTGTAGATGAGGATAAAGCAGTTAGAGGGTATGCTGCTAATTCGAGCGGGCTTTTAGGTACGCCGCAGCTATTGCCAAAACTTGCAGAGTATCTAAAATTAGAGCTTCCTTTATCAGTAAAAGCTGAATTGCTGGGAGCTAGGTACTGGTTGGGCGCGAAAGAAGATATCGAGAAGCTATTGAGTTTGTTGGATAGTGCTGATGAACATTTAGCAACGATCGTCCTGAATATTTTAACAGATTTGACGGAACGGGAACCGTCACCAACATTGGTGAAAGATGCTCCCGATTTAGAAACGGTATTGAGGGCGATCGCTCGTCGTTTTCCCTTCACAGGAAATCAACCAGAAAAAATTATCGCACTCGCACACAGATAATACCAAATCCGTTAGCATCGGAATTATTAAACTCTCTCTTCTCTTCCTTCGCGTCCTTCGCGCCTTCGTGGTTAAATCATTCCGATACAACCGGAATTGATATAAATCACTAAAAAAAACGCAGATGTGATTCATCTGCGCCCATCTGCGTTTATCTGCGCTTGCTAAAAAGCTTACTTCTCATTCCCACCAAACACCGACTTAGCAGTCGATTTCAAAGAATTAGCAGCATCCGCCAAAGTCTGGGCGATCGGCTGCTGTGCGTGCATGAAAACGCGAGCCGTGTTGCGCCCCGGCATCCCGGAAATTGAACCGCCCGGATGGGTACCGGCCCCGGTGAGATACAAACCATCGATCGGCGTTTTGTAATTCGCCAACTCCGGTAAAGGACGGAAAAATATCATCTGATCCAGCGTCATATCAACGTGGTAATAATTTCCCTTCAACGCCCCCAAACGCTCTCCCAATTCCGCCGGACTTTCCACCCGACGGCCGATAATAGACCTCTTGATATTGGGTGCATATTCTGCCAATTTGTCAATACAGCGATCGGCAACTTTGTTTTTGAGCTCATCCGTCCAACCCGTACCGTGCTGGCCGGTTCCCTCAGCATTTTCGATCTGGTAAGGAGCAAAAAATTCAATCCAAGCTGTATGGTGTCCCGGAGGAGCCATTGACGGGTCTCGTACCGTCGGAAACACCACGTACATCGAGGGGTCAGAATCGGGAATTCTGCCAATAGCAGGCTCGGTATGAGCAATTTCAACGTGTTTTACGGAGTCGGCAATTAACACCGAACCCATTAAATATTCGTCTCGATGATTCCAGCGATCGAACTTGGGTACTTCATTGAGAGCTAAATCTATTTTGAGAATAGTTTCATTGTTATTCACAATTTTGCGCTCCAATCTTTCCCGCAAATTCGGGTCAGCAGCATCGACATCACTATCATCCATTAAATGCAAAAACAAACGCTTCGCATCAATATTAGAAATAACACCTTTGGTAGCACGATATTCTGTGCCGTTGGCAACTCGAACTCCGACAGCGCGGCCATCATCCACTAATATTTTTTCGACGTGCTGATCGGTGAGCACCACACCCGAATAGCTTTTTACTAAATTGAGTAGTGCTTGAACCAATGCACCCGTTCCTCCGCGCGGTCTTGCCATGCCGGGATTGTGACGCATTGCCAGCATAATGGCACCAACGGCAATGGTTTTTTGGGATGGAGGAGCGCCTAGTTCTGCGGCTAGTCTGGCTAAGGGTGCTTTCAGAAATTCCTCATCAAACCACTCGTTGAGAATGTCCTCAGCGCTGGTAATCATCGTGCGTATAAAGTCCAGGGTTTTGTCTGGGGAACCGATGACTGAAAATAAATCTTTGAGTTTGGCAATATTATAATTACCCGCAATATCTACAATCGACTTTGGCGGCGCGTTAAACATCGGAATCATCGCATTTAACGCTCGTTGCCAAAAATCGGTATATTCGGCATATTTTTTAGCATCGCGCTCGTTGTAGCGGGCAATTTCAGCACAAGTTTTTTCTACGGAACTGTGCGCTAAGAAATATTTGCCGTCGGGATGGGGACAAAAGGCAACTGGATCGCAATAAAGATATTCTAAACCGTATTTTTCCAGTTCTAATTCTTCTACGACAGGCCCTAAATGGATAAATTCGTGGTCGATCGCGCACAGGTTGAATTTAAAATCCGGCAATTCGGGAATCGCAGCTTCAGTAGTTGCAGCACCACCGGGAACCGAACGTTTTTCTAACAGGAGGACGGTATATCCCGCTTTGAGGAGATAAGATGCACAGACCAGTCCGTTATGACCTGCTCCGATGATAATCACATCATAGGTTTGCATAGATGAAGCTCTGAGAATGGGATATTTTAGTCATTTTACAAATCTTAACACTTTCACCAACTCTACCAGGAGAAATAGATTAATCATGGGGAATAGTTTTAGTATCTGACAAAAGATGGAGCCTATATTAACTGCATGGTGATAGCGACTGCATTATATCATAGGTAATAGGTAATTGGTAATAGGTAATTGGTAATAGGTAATTGGTAATAGGTAATTGGTAATTGGTAATTGGTAATAGGTAATTGGTAATTGGTAATGCCTTATGCCCATGCCCCCCTTGGGGGGGGTGGGGGGTTAAGGGGGGTTCGCCATTACCCAGAAGGCCTGTACCTCACCTAACTGAGAAAGGCTATAACTCATAACTAATTACTTCACTTGTTGCAAGGCGGCCTCAGCTTTTTGGATACCATCATTGTTACCTTGCTGGCGATAATTATCGAGGGCTTGCTGAAAAGCTTCAACTGCTTCGGATGTGCGATCGCGCCTTTGGAGAGCAGTACCCAAATTATAATAAGCTTCGGCTCTGTTAGGCTCAAGCTGAATAACGCGCCGAAAAGTGAGAATCGCTCCTAAGAAATCTTGTTTTTTCAGTTGAATTTCCCCGATCGCAGCGTGTGCTTGCACTAAATTTGGTCGCACCGCCACAGCCCGCTGATAAGCTACAAGGGCTCCATCTAAGTCGTTTTGACCTTTGAGAAGTTCGCCGATTTCTAACTGCACATCTGGATTGCGAGGCTCTAGTTTCGCAGCTTCTTCAAAAGCGGCCAGCCCTTCGGCTGTGTTGCCATTACGCAGTAAAGCAGTACCTAATTTTAACTGTACGCTGGCTTGTTTGGGTGCGAGTTTAGCGGCTTGCTGGAGGATGTCAATGGCACTGGAAAAATTGCCCTGCTGGATTAATACTAAACCCATTGAAGAATAAGCTTGCCAACTTTTAGGATCGATGGCGATCGCCTGTTGGTAGGCTTTAAAAGCGCCACTGTAATCTTGTTGCTGAAAGAGTACCACGCCCAGACCGATCAGAGCATTCACATTTTTGCGATCGAGTTGGGCGGCGCGGCGGTAGGCGGTAGCAGCGGCCGGATAGTTTTGCAAATTCGCCATCGCATATCCTAGGGCGTACTGAAAGTCGGCATTGTTGGGTTGGAGACTGATGGCTTGTTGATAAAATTCTACTGCTGCTTGATAGTTGCCCTGACGCGCTTCTAAATAACCAATACCGGAAAAAATCCGCGGGTTTTCGGCATCTAAACGGGCTGCTTGCTCATAAATGGCGATCGCCTTACCGTAGTCTCCCAAATCTACCAATTCGCGCCCTTTTCGCAGCAAAGCGTCCAAATTAGAATTATTTTCAGGATTGACTTGAACAGAAGTTTCCGCACAGAGTGCTCGCAGTGGCGCTGAGACAGCAAATCCCGCTAGCAACAACGTACTGAATACCAAGAGACTTTGTTTGTACACGGCCATTTGTTTCAAAGAGTGTGTGGTGGAAGGAGAGAGCGAATTAGTATCGGTTTGCTAAACAGACAACTAAGGATTAACCAGGAATGTTTGAGAGACCAGATGTAGTAAATCTACATAACTAGACCAACTCAAAATATTCGCGATCGAGGCCAACAGATGATTGTAACAACAACTGATGTCATTCAAGGATCGGAAGTCCAATCTTACCTGGGAATTGTAACTGCTGAGGTGGTCTATGGCACCAATGCCCTGCGAGATTTCTTTGCGGGCATTCGGGACATCATTGGTGGGCGCACAGGCAGTTACGAGGAAGTTTTCCTCAAAGGACAGCGAGATGCCCTCGCAGAGCTGGAACAACGAGCTCAGAGGCTGGGAGCCAACGCCGTAATCGGGGTGGAAATTGACACCGGCACGATTAATGTAGACGCCAAGGGGGCTTTGCTGCTGATTACTGCTGTTGGGACAGCGGTAAGACTGCGCTAAGCAGTCCTTTCTTTATACATCCGTCAATTTTTATAACTGGATCGATTAGTCATTGGTTATTGGTCATTAGTCATTGGTTATGGGTTATTAGTCATTGGTTATTGGTCATTGGTCATTGGTTATTGGTTATTGGTCATTAGTCATTAATCATTGGTCCTTAGTCCTTAGCTAATAGCTATTAGCTGTGGACTAATGACTAATGACTTTTTCGTTTATTTCTTGAGACATAGATACTGGTTATTTCCGCAGGCAGATATAGTTTCTCTCAATCTGGGCAACAATCAATATTTAGATGGGATGCTGTTAAAACCTAAATCAAATCTAAACAAACACCAGAAAAGAAAAAACTATGGCATACGCAAATAGACCTGTAGATAACATTGTTGCCGAACCAATTGTGGTGAATTCAGTCATGGAATACCACGATCGAGTCCGGTGGGGTCCGATTTTTTCAGGTTTGGTAATTGCGATCGGCTCGCAATTGGTATTAAGTGCTTTGGGTGCTGCGATCGGCTTAAGTAACATTGCTAATTCAGGAGCTCCCCGCAGTATAGCCGGCAGCGTCGGTACAGGCGTCGGAATCTGGTCAATAATCAGTTTATTAATTAGCTTGGGTCTTGGCGGTTGGGTAACTGCTCGCGCTTGCGGGCCAATGAACCGCAATACAGCGCTGTTGAACGGAGCAATTTTGTGGGCAACTACCTTAACAATTGGCTCTTGGCTGTTAGCAAATGGAGTAGCAGGTACTTTTGGAGTAGTTGCTGCTAATGCGGGAGAAGCGATTAATCAAGCGCAGCAGGGCGGGGTGGATTTACCTAACCAAGCACCTAACGTTACCGCTCAGAATGCTCGCGATATTGCTGGTAATGCTGCGAAAGCTGGTTGGTCGTTTTTGTTCGGTTCCCTGTTGGGTTTAGTGGCGTCAATGGCTGGAGCATCTGCTGGCGCGCGCACTCCCCGCACTCACTCTTAAGATGGAGTTCGGGCACTGGGAATTGCGCATTTTCCCTCGAAAATTTATCGTTCCCAGGTTCTACCTGGGAACGCAGATCCAGAGGCTCTGCCTCGTCGAAAAAAAAATTGCGCATTTCTCGTTTTCTCGTTTTTATCGTTCCCAGGTTCTACCTGGGAACGCAGATCCAGAGGCTCTGCCTCGTCGAAAAAAAAGAGAGGCAGAGCCTCAAGAAATGCGTTCCCAGGCAGAGCCTAGGAACGAGTAGAGGTAGAGCCTGGGAACGAGTAGAAAGTGCGCGGGCGCACTCTACAAATTAAGCGGTAAAGTATTTTGCCGCTGGGTGATAGGTGATAATTGCGGTGGTGGATTGTTCTGGATAAAGTTGTTCGCTTTCATCCATATACAGATTAATGCGATCGCACTTGAGCAACTCCAACTGCTTGTACTGATCCGCCATATTCGGACAAGCAGGATAGCCGAAACTGTAGCGCGAACCGCGATATCTTTGGGCCAGCATATCCCGAATATTATCCGGTTCTTCGCTACCAAATCCCAATTCCCGGCGAATCCGCGCGTGAGTCCATTCTGCCACTGCTTCGGCTGTCTGTACGGCTAACCCGTGAAAGTAGAGATAATCGGTATATTGATTGTTAGCAAATAGCTTTTGGGCGTACTCTGTGGCAATTTCTCCCACTGTCGCTACCTGCATCGGAAATACATCGATTTTACCCGATTCTTTGGGTGCAAAGAAGTCCGCAATGCACAGCCTCCGCGCCGATTTTTGGCGGGGAAATATGAATGTTGCTGCGGGTGTCGATACATCTTGCCCGCCCTTCATAATTTCCGGGTCATACACATACAAAGAGTTGCCTTCAGCTTGACAGGGGAAATAGCCGTATATTGCTTGGGGATGCAACAGTTTCTCAGTGATTATTTTGTGTTTCCACTGTTCCAAAATCGGATAGACTTTTTCAGCTAAGAAAGCATCGTATTCTTCCCGCGATTGGTCTTTTGGCTTGCGGAACTGCCACTGTCCAGCAACTAAGGCTTGCAAATCTAAGTGCCAGAAAATCTCTTCAAAGGGAATATCTTCCGGTTGCAATAACTGAGTTCCCCAGAAGGGAGGATTTGGGCGATCGATATCTGCTGCCACTGCTTCCGAACGGTTAGTATCTATAACAACCGGAATTTCGGCTTTAGCTGCTTGTTTCGCATCCTCAACAGCGATTTCTTCAGAAGTCTTAGCTGATTTAACCGCCCCATTGCCATTTTCAGCAAACTCGCCTAAAAATCCTTGCAAATCTTCCCATTTACCAGCAGATTTAGCTGGCATCAGTTTATCCATAAAATGCAAGTCGGAAAACGCATCTTTGCCGTAAACTACTTTACCATTGTAAGTGTTTTGGCAATCTTCATGGACAAACTTGGGAGTCAAAGCTGCACCGCCCAAAATTACCGGAACGGTAATTCCTCTCTGGTTGAATACCTCCAAGTTTTCTTTCATAAACGCTGTGGATTTTACCAACAAGCCACTCATGGCGATACAATCAGCTTTGTGCTTTTCGTAGGCATCAATGATATTATCAACTGGCTGCTTGATTCCCAGATTAATCACGCGGTAGCCGTTGTTTGATAAGATAATATCAACCAAGTTTTTACCAATATCATGAACGTCGCCTTTGACAGTGGCAATGATGAATGTGCCTTTGGCATTGTCCCCAGATTCCGACTTTTCCATGTACGGTTCTAAATAGGCAACTGCGGCTTTCATGGTTTCGGCTGATTGCAATACAAACGGCAGTTGCATTTGTCCTGAACCGAACAATTCTCCGACTACTTTCATCCCGTCTAAGAGGAAAGTATTGATAATGTGGAGAGGCGGATAGGTTTCTAATGCTTTGGCTAGTTGGATATCTAGTCCAATGCGTTCGCCATCGATGATGTGCTGCTTCAGGCGTTCTTCTACGGGGAGGTTAGCGTCTTCGGTGCGATCGCGCTTGGTAGTTTTGCCCGCAAACACGGTCGTGAGCTCGCCCAAGGGGTCATAAACGCAAATTTCGCCGTCGAACTCCCGTTCATCGTAAATCAGTTTACGGCAGATTTCTTGGTGTTCTGGGTCGATTTTGGCTAGGGGTAAAATCTTATTGGGGCTGACAATGGCTGAATCCATCCCGGCTTGCATTGCTTCGTGCAAAAACATGGAATTCAAAACTTGCCGCGCCGCCGGATTTAAGCCGAAGGAGATGTTAGAAACTCCCAAAATTACGTGACATCCTGGCAATTCTTGGCGAATGCGGCGGATGGATTCGATGGTAGCTTTGCCGTTTTTTCGGTCTTCTTCAATCCCGGTGGAAATTGGCAAGGCTAGGGTGTCAAAAAAGATTTCCTGGGCGGGGATTCCGTAGGCGATGGCGGCGTTGTAGGCGCGTTGGGCGATCGCAAATTTTTGGTCAGCAGTCCGCGCCATCCCGTCTTCATCAATGGTGCCGATCACTATACCGGCACCGTATTTTTTGGCTATTTCTAAAACTTGATAAAAACGCGGTTCTCCGTCTTCATAGTTAGTAGAATTTAGCAAACATTTGCCACCAGCAACTTTTAATCCGGCTTCCATCTTTTCCCATTCGGTGGAATCCAGCATTAAAGGGAGAGTGGCATTTGTGACAACGCGGGAAACTAATTCTTTCATGTCGCGGACACCATCGCGGCCGACATAATCGACGTTGACATCAAGAATGTGCGCGCCTTCTCGCACTTGTTCCCGCGCCATTGCAACTAAACCATCCCAGTCTTCAGCGTTGAGTAAATCCCGGCATTTTTTGGAACCGCTGGCGTTGAGTCTTTCGCCGACTATTAAGAAGGAATTGTCTTGTTCGTAGGGTTGGGCGGTGTAAATTGAAGCCGCCGCTGGTTCCCAGCTAATTTCGCGGATTTTGGGGGTGAGAGTTTTGCCAATTTCTGATAGTTCGCGAATGTGATCGTAGCGGGTGCCGCAGCAGCCGCCGATGACTTGCACGCCTAAGTCTTCGACGAAGCGCATCAACGCCATTTTTAATTCTACGGGCGTGAGTTTGTAGTGCGCGTGGCCGCCGATGTTTTCGGGTAAGCCGGCGTTGGGAACGCAGGAAATGACGAAGGGTGAATGTTCGGATAGGTATTTGATATGTTCGGCCATGCGATCGGGGCCGGTGGCACAATTTAATCCTAAGATATCGATCGGATAGGGCTGCAAAATGGCTAGGGCGGCGCTGATGTCGGAACCGACTAACATTGTGCCGGTGGCTTCCATGGTGACTGATACCATTAATGGAATGCGATCGCCTTTTTTCTTGAATACTTCTTCAATGGCATTTAATGCTGATTTTATTTGCAGGACGTCTTGACAAGTTTCGACAATAAATAAGTCAACGCCACCGTCATAGAGTCCTTCTGCTTGTTCGGTAAAAGCGGCGGTGAGTGTGTCAAAATCAATGTGTCCTAAAGTTGGTAATTTGGTGCCAGGTCCGATCGAACCTGCAACAAATCTTGGTTTTTCTGGTGTGGAAAACTCGGCCGCGATACTTTTGGCGAGTTCTGCCGCTGTTTTGTTGAGATAATAGGCCTTGTCTGCTAAATCGTATTCGGCGAGGACGATGGAAGCAGCGCCAAAGGTGTCAGTTTCGATGACGTCGGCGCCTGCTTCGAGGAAGCCTCGGTGGACGTTGGCGACGGCTTCGGGTTTGGTATGGACGAGATATTCGTTGCACCCTTCGTATTCTTTGCCACCAAAGTCTTCTGCTGTCAGGTTTTGGACTTGTAAGTTGGTGCCCATTGCGCCGTCGAAGACGATGACGGGGCGCGAGGGGTGGTGGAGTCGATCGAGGAACAGGCTTTTCATCGGCGGTTAAAAAAACTGAGGTGCTATATATTTACAATTTCATCTATTGTGCAATATTCTCAACAGTTATGTAAATCTTGGGGAACGGCTGATGACTGAAGGATTTAATGCTGCTGACAATAGTTCGATCGTACCTGTAATTTTACCGATCGCGCCAGATAATTGTCAAAATTTTGTTCCGGGCGCGACTGTGACGGAAAAAGAGGCGATCGTAGGTGAGGGATTTTTTCGTTTAAGTCTGGAGGCTTTTCGGGAAAAGGCGATCGAGATTATGAAACGAGTCATGTTTCAGGGCGATCGGATTCTGTTACAGGAAGCGGGGGAAGACGTAGGTGCGATCGTTCCTGAAGCAGAATTTCACAAACTAGATTATTTGATGGCAGAAATCAAGCCCTCACAATTCATGCCTGAAGAAGAAGCATATTATGAAGATGAAGGAGCAATTCACTGCCTTTATCTAGATGAATTTTTGGAAGATTTAGAAAATGTCTTAGCAGATGTGAATGAATTTGACGAATTATTTGGTTTAATACCAACTAAAGAGATGGGAGAGGATATTGATATTTTTATGTCGGCTGCTATTGTGATGTCTGTAGATAGATTTTGGGTGGCGGATTACGTCCTAGCTGAACGACAGGCAATCCTGATGTGAATAAGTATAGTTTTGGAGGCAGAAACCGGGTTTTTTATAAAAATATTGCATCCCAGTCTTCCAAACTGGTAAAAACCCGGTTTTTTTCGTCGCGTAAGTCATGATCTTCTGGGATGCAGAAACCGGGTTTTTTATAAAACATAGCATCCCTGTTTTCCATACTGGAAAAACCCCCGGTTTCTTTTGTATTTAGGCGTAAGTCCTAATCTCGATTTGCGGCTGTTTAAAAATCGGAAATCCATCAGGAGTTTTCAAGATTTTACCGTGGGGGTCTCGTTCAACATCACAAAATACATAGTTGCCAGTTTCATCTCGCATCAAGATAGGTTGTCCGTCAACTATTTGGTACGCTGGGCGATAAAATTGAACAATCTCTTGATGCTCGACCATTTCTCCATTTTCATCCCGCAAAATCGGACAAGTAACTAATTTATCCTCCGCATCAATAACCCAAGAATTAGTAGCCGGATCTAGCAACAATTCCGGGTAAATAGGTTGACCGTTAGATGACTTCAGCAATTCACCATTATCATCAACTAAGGGCATCAAGAAAACAGGTTCTCCTTGGGAATCGCGCAGGAGTTCGTTAGTTTGCGGATGGCGCAGCGGAATTGCTCTCGGTGCGGGCAATTCGACATCGGGCAATTCGGGATGAGGCGGGTGCAAACTCGGTAATTCAGCATCCATTGCCATCTCATAATGGCGGGTATATTGCACGGCTGCTTTGGTAAATCCAGCCCGCTGTAACATGGCTTGCATACCCGTTTGGTCGGCAGCAATTAGTAAGTCTATATCGCTAATTTTCATAGTTTTGGCGTGGGCGATCGCAGCTTTTGCTAGCATTTGAATTGCTTCTGATTTCCGATGTTCTGGCTGAACGTACATCCCCAAAACGGAACCGACGCGGCGGGATTGAAAGGGATTTTCAATGTGGTGTTGCTGAATCAAGTATTCGGGGATATTAGCGGGCGGGGCTTCGTCGTAATAGTAGATAAATAGACAGCCGATGATGCTGTTATTTTGTTCTAATAACCAACAGAAAGAAAGGGGTTTTTCGATTTGGTTAGTGACGTATTTTTCAAAGTCGAAGTTAGGTTTGACGAGCATTGAGGGGTCGATCGCTTCGCGTTCAGCAGCGAATGCTTGCCAGAGGGGGGCGATCGCCTTTGTGTCTGCTACGGTGGCTAGACGGTGGCTGTAAGGGGCGATGGGGGCGATCGGTATAGTTGTGGCTGTCATCGGTTTTTGGTGGGTGAATTTGCATTGAAGGTGAAAGCCTTCTATTGTGTATTGGGATTTTGCGGGGGATTTTTACGCAAAGGGCGAGTTTTTGTAATAAAAGTTAATATATAGGACTTAAAATGGGGACTCAGAAACCGGGTTTTTACGAAAAAACTTAGTTACAGACGCAAAAACCGCCAAAAACCCGGTTTCTTTGATCGGAGTGCGTAAATCCTGGATAAATCTCGCTACAAAATCGTCAAATAAGTTTCTGTTGGACTGATGGGTAACGGTTTTAAAATTTGATTTTGCAAATCGATTTCTAACCCCAAAGCTTCTAAAGGTATGACTCCCAAAAGAGCATCTTTACCTCCTGGTAACTCCAAGCACTCGAAGGTTCCTTCCCGATCGAACATGGATATGGTAGCATCTCGGAAAATTCGGGCTTTGCCAATCCCCATTGCGGTGGCTACGTCTACTTCTTTCAGGAGTTTCAGTCCGAGTTGGGCGATCGTATCTTGTGGCAAACACAAGGTAGTTGCACCCGTGTCTACTAATACATTTTTGAGAGTTATCGATCGAATTTGGTCTTCCGATTTCACCCCGGCCTCTGCCAGAATTTGGTCAGCGCGGTTAACGATCGTCAGAGTGGCGAAGACTTTTCCCATTGCTTTGTTGGTTTGAGTTTGCATATTTGTCTCCTACTGAATAGTTGGAGTGATTACATCCTTTAATTGTAACTTGTTTTGATGGGCGATCGAACTAATTTTGAAACCAGGTATTCGTTGTTTAAATATTATTCATCTGCATCTGGCTCAAACAAGTCTTTTAGATTGTTGTATTTACCACTGTTGAGTTTTTGTTGTATTAACTCGGATTGTTCGGGTTTTAAGGTGATGTTCATAGGTCTTGATTCCCGGATTAAATCTAGCTTAGATTATAGCATTCTATGAAAAATTTGTCCAAATTCAATTTCTAACTTAATTAAGCTGCTGATTTGAGAGGCGATCGCGTAGATTAAGAAACCGGGTTTCTTCCTAAATATTTCGGTGGGATGCAAAAGTTATTGGAGAAACCCGGTTTCTGGGGTGCGATCGCGCGGAGAAAGAAACCGGGAGTTCTTAACAATCTCGGTTACTTTCGCGAAAAGTCTAAAAAATTTAGTAAAATAGAATTATCCAGGCGATCGCTTTTAATTTTGTTTTTTATGCCAGCAAAAGATATATTTCACGGTGTAGTTCGTTCAGCTTTAGAAAAAGATAGTTGGAAGATTACTCACGATCCGCTGTCAATTACAGTTGATGGAATTGAATTTTATATCGATTTGGCAGCCGAACGACTTTTAGCAGCAGAGAAGGAGGGGCAAAAAATAGCAGTAGAGATTAAATCTTTTGTAGGTAAGTCGGAGGTGAGTGAATTTCATACAGCTTTAGGACAAACGCTTAACTATCGTTCAGCGCTGAGAAAAAAACAACCCGATCGCCTTTTATATTTAGCTGTTCCTTCTGAAGTTTATCGGGAATTTTTTCTAATCCAATTTATTCAGGAAGTTATTGCCTAACATCGGTTAAAGTTACTTGTTTTTGAGCCAAGCCAACAGGAGATTATTTTATGGAAGGAATAAACTATTCAGAGTTAGTCCAGACTGTCTTAAAAAGACATACAGCCAATCATTTATCTGAGGATACAGAAAAAGAGTTAATTCTTGATAAAGAGAGCGATCGCTATCTTTTGGTTCATGTAGGTTGGGAAAATCAAGAGCGGGTTTATGGTTGCGTGGTTCATGTGGATATCAAAGATGGGAAAATTTGGATTCAGCGCGATTTAACTGAAGCAGGAATTGCTAACGAATTGGTGGAATTAGGTGTACCGAAAACGGATATTGTTTTGGGATTTCGAGGGCCTTATGTGCGACAGTTTACAGGGTTTGCAGTGGCTTGAATGTTGATTCTGAAGGGGCGATCGCGTAGGATCAAGAAACCGGGTTTCTTCCTAAATATTTCGGTAGGATGCAAAGGTGATCAAAGAAACCCGGTTTCTGGGAGAGGTGCGACCGCGCGATTTTTTATCAACTACCAGTGGATTCCAGGGTTTTCTGTTGCCGTTTGCGTTTCATCCGCATTTTGGCAATAAAAGCACTAAACGCCAATCCACCTAATACAGTAGAAGGTTCGGGTACGGATTCAGAAACGGCTGCGGGTGTCGTTGAAATAGTGGCATCCAGACCCGTCGAGTCGAACAAGTAATTCTGGTTGCTGCCATAACCAACAGCAAAATCAATTGTGTCACCAGCTTGAATTGTCCCAGCCGTCGCAAATGATTTGCTACTAGAAGCACCAAAGCCGTTAATCAAGTTACTGAAAAGTACAATATTGTTATGAAGAACGTGAACATCTGTTGTAGTCGGCCCAACACGATCGAGGCCGGTAAACATTGTAGCAAGTGAGTAGGTTGCCGCTTCAGGCGCAATCCAGCGGACAATGCTATATTCTCCGTAATAACCGGGGTGAAAGCTTAATTGACTGGGTTGGTACGTTATTGTCGGATGAGAATTGTCTTCGGTTGCGGTTGAGTTGTGGGAGACAAAAGGCGACCCAGTTTTTGCAGAATCGTACCACAAGTCAATGGTAGGAGTCAGCTTTCCTACGTTGCTATACAGGTTGAAGTTAGATCCAAGGCTTGATGACCAGCCGTAACGCCAAGCGCCGTTGGGATTATTAGTTAGGGAAAAGTCAGAGGCAACGTTGAAAACGGCAGAGAAGCTGGGTTTAGCGGCCATACCCAAAATGAAAGCTGCTATCAACATAATTTTGGAGTTTTTGAGAAGAGACATATAAATTCCTTCAGATAAGTTTTGAACGATTATTCCTCTAATCTCTAAGTTTTGTTAAGGCGATCGCACAAGCCTAGAAATAGAGGGTTGGCGAGAAAGCGATCGCATATCTTTTGCAATGGCGATCGCTCTTTTATCTGGGCTTAGGTAATTGGCAAATAAATCATCGGGTTATACCTCTTTTATGGGCGATAAGTTGAAGGAATTAGGTGCGATCGCACAGGTTTCTGTTTGTTGAGATTTTTGCTAAGGGCGATCGCGTAGGGTGCTGGGGGCGATCGAGAATCGCTTGTAAAAAGAAGTGGAAGTTTTTTGAATTGTTGCAGGATGTTTTGAGAAGACATAATTACCTTCATTGCTGATTAGACTGTAATATTTCCAATATCCTTTCCTGAAGATCGCTAGACTGACTCCATTCTTGTTTGCCTCCTGTTTGAGGATTAATATATCCTCCATGATCTTGAACTTGATGTGAAATATCGGAACTATAATTAAATTTTGAAGAAATGTTATTAACTGGGCCATTGCCGAATTGATCGCCCCTACCCAATGCACTACTCAAATTCGCTGTTGATTGCGCTAATTGGAGAACTTGATCTGTTGAACTCGTTGTGTAATAAAAACGTTGAAAATAATTATTATTTTCTATCCCTATACCATACTTGCTAGCAGGTTTAATATCCTTTTGAGGAACGGCAGGTTGATAGATAAATGCCTTCTCAATTTTTGCATTACTACTAATCGCTGAAAGTGTTACAACACTAGCTAAACTATGACCTGTAACGTACTGATGAGAAATTCCTTTATCGTAAAATGCTTGGGTGAGTTCAGCAAGATATTTACCAGCATCATCGGCAAATCGTTCAGCCGTATTATAATGACCTTTACTACTAGGAATAGCATTGTAAGTGACAATCAAATTGATATTTCCTTTCTGACCTGGTATTTCGGGATAATCCAGGGCAGAGAATTTTTCAATTCCATCTACAACCTTCTGGGTATTCCATGTATATCCTGGAATTCGATAGAAAACAGAATTAGCATTTAACAACCCCATACCTTTTAAAGCATTGAAGAGCTTAGTCTTGTTAACACCATTTGTTTGAACGCTACCTGAAGAGTTAATCCACGCATCTGAAATTAATTTACCATTCAGAAACATTAAAGCTGGACTTTTCTGCGAGGGATTCCGATGTCCAAATTTAGTCTGCGGGACATGATAAATACTCAAAAGGTTTGCTTTTACTCCAGATAAATTTTGCTGACCGAGTAGCATTTTTATTTCTGGATCTTTTTCAGATAGTTGGTTTATATTTTTTTCCAAGCGTGAATTTTTGGATAACATTTCCGTGAAAAATTCTTTCTGATTGATATCCAACAAATCACTTATAACTAGATACTTAACCAACATTTCTTTGATTTGTTCACGGTTACTCTCTTTGAGCATTTCCCAGTTTGGAGTACCACCGATGAGATTATTTAGCTCCTTAGCTCCTTCGTCTAAAACTACTTTGATGATTTGATTTAAAACTTCTTGTTGCTCGCCAGATTCCTGATTTGGTAGAAAATTAGACATTAATAATTCAGGATGTTCTCCCAACCACTTAAAATATTCTTCCTCAGTCATTTGTTCAGATGGAATTTGAGACTGTTGATATTCCTCCGAATTAGGAATTAAAATCTTCTCAACCCACTTCTGAATATCATCCCCCAATCCATCCAGAATATCACCTAACCCTTCTAACACTCCCTCTAAACCACCTGTGATGAACTTGCTAACACCAATACCAACAGAACTAACGTTTTCTAAGATGTTGGCAATTTTCTCCCCTGGAGATTCACTACCATCATTAAAATCATTCGTCCAAGTTTTCCCTAACGAGACAACACCTTTAATCATGTTCCCAATCCCGCCAACCCAATCTCCTGATTGAATCGCTTTAATCCCTCCATAAATTAAAGTGGGAGCTTTAGATAGGGACTCTAATACTTTGTAGCCAAATTTTCCAATGTCACTCAGGTCACTTAATCCACCTTGAACGAAGCCAGAAATGCCACTGGTAGCAGCACCAGCAAGTCCACCCATGATTTGAAGGAAACCCATAATCTTGTCACCAGACAAGAGATTTCGCACGCCGTTGAAAGCACCTGAAGCCAAAGATTGGAAAGCTTTTATAGTGGTGAAAACTTTTTGAGCAACGGCTTTAGTCATACCCATAACCATTGCCTGACCTGCTTTGATTCCATTACCGATCGCACCACCAACAAAACTTGCGCCAGCCATAATTGCACTAAAGATCGCTCCCATCCAGTCGCCATTAATAGCAGCTTGCACCACATTAATAGCACCACCGATCGCACCCAAAGCCAGACCTACCAAATTAGCACCAGGAACAAAAGTCAGAACCGCACCAAGGAGCGACAAAACAGTTGAAACAATGCCCAATATCTTATTCCAAAAAGCCTTCTTCCGCGCCTTCCGTTCCGCAACCCGCTGCTTGATAATTTGCTCCAACATCTCCTTCGACTGCTTAGCCAAATCCTCAGAAATACCCACCGCTTGTTCCGCATAAGCAACCTTAGTCAAAGCCTCCATATACAGCGGCTCAATCACCTGCTTTTCACCCGATAATTCCTCAGCACGCTGCAACTCTTTCAACAATTGTTGAGAAGCACCTTGCAAATCAGTTTGGGCAGTTTGCAACAACTGAGTATCCCACTGTTCCTCTAAATCGATGCGATTTATCTCAGTTTTGTACTGCTCAATTTGCCCGATCAAACCGTCCATTGCCTTCAGCAGATTTTCCTGAATATTCGCCGCTTCTTTGCCTTGCAGCGCTTCATGGATATCGCCCCGCGCTTCTGCTAACAACGCCTTCAAATCCGCCGGCAAATCAGATTCCTGCTGAGTTTCCAAATCTTTCAGCGATGCCAGAAGTCCCGCTAATTGTGTTTGCAATTGCACCGGATCGTCCGTTGCTTCGAGGGTAGTCATTCCCAGATTTCCCCGCGCCTCATTTAACGATTGCCGCAGATTGTCTTCCGCTTGCAGTTGCCGCAACAGTTCGATTTTGGCAACAGTTTCTGTTCTCTGACGTGCCGTTTCTACTCTGTCTCGCTCCATCCTCGCTTGCACTGCTTCATCAATTCCCTTCTGCCGCGATTCGGCAATCTCTTGCTCTAATTGCGCTTGGGCTAAATTCAGTTTTTCGATGGTTACTAACTGAATAAAAGTTTGTTCCGTTTGTTCGCGGATGCGAGTAATCCCATCCAAACGTGCTTGTGCAATGGCTAATTCCTGTTCTTTTTTCTCCCTTTCCTCCTGGGTAGTGGCAATTTTGTCATTTAAATCGCTCAATATTTTAGCAGCCGTTTCTTGCTGTGCTTGCAGCGTTTTCATCTGTGCTTCAGCAGTTTTTCTCGCTGCTCCAAAGGCATCAGCTTGTGCTTGAGCACGGCGCTGCAACTCCCGGTTATTCAGCATTTCCTGATAATAGCGATCGGCTAAGATTCGGTCTTGAGGTTGCGCTAAACCGGGACTGCTTTTGTTACCTCGATCGCTCGCTAAGTCGCTGTAATCGCGATAGTAAATCTCTGCCGCCGTCGCCATGTCGTTGTTCTTGGCCACATCTAACAGCGCTTTCGCTTCTTTGAAACCCGCGTCAGTTGCTTGCTGCAATCGCTGCAAAATCTGGAACTCAAAGTTATTGACTTCTTGCTGCTTTTGTGCTGCTTGAATGGTGTAGTTAGCATTCGCCTGAGTTGCTTCTACCAACGCTTTCAAAATCTGTTGATTTTCCCTTGCTTGCTTGAGATGTTCGTCATTTTGCACCAACAAATCTTCTTTCAACTGTTGCAATGGCGCGGTGAGAATCTTGCTAGCAGCTTCAGCTTGTTCTGCTAAGCGCTGGGCTTCGGCTAAAGCAGCGCGGGCATCTTGCAATTGTTTTTGTAAATTGCTGGTGTCGGCATCGGGGTCTTTGGTGTAGGCATCAAGTAACCTTTGTTCGGCAATAATTACCTCATTTTGTGCTGTTAACAGCGTGCGTTTTTGGGTCAGGGTGGTTTGCTGTGCGGTGAGAATTGCAGCTTTATTTGTCACTAGCTGCAAGGTTTGTTTTAACTGTGCTTCTTTGCTATATAAGTCTTGCAAACCGTCTACAGTAGCACCTTGTTGGACAAATTTTGCTATTTGATTGGTGATTGCTTGCTGTTGCTGTTTCAGCGAATCAATTAGTGCTTTTGTGCCTGCTAATTCCGCTGATAGCGCTACACTTTGCCGCTCAACCCATTTTTCGGATTCGGCAATTTCTTGCTGAGTTTCTATGGCTTGTTTGTTCAGTTCGCCGCGACGTTCCAGGATATCAGCAACAGCAGCGCGATACTCCTCAGAATTAGTATCGTACTCTTCCCATTGTTGTTGCACTTTAGCATTTTGGGCTGCGGCTTCAGACTCCGCTTGTTCTAACTGTTGCTTCAGCGTTGGCAACAGATTTTCTAATAATTCTAGTTGAATTTTGTCACCTGGAATCGACTTGCGAGCCTCTTCTAATTGTGCAAATAAATCGCGGGCTTCTTTAACAGGAGGTTGGGCTTGATTTGCCGCATTATTTGCGTCAGTCCACTGTTTCGCCAGCGGTTCGATGCGCTCTTTTTCCTTGCGCCATTTATCGGCTTCTACGAGATGTGCAATTCCTTGTTGCCGCACCTGGGGAAATAGCTGAGAATAGTTATTCCAAAGAATCCAATCGTGATCGACGTGAGTAACAGTCTCCCAATAACCTTTCCCAGAGCGTCTTTTAACCCAGCGTTGCTCGTACCAGTAAGGCCCATTTTTGCGACTGACAGACCAATGATAAGCTGCTCGTTGTTCGAGCCAATTTGCGTATGCTAAAGCTGCATAACCTTGCGCTTCGTGAGATGCTTGTTCGGCTTTTGCTTTATCAAATAGCGCTTGATTTGGATTTCGCCCTTCGACAGCTTCAGCAGCTAACAATTCATCCACTGTTGAATTTAACAATTTGGATATGTGCTGATTTGGGCTGCGTCCTTCTAAAGTTGATCCTTTCAATAAATCGATCGCAGTGCCATTGTCTGGATGCTCTTCTAAGAATTTTGAACGCAATGTTTTTACTTCTGCGTTAACATCATCATTAGCCTGTTCTTTGAGAATATCAGCCTGTTTCTGCAAGTTAGTTGCTTGTTGAGTTAGGGCTGAAGATTGATTTTGAGCCGCTTGAACTTGTTGTTGCAGCGAATTTATCTGGTTGATAATGTCAGCATAAGGATAAGCCTTCAAAATTGATGTCAATTGGTTGGCCAGATTGATGTTTAACTTTTGACCAAAAGGAGATATCCCCTGAACATTATTGATTTGGTTCGATTGCTCCAATAAATTCCTGATTTGTGTTGGGAGTGTATTTTTTAGGGCTGTAATTTGCTGAGTCAGAATTGTAGAGCGGTTGGACTCCGATGCAGCCTGTTTCTGCAATGATTCAGCATTGGTGAGTAAAGTCTGAGCTTGAGCTAACTTAGGTGATTTAGCTTCTAATATCGCTTGATACTGTTGCTGATAATCCTTCAATTCCTGCGACTCAACACCGTAACGCATCGCAATCGGAGCAATTTCTTGCCACAACTCTTCATCCTGCTGAATGCGGAGTTTAATTCGCTCGATCGCCCCCTCAGTAGAAGTAACACTATCATCCAGTGCATCCGCACGATTTTCCACAACCCCAAGAGTCTTAATCCCATCCTCCAGATTCGCCTCACTCCGCTGATATGCGCCGTAGGGATCGGCAAATTCACTATCAATTTCCGATATCAAAGTATCAACAGATTCAGACAATTTTTGCTGATTATCACCCAATTTTTTAGTCATCGGGTTGCCCTCTAATAGCTCTTGAGTTTTGTTGTTGACGCTATTAGTTAAATCTTGGCGAACTTGGTCGGTAAGTTGGGCATGAGCTAGCACAGTGTCATCTTTAATTGCCGCTTCAGCCGCGTTTTCGGAATTGAGCTGAGACTGCAAAGCATTGAGGCGATTTTCATTGCTTTCTAGCTTCTGGCGGATTTCTAATTCTTGCTTTTGGCGCAAGGGAAGCAGCGCTTCTGTTGCTTGTTTCAGCAATTTTTCTAAATCGTCAGCGGCAGTTTGACTCGATGCTTGTAATGCTTCTAAACTACTAAGCTGAGATTTTGATAGTTGAATCAAATTCTTCAGATATTCCTGACTCACCGGATCGGTTGTATTGGCAAGTTGTTGTTCCCAATTAGCAACTAAGTCATTAATGCTGTTGATTTGATTTGTCAAATCTTGGCCTTGACCGCGCAATTTTTCCAAATGAGTGTTGATTTGCGGCTCGACTTGTGTTGCGAAGAAATCAACATCGGATTCGGAAGCCAGCATTCCCAAACCAATTAGCTGACGCAGTGAAGTTGATTTTAATTGAGTTGTTTGCGCCATTTCTGCGGCCAGATTTGCGGCCTGAGATGCTGCATTTTTGATGGTTTGAATCAGTTGATTTTCGCGATTTTGCAGGGGTTGCAAGCGCTGATTCACAGATGCGATCGCACTTTGTACCGCATTAAAACCTGCCTCAAGTTGTGTCATCCCTCCCAAGGCTTGTAACTGGGAGTTAAAACTGGCAATTTGTGACTGTTGATCTGCCGCTTTCTGAGTTAATTCGTTAATTTTTTTCGCTGCATCTTGACGGCGCTGCCACAATTTGTTCCGCTCATCTGCGATAAATGAAGCTGCTTGCAAATGACTGCGATATGCGGCCGCTTCCCCAGCATTGTAAGCCCAAGCACTGCCGTTCCAATACCAGGTTTTTTGCCGACTGGCATCAGCTAAATTCAATTGATATCGTTCCGCTGCTGCGAGGCCGGCATCGTTATCGATCGCACTTTGAATTACTAAATTTTGGTTGCCGATTTGTAAGTTGGTAAAAGCGAGGGCTTGTTGAGTATCAGCAAGGGATGTTTGGAGCGATCGACCTTTTTGCAAATTCTCTTGAGCGGGCTTTAATTGTGACTGCAAATCTGCCAATTGTTGCCTGTCTGCTGCTCCAGCTTGACGGGTGGCTAATAAAGATTCTGTGGCAGTTACTTGAGTTTGATTTGCTTGCTGCCATGCGTTCCAATCCTGCTGATACTTAGTTTGTAAAACACCAGTACGATTGAGAACATCGAGGCGACTTTGCAGGCGATCGACTTCACCTTCAACTTGCTCCAAGTATTGACTGGTAAGTTCAATTTCCCGATATTTGTCAATCAGTTTTTGTTCGGTATCAGCTTTTTGTTGATTCAGCTTTTCTAAATCTTTGACAAGATTATCCCGCTGCTGTTGTTGTTGGGACAGTTTAGTATTTAATTGTGATAGCTGAACTAAGAGTTTCCTATCTGTTTCCAGTGTGCTTATTTGCTTTTGAGCCGTGGCAATTTGAGGCTGCAAAGTGGCATTTAGTTGTTGTGCATTTGAGGTAGCTAAATCTCGCTGTTGTGCCAAATAATTAGCAGTAGCTTGATGATTATTTCGATACACGGCTGCTTGTGGATTAGGCAATCGTCCTTCGTATCTGCCATAGGAGAGATAGTGTTGATAAGCTAATTTTGGGTTCCAGCCAAAAGCCTTTGCAACATCAGGGTTATAAGCTAGATAAGCATCGGCATTAAACACATAAATCTGACTGTTCCAGTAATTAGCTGCATTTTGATTAGCTTGCCGTTGCTGTTCCAATGAATTAGCAGCAGCAAAAGCTTGGCTGATTTGATTTTGATAGCCTTGTACGGCTGATTTTTGCTGCTGAATAGCGGTATCTGTAGAGGCGATCGCACTTGGGATATCCGTCAGTTGTGCTGCGGAAATTGTCGATAGATTCGATTTGGTTTGGGAAATCGCACTTTCCGTCCCTTCAATTTCCTTGTCTTTATCAACAATTTGCTTTTGTTTAGCCGGAATCTGAACATCTTCTAAATCGGCTTTCTTCAAACCCAATTCGCGATATTCTTTCTGGAGTGCTGCGAGAGATTTCTCAGTTTGTGCTTGCTCAGTTTTCCCTTGAGTTAAGCGACTAGCTAAATTATCAAACCCAGCTAAGAAATTCGCGCCACTACCCTCGATCGACTTCAAGAATGCAATTTTAGCTTGAGGATTGAGAGATGCAGGTGCGGTTTCTAATTGTTTGATTAAGTCAGCTATTGCCAATCTTTCCGGCGAATCAGCCAAAGCCATTGCTAATTGGTCGCGTTGCAACTTCGCCCAAGTCAATTCTTGCTCTAAATTCTGCAAATAATTTCGCCAGTTGTTCAATTGTTGCTGCAAGCTATTGCTAGGATTTTTCTGCAATTGATTCTGCAACTCTAAAACTGTCTTGAACGCATCCAATTGTTCCGATTCTAATTTCTCAATTTGTTTGTCAACCGCCAACAATCTCTCGCGATAGGGCAACAAGAAACCAGCAGTTTCTAAGAAGTTTTGCAAATTCTTCGCAGCTTCGGCTTTCTCAGCTTGAATTGCCTCTAACTCAGCCTGACTTGCTTTCAACCGATTTTCGGTTGCATCGGTTAACTGCTGTTGCGCGGGAATCTTTTCATTTTCCAGTCTTTGTAGTTCTTTTTCAGCTAAATTGATTTCTTGAAGCAGCGTTTCTAACTTTTGCTGCTGTACCGGATCGTGCAAAGCCAACAAATCTTTTTCCGCTTGTAATCGCAAGGCATCCGCCGCAATTTCATAGTCGATTCCCTGTTTCAAAACTGGCCAATCTTTAATTCCAGTTTCTAACTTTCTTGCCTGTTCTTGCAGCGCCCTTGCTTGTTGCTGTGCTTGTTGCGCTAACTGTGCGTAAGCTTGGGACTCCGAAGCTGCTCCATAGGCTAATTGTTGAGCCATATCCCGCGGCCCAATATGTTCGGGATAGTGTACCCATCCATAAACAGGTTCGGTATTTTTTCCAGAACTACCAGTCCGTTTAGTACCTACTTGTTCCCTACGATTAATTTGAGAATTGTGCCAATTAGCTTGAATTTGATTTTGTTGCTGGCGCGACCCAGCAATAGCCGCTAAATTGGTATAGTTTTCAGCAATCTTTGCTTGTTCTGCGGCCTGTTGTTGCAAAAGTTGCAGCACTTTACCAGCTTTATCGAGACCTTCTTCACCGAGATTAGTTGGTTTTGCTTCTAGGAATTGAGCGTACTGATTTAAAGCACCTTGCTGCTGTGCTGCTTTCTGTGATAACTGCTGTAAACTTTGAGAATTTTGAGTAGCAATTTGGGATTGCCATTGCGATTGATTTTTCTGTCTTGACAAGTTTGGGTCATTTGCCCAACCCCAAATTTCTCGCCGGCGGCCCGATAGGCCCTTTTCTGAACCAACAGGTTGCCAGCGGGTGGGGTTAATGCTGTTGGAAATCGCACTAAATCTCGCCGCTTCTGCATTTTGAATCGCAGCTTGAGCCTGGAAATTAGAGGCAAATTCTTGTTGTTTATTTGCAGCTTCGCGCCAAGGTGCGGGATCTGTCTGCAAATTATCGCCAACATTGGCAAAAGGATTGAGCAATTTAGCTTGAGCTTTTGTCAAATCTGTTTCAGCTTTGGCAATTTGTGCTTGAATGGCTTCTAACAGTTTTTGAGTTTCTGCCTCTAAAGCCGATTTATCTTTCCCAAGTTTAGCTAATCTTTCCTCAAGTTCCTTGCGCTGGGCTAAAAGCTTTTGCAGTCGGTCGTTTTCAATCAGATAGTGACTTGTTGCAAGGGCTAATTCTTCTACTCTTTGCTGGTGGTGAGCGTCAGTAATTCCAGCCTGCGTACTAACTTCTCGATACTTATTCAAAGCATCAGCAATTTTCTGAACAGAGTCAGCTTGCAAATCTGATAAACTGAGAGAAGGATTGCCCAAATCTGCTAATACTTGCCACTGTTCGAGTAAATCTTGCTGAGCTTTTTCTAACTCAGAAATCGCCTTTTGAGTTGGCTCCGATGCCGCTCTTGCTAAGGTTTCAACGCGGCCTTCTCCGCTGAATAAACTTACCTGCAACCCTGGTTTTACTGGCTCTAGGGGTTTTGGTTCAAGTGACAAAGCGCGATCGATCGCACTTTTCACATCTATCAATCCCGATCCCGTTTCTTTATCCCATCCAGGTACATTCAAATCCGCTGCGGTATCTATCAGCAATTGCTTGACTTGTGTCAAACTTAATGCTGGATTTGCCGCCCAAACTAAAGAAGCTGCTGCTGTTACATAGGATGCCGATCGCGAAGTACCGACAAAAGCATTAGCATCGTTGCTCCACGAACCCCCAGGAGCCATTAAATCAAGTCCGTCACCGTAGGCAGAATAGTCAGTTTTCGACTCAAATTGATTGACAGCACCGACAGTAATAATGTTATCAAATTGCTTGCTAGCTTGCCCCAAAGCTGACATTACACCGCCAGTATTACCTGCGGAAACAACTAGCAAAACGTTATTTTCGCGGGCGTATTGAATCGCGGTTTGCTCTTCAGGAGTGAGTTCGTAACGAGTCGTAATGCCGATATCATCTAATTGGGATAAATCGAAACTTAAATTGGCGATCGCCCGATTTTCACCCTTGGCTTTCACTCCATCTACAAACCGCCTCAATTGCTCCGCCCAATTCCCGCGATCGACCGCAAAAGTATCGTATTTAGCCAGAGAATTTATCGAAGAAAATGCCGAAGTCACCCGCTGAATGTGCTGTCCTTCAGTAAAATCAATAAACCCAATTTTCGGCTGCTGAGCATCAGAGGGAAGCAGAGAAATCGCCTCATCAGCATTCAACAAAAACTCATCCAGTTCCGTCGAATCAGGATGACTCAAAGCTTCCCCTAAAGACACTGATAGCCCGAATTCCGCCGCTACTTCTGGACTTTGCAGCAATTGTTTGATTGTCAGCAGATTGCTCTGACTGATGCCGAGTTTAGCGAGGGAATCTGGCTTATTAAATAACGATAGAGCATCGGGATATTGTTCTAATACAGTTGCCAGTTTTCCCAGAGATTCTACTCCTGCATCGCTGCTCAAAACTTCGCTGAAAGTTTGCGAACTTTGATTGAGAATTTTTGTAAAATCTGTCAGGGCATTATCTATATTGGCAATAGATTCCCCAGGAAGATTGCTAGTAGTAGCTGCAAAGTTATGAATGACAGAATTACCCGACGCATCCGTTGCTCGAATTACGACATCTGTTATTCCCGATTGTGGCAATCCTGTAAGTTGTAAATTATTGCCCTGCAAACTAACAGCTAAAGACGAACTGTTACCCTCAACTAATTCATACTTTAAAGTGCTAGCTTCCGGATCGACAAATACTTGAGTGAGGTCGATCGTGCGTGTAGGCTGTGCGGGAGTTAATGCCACATCTGCAACGGGTTTAATCGCAGGAGGACGATCGTTAACTAGGGCTTTATTGAGAACTTCTTGACCTGCTTTTGACTCCAGCCATTGAGTATTAGCATTGACATTTGCTGCGATTTCTGGTACGTTTGCAGTCGCGCCATCGATCGCAAAAATCAAGTCATTAAAATCGCGATCGGCCTGGTTTCCTGGTATATCTTCCCAACCAAAAGTATTACCTTTGCCAGTGAAATCAGCCAGCATTCCTTGACTTTCGGGATTGGCTGCTGGAATTGAAAATAGGGGAGTTTTATCCGCCCAAAGACTGGGAGATTCCGATATCTCTTGCACGGTGCTATTAGGAACTAACATCACAGCAAATTTTGCCCCTGGTGGCATCGCAAAAGTTTTGATACCTTGGTATTGACCATGATTAACATTTGGTTCGCCAAATTCACCGCTAAATCTCGCACCTTCCAGGCGATCGCTAATCGCAATATAACCCAATTCTGAATTACTTAAAGCACGTTTAATTGCTTCTTGTTTAAAAGCATCGGAATCGAGCGAATATTGCTCCATTCCCGATAAATTAACGATCGCAATTTCTCCCTCATAAAGACCGGCATCAACGAGGAAATCAAAGCTGACTTGACCCGTTTCGCCAACAGTCCATACTCCGGGCGTGAGATTCGACAATGAGTTAGTTGTAGGAATATTTAAATTTGATTGAGTAATTTCTATGTTTGGCAGAATAACTGGATTTTGAGCGTTAGTAGTTTCTAATGTTGACTGATTTGTATTAGTTTTTGTTGAACTTTCAGTTAAAGCTGTTTCTGAAGACGGTTGATCTGCTGCGACTGAAGTAACCGGGTTTTTTAGCGAATCAGTTGGCTGTGACGAAGTATTTGTCGATAAAAACCCGGTTTCTGAACCCTCGTTTGTGAGTTTTGTTGAAGTTATTACTTCGGTTTTCGACACAGATTCAGTAGCAGGAGAAACAGGTGCGATCGCCTTTTTGTCTTCTTCAATCTTCACCGCAGTTGTTACAGCCTTATCTGAAGTAAGAACCTCAGTTTTATCGACAGATTCAGTAGCAGGAGAAACAGGTGCGATCGCCTTTTTGTCCTCTTCAATCTTCACCGCTGGCGTTACAGCCTTATCTGAAGTAACAACTTCGGTTTTCGATACAGATTCAGTACCAGGAGAAACAGGTGCGATCGC
>JAHRFD010000009.1:0-107163 GCA_020882975.1 Microcoleus sp. EPA2 | reverse complement strand
AAACAGGTGCGATCGCCTTTTTGTCCTCTTCAATCTTCACCGCTGGCGTTACAGCCTTATCTGAAGTAACAACTTCGGTTTTCGATACAGATTCAGTACCAGGAGAAACAGGTGCGATCGCCTTTTTTTCCTCTTCAATCTTCACCGCTGGCGTTACAGTTTTCTCCGAAGTAGCCACCTCGATTTTCTCGACAGATTCAACAGCAGGAGAAATAGGTGCGATCGCCTTTTTATCCTCTTCAATCTTCACCGCAGGCGTTACAGCCTTATCTGAAGTAACAACTTCGGTTTTCGACACAGATTCAGCAGCAGGAGAAACAGGTGCGATCGCCTTTTTGTCTTCTTCAATCTTCACCGCAGGCGTTACAGCCTTATCTGAAGTAACAACTTCGGTTTTCGACACAGATTCAGCAGCAGGAGAAACAGGTGCGATCGCCTTTTTATCCTCTGCAATTTCCACCACCGGCGTTACACTTGTCTCGGAAGTAATAACTTCAGTTTTATCGACAGATTCAGTAGCAGGAGAAACAGGTGCGATCGCCTTTTTATCCTCAGCCTTTGAATCACCTGCAATATCAGGAATTGGAACATCTAAAGCCGAACCTGAAGGAGTATTGTTTACAGGTTTTTCATCCTCTTTTTTAAGCTCTAACTTCGGTTCAACGTAAGGCTTAGCATAAGCAATCAAAGCCTGACCCATATCTGTTTTGCGCCAATCTTTATCAGCATTAATCACATCATTCAACCGCACCGCATTACCCTTAGCGCCACGCACCTGAAATACGAAGTCATTATAATCGCGATCGCTCCCTAAATCGACCCGCATATCCTCCATTGCAAAGGTGTTTCCATCCCCTGTTACATCAGCAATTTGTCCTACATGAAACGCCTGATTGGGATTTGCCGTAGCCATAGAAAACAAAGGACGTTTGTCTCCTCCGATCGCCGGATTATTCAAAACTTCTTGTACAGTCCCATTCGGCACTAACATCACCCCAAATTCCTCACCCGGAGTCATCGCAAAAGTCTTAACTCCTAAGTAAGTTCCTTCATTAGAATTGCCTTCAGGTAAATTACCCGTAAATTTTGCACCTTCACTCAAATCATTAATCACTACATGACCTTTTGCAGAGTTACTAAGTGCTCTCGAAGCTGTTTCTTTAATAAATTCGTCTGAACCCGGTACAAACTTTTCCATACCTTTGAGGCTGAAAATGGCTAGCTGTCCCCGAAACAAGCCACCGTCAAATACAAAATCTATGCCCACTTGACCTTTTGAATCAACAATAAATTTTCCAGATACAAAAGGGTTGTTTGCTGCTACGATATTTGGATTGGTAGAAATTGTATTTGGTTCTTTGGATGCTTCTATTACTGAGATTTCAGTTTTTTCTACAGCTTTATTTTCTGTTTGTGTGGTAGATTGAGAGCTTTCGTGGTTGCTATTTTTGCTGATATCGGCGACAGTATTGGCTGGTTTGTCTGTTGTTGATTTATCGATTTTACTAGCTTCTGTAACTGTTGTTGTTGGTTTGGATTCTGTGACAGAGGTATTGGAGGCGATCGCAATTTCTGTCTTAGTTTCTTTCTCAGCTAAGGTAGTGGTTGCTGGTTTGGATTCTGCGACAGAGGTATTTGGGGCGATCGCAATTTCTGTCTTAGTTTCTTTTTCAGCTAAGGTAGTAGTTGTTGGTTTGGATTCTGTGACAGAGGTATTTGGGGCGATCGCAATTTCTGGCTTAGTTTCTTTCTCGGCTAAGGTAGTAGTTGTTGGTTTGGATTCTGCGACAGAGGTATTTGGGGCGATCGCAATTTCTGGCTTAGTTTCTTTCTCGGCTAAGGTAGTGGGAGTTTTATCAGATGCTATCTTCTCCACACTCTGAGGATTAGTCAAGGAATCAGTTGCTGTAATACTGTCGTCTTTAATCACAACTAACGGTGTATCTTTTGTGCTTCCAGTCAGGGTATCTTTGACATCTGTACCAGGACTGGAAGATAGAGTTTTCTGACTAATACTGGTGCTGGGTGAGCCGCTTAAACCGCCTTTTAGAGTGTCCGAAACAATTAATGAATCATCTATTTTTTTGCTATTGGGCTCCGCCATCGCATTTTTTGAGTTAAGCGTGTCAGTCGCACTGGATAGCTTTTCTGGTTCAATAATCGGCTGAGTTTTGGTATCAGCTATCAAAGGACTACCGCCAATATTTTGACTGTTGCTGCTGCTTAAAGGATTGAGGAGGGAATTTTTGGCTGCACTTCCCGGTAAAGTGTCAGTTATCAAAACATCGATGAGCTGGTTGCTGGAAACTTCATTTGTGGTAGCCATTGAAATTGCACTCCTAGTCGAGGATTGAATTAAAAGTGATATAATGAAATCAAATTCAGCCAAAGCCAATATTGCCAAAAATGCGATCGGCCTCTTGTTATTACTTACGAAATCCAGCCAAACTTTTTACGCAAATCTGGAAACTTTTTTTGAAACGGGCGATCGTAAGATGTTTATTAGTCTCGACTTCACCCGAAAGACCGCCAGGGAATTAATTCCCTGGCTCATAGCTAAAGTCCTCTAAAGAGGACTAATAGACACCGATATAATTTCTGTTTTCACCTGAACGTGACCAGAATATTTGATATTTTTATTGGAAATATGTAATTAATTCTTCAGTCCTCTTCAGAGGACTTTTGCTATGAGGCGGGGGTTTAAACCCCCGACGGACTACTACAACGAAGTGAAATATCTCAAATTAAGCAACCGTTGAATTCAAAAAATTCTGTTGCTGCTTCCGCTTCATCCGCCAGCGGGAAATGACAGCACCAAAAGCTAAAGTACCTAACACAGTAGTCGGTTCAGGCACAGGTTCCGCAACACGATAAGCATGGTTATCACTCTCAAATGCAGGATTACTAGAAGCTAGAACTAATTTGTTAAAGGACTCGTTTTTTTCTGCAAAGAAATTCACATAAGCATTAACGCTCTCATTATTGCCACTCAACAATTTTAGAAGAACATTGTCTTGGTAGAAAGCAATGTTATTATAACTATCAAAGGAACCCAAGTACATACCAAAGTAATCAATTTTTTCATCGAAGCTAATGCTGACATTATTATTTCCTCGACCATCGCCAAATGGCGCAACTGTAAGGTATTTCGTGTAGTCATCGCTTGGTGCAGAAAAAACATAGCTGATTTGACCTGAAACAACAGTAGGGCCGATACCAGGAGCCGAGTAAATAACAGGGCCAGATGTTGGCGCACCTGACTCGAAATCAATTGTTTTTGCCCCAGGTACGCTAGAGAATTGCCCTTGTCCGGGAACTGATGTACCTCCAAAAGACACCATAATCGCACTTACTGGATTGGAAATTCCAGCCCAAACTGCTGCTCCGATCGCAATCATTGATAATTTCTTCACAGTAGCCATAGAAATGATTCTCCTGAAAAAGTAAAAGTTGACAATCAAAGTATTTAGCGGACGATCGCCCTTTCCCCAAAAGCCCGCGCCAGCAAAGCCATACCCCAGGAAATCGCCCCCTTATTCTTACTTACGAAATCCAGCCAAACTTTTTCCGCAAACCTCAAAACTTTTTTTCCAAAACCCCTAAAACATAAAGTTTTGTAACAATTTCCCGATAAATGCGTAAAAACTGGCCACCAAATCCGAAATATAAATAGAAGTTCCGCCAAACTGCACAAAAATACCCAGAGGAGTGAGGAGAGCCCGATGGAAGACGAAATTGATTTGCAGCTTCGACAGCTAGCCCTAGAAGCTCAACAGCACCCAGCTAGAAGCCAAGAGCGACAGATAGCATTAACCAAACTAATCGACCAAATTTACCGTCATAACAGACTTACTCGTCCCCACATAGGTGATGACAGCATTCTTCATCTTTACGAAGACATTTACAGCGAAGCTCGGTTGAAAATAGTTGAGCATATCTGTCAAAACATTGACATCTATGATTCACAAAAACCAGTCATGGCTTGGGTGAATCACTTCTTTAAGTTTAGATTTAGAGATGTGTGCGATCGATATAGAAGAGAAACAAGAATTAAATGTTTATCGATAGATGACTTAGAAAAATTTGAACAAGAAGAATCGGATATTTATCAACAAAACTATCCCCAAATGCAAATGATGGAAGATACCCAAAGACTGCGTGAATTGATAGCAGAAGATCCCGATCGTCTTTTCCGAAATAAAACCATCAAAAATCGTCCCGATATCACTTGGCAAATCATAGCTTTAGCTATATTAGATGATGAAAAATGGAAGACCATAGCTCAAAGATTTCACCCTACCAAAAGCATTTCCACACTCCAAAGTTTTTTCGATCGAAATCTGCGGAATTTTTCAGATTACATTCGTAATAAATTACAGTAGGACTTAAACCGGAGCGGAAAAATTAATGATGAGTAAAATGATTGAACCAATAACTTTCACAGTGCCACTATCCTTGGAAGCACACGAAATTGCCCAACAGTGCAGCCAACAATCGAGTCCGAAAAAATTAAAACAAGTTTATCTTAATACCCTCGCAGTATATGCAGTAGATTTTTATCTGCGCTGCATGGGATTTGAGACAGATTGGCCCGCTAGCGACAGCCGCAATCCGTTAATGCTGAAACTTATGGATGTGGCAGATTTAGACATTAAACAAATAGGAAAAATAGAATGCTGTCCCGTCTTGCCAGATGCCGACGCTTGTCAGATTTCCTACGATGCTTGGGGAGACAGAATTGGTTATGTAGCCGTACAGTTAGACCAATCTTTGAGACAAGCAACGCTGTTAGGATTTACCCGAACAGTAGCTAAACAAGTGCCTCTGGATGAAATGAATTCCCTCGAAGATCTGCTCATATACATGAATCGAATCAAACAACTCAAACCAATTAATTTAATGAACTGGTTCGACGATGTTTTTGATGCGGGATGGCAAGTAATTGACGAGATATTAAATCCTCAACAATTGCAGCTTAATTTTAGAAGCAATAACGCAGTACCCATCAAACGCGGTCATAAAATTGACCTAGGAATGCAACTAGCAGAAAACTCCGTAGCACTAATAGTCAGTCTCCCCCCAGAACCAGAGCTAGAAGTAAATATTGAGATAGAAGTGCATCCAATGGGAAACCAAACTTATTTGCCACCAGGGTTAAAGTTGATGCTGATTAATGAGTCAGAGGAGCTACTTTATCAGGTAGAATCGAGAAAAGCTGACAACTTTATTAAATTTGAATTTACTCCAGATTTAAGGGAATTGTTCAGCATTAATATCGTGTTAGGAGATGCAAATATCAGGCAATCTTTTCGTTTGTAATTGTATCCTGTAGGCATTAGGTAGAGCGCCTCAGCCATTTTTATTGATTCCTGATTCCTCGTTACTAGGCTCTGCTCATTGGTGACAACTTAACGTTAAACTGATAGTCTCTCTTATTTGTATCGAAATCTGGATCCCCCCTAACCCCCGTTAATAAGGGGGGAACCGGAAATGGATCAAAGTCCCCCTTCCCCCCTTGGGGGGGCAGGGGGGGGTGGGGATTTAGGGGGATCTAGACTTCGCCTAAAAGCGACATTTATTATGAATTCCAGTCTTAAGTTGTCACCAATAGGCATAGCCTAGGAACAAGAAAACGATAAACCAGAAACATCCGTTAAATCCGTTACAAAATCCGCTGCCGAACTCCCCTATGTCATCATTAACCTTTCAAAACTTTCGCCATCAAAATCTTCAAGGTCGTTCTTTTAAAGGTCGTAATCTCACCAATGAAGATTTCTCTTATGCAGATATCCGAGGTGCTGATTTTACCAATGCAACTCTCGATGGAGCTAATTTCCATCGCGCTCGCTGCGGACTAGCCAGAAAATCCCAAATCCAAATATTCTTAATTGTAGCACTGCTCTCGGCAATATCAGGCATAGCTGCTGTAATTGCTGTTGATAGTACCTTCAAATCTCTCATTCCCAAAACAACCGAGCATATCGGTTTTCTGCCAACTGCAATCATCTTATTAGTCAATGCTATGCTGTTGACTACACTGATTCGTCAAGGTCTACAAAAAACTTTAGATTATTTAGGTATTGCGGCTGCTATCTTTGTTCCTATCATTGGTTTTTTGTCTGCCTTCTCCAATGATAAACATCCCATACTTTCCTGGTTAAGGTCTTTTAGAGCTGGTGCCTTAATGAGTGCCTTGTCTGGCGAAACGAAGGCTAACGATGTTCCGTTTTTAATTGTGACTTTAACTGCGGCTGTGGTTGCAACCACGATCGCACTTGTCGCTCTTCCTTTAGCCCTAACATTGGCTGAAATTGTTCTGGGGAGGACGATTGCAGCATTGGCTTTATTTGAAGCTGTCGCTATAAGTGCGATCGCCACCGGAATTATTGCCAGAAATTCCTTGAGATATTTAAAAGCATCCGTATTAATCCAAGCTGGAGTAGTTGACAACACAAACAATAAATGCTATGACTTCCTGAATAATTGTGTCAAAAACTTTGCCGATCCGCCTGTAGTTATTGCGGCGATCGCCGGAGCTGTCATGTTAGCTGTAGCTTTAATCTTATTGGGAGTTTACATTGCTAAGAGAGTGTTAGCTGAAGATGATAAATACAGCGTAATTTGCCAGTTAGCAATCGTCATTGGTGCGACAGGTGGCACCAGTTTTCGCAATACTCAATTAGCCCATACTAACTTCAGCTACGCCACCCTCAAAAACACCGATTTTAGATTGGCAAATATCCACCGAACTATGTGGCATCAGGCTCGTTGTCTCGACTGGGCAAGAGTCGATGAGACAATATTAATCAATCCCGCAGTGCGAGAGTTGCTTGTCACCGGGAAAGGTTGTCAAAAATCCTATCAAGGCATGGATTTGAGAGGAGCAAACCTGATGGGTGCAGACCTCAGAAATGCTAAACTACAAACAGCAGACCTCAGTCAAGCCACTTTGGAAGCTGCTAATTTAGAATATGCAATTTTAAGTCAAGTTCAGGCGATCGGCACGGATTTTAGCAGTGCCCAAATGACTGGTGTTTGCGGTTTGGGAACCTGGAATATTGACAGCACTACCAAACTAGAATGGGTTGATTGTAAGTGGGTTTACTTGCTAGAAGAACCGAAACCGCAAACGGACGATCGCGAACGCCGTCCCAGCGGTACAGACAACTATCAACCAGGAGAATTTACCACCTTTTTTGCAGAGGTTGTAAATACAGTGGACTTGATTTTTAAGTACGGTGTTGACTGGAAAGCTTTCATGGAATCTTTCCAACAGGTGCAACGAGAAAATCCTGGCATAAAACTCAATATTCAAAGTGTTGAAAATAAAGGCAATGGAATAGTCATTAAAATCGGCGTACCTCCTGAAACTGATAAAGCAAAAATTAACAATGATTTCAATAGTTTCTATCAAGCAGCGATACAAGTGTTAGGAACAGAAGCACCCGCCCTGCAAAACTCAGCAGAACAGCGCCAATACTTAATATCAGTAATGGAGGATATAGTCAGACCGTTGTCTGAACAAGTAGTATTCTTAAAATTTGACCGTGGTGACTTAAAACAAGGGTTTGAGGTGAGTGCTGGTATTTTGTGCGATCGCCAGCGTTTAGAGATAACATTAAAAGGCAAATTGCCACCAAAACCAGAAATTTCAGAAAACTATCAAAAGTGGCAAAAAATGTATGAGTTTAACCTTAAGCGAAACAACCGTGGCATAAAAGTAAACAAAAGTCAAATCACTAACTTTTCCGTAGAGGAGTTAAAACCCTTAGTAGAACAAGTAGAAATAGATATAAAAAACTGGCTAAAATCAGAACAATTTTACCCAATTCAGCAAGAATTGTGCGAGAAATTAAACCACAATGACGAGGTGCGGGTAATCATCGAAACTGAAGACAATTTACTGCGAAAACTCCCCTGGCATCAATGGGATTTTTTTGAAATCTACACTAAAGCAGAAGTAGCTTTAAGTCGCAAACTATCTAACAGAGTCAAAAAATCAGTACCATCAAGAAAAAAAGTAAGAATTTTGGCAGTTTTGGGCGACAGTACAGGAATTAATCTCGATAAAGATAGGAAAATATTGGAGAATTTGCAAGGAGCCGAAACAATATTTTTGGAACAACCAAATCCCAGGGAACTTGAGAAATATCTTACAGATGAAACAGGGTGGGATATCTTGTGTTTTTCGGGTCACAGTCAGAGCGAAGTAGATGGCAGTACGGGGGTGATTTGGATCAATAATACAGATAATTTAAGTGTGGAACAGTTAAAACATTCCTTGAAAATAGCTATTGAAAAGGGTTTGGAAATAGCAATCTTTAACTCTTGCGATGGTTTGGGATTGGCGAAGCAATTAGCCCATTTAGATATCCCTCAAATTATCGTGATGCGAGAACTGGTGTCGGATGCGATCGCCCAGGAGTTTCTGAAAACTTTTCTCCAAGCCTTTGCTGGTGGAAATTCTTTTTATGTTTCCGTGAGAGAAGCCCGAAAGCGTCTAAAAGATTATGACGGGCAAATTCCCGGTGTTAGCTGGTTGCCGGTTATATATCAAAATAAAGCTGAGTTTCCCAAGACTTGGCAAACATTGCAAAAAAATGGTCGATCCTTAGTTAAATAATTGTAGATTTTCTGTGAGGATATCAATTATGTCTGTTGTCCATCGACCTTTTAATGGCGGGAAAGACACCCACCCTAGGAGAAAATTAAACTATTGTGAAAAAGGCTTTACTTTGATTGAATTGTTGGTTGTGATATTTATCATTGGGATATTATCGGCTATTGCTTTGCCTATTTTCCTCAGATTAATCAACAAAGCTAAAGAAAGTGAAGCGACACAATATATTAGCTATCTGAACAAACATCAAACTGCACAATATTCAGAAGAATCTCAATTTACATACTCTTTTGGCGCGCTCTCATTTCCACAGCCCCAAACACCTAGTTCTGCGGCTAGTATTTTGAAATCAGTTGGCTTTTCCGTGGCAGAAACAAACAATTATTTATATGGGATAAAACTTACAACTTATAATAACAATCCGCTGGCTGTTCAGGTAGCTTTGTCTAAACAATTAGGGGTTCAATCTTATTTCGGAATTATGTATATCAAACATAACCCTATTCCCTGCGGGCCAGTTTCATTACCAATTAGTTTGTCTTCTCCCGTACTTCAACAGTTAGGAATTTTAAATAATTTAATTTCTAAGCCCGATAATTATTGCCCTCAGTTGTTGTCATAATAGGATGCAATATATTCGGGTTTGAGCGGAATAATTTCAGCTTTATAGAGCGCTGAGTTCACTGAATTAGATAAGAGAGAGATGAATGATTGGGATCTTGATATTAGTAAAATTCTTACTATCTAAAAAAATCATCGACTTCTGCTTAACTAAGTTCACTTTCCCTGATTTCCTCGTCTATCATCTGCATCGCTAGTTCCTGGTTTTGTGCTGACAACTGTTCAACTTTTTCTCTGAGTATTTTTAGCTGTTCATTCAGCACCCGAATTTCTCTGTCTTGCTCCTGAATCTTTGCCTCTGCTTCCGCAAGCGTCCGATTTTTTTCTAAAATTAACTCATCTCTAGCTTCTAATTCTAAAGCATTCATGGCAGCTTTAATTACATTATAAAAATGAGATTGAGTGACATCAACTTTTTTAGCAGTTTCACGAGTTTTGCCCAAAATTCCCATTTTTGAGCCTTGCTTAACTGCTAATACAAAGCCTTGATGATTTTTAATTTTTAATTCTTGGGTAAAATTCATTTGAACTAAACTGCAAGTATATCTATAACGGTCATAATAAAATTCTGCTTTCATAAAAAAAGCACCCTTTTTTGATATGTAAAGTCCGGCACAACTATAGCACAAAATCTGCAAATTTCATAATATTTAAGCTGGAAGTGCGATTTTGGTCAAAACAAAACTTCATTATCAACAATATCTTCCGGCAACTCTATCACACCGGCAATCAACTTCCAACAAGGGTCATCTCCCTCCCAATCATCGGGCCGCCAAGGCATACTCAAACTCACCGTAACCACACAAGCTTTTTGCGGTCGATATCCCAATTCTAACTTTCTAATAAAGACCGGATCGGTAATTGTAGCAGTCAATTTTTGGTTGTATTTGGTGACAATACATCCTTCCCATTTATTACCACCTTCAAATCTTTGAGTTAGCTTTTTTACGGTAAATTTTACTACTTTGACTAATTGCAAAGTCAGGCGATCGCCTTTTGGCAAAGACTGCATATACTCCACTGTAACATATCGCAGATCGTTGTGCAAAATATATTCGTGATTGTTGCAATATTTCAACAAATATGCTGGCGGAACTTTCCCTACTTGTCGCCATTTTCCAGGTAAAATAGACAGATTTTCCGATTCAAAACCAAAGTCCGGCCCCGTCTTCGCCAGAGGAATATCTAGAACATCTAATAATGCCGGTTCAAGTCTATTTATCTGCCGGATTTCTTTAGGAATCTGACCATCTGGTAAGTCGGAAACTGGGCGCACCCACTTACCTTGAAGTTCATTAATTCCGGCGATGCACCTTTCGCCGCGTTTCCAGGAATTAGCGAGACAAATTATCCGAGTCATTCGATTTTAGATTTGAGATTTTTTTATTAGATACCGCACTTTTTAAAGATGATTAATCTTGACATTTTTCCACTTATCCTTGAGATATTCAGCAACTAAGCGACGGTGACAATTATGGGGTTTTGGTTCGCTACAAAGCAGACACGCACAATCCATAATATCTGACGAAATCTTTTGTTCTATTTGTCGATCGCCCATTAAGCTCAAAAACTTCTGTTCATAAACATCCCAATCTCCCTGTTTCTTTTTATAATCATCCAAAATATCTTGAGTAGGCGCTAAATCCAGCACATGAACATACTCAATATTACCAATGGTTCGCAGAAAATATTCTAAATCTTTCCGCTTAGCAAAACCTGCTAACTGCGATACATTATTGAGTCGCGTATCGATCACCCTGCGGACTCCCGCTTCCATCAAAGTCCCAAAAAACTCCTCAGCACTTTTTTGAGTAAAACCAATTGTAAATAAATTAATTGTTTTCTTTTGTGACATAAGCGATTTCCAATCCGTGACGATAATAAGCTGATTCTAAATCAACGATCTCATTTTTACTATCTGGTGGTAATTCAAACAAGCTTAATTGAATTGGTTCATTATTTGTTTTGCCCTTGTTAAACTTGTTGAGAAGTCGGGCTTCTAAATCCTGATGCGATTCTAAATTTCCATCGGACAGAATGTGATTAATCTGCACATTGAAGTCTTTAAGCTTGTGGCAAACTAAAATAGTCCGATGACAAGTAATCGGGTCTTTTTCCGCACACATTAAACTGATTTTATAATGGGCTGCACCTTTGACTAAGCGCTGAATTCCTTCGGAGAATAGAGGAGTGGCGGCAATCCGTTGGTATAAAGCTTTACCGCTAAGATCGTAACAGCTTAAATCTTCCGGTCTCGCGCCCAACTCTTTACCTAAAAAAACGTATTGAATGCCGGCAGCAGACAGGGATGCTTTAATTTCCGATTGATTAAAATGGGGTAAATAACGACTAAAAGGCTGGGAACGCACATCTGCGACTGCCGTAATTCCATGTTTTTGTAGCAGTAAGATAAACGCTTCAATACTCAGATTTGAGTGACCTATCGTAAATAATTCCATGGTTTTGATTTGGCTATTTCAGTTCATGCCCCACAAAATTTTGTCTCAGGAGATGGTTTTAAACTGTGGATTTTTTCACCAGTTTTTGAATCAAAAGCTGCAAAGTCAGCGCCATCAAACCCACCGCCGCAAAACCAAAAACACCAGCGCCCAAGGCCACAATTCCCATGACCAAAGTCCGCACAGCCGCCGCAATGTTAATGACAGTCACATTGTCAGAATGAAGTGGCTTGTTAGCAAAGGTTTGGGCGATCGACAAAGTAAGCGCATACAAAGCTGCCGCAAAACCTCCCGCCATCAGCGAACCAGTCAAGCAACGCAACACCGTTGGTGGTTGAGGCGATGGTGGCAAAGCATCCTGAGTAGAACTTGGAGATGTGGCACTAGAATTAGAACTAGAATTAGAATTAGTTAAATCAGGCATTTTGATTGGAGATTTGCGATTTAAGATTTGAGATTTAGGGTTAATTGACCAAAATTCAAATCAGTGTTTTGTTTCATGTTAGCAGTTTTTTAAGCTGATTAGACTCCTGGTTTTCAGAAAATCCATCAGCCTCCGTCGGGGTTCACCTAGGGTTTCAAATCATTTCCTTCCGAAACAATCCGAATCCCGGTATTGCTAAATTTTGCTACCCAAAAATCCAAATCTGGAGAGCCGATCGCACTTTTTACCCGCTCCTGAATTTCCTGTGCTCTTTCTGGAGACTCGGCCAACGCAAACACCGTCGGCCCGGAACCCGACATCATCGTTCCCAAAGCTCCCGCCGACTCAAAAGCTTGTCGCAACTGCAACACCTGGGGGTACACAGGTAGAGCGACTTTTTCCAAATCATTGTGTAGCAATTGACCAATTTTCGATCGATCTTTTTGAGCAATTGCTCCCACCATTGGGCCCGAATGCAGCCGTTCCCGGCGACAATCCAAATCCTCCGGCCCACAATAGGAACTACTGAACTGTTGGCGATAAGTTTGATAGGACCAAGCTGTAGAAATACTGAGATTCCGAAACTTTGCCAACACCAGATACAAAGGTCCACAATCGGGCAAGGGCGAGAGTTTATCACCGCGCCCAGTCGCCAAAGCCGTACCTCCAGTAATACAAAAAGGTACATCGGAGCCCAAAGTTCCGCCCAACTCTTGCAACTCCGACTGAGTGAGTCCCAATTGCCATAACAAATCCATCCCGACTAACACCGCCGCCGCATTTGCCGAACCCCCAGCCAGCCCCGCCGCCACTGGAATCTGCTTGTGAATGGAAATTTCTACACCGCCGTATTTTGCCAAAGCATCGGGGAATTGCTTCGCCAACAAATCCGCTGCCCGGTAGGCTAGGTTATTCTTATCAGGAGGGACTTGCGGGTGATCGCAACGCACGCGAATTGTGTCTGTACCGATCGCCCGCAAGTCTATGCGATCGGTTAAATCTATACTTTGAAGTACCATCGCCAGTTCGTGATATCCATCTGGGCGATCGCCTATGATTTCTAAATAGAGATTGATTTTTGCGGAAGCTAGCAGAGAATAGGAACGCATAGGTAACTAAGCCAAGGGTGAAATAAACCCCTGGTTGAAATTAATTGACAACAGTCAGAGTCCATTTTCTCATAACTCAAAGGAAATATTATGCTGGAATTCTGGGAAATTTGTTTTGAGTTGGGCGTCGTTGATTCCCCACGGCCACTGCTACCTCTGGCAGAGCAGGTTAGTGTGGTTTGACGTGCTCTGAGATTCTCTAATTGCGATCGCCTATTTTTCGATCCCCATGAGGAGGACGCTCATCATCAGTTACCCAAGCCTAAAAAAACAGAATACCCAGATCCCCGCCACTCTAAACAAGTCTCAGTGCTAGCAAAATCCTTAACTTCCCACCTCAGAAATAATATGATTACTCAAATTGACCCATTGCTCCACGCTTAAATCTTCCGCGCGAGATTCAGGATTTATCTGTAACCCTTCTAGCAAATGAACCAATTTATCTAAATCCACAGCCCCTTTCAAATTATTTCGCAGCATCTTACGCTTGCTCCCAAATCCCAATTTAATCAAATTCTCCAAATGGCGCGGATTAACTGCCGGCGTTTCTATTAATCTCGGAACCAGCCGCACCACAGCAGAATCCACTTTGGGTGGGGGAAAAAAGTCTTTAGAAGGGACATCGCAAATTAACTCGCATTCCGCTAAGTATTGTACCCGCACCGACAAAGCACCAAAAGCTCTGGAACCAGCTTTTGCATAAAGTCTTTGGGCCACTTCTTTCTGCACTAAAAGTACGATCGCCTCGAAGGGTTCTGGCACCGGAACAGATATGGTTCCTAGTAGTTTTTGCAGAATCGGACCCGTAATATTGTAAGGAATATTAGCCACAACTTTATGGGGATTTTGAAATTTGGGAAAAGCCACCAGTTGGTTGTCTAAATCCATTTCCAGTATGTCGCCTTGGAGCAGCAAAAAGTTGTCAGCCTTACCAAGTTGCTTAGCTAGGCGTTGGCACAAATCGCGATCGATTTCCACTGCCACAACAGACTCAGCCTCAGCCAGCAAGCGCCGAGTCAGAATTCCCGTACCCGGTCCGATTTCGAGTACCCGCGAACCCGACAAATTCGCCGCTTTGACAATCTTATCCAAGGCTTTCTCGCTTTTGAGCCAATGTTGAGCAAACTGTTTCCGGGGGGTGGGCGATCGCATTTTTGGAAATCTTAGCAAATTTAGTTTATAATTGTATCACAAATCAAGACATTTTGCACCAAACCAATCCTAGGAATTTTTATTAACAGATATGCAATCAACCGCAAATAGACAATGCCAAAAAATTAACTAGAACAAATAAAGTTATTTCTTCTCAATTAGTGATTCTCTTTCCTCACCCAATAGCCGTCATAAATACTCAGAGAGCTAGTTTTTCTTATTTCTTACTTCTTCCTGAATTTTTCCCATCCCTCCTCCGCCCTTGGAGGTGACTTCTTCCTTCTTCACATCGATCTTCTTCCTTTTTCTCAACCATGAAATTCCAACGAGTATTTGGTACATTACCCAAAACCCAAGCTAGCGCCCCCGGAAGAGTAAACCTACTGGGCGAACACACAGACTACAACGAGGGATTTGTAATTCCTACTGCAATTCCCCAGCGCGCCACAGTACAAATCGGTCTGAGCAACGACCACAAACATCATTTCTATTCAGCAGAATTTGACGAACTCATAAATTTTTCCGACGATGATACTATACCCCAAACATTCGTCAGTTATATTTGCGGCTGCATCGGACTGGTAGAAAAAGAAGGATACAAAGTACCGCCACTCAATCTTTATATTACCTCCAATGTGCCGATAGGAGTCGGTTTGTCCAGCAGCGCTGCTTTAGAAATAGCGACTCTCCGAGGGCTGCGTACACTCTTGAACCTCCCCTTAGATGATGTGCGACTAGCTCAAATCGCACAGCTAGCCGAAATCCGATATGTAGGTTTTAACTGCGGCATTTTGGATCAAATGGCCGCCAGTTTAGGTGACACCAACTCCATGCTATTTATTGATACTCGCAGCCTGAATCGCCGTAAATTACGATTTCCTAAAAACACAGAAATTTTAGTCCTCGATAGCGACGAAACCCACAAACCTGCTGGTAGCCTCTACAATCAGCGACGGGTAGAGTGCGAAGCAGCCGCCCAAATGTTGGGTGTTAAAGCCCTCAGAGATATCGAAGACTCCCAAGCCGTGGAAGTATTACCCCAACCCTTGAGAAAGCGAGCCCGCTACATCGTTACTGAAAATAATCGGGTAATTGAAGCTTTTAAGCCACTACCGGCAAAAGTTTTTGGACAATTGATGAATGATTCTCACACTAGCTTGCGCGATGACTATGAACTTTCGGTGCCGTCAGTGGACACCCTAGTGGAAATATTGCAGGAAACTCCTGGAGTATTCGGTGCTAGGTTGACAGGGGGAGGTTTTGGTGGTGCTTGTGTAGCTTTGATTGAGAGTGAAAAAGCTAGTTCCATCGCCACTGAGGCGATCGCCCGTTACCAGAGTGCGGGTTATACTGGTCGTGTATTGGTCCCACCAGCAATCGCATTTTAGATGGGAAACTTTAGATCCCCGACTTCTTGAAATGTTGCGGGGATCTGCATCTTTTGGTTGAGGTAAGCTGACTACTTGCGGCCCGAAGATTGACCTTCCGTTGTCGCGATTTCTCCTGTTTCCATAAATTGTTTAAACCGACCCAAATCGTCAGCAATTTGTTGTTGCGGTGCTTCCCCAAATAGTTTAGCCACCGTAGCAGTAATTGCACCACCGGGAGGGTTATATTCTAGAACAACTTTCACCTCTGTGCCGCGTCCTTCTGGTCCCGGTTGAAAGCGCACAAAACCAGAATTTTCAACCTCAGCCCCTGGTACAGAAGCCCAAGCAATTAAACGATTCTCTTCTTCCCGGACAATTTCTGCATCCCATTCCAAACTTTGGCCCATGGGCGCGCTAGCAATCCAGTGAGAACGGCTCTCATCGATTACCTTAACGTACTTAAGATGTTTCATAAACCGGGGCAAATTTTCAAAATCGCGCCAAAAACGGTACAATTCATCAGCGGGTTTATTAATCGTCACCGTTTTTTCAACTTTAATGCTTTGAGGCATATCTGGTAACTTCAACTCTTCGCCAATTCCTAGGCCGCGGGCTGCTAAACCGCCCCCCGCCGCCGCCAGCAAAGCACCTCTTAAAGAACGCTGTGACAAACCGAAAAGTACGAGAGCACCGCCACCAATTAATGATGCCCAGCGCTCGGTTTCGGTGCTGTTAGGTAGGTTCTGTTTGTCAGAATTTGTAGATGTAGATTCCATTGTTTTCAACCTCGTTAATGAAGGATGGGAGACTTGAAGTGGAATTTTTTAACTAATACCAATTTTAAAAAAGAGTGCAACAGTAGTCTTGTCCCTCCCCTTTATAAGGGGGGGTTAGGGGGGGTCAAAGATTGTTGCGCGATTTTAGATAAATGGTATAAATTTGCATTCAGAAATTAAATTAGGGTAAGCGTGGTTGTTACTTACCCCTTATAATTTTTGTGCGCTACTGATGGAACATTTTGAGACTCGTAGCGAACTGAGAAGGCGCGCAATTTTAGCTAGATATACTTGTCTACGCTCAGCGTTAAAATCAAGAAGGTTCCTAAAAGATGACCTGCACTCATGCAAGCTAGAAATGCGGGGACGCTAAGATTGTTAAATAAAGAGGCGAAGGGCAAGGGCATTTTCGGCCCGACGTTAGGATGCCAAATTACGCGACTGAGAACTACCAATGCTAAGATATTAGAAATAAACATCACTAGCGGTTTTTGCCAATTGCCTGATGCTGTATCAGCTACAGCAGATTCTAGTACGGCTAACAAGTTAGAGCTGAGCATTATTCATTCTCCCATTTTGCACAAAATCTCAGAGGTAGTCGATCGGACAAAATAGCTGAGTGTTTTTCACTGGAGTTTGCCACTGTTAGCCAGTCTGGCCGTATAGATATTTCGCTATAGTGCCAGACTGGAAATGTTCGCTCATTAGTGAGCAATATAAGTAGGCAGAAAGTGAAGGACATCCCGTAGAACGCTATATCCAGCAAAGTCCCAGAGCAAATAAGCCAAGAAACCAATCATCGCTAAGCGACCGTTCCAAAGTTCTGCTTGGGGGTTGAAACCAAATAGGAAAGCGTTGCGGTCTTTACCGTTGTAGGCAAGGGCATTAGGGGGTAAGTTGGTAGGACGAGTTTCCATGTTTTACATTCCTTAACAATGTTTCGCTTATCATAGTAACTATCTAGTTTTTATATTGCTATCTGTCTATAGGCTCAAAACAAACACAAGCCCAAAGAAGGATTTGGCGATCGTAAATGATGTGTTAAGTTTTGTAAGAATTTTTGTTAATGTGCGATCGACACCTAATATCAATTCCTCTCTTCATCGGAATTATTCATTTCTCTGGGATCTCTCTGTGTTCTCTGTGCTCTCTGTGGTTAAATCATTCCGATGCAACGGTCAACGATACAACACCCTACACCTTCGATGCTCAACGCCTAACGGCATCAAAGGTTTGTGCACCGAACCAGTAGAAGCCACACTTACAACACCTTTCGTGCTCAACGCCTAACGGCATCAAAGGTTTGTGCACTCGCCAAAGCTTCCTCAAACCCCTCGTTCTCAGGTGCTCAACGCCTAACGGCATCAAAGGTTTGTGCACTTTAGATCAAGGTGCCGAGGGGATGTTATCTTTGTGTGCTCAACGCCTAACGGCATCAAAGGTTTGTGCACATCTTTTAGATAGAAATTAACTTGATTTCTATTTTGTGCTCAACGCCTAACGGCATCAAAGGTTTGTGCACACCAGGACTGAGGTAAGTATCCAGCACTTAAATCGTGCTCAACGCCTAACGGCATCAAAGGTTTGTGCACATGATGCTCCGAATTTGGTGACAACACCATTGTAGGTGCTCAACGCCTAACGGCATCAAAGGTTTGTGCACAAGATGTCAGGTTTGTTGAATTGTTTTGGGATTTCGGTGCTCAACGCCTAACGGCATCAAAGGTTTGTGCACATACCCTCTTTCCATTGGTAGCGACAGTTGATGCAATCGTGCTCAACGCCTAACGGCATCAAAGGTTTGTGCACATGTTCTGCTGTGTTGCGATCGTGCGATTCATCGGGTGCTCAACGCCTAACGGCATCAAAGGTTTGTGCACAAACAGAATTGTTAGAGATTGCTGAGTCATGATGGTGCTCAACGCCTAACGGCATCAAAGGTTTGTGCACGTGTAGCCGTAACCTTGAACGATCACGGGAGGATGTGCTCAACGCCTAACGGCATCAAAGGTTTGTGCACAAGAAATAACTTGGCAAGTTTTAACGCCTCATCTACGTGCTCAACGCCTAACGGCATCAAAGGTTTGTGCACAGCGGTTCCTGAAACCCTTATATAGCAAAGCCTCCTGGCCAGTTTTGCAAGCACCCCACCACTCAAGGCAGCCAGAGATAGCAATTATGGCAAAAAACCTACTAACCAGAGACATACAGCAACCCTCAAAAGCTTACACAGCCTAGGTTTTGTCAAAATGCAAGCACCTCCTCGCCTGTTAGAGAGGGCTCAAAGCCAATCAGGTAAAGGTTTTGAACCCCATAAAAGCCTAGTTGATTTCTTCACAACCAGAGGTGCTTGCATTTTAGGAATATCCTAAGAGCTTTCATCAACAGACCAAGTACCAAAACTATTTTAAGCGACAATGGCTTCAACACACCGATCGCACCCAGGAATCACAAACAAATTATCCGGCTCGGCCAGGACTCACATAAAATCCTCTCTTCACCGTCCTGTATTAAACTCTCTCTTCTCTTTCTTCGCGTCAAGAGCACCTTCGCGGTTAAATCATTCCGATACAACTGAGATCTTGCAGCAATGTCAATAAGGGGATTTTCGGTGGGGGAGGGCGGGTTTATTTAACCTATCTACAACCAGAGAGGCTTTCGGTGAACCCGCCCCTACAGCTAATTGAGAATGGTGCAAGATCTCACAGACAACGGGAAGTGGTATCATTTCACTTCCTAGTGCCCGTTTTCCCGATCGCCCACCATCCTCCACCATCCTACACAGAACACGATCGCCCTTAGCATCACTAAAATAATTAGATAAACATAGCGATCGGGAGAAAAAGTTATCGAAACCATCTACGGCAATCTTCAAGGTTTAAAGTCCAGTCAGCTTAAACAACTCGAAAAGCTTTACCACCAGAGACTTCCAGGCGATCGCCTGACCACGACAGAATTTGCCCAGCGCCTCGCCGCCATCAGCACCGAAATAGACAAACCCATCTGCACCTACATCAATCGTCGCGGACAAGTAATTCGCGTCGGTGTCGGTACTCCCCGCCAAACCCAGATTCCGCCCCTAGAATTGCCCCGCTACGGCGGAGGTCGTCTCAGCGGCATTCGCTGCATCGCCACCCACCTGAAGCCAGAAATACCAAGCGAAGCAGCCCTGACAGCTATGGCAATTCAGCGCTTGGATGCCCTAGTCTGGCTGACTTTGACAGGGGGAGGATTTCAGCGACGGGGTGGCGGTGCAACAGGTTACATCCAAGAAACCTATCTAGCTCACCTGATACCTCAAAAAGACCAAGCAACTTTTGATTTTTCAGTGTTGACTTCTGAGTTAGAAGAAGGTTCAAATCCGGTAGAAAAACCTTCTATTGAAAACTCACAAATCAAAACTCAACACTTTCCCTGGAAAGTGTCTGAACCTCAGAATTTGGATTACCTCAGCAACCAAGATTTTCTGGATTTAGTAGAAGGACTCGAAGCGGATTTTGAAAGGGAATTTGTCGCCAGACAAGTTGATGCCGATCAAGATAAAGTGCTGCTAGTAGGTGTTATGACTCAGGAAATTACACTGCTAGATTTTGAGGATGGACTAGCAGAAATTACCAGGCTAGTTGACAGTGCAGGGGGTCAGGTACTGCAAACAGTGCGCCAAAAGCGATCGCGCCCCCATCCCCAAACCGTTGTAGGTGAAGGTAAAGTTCAGGAGATTTCTCTGACTGCTCAGACAATTAGCGCTAACCTCGTAGTATTCGATCGCGACCTTTCCCCCGCACAAATACGGAACCTAGAAACTCAGATCGGTATTCGCGTAGTGGATCGCACAGAAGTAATACTCGACATTTTCGCCCAAAGAGCGCGATCGAGCGAAGGTCAATTGCAAGTGGAACTAGCTCAACTACAATACAGCCTGCCCAGGCTCAGAGGTCGCGGTCAAGCCATGTCCAGACAAGGTGGTGGCATCGGTACCAGAGGGCCTGGGGAAACCAAACTGGAAACAGAACGACGGACAATCGCCAAACGCATTGCTCGATTGCAGCAAGAAGTCAATCAACTACTAGCCCACCGCTTCCGACTGCGACAAAATCGCCACCACCACGAAGTACCCTCCGTCGCCATCGTCGGCTACACCAACGCCGGCAAATCGACTCTACTCAATCTGCTCACCAATTCCGAAGTCTACGCGGCAGACCAGTTATTTGCTACCCTCGACCCCACCACCCGACGGCTAACCATTCAAAGTCAAGTCCCAGGGGAAATGCTCTCCATCGTCCTGACAGATACAGTAGGCTTTATTCGGGAACTACCCCCCGCCTTGATCGATGCTTTTCGCGCCACCCTGGAAGAAGTGACTGACGCCGATGCTTTGCTGCACGTAGTCGATCTCTCTCATCCAGCATGGCAAAGCCAAATTCGATCGGTCATGAATATTTTGACAGATATGCCTGTAACCCCAGGGCCAGCCCTTGTAGCCTTCAACAAAATCGACGCAGTAGATGAGGAGACCCTCGCCCTGGCGCGAGAAGAGTTTCCCCAAGCCGTATTTATTTCGGCGGCCAAAGGTCTCGGTCTGGAAACACTCCGCGAGCGACTAGCTCAGCTCATTCAATACGCCCTCTGCCTGCGGTAATTACTTAAAGATGAGTTTGAAGTAGTTGACAACCGTCAAAATACTTACATATACTGAGATAAAACCCTAAGTGATTGTAAGACTATGGAATGGTAGTCAAAGTGGGTTATTGCAAAGTACAATGTAATTGAGTGAGTTGTCCCCCACCTAAATCATTACTTTGAGGAGGCACTATTCAAGGTAAAAATACTCTTTACTGATGGCGGTAATAGCTGTTAGTCAATCAAAATTTCCCAAAAAATGTGGCAAAGCGGCGTAAATCACAGATTGTTGACAGAATGTGAAATAAAATAAAGTTATTCTAGTATTTGGGCGATCGGCTCAAACCCTAAATTAGCCTTTACAAGCGCCCGCTTGCTCCAACCTCAACTTATTCTAATAGAATCAAAATCCTTGTCCACACAGTGCCGCTCTTTAGCACTACTTGTATCATCCGATATAATCCGATTTTACCACTGTTTAACTAAATAGTTATGTGTACGCTCCTGGCAAAACTAAGAATTGGAATCTCTGCCACAGTCGCGACAGGGTTCTACTACCTAGCTGTGGCCCCTCCCGCGACCGCACTAGACGTGTGCGGGCCGGGAAATTTTTCTAGTGCCTGCGTCACCCCCGCACCAGACACAGCCACAACAGCATCACCAGCACCAGACCCCATCGTTACCTCACCAGCACCGACACCAGACCCCATCGTTACCTCACCAGCACCGACACCAGACCCCATCGTTGCCTCACCAAGCCCAAGCCCCAGCCCAAGCCCCAGCCCAAGCCCATCACCAGCAGTAGTTTCACCAGATCCGATACCACTATTAACAGAGCCAACACCATTACCATCACCATCGCCATCACCAGCACCGATAGTCCCGTCACTGTCAGCACCAGAACCGATACAGAGTCCGGTCTCGACTTTTAACATATACACAGCCACACCCGTGAGAAGCTCAACTTCTATTCCAGAACCCGGTAGTGTAATTGCACTGCTTCTGACTGGTGCAGGAGTCGTGACTTCGCTGAAAAAACGAAATAAGCAAGTTGGTCAGCAGCGCTAGGCTGGTGCAAGGCGCTGCTTGTCTGAAAAATGTCTCCGTTCCTTGAAGCACGGGTGATTTTTAGTTTTTAGGGGTATTTCAAAAAAAAGTATAAAAAATAACATTAGGGCAGACTCGCGAAAAATATTAGATAAAAATTTAAATAAGATTTGTTAAGATGAGAATTCAAGAATATAGTGATGGTTAAAAAATCTGATGTCCCCTAATGTAGAAATTTACACTTGGAGAACCTGCCCGTTTTGCATTCGTGCCAAAGCACTGCTGAAGCGCAAAGGGGTGGAGTTTACAGAGTACGCGATCGACGGAGATGAAGCAGCACGAGCTAAAATGAGCGATCGAGCTAACGGACGTCGCTCTTTACCCCAAATCTTCATCAACGACGAACACATAGGTGGCTGCGACGATATCCACGAACTAGAAGATATGGGCAAGCTAGACACCATGCTAGGAAAATAAACATTATTTTCATGCGGAATTTGACCAAAATCCATTCATAAGTGCCAACTGACCATGAAATTTGCATTCATCATCGATCCCCTCGACAGGCTAATTCCAGGCCATGATAGCAGCGTAGCACTGATGGAAGCAGCCCAAACTTTGGGTCACGAAGTTTGGGTGACTCAAGCCAACGAGTTAAGCGTCATCGGTGGCAAAACCTGGGGTCTGCTGAGTCCGGTGACACTAACCCCAGTAAATTTGGTAGAGGGACGTTGGGTGGCGGCTGAGGTTTGGTACGAGGTAGAAGCACCAACTTTGCAGCCTCTAGAAGCAATGGACGCAGTATTTATGCGTACCGATCCCCCAGTGAATGTGCCTTACCTCTACGCTACTTACCTGCTTGACTACATCGATCCTGCTAAAACTTTGGTGGTGAACAGTCCACAAGGATTGCGGGATGCGAATGAAAAAATGTACGCTTTGCAATTTGAAGGAGCGATCCCAGAAACAATTGTCTCTCAAAGTAAACAGGTAATTCGGCAATTTGTGGAGAAAAAAGGAGCAGCAGTGCTCAAACCTTTGGGTGGGAAAGCTGGGGAAGGAATTTTATTTTTGGAAAAGGGCGATCGCAACCTCAACTCCCTGGTGGAAATTAGCACTCACCAAGGTACTGTTCCAGTAATGGTTCAGACTTATCTGCCGGAAGCAAAAGATGGAGACAAACGGATTATATTATTGAACGGTAAGCCGATCGGTGCTATCAACCGCATTCCCACCGGCAATGAATTTCGTGGCAACATGGCCGTGGGTGGCCGAGTCGCAAAAACCGAAATTAGCGATCGCGAACTCCAAATTTGCAGTCAGTTAGCGCCAGTGTTGCAAAGGGACGGATTGTACTTTGTGGGAATTGATATCATTGGCGGCTATCTCACCGAGGTTAATGTCACGAGTCCTACAGGGATCAGAGAAATCGACTTGTTTAATGGGGTTAGTTTGGGCAAAGAAGTAATAGAATGGGTAGTTAGTCATTAGTCAGTAGTCAGTAGTCATTAGTCAGTAGTCATTAGTCAGTAGTCAGTAGTCATTAGTCAGTAGTCAGTAGTCATTAGTTATTAGTCATTAGTTATTAGTCAGTAGTCATTAGTTATTAGTCAGTAGTCAGTAGTTATTAGTCAGTAGTCAGTAGTCATTAGTTATTGGTTACTGGTTATTTACTACTAATTAGCAATGCCCAATTCCCAATTCCCAATGCCCCATTCCCAATTCCCAACTATTAAATTATGTCTAAAATTGGCGTTGCAGTAGTCGGTACAGGTTTCGGTCAAAAAATTCACATTCCCGGATTCCAAGCCCATCACCGCACAGAAGTCGTGGCTGTTTACCACCGGAACTTAGACAAAGCTCAGGCGATCGCCTCTAGCCAGAATATCCCCTATGCTTGCAACTCCATAGAAGACATAATTGCCATCCCAGAAGTAGCAGCAGTCAGCATTTCCACCCCGCCATTTCTGCATTTTGAAATGGCAAAAAAAGTCTTGGCAGCAGGGAAACACTTATTGCTAGAAAAACCCACCGCCCTCACAGCAAATGAAGCTAGAGAACTCTACAAATTGACCAATAAATCTCAAACAAACCCAGAATCCCCAAGTGTGAAAACCATCGCAACCATGGATTTTGAGTTTCGCTTCATCCCCTCTTGGCAAATGCTAGCCGAACTATTAGCCACAGGATATGTCGGAGAAAAACGTTTAATTAAAATAGACTGGCTGGTATCGGGCCGGGCTGACGCTAATCGCCCTTGGAACTGGTACTCACAGAAAGATAAAGGGGGCGGTGTTTTGGGCGCTACAGGTTCCCACGTCTTTGATTATATTAACTGGCTGTTCGGTCCAGTGAAGAGGCTTTCTGGACAATTAATCACAGGAATTTCGGCGCGCCCAGACCCTGATGAATTAGGAAAATTAAAACCAGTAGATGCAGATGATTCTTGCACTTTGATGCTGGAATTAGCAGACGGCACCCCTTGTCAAGTTTGCTTGAGTTCTGTTACCTATCAAGGGCGGGGACACTGGGTGGAGATTTACGGAAGTAAGGGGACTTTAGTTTTAGGAAGCGATAACCAGCAAGATTATGTCCACGGATTTCGCCTGTGGGGTTCCCAAGGCCCAGAACCTTTAGCTGAAATCAAAATTCCTCAAAGATTGGAGTTTCCTCAAGTTTATCCAGACGGGAGAATTGCACCGTTTATTAGAGTAGTAGATAAGTGGGTAGAAGCAATTGATGGGGGTGAATCTTTGATACCGTCTCTGAGGGAAGGGGTTTACTCCCAGTTGTTGATGGATTTGACTCAGGAGTCTCATGCGACGGGAACTTGGGTTGAGATACCGAATTTGGATAAATTTTTGAGCGGTAAGTAAGTCGATCGAATTAAACGTCAAATAGAGATGGCTAAAAAGCTTGCTGTATAATCATTCTTCCTTTTTCATATCGATCTTCTACTTAACTCGTCTTTAGATCCGATGTCTGTTGCTTCTGGAGTGGGAGAGGGAAAAAAATGGGCTTGTTGCTGGTTGGTGCTTCTTCAAAACTCAAAACTCTAGAAAACCCCTAAACCGATACACTACTAAATAGACCTCTCCGATAATTATTGTGGAACAGGCTAAACACCCTGTTCAAAGCTGGCTGTTTGGGAGATGTCTCCCATGGGGCTTGTTCAAGATAAGCTGTTTAGGAGATGTGTAATAGATAAACTCGATCGATCCCTATATCCAGAGTCGGTAGTTGTGAATGGCGCGCCCTGAAAGTCCTTGCCTCAGTATAGCGATCGCTCGCCTAAAAGCCGCTGGGGCAAACCATTTTGCTACCTGGGTGCTACAAGCCCCCTATCCCAGCGGTTACGTTCACCACGATTGTATGTGGCCCCCCACCCTATCCCAAGCGTGGCAAGCTTGGCAAGAGATGTTCTCCTCCTCCGGGACAATTCACCAATTGCCCTCAATTTCTGATGGTAGTTTCATCTCTATGGAACATAGCCAAAAAATACTCGACACAACCGAAAAACCAAGCCCTTACTCCCTACAGCTACCTCCATTTTCAGGAGTATCCGTCCACGTCCCTCAAAGGGGTGGCGGTGAGAGGGGGGAACCAACTCCACCCCCACAACCAACTAGCTACAGCAGTCGCTTGATGCAGCATTTTGGCATCAACCTTTGGCAGTGGCTGTTTGAAGGACCAATTCAAGGTAGTCTCCAAGAAAGTAAAGGTATCGCGATCGGACAAAATCAACCTCTGCGGGTACGACTAGACTTGCGGGAACCCTATTTAATTGCTTTACCTTGGGAAATTATGCAGCCTCAAGCCGGTCAACCGGCAATTTCTCTGTCCCAGCAATTGCTGTTTAGTCGCACTACCAGCAATGTTGAGCCTTTGGGGCCGCTGCGTCTGGCCGATTCGCTCAATATTTTGTTAGTGTTGGGACAATCAGATCCTGGCAGTGTTGTCAATAGTCAATTTTCCAGCACAAATCATCGTCAGTTGCATTTGGAAAAAGAAGCACTAGCCTTGCGTCAGGTTCTGGAAAATACCCATAAAACCGACGACAGTGGTAAATACTCCGAGGTTAACGTTCCCACTCACGTCGATACTCTGATCGAACCCACCCCAACAGAATTAATTTCTCGCTTGGAAACACAAGCCTATAACATCTTGTTTTATGCCGGCCACGGGATGCCGGGGCCTGATGGAGGTTTGTTGTTTTTGGGGCCGGACACGATTATTAACGGCACTGAACTGGCTCAAGTTTTAGTCCGGTGTCGGGTGACGTTGGCAGTATTCAATGCCTGTTGGGGAGCTCAGCCGGCCCTGGAGATGGTTGATTCTAGCAGTGGCCAGAAACAGGCGATCGCCCGCAGCAGTTTGGCAGAGGTATTGATCCATCATGGGGTGCCGGCGGTGTTGGGGATGCGGGATTCGATCGCCGATCGCGAAGCCCTGAGTTTTATCCAAACTTTCGCCCAAGCTTTGGCTGGAAGGATGTCCATCGATCGGGCTGTGGCGATCGCCAGACAGCAGCTACTAACGCTTTACAAGTTCAATCAACCGGCTTGGACACTGCCGGTGCTGTATATGCACCCGGAGTTCGATGGTCAATTGACTGAACCGGTAGATGACATCAAAACAGAATTGCCTATAAATTCTGCTACTTGGCTGGGACGTTTGCCCTCCTGTGCTTATTTGCGGGGGCGCGATCGACAAGAGGAAACAGCCCAAAGTTCTAACCCCAATCAGGTTTGGCCAATTCGGGGTGGAATGGTTCGAGTCGGACGTTGGGAAGAAAACGATGTAGTGATTCGAGAACAATGGGTTTCTCAAAAACACGCGGAAATTTTCTGTCGCAACAATATCGAAGATGGCCGGGAAGAACCTCGCTACTTCCTGCGGGATTTCTCTCGTTATGGGACTCTAGTCTTGGGGGATGAGGGATGGCAAAGGGTTCACCACCAGGAACTGTTGTTGCGATCGGGGACTCAGCTAAAATTTGGCAGTTCTCAAGGTCAGATTTTTGAGTTCACCATCGAGGTGCAAACAACTTCTACCTAAAGTTAAATGGATTGCGGAACCAATGGAGGTGATAGTGTAGCTAGTTTTAGCAATCGGCGATCGGGACGGCAAAGTTTTAGACCTTGAGTCTCAAGTCTGGAGTTAAACAAAATATTCACTACTGGCAACTCATACTTCCCATTCATCCCGTTCTGTATTTTTTTCCCATTTAGGTATTAAATTATGGCTCCCCAACCTCCTGATTCTCAATATTTTCGCGACTCTGAAACTCAGGTTGAGATGGAACTTCTGGCAACAATTGTTCAGACTGATGTGGCTTATCCCTGGAATCCTGCACAGGTTGAATCAGAATCTTATTTGATGGCTTTAGAGCAAGAATTTGCACTATCCGAATCTTTCAGCGACACGGATATTGCCCAGAACTCACAATTATTATTCTCGCAATTAGAACAAGTCTGGCTAACCACAACTTTGCAAAAGTCTTTGCGGGATAAATTTGTGAGTTTTCCTCAAGATTTACTCGCCAGCATCGCACAAAGTGTCCAAAATGCCACGGTCAAATATCAATATTTGGCAGACCAAATGGTAGAGTGCGTGTTAGATATTTTACCTCAGTGGGATGAGGAAGATTTGCAAGTTTTATCCCGTCCTTTGGCCTATGCGATGCGAGATGTTGAAGGGGAAGGGGGAGAATTAGGGATGGTTTTTAGCAAACCTTGGGCAGAATTGTCGGAAATAGAACGGGCTAAATATAGTTTGACTGTCGCGCGCTATGCAATATCGCAATTGGAAGTTTCTGATTGAATGTGTTATGTCGTTTACGGTTAGACCTGATTTATTTAAACGCAGAGGACGCTCTTGACCCAGAGGAGGAGAAGAGAGTGCGTTGAAGAAAATTGTGAAAATGTTAAAATGTGTTTACATGGTGTTTGAAAGCTTTTGTAGACTCGATCGGGCATTTCACATTTATGACAAATTCCAGATTTCACTTTCTAGACTTCAAACGCCGCGTGCCGATCGCCACCTTAGTCCTATTAGGGGTAGTGGCTTTCGTAAGTGCGATCGTCGGGGCGTGGTTTTCCCAGGAAGGCACTGTCAGCGGTATTTTTGCCCAAATCAATATTTGGCAACAAAACCCGCCTGTGTGGCTGCAAGTGCCTGCTGTCAGCCAGATGTATTTATTACTCCCGACTGTCATCCTAGTATCAACAGTCTTCGCTATAGTGAAAATTTCGCCTCAGCCCCAGAAATGGTCACAGGCTGTGGTAGTTGCGATAGTTTTGGCTTTAACAATTCGCTACTTTTTGTGGCGATCGCTCGCTACTCTAAATCTCAGCAATCCCCTCAATGGTATCTTTAGTTTGGGGCTGTTTTTCCTAGAAATGTTAATGGTTTTCACTAGCAGCAGTCTACTTTACTTCACGCTGAGACTGAAAGATCGTGGCCGAGAAGCCGATCGCATGGCAGTTGCCGTTGAGTCAGGATACTTTTCCCCTTCCGTAGATATTTTAATCCCAACCTACAACGAACCAGCCTTTATTTTAAGGCGCACAATCATCGGTTGTCAAGCCTTAGACTATACCAATAAAAAAGTATATTTACTCGATGATACTCAACGTCATGAAATCAAATTATTGGCAAAAGAACTCGGCTGCGAATATATAAGCAGACCAGATAATCGTCACGCAAAAGCTGGCAACATAAATCATGCCACAGCTTTAACCAACGGAGAACTCATAGTTGTTTTCGATGCCGATTTTATTCCAACCACCAACTTTTTAACCAGAACTGTAGGATTTTTTCAAAATCCAGAAATCGCCCTTGTTCAAACTCCTCAAAGCTTTTACAATCACGACCCCATCGCCCGCAACCTCGGATTAGAAAACATTGTTACTTCCGAAGAAGAAGTATTTTATAGACAAATTCAACTCCTCAAAGATGGTGCAGAAAGTGTAATTTGTTGTGGCACATCTTTTGTGCTCAGACGCAGCGCTTTAGAAGCAGTGGGAGGCTTTGTCACAAATTCCGTTTGCGAAGATTATTTTACGGGAATTCGGCTATCAGCAAGTGGATATAGTTTAGTTTATTTAAATGAAAAATTAAGTGCAGGTTTAGCTGCGGAAAATATAGATGCTCACCTAACTCAAAGATTGCGCTGGGCGCGAGGCACCCTCCAGGCATTTTTTATAGATTCCAATCCTTTAACCATTCCGGGGTTAAAATTGCGACAAAGACTGTCTCACTTGGAAGGATTGGTGCACTGGTTCACCAGTTTAAGTAGAGTTTTATTACTGTTGATGCCTTTGGCTTACTGGTTTTTAGGCATCCTTCCCGTGCGGGCAAATTCCCAGGAATTAGTGTATTTCTTTCTGCCTTATTATTTAGTCCAAATTACGGTGTTTTCTTGGCTAAATTACCGATCGCGGTCTGCTTTACTTTCCGATGTCTACTCCTTTGTCCAGTGTATCCCTTTAGCGATGACTGTGGTGAGTGCGATGCTCAATCCGTTTGGGAAGGGATTTCAGGTGACACCAAAAGGACTTGCTAGCGATCGATTTCATTTTAACTGGAATTTGGGATGGCCTCTGATCGTCTTGTTTGTAGTTACCGCTTGGGGTTTGTGCCAAAATTTAAACACTTATGTATTTCATAATATTGGTAGTGGACAGGAAGTAGCAGCAAGCGCCGATGCGTTAAAAGGGATGAGTTTTGGCTGGATTTGGAGCGTTTACAACTTGCTGATGTTGGGAATTGCGCTACTAATTTTGGTGGATATTCCTAAACCGGATATTTACGAATGGTTCAATTTACGCAGGGTTGTAAAATTGAATATTGGGGATACAACTTTTTGGGGTATAACTACTGTAATTTCGGAAAGTGGTGCGGAAGTAGCTCTGACTCAACAGCCGAGTTTTCGTCCCAAAGGTAAAGTCAACAAAAATAGTTTGATTACAGCCGAAAATTTGCCAAAATATGCTGTTAGGGGAAATGTTTCCCAGGGTGGAAACTTCAACTCAAGCCAGCCATTCCAGTCAATGCTTGAGTTGGAAACAGAGATTAGTTTTCCTCTAGATTTGATAGATTGTGCATCCGCTACTTTGGAAATAATGGAAGAGCAATGTTTGATTCCTGTGGCTAAGATTGAGTTGGTGAGGGATAAATTACGGTTGGATGCAAGTTTTCAGCCAGCAGGATTTCCCACTGTCCGAATTGCCTTCGATCGCCTAAATATTAACCAACACCGTTGTTTGATTGAAATGCTGTATTGTCGGCCTGGACAGTGGCAAGGGTTGGAAACACCGGGAGAATGGCGATCGCTTTGGTTGTTGTTGAGAATAGCTTTGAAACCACGGGCTATTTTTGAGAGAAATCGACCCGTTAGGGCGATCGCCGTTTCCCAAGTTTAGCTACATATTTCTTACTCCCTCAGAGCGAGTTCGGGGAGGGTTGGGGTGGGGTAAAAAAATCAGACTACTGCAAGGATTGCTATAAAAGTAGTGTGGTAAAATCCAGTTAGCAATGTTTATATAAATTAAGAAACCCATGAAACTCAAATCATCTTTTTTTTATACAACTGCTTTGGTAGCAAATGTGATCCTAGCATCTGTCACCGCTTTCAGTATCAGCGTTCAAGCCCAGACGAAGAACTCTACTGAGAATTATCGATCTCAATGCAGTTTTTACGGACAGAATCAACCACAAGCACAAACAATCGGCTGTTCAATTAAGCAGAATCCCAATCAAATTATAATTACTTGGGATGATGGGTTCACAACTAATGTGGTGTTTTCAAAAGATGGTGTTTGGCAATCAATGCCATCTCGCTCCAAAGCAGATGTAACATATTATGCTGGTAGTGGACAAGTATCGAGGGTCGAAATTTATGAAGGCCCAGGTAAAGGGATTCTGGTTGTGAAGCCAGTTTTGAACTAAGCTGAAAAATTCTGGATCTATCTGAGAGATGACGATGGCGGTTTTGGGGTGGGTGCCTTGGGAAGAGTACGAGTTGGTGGTGATGGAGTCGGCAGATTGACGCTACTGCGTGTAAACCATCCTATAGCAATACCTACTATCGCGATCGTCATTAAGAGTGACAAAATAACCACAGGGGTTTTATTTTTTTGCACAATAATATCAAATTTTAGATTGTATTTTAACACATAAATAAAACACTCCTACGAATATACTTGCAAAATAGAGATGCACCCAACTCACTCCTGTGGTTGGCTAGACAATCGCATCTTCAATTCATCCCGAAAAGCAATCACCGCATCAAACTGTTCCTCTGGCTTGACATAATTAGCTAACAACTCCATGTCACATTCTGGCAACAACTCACTCCTGACAACACATTCATAGCCCTCCGCCCGCAGATGATGAATCGTAAATCGTCCTGCTTCCCACACCCAAACTTCCGTCACTCCCAGCCCTCGGTAAATCTCCAACTTATCCACAATGCCACTACTGAGCACAACCTCGATCGCTAAATCTGGAAAATCCTTTTTCTGTCCCAAACAATAGCACTCATCAGGCTCCAATCCGCGCTGCTTAGAAACCTTGCGAAACGTTGCCGAACCGATCGCATGAAAGCGGGTACCTGTATCCTGAAAATATGCTTCCATCAGCATCCCAATCATTTTTTTGAGCTCTTCATGCAGGGGAGATGTACTCATAATTTCTAACATTCCTTCCAAATAGCTCAACCGCAAAGCTGGAAAATCATCGCCAAAAGTGGCTAACAATAATTCATACTGTTGCCAACTTACCCCCTCCAAAACCACGCGCTGTTCTGGCAAAGATTCAGCTATCACCGGAGACACAACTTGAGAAGTCATAGGATTCACCATCCAAACTTGTTGTTCTATTTTAATAGAAATTATCCCTAATTATCAATTTATAACCTACATTCCACACTCACCAATAGCTCACAAACCAGATATCGGTACAAAATCATAACCGTAACTGGTGCGATTTCCCGGTTGCACAGTTACTAACTGAACGGCTTGATTGCGATCGCCCGAAGCTAAAAATCGAATCGCACCATTCGCCCCCATTACCGAAAAATCTGACGCTGAGAGAGCTTTTTGAATGCCGCTACGAGTCGGATTCACCTGTAAACCAGCAATTAAAGCTTTCGCCGCGTCGTAGGCTAAAGCTGTACGCCAACTGACTTCAGCATTCCACAAAAGTTTTGATGCTTGGGGAAAACTGGACTGGGGATCTGCCAGAATGTGCCAAGGAACTGCGATCGTCATACCTGTTGCTCCCGCTGCACCAATTTGTAGTATTTTAGCCGTATAAGCGCCATCTCCAGCTAATAATGGCAGCCGTTTGGCGTTGAATTTCACTACTTGCAAAGCTTGCTCTATGGTGCTAGAGTTTGATGCTAACATGATAGCTTCTGCTCCTTGGGCGATCGCTTTTTCAACGCTATCAGCAGCATTAAAATTGCCGTTAGCTAAATCAAACTCCGATATAATTTGTCCTCCATCTGCGTAGATAGCCGTGGTAAATTCATTTTTTAAAGAGTTGCTGTAACTGCTGGTAGAATTGAAAAAAACCACAACTTTTTGCTTTTTCAATTTTCCTAACATATAGCGAGAAAGAGCATTAGCCGCAAATCGATCGCTCGGTACTGTCCTAAATATATTACTACCAATCCCAGACAGTTGTACAGAGGTACTGGTAGGAGAAATTGCTACTAATTGATTTTGTTGATAAACCTTACTGGCTGCGAGGGTGACATCAGAGCCAAAATGTCCGACTACTCCTAAAACTTCCGATTTTCTAGCTAAATCACTGGCTATTTTGGAGGCTATCTCTGGGTTATTATCATCATTAGCAATCAGCACTTTTAAAGGAATACTGCTAATCCCACCACTTTGGTTGATTTCATTTTGAGCTTGAGCCACGCCCCGCAGAATTTCTTGAGCTGCATTGATATCGCTACCAATGGGAACAGCCACAGCAATAGTATAGGATTTTTGGTCGCCAATCCGGGCGTTATTGAGATAAATTAAGGCTTCTGGATCGTTGCGATTTGTTTGTAGGGAGGCTTCTAGATTGGAAATAGCTGTATTGTAGTTGCTAGAGGCGATCGCTGCTACAGCTTCTTGTTTTTTGGTCGTTGCTCCCCCTGGAATTAACAGTTTTTCCCCTAGGCTCAAACGCTGCTCTATAGACTGTTGTGATTGCGAAGCGTTGGCTGTTGTGGAATTGTCAGAAATCAATTTTTCCGAAGACTTACTCCCTAAATTGATGTCTTTACTCTTTGTCAGCCACCAAATACCTGCACTGGCTAGCGCCAGGGTAATTGCTAAGGATAACACTAGAATAACTGTTTCATTTTTTTGAGACATGGGTGTATAATTTTAAATGGTGGATAATTTGTATATTTTTGATTAGTAAATCAACTTGTCTGCCGCTGAGCGAAGTCGAAGTATGGGGCCTAGGGTACTTGGGCTCCAGCGTTGTCGAAGTATAGGGCATTACCAATTACCTATTACCAATTCTCGATCGTACCTCCTCTTTCTGAGAAAGGCTATATAAGTCATCATATTTTTACACTACATTATAGCCAGAAACCCGACTGCTGATATAGCAACAGGCTTAAATATCCCTCAATCTTACTTGTCTGCTGAGGTAAACGAAAGTTTGACTATTGATATCAAATCCGGTAGCATCTGAATTATTCATCTCTCTATTCTCTCCCTCTGTGTCCTCTGTGTCCTCTGTGTTCTCTGCGGTTAAATCACCTGACGATGTAGCCGGAAACGATATGAACGGGGTTTTAAACCGCCGAAGGAGCAGCCAGTGTTAAAAAAATAAAAAACCCCCAAGGCTGGGGGTTTTTTGCTGAATCTACTAGCAATTTAGAAAAGAGTGAGGACGTAAATTAGCAAGAACAAAACAATCCAAATAATGTCTACGAAGTGCCAGTAAATTTCTGCCATTTCGATGCCTGTGTGCTTAACATTTGAGTAATGACCCTCGCGGCGACTCCGCCACAGCACGCCCAAAATTAAGCAGATACCAAGAAAAACGTGCAAACCGTGGAAACCGGTCATCACATAGAAACAGTTAGCAAATATATTCTCAGTCAAGCCATAACCCAAGGTCATATATTCGTAAACTTGACCTGCTAAGAAAACAAGTCCCATCACCGCAGTAATGGCGTACCAAAGTCGCATTCCTTTGATATCATTCTTTTTCACCGCTGTGTCACCGAAGTGAATTACAAAACTGCTGGAAACCAGAATAATTGTGTTGATTGTCGGTAACAATAATTCTACTTCTGTGCCTTCTGGTGGCCAAGATTCTGCACCACCTCGCAATAATAAGTAAGTGGCAAACAGCCCTCCAAACATGAGGGATTCAGAAATTAGAAAAGTCACGAGCCCAAACAGTCGCAAATCTGGGTGTTCTTCATGGTGTTCCGCGGCGCTGGCGGAGGCTACTGGGGGGACTGACGAGTTGAGTACACTTTCTGGGCTATCAATTGCTGAACCTTGCATAAAAGTCTCCAATATTGAACGCTTGAAACTATCTTGTTTGAGATCCTAGACTTCTCCAAGAAGTCGGGTATGGGACGATGCTGTTGTTTTACTATGAGCGGGGGCTGGTGAAAAATTTGCTCCCTTCGAGTTTGCTCAATTTTTTACTTTGAGCGAACTCGAAGGGACTAAGGTTTCGACTTCGCTCAATCACCAGGGTTTTTGGTGTCATACCAGTTTTTTATGAAGCTGCATAGAATCTGATCCCCCCTAGCCCCCCTGGTGGGAGGGGGGGACAAGATTCCGCTCAAAGTCCCCGCAACGATGCGGGGGATGCGAGGGGGATCGAAATATATGCAACTTCACATTAAATTGGTATCAGTCCTATTTTTGACTAATTAATGACCATTCTGACTCGATCCGTTGCCATCGTCAGCTTTCTTAGTTGCAACTGGTTCAGATTCAGCCACTAAAACAGAGGTAGAAGATTGAGCTTTTTGATTACCTGCTGGAATCAGGACACCTAAAGGATCGATGTTCGGAACGAAATTATTCATACCGTAGTCGTAGGGGCCGTGAGTGACAACGGGCAATACTTCCCAGTTTTCAATGATGGGTGGCGAAGCAGTTGTCCATTCCAAAGTTAAGGCTTCCCAAGGGTTGCTGCTGGCTTTGGGACCGTACATCCAACTCCAAATCATGTTGAAGAAGAAGGGAAGTATGGAAAATCCGAGCAGAATTGAACCGTAGGTGCAAAGTTTATTCAATGACTCGAATTGGGGGTCATACATGGCAATCCGGCGGGGCATTCCTTGCAAACCCAGTTGGTGCATGGGTAAGAAAGTGAGGTTGGTGCCGATGAAGGTGAGGACGAAGTGAACGCGGCCCCAGGTTTCGTTGTACATCCTGCCGGTGATTTTGGGGAACCAGTGGTAAATTCCGGCGTAGAGGCCGAAGACGGAACCGCCAAAGAGCACGTAGTGGAAGTGACCGACGACGTAGTAGCTGTCGTGTACGTGGACATCGAAGGGCGCAGTGCCTAAGGTGACTCCGGTCAATCCACCGAAAACGAACATCATCAATAAGCCGATCGCAAATAACATCGCACTGGTGTAACGGATTTTACCGCCCCACAGGGTAGCTGTCCAACCGAAAATCTTCACACCGGTGGGAACTGCCACAATTAGGGTGGAAACGGTGAAGAACATCCGCATCCAGGGAGGTGTACCGCTGGTGAACATATGGTGCACCCAAACGAATAATCCAACTAGGCAGATGGCTAAGCTGGAATAGGCGATCGCCTTATAGCCAAAAATCGGTTTGCGGGCGTGAACTGGGATCACTTCGGACATGATCCCGAAGATGGGCAGAATCATCAAATAAACTGCCGGGTGGGAATAAAACCAGAATAAATGTTGGTAAATAACGACGTTGCCGCCGGCATCTGGTTTGTAGAATGAGGTGCCGAAGTTGATATCAAACAGGAGCAATGTTAAGCCCACTGCTAATACTGGCGTTGATACCAGTGCGAGGACGGAAGTTGCTAAAATTGACCAGCAAAATAGGGGAAGTTGATCCCATTTCATGCTGGGAACTTTCATTTTGAGGATGGTGACCACAAAGTTGAGGGAACCCAAAATTGAGGAGGTTCCTGCTAGGACGATCGACAAAATCCACATTGATTGAGCGGTGTTGGCTGTAATCACGCTCAGTGGCGGATAGGAGGTCCAACCCGATTGAGCTCCTCCGAAGAAGAAACTGCTCATGAGGATAAGTCCGGCGGGGGGATTCACCCAAAAGGCGATCGCGTTGAGCTTGGGAAACGCCATGTCTCTAGCACCGAGCATTAGCGGGACTAAAAAGTTGCCGAATCCGCCAATGGCTGCTGGCACGATCCACAGGAAAATCATGATCGTCCCGTGGTTGGTCAGAAAAGCGTTGTAGAGGTTTGGGTCGAGAAAGTCGGAATCGGGGGTGTAAAGTTCCGCCCGCATTGCCATCGCCATTAATCCGCCAATGAGGTAGAAAATAAAGGCTGTTACTAGGTATTGAATACCAATTACTTTGTGGTCTATGTTGAAAGTAAAGTAGTCATACCATTTCCACGCTTTTGGATGGTGGGAATAAGTATCGCCTTTGATTTCTGGCGGCGTATTTACCGGAAGTTGTGCTTGTGCCATTTGATATGTTTGGAATTTTAATTAATTTATCTAGGATTAGAAATGTCCAATTAAAAATTAAAAATGTGCAATTTTTTGTGGCATTTTTAATTTTTAATTGGTTTTTTTTAATTCCTAGTCGGTTGGAGTTGAGCGACGGTTTCGGGATTAATCCCCATATTGCTAACGTAGGGAGCTAGAAATTCGGATTCTGACAAGTTAGCCGGATTAACTGCGATCGCGCGATCGACATCTAGCTCTTGAGCAATCTGGCTTTCTTTGAGCCAGTTTTCGTATTCTTCAGGAGTATGAACAATCACGCGAGTCCGCATGGCGCCGTGGTAGCCACCACAAAGTTCCGCACAAAAGACGGGATAGTCACCAGGTTTGGTGGCGACAAACCGCAATTCCGTGGGGATTCCGGGAATCGCATCTTGTTTGAGCCGGAATTGGGGGACCCAGAAGGAGTGGATCACGTCAACAGCCGAAAGGTTGAGTTGAACTGATTTACCCGTGGGGACATGGAGTTCTCCAGAGGTGACTCCGCTGTCGGGATAGTTAAATATCCAGGCGTATTGCATCCCCGTGACGTTGACAGTCACGCCTGCGAATTTTCCTGTCTCCGAAGGTTTGGCTCCGAAACCGTATTTTGCGGTTGGTGTGCCACCCATTTCTGCCGCCATTTCTGATGCTCTGGTTCCTGAATCGGCGATGAGGGGAGCTGCCATGGCACTGCCTTTGGGCATTTTATGAGCTGCGTGGGTGGAGTCGTGAACGTGAGCCATCACTTGACTGCCACCGGGATCGAAGCCTCCCATATCTCTAAAGACTTCCACGCTGTAGATGCCCACACCAATCACCAGAATTGCTGGTATTGCTGTCCAGAAGATTTCTAAGGCAAAGTTTTCGCTGATGGGTGGACCGTCGGTTTCGTCTCCGGGGCGGTAGCGAAATTTGACCGCGAAATAGACGATCGCGCCTTCTACCACTATAAATAGGGCTGTGGCGATCGTGGTCATCAGATTAAAAAAATTGTCTACCAGTGGCGCTTGTTCTGAAGCTTGCTCTGGCATTAGGTGGTTGTTTTGACCATACCAGAAGCTGATTGCTGCGATCGCTAGTCCACCAACTAGGGTCAACAGCGAAGCTGGTATTTTTCCTGTTTCTTTTTCCATCCTTCAACTCCTTGAGTAAGGGCTGCGACGCCTGGACTGAGGAGTCGCTGGCTTACGGCTTGTTTAATTTGTTGACTGCGGTTTTACTAGCCGTCCTACCCCTACTAGGGTAGAACAATCAGCAAAATTTGGTTTGTGATTAATGCTATTTTTTAAGTTTTTTAATGCTGTTGAGTTTTTAATCTTTAGTTTCCGTATCATTTATCACACTTGTTTGATAAATAGTTTTTCTTAATTATATCTTTATTTTTGACCCCAAAGCTCGACTTGAGGGAATTGGTATCAGTATAAACGGTTGAGGGGAAAGATTAAGCTTTTTTTAAGTTTAGGAAAATAAGATAAATCTTTTGTAACATAAAGTCAATTCTTCAGTCCTCCCATCTAAAATTTCAAAAATCAAATCTCAAATCAATGGGCGGTTTATTAAAGAAAAACAGTGTTAAGCTCGGAGAAAGCCACCAGAAAAAAAAGTTCACTATTTAATTAAGTTCCATCGATAACAAAGGCTAAGGTGAATTTCATGGCAAACTCAGTTTTAAATCAGCCAACCGCAGCAGGAGTGCAGTGGCAGCCACAGGATATTGTCCGCGGCTTAGTCTGGAAAATAGCGATCGCCACCTGGCTGCTGATGGCTGTAGGCAGTGCCACGCGGGTGATGAATGCGGGACTCGCTTGCCCGGATTGGCCGCTGTGCTACGGTCAATTAATCCCCACAGCGCAAATGAATTTGCAGGTATTTCTGGAATGGTTTCACCGTTTGGATGCCGCGGCGATCGGCTTAAGTGCGATCGCTCTTTTAGGACTATCTTTGTTTTACCGCAACCGCCTCCCAAAATGGCTCCCGATTGCCAGCGCTGGAGCACTATTTTTAATCGTTTTTCAAGGCGTATTGGGCGGTTTGACAGTAACCCAACTGCTCAGATTTGATATCGTTACCGCTCACTTGGGAACAGCTTTACTGTTTTTTTGCGCTCTGTTAGTCATCGGTTTCATGCTAACTCCCTACGAAGCTACAGGCAATACGGGGAAATTAGCTTGGGTAAGTTCGATCGCAGCATTGTTAGTTTACCTGCAAAGTTTGCTAGGAGCATTAGTAGGCTCTAGATGGGCGTTGCACCAATGTTTTGGTTCCTCAGAATTGTGCTCGGTAATGAACAGCCACATCATCGGGGTAGTACCAGCTACCGCAGCGACTTTAACAGTAGCAATCATGGCTTGGCGGCAGCCGGCACTAAGTGGAAAGTTGCGAAAACTAGGAAATTTAGCTAGTGTTTGTCTGATAGCTCAATTAGTGTTAGGATTGGCAACTTTCCGGCTGCATCTTCAGGTAGAACCCCTGACAGTCGCCCACCAAGCCGTCGGTGCTGCTTTGTTGGCAACCTTGGTAGCCTTTAGTGTTTTGGCTTGGCGCGATCGGGTTTTATCAGCTTGAGATGGGCGCGTTGATGGTTCGGCGGTTGAAACCGCAAAGCGAGTCAAACTTTCGGCCGCGGAGGCGGACTAAGAGAGGGGCGGGTTTATTAATCCTTTTACCTACAGCAAATATCTCTCGTAAAACCCGCCCCTACAGCCCAATCAAAAATGACAAGTGACAACTAACAACTAATAATTAATCACAAATGCAAGAAGTTCTTACAAACCATAGCCCTCGCCTCCACGAAAACTTTTCGCAAGTGGTGAAAAGTTATTACCAACTGACAAAACCCAGAATTATTTTACTGTTGCTAATCACCACATCAGCAGGAATGTGGATGGCCGCCAAAGGAGAAGTCGATCCGCTATTGTTGGTATCAACGATCGCAGGAGGCGCTTTAGCTTCCGCGTCTGCTAATACAATTAATTGCATTTACGACAGCGACATCGATTATATTATGGAGCGCACCCGCTGGCGGCCGATTCCTTCCGGGCGCGTCAAGAAACGGGATGCTTTGATTTTTGCGATCGCCCTAGCGACAATCTCCTTTACATTACTGACAGTTGTTGCCAACTTATTAGCAGCATTGCTAGCCATGTCTGGCATCGTTTTCTACGTCCTAATTTACACCCATTGGCTGAAGCGCCACAGCGTGCAAAACATCGTCATCGGCGGTGCAGCAGGCGCTATTCCGCCGCTAGTTGGCTGGGCTGCGGTGACGGGAGATTTGAGTTGGGGTGCGTGGCTGTTGTTTGGGATTATCTTCCTGTGGACACCGCCACATTTTTGGGCATTAGCAATGATGATTCGCGACGAATACGAGGGAGTAGGCGTGCCGATGTTGCCGGTAATTGAGGGCGATGAAGAGACAGCCCGCCAAATTTGGATTTACACGTTATTGATGCTTCCTGCCACTTTGCTGCTAGTGTATCCGCTGAATTTAGCCGGCCCGGTGTATGCGGGTACTGCGATTTTCCTGGGAGCGATTTTTGCTCAAAAAGCTTGGTTGCTGTTGCAGACTCCAGAGGATAAGAATGCGGCGCGATCGCTCTTTAAATACTCTATTCTGTATCTGATGCTATTATGTGCTGGAATCGTAGTGGATAGTTTACCTGCTACTCACAACTTTACTACTGCTGTTGTCCACAATGTGCACGCTTTGATTAGTGCAGTTGTGATGTAGTTTTCTGTTAGAGCCCCGATTTCTTAAAGAAGTCGGGGCTCTGGGTATTCTTGTGATATCTATAAATTGGACAGAGGTAATCGCCATTGAACAACTCGGAAAATGAAATCTCACAACCTATTGAACCAAACAAGGAAAAAGTCGCCCTCATTGACGAACTAAGGCAAGCCAGAATTAAACATAGTTCTGAAGCAATACTTCGGATAGCCAAGCTAATTGATGGTACAATAGTATTTTTAGAAATAGGAAACAATGCCTCTGGCCTCCAACATATTGTGAACAATCACAGGCGAGATTTTGCAGCAAGAGATATATCTGAAGCAGAAATCCCAGATGCAGTGATGGAGGCTGTGATATTCGGTGAAATTATAGGCTATCAATCTCCAACTCGACCAATTTATCAAGTCACTTTTAAGAGTAAAATTCAGCTCATCGCAGTCACAGTCGGTAGCAACGGTTATCTAGTTTGTGCTAACCCCGCTTCCCTTTCATAAATTAAGGTGAATGAACATGAAAGAAATCATTAAACTAAATGCTGACTATGGCAGCCATCCGTTGTGGTGGGCTTCTCCTGGGAGAATTGGCAATATCGAACCAACGACATTACCTTTAAGTCAAAAAACTCTCAGGCGTTTGCTTGCTTGGATCACAATTTACGAAGCAACTCTCAATTGGAACGATCCAGCTTCATCAGGGTTCGCTAGTGAGGAAGCTCAAGAGACTTTTGAGCAAGAAGGAATTAGTATATGGCATCAGCTACGCCAGGAACTAGCGCCAGACTATGAAGTGATTTATTTTAGTAAAAAGCTGCAAAAAGAACTTGCAGAACCAAGTCAATTGATTGCTATCACTTAATCATAATCATAACGATCGTCCCTTTCATACCTCTGCGTTAATTTGCCCTTAAATAAAGTCTGAATTATCTACCAATTCACTCGGTTCACCAGGATAAAAGCGATCGTCTAAAATCTCAGTCAAACTATAAGGACAACTCAAAGGGAAGGTTTGCTCTGGTAGTTCAGTTTCTCCCATTGCCAAGTCTCTGGCATTCTCATAAGACTCTTGCAGTGCATCATCAAGATAGGGTTTGAGGCTTGGGTTATCTTTGAGTAGCCGTAACGTATCGCGACGTTGGATGCGAAGAGTTGCCAGCCAACTCCGACTACGATTTTGTGGTTGATATTCCCATTTCAGCATAGGCCCAATCAACACGCTCAAACGGTTACGAAGTTCCTGGCGTTGCTGCTTACCCAAAGATTCAATCTCCTCAATCAGGTTTGGTAAGTCGATTTGACTCCAATTTTTGCTACGGAGTAATGTTGCTTGTTCCTGTGTCCAAGCGTAGAAATCTGTCTCGTAGAGGTTTAATATAGGCATCGGTTGCTTTGCCATTTTTGGGTTTGGTTCTAGCATAGTATAAAATTAAAAGTGGAGGAAAGTCCTGATGGCTGAGAATACCGTGAAAGTAGACATCTCATTCCAATCACTGCTGGAAGCTATTTCGTCACTGGGAATTGCTGAAAGATACAAAATATGGGAATTTTTGGAAGCTGAATTATTCGCGAATGAGGACGATTCTTCAGAAGATATTGCTGAAATTCAAGCTGCTCGTGCTGATTACAAAGCTGGAGAATACACAACCTTCGATCGATACATGGCTGGGCGGGCAAATAAATCTATTATAGTATAGTATAATCATAATTATGAAGACGTTATACCAATTTTTTAGGAGGCTGCATAGAATCCGATCCCCCCTAGCCCCCCTTAAGAAGGGGGGGACAAGAATCTTCTCAAAGTCCCCCTTCTTAAGGGGGATTTAGGGGGATCGAGATATGTGCAACTTCACATTAAATTGGTATTACACGAGTATGATGTTGTTGCCTTGGACGAACAAATAATACCTGATAGTGGTCGAAAATCGCTACAATTAAGCTATCAAATTTGCCTGTAATACCATGATTGCCATCCCCTCTGGATTTAGCACCGAAGAGTACCTTTCTCTGGAACATGACAATACAGTCCGCCATGAATATCAGCGCGGTTTAGTCTACGCAATGGCGGGAGGTAGCGACGATCATGATGAACTGTCGTTGAATCTCATTGAACTTTTGCGCGAGAAGGTTCGAGATAGTGGTTGCTCTGTGCGATCGGGTAATGTGAAGGTGAATTATAGGGATGCGTTTTTCTATTATCCCGATGCGTTTGTGACGTGCGATCCGCGAGATAAGAGCGATCGCTATGTGAAGCGCTATCCTAAGTTGATTGCTGAGGTGTTGTCCCCTTCGACGGAAAAGTTCGATCGGGGTGATAAGTTTGAGGATTATCGACAGTTGGAATCATTGGAAGAGTATGTTTTAATCTCGCAGGATGAGATGCGAGTTGAGTGTCGCCGTCGGGTGAAAGATGGGGCTGGGGAACGATGGGAAACGGTGGTTTATGGTGCGGGTGATTTAGTGATGTTACAGAGTATTGAGCTGGAAGTTGCGATCGCAGAATTATATCGCGGTGTGAATTTCGATCGATAAATAAAGTAAACTATAGACAAAGATTTCAGACAATACTCGCTACAATTAAAGTATCAAAATTGCCAGCCATACTATGATTGCTATCCCCTCTGGATTTAGCCCCGAAGAGTACCTTTCCATCGAACATGAGAATACTATCCGGCATGAATATCGGCGCGGTTTAGTCTACGCAATGGCGGGAGGTAGCGACGATCATAGCCGTCTTGGGATTAATTTTTTAACGGTTATTAATTTTCACCTGCGTGATGGGGACTGTCAGTTTTTTTCCGGTGACGTAAAGGTGAATTATGCGGGTGAGTTTTTCTATTATCCCGATGCCTTTGTGACGTGCGATCCGCGAGATAGGAGCGATCGCTATGTGAAGCGCTATCCTAAGTTGATTGCTGAGGTGCTTTCACCTGCAACGGAAAAGTTCGTTAGCGAAGCCCTCGAAGAGGATCGCACTGATAAGTTTGAGGATTATCGACAGTTGGAATCATTGGAAGAGTATGTTTTAATCTCGCAGGATGAGATGCGAGTTGAGTGTCGTCGTCGGGTGAAAGATGGGGCTGGGGAACGATGGGAAACGGTGGTTTATGGTGCGGGTGATATCGTGATGTTGCAGAGTATTGAGCTGGAAGTTGCGATCGCAGAATTATATCGCGGTGTGAATTTCGATCGATAAATGAAGTAAGCTAGAGATACAGGTTTCAAACAAAATCATGACTGAACTCCTTCAACAGGCGATCGCCCAAATCCAAAAACTCCCACCCGATCGGCAAGATGCGATCGCGGCTCGGTTTTTGGCAGAGTTGCAAGAGGAGCAAAAATGGGAAACTCGTTTTGCTGACACGACAGACGATCAATGGGATCAGATGGCTGCAATGGTACGTCAAGAGATTGCGGGAGGAGAAACGGTTCCACTTGATGAGGTTTTCCCAACACAAAAATGAAATCAAGTGTTACAAAGTCATTTCGCACGCGGCTAGAGAGTCTTCCTGCATCAGTTCAGGAACAAGCCGATAAAGCTTATGCCCTTTGGCAGGAATATCCTTATCATCCAAGTCTTCAGTTCAAGCGAGTCAGTCAGAAGCAACCGATTTATTCTGCTTATTTACAAGGAGTAATTAACTGTGATTCAAATAAATACGAAAAAATTGATATTTTTTTTTACGTTGATAGCTTTATCTGCTTCTTCAATCTTGATTGCTCCTTCGTTAACAAAAGCGATGGCTAATGAACTGTTCACTATACATTCACTATCCGAAATAGTAGCGCAAGCTCCTCCTATTCCGACATCTTCTTCTCAAGTCAAACCTTCTCCAAAGCCGTCACCTGAGTCACCTGGAGCAATTAGCTCTCCCAATATATCCATAAACTCTCGATTCTATTCACAGCAAGATTTTTGGGCTAAAGTAGCTATCGCTGTAGTATCTGCGATAGCTACTTTAGCCGCAAACTATACATTGCAAGTCCTTAAAAAGAAGGATGAACCAAAACATCAGCTCTCTCATTACACCTCCATAAAAAAAGGTATTGTTGAGGTTGAGAAGGATTTTCAAGAAAAAATCAGTATACTTTACAACGATCAAAAAATTGCAAACGATTCTTATTATGTTGTTTGTGAGGTTAAAAACACTGGAAGCCTTGCTATTAAAGATGAATACATCAGATTTGATTTTTCTAAGGGAACTAAATTTATAGATGTTTTTACTCCCGATGTCAAGAAAGAAATGGGGGTTGAGGAATTAAAAAATGATCCAAGTTTTAAATTGGAAAATCATGAAAAAAGATATAAGATTTCGTCCCTTAAGAAATGTGAAAAAATAATCTTTAGATTCGTTGTAGTTCCTACTGAAGGTGAAAGCCTAACTATGACTCCTCATAATACAAACGGAGAAGTTGAGTTTATTCTTGGCTCATTAAAAGAGGTTGAAGATGAAAGATATAAGTTAACAAAATTTATAACTTTATGTTTGATTTTTATCATAGTACCACCAGTATTTGATGCGATTCCGTTCTTTGGTAGTATAGTAGCTTTATCGGCAAGACTTTCAATTCTCTTCTTGATATATCCATTCATTGATCCAATTTCAAAAATAGTAGCACAGGCTGTATTAAGAAGAGCCTATAAAACTGAAGATCTAGTTAAAGAATTTGTTACTGTAAGCGGTTCTGATAATAATGTAATATATCTGTCAGGACATCATCAAACGGATATTATCTCTATTGGTAAGGAACCTGAGTTAGGGATTAAAGAACAAGAAAGCATAAAAGACTTGTTATCCCAACTAATCGATGCAATTGATTTAGATGTAAACTTGTCTTTAGCTGACAAAAATGAGGCATTGGAACAGGTACAAATTTTATCTAATGCTGTAAATATTCATAATGCACAAAAGCAATCTTCAGCAAGAGCTGCTTTTAAAACTTTAAAAGCAATTATGGCAAGCCTGCCAAGTGGAAGTCGTTTGGTTGAGTCCGGCAATAAGCTTATGCCCCTCATTGCTCAAATACTTGGGGTTTAAAAATTCTGTAGAAGACATGGTTCAAGTGGTCTGAGAGATTAGAAGCATCGCTCTCAATACCTTACAATGATCGCCCACACCAGTCTTGTTATCATTACAATCAACAGAATTTGTGGGAACATGATTTCTGTGCAATTAGCCTTCTTGCTTCCATGCCAACAAACGATTCTGAACTGCAAGCCCAAGCGCGGAGAATTGTAGATGCGATCGCCTTCACTCCTTTCGAGCAATGTCAACCCTTGACCCGTGAGTTTGATAAGATTCCTGCTCGCCCTGGCATCTATGCAGTCAGGCACATAACTGACGGATTACTTTACATCGGTAAAACCAAGAGCCTACGAGGACGCTTCAGCGGCGGGCACAAGGCTTTTTTATGGGCGTGGCTCGATAAGTACAATGACGAGGATGTGCGGATTGCAATGCAATTAATCTCTCACTGTGAAAACCCTGCGTTACTATTGGAACTAGAAGCCATCATTCTAAGAGCCACTGAACCTCCGTACAACGTTCAAATTCCAACCCAAAGGTGAATGCCATGCAAGCCAAACTTCAAGAACAACTTTCTCCTGCTGATGCCGAAGTTATTTTGGGACGTTTGCCAGAACGAATTCAAGCGGCTCTGATTGCGCGTGCTGCGGAAATTGAATATCCGATCGCAGCGGTGATCGAAATGGCGATCGCCAGTTTTCTCGACACAGAAGCATTAGGTTTCGTAGATTGCAAACCAGGACGCGGACAGTAACACCGAGAAGCGGAGGTTTTGTCAATTAATAAGCGATCGCTCTCTTGGTTTTTCGTCGATCGCAATTTCACTCCCGACGAACTAGAGCGAATCCGTCTATAATAAGTAGTTAAAATCCCAAAATATGTATGCCAGTTGTAGCAGTTAAAACTTATATAGAGTATCGCAGCGATGCCTATTGGGTTGAAGGAACTCGGATTTCTCTTGACTCGATCGCCTATGCTTTCCAACAAGGACTATCGCCCGAAAGTATTGTTCAGTCATTCCCACTACTGACACTGGAACAGGTTTATGGGGCGATCGCCTTTTATCTAGCCAACCGCGCTGAAATCGACGCTTACTTAGCCGCCGAAGAAGCCGCATTTGATGCCATGCCTCAACCTCTACAAACTAGCGATCCAGCTTTGTACAATAGACTAATGACAGCTAAAGCAGCAAGAAAGCAGGTGCGATCGTGAATGTGCGCTATCAAGCTGATGCGGACTTGAATCAGGCGATCGTCACAGGATTACTGCGACGAGAATCTACAATCGACTTTCAAACTGCTTTTGCTGCTGGGTTAGAAGGCATTAAAGATTTAGATGTCCTGGTAATAGCAGCACAGCAAAGACGTGTTCTTGTCAGCCACGATCGCAAAACAATGCCATCCGAATTTGCTGAGTTCATTACTACAAATCAAAGTGCTGGAGTCATTATTATTTCCCAAAAAATACCCATGGAAGTTGTCATCGAAGAACTACTCTTGATTTGGGCAGCGTCTAGTGCAGAGGAATGGGTCGATCGTATTGCTAAGCTACCCCTCTGATGCAAACTAAAATGGAGATCGATCGAAAGCGTTAAGCTAAAAACAGACAACAGAGAGCCAACCTACGCAAAAGGTTAATATCAATGGTTGCGATCGCCCAAAAAACCCTTTCCTTCGAGGAATTTCTTAACTGGGATGACAAATCCGGCAGGTCATTTGAGCTAGTCAATGGAGTTGCCATGCCCCTGAGTGAACCCACAGCCAAACATGAGGATGTCGTTGATGGTTATCGCACTTGTTGTTTGCGAGCGATCGATTATTCAGCAAAACCTAATTAAATATAATCGATCGCCCGCACAAGAGATTACTTGACTTGCACTTTTCGATGGCTGCGTTTGCGTTTCCACAACATACCACCAAAAACCGCAGCCGCAGTTACTATCCCCCCGATTTCCGAAGGTTCTGGAACAGCTTCAGCACCATCCATCGCCCGCATTTTAAAAGAGAAATTATCGTGGTTTGATTCTAACTTAATCGGAAACGCTAGGGGATTTGTCGGATCGATTAGCGCATCAATGCCCGTAACGTTAAACTCGGAAACGCCGTAACCGAGTAAGGCAACAAAATCAACCACTTCATTCGGGCGAAACTTACCGATTTCTTGACCGCCAACTATTACAGAAAATAGTTCGTCAGCATCAATTCCACTGGGCAAACTGAGAATTTTTGTAAATAGCGATGGTTCGGTTGGGTTGGGATTAAATGCGATCGGACTTGACCCCCCAACCTCGCCGATTTTGAACGCAAAACCCGCCGAGGTTGGCGGATCAAACCACAGGCGACTTGTGACATTATTAAAAATATGCCAACCATCCTCAAAATTATCAGGTAATACAGGATTGCGCTGAGAACTACCGCTGACGGGATTGAGCAGAAAAGCATGATTTGCACCAGTCTTGCTGTTAATCCCTTGACCGACAATTTGACCGCGATCGTTAATGCCGTTGATTTGCTGTAAAAACCACCCAGAATCAGCAGGAATCAGGCTGTTAAGGTTAGCCATTTCGCCGTCTTCCCAGATTAAACCGTGACTTAGGCTGCCATTGACACTGGTGTTACCAAAACCGACTGCTTGTCCTTTATTATTAATTGCCACCCCGTAATTGACATTGCCACCGAGAGTTTTGAGTTCAGTAAGTTTACCGTTTGACCAGATAACAGGTTTACTTTGCTGAGTGTTTTTATTAGCAGAATAGCCGATCGCCTGTCCCAGATCGTTGATATCGTAAGCAATGCTGTCGTTGTCTCCTTCCAGAGTTCCCAAGTCCCTCATCGTGCCGTTTTCCCACAGGAAAGCATGAGTTATCCCGAAAACAAGACCGGAATAACCAACTACTTGCCCTCTGTTATTGATACTCATAGCCCCGCCATTGAAACCAAGAGTACCCAGATCGGTCATCGTACCGTTTTGCCATAAAAAGGGGTTAAATTTATCTTGGGCAATGTTAAACTTACCAACTATTTGCCCAGCTTCATTGATGTCACTAGCGCTACTGCTAATGCCACCAAAATAACCGAGGTCTGTCCTTTGACCGTTTTCCCACAAATAGGCATTATCCGTCCAATTTTCGCTGAGATAGCGGCCCACAACTTGACCGGAAGTGTTGATTTGGTAAGCCCAAGTGCTGTTGGTAACTTCAGTCAATTGACCGTTTTCCCAAATCCAACCCACACCATTTTTACCCATTACCACTTGTCCGAAATTGTTGATACTGTAAGTGTTGCCGGGGCCGAGATCGGTAATGGTATAGGAAGCGAAACCTGTATGGAGACTGGCGGCGCTGACTGGTTCAACTGGGGTAAATCCCAATAAAGTCAAAGCAGTCAGCGACAGACAACTTTGAACAAACCCGCTAGAGGAAGTTTGTTCAAACATTTTTTTGAATTTTTTCACATATACCTCAGAGTGGATAGTTGGGTTGGGGTTGCTTTTTGGCATCCTAGAGAACGAGCTCACTATATGTCTATCAGGGTGTCGTTGGAGATTTTATGCGCTGACACACCAATTTGTTACAAAACTTTACCAAAACTTACGCCTCGCCGTCCAGAAACCGAGTTGGGAGTTGAAGATAACCTACACTGATAAGTGGGGAAAGTAATCACATCCCATTAATTCGACTGAATCTGTGCGTTCAAAACTTTAGAAATGCGATCGCGCGTTTCCTCCAAATGAGCCCGCATATAAGCATCCGCATTCCGATCCAAACTCCGAATAGTCTTACTCAAACCCTCCCGCAACTGCCGCAACTCGTACCAAGCCAAAGTCCGCGCATCTTCAGGAACACTCGTTTTTCGCAACACCATACCGATCAAAATTGCCAAATGTTCCCGCTGCAAAGAACGCCTAAAAGTCGAAATCTCCATTTGTTTATTCTTCGGATGGAAAACTTCTTGCCAAATATCCTGTTGTAAAGTATCGAACACTTCCGGCAACTTCAGAGCACTTTCCGGTGCCGATTTTAACTCCGAATCCCGCAGTCTCACCAGCCGCTCAGGAGAGAGCAAAACCCGCAATACAAACCGCTGCAAAAAAGTAATGCGATCGCCAATGGGATAATCTAAAGGAAATACCAAAGCCGGACTTCCCCAGTGATTCCAACGAGAAGGCGCTAATTTATTCAGCAACTGGGGCGCAAAACTAAACGCATCCGGTGCAAAAACGTATTTATCCAGGGTTGCTAATGCTTCTCGCTGCTGAGCAAGTGCGATCGGCACAAAGGGCAATTTCCCCTTCGGATCGCCAGGGCGACTTCGATTAAACGACTCTCCCCCCACATACAAAGTAGCATTCATTACCTGCTGAAAATAATATCCAAACACCGAATCAAACATCACCCGCAGCTCATTGTAACCATCATCCCCAACCGGAATTCTGCTTTCCAAACGCTTCCACATCACCCTAGCATTCTCCAATTGCAACTGGGAATAAGCGAGCATATTGGCACTAAGATCGAAAGTATTAGCAGCCGGATCGAGAATATCAACAGCATCTTCATCCGGCGCATAAGCTAATTGCGGTTCCGCAGCACGGCTGGCAATTTCCTGTAACATTGGCAATTCGCTACTGGGATTGACAGCACCAAGCACCTTGTAACCATACTCGATCGCCCAATCATCATAAGGCCCCACAATCATGGGATAGTAATCGCCCTGTACAGTTCCCGGTGCAGCCAAATTAATCGGCACATAATCCATCACCGACGCCACCAAACCTTGAGTGCGAGTTAACTGAGTATTGTTCAACTCCTCCGGTTGCAGCATCGTACTACCATGAAAATTGTGCCTCAAACCCAAAGTGTGACCGACTTCGTGAGCCGTCAAAAATCGGATATATTGATTCACATAATCCTCAATTTCCGAACTATTAGGTGTCCCGTTCCCCAACAGAGACATGGACATTGCACCCATGGCAAATTGTTGGCTGGATTCCAACCCAAAGCACAAATCCGAATCGGACATTAACCGCGACACAGGCGATCGCTTTTGCTGTTGGTATCTTTCCACCAAATTTGGTAAATCATCAACCAATTCACCCGCAGAGTTTTCTTTTTTTGCAGTATCTAAATTATCATTTCCTAGCACTCTCAAATAGCGAGAATACATCCCGAACTGACAAGGATTTGTGTTAGAGCCATTTTGTCCTTGAAAACTCTTAGCCACCGAGCGATTTTGTTGCACCAAAGACCGATAGCCCTGTTTAATTTGCCTGACAATATTAGCATCTAACAAAATATCCGCATCCAAAATTTCCCCAGTCAGCGGGTTAGTGCGAGAGGGGCCCAGACCCGCAAATTCTGGCTCGAAGGAACTGGACCAGCGAATAGTATTGTAGCGAACATCAGCCGGGTCCCATTTGGCATTGTCCGGCATCTGTTTGACTTGAATTGCGTCACTGAATCCCGCCTTTTCAAAAGCCTTATTCCATTCCAAAATGCCCTCACGGATAGCGTTGCGGTATTCCAGAGGTACATTGTTTTCAATCCAAAAGACGATCGGCTGCACTGGCGGTGAAATCGGAGCAGTGGGAATTTGTTTTTGCAAATGCCAGCGATTGATATAGCGTATAAAAGGCTCCCGGCTGGTATTGTCAGAAAAGTCTTTATATGCTGTGATAAAATAACCAACTCTTTCGTCAGCTAATCTGGGGCGATAGCCGTTGTTTAATGGCACTTCTGAGAAACTGTAGTGAATGCGAAGATTGAAAGCTCGACTGTCAGGAATTGAGGGTAAATAGTTGACGGAACTGTCATTATCGCTGGAAAAACCGTAGACAGAAGTAATCTCTACATTTAAGGGAAAGGCTTTCACTTCCTTAAAGTAAGATTTCTCACTATCTAGTGAATAAGATGCACCTAAAATTATCGGTAAAAATGATTTTATACCTGGCAAGTCACGCTTTTCGCTCATCAGCAAATCACCCAAGTCTATCAGTAGAGTTTGTCTTTTGGGATGAATGCTTTTGAGGGGTAAAGAATACAGGATAGACTCGCTAAATGCTCGTTCTACGGAACCTGTTTGTGGATCGCCAGGACTGGTACGAAAGTTGATATTGGGAATTACAAATTGTACGTTGTTTTGGATTTTTCGCAGTTGAAATAAGAAGTCTCCGAAGGGAAGTCCACTCAAAATGCCTGCTTCTCCTAAGCCGGAAGCTAGGGTTACAAAGCACAGGAATTTTTTATTTAGTTGTTCGGGCTTAATTTCTAGATAGACTTTATCTGTGGTTTTGTTGGTATACAGGGTAAACATTCCTTCGGATTTTTGGGTGTCTTTGATGACTTCATCGAAGGGTTGCAAGGATGGTTCGCTATTTTGTTCTTTTCCTGGCCCTGGTGCTGATAGGGAATAGGGTAAAAATAAACCTTGATATAAACTGAATAGGAAAAATGCTAGGGATAGTATAAAAAATATCAAAGGCCTATTTTTTCGGGTATTTTTAGGTGGTGGATTTGTGCTGTTTTTAGTAGATGTCAGATTTTTCATGTTTATTATTGAAGGAAGAAGGAAGAAGGAAGAAGGAAGAAGGAAGAAGAACCCCCCCCAAGGGGGGAAATTCAGGGAGAAGAAATCAGGGAGATGTCACCCCCCCCTGTGCCCCCCAAGGGGAGTTCTTTTTTCTTCTTCCTTCCTGATTGTATAAACTACTTTTTAACAGGCCAAGGAATCATTGGATCTTGAGCTAATTGTTTAGAAACGGCGCTCGCCCCGTAGCGGTTGAGGTGGCTAGGATCGGAAAAAAATTCCCGTGCCTGCGGCCATAATAAACTATTATCTCGGAAAATTAATCCTGTTTGAGCTGCTAACTGTTGCATATGTTGTCGGAATTCCTGTTCGTAAGCTGTCCGCACGGGGTCTAAGTAATCTTCGGTTAAAGGCATATTCACAAACACCAGATTGATGTTGCGAACTTTGGTAAATTCGATTATATTTTTGAGTGCTACAGTTTGTTCGCCGATTAATTTAAAGTCTTGATAGTCAGAGTCGTAATACCCGGATACTCTGGCGTGTTTTTCAAAGTAAGTATCGGGATTGAAACGGACATCGATCGGCAAAAAGCCGTTTGGTTTAAAATCGCTGATTTCTTTGGGCTCAACAGGAGTTGGCTGGGGGTTTTGGGCTGTTTGGTTGGAGGCTGTCTCGGTTTGGTTGCTCTTGATTAAGGCTTCTGTCGATGGATTCACTAGCGATCGCAAAAAGTCCTTGAGTCGATCGCGCTTTTTGTAAGTTGCAGAAGTCTCCACCAACTTTTGATTAACCAATTGCTGAACATTAGCTTGACTCTGCTCGAAATTGTGAGCCAATGCAGCGACAACCGCCAGGGGATTCTGCGTCACTTCCTTGGATACTTCCGTTTCTAATTGATTAGTGCGGATCAGAAAACTACCACGGGCTAATTGTCTGTAGCCCTCAGAAGAAGCGATCGCACTAAAAGTCAAATCTGGCCTACCACTATTTAAAGCCCTAGCCCCATCGGCTAAAACCAGCAATTTCGGCAATTGTTGTGGTGGCAAAATCCGGCGGACGATCGAATCTACAACCTGAAGAGTCGCCCCATTCACCCCAAAATTGTAAGCTTTGAGCCCCGGATAGCCCCCAGCGGCCAAAGCAGTTTCCAGCACTCCCGGATCGATGCCCCGCAGCGCTCTGGAACTGCCCACAATTAAGATATCCGGCGGTCTTTTCTGCTGACGGATGTACTCTTGATATCGAGCTATTTGAGCGTCAAGCTGCTCGCTCCTCAAAGTCGGATAAACCGTTGCAGCAGGAGCCTCAGCTACAGGAACCGTGATCTTTCCTGGCTTGGTAAACCCAGAACCATTGAAAGCCTCTTCTCCATTCGCCAAGGGAGAGGGTTGCAAGGGTATTTGAGGCAAATTCACCTCCTGAGACTGGGGAGCCACTGGTGATTCTGGACTCACCACAGGGGCTTTAACGTCGCTCTCAGGCTTGGCACTTGAATTTTGACAATTGTCGTCGCTGCACGCCAAAGTAGCCCTAGGAGCTGCACTGACCGTCGTATATTTCACAAATTGACCAAGTAACCAATCGCTATTGAAAGTCAACAGACAGCCAGCGATCGCCCAAACCAAAGCAATACCCACGGCGCGATCGGATCTGACACTCGTAGAACCCGCCACAGAAGTTGACAAACCATCATTGGGAACAAATAAACCGGAAGCCACAAGGGGCTGTACCAAAGCTGGAACTAATCGCTCCCCTAGGTTGTAGCCTGGGAGTCGGATTTGGAAGCCCCGATGCCAGCCAGAGGGTTTGGCATCCCCAGGAAACACTAAATTTTCCCCCAAACTGGAAAAAGTCCCATCGGTGGCTGATGTGGCGAACTCCGGCACCGGCTCTTTTTCAAACACCGCCAGTTGGGAGTCTACGGAGGCTACGGGCGCTGATTCCTGGCTAGTCGCCGTTGTGAGATTGAGTCCGTAACGCCATAGAGGTATTTTTTGGCCCGCGCGACGCCCGTAGACTCGCACTCCTGCTACTCCGGGAATTTTTAACTCCCGCAAGAACTTCACGACTGGTGGGCCCACCTGGGACTGAGAAGGGCAAGTTAGAGCTTCGGTCATGATGTGGAGTACGTCGTCTTTTTGGAGTACGACAGCCCGGATACCGCCTGTTTCTAACTTGCGTTTGAGATTGGGGTTGAGCAACCTGTTTAATAAAAAAGTCAGGGCCGAGCGATCGCCCTCGGCTGCTAAAGTTCTGGGGCTGGGAGCCAAGTCTGGATGATGGGCCGCCGGCAAGTCCACCCAGTCTATCCACCCTGGGGAATCTGGCTGGGCTTTGCTATCGCTGACTGCTTTAACGCCGTAGAGAGTGGCTCCATGAATGCCCTGGGGCGCGAAGGAGGCAAGCATGGGGGCGATCGCGTCGGCTGTTTGCTGTTTGTCTGGGTAGGCTGGTGCTTTCTGCTTTTGCCCTTTGCTGGCTGCCTTGCTACAAAACAGGTGTAGGGTTGATTCTTTGAGGGTTGCTCGCACTTCCACTTGCGATGGTGCCAAGTGTAGGTTTAACAGTTTGGCGATCGACTGGACATCTCCCCAGCGAGCCCAGGCTTTGAGAATTTTGTCCGGTGGTGTTAAGTCTACCCGCAGCATCCAGTCTGGCTTGGCTTCGCCGCTGACTTGGCTGACAATTACCGCATCTCGAAAATTTTCTAGTTTGAGCTTCCGCAGCCTGCCGGCTATGGGTGCTGCTAGCAAGGATGGATCGGGGCTATATCCTGATTCGCACAGCACCAGCAGTCGCCTGTCAATGGTTTTGAGATGTTCCCGTGTTTGGGAATCATCGGTTTCGGGGCTGTCTGGGAGTTCTTTTTCGCGGATGCTAACTTTCACTGAAACTCCCATTGGTCCTAGGATTTCGCTCAAATAACTGGCGATCGCCTCTGGATAGCCCCGCTTCGCCAAACTTTCCACCGGCAGTGTCAGCGTTGATGTCTTGGCGGTGTCGCCGATCGCTGGTTGGGGGGATTGAATCAGGGCTACTGCGCCACGGTTCTCTTGCTGCTGGGTTGTTTCATGTCCATGTACTGCCACGGGGGGACTGAAACTAGAACTGGCTGAAGTGTCGATCGTCACAGGAGCCGTTTCAAACAGTTCTCGGTATTCTATCCCGGAGGCTTGGGCTGGAGTTTCCGCATCAAATTCGAGTTCTTCCCGCAACTGTGGGGCGCTGGTGGGGGGTGCGACAGGATTGGAGATTTGTTTGAGTTTGCGGTTTTGATTGCGGAATTTCCCGAAAAATCCTCCTTTTGGAGCCTCTGTGGGGGGTTCGTCGGGGGGAATTGTCGGTGCTGGTTGTTCCGCAACGGTGGAGTCATTTTCCGGTTTTTGGGGGCTGCTGCAATCGAGCCTGACTGTCCAATCATTTTGGCGGGAACCGAGTTTGCGCCCGCACAGAAATAATTGGTAAATTTTGGGTCGATCGGGCCCTAGGAGTCGAGTGAAATCCGTTTGGGCGATCGCCGATGTGAATCTTGCCGTCACCAATTCCTGGGACGGACAGAGCGCTGCTTCGCACAAAATGTGCAAATGATTGCCTCGCAACCGCACTTGTAACTGAACTTCGGGAAGCCCCAAAGCTGCTTGCGCCCACTGCGACGCGGCCGATCGATTATCTGCCAATATACTCCCGTTCGCATTCAACATGGGACTACTAATTTGAGATTTCTGATTGTAGATTTTAGATTAAATAATTCAATAACTGAATAATTGTCTCCAGGAAGAAGACAGCCAGCTACTATATTTACAGTATTTTGTTAAGTTGTAAACTGGGGTAACAGAAAACTCAGGAGGGACTTATGCCGTCGGAAAACCGAGATTTATCAAAAACACAAACACTTCAAGGTCAAAATTGTCTAATTCCGTCTGATGTTGTCTTGAGCTTGGTGACATTGCCACTGCTTGGTGGTTTGCTCGTTGCTAAGGCTACAGCAGAGTTTGTTAGCTCCCTCGGCGTTGAAAGCGAAGAAGTGTTTCGGGGCTCTCGCCTCCCCCAGCTTAACTTTCCCTACGCCAAGGAGTAGAAAGCTCAGAGGGCCCATGCTCCCTAAGTAAAATCAAGTTGTCTCGTATTTGACCGCAAAAAAAAGTGTTTTCGGTAAGACTAAACCATACAATTTTTTAGACACCCGCAGCTATTGAGGAACAGCCCCGATGAGTTCACTCCTCCAGTCTTCAGAACAGGCTATTAATTCCACATCTATTTCCCCTTCTCTTCCCCACTCAAAATCAGACCTGTTTCTACGTAATCGCCTCAAAATAGTAGAGGACCTGTGGAAATCGGTGCTGCGACAAGAGTGCGGTCAGGAATTGGTAGACTTGTTAGGCCAAATGCGATCGGTGAATTCCGCTGAGGGACAAGCCACTCACTTTAGCGAATCCAACGTTTTGCAGCTCATTGAAAAGCTAGACCTCAACGCCGCTATTCGCGCGGCTAGGGCTTTTGCACTTTATTTTCAGTTAATCAATATTGTCGAACAGCACTACGAACAGCGAGACCAACAGCTAGCTTACTTCGGTAGCAACGGTGCTGGGGAACGGATGTTTTCTAAGTTGCCGGGAAACGCTATGGATGCGCCCGATCGCCCGCGACACCGAGAAGGCCCGTCTCCAAAAACTCCCGGCCCTATGGAAACCGAGATGGTGACCAAAGACGCAGGCACTTTTCACCAACTGTTCCCGATGCTGCTGCGCTTGAACGTGCCTAGCCAGCAAATTCAGCGCTTGATCGATCAGTTAGACATCCGCTTGGTATTTACAGCCCACCCGACGGAAATTGTCCGCAACACGATCCGCACCAAGCAGCGACGGATGGCGAAGATTCTGCAACAGTTAGACCAAGTTGATGAGAAATTTCCGCTGGTGGGGACAGACTCTGAAAGTCCCTACGCTGTGTCTTCTTGGGAAGCTTGCGCTCTGCAAGAGCAATTGATGGAAGAAATTCGCCTGTGGTGGCGCACTGACGAGCTGCACCAGTTTAAGCCGACTGTGCTTGACGAGGTGGAATACACTTTGCACTACTTCGATGAAGTGCTGTTTGATGCGATTCCCGAACTCTATCACCGGCTCAAACAAGCTCTACACGCTTCTTTCCCTTACCTGAAACCACCGAGTTACAACTTTTGCAAGTTTGGTTCTTGGGTGGGTTCCGACAGAGATGGGAATCCTTCTGTGACTCCAAAAGTTACTTGGCAAACCGCTTGCTATCAGCGCCATTTGGTGCTGTGTAAGTACATCAATGCCGTCAAGCGCCTCAACGAGCTGTTGAGTTTGTCGCTACACTGGAGCGACGTATTGCCGGAATTACTCGAATCTCTCGATCGCGACAAATCGGAATTCCCGGAAGTTTACGAACAGTGGGCGATTCGTTACCGCCAAGAACCCTATCGACTGAAGCTGGCTTACGTGCTTCAACGACTGGAAAATACGCGCGATCGTAATTGGCGACTCTACAAAGGAGACGAGTTGCAGCGGGAACGGGAAGCTTTGTCAGGAAATGCTGCTATGACCCGTCTTTATCGATCGGGATCTGAATTTTTGGCGGAGTTGCAGCTAATCCAGCACAATTTGGTCGAAACAGGTTTGAGTTGCCGAGACTTGGAAAATCTGCTTTGTCAAGTAGAAATTTACGGATTTAATTTGGCTTATCTAGATATCCGCCAAGAGTCCACAGTACACTCCGACGCTTTGAACGAAATTGCTGAATACCTGCAAATTTTGCCAAAGCCCTACAATCAAATGACGGAATCGGAGCGAACTATTTGGCTCGCAACTGAACTGCAAACTCGTCGCCCTTTAATTCCTGCAGAATTACCATTTTCTCCCAAAACTTGCGAGACAATTAATACCTTCCGAGTTTTGCGGCAAATGCACCAGGAGTTTGGGCCGGAAATTTGCGAAACTTACGTGATCAGCATGAGTCACGATGTCAGCGATCTGCTAGCAGTCTTACTATTAGCAAAAGAAGCCGGAATCTACGATCCAGCAACAGGAATTAGCAGCGTTCAAGTAGTACCTCTGTTTGAAACAGTGGAAGATTTGAAAAAAGCACCGATCGTGATGCAGCAGGTATTTGCACTACCACTTTATCGCGCTTTACTAGCTGGAGGTTACGCTGCTGCCAAGGCTCAGCAACTGTCCGATTGTTCCCATGCTGTTTCCTTGCAAGAGGTGATGCTGGGCTATTCAGATAGCAATAAAGATTCGGGTTTCCTCAGCAGCAATTGGGAAATTCAGAAAGCTCAAAAAGCTTTACAAATAGTTGCTGAAAACTACGGTGTGGAATTGCGAATTTTTCACGGGCGGGGCGGTTCTGTAGGCCGTGGTGGCGGACCTGCTTATAAGGCAATTTTGGCTCAACCCGGAAAGAGTATTAGCGGGCGAATTAAGATTACCGAACAAGGGGAGGTTTTAGCTTCTAAGTATTCTTTGCCAGAGTTAGCACTTTACAATTTGGAAACTGTGGCGGCAGCAGTGATTCAAGCTAGTTTGCTGCACACAGGTTTCGATGGCATCGACCCTTGGAATCAGATTATGGAGGAGTTGTCTGCCAAATCGCGATCGCACTACCGTAACTTAATCTACGAACAGCCAGATTTAGTTGATTTCTTCCACCATGTTACCCCGATTCAAGAAATCAGTCAGTTACAAATTAGTTCTCGTCCAGCCCGTCGTGGCGGCAAGAAAGATATCAGCGGTTTGCGGGCAATTCCGTGGGTATTTAGCTGGACTCAAAGCCGCTTTTTGCTCCCTTCCTGGTACGGTGTGGGTACGGCTCTACAAGAATTTTTGCTAGAGGAACCGGAAGAACATTTGAAACTTTTGCAGTATTTTTACTTGAAATGGCCATTTTTTAGAATGGTGATTTCTAAGGTGGAAATGACTTTATCCAAAGTAGATTTGCAGATTGCCGAACACTACGTCCGAGAGTTATCTCTTCCCGACGATAGAGCACGTTTTCAGACTTTGTTTGAACAAATTTCTTGCGAATATCACCTGATTCGGGATTTGGTTTTAACTATTACCGGACACCAACGTTTGTTGGACGAAGATCCAGCATTGCAGCGTTCCGTGCAGTTGCGAAATGCCACAATTGTACCTTTGGGTTTATTGCAAGTTTCACTGCTGAAACGCTTGCGGCAACATGGTAGTGGTGCTGTGCCGGGGGTAATTCACTCGCGTTACAGCAAAGGTGAATTGTTGCGGGGAGCTCTGTTGACGATTAATGGTATTGCTGCGGGGATGCGGAATACCGGTTGATGATTGGGTAGGGAAACGGCAATGCCGTGTCCTCTATCATGTCTTAAAGGAGACGGCAATGCCGTTTCCCTACAGGATTATTTTGGGTAGGGACACGGCAATGCCGTGTCCTCTATCATGTCTTAAAGCTGAGTTGGATCGATACCCAATTCTTTCAGTTTTGCCGCCATGCGATCGCGCTGTTGTTCCAGTTCATCCCGCTGTTCCATTAACTCTACATAAGACAAAAAGCGCTTTCCATCGGGACGAATCACCTCTAATTCTGGTTCGGAAAACACAAATCTGACTCCTAGACGTGGACTTACCCACCCATCCAAGGATTCAATGACAATTAGTCCTGTTTCGTCTCTTTGCCATCCAGTTAAATCGTTACGTTCTGGATCGTAAAGGTAATATTCTTCTACACCAAAGCGGCTATAAAACTGCAACTTCAGTGCCATTTCCGATAAAGTATTTCCGGGGGACAAAATCTCAAAAACGACTTGTGGAGCAATATTATCTTCCAGCCATTGCTGGTAAGACCCTCGATATCCCTTGGGTCTGCCAAATACCACCATAGCATCAGGGGCGCGCCTCGTCTTATTGTCGCCTTCCACGGGATACCAGAGTAAATCCCCAGCTACAAATACAGTGGGATTATCTTTAAATAAGGCTTCGCACCCTTCTTTGAGTTTGACAATCCAAGCAAATTGGAGGGTGTTATCTGACATAGGCTGTCCATCGCTGTCTGGATACAGGACTTTTTCTGGTTGTTTAGTTGGCAGTGGCTGAGTTTGTAGTTGAGGAGTCATGGGAAGGGCACCAGAAACTTCTAAATATTATTATAACTAATTACGCATTGAGACTGATATTTTGTAGTCGTTTAAATCTTAAGGTCGTGGTAAAATTGAAAAATGAAATCGAGTCTTAATGTTTTACCCTACTATAAAAGATTATGACAGCAACCAAAGCAAAAATCTGGACAGTTGAAGAATATCACCGGATGATTGAAGCTGGTATTCTCAATGAGGATGATAACATTGAACTGCTTGATGGGATGATTGTTGAAATGAGTCCTCAAACACCAATCCATGCTGCTACAACCCAGCGCAGCGATCGATATCTACAACACCTACTAAGAGATTTAGCAGAAATTCGCGTGCAGTTGCCAATTACTTTAGCAACTTCGGAACCGGAACCAGATATAGCAGTTGTTTGTATCGATCCGGGCGGTTATGGCGACCATCACCCAAATCCTAGGGAAATTTTGCTATTAATTGAGGTTTCTTACTCGACATTGCAAATTGACCACCGGGAAAAAGCCCTGATTTATGCTAGGGCTAATATCGCTGAATATTGGATTTTAGATATAGTTAGCCGTCAAGCATATATTTATCGAAATCCTGCCCCCGCAGGCTATCAATCTGAGATAGTTGTTGCAGATAATGCTGTGATTAGAATGCTAGCTTTTCCTGAGATTGAAATTAATTTTTCACAACTGTTTTTGCCTGTTTAGTTTTGGTGTGTGATTTAACAGCGGATGGGTAGAAGATGAGGGGTGATGAACGCAGATAACTCCTAGGTTCCCTAATCAGAGTTTTCCCACTCGGCGGTAAGCTTGCGGAAATTGTATTGAGATACACCAGGATGACAAGTCACGCAACTGCTGATATTTGCTGGTTGTGACATTTTAACTTTGGGATGTAGAGCTTTGAAATATCGAGAACTTGCAACTCGATAAGCCAGTTCTTCTTCTTTTTGTTGGGGACGAGAAAAAGTTTGCAGATAGTTCCACACTAGCAGGCGCGGTGGATCTACTAGGAGCTTGAGGGTTTGTCCGTAGTGTTGGGGATCTTGCAGCAATCTGCGCCAGGTTTCTGTAGGTAAGACTTGCGGCGGCAAACCAATGTGGCAAGTGGCGCAGTTTTCGAGGTATAGTTGTTGTCCGAGTTCGTAGCGATCGGGAATGCGATCGACAGTGCCGATATTTTCGATTCCAGATACTTGAGCTAGTGGTGCGGGGGTGCGAGCATCGGCTGTCTGGGCGGCTACCCATCCCCCGCAGGTACAGCAGAACACGATCAACACTACCAAAGTTGAGTAAAGTCCCCCCAAGGTTCGCCTAGGAAGTCGGCGGGGTGTTTGGTGCTTCATTTTGCTTGTGCCTTTGGTCTTCTAATTTTTGCCACAACGATCGGGTTTTTTGGAGCCTGCGTTGATTTTTTGTTAAATCACTGGTATGCTCATGCCTTCTCGTGCTAAGCAACTATCGGCGAAAACTGCTTGGACTTCTGCTTCTACTCGATCGAGAAAGTTGTCGTCATGACCTGGATCGTGGTGAAACATTACCACTTTTTTGACTCCCGCTGCTTTGGCTACTTCTACTCCTGCTTGCCAAGTCGAGTGTCCCCAGCCGACTTTGGGCGACTTGAAGTCATGATATTCTTCGTTGGTGTAATTCGCATCGTAAATTAACACATCTGCGTCGCGAGCTAGGTGTACTATGTTTTCGTCTAACCGATCGGCAAAGTGTTCTGTATCGGTGCAGTAGACGGCACTATGTCCCTCCCAGGTCACACGATATCCGATCGCAGTATTGGGATGATTCAGCAGGGCTGTTTCGATTTTTACATCGTCGAGTTCGATGATATCCCCCGGAGTCAAGTCATTAAATTTGAGGTCTGATTGCATCACCTGGATGGGGACTGGGAAGTTGGGGTGGTGCATTTGGTCGGCCAGACGCTGTTTAATTGTAGTGCCGTTGGGGGCGATCGCACCGTAAATGTGAAAGCAGTTGCCTGGAATGAAGGCGGGGGTAAAAAAAGGGAATCCTTGAATGTGGTCCCAGTGCGTGTGGCTGAAAAACATATGGGCTTCCACTGGCATCTGGCGCAGTAAGTTGAGACCAAGGACTCGCAAACCTGTGCCACCGTCAAAGATCAGGCGTTGTTTGCCCAATCGCATTTCTACGCAAGAGGTGTTACCTCCATAGCGAATGGTTTTGCTACCGGGAGTTGCGATGCTGCCCCGGACTCCCCAAAACTGAACGACAAACTCGGTCAAAGGGCTGCTTGAGCTAGTGGCTTTGCCATCAGAAGGCTGTGGAATGGCTGCGGACTTTTGGGAATCAGGCATTTTTTTTAGCTTTACGCGCAGGAACTTGGGAGTTGAGATTTTATTTTTTACTTCGAGAATTTAAAAAAACATTCAGCCTTCAGGCAGTGAGGTGGGACCGGGAACCCGATCGTGATCATCATGTTTGACAGAGAAACATTCAAAACATTTGATAGGGAAACAGTCGGAGTACCTCAAATGAAATCAAATATATCTTTAAATTGGAATCTAGTCTGCCCACACCATAAATCATATTTGGTGTGGGAGTATGTGATTCTGGTTGTAGTCCAAGAATGCGGGCTAATGGTTTATTTGCGATCGGCTGCGATGCACTTTTCCACTAATGGCATTACTAGATCCACATCTTGCCACCCTAGAATTTCTGTCACTTTTTTCTCCAAATTTTTGTAGGTTCTAAAAAATTCGGCTATTTCATCCAAGCGATGGGGTGCTACGTCTTTGAGGGACTTATAGTGAGCGTAGCGTGGGTCTTTGTCGGGAACGCACAATAGTTTTTCGTCCCGATCGCCTCCATCGATCATTTCTAGCATTCCGATGGGACGGGCTGCAATCACGCACCCCGGAAATGTGGGCTCATCCATCATCACCATGCCGTCGAGGGGGTCGCCATCGTCAGCTAAGGTATTAGGTATGAAGCCATAGTCGCATGGATATTGGACTGAGGAAGAGAGCACCCGATCTAGAGCAAAGGCTTGTAAGTCTTTATCAAATTCGTACTTGTTTTTGCTACCGGCGGTAATTTCGATCAGAACATTGAGCAGTCCTGGTTTCGGCTGTGCCGGAATTAGCGATAAGTCCACAACAATATCTCCAAGTTAACAGATGATCCGGGTTTTGCTATTTGTCAAACCCCTTTCATAGCATTTTAGGAGCGATCGGGCCTAACGGCTGCATAAGATTGATACAAAGCCCAGGAGTGCGATCGCCTCGGATTGATTTTTTGGCGCTGACCCACGACATAACGCGATCGACACAAAATCAGCCACACCCCGATCGAAGAATCAATCTAATGTTGGATTTCCTTGTAAATTGACTGGACTACATCGAGCAGGCTCAAGATTTGCTGCCATTCGGGAGCATCAGGCTTGTAGCTTTTTGCACGCTGAATTTTTAAAGTGTGGTGCAACACATTCAGCACCGCCTCTGGAGACGGTAAGGGTTCCTCCTCATCTGCTGGGGGAAGGGAAGCATTTTCTTCGATGATTTCTTTGATATTTTGCGCCTTGTCTGCCAGGGTTAAAGCTCTACCTGCCAGGTTTTCCGGCATTTTCGGTCGTTCCGACAAAGAAGCGCCTGTCAGTTCCACCAGTAGTTGACAGACTTGATCGACCCATTCGCGATCGTTTACCGAAAAGGAACCGGATTTGAAAACTTGTCCATCTCGTCTTTGCTGAATGCTTTGTACCTTCTGTATCAGAGGTAGAGCCTTTTGGGTAATGTTAGGTGGCATTCTGGGGATATCGGACAAGGAGTTCCGAGCAATCTCTAGCAATAGTTGGTAAACCTGATCTACCCACTCAATATCTCCCGACTGCGAATTCCAATTATTCATAACTGACGCTAGTAGTTTTCCATAATAAGACTAGAACATTAAGTAGCTGTGGTTTTCAGCATCTTTCATAAAACAATCATACCTGTTGGAGCAGATTTAAAATCACCGTCTCAGTGAGTGTTAGAGAAAGCATGGCAGAATAAAAATTCCCCACACATTCAGCTATGGGTAGTTTGTCAATAAGTTAATTTGGCGTTTGAAACCCCAATCGGATGTTGAGGTTTATGGTTCGCCGTGGCTGCCAGCCATAGGGGGGCTGGTTCAGCATTTAACCCAGGACTTAGGGCGAGGAGTCCTATTTTTCTGTGAGGTTCCACACCCCGTCCCAGTTCAGTACGTCTGGGGGGTGAAGTCTATATAGCACACAGCGATCGACGTGTAATCTAGCCGCCTTGTTTTTGGGATCTTGGCTCAAAACCTCATTAAATTTGCCTAGTGCGTGTTCAAAACACTTCCTAGCTTTCGGTTCTAACTTTGTCTTAATTTCGCTCAGTACCTTTTTCACTCCATCGAGGGTCAGATTTTCCACAAATTCCTCATCTAACCTTTCTGCTACTGTTTCTTCGGCCCGGCTTTTAATTTTCGCCTGCAATAACTGTCTGATATGTGAGGATTTCAAACGCTTGATTTTGCCATTTGATGGGTTTTTGATATCTGCTTCCAAAATCTTTTTGACATCGCCCTCTTGCAATTCCTTAATTTCGTCTGGTGATAACTCTCCGATCTTAGATTTTATCAAGAGTGTGGCTTCATCTTCCGACAGGTTTTTGATACCTTCCCATTTCAGGAGTTTAATTTCTGACTCGAATATTTTATGGGCTGGGGACTGATTTGTTACATCGTACTCAGGCTCTTTTTTTAGTTGAGATAACAATTTTTTGAGTTCATGTTCTAACTGTTTATCGACCTCGTAGGAGAGTTCTTTGACCTTTGCTTCTGGCATTTTTGCCACAGTCTTTAATATTTCTTCCACCTCAGCCTTAGATAGTTTTTGAGTAACAGGTTGCTTGTAAAATTCGCGTCCTGCGTTGTAGTGTTCTAGTTGTTCTAGAGCAGTTTTAAATTTTGTTGCCTCTTCATCAGTCAGCTCCCTGCTAACGGAGGAGTAACCGGGCTTGATAGCTACAAGTTCGTAAATGATGACTGGTTCGCTTTTGCCTTTAACAGTAATGAAATCTAGTTCCCGTACGTACACTCGCTCTTTGTATTCTTTGTAGGTGTTGTCACTAATGATTAAGTCAGTGCCGTACTGCTTGCTGGCCCCTTCTAAGCGAGAGGCGAGATTCACCCCATCTCCAATGGAAGTGAGTTCCATCCGTCTGCTGGAGCCGATGTTACCGCTGACAACTTCGTCGGAATGGATGCCCATACCGATACTGATCGGTAACTCGCCATTAGCAATTCGCTCTTGATTAAATTCCTTCAATTTTTCCCGCATTTCCACGGCGGTTTGCATGGCGCACCAGGCATGATCTTCTAGGGGTGCTGGAGAGCCAAAAACTGCCATCAGAGCGTCGCCGATGTATTTGTCGAGAGTACCTCCGTACTTGAATACGGAATCTACCATCACTTCAAAATATTTGTTGAGCATCTCTACCACTTGTTCGGCTTGCAATTTTTCCGTAAGTGTGGTGTAGCTGCGAATATCGGAGAACAGCACCGAAACGTGCTTGCGTTTACCTCCCAATCCTGTATCTCCTGAAGCCAGCAGCGCTTCGGCTACTGCTGGGGTCATGTAGCGGTACATCAAGTTTTTGACTTGCTTAGCGCTGCTGATATCTTCCATCACAACTAATGCTCCGTTAACTTTTTTGGGGTCAGTAGCATCTGTCATGGAATTGATCGACAAATTTATGCTCTGCTGTTCTCCTTCGGAGGCAATCAATACTTGGTCAGGGTAATACTGCTGGCGGTCTTTTTCGTTTGTAGGGTGCAATGCCACATCGAACCACTTGGCAAAATCACCTTTTTCCAAGTTAATTAGATCGCGCAAAGATTGACCTTCTGCCAAGCGGGCATCGCTAACGCCAAGCAATTTTTTGGCACTGGGATTCGTAGCGACTATATGGCCTTTTTGGTCTGTAGATATGACGCCGTTTGTCAGGGCGTGCAGCATATCTTTTTGTCTTTGTTCTTGCTGTTTGACTTCGGCAAATAGTTTGGCGTTTTGCAGGGCTACTCCTGCTTGGATATTAAACGCTTTCATAAATTCCATGTCGTTGCGATTGAAACTAGCTCGCCATTGTTCCGGGGCTTCAGGCCAGTTTTCTGGATTGTATGGGGGGTATTCTCCTTGTTTTTTTTTGTTAATTAATTGGGTGACTCCAATCAATTTGTGGTCGGCATTAAATACTGGCATACAGAGCATACTGCAAGTGCGGTAGCCAGTTTTTTTGTCTGTTTCTTTGGAAGTTTCGGCGCGGGAGTCGTCATATACGTCAAAGGAAATTAGTAGCGGTTCACTGGATTGGGCGACAATACCTGCAAAACCGGCGGTTCTGGGTATGCGAAGTTCTTGAAGTTGACCTGCGATCGGGATTTTTGTCCATAGTTGATCTCGATCTTCGTCAATTAGCCACAGGGTGCTGCGATCGGCTTGCATCAGTTCTTGAGCCTGATCCATCACCCGTTTGAGAGTGTCTTCTAAGTCTAGACTGCTTTGAGAAAGAGCGTTGACGGCGTTCATCAGCGCTGTCGCTGCCCGCTGCCTTTGAGTTGCTGCGTAGAAAGATTTAGAAGATTCTAAAATTAGGCGAATGGACGGGGCAAATTCTCTAAATATTTGTTCGTCTTCTTGGGTAAATCCTTGCCGATCGATCTGTGCGTCTAAATGGTCGTAATTATGATGATCTGCCTTGAGTTTATTAATCAGTTGAACGACTGCTACTAACTCTTGTGTGTCTTCATTGATCAGAGGCATCGCCAGCATTGTATAGGTGCGATATCCTGTTTTTTCGTCAGTTTTTTTGGCGTTAGTCGATCGCGGGTCGTTGTAAAAATCATAGGGAATATTCACCCCTTTTCTGCCGGTGGCGACTTCTCCAGCAATGCCCACATTGGCGGGAAATCTGAGTTCTAGGTTGTTGCCATGTTCATCTTTGGCAACCCTTGCCCAGAGTTCATTTTTTTCGTCGTCTAATAAAAATATAGTGCTGCGATCGGCATTGAGCAATTCCCCGGTTTTGAGGGTAATCGACTGCAACATTTCGTTAAGGATAGCGTCAAACCCTTGGCTGTCTAAGAGGTTGTCGAGCATTCCCAAGGTTTGATTGACAACCTTCAGTTTGTTCTCTACGTCCTTGGCAACTCCTTTAAAACTATCCTTGTTTAGGGGTGCGAGGAAACTGGAGAAGTTTCCTTGGGTTGTGACGATTTGACCACTGCTAGAGGGATAGTGAGAGGGCTGTTCCTGATGATTTTCAGTGATAGGAGTGACATCTATAGTCACATTACCTGGGGATGACAGATTGGAAGATGCAGAATAATTCATAGACCTTTAGAGAAGCTTAAGTTTAAGGTTTGGTCTCTCAGGTAGCAGATCTGGCAAGTAGATCGCCCGGAGCTTTGCACAAGAGTAGAGTAAAAGTATTTGTCAAACTATTTCCCAGTTTACAGAACTTCCTACCGATGGCAAGGAAGGGCGGTTTGGGAGAGAACCGTGGGAGATTGAGAGCGCTGTGGCCATTAGTCCATGGCGATCGGAGGTCGGGAATTTTTTTTAAATGGTATAGTATCGGATTTTGACATTTGGTTTACTAAGTGTAACTAGATTCGGTGACTCAGAACGTTCGATCGCCTGGGCGGACTGCAATCTATTGTAAATATAGGAGTGGACGGGGAGGGTAGGCACGGGGGAACTACCCATACAAAACGATGATTTGTCACCAGCATGAAACAGCCCAGGGCTGTCAGGGGGTCGATGGATGCGGACTAAAGTTTGACTAGCCGCCATTCTGACATCACTACTAACTAATTATGTGTGCTCATCTCTACAATTGTGGTTTCTACATAGAATTTCTGTCAACTTCGCCGCTAAAACAGTTGCTGAGACTGGTACAACTGTGATAGTAATATCTGGTTGCCATCGAGTGTCACTGCTAACTGTGACACAAATACCCTGTTTAGTTGTTAAATCTTAACAATAATTGCGGTCAACTTCAGTTTTTTGAGAATGAATTTGGCGCAAAGAAGCAGCCTGAGCTAGGAGAGATTCAGCAAAAGCGATGGCTTCTGTTTCCGATCGCCCACTAGCAAGTTGAGCCAGTTCTTCCCGTCGCTGCTGGCTGTTGAGGGCCACAACACGCACCACTGTACGTTCCGATGATTCAGGGTTGCCTAGATCTTCCTGTGTGCCTGTTTCAGAGGCGATCGTCTGTTTGTTGACACGAAAATGACAGTCCGCCATGGCAGCAATCAAAGGTTGGTGCGTCACACAAAGGACTTGGTGTTTTTCCGAAAGTTGATGGAGTTTTTTGGCGATCGCCCCAGCCACTCTCCCAGACACCCCGGCATCAATTTCATCAAATACCAGAGTGCTAGCACCTTCTATTTGCGAAAAACAAGCTTTGATGGCGAGCAAAAAGCGACTCATTTCTCCCCCAGAGGCGATCGCACCTAGGGGTTGCAGAGGTTCCCCTGGATTCGGACTGAAACAAAAGGCGATGCGATCGGCACCATTTGCTGTTGGGGTAACTGCTGCAATTTCCACTTGAAATTGTACTTTTTCCATGGCTAAGGGCTTGAGTTCTGCCACTAAAGCAGCTTCGAGTTTCAGAGCCGTTTCCCGTCGCAGGGCGCTGAGGTGGCTGCAAGCATCCTTTAATTGCTCCATAGAGGCTTGATAGGCGAGTTCTAATGCCTCCATAGACTCGCCTCCTGCTAAAAGTTCATTTAGTTCGTTTTGGATGGTTTGATAATAGGCGATCGCTTCTTTAAGCGGGCCATATTTACGACAGATTTGTTTAAGTTCCTGAATTCGCTCTTCTACTTCTTCAAGTCTTTGCGGATCTGCTTCTAATTGTTCGCCGTAGCTGCTAATTTGGCGACTAGCTTCTGTAGCTTGAGCTAAAGCATCGCTGACCATTTCTAGAATTGGTTGCAACTGAACATCGTAGACGGCCATGTCGCTTAAAGTTGCCTCAGCTTTGCTCAACAAGTCAGCAGCAGAGGCAGCATCCGTGTCATTTTGATACAGAGCTTGATGAACTTGGTAACTTTGTTGCTGCAACTCCACAACGTGACTAAGCCTGATTGATTCTTGTTCGAGGTTTTCCAATTCAGCCGCGTCTTCGATATGGGCTTGGCCAAGCTCTCGGACTTGGTATTCTAATAAATCAAGTCTTTGCAGGCGCTGCTGTTCTGACTGACGTCTGCGGTTGAGGGCGGTTTTGGCTTCGCTGGCGACAAGCCATGCTGCGGTGACATTCGATCGCCCTTGCAAAATAGTTTTACCACCATAGAGATCTAGCCATTCTCGCTGGAGAGTTTCTAGTCCTAGTTGGACGGTTTGGCCTTGAGCAGTAATTTCCACGAGTCGATCGCGCAGTTGCTCCATCAAGGGGCGGTTGACCAAAATTCCGTTCAAACGCGATCTCGTCCGCAAAGTACCGCTAGATGCCATAATTTCCCGGCTGCAAACCGCTAAATTCCCATCAATCGGTTCAATTTCTTGCTCGCCCAGCCACAATAATGCAGCTTTGTCCAATTCAAAAGTCGCTTCCAGTATGGCCCGCGCTGCTCCTGTGCGAATCACACGGCGATCGACTTTTCCACCCAAGACTGCATCGATCGCATCTAGGATAATCGATTTCCCAGCCCCTGTTTCCCCTGTAAATACGTTCAAACTAGGGCCAAATTCTAGGTCTAGACAGTCAATCAATGCAAAGTTTTCGATTCTCAGGGATAGTAACATGGGGAATTTGTTATTGGTTATTTGTTATTGGTTATTTGTTATTGGTTATTGGTTATTGGTTATTGGTTATTTGTTATTGGTTATTGGTTATTTGTTATTGGTTATTGGTTATTGGTTATTGGTTATTGGTTATTGGTTATTGGTTATTTGTTATTGGTTATTGGTTATTGGTTATTTGTTATGGGTTATTGGTTATTGGTTATTTGTTATCCCTCGTCCCTAGGCTCTGCCTAGGGACGCAGATCCAGAGGCTCTGCCTCGCCTTGAACCATACCATCGAGGCAGAGCCTCTTGATCTGGGTTCCCAGACAGAGCCTTGGAACCAGTGCAATGGCCAATCTCCCCTTAAAGTAAACCCAAGTGTTTATAAGCAGCAACCGTGGCAATTCTACCCCTACTTGTTCTTTGCAAAAATCCAATTTGCATCAAATAAGGTTCGTACACATCCTCAATCGTTTGAGTATCCTCTCCTGTGGAAGCCGCCAGGGTTTCTAAACCCACTGGACCACCATTAAAGTTTTCAATCATTGCTGTCAACAGACACCGATCGGTCCAATCCAAACCTAGCGGATCGACATTGAATAATTCTAGGGCAACCGATGCCACTTCGGCGGTGATCGGCTTTAATTGTTTGACTTCACTATAGTCTCTAACTCGCCGCAACAATCGGTTAGCAATGCGGGGTGTGCCACGAGCTCGGCGGGCAATTTCTGTGGCTCCTTCTGCTGTAATGGGAGTGTCGAGAACTTGGGCGCTTCTTTGGACAATTAAACTGAGTTCATCTATTTCGTAGTAGCGTAATCTTTGGATCAGTCCGAAGCGATCGCGCAAGGGAGCTGTTAGCGACCCAACTTTTGTAGTTGCTCCTACTAAGGTAAACGGTTTCAGGGGAATAGTCCGAATTTTGGCACTTTTGCCTTGACCAATCGTAATATCTAAGCGACAATCTTCCATCGCTGGATATAGGATTTCTTCTGTTACTTTTGATAAGCGGTGAATTTCGTCGATAAACAGCACGTCTCCGGCTTTAAGGTTGACTAACAATCCGACAATATCGCGGGGTTTTTCTAGGGCTGGGGCTGTGGTGATTTTGCATTCAACTTCCATTTCTGCTGCTAAAATTAGCGACATTGTGGTTTTACCTAACCCTGGCGGCCCATACAGTAACAGGTGATCCATTGGTTCGTTTCGGGATTTGGCTGCTTGAATTGCGATCGCCAAAACTTCTCTCAAGTCTTTCTGTCCGATGTATTCAGCTAATCGCTGAGGTCGGATTTTATCGTCTTGTTTGCTGTTGGTTTCGTCGGCTAGTTCTTGGGGTTCTACCAGCGATTCTGTCTGGGGTTTTACAGCTTTATTTTTGGTTTTTTTGGGGGTGGCTGCGGCAATGTGTTCGGGTAGATTTGGATCGGGAGGCTGTTGTTTGGAGGAGATAATTGCCATATTAATCTGCGAGCGAACTGGGGAAATTGTTTACAATGATTAAAATAATCTTGAGAATTATTGAGTTGGCTATGAGTATACCGTCTGATTTATTAGCATCGGAAAATATAACTTTTGAGGAGGCGATCGCGCTGACTCAATCTTTATTGTCAGAAATTGAAGCCGATAGACTTTCACAGGCCCAGATTCAGCAAGCAGTGGCTTCTCTGGTGAACACACACAACGGCGCTAGAGGGTTTTTTGTCACCTATCTGACGGACGATCGACACCTTGCAGATGAACCGTCTCCTGGAGTGCTGGATGCACTGCGCGAGGCTCCTGAGATCGTAGCAGAACTGCTGGTAAAAAATCTGGCGATGTCGGCCGCAATGGTTGTCTATCACTCGCGTCATCACAAGCCGGAAATGGCCGCGGGTTCACAGAGAGTACAAGGGCGATCGCGCCATCTAATTCAAACTCTGCAAATACCTGCTTGTCAAACTCTAGCGGAGCAAATGCTAGAAAATTTGCGGACTGGACAAGGGGAATATGAACAGTTTTTCGATCGCTGGGGCTATGATGGGGAGCAAAAAGCGGCGATCGGTTCGGCACTCAGCGAGGCGATCGGCTAATCAACAGCCCATAAGTGTCTTCGGGCTTCAAAAACCATCCCTCTGGGTGCAGCTAGCCCACAAACCCTTGATCAAAGTAGCGAGGCTGTGGAATAATTGCGGTTTAACAAAAGCTGCTATCAAGCAGCTTGAGTTGATTTAGGTGTGAAGGTAGCGAACGAGGGCAAAAAAATTGCTGAGATCGGTCAAAGGATTTGCCCACAAAGCCCGAACGGTTAGCCGCGGGCGACGGGCGAAGCTCAATTTGCTGGCAACATTAGTGCGCCGCGATTTAGAATCTCAATACAAAGGCTCAATTCTCGGCAATTTGTGGCCTTTGCTGAATCAGCTATCACAATTGCTGATTTACACTTACGTGTTTTCCATTGTCCTCAAGGTAAAACTCAACCTTGTAGGCTTCCCAGAAAACAGCGACATTACCTTTGGAGTCTGGCTGTTTGCAGGTTTACTGCCTTGGAGTGCCTTTACCAGTGGTTTGATTAAGTCGGCAGTATCCGTAGTAGGGCAGCCAAATTTAGTGAAAAAAGTGGTATTTCCCCTCGGTTTACTCCCGCTAGTACCTATTTTGACAGCATTTATTGAAAGCTCTCTCGGTCTAGCAGCTTTAATCGTCATAGTAGCAGTATCATCGCAAAAGCTCAACGCTACACTGTGCTTGCTGCCCCTGGTTTGGATGCCTCAGTTGCTGCTAACTGCCGGCTTGGGATATTTGACCGCAGGCTTAACGGTATTTTTGCGAGATATTCCTCAGACTTTAGGTGTTATTCTAAATTTTTGGTTCTATTTAACACCGATCGTCTATCCAGCATCGGTGATTCCCGAACAGTGGCGTGGATTGATCTTTTGGTTGAATCCCATGGCAGCAATTTCAGAAGTTTACCGCGACCTCATACTGCTTGGAGAAGTGAAACACTGGGGCGAATGGGGTGTAGCCACATTAATTTCTGCTGCTATATTTTGTGGAGGTTTAATTGTTTACCGACGTTTGCGTCCGGCTTTTGCTGACGTGCTGTAAATTGGTTTTAGATAGGGTACTGTAAATTTGTTTTAGATCTAAAGTCAATCTAAAATCTAAAATCTAAAATCTAAAATCTAATGACAGAAACTGTAATTTCACTCAAAAATGTTTCCAAATGTTTTAAACGGTACGATCGCCCTGGAGACCGCTTAAAGGAAATAATTTATCCCAGCAAAAAACTTGCTGACGAATTTTGGGCACTACAAGACATCAATCTGGAAATTTTTCAAGGACAAACTCTAGGAATTGTCGGTCGCAACGGTTCGGGAAAAAGCACGCTCCTGCAAATAATTGTGGGGACGCTAACACCAACCGCAGGTAGCGTCGAAGTTAAAGGGCGAGTCTCAGCTTTGTTGGAACTCGGCAGTGGTTTTAACCCAGAATTTACCGGACGGCAAAATGTATTTTTCAACGCTCAAATCCTGGGATTCAATCAAAAAGAAACCGAAGAAAAATTTGATGAAATAGCAGCTTTTGCTGATATTGGAGATTTCATCGAACAGCCAGTCAAGACCTATTCTAGCGGTATGTTTGTCCGGCTGGCTTTCGCTGTCGCCACTAGCGTTGAGCCAAATATTTTGGTAGTTGATGAAGCACTTTCTGTCGGTGACGAAGCTTTTCAGCGTAAGTGTTTTGCTCGCTTACAGTCAATTCAGGAAAGTGGGGGAACCATTTTATTTGTTTCTCACGCAGCTACTTCTGTGGTACAACTTTGTACTTCGGCAATTTTAATGGATAGCGGGGAATTACTCCTAGCTCACACGCCCAAGGTGGTCATATCTAAGTATCAAAAATTGATTTATGCCGATCCAGATCAAGTCTTGGGGTTAAAGGAAGATATTCGAGTATTGAATAAGCTGACCAAGCAGGAAGCGGAAGAAGACCTTCAGGATGTCACCACAGAAATCACAACTGGAGAAATTAAACAAGAGCCATCCATTCCAGAATTCAAGGACTATTACGAAGAGTATTACGATCCAGGCATGATACCCTCGAATACGGTGAGGTATCCGTCTAGGGGAGCCTCCATTATTAATCCCTGCATCACTACGCTGAAGGGAAATGTGGTAAATCACTTGATTGGTCGTCAAGATTATATTTATACTTACTCTGTCACTTTCTCGAAGTCTACTTCCAAAGTTAGATTTGGAATGTTAATTAAAACCATTAGCGGCTTTGAGTTGGCTGGTGCTTCTTTGAAGGCTTCTAGCAAGTCAATTAAGTATGTGGAAGCGGGAACAACAATTGTAGTCAAATTTCAATTTAAATGTTTGCTAAATCCTGGGGTTTATTTTTTGAACGCCGGGGTGGTGGGAACGGTAGATGAAGATTTGACTTATCTCGATCGCTGTGTAGATGTGGCAATGTTTAGAGTTCAGTCTTGTACTGAATCCTGTGGGAACGGTATTGTTGACTTGCTGATTGAACCGTGTTTAACTGTTGTCAATTCTGATTCAATGGTAACAGAAGCGTCAAGCGAGGTCATCAGATAAATTTTGTGGAAATAATGAGCAACATTAATCTAGATATGGTAGAAAATTCTGTTATTAAAGCATTAATTGGAGAGCAAGCTAAGTTTCCCGAAAATTTTAAACAGAATATTTGCGAAAACGATGAAATGTATTTGTTTGCTCTGAGGAATGTAAAAAATGACAGCGATCGGGCTTTGGTGCGCTATTATTCCCTCGGTCGTCGGATTATGGATACAGTTAAACAAGTTGTAGATTGGCATTTTGGCGATTTTGAAAATGTGCCATCTTTTCTCGACTTTGCCTGCGGTTACGGTCGCTTTACCCGCTTTTTGATTCAGGAAATGCCACCGGAACGAGTTTGGGTGTCTGACATTTCTACCCAGGCTGTCAAGTTTCAAACAGAATACTTCGGTGTTAACGGTATTGTCTCTACGGGAAATCCAGAAAATTATCTCATTGACCAAAAGTTTGACTGCATTGTCGCTAATTCTTTTTTCAGCCATATGCCAGAAAAAACCTTTGGTGGCTGGTTGCAAAATTTGTATAATTTGTTGAATCCTAATGGCATTTTGATGTTTAGCGTTCACGATGAGTGTTTGCGGGCACCAGGTACAGAAATGCCAGCCACAGGTCTTTTGTTCAGCCCCAACAGCGAAATTCAATCCTTAAATCAGCAAGAATACGGCACAACTTATGTAACAGAAAAGTTTGTTCGAGAAATTGTACATCGCGTCAGTGGTGGCCAAGCATTTGTGCATCGCATAGAAAAAGGTCTATGTAGATTTCAGGATTTGTATATTGTGACAAATCACCGAGTTAAAGATTTTTATAGCTGGCAATTCAATCATCACCCGGAGGGATATGTTGATGTTGCTACTTTTACTAAAAAGGGTAGTTTATATTTGGAAGGGTGGGCTGTAGATGTCAATCAGGATGGGATAATTGATGAGGTTCAAGTGCTGGTAAACGGTAAGCTTGTCCAGAAAACAGAGCCTTTTTACGACCGCCTGGATCTGGAGCAACATTTTCAGAAAGATGCAATCTGGCAGTCTGGCTGGAACTGTTATTTAGGGAAAGATACTATTTCTCCCCAGGATATATTAACGGTGAAATTGATTAATAACTGTGGCGGGAAATTGATCGTTGAAAATTGCAGAGTTCAATCCCTGGTCAGCCAGAAGTTATCGAAGTCTTTGTTGAGTTCTACAAATCACAAAATTAACTTGGTGGAAAGTCAGTTGGCTGCGGCTAAGATAGAATTAGAGCAAACTAAACAGGAATTAAATTCTACTAAAGCCCTAGGGCAAGAAACTCAAGCTAAGTTACAAGAAACGGAAGCAAAGCTGCAAGAAGCTGAAGCTAAATTGGTTGATGTTCAAAGGAGTTTTGAGCTGACCGAAGTTCATTTAGGAGCTGTGAAAGGGCAGTTAGAAGAAACAGAAAAATCGCTAAATTATGTCAAAGCAGAAGTTGAGCGATCGCATAATCGGATTCTAGCAATGGAAAGCAGCAAATTTTGGAGACTCAGATCGGCTTGGTTTCAAGTCAGGCGCGCCCTAGGCTTAGCCGGAGAGTAAACAAAGGTAGAATAAAATTAATCGGTTTGGGAATTAGGGCGAGGGAGAGAAAACGTGAATATAAATGATGACAGCAAATCTTCGGTTTTTATTGTAACTGGAATGCACCGTTCCGGTACTTCTTTGACAGCTTCTTTGTTTCAGAAAGTCGGAGTTGATATTGGTAAAAAGTTAGTCGGGCCTGCCGATGGAAATATTAAGGGTCATTTTGAAAATGTGGATTTTGTGGAGTTTCACAAAAGTGTTTTGCGATCGCACGGCATAGATGAACTCGGCTGCACCTTTGAAAAAACGATTCCCGTAGCAGCCGAATTTGTAGAAATCGCCCAAAAATTAATTGCCGAAAATCAAAAAACAGACAAACACTGGGGCTGGAAAGACCCGCGGACAGCACTTTTCAGTAATTTTTGGTTAAATCTGCTACCCGAAGCTAATTTTATCTGCGTGTATCGATCGCCCTGGGAAGTCGTCGATTCCCTGTACCGTCGTGGCACCGATGTCAGCTTGCTGAACAATCCCGAAATGGCAGTAAAAATGTGGATTCACTACAATCAGCAAGTTTTAGAACTTTACGAACGTTTTCCCGATCGCTGTCTGCTAGCCAACGTTTACCCGATCGGCAATCATCCCGAACTTTTCATCAATCAAGTCAATCAAAAATTTAATGTTAATTTATGTGCTATCCCCACCGACAATTTTGACAAATCTCTATTAGTCAACGACCTCGAAAACAGCCACAGACATAGCCTGATCGAACAGTATTTTCCCGAAGCTGTTGAAATTTATCAAATCTTAGAATCCCAAGCCCAAGATTTAAGCAGCAAGACCAGTTTATCCCCAGATACAATCATCAGTTTACCCACACCTGCTGTGGGACAACTCCAAGATTGGCTAAAAATTCGCTTACTGGAAAAACAGCAAAAAACCAGCACCTCTGAAGTCAAAAAATGGCAAGAGGAATTTCAAAAAGCTCAGACAAAAGTCTTGGGATTAGAAACAGAATTAGGGCAAACTCAAGTACAGTTAGTCGGCAAAGAATCCCAATTTGAAGACGCTTTAAAAAAGCTCTTGAAATTAGAAACAGAATTAGGACAAACTCAAGTACAATTAGCAGGCAAAGAATCCCAATTTCAAGAAGCTTTAGCCAAACTCCTAGAATTGGAAACAGAATTAGGGCAAACTCAAGTACAGTTAGCAGGCCAAGAATCGCAATTTCAAGAAGCTTTAGCCAAACTCCTAGAATTGGAAACAGAATTAGGGCAAACTCAAGTACAGTTAGCAGGCAAAGAATCTAACTTTAAAATAGCCTTAGAAAAAGTGCTAACTTTAGAATCACAATTGGGAGAAAAACAGGCAGAAATAGAAGAAAAAGAATTAGAGTTAAAAAAGAAAGCAGCGAAGTTCCTGCGACTGGAAACCGAAACCAGAGAAATTCAGGAAAACCTCAGAACCTCGGTCCTCAACCTCGAAAAATCGTGCCAAGAAATTGAACCGCTTCGCCGGGAACTTGACCAAATAAAATCTTCGACTTGGTGGAGAATCTGGGAAAATTTATTAGAAATAAAACGCCGAACGCGCGAACTTTTTCCGAGATTCATTTTTTCGATAGACGGTGCAAACAATTTGCATATTTACGATTCTGATTTAGTAATCAGTGGCTGGGCTTTTCACAGTCAATTTAGCATTAAATCGGTGCGAGCCAAAATTAAAAATACAATCTTTACAGGTTTTTGTGGCATAGAAAGAAGTGATGTAGCGGAAGCTCACTCTAATATTATTGCAGCTAAAAATTCAGGTTTTAGAATTGAATTATCCGTCCCACCGGGACGGCACGAAGTGCTGTTGGAAGTGCAAGATACTAAGGGTAAATGGCATCTGTTGTCAGTTTATCCGCTTTTTGTGTCCACAATTCAAGCATCCTTTGATACGCCCATAGTTTGGGAACAACGGCCTGGTCAGGTTTTGTTTGCCGGTTGGTGTTGTCACCACGATCGCAAAATTGTTAAATTAACCCTTGTCTGTGGTGATACTTCTGTAGAATGCGCCTATGGTTTGCGACGAAAAGATGTCGGTGAAGTGTTTCCCGATTGGGTGAATAGTTCGGAAAGTGGGTTTGAGGCCCTCGTGAATGTGCCGGTGGGAGAATGGCTGGTTTCTTTAAACGCCGAGTTAGAAACAGGGGAGATTTTATCTTTTCAAGCGTCGCAAATATTGAAGGTTCAACCTTATGATATCTGGCGCAGAAGTGCTGATAAATTTGAGGAATTGTCTAGGTTTATAGAGGCAATTCGGCAACGGGCGAGGGAAAGAAAACAACGTCTCGGTAGAATTATACCGATGCCTTGGGAAATACTCTCGGTGGTGCGTCAGTTTGGCAAGATTTATCGCCAGCAACAACAGTTTATTGCGCCAGGGGAATTGCTACCACCTGCGGGTTTTGTTGTGCCGCAGCCCATTGATAGGTATGATGCTTGGCTGTCGGTGAATCAGTGGAATGAGCGATCGCGCAGTTACTTGATTTCTCGTTTAGAATCTTGTCAGGCACCACTGCCGAAAATTTCGGTGGTAATGCCAGTTTACAACCCGGAAGTAGAATTTTTGTCAAGTGCGATCGGCAGCGTGTGCAATCAAGTTTATCAAAACTGGGAACTTTGTATTGCCGACGATTGCAGCACCGATTTAACAGTCATTGAAACTTTAAAAAACTGGGCGACAAAAGACAATCGAATTCAGCTTACCTTTCGGGAAAAAAACGGCAACATCAGCGCCGCCACCAACAGCGCCCTAGCCATCGCCACAGGTGAAATCATCGTATTTTTGGACAACGACGACGAACTAACTCTCGACGCATTAGGAGAAGTTGCCTTATATTTTGCCACCCATCCCACCACAGATTTTCTCTACTCCGACGACGATAAAATTGACACCAAAGGCAGCCGATTTTCCCCGCAATTCAAACCCGAATGGTCGCCAGAATTGCTCCTTTCCTATATGTATCTCGGTCATTTATGCGCCGTCAGAAAGCAAATAGTTGAACAAGTAGGGGGTATGCGACTAGGTTTTGAAGGCTCCCAAGATTACGATTTTGCCTTGAGAGCAACGGAAATTTCTCGCCACGTCGCCCATCTGCCACTGGTATTATATCACTGGCGCACCGCCCCAGGCTCTACCGCCATATCGGGAGCCGCGAAACCAGCCAGTTTTTCAGCAGGTCAAAAAGCAATTCAAGACGCATTAAACCGCCAACAAATCCAAGGAGAAGTTGCTCAGCACACCTGGGCAATCAAAGAAAATTTGGGAATTTTCGCTCAAAACTTCCCCGATACCGGGCCGTCGGTGACAATTATTATTCCCACTAAAAATCAGCAAGAATTGCTTAAATCCTGTCTGGATTCTCTGGAGGCTACCACTTACAAAAACTATCAAATTCTCGTCATCGATAACGAAAGCGACGACCCCAAAGCCCTGGAATATTTCAAAAACTTAAAATGCCAAGTTTTGCCAATCAAAAATGAGCAAGGAAAGTTTAGTTATGCAGCAATTAACAACCGCGCTGTCGAACAATGTGACAGCCAATATATCTTGTTTTTGAACAATGATACTGAGATAATCAACCCCCGCTGGCTGAGTCAGATGGTGGGATACGCGCAAATTGCCAAGGTGGGTGCTGTCGGCGCGAGACTCTTATATCCCGATAATAGAATTCAGCACGCGGGCATCATTCATGGACTCCATCATGGTTTAGCTGGTCACGCTTTTAAGTTGATGAGTAGCGATAATCGAGGCTATCTTTCTCAGGCGATGGTGACGCGAAATTACTCGGCGGTGACTGCTGCTTGTATGCTGACTCCCCGTCAATTGTTCTTAGAATTGGGCGGTTTTGATGAGGCTAATTTTGCTGTTGCTTACAATGATGCCGATTACGGATACCGATTGTTAAAAAATGGCTATCGCTGCGTATATTGTCCCGATGCGGAACTGTTACACAAAGAGGGAGCTTCTAGGGGTTTTAATGACAATCCCACAGAAGTAGCGGCATTTCGACGCAAGTATGCTGGTAAAAAAGATAGTTGTTACAGTCCTCACTTGTCTTTAGAAGATGAATATTTTCGGATTCAACCAGTCCGATTTTTTATGCAGGAATATACGCCTCTAAGTGAAGTCGAAGAGCTCGCGGTACAAACAAAGCCCTGGGACGGAGTTAAGCCAGTCAAATTGTTGATGTGTAGTAATTCCCTTGATTTCACGGGTGCGCCACTACATCAATATGAAATCGCCGTGAAGTTGGCTGCTTTGGGTGTGATTAAGCCCATCATCTTTTGTGTTTCCGATGGACCACTACGTCAAACTTACGAACAGCAGGGCCTTGAGGTAATTATTTATGATAATCCTCTGGAACATATCTACCAGCGTGATGCTTATGATGAGGCGATCGAGAATTTTAGCCAAGAAATTAAGAAACTCAAAGTAGATGCGATTTATGCTAATACTTTAGAAAATTTCTTTGTAGTTGATGCGGCGCAGCAAATCGGAATTCCGACAGTCTGGAACGTCCATGAAAGCGAACCTTGGCAAACTTATTTTAACAGGTTCGGTTCAGAAATTGCGGCACGAGCTTTAGAGTGTTTTCGGTTTCCTTACAAGGTGATTTTTGTGGCGGATGCAACGCGAGATAGATATTTACCTCTGAATAGCCACCACAATTTTACAGTCATTCACAATGGTTTAGACTTGAGCCGATTGGATAATTCGGACAATCCTGAATTGGCGAGAAAGAGTCTCGGTGTTGAGCAAGAAGATGTGGTAATTTTGGTGCTGGGAACAGTATGTGAAAGAAAAGGTCAACAGGATTTAGTCAAGGCGCTGGCGCTGGTGGCGGAAGAATGGCACGACAAAATTAGGTGTTTTATTGTGGGCGATCGCCCTAGTATTTACAGCAATAAATTAGCCGAATTGGTGGGTGAGTTGCCACAAAAATTACGGCAAAGGGTAACTATTGTCCCGGAAACTTCGGAGACGGGAAAATATTACCAAGCCGCCGATATTTTTGTTTGTACTTCTCGGGTTGAAAGTTTTCCGAGGGTGATTCTAGAGGCGATGGCATGGGATTTGCCAATTATTACCACCCCGGTTTTTGGGATTAAAGAACAAGTTAGACCGGGAATTAACGGTTTATTTTACACCCCCGATCGCCCAGAAGAACTAGCGGCATCATTGCATACTTTGTTGGAGGATAAAGCTTGGTGTCAGCGGTTAGCAGAAAATGCTAAATATGTGTTAAAGTCATTGAATACTTTTGAAGAAATGACTCAAGATTACGGTCAGATTTTTCGAGAAGCCTATTTTACTAAAAAGTAACTGTTGAAAATTAAAGGGTGAAAAAGTATGCAGTCAAATTCCCAGCCTATAGAAGATAACACCTCCGAGGAATTAACGGCTAAAAATTATTGGGAGACTAACCCCACTGCTGCCATTGGAAAGCAAGGTTACTGGTTATCTAATCCGATTATTGAAGCTGCTATCAACCATCGACTTTCAGGTGCTAAGGGTAATGGTTATTGGCTAAGCTGGTTAGCTAATAAATTTTTCAAAAAACAACGGTTCGATCGCCTGTTGTCTATTGGTTGCGGTGTCGGGAATCACGAGATTTTAATGGCTAAATTAGGATTGGCTACTCAAATTGATGCCTTTGATTTTTCCGAAAGTTCTTTAGAGATTGCTAGAAAAGATGCCGCAGCAGCCGGAGTGGCAATCAATTTTTATCAAGATGATTTCAATTTATTTACCATTGATGATAGTAAGAAATACGATCTAGTTTTTTGCTCAGGTTCCCTGCATCACGTCAGAGAACTAGAAAGATGTTTGTCAATTGTTCGGAAATGTTTAAAACCCGATGGATATTTTATTGTCAATGAATACATAGGAGATTGCTACAATATATATAATCCAAATCAAGAGGCTTTGATTAATCGCATCTACAAATGTTTTCATTACACGCTGAGGTCGGGAACAACTGAAATATTTGCCAGTCCAAGTATTGAGAGAGTATTTGCGAAAGACCCTTCTGAAGCAGTCAGGTCAAAGCTGATACTGCCCTTTTTAGAATTCTACTTTGATGTGGAAGTTTTGAATCCGGCCGGTGGAGGGTTGCTTCATGAACTTTACCCTTTGTTAGATCACTATCAACTTTCCGACGGAGATCCTAAGAGTGAAACGATAGTCAAGTTATTGCTTGAGATTGAAACCATCTTAATGGAGATGCCGGGAGGAATATCAAGTGATTTTTGTTTGTGTATTCTGAGACATAAAAAACCCAAAACAATGGAAATAATACCGTCTAAAATAGACTACGAAAGAGCGTGGGATAGCTACGCCCAAGAATGGAAAGAGAATAATCCTGAACTTGCTTATTTGGGCGATGAATGGATCGGAAAAGGTGCGGGTGCGGCTAATTCACTATCAGAATATGAATCTTTGATAGAACAGGAATTTATTGCGCCTTATATCAAAAAAGAACATCGGGTGTTGGAAATTGGCATCGGTGGTGGCAAAACCAGTTCGTTGCTGCTAAAACATTGCGATCGACTAATTTGTGCTGACATTTCTAGTCAAATGCTGGAAGCAACCCGATCGCGCTTGGGAGACGATCGCGTTTCCTATGTAAAACTTAACGGTTTAACATTAGATGGTATCGCCCCAGAATCGGCTGATGCCTGCTTTTGTTACGATACAATGGTGCACGTAGAACCAGTGGATATATTCAACTACCTAACTCGCATTCCGAAACTGCTGCGAGGCGATCGCATTTGCGTCTTTCACCACGGGAATATTCTCAGCGAATTAGGGTGGGAAAAATTCACCAACGAGTGGGATAAAAACTTGCTAGGACGCAGAGACGGCACTGCATTTTCAGTGATGACGGATACAATTATGGAAAAATTTCTCAACCATTTAAACTATGAAATCATCCTGAAAAACACATCTTCAGTACCACGAGATTGCGTCTGGATCTGCAAAGCGCCATTAGTAAGTTCCGGCGGTTGAAACCGCGACTATACAAACAAAGTTCACCTCCGTGGACTAATGTAAAAATTCGGAAATGGCATTGCCGTTTCCCTTCTTCACATCGATCTTCTTCCTTCTTCCTTCTTCCTTCTTTCTTCCATAATGAAAGCATTATTTCTCCATCCCAACTTTCCGGCCCAATACCGCCACATTATCACGGCGTTAGGGGCAGACCCGAATAACCAAGTAGTTTTTGGAACTAAAAACGAGCGGCCAGAATGGAACATTCCCGGTGTTCGCAAAGCAGCATTTACACCCAGCCGAGAACCCAACGCCCAGACTCACCAATACGTTCGCCCCTTAGAAAGTGCTGTCATCTACGGACAAGCCGTATTTAGAATGGCGGAACAACTCAAAGCTGATGGTTTTGTACCGGATATTATCTGCGGTCATTCCGGTTGGGGGCCGACATTGTTTGTCAAAGAAGCTTTTCCAAATACGCCACTTTTATGCTACTTCGAGTGGTTTTATCACGCGATCGGTTCCGACGCAGATTTCGACCCAGCGGAACCTTTAACAGTGGACGATATGGCGAGAATTAGAATTAAGAATGCGCCGATTTTAGTCGATTTATACTCTTGCGATTGGGGTTTATCGCCTACTTATTGGCAGCGATCGCAATTTCCACCAGAATTACAACAAAAACTCTCCACACTTCACGACGGCGTAGATACAGACTACTTCAAACCAGACCCCGGTGCTAAACTGGTTTTGCCTAACTTAGACTTGTCCGGCGTTGATGAAATTGTCACCTATGTATCGCGAGGAATGGAACCTTACCGAGGATTTCCAGAGTTTATTGAATCCATCGCCTATGTACAAGAACGCCGCCCCAATTGTCACGTCGTAGTTGTTGGTTCCGACAGAGTTTGTTACGGCCGTTCTTTACCTAATGGCGAGTCTTACAAAGACTATATGCTCAAAAAAGTGCCGCTAGATATGTCGCGAGTTCACTTTGTCGGACCGCTACCTTACGGACTGTACTTAAAAGTCATTCAAGCATCAGATGTGCACGTTTATTTAACCAGACCTTTTGTGCTATCTTGGTCAATGATTGAATCTCTATCAACGGGATGTTTAGTCATCGGTTCCGACACCGGGCCAGTCCGAGAAGTGATTCGGGATGGAGAAAACGGTTTGTTAGTCGATTACTTCTCGCCAAAACAAGTAGCCGATCGCATTGATGAAGTTTTAGACCATCCTACCCGCATGGCAGAAGTTCGCGTCAGGGCTCGTCAAACAGCATTAGAACGATATAGTTTAGCTAAAATGTTGCCGCAACATTTACGACTAATTGAGCAGGTAGCGACTCGTTCGATGCCGCCTACAGTTGGTATGGAACCAGAACGGGAATTAGCAGCATCTTTTGCGGTGAGAATTTAATCGTTTGTAATGCCATAGCCTGGGTTTGAACTAAGTGTTGAACCCACGGTTTTTCAAATTATGGATTGCTAACAATACTGACATCGGGAGGATTATTATCAGTAATTTATGATATAGCAATCCTAAATCATTTGTGAATTTCTTACTCCCGGACCTTAATAAGGGGAGGGTTGGGGTGGGGTAAAAAACTTTACGACTCCTGCAAGGATTGCTATATAGTGTTTAATAAAGCTTGTTTAAAATCTGCTGCACTTTTGTAATAAATTTCAGGATTGTCGATTAAAGCGCGATCGATTACCGTAGCTAGGGGTTGAGGGATGGATGAAGTGCGATCGCGAATCGGAACCACATCATTATCCAAAACAGCACGAAACGGGTCTAATCCCACAAAATTGCGAGGCGCATATCCCGTAATCATCACATACAAACAAGCCGCCGCCGCCCAAACATCAACCTCCGGCTTAGCATACTTATAATCAAGCACTTGCTGTCGCGGCATAAAATACGGCGTACCAACAGCATTACCACTCAAAGTTAAGCCACTTAAACCCGCCTGATCGAAAGCCTTTGCTAACCCATAATCCCCAATCTTAGCAACTTGTTTCCCACCAATATTAGCCAGAAAAATATTCCCCGGCTTCAAATCCCGGTGAATCAAACCCCGTCCCTTTGCAAAACTACCATCAGCCAATCTGACATTGGGAATTTCCGCATGATGAGTATAAGTCAAACCATCTAAGACTTGTGTAATAATACCTACAGATTCGGCGATCGGCAAAGTGCTGACACCGCGTTTGGCCATCAAATCCACAACACTGCCACCCTCGCAGTATTCCATCGTAAAAAAGAAAGTTTCATCAGCATAACCCGACTCTTTAAATCCTACCACATTCGGATGTTTCAAACATTTAGTATTATCAACTTCCCGCAAAAACCAATTCACAGCCCGCTGATTCGCCGCCACCTTTGGTAACATCACCTTCAGCGCCACTTCTTCATTAGTTAGTTTGTGTCGCGCCAAATAAACCAAACTAAAACCACCCTTACCCAACTCCTTCAGCAAAACATAATCAGCGAGAACCCCAATATTATTTTGACCGCCCACAGCTTTGAACAGAAAAGCTTTCAACATTTCCCACAAATTCTCTTGATTTGATGGAACAGAAGCGGGTTTTTGTTGCTGGGCTGTTTTGGCAATTTCCGGGTCAAGGGCAACAGCAACTCGAAAAGAAGTATCGCTGAGTGTAAATTTATCACCCTCTCTCAAGTCATACTCTGGGAATTGAATTTGAGCCGCCTCTTCAGGAGATTGATGAGCTTCTCGCTGACCGATTTTATGGCCGTTTACAAAAGTACCATTCTTGCTACCAAAATCGCGCACCCGGATATCGGGAGGATTGATATCTAGCAAACAATGATAGCGGGAGATGGTGCGATGTTTGTCGTCATCGGGAATCTTGGGATAGCAATCTTTAGCGCGGCCAATTATGCAAGTTGTGCGGGTATCAAAGGTGAATTCTTTGCCTTTGAGATTACCTGCGGTGATGGTGAGAGTAACTTGTGAACTCATATAAATTGTAAATTATGAATTTTGGATTATAAACACTTTTGCACCCACCTTTAGTAAAATACTAACTCTTGCTACCAACCCTTAACAAAGAGCTAACTCTTGCTCCCCCCCTTAGCAAGAGGGGGCTGGGGGGGGTAAAAGAGTAGATGCAATAAACGATTAAATCTAATCTACATTTCTAACTCTTGCTCCCCCCAAAGTTCGGGGCTAACTCTTGCTCCCCCCCTTAGCAAGAGGGGGCTGGGGGGGGTAAAAGAGTAGATGCAATAAACGATTAAATCTAATCTACCCTCCAAACTCTTGCTCCCCCCAAAGTTCGGGGCTAACTCTTGCTCCCCCCCTTAGCAAGGGGGGGCTGGGGGGGGGTAAAAGAGTAGATGCAATAAACGATTAAATCTAATCTACATTTCTAACTCTTGCTCCCCCCAAAGTTCGGGGCTAACTCTTGCTCCCCCCCTTAGCAAGGGGGGGCTGGGGGGGGTAAAAGAGTAGATGCAATAAACGATTAAATCTAATCTACATTTCTAACTCTTGCTCCCCCCCTTAGCAAGGGGGGGCTGGGGGGGGTAAAACACCCGATGTTCTCAACGATTTAACCCCCTCCACAATCACCTCCAAAACCCCATCCAAATTATGATAAACATCATCATTAGTAAACCTCAAAAAATTAATCCTTGCCGACTCAATAAACTCTTGCCTTTCCGCATCATATTCTACAGCGCCATCTACAAAATGACTGTCACCATCAACTTCCAGTGCTAGCTTGATTTCTGGCGAATAAAAATCTAGCACAAATGCTGCTACACTGTATTGTCTGCGAAATTTACAATTTTCAAGCTGTCTGTTTCTGATATGTTTCCATAGCTGCTTTTCCGCTTCTGTCATTTCTGCGCGAAGCTGCTGTCGTTTGAATTTTTCTGAGCTTTTGTTGTAGAGTATTGTCATTGTTATATAGGATTTTAACCCCCCCAGCCCCCCCTTGGTAAGGGGGGGAGTCAGAGCGTTTTTTTAGTTTGTTCGTTGGTTGTATAGATTTTAACCCCCCCCAGCCCCCCCTTGGTAAGGGGGGGAGTCAGAGCGTTTTTTTAGTTTGTTCGTTGGTTGTATAGATTTTAACCCCCCCCAGCCCCCCCTTGGTAAGGGGGGGAGTCAGAGTTGTTTGAGTTTTATTGTTGGTTGTTTGGTGTTTGTTGTTGATGCAAACTACAAATTTTGTTTCTTGCGTTATGGAGTTTGGAAGCTGTTGGTGGGGAGGTAGAAACCGGGTTTCTTCCTGAATCTGGGTGATGATACATAAATTATCGCAGAAACCCGGTTTCTGAGATTGATTTTACTTTGATTATTTGCTCGTTATGTCCCGACAACCCCGTCGGAAACCTAGATAGGGCATGGCTTCGTGGTTTTGGGCTTTGTTATAAATCTTTATGAAATCCTGAAACGCTATCGGCTTCTTTCCACTTTTTAGCCGCCAATAAATTCCGCAAGTTTGTATAATCCATTCCCACGGCTGAAACCAAATTCACCTCAGCAGCCACTGGTTTTGGTATCAGCAAATCCAACCATTCCTGCACCGACTGCGGGCGATTTTGCGGTTCCAACTCCATCCCTTTCATAATCGCCGCATTCACCCTGTCGCTAATCTCAGAATTGTGTTGCTTTGGCGGAGTTAAAGGAATATTTTGCTTCCTGAATTGCGACGGAAACGGCAACTCACCAGTCAACATCACATAAAGCGTTGCTGCTAGGGAATAAACATCTGTATAAGCACCAAGTTCGGCGCGTTTTTCTAATAATTCAATGGGTGCGTAACACTCAGTCCCGGAATTGCTATTTGTCCGCAATTTACCCGGCGCTGTCACCTGCCGCGCCAAGCCGAAATCAATCAAAACTGCACCCCCGTTACTAAGAGAAGAGAAGGCAGTATTTTCTCTTGCTCCCCCCCTTGTAGGGGCGGTGCCCCCGTGCCCGCCCTGGCTGGGGGTTCTTAACATAATATTTTGCGGTTTAACATCAAGGTGAGTAAGTCCCTGCTGGTGGACAAAACTCAGGGCGCTTCCAACTTGTTGAATAATTGGCAAAGCTTTTGCTTCCGACAAAATGCCGTTATCTTCGAGATATTCTGCTAAATTAGTGCCGTCGATTAATTCCATCACCATGCACCACAATTCGATATTTCCTGCCATTTCGGGAAATACTTCGTAAACTTGGACAACGTGGGGATGGCTGCATCTGGCTAAAGATAAGGCTTCGTTGACAAATTTGGTTTGGTATTCGCGAAAGTTTGGCTTACCTTGAACGTTGGCGTTTAGGGTTTTGATAGCGACTACTTTGCCTTCTTTGGGGTTTTGGGCGCGGTAGGTGACACCGAATCCGCCGCCGCCGAGGATGGCTTCGATGATGTATTTGCCGTTGTGTATTTGTTGTCCGGGGGGCCAGTGCCTCATGGCGGGTTTGTGGGGATGGAGAGGATGGTTTTGATTATAGCTGAGATGGGGGAATTTTGGTTGAGGGCTTTCGTGGGGTGTTGAGAAACCGGGTTTTTTCGGAGTTTTTGGGCTGCAATTAAGTATTGTCGCAAAAACCCGGTTTCTGTTTTGGGATTGTTAAGCCCTACATGATTTTAGGTACTTTGAAAAACTCGCCATCGCGATCGGGAGATGCAGCCAAGATACTTTCGCGATCGCCAAAAGGTTGCAAATCGTCCAATCGCGTCACATTGCTAACATCGATCGCCCGCGTTGTCGGTTTGACCTTACTTGTATCCAGTTCACTCAACTGCTCAAAATAGTCCAAAATACCGTTCAGTTGACCAGTAAACTGCTCCTCTTCTTCAGCAGTTAACTCCAATCTCGCTAACTTTGCTACTTTCCGAACTTCTTCTTTATCAATCATAAAATTTGGGAATTGGGAATTGGGAATTGGGAATTGGGAATTGGGAATTGAGAATTGGGAATTGAGAATTGGAAGGTGGAGATGGGTTATTAAAAAAACTACTACCTATTACCGATTCCCCATTACCGATTCCCTATTCCCCATTCCCATCATAGTTAAAAATACACATCAATCTGGGAGCGACCTGTGATTTTCAGCCAATTTTGCACTTCAATGTAATTGTTCGGTGCTAAGCGAATCGCCTCCTTCCAATAATCGGCAGCTTTATCAAATAGCCCTTCCGCCGCTTCCAGATTCCCAGCTTCCTTTTCTTTTTCCCCTTGATAGTGATAAATCACAGCAATATTATTTAGGGCTTGGGGCATTCTGGGATTGAGTTCTAGAGCTTTGCTGTAATACTCCAAAGCTTTGTCGTGTTCGCCGTTGCTGGTATGGATCAGCCCCATATTGTACAAAACATAACTGCGATCGTAAGGATCTTCTTCCAGCTTCAGCGCTTCCTGATAATTGTCCAAAGCTTCAGCGTATTCGCCATCAGATTGAGCCGACATACCATCTCGGTAATAAGCAAAAGCTTCCTTCGCCTGCTTCTTGGCTGGCATAATCTTGAGAATGATATCAGCCATTACCGTGAAACTTTTATCAATAAAGTTATCGTTGCGTTGAGTTCTTGGCATATGTGATTCTTTGGTTGATGACTAATCAGAAAAATTAGTCGGTAAAGTTTTCCTATTAAGAGTTGTGGCACTATTTTGGTTTATATAGCAATCCTAAATCATTTGTGAATTTCTTACTCCCTCCCCTTCATAAGGTCCGGGTTGGGGTGGGGTAAAAAACTTTACGACTCCTGCAAGGATTGCTATATTAGCACCGATGAGTCTCAAAAGACTTTTGAGACCGAACTGTAAACCTGACAACAGGGGGAAGTCCTATCTATTTTAAATAACTCTTGCAAAAATTGCAAAAAACCTATTTTTTAGACTTATTTAAATTTTTATTAAGTTTTCAATGTTCAACTAATGTTTGATACTACTCAAAACTCATGCGCCCAAACACTACCAACATTTTGTACCAAAGTCAAGGTCAGCCTGCAAACAGCCTGAATTCTCCAGGTCAAAACCAGCTTCAAGGCTCGCAACCTATAATTGAAAATAACCGGGTAATTTTCACAAAGAGAAAGACATGGCCCCAAATCCCAAGGTTATGCAAGCCGTCACAGAACTTGGCTACCGCGTTACGGTTGGAGACGTGGCGGCAAAAGCTGGACTAGATGTCAATTTTGCCGAACGAGAACTGTTAACCCTCGCTTCCGAAGCAGGCGGCCACCTGCAAGTAGCAGAATCCGGCGATATTGCTTACCTATTTCCCAAAAACTTTCAAGATATTTTACGCAACAAATTTTTACGGTTGCAGGTGCAGGAATGGTGGCAAAAAATTTGGCGTGTTCTATTTTACTTGATTCGGATATCTTTTGGCATAGTTTTAGTAGTGTCGATCGTCTTAATATTTGTGGCGATTACGCTTTTACTTTCTGCAAGCAGCGACAACAATAACGGAGGCGGAGGTGACGACAGGGGCGGAGGCTTCTGGTTTTTTCCCAGTAACGACTTAATCTGGCTATTTTACTGGAATCACGAACCATACTACCAGCAGCGATCGCGATTGACGGGCGAAAAACCCGAAATGAATTTTATGGAAGCAGTTTTCTCCTTTCTATTTGGAGACGGCAATCCCAATTACAATTTAGAAGAACGCAAGTGGAGCACTATTGCCGCCACTATTCGCAACAACCAAGGTGCCATCGTCGCCGAACAAATCGCTCCCTATCTCGACAACCTCCCAAAGGGATACGCCTTAGAATACGAAGAATATATGTTACCAACCCTAAGTCGTTTTGACGGTCGTCCCGAAGTCAGTCCCGAAGGACAAATAGTGTACCATTTCCCCCAATTGCAAATCACAGCCACCGAGAGAAATACTGAACCAGTGCCGGCTTATCTGCGAGAAATGCTGTGGCGTTTCAGCCACGCTAGTTCTGGACAAATCATGCTCGCAGCAGGCTTGGGAGCGGTGAATGTAGTAGGTGCATTAATTTTAGGGAGTTTATTAGCTAAAAGTGCGATCGGCAGTGGATTGCTCAGTTTAGTAGCCACTATTTATCCAATGCTCCTGATCTACGGTGTTGGATTTCTGACAATTCCCCTAATTCGCTACTTCTGGATTCAGTGGAAAAATAGCAGCATCGCAGCCCGGAATCAAGAGCGGCAGCAGCGAGCAATGTTATTAAATCAACCCGATCCTAACTTACAACAAAAACTTGCCTATGCCCGCGAATTTGCAGCAGAAAACATTTTGAATGGACAAGATTTAGCTTATACCACAGAAACCGAATTAACAGCGCAAGAACTAGAACAGTCAGCCAAGATAGATGCGGAGTGGCAAAAACGGATTGGGCGATCGGAAAATTTGTAATCAATCAAGTAGCCTGGGCGACGAGAAGTCGAGATTTTTTACCAACACTACGCAAACAATCCAAATTTTTTGTTAGTTAGTCCACGGAGGTGGACTTGGTTTGTGTAGTCGCGGTTTCAACCGCCGGAATTTCCTTTGTTTGTGTAGTCGCGGTTTCAACCGCCGAATAATCGGGCATATTCCTCAAGTTTTTAACCACTTTAGGGCGTTTAAAAATCAAACTATTCTGGTCATACTTCGAGTCATGCCGGACTGCCACAAGTTCCCAGCCCTCATCCCCCAATTCATTGATAAATAAATGTAAAAATCCTTGTTTCCACTCTCGTTGTTCTTCACCATTGACATATAAACTAATCAATTTATTGCCAAAAGGATACATATTAGCATCCACCAATAAATACTCCCACTTCTGCATAGCATTCCTGTATTTAGTCATTCCAACCCATCACCAATTCCTACCAATTACTGCACAGCAATTCTAGCCAAAGAAGCACCCCGATAATAGTGCAGCAAAATCTGCTGGTAGCCATATCCCTGCCTTGCCAAATTGTACGCGCCCCACTGACTCATGCCCACAGCATGACCAAAACCTTTACCAGCAATTTGAAACCCCGTCGGAGGCTTACCGCTATTTCTGCCACTAAAAATCCCCCCATACTGAGGAATCACCGTAAAGCGAGTGCTCCTCAAATTCAGCACCCGACGCAGATCCGCACCAGTCATCACCCTAGAACCGCCATCTCCGACTACTTTCATCGTAATCACGCTACCATGGGCCGTCGTGCGTTCAGGTTTCATGGAGATCACATTACCAACGCCAGAAATCCGATTGCTGATTTGAGCCTGTGTAAAATTTTCTTTCCACTGGTAAACCGGTGCCCCTTGGTCAAAATCGGGAACAGCCCGCAGATAAGGCAACGCTTCTGTCCAAACATCCTCAACATTCTCAGTATGTCCCCCAGAAGCAGAGTGGAATACCGCTAAAATAATTTGACTGTTGTAGGTAAGAACTTGACCCGTGGTGGCATCCACGGCAGAGTAAGTACCCGAAGATTCTGTTTGCAGTCCTTTATAAACCTGGGAAAATTGAGTAGCATCTACATCGTAAAGGTCGGTTTCGCTTTTGAGCCGCTGGTGGATAGCGTAGGAACGGGCAGCGACGGCTTGGGCTTTCAAAGCCTCTTGAGGCCAATTGCCACTCATTTCAGCGCCGAGAACGCTGTAGAGATACTGTTCGATATCAACGTAATTGACGGCAGTTAAGCCATTTTTTTGCGGAGTCACAAGAGTGCGTCCGCGATACCATCGATCGCCAATCCAAACATAACCGTTCCCCGTCGGCTCGATCCAAATTTGATTGGCAGCCCAGGAGCCAATCGCCACTTTTCCCGATCGAAATTGAGCAGACGAAGCACTGTTTGCCCTCAACTCACCCAAATTACGGCCACTACCATCCCGGATTGCAGCCTTAGTGGAACTGCCAACTCTTACCTGACTTGCCCCGTCTTGGATTGCCACTCGCAAGATCAACGCCGCCTGTGCTGGGGCTACCATTACCAGCCAAAACAACAGCGAAATCCAAAAATAGCGTTTTCCTAATGTCGAAACAAAGGAAGCAAAGAACACTCCTGGCTGCATTTGATAATTTTCCTCCTGTTATGTACAAATTTTAAATTTCGAGATGGTTCGCCAAGGGAAAAAGCAAGAGAATAGCAGAAAGAAAACGTTAGAATTAGGTTTAGCACACTCTGCGCGCGTCAAAAATGATTTGAGCGAGTAGATCCTCCCAGGAACAGGGATTGATGCCAATTCCTGTCGGTCAGCATTTCCTGAAGGTCGGATTAGCCGCACTCTGGATATATGTAACATATTTTTTAACTTTAATTGAGGTGATTTGACTCTTGCAGATTACATTTCTCGGAACTAGCTCAGGCGTACCCACGCGATCGCGCAACGTTTCCAGCATCGCCCTCCGCTTGCCCCAGCGAGCCGAACTCTGGCTATTTGACTGCGGCGAAGGAACCCAGCACCAATTCCTCCGCAGCGAGCTCAAAGTCAGCCAACTCACCCGCATTTTCATCACCCACCTACACGGCGACCACATTTTCGGCTTAATGGGTTTGCTGGCTAGCTGCGGTTTAGCGGGCAATGTCAAGCGCATCGATATTTACGGGCCTCCGGGACTTGAAGAATATTTGCAAGCTGGAGTTCGCTATTCCCAAACCCATTTTTCATACCCAGTGAAAGTCCACAAAAGTCATCCTGGAGTCATCTATGAAGATGACGAATATATTGTGAGTTGCGGTCCTTTGAAGCATCGAGTTACTGCATTTGGCTACCGCATCACCGAGAAAGACCGTCCCGGACATTTTGATGTCGAAAAAGCGAAGGCAGTCGGTATTCCTTCCGGGCCTATTTACGGCGAATTAAAACAAGGAAAAACAGTTAAGTTATCGGATGGGCGGGAGTTTAAAGGCACTGATTTTTGTGGGCCAGATCAAATAGGTAGGAAGTTTGTGTATTGTACCGACACAGTTTATTGTGACGGTGCTGTGGAATTAGCCAAAGATGCGGACTTGTTAGTGCATGAAGCTACTTTTGCTCATCAAGATGCTCAAATGGCCTTCGATCGCCTCCATTCAACTTCGACAATGGCTGCTCAAGTAGCTTTGAGTGCTGGGGCGAAACAGCTAATTATGACCCATTTTAGTCCCCGTTACGCTCCGGGAAATCCCATCGTCCTAGATGATTTGCTCAAGGAAGCCCAGGCTATTTTTCCGAATACAAAAATGGCCTATGACTTTTTGACCTACGAAGTACCCAGACCAGTTTCCAACTAGACTGGAACTGAGTTGACCAATGACCTAGAATTCCCTAGGCAAATTCTAGGTCAATCTTCTGATTCAGTCTTAAGTAGACCCCACGTCACGGGGACAGGCTGAAGTTCCCCAAAAAATGTAACGAGTTGTAAACTATAATTAAACCGAAGCGAACACAGAGGCCAAGTAGTATCAAATGCGAGTTGCGATCGCCGGAGCAGGCTTAGCAGGACTTTCCTGCGCTAAATATCTTACCGACGCGGGCCACAGCCCCATAGTCCTAGAAAGTCGAGACGTACTCGGCGGCAAAGTAGCCGCGTGGAAAGATGCAGACGGCGACTGGTACGAAACCGGCCTTCACATCTTCTTCGGGGCATACCCCAATATGCTGCAACTCTTCAAAGAACTTGATATTGAAGACAGGCTGCAATGGAAACAGCACAGCATGATTTTCAATCAACCAGAAACCCCCGGAACCTATTCCCGCTTTGACTTTCCCGACATTCCCGCCCCCTTCAACGGCGTAGCAGCCATCCTGGGCAACAACGATATGCTCACCTGGCCCGAAAAAATCAGCTTTGGCATCGGCTTAATTCCGGCGATGCTTCAGGGCCAAAAATACGTCGAAGCAATGGACAAATACTCTTTTTCCGAGTGGCTGAAAAAGCAAAACGTCCCCCCCAGAGTCGAAAAAGAAGTATTCATCGCCATGTCCAAGGCGCTCAACTTCATCGATCCCCAGGAAATATCCGCAACCATACTGCTGACAGCCCTCAACCGCTTCTTGCAAGAGAAAAATGGCTCGAAAATGGCCTTTTTAGACGGTTCCCCCACCGAGAGGTTGTGTCAGCCAATGGTAGACTACATAACTGAGCGCGGTGGCGAAGTCCGGCTGAATGCACCCATCGGGGAGTTTTTGCTCAACGATGACAACACCGTGCGAGGGTTCCAGATTCGGGGGATCAAAGGGGCACAGGCCGAAATTCTGACAGCCGATATCTACGTTTCTGCCATGCCCGTAGACCCTCTGAAGCTGATGATGCCGGAACCTTGGGGCAAAATGGACTATTTCAAACAGCTCGAAGGCTTAGAGGGAGTACCCGTAATCAATGTACACTTGTGGTTCGATCGCAAATTAACCGACATCGATCACTTGCTGTTCTCGCGATCGCCCTTACTAAGCGTCTACGCCGACATGAGCAACACCTGCCGCGAATATGCCAACCCAGACAAATCAATGCTGGAACTGGTTTTAGCACCAGCAAAAGACTGGATCGGCAAATCTGACGAAGATATCGTCGCAGCCACAATGGTCGAGTTAGAAAAACTCTTTCCCGATCAAATCCCAGCACCCGCTAAACTGCTCAAATATCACGTAGTCAAAACCCCTCGTTCCGTCTACAAAGCCACCCCCGGCCGCCAGGAGTGCCGTCCCTCGCAAACAACTCCCATTAGCAATTTCTATCTAACGGGGGATTATACAATGCAGCGTTATCTTGCGAGTATGGAAGGTGCCGTGCTTTCTGGTAAGCTGACAGCGCAGGCTATTTCAACGGCAAATAAAAAATGAAAAATTAAGAATTTTTCATAAAAAGGTAAAAGAATCTCCCGTTTTCTAGACGGGAGAATGTCAGTTCTAATCTTTAAATTTCTTATTCTCGGATGCTGCAACTGTCAAAACTCCAGTGCATGAGAACTCTGGCCTCTGTGGATGAATCCTACGAACTGTGCCGCCAAGTCACGGCGAGTTATGCCAAAAATTTTTATTTAGGCACTCAACTCATGCCCGAAGCCAAGCGTCGGGCCATTTGGGCGATTTACGTCTGGTGCCGCCGCACCGACGAACTCGTAGACGGGCCCGGTTCTGATGCAACAACTCCTGAAACCCTCAATCTGTGGGAAAAACGCCTAGAATCGGTGTTTGCCGGCCACCCCCACGACGACTACGACGTAGCTTTGGTAGATACGTTGTCTCGTTTCCCGATCGACATTCAACCCTTTCGAGAGATGATTGCGGGTCAACAAATGGACTTGTACCGCAGCCGGTACGAAACTTTTGAAGAGCTCAATCTTTACTGTTATCGAGTAGCCGGTACCGTCGGGCTGATGTCGATGTCTGTCATGGGTGTGGACCAATCAAACTCCGCAGCTAACTGGAATTGGCACTGGGGTAATAAAATTCCCAAAGAAGAAGCCATCGCCCTTGGTATCGCCAAACAGTTAACTAACATTCTGCGCGATGTCGGAGAAGACGCCCGCCGCGGCCGCATTTACATTCCCCTAGAAGACTTAGCACTGTTTAACTACACCGAAGAAGACTTATTCAACGGCGTAAATGACAACCGCTGGCGGGAATTAATGCGCTTTCAAATTCAGCGAGCTCGCAAATTATATGCTAGCGCCGAACCGGGAATCAAAGTTCTCAGTCCCGATATCCGCTGGACTGTGTGGGCTGCTACCATGCTCTATAGCAGAATCTTAAATGCGATCGAACGCAATCAGTACGATGTGTTTCAGAAGCGGGCCTACGTTACCAATTTTCAGAAATTGCAGTGTCTCCCCGCCGCTTGGCTGAAATCCAAAATTCTTTAGCCCAATGATAGTGCTGATATCTTAGTCCCACTCTGCTGGGACTTTGTTTGTGCAGTATCAGAAGTTTATTCGGCGGGTTCAACTGCTGTTTTCTGGAATTTTGCTTCTAAATTTTGAATTTGTTCCCGACGCGCTTCTACTTCAATCAAACGACGAGATAATTCTTGACTTTGCAAAGTCAGAGATTGCCGCCATTCTTCTGCTTTCTCTGCTTCTAGCTGCAAAAATTCAAGTGTAATACCATTTTTGAGATACTTATCAACTAATTCCACTACCCAGTTAGTAGCGGATCGCAGATTCAAAATTTCGCTATTTTCCCCAACATCTGCTAATACTAAAACACCTTCATTCAAGATATTACCTACAAAATTATTTGACACCTCACCCAAAATTTTAGGTAAAGTCAATACTTTTTGTTCAGAAAGAATCGCCCAACTATCATCAGCATTTTGACAAGCCAACAATTCCAGAGAGGCTTCGCCTAAAACTTCCTGATTTTTTACTTGAGCTAAATATAGCATGACGGTTATTAGTTAGGGGTTATTAGTTATTGGTTACTTGTTTGATTTACGAACTCGTAGGGGCGGGTTTTACCAACAATCTCTGCCCAAAACTAACTATCTCGAAAACCCGCCCCGGCCCTTCGGGTTAACATCTTCCAAAAAGCCTGTGAAGAACAAGCCAGAGGGCTTGTTCCACAATAATTATGGAAGATATCGATTAGAATAACTTAAGCCGATCGCGCAAAATTTCCGCCTGTTTTTCGGCCTCCGCCAAACCATCCCGCGCCACCTGAACAACTTGTGGATCGGCCTTTTCCACAAACTTCTGATTACTCAAACGCGCCGAAGTATGCTTAATTTCCCCTTCTATCTTAGCCAACTTTTTCTCTAATTTAACACGCAACGCCACCAAATCCACAACTCCTGCCAAAGGAATCAATACTTGTACAGTACCCACAACTCCAGCAATTGACCCGCCCTGGCCTGCCAGAGAAGATTCTGCATCCAAACTAGCAGCAATCGTCAGATTTTCCACCCTGGCCAAATCCTGAATGTAGATAGCACAATCTGAGAGAATCTGGCGTTCCTTAGCGCTTTCACTTTGCAAAATCGCCGTCACCTTAACCCCTGGCTTGATATCAGTATCAGCGCGCAAATTCCGAATAGTCCGAATCGTACCAAATAACAACTCAAACTGCTGTTCTAACTCAGAATCGATTAGGGATGCTTGCACTTCAGGATAACTTTGCAAAGCCAAACATTCATCCTCACCTGTTTGAGTCAGAGTGTGCCAAATCTCCTCAGTAATGTGTGGCATAAAAGGATGCAAAAGTTTCAGAATACCTTCCAAAACAAAAGCAAAAGTTTGCTGTGCAGCTTTCTTAGAATTCGGTTTAGCATCCTGTTGTAAGCGAGACTTGACCAATTCAATATACCAGTCACAGAAATCGCCCCAAATAAACTCATAAAGTCCCTTCGCCGCTTCCCCAAAAGCGTAAGTTTCAAAATCGTTACGACTTTGCTGCACTACTTGATAGTAGCGAGAAAGAATCCAGCGATCGCACAATTCCAAGGGCGGGCACGGGGGCACCGCCCCTACGGTGGGCGGGCACGGGGGCACCGCCCCTACGGTGGGCGGGCACGGGGGCACCGCCCCTACGGTGGGCGGGCACGGGGGCACCGCCCCTACGGGAGGCTGGGGGGGGTAAGGATTCCCCAATTGCTGCGGAGTCTGTCCCTCCAAATTCATCATCACAAACCGCGCAGCATTCCACAACTTATTAGTAAAATTCCGCGAAGCTTCCACCGATTTTGATTCATCAGTTTTGCGATCGTATTCCAAGCGAATATTTTGACCAGCCCCTACCACTTCCTTAACCAAAGTATAGCGCAAAGCATCAGTCCCGTACTTACCAATCAACAGTAGCGGATCGATACCATTCCCTTTACTCTTAGACATTTTCTGACCATTTTCATCCAACACCAAACCGTGAATGTAAACAGTATCAAAAGGCATTTTTCCCGTAAAATGTCCTGCCATCATCGTCATTCTAGCCACCCAGAAAAAGATGATATCAAAACCAGTAACCAAAGTAGTTGTCGGATAATAAAAATCTAAATCCTTAGTTTCATCCGGCCATCCCAAAGTAGAAAAAGGCCATAACCCAGAAGAAAACCAAGTATCCAAAACATCTGGATCTCTTGCTAACTGTACATCTTGACCAAATTTAGCCGCAGCTTTTTCCCTAGCTTCAGCTTCACTTTTTGCCACCAAAAATGGAGTCGTATCAGTAATTTCTCCCTGAGTTTCGCTAACAGCATACCAAGCCGGGATTTGGTGTCCCCACCACAATTGTCGGGAAATGCACCAATCTTTCAACTTTACCAACCAATCCCGATAAACCTTTGTCCATCTTTCCGGTACAAAGACTGGTGAATTCTCTTCATCTAAGGCTGCTAAAGCGCGTTCAGAAAGAGGATTAATTTTCACAAACCATTGAGTAGACAGTAAAGGTTCAACGGGGACTTTACCGCGATCGCTGTAGGGAACTGTATGTTTATAATCTTCGATTTTAACCAAAAATCCGTCTGTTTCTAACCGCTTTACCACATTTTTGCGGGCAACAAATCTATCTTGTCCTTGGAACTCTCCCGCATTTTCATTTAAACTGCCGTCCTTGTTCATGATGTTGATAAACGGCAAATCGTGGCGTTTACCCATCTCGAAGTCATTGGGATCGTGGGCGGGAGTGACTTTAACGCAGCCAGTGCCAAAAGTGCGATCGACAAACTCATCCGCAATCACCGGAATTTCGCGATTCACAATGGGCAAAGTGACAGTTTTACCAATAAGATGTTGGTAGCGATCGTCCTCTGGATTCACAGCCACCGCCGTATCGCCCAACATCGTTTCCGGTCGAGTCGTCGCCACCTCCAAATAACCAGAACCATCCGTCAAAGGATAGCGGAAATGCCACAAATGCCCGTCAACTTCCTGCTGGTCAACTTCCAAATCCGACACAGCAGACTGACTCGCGGGACACCAATTCACCAAATAATTGCCGCGATAAATCAGCCCCTCATCGTACAAGCGGACAAAAGCTTCTAAAACCGCAGCGGATAAGCCTTCATCCATCGTAAACCGTTCTCGCGACCAATCCACAGACACGCCCAAACTGCGCAATTGATTAGTAATAGTATTGCCAGACTCAGCTTTCCACTCCCAGGCTTTTTCCAAGAATTTTTCTCGGCCTAAATCGTAGCGAGTTTTGCCTTCAGCTTTAAGTTGCTTTTCCAGAATAGTTTGAACTGCGATACTAGCATGATCCGTTCCCGGCAACCACAGAGTATTGCGCCCTGTCATCCGCTGATAGCGCACGAGGACATCAATCAGCGTCTCTTCAAAAGCGTGTCCCATGTGGAGACTGCCGGTGACGTTGGGCGGCGGGATGACGACGCAGTAAGGTTCGCCGCCTTGTTCTGGGTCAGCTTTGAAGGTTTGGTTGTCTTCCCAGTATTTTTGCCACTTGGTTTCGGTGGCTTTGGGGTCGTATTGGGGTGGTAGGTTTGCGGTCATGGTGGCTTGAGAGTTTGATCTTATTTATGATTGTGCCACAGCGGGGGGAGGAGAAGAGTTTTGAACCGCAGAGGGCGCAGAGAGCGCAGAGGGAAGAGTGTTGCGAGGGTTTTGGATGTCGTAAAAAACCTTTCATCCCTCCCCTCTCTGCGCTCTCTGTGTTCTCTGCGGTAAAATCTTCTTAATATCTATTTCACCTCTTTACAATCCATTCCATTAAGAGAAGAGTTTTGAACCGCACCAGCGCCAGAGGGCGCAGAGGGAAGAGTGGGGAGAGGGTTTTGGGTTATGATTTTGATATTGGTTTGAAAAAAGGAGAGGGGAGTTGGCAGAGGATCTTAATGAATTGAGTTACGCTGTGATTGGGGCGGCTATGGAGGTTCATAAGGAGTTGGGGCCGGGGTTTTTGGAAGCGGTATATGAGAATTCGTTGCGTGAAGAACTCTCGCGCCGGGGAATTCCTTTTGACCCTCAACCTACGGTGAATGTCCTTTACAAGGGTGTTTTGGTTGGGAAAGCCAGATATGATATGTTGGTTGCCAACACTCTCGTTGTTCAATTAAAGTCAGTCCAAACCATACTTCCTATCCATGAAGCTCAAGTTATCTCCTACCTCAAAATGACTGGTCATCCTCTAGCCCTTCTCATCAACTTTAACGTCCGCTTTTTAAAAGAAGGAATTCGCCGCCTCATCCTCTCCTAAAAAAACCTCTCATCCCTCTCCCCTCTGCGCCCTCTGCGCTCTCTGCGGTAAAATCTTCTTAATATCTATTTCACCTTCTTATAATCCACCCCATAAAGAGAAGAGATTTGAACCGCAGAGGACGCAGAGGGCACAGAGGTAAGAGTGTTGCGAGGGTTTTTGATGTCGTAAAAAAACCTCTCATCCCTCCCCTCTCTGCGCTCTCTGCGCTCTCTGCGGTAAAATCCTCTTAATATCTATTTCACCTCTTTATAATCCACTCCATAACTCGTATCTCTCCCCGACAAATAAGTAGTTTTACCCGTCAAAGCCTCCAAGTTTGCTCTCGTTTTAGCAGAAGTAATCGTATTCAGCGGCACGCCCCACTTGCTAGCCAAACCGGCCGCTACGCCCACACCTTGTCCTTGATAAATATTCACCGTCGCAATCCGCCCGACTGATACCGCCATACCGACATATCCAGATGAGCGCCCGACGATCGCCAAATTATTCACTTTGCTAGCCAATGCACTTTCTATGCCAAAATTATACACGGGCAATCCAGGAATTCTCGATGACAAATCCTTGACTCCGCCTCGTAAATCAAAATCGTATGAAAAACTGCCGATCGACTTTTCGGCCTCGGTTCCTCCTTTAATAATTTCTTGTCCCGTCAGCGGATCTACGACATCGCGAACGTTCAAAGTTTGCCGGATGTAAACTTCATCCGGGATAAATACTCTCACATCTTTACCCGATTTTTTTTGCAGCCATTCTTGCAGATATGACATTTCTTTCAGCATCTCACGAGTCGGTTTTCTGTCGTTAGCTTCCATCTTCATCAGTTGGTCAACTTGATATTTAAATAGGAAGCCGTTCCATGACATAGAATTGTCTTGATAAACGCAAATATTGGCTTTGTCAAAAAAGAAGCCTTTGTCTTGAGTAAAGGGCAGATTTCTATCTACGTGATATGCTGCTCCTATGGATGCGCTTCTGATATTGTAGCCGTCTCGATAGGCTTGATAAATCGTGCTTGAGAAATTCCTCATCCAAAATTCGGTACTGGCATCATCTTTATATTTAGTAATGCTTGTTTTAATTTTTTCTACTAAAGGCGTGTTGTAAAGAATGTCATCTTCCATTCTGCGGAGGTCGGACATTGTTAAGCCGGTAATTGTCGGAACTATGGATATCGCTAAGGTTTCATTTTTGGATTTGATGTTTTGCGATTCATATCCTGTATAATAGGATAATCCGGCTTTTCTGGCGAATTCGGCATCTTGAGTTACGTCTATGTAAGAGTTAGCTTTGATTTTAACTCCACTGTCTTCTACTTCGGCATATTCAATTTTTTTATCGACTACGTGGGGAGTGAGAGTCGAGTTGGAAATAACTTTAACTCCGGCTTCTGAAAGCATTTCTTTGAGTGCTTTATCTGCCATTTTTGGTTCTAAGCAAGATTCGGGGACGTTTGCTTTGTCTAGGAATTCCCGGAAGCATTGGGCGTAGGGCTGGTTGTACCAATCGGGGATTTTATCTAAATCGACGTAACCTAAACCGCCGCGGGTGAGTACGCCGCCTAAAGCTGCGCTTTCATGGTTCGATCGCACTACTGCTACTTTTCCGTTTGCACCTAGGGTTTTCTTTGCCCAGATAGCTGCACATATGCCCGGTACTTCATCGCCATATACTACGATATCAAAGTGGCGATCGCCTGATGTTTGAGCTGCTGCTGGGGGCTTGTTTGTGGCCCTTTGGCGCAGGCTTGGGGGGTCTAATGTGGCACTTGCTTCGTTTCTATGGGCGATCGAATCTTTGGTTTGTTTGAAATAGGGAGAATCAACTAAAAGTTTGATGGCTACAAAAAAAATGGCGATCGCAGCTAATTTCTTGAAAGTAGGGAGCATTTAGTTGACTCGTTGATGAATTTGGCATACCTGAAAGTGCAATTCAGGGTTTACGGGGTTGAATATAGCACGTTTAGGTAATTTCGACACAAGTTTAATTTTTCCGGGAACTGTTGTGAGCAGCATTAATGTTAAGTTAATTCACAACTTGTAGTAACCCTAACAGTCGGCTGCTATTTTCAAAGCATCAGTCAAAAACGATAAACTGATGTTATGGTAGGATTGTCTGGGGCTGGTGGCAATTGGCAAGTTATTGATGAAATAGCCGATCGGGCTGTTGTCCAACAACAAGATAAGTTATCCTGCGGCCCTGCTTGTGGTGAAATGCTCCTTGGCGATCGCGGGGTTTATGGTGCGAACCAATCTTTAATTGCGGCGGAAACTGGAGTACCTGTAAGTGTTGAAGACTTAGCAATCGCACTCAATACTCTGGATACAAGCAGTTCTAGATTTTGGTTAGGTGGTACTATTTCTATTCCTGGCGCCACAAATTCTGAAATAGTTGAGGTATTAATTACTACTGGTTCTTGGGCTGCTATTTTGTGGGAAACTTTAGCTGACTTGGGTCATATAGTCATTGTTGATGGACTTGATGATACAGGAAAAATTATGATTCGCGACCCTTGGAATGCTACAAAATATAAAATGGAATTAGCAGAGTTTTTGAATTACTGGAACCTTCAAGCAGTTTACTCATTAAAACGATGAAAGTGCAAGTTTTATCTATTCAATCTGCGATCGCCCCTAATACTCACGAGGTTGTGCTGTCTGTGGGTACGGATACACAAAAATTTATTTTTACAACAGAAGTGAATCGAGTTGGAGAACATTTACTTCAGACTACTCGCGGCGATCGCACTTTTTCAGAGATTTTCAGATTTAATCAGCGGGTAGCAATGAATGTGACAAATCTGGTTGTTAAATGCTACAATCGTGAAACTGTCAATTTTCCGGCAGAGGTCGGCATCTTGGTCACTCCAGAAACAGCTTTGTCGAAGCAAAAGCCATTTGAAAATAACAGTTTAGTAGATACTGAATCGCAGCAAACAACAGCAGTCGATCGAGAAACTCGTCAAAGGGCGATCGCAATTCTTGAACAGTTACCGGAAGCTGTGCTTGATGAAGCTGTGAGGTTTCTGGAATCTTTGTATGTTAAGGGCGATCGAGTAGAGTAGCGATCGTACTTTTAAAATGCTACAATTATATCTATCAAAAATTGAAACATAAAAAACATGACTTTCGAGGCTGTTTTAAATCTTGTCAAGCACTTATCTCTAGCCGAAAAGTTACGGTTGATTAAGTCGATAGTTCCTGAAATAGAACGAGAATTAGTTGTTCTGCCGCTTCCCCGCAAATCATTGTGGGGTTTATGTGCTGATTTGGGAATTGCACCCTCTGCCGCTGATATAGATGAAGTTCGCAGCGAAGAATGGGCGAATTTCCCAAGGGAGGATTTCTAATGCTGCGTGCTGTAGCTGATACTCATGCTGTTATCTGGTATATCTTTGCCGATTCGCGACTTTCGGTGACTGCTAGAACGACAATAGAACAGATAGGTGCCGAGGGAAATCAGGTGGCTTTTTCATCAATTACATTAGCAGAAATTGTCTATCTGAGCGAGAGAGGGCGGATTAATTCAACTACTCTCGATCTATTATTGAGAGAAGTTGAGAGCGATGATGCCTTATTGGTTGAAATTCCTTTCGATCGCAATATAGCTTTGACTTTAAGGCAAGTTGACCGATCGCAAATTCCCGATTTGCCCGATCGCATTATTGCTGCTACTGCTTTGTATCTTAATGTACCCGTTATTAGTCGCGATCGCCGGATTCAATTATCTAGTATAGACACAATTTGGTAAATCTGAGTCACTCGGCGCAACTTTAACTTTTCCGGGAACGGTTATTAGCGGTTTTGCCTGTGTTACTGGTTTGGGAGGGCTATTGATGTGGGTAAGGATGGGGGTGCGATCGCATCTCAGATATCTGGTGTCGGGAAGGGCGATCGGCTACAATAAGTTAAGAACAACAATTGAGTCACCTGAAAAACACAGAAAACATGGAAAAAAATTTTGTACATCCTGAATGCCCTTTTTCAGAGAACACATTTAACCTATTGACCGAATTTTGTGAAAACCCAAGCTCAGATTTTTACATGGCACATAAAAAAGATTTCTTAAAATATCTAGAAGAGCCATTGAGGTATATTTTTAGTCATGTAGAAGAGCTGTTGCCTGATTTTATCAAAAAATATATAAATATCAAGTGGGAGCAATTTGGCTCGATCGTTGAAACAAAAAGTTTACAATCAATAGCTTACAGTATATTTTTTAGTTTTAAAGATATCTATTATGGAGACAATGCTTACTTAATGCTAAGATTTGACAACCAAGACTTAACTTTTGGTTTCTGTACAAAATTTAACGAAATTGATGGTATTATAGATAATTATCAAACCAATTATGATATAAATAATCCATCTGCAATCGATAGCCTCAAACGTTATAACCTTCCGAATCAATATCATTGCTATTTAACTAAGGAAATAATTCGTTCTACTTTACCTGTGGATGAAGATCCTACGATCATAATGAAATCTCCACAATGTATTTATGAATTATTAAATAGTATTATCCAACAAAGAGACGAATTTGAAGAATATAACATTACTAATATTCAGGTTGCTCGATCGCTTAAAAAAAAAGAAGTATTAGGATATTCTGCTAAAAAGTTAATTCAACTAATAGTACAAACCTTTAAAAAGGTATTTCCCTTATTTTTATGTTACAATGTGTACGATAATGATTCCCCTCTGCTTATAAATCAATATTTTACAGTCTATGAAAAGGAATTTAATCCAGTGTATCAACTAGAAGAAATCTCAGAAATTACTGGTTTTCAAACAACCCAACTAACCCAATGGATACACGCCATTAACCGCAAAGGCCAAACCATCATCCAAGGCCCACCCGGAACCGGAAAAACCTTTATAGCCGAAAAACTAGCCAAACACTTAATCGGCGGAGGTGACGGTTTCTCAGACATTATCCAATTTCACCCCGCCTACACCTACGAAGACTTTATCGAAGGCCTCCGCCCAATAACTCAAAACGGACAATTAACCTACTCAATAGTTCCCGGTAGATTCCTAGAATTCTGCGAAAAAGCCGAAGCCTGTGAAGACATTTGTGTTCTGATTATTGATGAAATTAATCGCGCAAATCTTTCTCAAGTCTTTGGCGAGTTAATGTATCTCCTAGATGACCGACAAGACACAAAACGCTTTATTACACTAGCCAGCGGTAAACTATTTAGAATCCCTACAAATGTCCGAATCATCGGCACAATGAACACCGCAGACCGTTCTATTGCCTTAGTTGATAACGCACTCCGCCGCCGTTTCGCATTCATTCCCATCTATCCAAACTATGAAGTCCTGCGACAGTATCACCAGAGAGAGAAAACAGGTTTCCCAGTTGATAAATTAACTAGGATTCTAGAAAATGTCAATCGGGCAATTAACAACAAACACTATGAACTAGGCATCTCCTTCTTTTTGACAAAAACCTTAGCTGAAGATATCCAAGATATTTGGGAAATGGAAATTGAGCCATACCTCGAAGAATACTTCTTTGATAACCAGGCAAAAATGGATGAATTTATCTGGGATCAAATCAAAGATAAATTGAGCAAGTGATAATCTAACGCTACTATAGCGCCTCTGAATGAGTTCTACAATTAAGGTAGGGGCAATCCCCCTGTGGTTGCCCCGATCGGGGGTAGGCACGGGGGCACTACCCCTACAAATGTTGCGATCCGATCGCCAAAAAAACCGCGTTACAGCATCTATGAAACGAGAATCACCCCGAATCCTTGAACTTACCAAAGAAATGGGTCTAAAGCCCCGTCCTTATAGGACGGCTTTAATTGTCCTTATTCTATCAGTCAGTCATGGTATAATAGAGCAAGTAAACAGCCAGTAAAAATGAAAGCAAGATACCAAT
>JAHRFD010000008.1 GCA_020882975.1 Microcoleus sp. EPA2 | reverse complement strand
GTCGTTGCCCTGCTCCATTTTTGATTGATTTAATCTGCCCTTCATCTGCGTACTTCCTTAACGTATTTGGGTGCAAGCCCAGGAATTCGACTGCTTTTCTGAGTGGTATGTATGCCATCCGCTAAAGCACACTATTTGTTAGCGTATGTCAATAATTGTTAGAAAAATTGGTACTGTGCGTTAACCTTCTTCCTTCCTCCTTCCGCCCTTGGGGGGGGGTGACTTCTTCCCTCTTCCTGTGCAGCACGAGCCAATATTGTGCCACCATTAAAGATGCTGAATTTTTTGCCTTATTGAAATTTCCCCTATGCCAACGATCATTTCCACTGCTGTCGTACCATTTCTAGGATCGGAAATTGTACCCGACTACAACACCGCCAAAGTAGTTATCTTACCAATTCCCTACGAAGCTACCACCACCTACCGCCGGGGCTGCGAAAACGGGCCCGCGAAACTTCTAGAAGCCTCTCATCAACTCGAATGCTACGACGAAGAACTCGATTCTGAAGTTTGCTACGATGTCGGAATTTATACCAAAGATCCGATCGCAGATACCCGCAACAGCCAACCAGTTTCATCTTTAGAAATGCTGCGAGTCACCCAAGAAGCAGTATATAAGTTAGTTACAGAAAATAAATTTGTGATCTCCCTCGGAGGCGAACACAGCATCACCGCCGGTGTTGTCGAAGGTTATCGCCAAGCATACCCAGACGAACCTTTCACAGTCATACAAGTTGATGCCCACGGCGACTTGCGACACGAGTATGAAGGTTCGATTCATAACCACGCCTGTGTGATGCGGCGGGTGGTTGATATGGGTTTACCCACACTGCAAATCGGCATTCGTGCTATCTGTAAGGAAGAAGCTGATTTGATTAAAACAAAACAGCTTAATGTGATTAGAGCTAGGGAAATTGCTACTCAACCAGATTGGGCCGATCGGGCAATTGCCAGTATCACCACTAAGCGGGTATTTTTGACTATAGACTTAGATGGCATCGATCCGACTTTAATTCCTGGGGTTGGCACTCCAGAACCGGGCGGGTTAAATTGGTATTCGCTGACTGGATTTTTGCGCCGTGTCTTCGAGTCCTACGAAGTCATCGGCTGTGACATTATGGAATTAGCACCTGTTGTAGATTCTGTAGTGTCAGAATTTACTGCCGCTAAATTAGCATACAAAATGATTGGCTATCAAGCTGTGGCTCAAGGTTGGCTAAAGCAAGACGAAGGTTAGAACACAAGCAAAAAGGGTAAAAAGATTTGTCCCACCAGCAAGCTATTTAGTCCTTGACACAACCACCGGGTTTTTGACAAAATACCCGATGGTTGTGATTGATATGGATTGAAAAATAGGGTTAAGATGGATTCAGGTTGCACTTTATATGATTCTTGACTGTTGACTGTGGACTGTGAAAAAAAATTACTAAGGGAAACAATGGGTACTCCGATTAATGGCTACGCTCCAGATTTTGAACTGCCGGGAGTTGATGAAGAAGTTCACCATTTAGCTCGATATTTAGAAAAATTTCAGGCGATCGGGGTAGTATTTATGTGCAATCACTGCCCTTACGTGAAGCTGTATCTCGATCGCCTCAAAGAACTGCAAGCAGATTTTCAAGACGAGGCTTTTACTTTGATCGGGATTAATGCTAACGATGCTAATCAATACCCCGATGACAGTTTTGAAAATATGAAAGTATTTGCAGCTAACAATCAACTCAATTTTCCTTACATCCGAGATGTGGCTCAAGATGTCGCTGAAAGTTTTGGGGCTTCTAAAACACCGGAGGTATTTTTGCTAGATCGAGATGGCAGATTACGTTACAAAGGTTTGATTGATGACAATGCTGATGATGCCGCAGGGGTACAGGTGTCTTATCTACGAAGTGCGATCGCCCAATTGCTGAAGGGTGAATCGGTAGAGCCTTCGAGTACAGAGGCGATCGGCTGTTCTGTCAAATGGCGATCGTAGTTGTTAATTGTTAGTTGTTATTGGTTATTAATTATTTATTTTGTTTGTTTTGAGTCTTCCAGACTCTACCTCCAATAAGCAATAACTAATAACTAATAACTAATAACTAATAACTAATAACTAATAACCAATAACTAATAACTAATAACTAATGCGTGGCAATTGCAAATTAGCAACTTCCACACCACTTAATAATGGCAAAAAATCCGCCACTTTTTCCGAACCTGCTTGTTGCAAAGCATTCAATAGTTGAGTGCTTTGTTGGAGCAAATCTGCCACAGCAATTCCGGCATAACTAGGCTGATAATAACTGAGCCGATTTATCCCTTCTCCCAACAAAATTACAGCGCCGCGCCAGTTTTGATTTCCTAAGTGATAAAGTCCTACAGAAATTTGTAAAAGTCCTTGATAAAATCTTTTTTCCGGCTCGCCTGCTTCCATCCACAAGGCCTCTAAAGTATCGTGACAAGCGTAAAATTGTTTACTATTAAACTCTTCTATGCCTTGCCAAAACTCCGTCGGCATTTCCTGTTCCATTGGGTTTTAAATTTAAGATTTGAAATTGTTGATTCGAGAAATTCATGAGAAATCTTGAATAATTATTGTGCGATGTCCTCCCGCCAGTGACGTTTTTTTTGGGAGCAACCTATTGTAGTAGGCGGATTTGATTAAAAGTTTTGATAGCTAAGTCTTAAAAATATCTATACAGAAAAACTTGTTTTCAAAACTGCGGCTAGTTAACGCCCGCCTACTTCACTGATTACATAGTCTCTCTGACTGCTTGAAGCTGATCCATTCCAATTTCCTGACTCGTTCCAGCAAAATCATTGTCTGGTGTCAAAAACAACATACAATGACATTCTTTGCGCTCGCGCATGGGAATGCAGGGACAATTCCAGTAGGCTGCTTTTACCTCGGCCTCTTTGTCTTCGTAGTGGCGACAAGGGCATAGGGGAGCACCTAGTTCGTCTTTGTTTTTTGCTAGTCCTTCAATTACGACTGCTGTGACAGAAAGCTCGGAACAAAAGTAAGTCCCAGTGCGCTTGGCGTAAGTTTCGGAGAAATTCTTCATAGCCTCCAAGGTTTTTTCGTTGGAGAGTTTGGATTTTTCTGTTGTGTTCTCTGTTGTATTCATAGTTTAGGATCGGAGTTGAGGATGTCACGAGCTTTTCATGATTGTACCGCAGAAGGTGATTTTAAACACTTGATATTTATGTAATTTAAAATTTACTTGACTGGGTAACGCAGACTTAGGGGAATTGGTGTCAGAGTTAAGGGTACCGAGGGCTAGCTATGTTTACGCACTGCTGCCTGGTGGTAAAGCATTTGAAATTGTGGGCGATCGCCTTTAGGGCTGTTTAGTAAATAAATAAATGTCATCCCGTTGATATTTCAGTTGAAATTGGGGATTGTTGGTGAGTTGAGTTACTAAGTTTTGCACAAAATCTCGATCGCTCATCCAGCCTGGATAGCGCCAATTCAGCAACACATAGTCAAATTCTGTCAGATTTGCAGGCGGCGTGTGAGCCAAAGTTAATTTTACCACAGGACGGTGACTTAAGTGCGGAGCAATATTTGATGTCGTTAAAACATTGCCTTTAGTTTGAACCAGAGAAATTGCCTCTTTCGTAGCCGGCAGAGTGTCGATAGCTTCTAAATAAATACTCCAAAAATAGCCGTATTTCGCCAAGCACAAAAAACTTATTAATGACCAAATTACGATATTCCGCTCCCAGGATAGACTAGAAATTCTCAGGCGATCGAATATTTTAGGTATTTTGAATTCTGGCTGATTTGAGTCAGACAAATTTGCAATCACTGCCACCAATAAAAATGGAAATATGGGAATAGAATATTGATGAATTAAATCTCGTTGAGCCGGAATATCCGAAAGAATGTTCATGGCTAACATCGGCACTGCACTAATCAAAGGTGTCAGATGCCGTGGAGAAATCCACCAAATTACCGGAAAAAGCAATAAGGCTAAATACCCAAAAGTCTCCCCAGAAAACAAACGTGTTAGAATTAAATGGGGCTTCAATATCAAATTAGCAGCTATTTCTAAGACCGAGTTACCTAAATATTGATATCTGCCGATTCCAGCGTGTTCTCTGCCTTGATTAAAATAAGGTACAATTGCCTGAGTTGCTATCAAAAACCAACCCACACCTAGAAATAAAGCGATTAGTCCGCAATTCCGGTGTTTGTCAAAAAATAACAGCCACACACCCATGGCTGCCACAGTTAAAGATAACACGGCTTTGCAACTCAAAACCAAGAGAATGGCTGCACAAAACCATATTATTTTGTTCAGCCGCGCTGCCAAGATTGCGGCTAAAAGTGCCGGGAAAGCAATGACTTCTGGATGAAAGTCAAAAAGATTGACATTAAAGACTGCGGGATAAAGCAGATAAACTGCTGCCACTGCCATTGATTTTTTTTCATCTAAGCCTGCTTGACGTGCTAAACTCCAACTAGGCCAAGCACCCAAAGCTAAGGAAATTGCTTGTACGAATAACAGCCAATGAACGTCTGGATATATTTTGTAAAGTAAAGCGAGGGGATAAAAAATAAATGCCGCGTGATCGCCTAAAATGTTAACTGCCATTAAAGAAGAAAATGGCGTTTGATTTTGAGAGATTAAATAAATGGCTTGGTCAAAAATGGCTAAGTCGTAGGCAGTGGAATGAAACAAAGCGTGTCGCACGCTACTGCAAGCAAATAAGATTATCGTTGTGGCGACAATCATTAAAAATACTGGATGGGGTTTTAGGGATTTTAAGGTTAGCATTTTATGGGTTTAATCAGCGATGCGTTTGAATAGCAGAACTTGGTTTTTTTGATAGGTTAATTGAAATTGGGGAGTATTTTGCAGTTGAGTGGCTAAGTTATTACCAATTTTTTCGGTATCTGGCCATGGATGTCGTTGGTTTAATAATATGTATTTAAATTCAGCTAAATCTGTTTGGGGTGAAATTTGGGAAAGCAATTTGACTATGGGGCGGTGGGCAAAGTGAGGGGCTAGTCTATTGTCTGTTAAGATACTGCTTTGGGGTTGAATTTGGGCGATCGCTTCCCGTGTTGCTTGCCAAGTATCTAGTCTATTTAGATACAGAAAAAAATCTTTGTACTCGCCGAGAAATAGGAAGATGATTAATGACCAAATTATCATGGCTTTTGGTAATTGCATTCCCCGCCAAAATTGAGGGAATTGGGAAATTTTCCATGGGAAAACAGAATTCATTTGTAGGCCTAATTCAACATTTTCATCTCCTACTTTCCCCCCTTGATGTGAGTAGGGGGGGGTTGACTGTGCGGAGTTGACGGGCGTTGACTTCGAGATAACCGCTAATAATAAAAATGGAATTATAGGCACTGAATATTGATAGGCTAAACTGCGTTGAAATGGCAAGTCTGAGAGGATATTGATGGCGAGAGTTGGGAGGGCGGGAAGCAGTGGAAGCAAATATCGCATTCCTATTTTGCTGGAGAATGGCAACAGTCCCCAAAATAGTGGTAAGCTGAGTAGGAATATATATTTAAAAGTATCAAATGAAAAGAGTTTACCTAAAATTAATTGTGGCTTTAATATGAGGTTTATAATAATTTCTAGTACCGATTTTCCTAGATAACTGTAGCGCCCTACTCCGGCGACTTCACTGCCGCTAAAGAAGGGAATGATTTTTTGGGAAGCAATCACAAACCAGGCTACACCGAGCACAAGTGCGATCGCGCCGCATCGTTGTTTTTTTTCGCATAACAATAGCCATAAACCCATGGCCGCGACAGTTAGGGACAAAACTGCTTTGCAACTTAAGATTAATAAAATAGCGGCACTAAACCACAGAATTTTGTTTAAACGGGCTGCCAAAATTGCTGCTAAAAGTGCGGGTAAGGCGATTACTTCTGGGTGAAAATCAAATAAGTTGATATTAAATACTACGGGATATAGTAAGTAGATAAATGCGATCGCGCGGGATTGTTCTGGATTCAAACTTGCCAAGCGTGCTAAACTCCAGCTAGGCCAAGCCCCCAGGGATAAAGCTACTGCTTGTACTAAAAACAACCAGTGGACATCGGGGTAAATTTTGTACAACCAAGCTAGGGGATAATATATTACCGCTGCGTGGTCGCCTAAAATGTGCATCTGCATCAAAGAGGAAAAAGGCGTTTGGTTTTGGCTGATTAAGTAAATCGCTTGGTCAAAAATGCCTAAATCGAAAGCAGTGGATTGAAACAAGGCGTGTCGCAAACTGCTACACAAAAATAAAATTGTCGCTGTAGTGGCGATCGCAATTAGCAAACTCCACGGTAGCCGCGATCGACTTTCTTCTATATTTTCGGTGATGGAGACGCCACTGTCCTCACTGGAATCATCAAAATTAGACTCATTCCGCATAAAATCTGCCACTACCTGACTCCTGACAAATCCTCGAATTCATGAGACATCTCCCTAAAACTAAGGTTTGAACAGGCCCGACAGCCTGTTCCACAACAATTATGGGAGAGGTCTATTAGTCGATCGCCAAATTTCATCCCCGCAATCGTAATATTAGAATAATCCACAAAACCTTAAAAAATTGTGAAAGCTATAACTCTTCTCGGCTCTACAGGCTCCATCGGCACTCAAACTCTAGATATTGTAGCTCAATACCCCGAACAATTTCGGATTGTCGGCTTAACCGCGGGACGAAATGTGACCTTGCTGGCGCAACAAATCAGACAATTTCGGCCATCCATTGTCGCGATTGGGGACGAAGATAAATTACAGGAATTACAAGAGGCGATCGCAGATATCGACCCTCAACCTATTTTACTGGCTGGGGAGACAGGCATTGTCGAAGTTGCCAAATATGGCGACGCTCAAGCCGTCGTCACCGGCATAGTGGGCTGTGCTGGTTTGTTGCCAACAATTGCCGCTATCCAAGCAGGTAAAGATATCGCCTTAGCCAATAAAGAAACATTAATCGCAGGCGGTCCCGTTGTCAACCCCCTCATCGAAAAACACGGAGTTAAAATATTACCAGCCGACTCAGAACATTCCGCAATTTTTCAGTGTCTCCAAGGGGTACTTCCAGGCGGCTTGCGGCGCATTATTCTGACTGCTTCGGGAGGTTCTTTTCGAGATTTGCCCATTGAAAAGTTAGCGGAAGTGAAAGTGGCGGATGCTTTGAAACATCCGAATTGGTCCATGGGACAGAAAATCACCATTGATTCTGCGACTTTGATGAATAAAGGATTAGAAGTAATTGAAGCTCACTATTTGTTTGGAATGGATTATGACGATATTGATATTGTCATTCATCCCCAGAGCATAATTCACTCCTTAATAGAACTGCAAGATACGTCGGTTTTAGCGCAATTAGGATGGCCAGATATGCGGTTGCCACTGCTTTATGCCTTGTCTTGGCCGGAGCGAATTTATACTGATTGGAAACCATTTGATTTGGTAAAAGCTGGGGATTTAACTTTTCGAGAACCAGACCATGAAAAGTATCCTTGTATGCAGTTAGCCTATGCGGCTGGACGGGCTGGGGGTTCCATGCCTGCGGTATTGAATGCGGCGAATGAACAGGCGGTCTCACTATTTTTGGAGGAAAAAATTCAGTTTTTGGATATTCCGAAATTGATTGAAAAGACCTGCGATAAACATCAACAAGATAACTGCGCAAGTCCTGGTTTAGATGATATTTTGGCTGCGGATAAGTGGGCGCGGCAGGAAGTTTTGGCGGAAAGTATGGAATTGGGTGCGCGCATTCTTTCGGTGCGGTAATTGTGTTACTAAATTTGCACGGGCTCTCCAGTCCGTGCCACAAAAAGTAAATATAATGGTGGAACAGGCATCTTGCCTGTTCTTAAAAAAAGTGAATTCGACTGAAAACCACTATATGTTTAGTGTTCTATTTGCTAACTTTCGCCCGCAAATCAGCCGTACTCATATTTTCATACATTTCAAAGGGTTGATGAATCCAAGGATTATCAGCCAAATAATCTACATAATAATCTGGTTTCGCAGCGGAACCAGCTTTGTACCAAAGCACCGCCGTCCGAATTTCCTGAATATCTGGGCTGTAGCGACTCTTGAGCCAGAGGATACTTTGCTGCAAACTCACCCCCGAATCGACCATATCATCAACCAGCAGAATTTTTTTACCTATATCATCGCCCACCATGGTCAAATCGCGGGCAAATTTAATCGAACTTCGGACTTTCCCCTCGGCTCCACTATAGGATGAGGCCGCTAAAATTGCCAGGGGTTTGTGGAAAATCCGCGACAAAATATCGCCAGCCCGCAGCCCACCACGGGCTAGACACACAATGCGATCGAAGTTCCACTGAGATTCATCAATTTTTACAGCCAAATCCTCAATTTTTCGATGGTAATCTGACCAAGAAATGTAAAGGTCGCTCATGCCTAATATGATTGAAATGTTACAGATATTATTCAATATTTTGATGACAATGGCATGAAAGTATCCAGGGAGCAAAGCCCGCTAATTGATTGCTTCCTATACTGAGGACTGGCCAAATCCCAAATTCCCAATCTCAAATTCAAAATCTCCTATCAGATGGGGGCTGATTTTAATCTACTACTTTCAGCCACCCGCGACGTACAGCGTGCAGCAAACGGTTGATGGCTGTTTGATCTTCTTCGGTGAGACTGTCGTTTAGTAGTGCTGTCCTGATCTGTTGTCGGTGAGTCCGAGTTAATAAACCAGAGTGATATACCTGAAAGACTAGCTCTGCAATCGTAAATTGAGGTAAAAGTGTTTTGGTCATCATTGGATTTTTATTGAACTCACTTTTGATAGTATTGACTTATTTATTTAATATTGATGTGATTCCCATACACGAGTAAATGTGATCTACTGGCTGGGAATTAGTGATTTGTGTCATCGGTGATTCACTCTGGAGCTTGTATCGAATCGCTCCCAGGAGTCCCGTACTAACTCCGTCTCAATTTGTAGCTTTGGACTAGGATCTAATCGTTATTATATCTTAAAATATTTTAACACTTAAGTTCATAATTCCTAATGTCTTGCTACTGATGACGGCCAAGGGGTGAAGTCTGACTGGTGACTAGGCCGATTTGAGGCCGAGATTGGGGATTTAAGGCAGAACCAAGCCTCGGATTCAATCTAACGCCGCCACTGACTGACGGGGCACAATCGACAATCTCCCATCCCCAATCTGAAATTTTGGGACTGCTGACTACTGACTCAAGCCCCTGAGATTAATCAATAGGGAGCATCCGAAATCCGAAATCGGAAATCAATCTGATATATAATAATCACAAACACTGTGAGTTCAGAAAAACAGAGGCGGGGAAACATGATAGTTATTGCTTATTTCTTGATTGCTTCAATGGTTTTTTTAGTTTGGTTTCAACGTTTTTGGAACGATACGGCTACGTCTAAAACAGACTGGATATCTTGGGTCGCTTTAGTGTTCGGCCCTCTTTTTTGGCCTGTTGTTCTGCCCCTCTCCCTTTTGCAAATAAATATCAAAAAATCCCCAGTAGAATCATCTAAATTAGAGGAAGAATCCTAATTGATTTTTGAGGCAAGAGCTAGGAAGACATGGTGTAATTGAATACAAGGGTGCTTTCAGGTTATGAGTTCAATCTGGTGGTGGACCGGGCAGCATTTGGCTCTGGTGGTGCGGGATTATTGCAAATTGTATCGCAGCTTACTATTGTCTGGATGTCAACAGCAATATGGCTGATTTTCTCATTCCGAAACAGTTGCTACTATAAGCCCCAGTTAATCGATTGGGGATTGGCTATGGCAGAATTAACCGCGGATGGGCGAGGAGTCACTCTGGGTGTGGGAATGAATGTGGTGGTTTGTAACCTGGTTGCTGGATGGTCATGGTGCAGAGCCAATCTTAGATGGTCTCAAAAATTTGAATTTTTGGGGAACTATAACTGGAACTCAAAAGTCTGGTTAATGAGACTTACAACTGTGAAAGTTGCGGTCATGCGATGGACAGGGATTTGAATGCAGCAATTAATTTATCGCGGTTGGCTAAACCGTGAAAGCTTGCTGAGGGATAGCCGCTCCCATGCTCCCGATGAAGCAAGAAGCAAATGTCTAGACTTGTCTAGTATTTGTAGAGCAGTATACTAACAGAACCCAACTTGGTCAAAACCCGATTCTGGGCGATCGAACCAGTTGCGATCGACACTAAATACCACTCCGGTGCGATTTCTCCCTATTGAGTTCGCGATCGGATGAAAAATGGTTGATGTGTATTTGCAGCATATTGTATTATCTTTGTGTTAGTTGGAAGCCCCAACTATAACGAAGCTTAGTTGGGGTACTTCAGATGACAGCCTATAGCAGATGGGTAAATTAGAGTCTCAACCGATGCCCGGTTTAATTTATTGAATCCCTTTGGAGGGAAAAGTGTATTGTAGAAAAATGATTCATTTTTTAGGAGGAGTGTAAATGACACAGCTAATTAATCCAACTACGCCAGCAATTTCAGTCACACTGCCGGGTGGTGGCTCTAATATTAGAGGTATCGCAGGCGACAACAGGTTGACTGGCACCGCACAAGGCGACATCTTGCTCACTTTTGGAGGCAACGATGTCCTCGCCGGTGGAGATGGCAACGACCTGATTTTATCCGGCGGTGGCAATGATGTCATCGGTGGCGGCCCTGGCAGTGATATTGTAGCTGCTGGTACTGGCAACGACGTTGTAGCTGGTGGCGATGGCGACGACTTACTCTTTGGCGGTAAAGGAAATGACCTCCTCGATGGCGGTGCTGGCAATGACACCGTTTCTGGCGATCAGGGGAATGACACCGTACTTGGTGGTAGTGGCAACGATCTCGTGCTTGGCGGTGCTGGCAATGACATCGTGGTTGGCGGTGACGGCAACGATAGCGTCTACGGCGGTCGAGGCAACGATACTGTTGATGGCGGTGCTGGCAATGACTTTATCTCTGGCGACAGAGGTTCGGATGTCCTCACAGGTGGTGCTGGCAGCGATACCTTCTACTTCTTCTCTGCTGGTGGAGATTTCGGTGTAGACACGATCACTGACTTTACACCTGTGGAAGATAAGATTCGCTTGAAGTCCGGCGGTGCTTTCGCTGCTTTGGGCACAACCTTTGAAGCTAGCGAGTTTGTTGTGGTTTCTGGTTTCACCCCAGCGACTCCAACTGCTGCTACGGCGAACAAGTTGGTCTACGATCCGACAAGCGGTGTGTTGTACTTCAACCAAGGCTCTTCTGTGCTGACTGTGGCTCAGTTGACACCTGGTCTGACGATTACTGCAAGCAACTTCGAGTTGTTCTAGAACAACTGGTGATTGTGGGGCGGCACTGGATTTTATCTGGGGCTGTTCTCGCAAGGTTGGTAGTTTCTCAGGATTTCAACCTCACTCTGCCAGTGGCGGGGTGAGGTTGATTAACTGTATAATTTTTAAAAAATTTTTTAACATTTGCTAACAATCAGTGAGATTTGGTAGATGTATTTGTATTATGTATAGTCAGCAACCCAGCCCTAAAGGGATCGTAAAATATCAAAAAGTTTAAACATTAAAATTTAGGGTGAATAAACTGCAACTGCTGGCGAGTAATGAGTATTATAAATATTGAAAAATATATCGGGCAAGCCCAGGTTTATTTGAACCGGGGAAAGTTAACTGAGGCGATGGATTGTTGCAAAAAGGCGATCGAACTTCAGCCTTTTTCACCCTCAGCTTACACGACTTTGGGCGAAATCCTAGAAGCTCAGGGAGATCCGACGGCGGCGAGAGATGCTTTTGTGCAAGCTTTGGAAATTTCGCCAGGGTTTTTTATGGCTCATGCTTATTTGGGTCAATTATATAGCGAGTATTGGTGGCTGGATGAGGCGGCTTTTCACTATCGGCAAGCTCTGGATTTGAAACCAGACTGGCCGGAACTATATTATAACTTGGGTAATGTGGTTCACAAACAGGGGAATTTGTTGGGGGCGATCGACTCTTATCAACGGGCGATCGCTCTCAAACCCAATTATCTCCTTGCTTTGTACAATCTGGCTGTGGTTTTAGCTGAAAATAATCAGCTCGCAGCAGCCATAGATAGCTACCAACAGGTAATTGCTCTCCAGCCTGATTATATCGATGCTTACAACAATTTAGGCTGCACTTTGGTAAAGCAGGATCGCATTCCAGAAGCGAGGGAAATTTACCGGGCTGGGCTGGCGATTCAGCCAGATTCGGCGAGTCTTTATAATAATTTGGGTCAAGTATTGCTTGACAAAAATCCCGATGGGGCGATCGCAGCTTATCAAAGAGCGATCGAGTTAGAGCCGGATCTGGTTTTGGCTCATTACAATCTGGGGAAGGCGTGGCAAATACAAGGGGAACATTCGGCGGCTGTTGCTTGTTTCGATCGCGTAGTCGAGCTCAATCCCGACTATATTTCGGGCTATACTGATGCCGGGTTTTCTCTGATGGCTTTGGGCAAAATTACCCAAGCTTTGGCCTATTTTGCCCAAGCAATTGCCGTCAAACCGGATTTTGTTGAGGCTTATTGTGATTTGGCACAGAGGGAGCAATTTGCTAGAGATGATGATGATGAATTCTCAAAGGCGATCGCAGCTTGTGGTAGATTTTTGCAAGCATTGATTGGAAGGAAGTCAGAAGTCACCCCCCCCCTACCCCCCCCAAGGGGGGAAAAGAAAGAGAAAGAAGCTATTCTCCATGCCCAATTTTCAATGGGTGAAATTTGCGATAATTTAGCAAAAATTTACTTACATTTAGGGAACTCTTTAACAGAGTATGGCAGTCACGAATCGGCGACAACTTACTATCAAAAAGCTTTACAAATTCAGCCTCAAAATACAGAGCTTTACTGGCTGCTGGCCAATTCTTTGGTAAAGCAAAAGCGGTTAAATGCTGCTATTTTTCTATACCACAGGGCTTTGGCTATTCAGCCTGCTCTACCGCAAGTTTATTTTGAGTTGGCAAAAGTTCTGCAAAAACAGGGCTATTGGGAACGGGCGATCGATTATTATCAAAAAGTTTTGGAGTTGCAATCCTACGGCTATTCACAGCCACAATTATCGCCACCAGGTGATTCTATTGCCGTAGATTCAAGGGCGATGGAACTTCCTCAAGGTATTTATTTATCTACTTGGGATTGGCTGGTTAATGCTAGGCTGGATGCGGGTAATTATGTGGAGATAGTTTGGAAATATGCAGCCGCAACCAGGGAAGCAAATACTGCCGATTCCCAATTGCCAATTGCCAATTCCCAATTAGCTAATTCCGATTGTGGTGGTTTAACTTGCGGGTTGTGTTTGCATCGAATTTCTAAGTGGTTCGATCCGATACATTTGGGTTGGGGAGTTTGCAGTTTGTCCAACTCGCAACCACTACCTGTGGAGTCGCCCAAGACTTTTGTTGCTACCATTCCCAATGGGCGAAGTTGGATTGTGCCGCAGGAAAATCATTGGTTGATTTGTAAGGCGATCGCAGTTATTACTCCTGATAACTATTTGTTGGCTGATGTGTCGAGAGATTATCCGGGATTTTTGCCGGGATGCGAGAAGCATGATATCAGAAAACATAGCGTTTTTAACTTAGAATCCTTTCCACCTTTAAAGCAGATTGAAGGTAGGGTGGCGGTGCTTTCTGGTTTATCGGGAAATGTCTATTTTCACTGGATAGTTGATGTTTTGCCGAGAATAGAGTTGCTGCGACGCAGTGGTAGAGATTTGGCGGAGATTGATTGGTTTTTGGTGAATAGTTGCCAGCATCAATTTCAACGGGATAGTCTCAGAATTCTGGGGATTCCAGAGGAGAAAGTCTTGGAGAGCGATCGCCTGCCTCACATTCAAGCCACAGAGTTAATTGTACCATCTTTTGCTGGATATTTGGGCTGGCCTTCTGGCTGGGCGATCGATTTTTTGAGAGGGGAGTTTCTGAAGGGAATTATACCTAGTTATAACTACCCAAAACGGCTTTATATCAGTCGTAGTAAAGCTAGATATCGGCGAGTCTTGAATGAGGCAGATGTGGTTGAGGTTTTGGCAGAATTTGGGTTTGTTTCTATTTTACCTGAATCTATGTCTCTGGAGGAGCAAATTGCTTATTTTTCTCATGCTGAGGTAATAGTTGCCGCCCACGGTAGCGGGTTGACAAATACGCTTTTTTGTCAGGGTGGAACTAAAGTAATTGAGTTGATGTCGCCTCATTATATCAGCCATTATTACTGGGGAATCAGTCAATATTTGCAGTTGGAACATTACTTTTTAACTGGGGAGGCTTTTGAGTGTTATCCTATTAGACAGTTGATGTATCAAAATTCCCTGACAGAGGATATCTTGGTCAACTTGAGTTCGCTCAAGAGGATGGTTGAAGTGGTTGGTTTGGGTTAGTTGGCGTCTAGAGTAGTGGAAATTATGCCCTCGATTGATAAGATGGAAAAAGCAGCGGTTGATTTGAGTCAGCAAGCAGAAGCTTATTTAGCTGAAGGTAGGTTAAATGAGGCGGTGGCTGCTTGTGAGTCAGCCCTGAAAATTCAGCCGAATTTGGCGACAGCTTGTCAGACACTGGGAAAAGTAATGCAGCTTCGAGGAGAAATTGAGCAAGCTAAACAGTGGTATGAAGCGGCGATCGATCGCAATCCCCATTTACCAGAAGTATACGCTAATCTCGGCATTTTGTATTCTCAGCTAAAACAGTGGGAAAAGGCGATCGCAGCTTGTGAAAAAGCTATTTCCCTCGCACCGAAATTTGCTGCTGCTTACCGACAGTTGGCGATAGTTTGGACGCAGTTGCAGAAGCAAGAAACAGCTACAGAGTATTGGTATCAAGCTTTTAAGATCGATCCGAATTGGGCAACGGCTGACGAGTACGTCACCCTCGGAAATCATTTAGTGGAACAAGATAAGTTGGAGCGGGCTATTGAATGCTATTCGCGGGCAATTCAAATCGATCCTAAATTATTAATAGCTTATCATAATTTGGGAGAGGTGCTATTTCGGGAAAAAAGGTGGGAAGAGGCGATCGCCAACTACCGGAAAGTCATTAAAATTAATGCCGATTCCTTTGAATCTTACCACAGTTTGGGGAAAATTTGGGCGGCTAAAGGAGAATTAGACAGGGCAATTTCTTGTCACCAAAAAAGTATTGAAATTAATCCAAACTATGCTCGTGCTAGCTTGGGATTGGGCAATGTTTTGGTACAAAAGGGTGAGTTAGATGCAGCAATTAACTGTTACCGCCAAGCAATTAAAATTAACAGCAATTCCGCTTGGACTCATAATTACTTAGGGGAAGCTTTGGCTCACAAACAACTGTGGGAAGAAGCGGTGATTTGCTACCGCCAAGCTATTGAATTAAATGCAAATGTTCCTTGGTTTTACCTGAATTTGGGAATTGCGTTAACCTGTGAAAAATCATGGGATGAAGCGGTTGCGGCTTACCTGCGTGCGATTCAGCTTGAACCCAATTTGACGGGAATTAATCAGAGATTGGGATATGTTTTGCGGAAACGTAGCGAGTCTGGTCTCAATAACACAATTGTTAGTTATTGTCAAGATATTGAGATGCTTCCTAGCGGCAAAATTTACCACAAATTGCTGGGGATTGAGTTAGATGGAGCGGAATTTTATCTAAATTTAGGAAATAGTTTAGCTAAGCAGAAACAGTTGGAAGGTGCGATCGTCTTTTATAGCATGGCGCTGCAAATAGAACCCAAGGCACCGGAAGTTGTTGCCAAACTGGATGAGGCGCGCCAGAAACAACGGGAGTTATACGCACAAATTGCCACTTACCGTCACCAAATTGCGATCGCCCCCAATGATTCTAAAGCCTACAACGATTTAGGCAACATTTTACCACAATTAGGCGAATTAGACGAAGCAATTGTCTGTCACCAAAAAGCCAGCGCCTTGAGGGGGTGGGCTGAATGTGAGACGAAAAATTATCAATTTACCCAAGATTGGTTTACCCACAATATCCCTATTTGGCAACGACATTTGCAACCCTTGGCAGGAATTCCCGAATTTCAAGTTGTGGAAATCGGCAGTTTTCAAGGAATGTCTGCTTGCTGGTTGTTGGATAATATTTTAACTCACCCCACCGCCAAAATTACTTGCATTGATTTACACTTCCAACAACATTTTAAGGGTAATATTGCCAAAACTGGATTAGCAGATCGAGTCCTTGAATTAGAAGGCTATTCTCAAGACTTATTAGTGAATTTAACTTCGGAATCTTACGACATTGCTTACGTTGACGGCTGTCACAAACCCACCAGTGCCCTGCAAGATGCAATTTTATCTTGGAGGTTGGTGAAAGTCGGGGGATTGATGATTTTTGATGATTACGAATTTACGTTTCCCGACAGCCCGGAGCAAGATACTAAAATCGGGATAGATGTTTTTCTGGAGATGTTTGCCAGTCAGTTAGAAGTAGTTCATAAAGGCTATCAACTGATTGTCAAAAAAACTGGTAATCAAAACTTGGGAAATGAGCAAGCACTCTTGTCTCAAGGTTGGGAAAAGCTGGGGGATATTGCGGCAAATACGGGTTATGCCGATGAGGCGATCGCCCGCTATCAAACAGCCATTAAAATTAAGTCGGGAACCTATGCACTTTACCACAAATTGGGTAAAAGTTTACAAGAAAAACAACTGTTTGACCAAGCTATCACCGCTTACAGACTGGCAATTCAATTGAATCCAAATTTTAGTTGGGCTTACCACTATTTGGGCGAGACTTTGGAGGCGATTGAGGAATATGTTGATGCTGCGGCTGCTTACCGCAAAGCAATTGAGTTGAATCCTGATTTTTGTTGGAGTTACAGCAGTCTGGGTGATGTTTTGATGGAGCTGGTTGAGTTGGAGGAAGCTGCTGTCGCTTACCGCAAAGTCATTGAATTGAATCCTGATTTTTGTTGGGCTTACGACAAGTTGGGTAAGGCTTTAATTGCATTGGAAAATTGGGAGGAAGCGGAGGTTGCTTATCGCAAAGCTGTTGAGTTGAATCCTGACTTTTGTTGGCTATATAATAGTTTGGGAGAAGTGCTGGAAGAGCAAGAAAAGTGGCCGGAAGCAGCAGTGGCTTTTCGCCATGCTGTTGATTTGTCGCCGGATACTATTTGGCTATACAAAAAGTTGGGTGATGCACTGCGAAAACAAGGGGATTGGGAAAGTGCGATCGCAGTTTATGAACACGGCATCAATCTGGAACCCAAATCTTGTTGGTTTTACGAAGGATTGGGTTTAACTTTAATTGAAAAACAGCAGTGGGAACCGGCAGTAACTAATTTAATTCAAGCACTGCAAATCCAACCAGATTTGTTTGAAGTTTATAATAGTATAGGTTATGCTCTGGAACAACAAGGAGAAGTCGATGAGAGCGATCGGGCAAAATTTAGCAATCAAATCTTACCATTAACTGTACTCAAAAAATACTGCGGTTTTACAGAGGATTTGGCAATTACAGCAGAGTCAAATCCGAACATTACTTGTATTGACATCCATCCAGCCAGTCAAATCAATTTATTAGCTTCCAAAACTACCGACAGCAACAACAGATTTGGGGCCGATAAAACTCATGCAAGAAAAGCTTTTGTTACCTTACTACCAAAGGGACGAGCTTGGGCTGATGTCGTCACTACCGCCGCCATTACTTCAGATAACAAACTTGTTGGCGATATCTCAATGGGTTGTGCTGAATTAGTCATCACTTCCGACAAATTACCTCCCACTGAACATATAAATGGAAATGTGGCTTTTTTATCAGCACGTTGGGGAGGAGCGGCTTATTTTCATTGGATGTTTGATGTCATGACTCGATTTGACCTTTTGCAAAGGAGCGGGTTAATCGAAAGTATAGATAAGTTTGTTGTCAACGCCTGCGATTCTGCTTACCAAAAAGAAACTTTAAATACTTTAGGAATTCCTGAACATAAAATTTTAGAAAGTCGCTGTAATCTCCACATAACCGCCGATAAATTAATAGTTCCTTCAATTTCTTATGATGGAGCGGGAGCAGTTTCTAAATGGAAATGCGATTATCTGAAAAAAGCTTTTTTAACTACACAGCAACCACTAAAAATAAATTATTCAGAACGAATTTATATCAGTAGACAAAAAGCATCTTATCGGCGAATTGTCAACGATGAAGAAGTAATTAATTTCTTGGAAAAATTGGGGTTTCGGAGTGTCCAACTGGAAACGATGTCGGTAGCTGAACAAGCAGCTTGTTTGGCTGCTGCTAAAGTAGTTGTTGCACCTCACGGAGCTGGATTGACTAATCTAGTTTTCTGCTCTCCGGGAACTAAGGTAATTGAGATTTTTTCTCCTATTTACGTGCCGTATTGTTATTGGATGATTAGCAATTTTTGCGATTTGGAACATTACTATTTAATTGGTGATTTGTTGGATGACGGAACTATTGAAAAACCCGTACATAAAAATATGCACTTGGATTTGACATCCCTGGAGAAGTTAATGAATCTTGCAGGAGTTTTGCATGAATAATGAGTACCATAATTTGGGTAATTCCTTGCAAGAAAGTGGGAGATTTGAGGAGGCTATCATCGCCTACAAAAAAGCTGTTGAATTGAATCCCAATTTTTCTTGGTCTTATCACGGTTTGGGCGATGTTTTGCAGAAACTGGGACACCGGGATGAGGCTGTAGCCGCCTACAGGAAAGCTATTGAGTTAAATCAGGATTTTTCTTGGTCTTATCATAATTTGGGCGATGTTTTATTAGAATTAGAACAATGGGAGGAGGCTGTTGCTGCTTACCGCTGCGAGATTAAAATTAAGTCAGATTTTGCTTGGTCTTTTGGCAATTTAGGCGATGCTTTGACTAAGCTAAAACAGTGGGATGAAGCGATTTATGCGTACTTACAAGCTATTCTAATTGACCGAGATTTGCCCGGAATTTATGAGAAGTTGGGCTATGTTCTGCGACAAACAGAGTCTGACTTAAGGCCAGTGTTTTTACCAGGTGAATTGCCGATTACATCGGAAAATCGCGACTTTTATTTGGGTGTAGGGAAGAATTTAGCACAGGACGATCGCCTGGAAAGTGCAATTATTTATTGTCAACTACTCTTGACATATGAGCCATTGTGTGATAATTGGTTGACGCAATTAGGGGAGTTTTTGCAGGAACAAGAAAAGTGCGATCGCACTTTAGCCTCCGCTCGCGAAATAGTCGCCCAAAAACCTGATGATTGCTTGTCTTATTACAATTTAGGTGCTGTTTTAAGCCATCAAAAAAAGTGGGATGAAGCGGCGGATTCGTTCTTGCAAGCAATAGAAATAAATCCTAATTTTTACTGGTGGTTTTATTACAATTTGTGGGAAGTTTTGGTTAAGCAAAATAAGCTGGAGGAAGTCGCGACTTTGTATCGCAAAGTTGTGGAAGCTCAACCGGATGCTTTTTGGCCTTATTTGAATTTGGGGGAAGCTTTGACTAGACAAGGCAAAATTGAGGAGGCAATTGGCTGTTATCAAACAGTCAGTTATCGTCAAACTTTTGCATCTATAAGTAAGGATACAGGCAAGATGCCTGTGCCACAAAATACAGTCAAAGCTCCTAATTTTATCATTATTGGTTCCCAGCGGTGCGGCACAACTTCTCTGTACACTTATTTAGCTCAACACCCGCAAATTTTGACTCCCATTAAAAAGGAGATGGATTTTTTCTCGTGGCACTTTGATAGAGGGATTGATTGGTATTTGGCTCATTTTCCACCGATGCCAGCCGGGGAGCAATTTTTGACCGGCGAAGCCAGTCCCAGCTATTTTGACTCTCTGGCAGCACCAGAACGCCTCTACAGCGCTTTTCCAGAGGTGAAGCTGATTTTACTGTTGCGCAATCCGGTAGATCGCGCTATTTCTCAATTCTATCGCTTGACTGAGTTAAACTGGGAAGGGCGATCGTTCGATCGAGCAATTAGCGATGAAATTGCACGATTGGCTCAAAATCCAGCATACATCATTGGCGAGGAACCGGGTAATTATTTAGCTCGCGGTAGGTATATAGAATTTATCAAAAACTGGCTGGCTTGTTTTCCGAAATCACAGTTGTTGATTTTGAGAAGTGAAGATTTTTATGCGAGTGCAGCGGGGACTGTTTTGCAAGTTTTAGATTTTTTAGATTTGCCTGAATATCAATTGCCTGAGTACCCAAATGCTAATCCTGGTTCTTATCAGCCTATCAGCGATTCGGTGCGCGACTGGTTGAGTGATTATTTCACACCTTACAATCAGGAATTAGAGGAATATTTAGGCAGAAAGTTTAATTGGGAATAGGGCATCGGGCATCGGGCATGGGGCATCGGGCATTAGTGTCAACTTAAGCCTGAAAGCTTTGGTATCTCTCGCTTTTACGCCAAGTCTAGATCCCCCTCGCATCCCCCTTAAGAAGGGGGACTTTGATCGGAATCTTGTTCCCCCCTTCTTAAGGGGGGCTAGGGGGGATCTGGATTTAATAGTCAAACAGCAATCTCTGACTGGATTTGAGCTTAAGTTGACACCAATGGGGCATTGGGCATTGGTAGCTCCCCCTCTCCCTCTCTCCCCCTCTTCCACTCTCCCCATTGACAAGTCATACTCGTTATGAGTACGATTAGAGGAGCAAGTGAATTTAACCCAAATACCGAAGGATTCAAAATCATGCTGCCGAACAAAGAAGGTCAAAGAGTACCCAATGTCACCTTTCGCACCCGCAAAGATAACGAGTGGGTTGATGTCACCACCGCTGATTTGTTTGGAGGCAAAACCGTAGTAGTATTTTCGCTACCGGGAGCATTTACTCCCACTTGTTCGTCAACGCACCTCCCCGGTTACAACGAATTAGCAAAAACTTTCAAAGCCAATGGTGTAGATGAAATTGTTTGCATTTCCGTCAATGATGGGTTTGTGATGAACGAATGGGCAAAAGACCAAGAGGCGGAGAATGTTACCTTAATTCCCGACGGTAACGGCGAATTTTCTGAAGGCATGGGAATGCTGGTAGACAAAACAGATTTAGGTTTTGGTAAGCGGTCTTGGCGCTATTCTATGCTAGTGAAAGATGGCTTAATAGAAAAAATGTTTATTGAGCCGGAAGAGCCTGGGGACCCTTTCAAGGTGTCGGATGCTGATACGATGCTTCACTACATCAACTCCGCAGCGGCTAAGCCCAAAGTTGTATCTTTGTTCACCAAAGTCGGCTGTCCCTTCTGCGCCCGCGCTAAGGCAATGCTGACTGAAAAGGGCTTGGATTATGAAGAAATCGTTTTGGGTCAAGATATCACAACTCGATCGCTCCGTGCCGTAACTGGGGCCACCACAGTGCCACAAGTATTTATTGATGGCAAATTGATTGGTGGCTCCGAAGCCCTAGAATCTTATTTGGCTGCTGGTTAGGAAACAATACCTAAGTCCCTTCCCTAGGAAGGGAAGGGGGAGGGAGATGTCTTGCCCCTTTTGGGCGAGGTTTGGGTTCAACAGTGCCATAGTCACAAAAATAAGATCGATCGCCCGATCGATCCATTCTCGTGTCACAATTACCTGTGAAGTAAGATAAAAAACCAGACATGGGAGTAACCGATCGTGGATTTAAGTCTCGTATCATCCAATATCTTAAATCCACCCGTATTAGCTTTTTTTATGGGACTGCTGGCAGTTTTTCTCAAATCTGATTTAGAAATTCCAGCACCAATCCCCAAACTATTTTCATTGTACTTACTGTTTGCGATCGGATTTAAGGGCGGAGTTGAACTGGCAAAAAGTGGCATCGACCAGCAAGTTGCACTGACAATTCTAGCAGCGATATTGATGTCAGCACTTGTGCCAGTTTATACTTTCTTTATACTGAGAATCAAACTAGATTCTTACAATGCTGCTGCGATAGCAGCTACCTATGGTTCCATCAGTGCGGTAACATTTATCACCGCCACTTCTTTTCTCAAAGAACTGGGAATTGACTTTAACGGCTACATGGTAGCAGCCCTAGCATTAATGGAATCCCCAGCAATTATCGTCGGTCTCATTCTCGTTAGCGTATTCGGCGGGGAAGAAGGAAAACGCGAAATAGTTTGGCCAGAAGTGCTGCAAGAATCCTTCCTGAATAGCTCTGTATTTCTGCTCATCGGTAGCCTAATTATGGGTATACTGACAGGAGAACATGGTTGGCAAGTGCTGAGTCCTTTTACCCAAGATTTGTTTTACGGCGTTCTGACTTTTTTCTTGTTGGACATGGGACTCGTCGCCGCCAGCAGAATTAAAGATTTGCAAGAAGCAGGAATTTTTCTGATCGGCTTTGCCATCCTAATTCCTATAGTAAATGCAGTAATTGGTTTGCTAATAGCGAAATTAATTGGAATGCCACAAGGAGATGCTTTGCTGTTTTCGGTATTGTGCGCCAGTGCTTCTTATATAGCAGTTCCTGCGGCGATGCGGCTAACTGTTCCCGAAGCTAACCCAAGTCTTTATATTTCAACGGCTTTAGCAGTGACGTTTCCGTTTAATATCATTGTAGGTATTCCCATGTATCTATATGTAATCAATATATTTTGGAGGTGAGATGATGGATTCAGTTAAAAGAATAGAAATCATAGCTCATTCAGTGGAGCTGGGAAAGATTTTAGATGGCTTAGATAAGGCAGGAGTGCCTGGTTATTCGGTGATTCGTGATGTCGCAGGAAAAAGCACCAGGGATCATGTTTCCCGCGATTCATCAATGACGACGCTGGATAACATTTATGTGCTGGCTTTTTGTTCTCCAGATCAAGTATCAGCAGTCGCAGAAAACATTAGACCGGTTCTGAATAAGTTTGGTGGGTCGTGCTTTATTTCGGATGCGGTGGAATTGCTAATTACTAGGTGTGTTGGGTAGTTTTGGGAATTGGGAATTGGGAATTGGGCATAGGGCATGGGGCATAGGGCATGGGGCATTGGTAGTAGTCAGTTGTTAGTAGTCGCCAACAGTTAACAGTTAACTATCAACAGTCAACAGTCAACTGTCAACAATTCCCAATTCCCAATTCCCAATTCCCTGGGCGCAAGAAAATTCATAATTCTTAAGATATAAAAAAGATTAAGTTGGACAAATGAGTTGCCGTGGTAAATTTTAACGCACAAGTTGCGATCGAGATAGCGATATTTTGCAGAGGAGTTTAAATCATGGCTACCCTAAAAGTTGGTATCAACGGATTTGGTCGTATTGGACGGCTAGTGATGCGCGCCGGCATCAAAAACCCCAATATCGAATTTGTCGGTATTAATGACTTAGTTCCACCAGACAACCTCGCTTACCTTTTCAAATACGACTCCACCCACGGCATTTACGACGGCGAAGTTGAAGCCAAACCAGACGGCATTATTGTTGACGGAAAATTTATCCCCTGTACGTCAATCAGAAATCCCGCTGAATTGCCTTGGGGTGACACGAATGCAGATTATGTTGTAGAGTCTACCGGATTGTTTACCGATTTTGCCGGTGCATCAAAACACTTGACTGCGGGAGCAAAACGAGTAATACTTTCAGCACCAACCAAAGATCCTGAAAAAGTTGCAACTTTTCTGGTAGGTGTCAATCATCACAAGTTCGATCCGACAAAAGATACTGTTGTTTCTAATGCTAGCTGCACTACAAACTGTCTAGCACCAATTGCCAAAGTTATCAATGATAACTTTGGTTTAGAAGAAGGTTTAATGACTACAGTTCACGCGATGACAGCTACTCAACCCACAGTAGACGGACCAAGCATCAAAGATTGGCGGGGAGGAAGAGGTGCTGGTCAAAATATTATTCCATCTTCTACTGGTGCGGCGAAAGCTGTTACTTTGGTATTGCCAGAATTAAAAGGAAAACTGACGGGGATGGCTTTGCGCGTGCCAACTCCAGATGTGTCTGTAGTGGATCTTACTTTCAAAACGGCGAAGGAAACTAGCTATAAAGAAATTTGTGAAGCTATGAAAAAAGCTGCGGAGGGCGAACTAAAAGGTATTCTCGGCTATACTGAAGATGCGGTGGTTTCGACGGATTTTCAGGGCGATGCGCGATCGAGTATTTTCGATGCTGGTGCAGGAATTGAACTGAATTCTAAGTTTTTTAAAGTTATTTCTTGGTATGACAACGAGTGGGGCTATTCTTGCCGCGTGATTGATTTGATGTTGTCTATGGCGCAGAAAGACGGCATTTTCGATAATTGATTTTTTGTGGGGTAGCATTCTGGGGGGGTTCTCCGGCGCACCCCACAAGCAGATTTTTTCCATTTTCTATCTTCCTTCTTCCATCTTTAGATATAGAAATCCTTGCAGGAGTCGTAAATCTTTTTACCCCACCCCAACCCTCCCCTTAGTAAGGGGAGGGAGTAAGACATTCACAAATGATTTAGGATTGCCATATGTCTGAATTGCCACCTATCAATCACGAAACTATTTGGGCTATCCTCAACGAAGAAATCGACGATGCTGCTGTCAATCGCTTAGTTTGGCAATATTTAGGCTACGGTTGGGATGCAGAGACTGGGCTGTGGAACAGTGAAAATGTGGCCCCGGAGTGGCGCACAGAGTATCCACAACCGCCGGATTTTATCGATTCTAGACCCGCAACGGTGAAATTGACTCGATCGATCCTGCCAGAAAACAAGCAGTTATTGAAGGAAAAATTGGGCTTTCAAGGCTATAAAATTGGGGAATTCGGACCGAGACAGACTCGGAGGGCGACGATGGCTAATTGGTTGATGGGTTTTATGGAGGCTGAAAGCTAGAATCTCAAATTGCCTGACATCGGTCTGTTCCGTGAAGTATTCTAGAATCGGAACAAAACAAGTGTGAGAAGAATTTATGAAAATCACCCAGATATCTCGCTTGACCAGCATTTCTCTCGCTAGCCTCATGCTAGCTGGCCTTTGTGTAAGTGCGATCGCCACGCCCGCCACTACCCAAGCCACCACTATCCAAACAGCCCAAGCTACTGCTAAAAAGCGTCTCGTCGTCATGGACTTCGACTACGGCACTACCAACAGTTACTATAGCTCCTACAGAGGAGTAGGCGCGGCCAAAGGCATCAGCGAACTGCTAATCAATGAACTGGTGAACAATGGGACTTACACTGTAGTCGATCGCAGCAAACTCGAACAAGTGCTCAAACAGCAAAATCGCAGCGGTACAATGGATGCCGGCACCGCAGCAGAAATTGGCAAACAATTAGGAGTTGATGCCGTGCTCATCGGCACTATTACCAAGTTTAATGTTGACAAACAATCCGGCGGCGGCAGTTTTATGGGAATCGGCGGTGGTTCTTCCAAAACCAAAGCCATAGTTCAAATTGACGCACGGTTAATTGGTACTGCTTCGGGAGATATTCTGGCCACCGCCAAAGCAGTAGGAGAGGCCGATCAAAGCGATTCTAGTATCTCGATCAGGGGTATCGGAGGCAATTCCAACAGCAGTAATGAGGATTCACTTTTGAGCGCCGCTGTGGATAAAGCAGTATCACAAATGGTGACAAAACTTGCAGAAGTATCTAAGAAATTAGGTTAGGCCTCTTTGACCCCGACTTAGCTAAACAAGTCGGGGTTTTAACAGCTAGCTTTTTATAGCATTTGAGTGACTTATATAAAATCCTCTCTTCATCGGAATTATTAAACTCTCTCTTCTCTTCCTTCGCGTCCTACCCTACGGGAACCCCTGCGGGGAACGCGCCTTCGCGGTTAAATCACCTGACGATACAACCGGAATTGATATTACAAAGGAGTTTTTCGGGCTATTAAAACTCTCATAAAAGCAAGCTTTGAACAGGCAAGATGCCTGTTCCATAATTATTGGAGATGCCTATTTTGTGCAAAGATTGGAGAGCATCTAACTATTTTCACGTCTAATTCTACTAACTAGAACGGCGACGCTTCAGCCATGTTTTGGCTGTTCTTGCTGCTCCTACCAATTCCCTGATCCCCGGCACACGGTCAAACCACGGATTAGGATAGATGTCACTACGGGAACTCTTTTGCCACCCCAGGTTGGGAGAAGCAATCAAAGTCACAACATCGGGATTTTGAGCTCGGAAAGTAGAATAAGCTCCATCGAGGTGCATCGGACCACCGTCGGGATGTCCGGGAGGTCGCTGTTGCACTTGTTCGAGGAAACCCAAGAGGCGATCGAAAATCCTGCCGTTTACACCGTAAAAATGAGTAGTCATCACCGCCTCAGAAAAGGGTACGAGGGGGACAGGAGACTTTTCTCCCACCTTGGCGACGTGTCCGAAGTATACGAAATCCCAATCTTGCTGACGCAGTTGTTCGACGATGGCAGCTTGCTCTGTGCTGAAATCTGGTGAAATTTCTAAGTCGTCTTCGACAATCAGAATACTGCTCAAACCCTCCTGTTTTGCCCGCTTGAGGATAGCCACATGACTAGAAAAGCATCCCCTCGCCCCAATACTGGGGAAACCTCCTGCATCGTCGGGGCGGATTGCAGGAAATATTTCAACCTGATGGGGCTTGAGGGGCATTCCTGCAGCCTCTAATTCGTTGACTATGAGTTTGCGTCTGTCTGTCCTCTCAGGGAGATTTACCGCATAAACTCCCTGGAAATAATCTGTGATTTTCGTCATAGTTTGAGATCAAATCAAGAGACTGTTGAATCTTCGGGTTGAGGGTCCCCAAATTTTATTTGAGGTTTGTGTCTGACTTAAATTACTCTATCTTTAGCAAACGGGATCTTCCTATTTACAAAACTTACTCTAGTTCCTGAGACAGCATCTAGTATTGATACTTTAATTACCATTGGGATTGGTGGCATCAGCATCCAGACATTTTCCCTGTTGATTGGAGTTTAAGGCTGGGTTAGAGACTACCTGAGACACGGCATTTTTTTCTTGAATCCATCCCACTTCCCCCGGTTGCAGCTTAGGGATTTGGACTGCCACAGTTGGTTTAACAGTGGGGGAAGGCGATGGAGTAGAAACAGCAGGTGAAGGATTAGTTTCTGGTTTAAAAACTCGCGAAAAATCTTTAATTGATTTTGGTTTGGGAGAATTAGATGCTACTACTTCAGGAATCGAGCAAACTTTCAATTCCAGCCAATTACCGGCTGGTGCAACCTGTTTGTTTGTTACCTGCAAAACGCTACCTGCTGGGACTGTTCCTTTTATATCATCACCGATTTTTTTTAGCAAATACAAGCGATCGCCCTCGGTTCCCGAAACGGCAGAATTTTTAAATTCTACAAAGGAACCTTGTTCTAAAGCTTGAATCGGATCGGGGAGGGGTGTTGCCGTTGGTGATGGACTGCTTTTAGTATTAATTACACCACGTTTCCCAAACATTGATTCCCCGGCAGCATCGATCGCTCGACCTACCGGAGGGATGAAAAAATAAGCAAATACTCCCCCCAAACCTAATAAAAATACTATTTTCAGCAACAGCGAGAATAGACTTTTGCTTTTTTGTGGTAGCTGTACAAACTCAGTTTTTAATTGAGAATTACCCTCACCCGTATTGGTGCGATCGTTCAAATCCGTGGGCACATCTTCGGTGTCAGGAATGGGTTCCCGCGACGGTTCTAAAACTGCAATGGACAGTTCTGTAAAAGTATTGTCTTTCAAATGTGCCTGACAGTGAATTAAGCCAATGGTAACGTTATCATGACCATTTCGAGTATTAGCAATATCGATCAATCGATCGCGCGCCGAGGCCACACTAATGCTACCGTCAAGAATCGGCAAAATCTCCGTTTCCCAGCATTCCTCAACCCGGTCTTTATCGCTCAAACCATCGGAACACAATAGCAAAACACAGTCCTCATCCACCACCAAACGCTGCACGCTAGGGTGGAGAGTGTTGGAAGAAGTAATCCCCAAAGCTTGAATGAGAGCACCAGCAGCCACCTGTTCCAAAGCGTCCCGGTACAGCGCATAGCCCAAACGCACCTCGCGACAAGCCACATCGTCATCGAGAGTAACTTGATAGCAGCCAGCGCGAGTAATCAAATAAGCCCGACTGTCTCCGACGTGGGCGACATAAAGTTCGTGGACGTGGGCTAAACCCATCACGAGGGTAGTTCCCATGCGCTGGCGGCCCTGGCGGTGTTCGCTGTCGTTACGATCGGCTATTTCGTCATTAGCAGCACAAGCAGCTCGTTCCAGCTTGGAAATCAGAGTCAGTGGCTCGTAAATATCCTTGTGGAGGACAACTTGCTGCAACTTTTTTCGGAGCACAGAAATTGCCAATTCCGAAGCCACTTCTCCGCCATCTTGTCCGCCAATACCATCGCAGACGATCGCGCAAGCTTCCGAGCCCGGTATCACCGACAGTACAGTACCACTGGGGGGGTGACAAGCATCTTCGTTGTGGGCGCGCGATCGCCCCACATCAGTGCCGGTGGCAATCTCCACCGTGCGATCGTACCATTTGCCACAAATTAGCAGAGCCTTATCCAACTGAGCCACGAGTTGTTCGCCGTTGCGAATCTGACGGGCGATCATTTGTCGGCAAAGTTCCCCCAAAAAATTGAGGATAGCCGGGTGAGCCTCATCCAGCAACTGCTGCCACAATTTTCCTAACTCCGACAAATTAGGTGGTTTGCGATCGGGCTGTAACTCCAGAAACCGCACCACAGGCCCTTCCACCCGTAGCAATTCGGGAGTTAACAGCGTCGCCGCCACGCCCTGAGTAATACAGGGCTGCCAAAGTTGGGCAATTTGCCACAGCCAATTAAGTTGACGCATGGCCGAGGCCCCTCTCCAGGAGTCCGTCAATTCCGGCATCAAGCATTCGCTGACCTTGTTAATTGGCGAATTTTCCAGCAGCCAGATATCCCCCGACAGCTTACTGACCTTGGAGGATACCATCCCATATACTTGGGGTACGTGCAGTTGATAGGCAAACAGTCTCAGATAAGGAGTTATAAAGTTTGGAATGTCTTCGGGAAGTTCCGGCAACTGTTCGGGTTGAGTATCTACCAGAAGTCGCTCGCGCTTAAGCAAGTAGCGACCGGCGATTAGATCGCCCGGTTTACAAGCTTTTATCCCTTCACCTAAAGCCCATAAGTAGTTTTTTGGCACAGAGTTTTGCATAAGGGTTCCTAGACGCCTTTGGGCCCAGTGCTGATCTGAACTATTTTAGCGCTTGAACCTCGACGGGTTAATACGTGGCGATTATTTTACACTCCCCGGTCTCGCATACGCGGGGATTTTAAGACTTTGTTGCCTTAATATCCCTATTGCTAGGGTTTCCGGGCGCAATCCTGTTACCAAAAAAGGCGGTTTGCTCTCCTAGTCTTGCAACTGGGCTCCTCGGTCCTCACTTTCCCCCAGTCGGAGGGTAAGTTTTAATGTCTTGTACTGACAAGTGGTATTTTACCACGCCAAAACACTGTGTTAACATCATTTGGCACCATGGGTAAATCCAGGCAGGTTTTATCCTGCAACTAGGTTTGAAACTTGGACTTTAGTCGATCGGGTTTTCAGGCGATTGTTGATAACATGGAGTCATTAATCAACTAAAGTTTAATTTGACAAGCCTCTCCAAGCAATTGAGTATGTATCCATGCCCCTAGAGGAATCGAGCCCTGTTCCTGAAAATTTTCCCGACCCAAAACTTCCTGTGGCGGTCGAAGTTGACGAAATGCTAACTCGGATTAAGCATTCCCACGGTCATTACTACAAACTGATGAATCTGGAGGTTTGGGCGCTGGTGGAAACTCTCGATCGCGTATTTCCCGGTGCTTGGGGTAACTTCATGGCCAACCGCCAGGTGGCCGTGAAACAGTTTTTGCAGCGCAAGGGCCAGCTAAATGGTTCAGTTGAAGCTGAGGAGATCGAGGAGAAGCCAGAAGCCAGAAGCCAGAAGCCAGAAGAATAAAAGCAGATTTTCCCCCATCTCCCCATCTCCCCATCTAGTGGCGATCGCAGTCTAGATAGCTCTTACGCCCTTACAGGTGAATTTTCGCATCCACTTGGGGAACTCCCATGCTGTAGTTGACAGCACGGCTGTTGAGGTTGTAGCTGATTTGGCCTTTCTGTAAGAGCGATCGCACCAAATGCTCCAATTCCGAACCAATGCGGCGGAGATTGTACTCCGTCAAGTCTTCACCCTCGTAGGAGTCTACGAGTTGGTCGAACTTGGCATACACCTGTTTAACCGACTCATCATTCCAGTTCAGTTCGTTGTCTGGGTCAATGTCCAGTGTCAACAGATCGTTGCTGGGTACAAGTTCGTTATCTTCCAGGATGGCAGTATATATGCGAATATGGCGGGTTGTGGACTTGAGCTGCATAAGTTCTTAATCTGTAAAGATTTTTTGCTGAACTTATTGTAATGGCTGCCAGAGGCGCGATCGATTTTAGATTTGAGATTTCTGAGATGAGACTGGAGATGGGAGAATTGCCGCCGTCCAGATTTTCCATCCTCAAGTTCTCGGAAGCCCGAAATCTGTTAATTGTTCGGCCGTCCAATTTTTGTAATATTCAGTTTTCTCTAAAGCATCGGAAGCGGGCTTAAGCTGAGAATTCACTTGAACAGTGAATCCCGGATAGGGCATCCTCCTAGTATGAAGCCCGTCAATATTAAAATCTTCATCGGGATGAACGTGAAAAGCCAGCAAGCCCAGCTCTGAAATATTATTATTGAGTTTTTCTATTAATTCTTGAGTTTGCGGTGCACTAATTGCTGTTTTTTCAGGATTAATGACTAACATTATTTCAAAATCGGAATTGTAAAATTCATGAATCGATTGCATGATGTCAGAATCGCGATCGAACTCAGTCAGAGCTGAAAACCGTTTTATTTTGAATAAAATTTGATTAGCCAAGCGTGCTGTTTTAGTAAAGGGACAAACGGGTAAATCGCCGAAAACAGGATGTGGTAACTCGACAAACTGCGTCATCCATCTCAGGGTAGATTCTATAATTTCCGTGTCAGATTCATTCATCGAAAATCTATGTATTTGACATTTCACACTAATCATAATCTATTTCTAGGGCGATGCACATCTCACCATTGGTGTCAACTTAAACCGAAAGGCCGCCAGGGAATTAATTCCCTGGCTAATAGCTAAAGTCCTCTAAAGAGGACTAATGAGTTCTTCAGTCCTCTTTAAGAGGACTTGAGCTATGAGGCAGGGGTTTAAACCCCTGCCGGACTTGGGGAAAGAGCGTTAAATTCACACCAATAAATTGCCCACCTTGCTGTTTAATATTGGCGATCAACTTTATTCATGAATTGTGCCATCTGGCATAATTGCACCTGCGAGTTTTGCCGTTTCCAGATTAGCCGCCCCACTGAGGTTAGCTCCCTTTAGATTGGCTTTTTCTAGGTTTGTATTATTCAAATCTACACCGCGCAAATCGGCCGAGCTAAGTGTTGCTCCACTCAAATCTACTTGCACTAAACTTGCCCCGCAAAGATTAGCCTCCGTCAAGTTTACCCCACTCAATTGTACTGAGTAAAGCTGTACTCCCACCAAACTTACGCCAGTCAAGTTTGCACTGCTGAAGTTTGCACTGCGTAATTTTGTATCTTTTAAATTCGTTTTGCTCAGGTCGGCCGCAGTGAAGTTAGCGTACTCTAAATTTGCCTGTTTCAGGTTTGCTCCACTCAAGTTTGCCACAGCTAGTTTCGCACCTCGAAGGTTTGCTTTACTCAAGTTAGCTTCACTTAGGTTTGCTGTAGTTAGGTCAGCACCATTCAGATTTGCTTCACTCAAATTTGCTTCACTCAGATTCGCCTGAAGTAGTTTTGCCTCACTCAAATTTGCTTTGGTTAAGTTTGCACCACTCAAGTTGGCTTCACTCAGGTTGAAACAACTCAAGTCAACACCAGCTAGGTTTGCATTGGGAAGTGAAGCATCAGCAACGATTAAGTAAGCACCTGCTTTAACAGGGTCAAAGCCTCTGGGGAAGATAGTGTCTGCGTTGCAAAGCGCTTCTTGAAGTTTTGCTCCTTCAAGGTTTGCCCCTTCAAGCTTGGCCTCGAATAGGTTAGTATTACTTAGGTTTGCATTACTCAAATCAGCCTTCATCAATTGTGATTGCCTCAAATTCAACCCAGTTAAGTTTGCATTACTGAGGTTTGCCCTACTGAGATTCATCCCCTGCGACAAATTAACATCGCTGAGATTTAGTCCACTTAAATTAGCTTCACTTAGGTTTGCATACAATAGATTTACTTCACTTAAATTTGCATTGAGTAATTGTGCTTTATCTAAGTTTGATGATTCTAGATTGGCTTTGTGAAGGTTTGCATGAGATAAATTTGCCTCACTCAGGTTAGCGCCCAATAAGTATGCTTTAGAGAGTTCTGCACCGCTGAGATTAGCGCTACTGAGGTTAACACCACCCAGGGATTTTCCGCTCAGATTTACTCCTGCTAGATTAACTCCCGTAAAATCTCGTTCTCCCTGATTATACCGTTTCAAAAATTCCTCAGCACCGATCGCTGGTTCCAGATTTTCTAGTGCAGAATTATCTATTTTTTCCTCCTCAGATTGCACAGTATCCGCATTCACAGGAGTAGCAGCCGGCTGTTCGACCGGTTCGCTAGATGCTGGAATCGGTGTCTCCTCGATCGCCTCTTCCCGCAATAGCTTATCCACCCGATCGCTAAAAAGCCTCAAAACCTCAGCATCATCAACCTTCCCACCAGCATTCGCACCCTGAGTAACCGCATTCTCAACATAATACTTATCCACAAAACTTTGCAGCCCAGCATTATATCCTTGTCCCACCGCCTGAAACCTCCATTCGTCATTCTTCCTATACAAACGTCCAAATTCTAAAGCCGTTTCTTCCGAAAATATCTGATTCAAATTATACCGAACCAATTCATTTCCAGTCTCGGAATTGTAAAGCCGGATAAAAGCATTTGTAACTTGACTAAAACTTTGATGCTTTTCCTGTCCCTCGTGAATCGTCACCACAAACACAATTTCTTGAATCCCAGAATTGATTTTACTCAAATCCACATAAACCGTCTCATCATCTCCCTCAATTTGTCCAGTTGCGCTGTCTCCTGAATGTCGCACCGCACCGTCTGGCGATGTCAAATTATTGTAAAATACAAAATACTTTTCATCGGGAATTCGACCATCTGCTGCTAACATAAAAACCGATGCGTCAATGTCGCAGTTTTGTGCTGTCTGGCTGACTTGCCAACCTAGGGCGATCGCCAATTTATTGAAATTAGGAACTTCCTGAGAAAGATTGAACCTTTCACCCTTAGTTAATTCGATGCTCATATGCGATAATTTCCTTACCTCACAAATGGTATTAATTATCCCATCTATGTTAACTCGAAAGCAAATAGGCTTTTATCTCGAAGATATCGAAACCCCAATTGGCAAAACCGTCAATTTAACTCTTACCGGACTTATTCTCCTATCTTCCGCCAGCTTCATCGCCGAAACTTACCCCCTGGCGGAACCTGTGAGATTTAAATTGCAAACTCTCGATCTAGTATTGTTAGTTATTTTTGTAGTTGAGTATTTACTGCGGCTCTGGTGCGCTGACCATAAATTAAAATTTATTTTGAGTTTTTTTGCTATCGTCGATTTGCTCGCAATCTTACCATTTTTATTGGGATTTGTCAATGTCAGTTTTATCCGTATTTTCCGTTGGTTTAGAATTCTTAGACTCATCCGCTTTCTGGAATTGAGAAATTCCGTGGTTCGGATTACTAGCGAAGATAGTGCGATTTTTTCCCGGATAATTTTTACTTTGGTCGCCATAATTTTAGTTTATTCAGGTTTAATTTATCAAGTCGAACATCCGGTAAATCCTGAAGGTTTTGGCACTTTTTTGGATGCGGTTTATTTTTCCGTGGTGACGATGACAACGGTGGGATTTGGTGATGTGATTCCGATTTCGCAAGCGGGGCGCTTTTTGACTATTTTGATGATAGTTACGGGCATTGCCCTGATTCCTTGGCAGTTGGGGGATTTGATTAAACAATTAGTTAAAACTGCTAATCAAGTAGATAGTGTTTGTCAAGGTTGCGGTTGGTCGGTACATGATGCTAATGCTAAATTCTGCAAAATGTGTGGCACTCATTTAGACATGGGGGATCGGGCTACCCCCCCCTGATATCAATTCCTCTCTTCATCGGAATTATTCATTGGGCATCAGGCATTTTTGACAATGGACAACGGACAACGGACTTGTTTATGTCAATGGCAACCAAATTTCAAATTCAGTGCCTATTCCTAACTCCGATTGCATTCTGAAGATGCCGCCATGTTTGCCTGTGATGATTTGATAGCTAACTGCCAAACTTGTTTCTTTGAGGACGCGTTTTTCGGCTGAAAATGAATGTAAGATTTTTTGGTATTTCATCACAGACATTCCCGGTCCGTTATCTTTGATGCGGATTGAAACCCAGCGCAGGTGGGGTCGCTCCGGGTCGATGGGGGGTTCGGGGCTGCAAACTTGAGTGATGATTTCAATTTGAGGTTTGCGAGCGAAATTTTTCAATCCCTTTCCTCTGAATTCTTTTGCTAATTCTTGACCGACAGCTTCGTTAATTAAACTATTGATGGCGTTAGTCAAGATGTTGATAAATACTTGGTTTAGTTCTCCTGCATAGCAAGGTACTGGGGGTAGGTATCCGTAGTTTTTTATTACTTGAATTTCGCTGCTCAAGCGGCTTTTTAGCAGCAACAGAATGCTGTCAATATTTGAGTGCAAGTCTGCGGGTTTGGGATACACGTCGTCTATGTGGCAGAAGTTTTGCAAGCTGGTGGCTAATTTGCTCAAACGTTCGGCTCCGGCTTTGATGCTGCCAACGGTGCTGAGGAAATCGTTTTGCAAAAAGTCATAGTCTATCTCTTCTTTTAGTGTGGCTATTTCTGGCGGAGGCTCCGTACAGTGGGCATCGTAAATTGATAGCAACTCGAGCAAGTTTTTGCTGTAATCACTTATGTAGGTTAAATTGCCCCAAATAAACCCTACGGGATCTAAAATTTCGTGGGCTACTCCGTTGACTAAACGCCCCAAGCTAGCCATTTTTTCGCTTTGAATCATTTGCGCTTGGGCTCTTTCGTAGCGCACTTGAGTTTCTATGCCACGAATTTGCCAGTAGGCGATGTTGAGTGTGTGGGAGTCTAGCAGCCTATAGGATTGGGAGTCGATTTGCACGACGATGGGATCTGATTGCAATTCGGGCGATCGACGCAGAGCTTGCGGGGCTGCGGTTAAGATGGTTGTACTCTCCCTGAGCACAGACATCTCGACGCGAGCATAACTGTAGAGAGTTTTTAGTGGTAGGCGCAAAAATAGTTCCTGACCTTGGGGTTTGAGCAGGTATTCTAGCAGCAGCCTGCGCGATATCATGCCCACAAATTCTCCTGCTTCTACCAAAACTACTCCCGGTAATAGGGGGTGTTTTTCAAACATTTCGGCGACAGGAGCGCCCAAGCAACTAGATTTTACCTGAAATTGATACAGGGGCAAGTCCCGGAGAGTAGACTCTAGCGAAAGGTCTTGATGGCTGCCTTCGGAGAGCAAAGGACCAAGTATTTTAGATCTGAATGTATTTGCCACGATCGCTTTGAGTTACCGGAACACCCTGACTGTGAAAACGATCCGGTGCTACTAACATACTCTATCATTTCACTTAAGCAGCAAAATTGGGGAATTTTTTTGGAGTAGGTCTGGTTGTTCTTATGCTGTGGATGTTACCGTCTTGTCAGTATCTGGCTAGGTTCGGGTGCTAAGTGCTTGCCTTGGTTTGACAAGACTTTTGATGCTAGCTAGACTGTCTGCGATATCAAGTATCTCCACAAAAGTCTTTTATAGTGCCTTTTGATCGCCGGTCTGAACTATAGGTAACAGGATCTCGAATTCGGTGTTGGGTGCCGGTTGCGATCGCAAATTTAGTTGACCAGCGTGCTTTTCTGTGATGATTTGATGACAGATAGCCAGCCCCATCCCGGTTCCTTTACCTACTGGTTTGGTGGTAAAAAAGGTCTCAAATATTTGCTCCTGAATTTCTGGGGGAATGCCTGGACCATTATCGGTAATGATAATTGCGGCCCATTTCCTGTCATCGACTTCTACTACTTTGGTGGTAATTTCGATGCGGGGATACCAATTTTGTGGGTACTGTGCGCTCATTTCGCGATCGCCCGCCCGCTCTGCCAAGGCATCTAGAGCGTTGATTAACAAATTTAAAAATACCTGACTTAATTGACCAGAATAGCATTTTACCAGTGGCAGGTCTCCGTAATTTTTTACCACTTCTGTGCTTTGTTTCAATCTATTTTTTAGGATTAAGAGTGTATTTTCTATGCACTCATGGATGTCTGTACTAAAGGGCTTACTTTCGTCCATGTGAGAGAAGTTGTGCAGACTGTTAACAATTTTAAGCAATTGTTCAGCCCCAAATTTCATACCTTCTAGGGTGGCTGGCAAATCTTCTCGTAAAAAATCAAATTCGATCCTTTCTTTGATAGCTGCAATTACAGGAGATGGTTCTGAAAATTCTTCTTCATAAGCTGACATTAGTTCTAGCAAATCTTCAAAATAAGACAGCAGAAAATTTAAATTTCCCCAAATACAGTTGAGGGGATTCCTAATTTCGTGAGCTACCCCTGCGATAATATTTCCCAAACTGGCCATCTTTTCTGTTTGAATCAATTTGGCTTCTGTTTGCTTTTGGAGCAATTTATTGGTTAATTGGTGAATCTTTGATTGAGCTACCATTAACTGTTGTACGTCTAACAGCCAGTAGGTCTCTGGGGCTACTTCGACTACTATGGGATCGTAAACTAATTCGGCTGGTCTGTAGAGCGATTCTTCGGCTGCTTCTACTATTAATTTAGTGCCTGATAGTATCAGCATATCTTTTCTAGAAAAACGATATAAAACCTCTATTGGTCGTTTAAAAAACATTTCTATACCGTAGCGTCGGTTGACTCTTTCAAAAAATAGTCTTCGGGAAATGATGCCGACAAATTTCCCCCGATCCGTCAAAATAACGCCTGGAAGTAATGGTTTTTTCTCAAAAGCCTGAGCCACTTCTTTTGCCTGTTGAGTTAATTCAATTTGGCAGTTGTACAGTGGCAGGTCTAGGAGGGTAGATTCTAAAGAGAGGTTCCAAGTACAAATTTCAGGTATATGCAACACTGATAACTCCGAGTTAAACTCATGCAAAGCAAACATTGATGAAACCTCTGTTAAATATTTTATTGATAGATAACTAAAGTTGCTGGTCATTCATACTTAATTAGTCATAGTTAACTGGTGATGAGTCATTGGTAAGCAAGTCAGTAGTTGGGATTTTTAAGTATCGAGGGCGTGAATTTGCTACTCTTTAACTTAAACATTACTCACTTCCAGAGCGTTGTTCGCTAAGGACAGCGGCCATCTCAAAACTTTTTTGTTACCGATTCTCCTCTTCCCCATTCTCCATTCCCATCAAGTAATTTGCAACAGCACCCTATCGGAAAGCCCGATCGGGTCAGCATTGTCTGCTAAAAATATTGTTTCTAAATCAATGTTAAGGGATAAAAGCTGTTGTGTAACTTACAGATGTTTAATATAAACTTTTTACCATAAAATACCCTAAGATCGCGTATTTTCTGAAAATTTTAAAATTTTATAAACTGGCTATTGTTATTTTTTATACAATGTTCGGGGTGCTGGCAGAGTATTTCAATTGGGAATTTGGCAGGTGGGGGTTTTCCCCACAGATACCTCTGGGGGCTGATTAAAAATGATGGGTAACTGTGAAGTTTCTCTAGGGAGAATTCGAGACAAGAGAGGGAATTGCTTCAGGATTGCGGTTCTACTTCTGGCCATAGACGTTCTAATTGATACCGCCAAGCTGCGAGAGTCTGTTGGCGAGACTCTGGTCCGAGTTCCATTTCCCCCATCAAGCCTTCTGCGTAAAAACGGTCTAAAGTCTGAAGGGTAGTTTCCACAGACTGTCCCTGAATCTTGGCAGCTTTGATGATTTGACGGATACGGGTTTCGATCAAGTCGTCGAAAAAGTCTGACAAACCACGCTGTTGTAAAGCCAGCAGTCTGGCTACGGCGGCGGAGAAATCGCCAGTGGCTAGAGTAGTCAAGTTGTGCTGAAATACTCCCCACAAGATATTTTGATGTACTGCGTAACGAGTTTCGAGGGTGTTGTCAAAGTTAGCTTCTAGCAGTTTATCGAAAAATTTTTGAGTGGATGTGGCATCGGCGATGGGGATCAAAATCCGCAGCCAACTGCTGTCTTCTGAAAGCAGCACTAGCAGGCGAAACTGGGGCGTTTCTACTTGCCAAGAAGTGGCGGCAGCCATCTCCACACTTTCACCAAATAAATCTTTGAGGGTATGGGTAATTTCTTCGGGAGTCATAGGATTTTCGATTTTCAATTTGAGATTTTCGATTTGAGATTAGCCGGCTGGGTGGGTTCAAATTTCCAATTAGTTTAGGGTAGCCAGCGGGGGTGATAGCCCGCAAAAGGCAGTTCTTCGGGCTGCACTTTGGGTTGAGAAACGTCGGGAGGTATTTCTATTAAGGGTAGCAGCCAAAGGCGACTGCTGGCGATCGACTGTCCGCTATCATTGCGAGGACTTGTTGGTGTTAAGGGTTGTGCTGATGTGACTGATTGGTCAAAAAGTAATGCCAGTCCGTCGGGAGATAAACTGATTTGGGTATCTAATTGGTTGGGTAAAATTAGCAGGGGTTTGATGGTTCCTATCAGACGAGTTCCCTCTTTTTTGAGGTCGATGGCGGCAATGAAAGGTTGTTCTTTGTAGTCTTCTGTTTTCAGACGTTGGGATAAAAGGCAGTATAGGCGCTGGAATTGATTGTCTTTGTCTTTGCGGGGGTCGAAATGGATGGTGATAATGCTGCCGGGAATTCGCAATATTTCTTGTTCTACGCCTTGGTTGTCTAAGATGAAAAGCGATCGGGTAAAGTCGGTGTTGTATTTAACATAGGCTGCGGCGGAGTTGTCGCGGGCCATGCCTAATACCTGTTCGTATTTGGGCAAGAATTCTACGGGTTCTGCTTGCGGTTTGAGGGGGACGATGGCTAATCCTTGTTTTTGAGATATTACCATCGATTTGTTGTCTGGCCGAATCATAAAATCACCACCTTGTTGATTTTCCAAGGGTCGAGGTGGCATTTTTTCTTCTAAAATCCAAGGACTAAAATCTGCGGGATTACGGCGGTTGACGCGGGCAATAACTATGGTTTTGCCGTCGGCTGAGAGGTCGAATTTGAGGTTTTGATAATCTTTGGCATCTAATAGTTTGTCGATTCTACCTGCTGGCTGCGGTGGAAACACTTCCCCTCCCGATTGGGGATTGAGGCCGGTGGTAACAGTGAATAGTTCTTCGCTTCTGGTGGAACCTGATTTGACTTGCGATCGATCTGTTGCTAAGAATAAGATGCGATCGCTGTTAGGATAGGGTTTAAAATCGGTGACGACTAAATCTTTGGGAGTTAGGGCTATGGGTTTCGGGTCGGTGCTTGAGAGATTGACTAACATTAATCTGCTTTCTGCTTCGCCTTTGACCCCGATGTAAGCAAAAGCGCGATCGCGACTGCGAAAGGAAGCGCTAAATGGTTGAATTTGGCTGCCTTGATTTTGGTTGTTTTCTCCTCCGTATTTGTCCGTGGCTCCTGCGAGTTTTAATGTGTAGGTAACGCCGTAGGGTGCGGGGTTTTTGAGGGTGTAAGCCATGCGCCTTCCAGCCCAGCTAAATTTGCCGGGGAGAGGTGGTTCTATTTTTAAGTTTTCTTGGACGCTGGAGTGATTCATGGGGCGAAAGAATGTGAGGATAAATCCCGTATCTGCCGCCCCGATTTGTTGGTTTTGCCAGCTAAATTCTCGGACTCGCGGTGCTGTGCGATCGCCCGACAGCAGCAACAGTCCAATTAACAGGCTCAGTCCTAGCATCAAGATGATTGCCGTGCGGTCGATCGGCTGTTTAAATAGCCCTACATTCAACCAGGAAAGATTAATTTTTTTCTTTAAAATACTCACTAATCTTTCTCTCCTCTTGCCTATCTAAATTTCTGCCACAACTTAAAAACTTAATTAACACTCTCTCCGGTTGTTTTACTAAAATAGTTTACCTGGTGATAGATCCGTCGGTAACAGGTGGTCGATCGGTGAACCACCACCAAAATGATATCTACAAAACAGTATAGTTGCTAGTACCCCTAAAAACAATGCTGTCAATTTAACATCTTCCCCCAAACAAAATAATTTTTCTTTCCAAAGACCGTAGGTAATGACTAAATAAGTAGGAATATCGCCCACAGCTACAGCAATCACAGCACCTAAATAACCCAGGAAATGATATCCGACTGGTATGCCAATAGTGATGCTCAAGAAAGTGGCGAAATTGCCCATAGCTCCGTACTGAGATTTGCCTATAGCTAACAGACAAGAACTCATCAAATTGTGGAGGGTGGTGTGCCAAATTCCTAAAGCCAAAATAGGCAACATCCAAGATGCGGCTATATACTCTTTTCTGTACAGGAGTAAAATTATTTGATCTCCAAAACTGACAAAGAATGCTAAACCTATGGCTAGAGGGATCAGAATCAGGTTACGGTTTTTAAGAATCTTGGCGCGCAAGTCTTCGCGAGGCAACTCTGCTAGCATGGAAATAGAGGGAAAAATCACCTTGCCACCAATGGCGATAATCACTTGACGTGGCATATCACCGAGGGTGAAAGCAATGCCATAAATGCCCAACATCGTCAAAGAAAAGATTTTTCCTAGAACGAGCCGATCGGCTTGAGAACATAGAAAAAATAAAAGTGTAGACAAAAATATCCATTTTCCATAAGAAAATATTTCTTTAACTGCTTCTCGATCCCAAGTGAAGCGGTGACGCTGATTGCGAATCAAAAAATGACTCCAGATTAACTCTACTAAGGTACTACTAAAACCACCAGCCAGAATCGCCCAGATGCTGGGATTTAAGAAAGCCCAGATAATCATCACTATAGTAGAAATTATCTGGGTGCCAAATTCAAAAATTACTACTTCCTTGACTGCCATTTTGCGGTTGAGGCTGAATATGGAAGTGGAGTTGAAACCTCCGATCAGGGTGTTGATACCGATCACTGGAATCAACCACATCAGACGTGGTTCTTGGTAAAAAGTAGCCACAGGCCAAGTGACTAACATTAAACACAACCACACAAAAAAGCTGCGAATAATTTGCATTGTCCAAGCGGTGTTGATAAATTCTGGATCGTCTCCACGCTTGTTCTGGATGATACTTGGCCCCAGACCGATATCTGAAAATAGGTGAACACCTACGATGAAAACATAAGCAAGACCAACAAGACCAAATAGTTCTGGCAAAAGCAGCCGTGTCAGGATGAGGTTACTGCCAAATCGGAGAATCTGACTGCCTCCATAGCTGATGATGGTCCAGATTGCGCCTTTGATAGCTAGTTTTTTTTCTGATGACATAAACTTTAAACTTATCTTCTCATCATGAGTCTAGTTGTTGCATTTGCTATTGGCAACTCCTACAGGATACGGAGGCTAATATTCTGCACGGGCTTTTTGCGAGATGTCTAATAATCATAAGGGTTTTTTGGTTCGGGAATTGATTTGAGGGAATCAGCCTGAATAGTTAATTTGCGTTTCCCTTGCAGTTCTTCTGAGCTCGCTTTTCCTTCTATTTCTAACCAACTGTCTGGGGGAAATGCGGTGCGGCTTTGACCGATCGGTAATTTTACCGGCAAACCGACTGGATAGGCATCTGCGGCACAGCAGGTAATGATAAAACGACCGATCCAAATATATTGCTCTGATACATTGGGCGGGTGAATTACAAATCCTTGAACCTTGACTTTTTGACCTATATATGTGTCTGGCTCTGGATTGAAATTTAACAGGCGGACCCACTCGATGAGCGATCGCTTTTCTGGTTTGGTGGTATTACGAAATTCTTGGGGTTGCAGTCTAGTGATGGGGAGAGATTCAGTCAGGCCTCGTTCTAATGCTGTCTGACTGGTAAAGGTACGGGGTGTGGTGACTAAACCGATTAAGGCGACGCTCAACATCAAGGTACTGCCAAAACTGGGGGGAAATAAAGTAATATGTTCAACTTTTGGGATTCTGGGAGAGTTGATGGTGGGTGATGTCCGAGATTTCTGGTTACTGCGATCGAGCTGGATGAGTTCCCACATTTTATAACCGCCAATGATGATTAAGCCAATGCCTCCGGCTACAGTCAAGCCAAAGTAATTGGGGTGAATCAAAATGCTTAATTTGCCAGTGATCCAATATTTGAGGAGCAATATTCCCCAGGATAAGATAGCTACGGTGTCTAGCCAAGGACCGAATTTTTTAAGAATCATCACGTCTGATTTGAGATGGGAAATTGAAGAGTTGAGATTTGAGCATTGCTCCCGATCGCTCTTTAATTAATTTACTTTAAAAAACTGTTAGTGATGCTAACCTAGATATAAATTGACGCCGAGGGTCATTAAAAAAGTTAACTGAGCGGCCAGTACCATGAAGTAAATTACGGCTCTAGCTTTAAAAATTGATAGCATTAAACCGATGCCTTTGATATCAATCATCGGACCAAAAACTAGAAAAGCTAATAGGGAACCGCTGGTAAATGTGGCTGCAAAAGACAAGGCAAAAAAGGCATCTACCGTAGAACAAATCGATACCACTGCGGCTAATAACAGCATGGCGAGAATCGAAGAAACGGGGCTTTGGCCGAGGTTGAGAATTAGTTCGCGGGGGGTGCCAACTTGAACGATCGCAGCGATCGCGCTACCAACGACTAACACACCTCCCAATTCGCGCAACTCCTGTACCATACTATCTAGCAGCAGGCCCAGACGCTCTTTAGAAAGGCGGTGGAACAGGGAGGAAGGTTTCGAGGTTTTTTCAGTTTTGCCTGTTTGTAAGGGCTTCCAGTTGTCTTGTAGCAAAGATTCGATCGGCACTGCCCCCCCTGGCATACCTAGGATAAATGTCCCCGACTGTAACAGGGAAGGAGTTTCCGGTGTTAGTAGCTGTGTTTCGGAGGAATCGGGTTTTGGTAGGGGAAGGGCGCGGGCGATCGCGGGTTGTAGCAGAGGCCGCAAGTCTTTCTGGGTGCTAAACACCCAGCCGATGATAGTTGCTGTGATTAGGGAAAATACCACCCGTAAAACCACAATTTCTGGCTGATCCCGAAATGCAGTCCAAGTCGCCCAAATCACGATCGGATTGATTGTCGGTGCGGCGAGTAAAAAGCCGATCGCCACCGGTGCGGGCACTCCTTGGATCAACAACCTGCGGGCCACCGGCACGTTACCGCACTCGCACACGGGAAACAAAAACCCGACTAAACTACCGGCTAAAGCCCCCAGCAGTGGATTTCGGGGGATACGGGCTATGAGTTTGCGTTCATCTACAAACCCCAGCAGCACACCGGAAAATAAAACTCCCAGCAGTAAAAAAGGTATAGCCTCTACTAACAAGCTGAGAAACAGGGTGAAAGCATTATTTAACTGATTTGTCAGGGCCGGTTGCATCCATCACCTACTTGTAAACTGCGATTTGGGGCGTAGCCCCTGTCATACTAAAGACTGGTTAAAAACCTATTTATCGACATGGAGAGGGGGGGAGGGACAAACAATGGGGTGAATAACCCGGATGTGGTATTAATCATAGCCGATCGCAGAGCCAAGTTAAGATTCCATTAAAAATCTCTGGCTATGCAATGCTAGCTGGTATTCAGGACTTCTCTAAACCAGAGAGTATGGATAGGAATTTGAATGAGTCTTAACCATTGGTTAAAAGTTTAAATTCAGGTTAAATCGTCCCTAAATGTGGGGATTAATCGTTAATCCACCCCAACTCAATATAAAATAAAATCTAGCATAACTGCCGGGGTGCCTCTAGGTTACTTATACTATTGCTGATACTGCTTTCAGTTTTTTTGGATAATTTAAAAAGCCGTTTGCTATGCGATCGCAGCTAAATGTCTACTCGTAAATATAACCTCTACCTTCGTGCTGATGAATTTATGTTGAATACGTCCTGCATCGAAATACCAACCCCACTCATGCAAGATAATTCTAGAGCAGAGTTCCGTTTGGAATCCACTCTTCAAGAATTGTCACTTTATGATTTTCAGGTAGAAGCTACAGATTTGGGAAGTAAAATTTCTCAAATGTTGGAGGCTTATCCCCTGCTACCTGGAGTCATTTTAACCGATATGGGTCTATTTGCCGGCATGATTTCCCGCCGGAGATTTTTGGAATTTATCAGCCGTCCCTTTGGGCGAGAATTATTTTTAAAGCGACCTGTCAGGGCTTTATACCGATTTGCCGAAACCGAAACTTTAATTTTTTCTAGCGATACTTTAATAGTTGATGCAGCGAGAAAGTCCCTACAGCGATCGCAAGAACTCCTGTATGAGCCCATCGTCGTTCAAACATCAGATCGAACTTATTGTTTATTGGACGCCCACGAATTGCTAGTAGCCCAATCCAACATTCACGAACTAGCAACAAAATTGCTGCGACAACAAACACAAGCCCAATTAATTCAAACTGAAAAACTAGCCAGTTTAGGACAAATGGTAGCTGGAGTCGCCCACGAAATTAGAAATCCTGTCACTTGCATCACGGGAAATCTCGAATTTTTGTCAAAATACTCCCAAGACCTGATGGATTTGCTGTCTGCTTATGAAAAGATTGTCGGCACCAACGAAGAAATTGACGAGCTCAAAGAACGCATAGAATTTGATTTTTTAGAAGAAGATTGGGCGGAAATTCTCAAAAGTATGAAAGTTTCTGCACAGAGATTGACCGAACTTGTCACCAGTCTCCACACCTTCTCTCATATGGATGAAACTCACCGCAAAGAAGCTAATCTCCATGAATGTATTGACAGCACACTACTAATTATGAAAAACCGTCTTAAGTACGGAATTAAAGTAGTTAAAAATTATGGAAAATTGCCCTTGGTCAAGTGTTATTCGGGTCAGTTGAGCCAGGTTTTTATGAATATCATCAGCAACGCGACAGATGCTTTGGAAGAACTCAAAGGAAAAACAGGTTTTGTACCTGCTATTACTATTGAAACTGAGCTGATACAAATTTCTGAGACCAACTACATGAGTGCGGAATTAATTCAAAATTATGTAAAAGGCGATCGGGAAAATTCCCCACACCTATCTTTAGTAAGTCTCAACGGTCAACCGAACTCAGAAGCAGTGGAAAAAAATCAAAATGCTGGTTGGATAGCGATCAGAATAGCAGATAACGGGCCTGGTATTCCACCAGAAATTCAGCGACGAATTTTTGATACATTTTTTACTACAAAACCAGCCGGAAAAGGTACGGGATTAGGATTGGCAATTACTCACCAAATTGTAACAGAGAAGCACCAAGGTAAGTTGAATTTGCATTCTACTCCCGGTACTGGTACAGAGTTTGAGATTTTGTTACCAATTATTTGAAGCAAAAAGTCAGTGGTTATAGGTGGCAAATTACTAACGACTAATGATATCAAATCCGGTAGCATCTGAATTATTAAAATCTCTATTTTCTCCCTCTGTGTCCTCTGTGTTCTCTGTGGTTAAATCATTCCTATGCAACCAGAAATGATATGACTGCTAACTAATGAGGACTTACGCATGGGGGGTCAAAAACCCGGTTTCTGCGTGAATATTTGTCGAAAAAATCGACTATTTTTGGAAGAAACCGGGTTTTTTGCGTCCAGGAATACTAATGACTCTTTTTAAGCTCTTAGCTGAACAGGCATTACCAAGAAAGTAGCATTGACTCCGCCCAAAGGCTGAAAAATTACGGGGGCCAAAGCACCATTTAATTGCAGTTGAATTTCTGGGGATTGAGCCGTTTTCAAAATGTCAATTAAATACTTGACATTGAACGCGATATCTATGCTGTCTCCCGAAATTTGCGCGGGCATTGACTCTTTGCCACTACCGACATCTTTAGCATCTACCGACAAAGTGATTTCCTGATTCACGGAGTCGATACTGCATTTGAGAATATTATTTTTTTGGTCTGCAAAAACAGCTATTCTTTCTACTGCGGATAAGAAAGCTCGCCTATCCATTGTAATTTGCCTCTCAAAGGAAGGCGGAATTAACTGGCGATAGGCTGGATACTGCCCTTCCAAGGTGCGAGTTGTCAACCGTTGGTCTGCCCATTCAAACACAACTTGACCCTGTTCAAAATGCAGGGTGACAGGTTCAGTCCACTGTCGCATGACTAGCATTCTTTCTACTTCCCGCAAGGCCTTAGCTGGAACTGTAACCTCAAATTCCTTTTCTGTTTCTTCCCCTTCAGATTTTTCATTCGCAGTTTGAACTACTGCTAATCTGTGGCCGTCTGTAGCTGCAAATTCTAGACAATCTTTTAGTACCTTTAAATGCACTCCTGCTAGTACCTGTTTTGCTTCGTCAGGGCTAGTAGCAAACAAAGTTCCTTTGAGTCCTTCAATTAAAGCTTCTGGGGGCAAATTGAGGATTGTGCCTTCTTCAATGGCCGGCAATTCTGGGAATTCTTCTGGGCCCATACCTCTGACTTGGTAACTGCCAGAACTGCAAGTGAGATATGCTACGGTGTCTCCTGCTTCGTCTTCTAAAGTAATCTCTCCATCTGGGAGTCGGGAAACAATGTCGTTGAGTAATTTAGCGGGTATGGTAAAACTTCCGCCACCTGTCACTGCTGCTGGAAAGCTGGTACGGATGCCTAAACTTAGATCGAAAGCTGTCAAGCTAACCCGTTGATTTTCCTCATCCGCTACTAAGAGCACGTTGGCTAGTACGGGATGTGTCGGGCGAGAGGGAACGGCCCGGCTTACCAACGAGAGGTTGGCGTTGAGGTCACTTTGGGTGCAAACCAATTTCATGAGATGAAGGTTAATTAACCGGATTTGAGATAGAAACAAATCCTATCACAGAAAGTCGGTGGGGAATCCCCAGGATTTTTAGCTTGGGGCTGGGGCTGGGTTTTCTGGAGGTGGGGCGTGTGGGGGATAATGGTTTTAATTTTTTTAGTTAATTTTTTGGTCGATCGCACGGTGTATACTGTGGAAAAAAGTGCGAAAGGATTACTGGATCTACTTTTTTATTGATTATACCCTGTGGAAAACTTGTGGAAAAGTTGCTAAATAGTCGATCGCCCTTGCTGCGATGGAAATTTTTATACAAGCAAATACTAATCTTTTCCACAAATTCAGGGTTCTTTGTCCACAGGTTTTTCCACAGCTAACTTCTGCTCAAGTTTTACGGCTGATCGCGTTAATACGATCGCTCAATTGACGCAAGGTTTGAGACAAATTTGGGTCTGTGTTCCGCAACTGAGCAATTTTATCACAACTATAAAGCACAGTGGTATGGTCTTTCCCGCCGAAAACTTCACCAACTTTCGGCAAACTCAAACCAGTGTGTTGCCGGATTAAATACATACCTATTTGACGAGCAAAGCTAATTTCTCGCTTCCGAGAATTGCCTTTCAAATCTTCAACTGAGACCTCAAAAAAATCGGCAACTACTGCGATTACCGCATCGGGCTTTGCTTCTACACTTTCAGTTTGGGGATTCAAAACCGGGGCTATATTTTCCACAGTCATCGGTAAATCCGTAATTGAAAGATAGGCGACGGCCCGAATCAAAGCTCCTTCTAATTCGCGCACATTGGAAGTATAGCTAGAAGCAATATATTCTATCACATCTCGCGGCAACCGCATATTTTCATATTCTGCTTTTTTCTGCAAAATGGCCATGCGTGTTTCCAAGTCTGGCAACTGAATATCGGCAATTAACCCCATGGAAAATCGCGAACATAAACGCTCTTGCAAACGGGGTATTTGTTGCGGTGGGCGATCGGAAGCTAAAACTACTTGATTGCCAGCTTCATGCAAAGTATTAAAAGTGTGAAAAAATTCTTCTTGAGTGTATTCTTTGCCTTCAATAAATTGAATATCATCTACTAATAAAACATCGGCTGCGCGATAATGATCGCGGAAAGTTTGCATACTATCTTTGCGAATTGCTGCAATTAAATCGTTGGTAAATTTTTCAGTAGAAACGTAGAAAATCTTGGCGTTAGGGTCAATTTCTAAGCGATAATGACCGATCGCCTGCATGAGATGAGTTTTGCCCAAACCGACACCGCCGCACAAAAATAGGGGATTGAATTCTCGGCCCGGAGACTCGGCTACCGCTAGGGATGCTGCGTGAGCCATGCGGTTGTTGGAACCGACCACAAAACGGGAAAATAGGTATTTGGGGTTGAGATTGGCTGGTTTGGGGGGATGGAGGGAGTGGCTTTCGGGGACATCGGGGCCGATGGGAGATGGCCAAATCAGTCCTTGTCCGCCGTGGCCTTCGGTTTCAGTCCCCCCAGCAATTGTCAAGTAAATGTCTACTTTATAGCCGAGAATGTCGTAGACTGCATCGGCGATGATTTTGACGTAATATTTCTGCAACCAATTGCGAGCAAAGGGGTTGGGAGTGCTGACGATCAAACAGTTATTTTCGAGTTGTTCGGCTTTGGCTGTTTTGATCCACGTCTCAAAACTAGGTCTGCTCAGTTGTACCTGGAGACGTTCAAGTATCTGATTCCACAGACTTTCGAGGGGAATTTCCACTGCTCACCTTTGCTGCTAGGCATTTATAGAGATCGAATTTTTGTTCTGGAAAACTCAGTTTAATCGAATTGGCGATTTGGGAGGTTGATCGATCCACATTGTCTGTGGCCGGAGGATTGCAAAATGCTTCAATCCTAGATCGACATGATAAATCTTACCTTCTGGGGTAGTAAAGTTGCTTGCTTCCATCTCTCATGCCACCGCTAAATTGAGTACAATTATAGAACGGGACTTCCGGGCGGTATAGTTAATGGAGTCTGCCGATCGCCCCAAAATTCTGTAAAATTCTGTGGCCACTAGGAGGCTAACAGGTATCGGGAATCAGCTCTGCAAATATTTTGATTTGGCAAAAAACCCTAAAAACGTCGCGATGAAGAGTTCTACTGGCAAATTTTGGAAGCAACCGGCAATCTACATATTACTGCTGGTGACGGGAGCTGGGGCCGCCATGTTGGGCGATCGTCTGACGGCTTCCCGATTACCTGCAAATTCTGGCGCACCACCAAGGACGCTGGAACCGAAATTACAACTCCCTCTGAATACTAAGCCTCAAGCGGGCAAAGTCTTGCCACCGAATTCCCTGTCGGGGAATCCCGCTAATGTCAATTTTATTGTGGCTGCGGTGCAAAAAGTTGGTCCGACAGTGGTGCGGATCGATGCTTCCCGCAAGGTGAAAGCGGGAAATCGAGGGATATCACCGGAGGATTTTTTTGGCCAAGATCCGAATTCACGCGGCCGTGGCGGGGTGGAACGGGGTACTGGTTCGGGTTTTGTCATTGGTTCTGATGGCCTGATTCTCACTAACGCTCACGTTGTAGACGGCGCTGATACAGTAAGTGTAACTCTCAGGGACGGCCGCAGTTTTCAGGGGCGCGTGTTGGGGGCGGATGGGGTGACGGATGTGGCGGTGGTGAAGATTGAGGCGAATCAGGTGCCTGTGGTGACGATCGGCGATTCTGATAAACTGCTGTCTGGGGAATGGGCGATCGCGATCGGTAATCCTTTGGGTTTGGACAATTCAGTGACAGCGGGGATTATTAGCGCTACGGGGCGATCGAGCACTGACGTGGGCGTACCTGACAAGCGAATCGGTTTTATTCAAACAGACGCTGCGATTAATCCGGGGAATTCCGGTGGCCCACTGCTGAATTCTGCCGGGGAAGTGATCGGCATGAATACAGCAATTATTCAAGGTGCTCAAGGATTGGGGTTTGCAATTCCCATTAAGGCGGCTCAAGAAGTTGCGAAGGAACTGATTGCGACGGGTAAAGTCGAACACGCTTATTTGGGCATTGAAATGGCGACGCTAACTCCTGAAGTGAAGGAGCAAATTAATAAAAACGGTAACAGCAGCCTTCGAGTTACAGTCGATCGGGGTGTGGCTATTATTAGTGTGGTGCCTGCTTCTCCCGCCGCTGCATCTGGTTTGCGGGCTGGGGATGTGATTCAAAAGATTAACAATCAGCCGATTATTCAGTCGGAAGCTGTTCAGGAATTCGTACAAAATGCTAGGGTGGGTGGGATTTTGCAAATGGAGATTAATCGCAATGGTGAAATACTAAAATTGAGTGTGAAACCAGGCAGTCTCCCCGTGCAAAAAGTTCGATAATTTTGTTCACAGTTGACAGTAGGAATAATAACCAACAAAAAATAAAAATGACAGAAATCTTACCAATTTCACAATTAGGAAATCCTGTATTGCGCCAGCGATCGCAATTTGTAGAGAATATTCAGGACGAGCGCATTCAACATTTGATTGACAACTTAATCTCTACAGTAAAACACGCCCACGGGGTGGGGATTGCAGCCCCTCAAGTCGCTAGGGGCGATCGGCTGTTCGTCGTCGCCTCCCGTCCCAATCAGCGGTATCCCCAAGCACCAACCATGGAACCCACAGCCATGATTAACCCTCGAATTATTGCGAGTTCAACAGAGACAGTCAAAGACTGGGAAGGCTGTTTGAGTATTCCGGGGATACGGGGATTAGTGCCGAGAAGTCGATCGATTCAAATTGAATACACCAGTAGAGATGGCAAACTCCATCAACAAGAATTGACAGATTTTGTGGCTAGGATTTTTCAGCACGAACACGACCATTTAGATGGCATCGTGTTTTTAGACAGGGTGGAAAGCACCAAAGAACTGATGAGCGAAGATGAGTACCAAAAGCAATTTGTTAATTTACTTTCTTCAGTACAAACCCGTCAGCACATTTGAGATTTACTCGTTTTTTGTAACAGCGTCATTGAATCTATAACAAAGAGTATGAATAGCGATCGACAACCTGCAAATCATCAACCACAAATTATTTTGATTACTGGGAACATGGCTGCTGGAAAATCAACAGTTGCCCAATCGCTTGCCGAAAGGTTGCCCAAAAGTGTTCACCTGCGCGGGGATATATTTCGCCGCATGATTGTGAATGGGCAGGCGGAAATGGCGTTAAATTTGTCAGCAGAGGCATATCAGCAACTTCAACTGCGCTATCATCTGGCAGCAATGGCAGCGCGACACTATCTTCAGGCTGGCTTTACGGTTGTGTATCAAGATATTATCATTGGTTCCGCACTCGCTGAGGTAATTGCCAGGTTTCATGATGTGCCGTTTTCTGCGATTGTTCTGTGTCCCCAGCCAGAGGTTGTAGCGGCACGGGATACAGCAAGAGCGAAGACGGGATATGCCAACGAAACAATGGTTTATGCATTCGATCGCATCCTCCGCACCGAAACTCCTCATCTCGGTTATTGGCTGGATTCAACCCATCTAACGGTTAAAGAAACGGTCGATCGGATTTTGGCTTCTTTGGAAGATGAATGAGTGAGATAACGTCGCTATGTAGCGAGGGCGCGATCGCTCCTAAATCAATCTTTTAAAGACAGGAAATATTATACTTGACATTTAAAATTTATGGTATAATTGTTAGCAGTAATATCAGAGATGTTGCATACAGGAGAGCAAATGTCTATCAACTTGGAAAAAGGCGGCAGAATCAATCTCTCTAAAGAAGCACCGGGGCTAAAAAGTGCTGGTATCGGTTTGGGATGGGATACCAATGCTACAGACACCGGTGCAGCATTTGATTTAGATGCTTCCGTGTTTATGTTAGGTGCCAATGCTAAAATTCCCAGCGAAAAATACTTTGTTTTTTACAACAACAAAGAGTCACCAGACACTTCTGTAGTTCATCTGGGAGATAGCAGAACCGGAGAAGGATTTGGCGATGATGAAACAGTGACAGTCGATTTAACCAAAGTCGATCCGGCGGTGCAAGAAATTGTGTTTGTTGTCACCATCCACGAAGCGGAATCGAGACGCCAGAACTTCGGCCAAGTGCGGAATGCTTTTATCAGAATTTACGACACTACTACTAACACAGAAGTCACTAAGTACGATTTGGATGAGGATTTTTCTAGGGAGACTGCGGTGGAATTTGGCAGACTTTACAAGAAAGATGGCGAGTGGAGGTTCCAAGCTGTCGGACAAGGCTACAATTCAGGTTTGCAGAGCTTTGTAGACAAGTATGCCGGATAAAAGGGCGATCGCATCCAGCTAAATAAATCAAGGGAAATTTGGGAAAAATTATGAATATTTCCCTTGGTTCTAGATGCTACTAATTACAGGATAAAGTTAATGGGAATTCAATTAAGTAAGGGCGAAAGATTTGATCTTTTCCCCGCCCATCCTAATTTACAAAAAGTCTCCTTTGCCCTCGGCTGGCAACTCAATAAAACTAAAGACAACTATGATATAGATGCTTCTGTATTCATGTTGGGTGCAGAGGGCAAAATTCCCCAGGAAAGATATTTTGTCTTTTACAATAATCTGCGTTCCCTCGATGACTCTGTACACCACTTAGGAAATCACCAAACTGGGAAAAACCAAGGAGACAAAGAGACGATCAATGTAGATTTGCATAAAATAAGTCCAGCAATTCAGGAAATTATTTTTGTCGTCACCATTCATGAAGCACAGGCAAAAAATCAAAACTTTAGCCAAATCCACAATGCTTTTATTAGATTGTACAATTCCGAAACCCATAGCGAACTTGCTTGCTACAATCTCCAAGAACATTTTTCAGGAGAGACAGCAGTCGAGTTTGGCAGGTTATATAAAAAAAACGAAAAGTGGAGGTTTCAGGCAGTCGGACAAGGATACAATGCTGGTTTGAAAAGTTTTGTAGATAAATATTATGTCGAGCTTAAACAGGAAGATAATCAACCAGAAACTAACCTAAACAATTCAGCTTTTACTCCTCCAGAATTAGCAATAAATGAATTAGCAGCTACTGAATTAAAAATTCCAGAAGTAGTGATTCCTGAATTAAAAATACCAGAATTAGCCATAACTGAATTAGCAACTCCCAAAGTTAGTAACAAAAGTCAGAAAGCTATAATCTTAGAAAAAAAACTGGAGGAAAAAGCGCCGCACATTTTCAATCTAGTTAAGAAGGCTGATATCTCCCTTCAGAAAGCAAATCTCACAAATCATGATGCTAAGGTAGCGCTGTGCTTGGATATTTCTGTCTCTATGTCTTCGCTGTACAGTGCGGGAAAAATTCAGCGCTTGGCTGAGAAAATTTTGGCTTTGGGATGTCGGTTTGATGACAACGCAGCGATCGATATATTTTTGTTTGGCATCAACTCTTACTATGCAGGGGATATGACGATCGAAAATTTTCCCAACTTCATCCATCATATACTGAAACGATACCCTTTAGAAGGAGGTACTTACTATGGTAGAGTGATGCAGGAAATCAGAAATTTCTATTTTCCTGACTCTCGCGATGGTAGTCGCTACGCACCTATTAGCGCCGATAAACCTGTGTATGTGATGTTTGTCACTGATGGAGCTACTACGGATGAGTCGGCAACCAAACAACAGCTACAATGGTCGTCTTATGAGCCTCTATTTTGGCAGTTTATGGCGATCGGCAAATCGCGAAAAGATGTCAAACGTAAGGGAGTTGGCGGCTGGTTTTCTAGGGCTACAGCCAGCGATTTTAGCTTTTTAGAGCAACTTGATGAAATGGGCGATCGCCACCTGGATAATGCAGATTTCTTCAGTGTAGAAGACCCCGAAAGTATTGCAGACGAGGAATTATACGATTTGCTGACCACAGAATATCCCAACTGGGTAAAATCAGCACGACTCAAAAATCTCTTACCCTATAGTTAGCCCTCACAGGCTAATCAAATCTCCTACTGGACAATCTTGAAACTTGACTGTTACCTTAACCAAATCACAAAACTATGGCTATCAACTTGACCAAAGGACAATCTATCGTTCTGAGCAAAAGTGAATACGATTTATCCAGGCTGACAATGGCTTTGGGATGGGATGTGTCGAAAGCTAGCCAAGGTCTTTTCGGTAGAAGCAGCGGGGCAAATTTCGACTTAGATTCCTACGCTCTTTTATTAGGAGAAAACGGTAAATTAAAGAACTACAAAGACGACGTAATCTATTACGGTCATTTGGAATCAAAGGATAAAACAGTTGTTCACTCCGGTGACAATCTCACCGGGGCCGGAGATGGAGACGACGAACAAATATTTGTCAAATTAAATGCTTTACCCCCACAATATCACAAAATAGTTTTGGGAGTGAATATTTATGATGCTAAGGACAGAAAACAGCATTTTGGCATGATAGAAAATGCTTTTGTGAGAGCCTTGGATGCGACTGGGAAAGAAATTGCTCGCTATCGTTTGTCAAATGACCCTTCCTATGAGGGCAAATTAAATATGTTAATGGGAGAAGTTTATCGAGAAGGTAGCGAGTGGAAGTTTAAGGCTATGGGAAATCCTTTGGCTGAGGATATGAACGGTGTTGTCGGTTCGTTTATGCGGTGAACTCAAATCTGTTAAATTTAAGCTTGTAGATTTTGATTAGTTGTTGTTGCTGTACTTTCCTTGTTTCTTTAGATTCACTTTGCAAGTCGGTACGATCGCCCACTTGTTGGTCCGATCGAATCAATGACGTGGCGATCGACTGAACTCATTCTTTTAAGACACAAGGGGCGGGTTTTACAAACGATAATTGCCTAAAATCAATCATTTCGTAAACCCGCCCCGACCCAATTCCCAATTACCGAACTCTCAATTAAGGATAGAAAGCCAATTGAGGTAAACCCAAAGTTTCTTCCCAGCCCATCATCAAGTTCATGCACTGGATACCTTGTCCGGCTTGACCTTTAATTAAATTATCGATCGCCGACATCACAATTACTCTGTCAGTACGCGGATCTACTTCCACGCCAATGTAACAAAGATTTGTACCACAAGCCCATTTTGACTGTGGATAAACCCCCGCCGGCAAAACTTTTACTAAAGGAGAATTGCGGTAAAAAGCGTTGAAAATGGTGATTAAATCTTCCCGTACCAATCCCGGATCGCGCAAATTTGCGTAAACAGTTGCCAGAATTCCCCGCACCATCGGCATCAGGTGAGGAGTAAATTGGACTTTAATATCGTGTCCAGCTAAATCGCTACAAATTTGCTCAATTTCGGGCGTGTGGCGGTGGCGGCCCACGCCGTAAGCGCCTATGGAGTTGTCAGCTTCTGCCAACAATAGATTAATTTCGCCTTTGCGGCCTCCTCCCGAAGATCCAGACTTAGCATCGATAATTGCAGTTTCTGGAACGATGATACCTTGTTTGAGCAAGGGGGCCAGGGCCAACAAACTAGCTGTGACGTAGCAGCCGGCACAGCCTACTAATTGAGCGTTTTTAATGCGATCGCGATACAGTTCTGGTAAACCATAAACAGCGGTTGCTGCTAGAGCAGAGTCCGAGCGATCGCCACCGTACCAAGCTTTGTAAGTGTCAAGATTTTCAAACCTGTAGTCAGCCGACAAATCCAAGACTTTGCAGCCTTTTTCGATTAGTGTCGGTGCCATTTGGTAAGCCAAACCGTTAGGTAGGGACAGAAACACAACTTCACATTTGGCCGCTATTGTTTCTAAGTCGATCGCCTCGACTGTCAAATCAATGCAGTTAGTCAGATGGGGATAAAGGCTGGAATAAGGTTTTCCCGCACTGCTATCCCCCCCCAAATACACTACTTCTGCCGCCGGGTGATCCGCCAGCAACCGTACAAGTTGCACGCCGCCGTACCCTGAAGCGCCGATAATTCCTACAGGCACACGTCCAACATTTCCCATTTTTTTTTACCCCTGAGCCCTTGAAACCTAAAAAACGCTTTAACTTTTGCTGCATTATAGTATCAAATGGCAACTTTGGCGGTCAATAATTGTGTTGTTTTGCGATCGACCTGCGCTGGCGATGTGGACACACTCCGTGGAGACCCTCAACATCTGGTTTTTAAGTGCCACTCTCTGTCCAAGCTGGGTTTACTCTCATAAATTTGTTACTTTTGTAGATCGGTCGATCGCAAAAACTCTAGAATTGACAAACCGATGTGCGATCGTTCTATAAAACTACTAATCCCCGACATCAAAACCGGAGATGAGGGGCGGGCACGGGGGCATCGCCCCTACAAAACGATGATTTGTCTGAGGGGGGGCTGGGGGAGAGATGAGGGGCGGGCACGGGGGCACCGCCCCTACAAAACGATGATTTGTCTGAGGGGGGGCTGGGGGAGTGACTTCTTCCTTCTTCCTTCTTCCTTCTTCCGTCTTCCTTCTTCCGTCTTCCGTCTTCCTTCTTCCTTCTTCCGTCTTCCGTCTTCCTTCTTCCTTCTTCCTTCTTCCTTCTTCCTTCCTATGGGCATACTTGTCGAAAACGTATCAAAACACTTTGGCAGTTTCCAAGCACTCGATCAAGTCAGCTTAGAAATTGAATCCGGTTCCCTAGTCGCATTGCTCGGCCCCTCTGGTTCAGGCAAGTCTACCCTGCTGCGACTGATTGCCGGCCTAGAAATGCCCGACTCCGGCAAAATCTGGCTCACAGGCCAAGATGCCACCAATACCAGCGTCCAAGACCGCAAAATTGGGTTTGTGTTTCAGCACTACGCCCTATTCAAACACATGACAGTGCGGAAAAATATCGCTTTTGGGCTGGAAATTCAGAAAACAGCACCTGCGAAAGTCAAATCGCGGGTAGAGGAATTGTTGAATTTGGTGCAGTTGGGAGGATTGGGGGATAGATACCCGTCCCAACTCTCAGGAGGCCAGCGACAGCGGGTAGCCCTAGCTAGAGCTTTGGCTGTGGAACCAAAAGTGCTACTGTTAGACGAACCTTTTGGAGCACTGGATGCCAAAGTTCGGAAAGATTTGCGTGCTTGGTTGCGACGATTGCACGACGAGGTTCACGTTACCACAGTCTTTGTTACCCACGACCAAGAAGAAGCGATGGAAGTTGCCGATCGAATTACAGTCATGAGTAAAGGTAAAATCGAACAAGTAGGAACACCCGCAGAAATTTACGACCATCCAGCCAGTGCTTTTGTCATGAGTTTTATCGGGCCTGTGAATGTATTGCCCAGCAGTTCCAGGATGTTTCAAGACAACGGCTTTGACTCAGCCAACCCGGAGATGTTCTTGCGCCCTCACGACGTGGTAATTGAAACTACAGAAAACAGTGCCACAGTACCAGCCAGAATCAGTCGGTTGATTCATTTAGGGTGGGAAATTCAGGTAGAATTAACTTTAGATGACGGTCAAGTAGTCAATGCTAATTTGACTAGAGAAAGGTTTGACATTTTACAGTTGCAGCCACAACAAAGAGTTTTTGTTAAACCGAAAGATGCTAAATCTTTTCCGCTTTTTTATTCAATTTAATCCCCATACGGATTTGGGATTTGGGATAAGAAGTGTGGAATTAAACCAAGACTAATTCGCCTGATTAATCATGACAAAATCCCCGACTTCTTTAATAAGCCAGGGATTTAATAGGAGTTTGAAACTAACAGTTGAAAACTGACAAATAAATTAATCTTTGATCTTGCTAACAGCCTTTTTGACTTGTTGCTCAAAGGATGTAGCACTGGTATTGCCAGGATTCATCATCTTTTCGCTATCCGCATCTCCCTGAACTTCATTAATCCCTTCGTTGGCTTTTTTCTGAGTTTCTTGCATAGACATCGGGTCTTTCAAAACAGCCTTTTGAGCTTCTTTTTCAATGCCTAAAAGTTGGTCGGTAGCTTCTGTAGGTTTGCTGGTAACTGCCAAGGCGGGAAAAACGTTAGAAACAAACAGCAATGTACAAAAACAAATGGCTACAAAACTACGAACTAAACCTTTGACAGATAGATTAAAATTCATAAAAGACATACCAACAAGTTTCCTTTTCGAGATTTTTTTTTCGAGACCACAATTGTTAACGGGTTGATGATTAATCAAACCCTAGACAATATTGGGTTTAATTTTGAGAGCAGCAATAGCATTGAGCAGTTGCGGTCTTTCAAATTCCACTAATATATATGTAACTAAAACCAGTGGCGTTTGAAATCCTTCTCAGGGAATATTTTGAAAAAAGCACAAGGAATAGGGAAGAGGGAACAAGAAACAGGGAAAAGACAGTGATGGGGACACACGCCGAGGATGAATTTATCTCAATTCCGGTTGTAGCGTCAGGTGATAGTTGTGAGACTCCCCATCTCTCCCTCTCCTTTCTACTTAAATTCACGTTACAGGCGCACGGGAATTTGGCATTCTGCTAGATAAGTCTTAATTTGTCCCACGTTGAGTTGGCCGTAATGCAGCAGCGAAGCTAGCAGGGCTGCTTCGGCTTTACCTTCAGTCACTGCTTCGTAGATGTGGTGGCAGTTGCCGGCACCACCGGAAGCAATCACCGGAATTTCGACAGTTTCAGCGATACTTCTGGTTAAATCCAAGTCATAGCCAGCTTGAGTGCCGTCAGAGTCCATACTTGTCACCAGCAATTCGCCCGCGCCCCGTTTTTCGGCTTCCTTTGCCCAGGCGACGGCATCTTTGCCCGTATTTTCTCGCCCTCCGCGCACGTAGACATCCCAACCGGGATTATCTGCGTCTTGTCGTTGGCGGGCGTCGATCGCCACTACAATACACTGATTGCCAAATCGATCGCTCGCTTTGTCGATTAAACTGGGATCGCGCACCGCCGCTGAATTAATACTCACCTTATCGGCACCAGCCCTCAATAAACTTTTAATTGTATCCAAGGATTGGATACCACCACCGACGGTCAAAGGGATAAAAACTCGATCGGCAGTCCGGTACACTACATCAATAATAATGTCGCGGTCTTCATGAGTCGCAGTAATATCCAGAAACACCAACTCGTCAGCACCAGCATCATTGTAAACCTGTGCCATTTCTACCGGATCGCCAGCATCTTTAAGGTTGACAAAATTGACACCTTTGACTACGCGGCCAGCTTTTACATCCAGACAGGGCAAAATTCTTTTCGACAACATAAAATTATTTGGTTTCTATTTGAACAAGGGTTGCTGCATGGGCGTAACTTTTGGCAGCAACAATAGATAAGCTCGCTTGTGGGTGCCCTAGAATTCGGTCATACTAAGTCAGTCCGGTGCATCGAAAATCGACTAAACAATCTAAAATTTTAGAATAGGGGATTTGAGTTTTTTTAGCCAAACTATCAATTATAAAACTCCCGGTCAATCTAAAATTGCAAGTGTAGAACTTTAAATCGGTCGAATTGATGTCGTTTCTAAGACTGTGGTGACTTTGCAAACGAACCCACATATGGTACTTCGCACAGAAGGTGGCAATCGCTACTTGCCCCTGGCTGGCAGCAATTGCTGGACAGTAGGGCGGAGTGATGACAATAATTTTGTGTTAGTCGATCGCTGGATTTCCCGGAATCATGCGATGTTACAGCAAATGGAAACCGGAGAATTTTACCTGATCGACTTGGGAAGCCGCAATGGTTCTTTTGTCAACGGGCGGCGGGTAAGTATTCCGGTGACACTCAAAAATGGCGATCGGCTCATGTTCGGTCAAACCGAATTAGACTTCTATGACCCAACCCCCAGTCGCCAACTCACTCAGACACACGACACAGACTCCGATGATTTTACAGCAACTTTAACAGTCCGCAGCCTGATTAGTGTCATGGTAATGGATATCCGAGACTTCACGGTGCTGACTCGGCAGTTAGACGAAACTATCCTCTCGGAAGTGATTGGCAGTTGGTTCCGTTCTTCAGGACACATCATTCGCAAACACGGTAGTTGGGTAGATAAATACATCGGCGATGCGATCATGGCAGTATGGTTCCACAAAACCGATGGTGTGAGTAATGACGAAATGATGCTAATTTGTCAAGCTTTGAGCCAACTGCACAAGGCAACGGACGAACTGAGCACTCGTTACCCCCTACCTTTTCCTTTGCGAGTCGGTGTGGGAATTAACACTGGTTATGCAATGGTAGGAAATTCTGGTAGCAGCGATCGATCGGACTACACAGCCTTGGGAGATACTGTCAATGCTGCGTTTCGCTTGGAATCTTGCACCAAGGAACTGGGTAAGGACATCGCCGTAGGACAAACTACCTACAAATACCTGCGGGAATTGGGGGCAGAGAGCGCTTTCGATCGCCACGTCGTGGATTTGAAAGGTTACGACACTCCGACAGTGACTTACGGGAGTACCTATAGAGACTTGGACACTTTTTTGAAATCCATCGGCAAGAGTTAGCCAAGAATTCGGACTCGGCACGAGTCCCCGATTTCTTGCGAAAACTGCATAAGCAAAATGGTAATCTCTACATAAATGCTGTGTATTAAATTGGGAGACATAACTTCATGAAACGATTAGGTCGTCTATTGGCAGTATTGGGCTTAGTGCTGGGCTGCTTCGCCTGGGCTGGGGACCAAAGCGCGATCGCGGCTTCTTTGAGCCGTCTGGTATTGCCATCATCATCGCTGATCGCCGTGGAATCGCCCACTAGAACCAATCGCGCCGACGAAAAACTTGCCACAGAATTTGGCAAAAAACTGGATTTGAACAACAGCGGTGTCCGAAACTTTCGGGAATATCCAGGGCTGTATCCCACTTTAGCTCGACTAATTATTAAGAATGCTCCTTACGAAAAAGTTGAGGATGTACTCCAAATCTCCGACTTGACAGAAGCTCAGAAAAAGTTGTTGCAAGCTAACCTGGACAAATTTACAGTCACAGATGTTGAATCAGTCTTTATTGAAGGAGACAACAGATTGAACAATGGTCTCTACGACTAGAAAGCCACAGTAACCCGCAAGGATGTTGGATTGACCTAAATTTTGGGATATAAACCCCGTCAGTCGCAAGACGTCTGAGTCATCAAGCAGAAGTCAGAATGCCAAAAGCTGAAAAGAAAAAAATCTTGAGGCTGATGACTTCTGCTTTCTACTTGATGTCCTACTTCCCTAAAAAGCCAGTAAAAATAATAAAAAATAAGGAATAATCTTCCGTCAATAATGAGCATTATTTTATCAAGAATCAAGCGATAAAAACGAAATTGCTAGAGTAAATTAAGTGCGTTTTATTGATAGTTAGTCCGAGACAAGAATGACCTAGGATAAAATCGAATTTTGCGGTGCGTCAGGTAGGTTTTTTGAAAAATTTTTAGGGCTTAGGGAAAGTAGAGCACCTTAGCAATTGTGACAATTGCGTCCAGGACTGTATCAGAACTCTCTCATAAACATTGCTATAGTTAAGTAAGAAGCTATACAAACTTTCATCCGCGCAGGCGGACTTGAAAAGTCTAACCACTGCGGAGTAATGACTGACAAATTTGACGTATTGGTTGTAGGTGCCGGGGCTGCCGGTCTGTACACGGCACTTTGCCTCCCCGAACACTTGCAGGTGGGTTTGATTAATAAAAACACTCTGCCTGTTTCTGCTAGCGATTGGGCCCAAGGAGGAATTGCCGCGGCGATCGCCCCGGAAGATTCTGCGGCACTCCACGTTCAGGATACACTCGTAGCTGGGGCTGGCCTTTGCGACTGGGAAGCGGTGAAATTTTTAGTAACAGAAGCGCCTGAGTGTATTGATGCTTTGGTAAAAATGGGCGTTGCATTCGATCGCACCGGGACAGATTTAGCACTCACCCTCGAAGCAGCCCACTCCCGCCGCCGGGTACTCCACTCAGCAGATACCACCGGCAAAGCAGTGGTGAGTACCCTGACAGCAAAAGTATTGAGCCGCCAAAATATTCAACTGCTTTCTCCTGCATTTGCACTCAGTCTGTGGCTAGACGACACCGGGCGCTGTCAGGGGATTAGCGCCATTTGTGGCTCTACTGTCAAGTGGTTGCGGGCTCAGGCCGTGGTGCTAGCAACTGGGGGTGGCGGACAGGTATTTGCTCAAACCACCAATCCGTCAGTAAGTACCGGAGACGGGGTAGCAATTGCATGGCGCGCCGGAGCCCTGCTGCGAGATTTAGAATTTGTGCAGTTTCATCCTACAGCCTTGACTAAACCGGGCGCGCCTCGGTTTCTGATTAGCGAAGCGGTGCGGGGAGAAGGGGCTCATTTGGTGGATGGTAAAGGATATCGGTTTGCTTTTGACTATCACCCTTCGGGTGAACTCGCTCCTAGGGATGTTGTCAGTCGTGCTATTTTCCGCCACTTGCAGAAGACAGGGGAACCTCATGTTTGGCTGGATTTGCGCCCGATTGCGGTCGATCGACTGCGCTATCGGTTTCCGAATATCATTCAAGTATGTGCTGATTGGGGAATTGACCTGTTTTCCGAACCGGTGCCTGTAACCCCAGCAGCCCATTATTGGATGGGAGGGATTATCGCGGATTTGTTCAACGAAACTTCGATTCCCGGTTTGTACGCCGTGGGAGAAACTGCCAGCACGGGGGTACATGGTGCCAACCGATTGGCGAGTAATTCCTTGCTAGAATGTCTAGTTTTTGGCTCGCAAATGGCGCTGTTGAAGGTAGAAAGTATCAGCGACAAGGCTGTTGAGGATGAGGAATATTCACCGGAAATTATCGCCAAATCGATTCATGTTTCTGACATTGAGGCGATCGAAAAGTTACGGATCGATCTGCCGAATTTAGTGTGGCAAAGTGCGGGAATTTGTCGTGGCCAAAGGGATTTGGAAAGTGCGATCGCTCAAGTGGAAATTTGGCGACAAGAATTTGCCTCTTTGTCTTTGACTCAAACGCTTAATAATTTACAACATGGACAAATTCTCAATTTTTCCCCGGCTGATGCAGAAAACAGCGTAGTGTTACGAAATTGGGGAGAAGTTGGCAATTTATTGGATATTGGCTACTTAATTCTCAAAAGTGCTGCTTTCCGTACTGAAAGTAGAGGTGGTCACTACCGCCTTGACTATCCCCTCAGTCACCCGGATTGGTGCAGGCACACTTTAATTCATCATTGCCATTGGTATAAATCTGGTCCTGTTTCGCAACCACAGGACAATTGAGATCGTTTCTGGTTGTATTGTAAAACTTTATTAAGAATTGGAATGATTTAACCGCAGAGAACACTCTTGACACAGAGGGAGAGATGGGGGTCTGTTTAGCGGGTGCCGGTACCGTCACTTTTCGGGTTCCCATTCGGGTCTGGTTCGTATTGTGAGTAATTTTCCAAGCTAAAGTTATTGGAAGCAGTCGAAGTCCATCGACCTGCTGTCAAGTTACCAGTCGAATTGCTGACTTGTCCAGCAGTAAGGGCTGGTCTGTCTATATTCACTTGCAGACAGGTAGCTAGCGTTGCCATGGTTGTGAGCCGAATCAAAGTACCCATAGTGTTTATTCCCGTTGATGCACTTCCGTGAAAACTATTATATCGAGTAAATTACGTAAATTCACTGATGTCTTGACTTTTTTGTAAACGAACCTAGTAAAAATGCTGAAATCCTTTGAAATAAAGGCTTTTTCAGCTATTTAAATTTTGTGCCGGACTAGGATTTTAGCAAGTTTTAATATTACTTGAAATTAAGACTCAAAATTGTTGAATAAGTTTCACTATCATTAACAATACATCAGGGGGTGTTGCACCAAGTGGGTGTACTACCACCGTAGAGGGTGTCATACATCGGGTTGCATCTTGTCAGTAGGGTTGAAGACTAAAATATTTTTTTAGACACTGCTTAAAATTCAAAAATAAGACTTAAAGCGTCTTAACAGAGGGGAATTGCATTTCTCTTGCTTCTGATGCCCGATCGCCTAATTCAATTAAACTGATATTGATTTTTACCAAGTTTCTTAGCACGATACATTGCAGTATCAGCATTGTTCACTAACACATCTCGATCTTGAGTATCAACGGGGTACAAACTAATACCAATACTGGTACTTACAGAAACTGTATGTTCTTCTAATATAAAAGGTTGCTGAATGGTGTCGCGTATTTTTTCAGCTACTGTCGCAGTTTCCTCGCGACCGGGAATTCCAGGCAAAATGACTGTGAACTCATCGCCACCCAATCTGCTGATCGTATCGCTGCCACGCAAGCAACGTTTGAGGCGATCGGCAACTGCTTTTAAAAGCAAATCGCCAATGTTGTGTCCGAGAGTGTCATTAATTAACTTAAATCCATCTAAATCTAAAAATAGTAAAGCTACTAATTCATTATTAATCAATGCTTTTTCTAGAGATTGATTCAATCGTTCATAGAAAAATTTACGGTTGGGCAAACCCGTCAGAGCATCATGATCTGCTTGGTGACTAAGTTCAGCATTTTTTTGCAGGAGTGCTTCTTCCAAGCGCTTGCGTTCAGTAATATCTCTGATAATTCCCACCAAAAATAGATTGCCGGCGGCATCTTTATGGAGTGACCTTTTAGTAGCAGTGAGATGGGTGATGCCGTGAGTATCGGTAAATTTTTCTTCGTTTTCTAGCTGTAAATTAGTGGTTAATACTAATTCGTCTTGTTCCCAAAAGATATCGGCTTCGGATTTGGGAAATAAATCATAATCGGTTTGAAAAATAAGCTGCTCCAAAGCAGCACCAATAAATCGACAATAGGCCTGATTTAAAACCACCAGTCTGTGATTTTTATCTTTGACAAATATCGGATCGGGAATTGTATCCATTAAGGATTGTAAAAATTCTTGAGACCGTTTCAATTCTTCTTGCAAGTGAGCCAGATAACCGACAACTGCGACGCCGGAACCCAAAAGACTGAGGATTGGGGGAATTAATGGTAGCCACCAACCAGCTAAGAAAGCTAAGTATACAGTGGTAGTGAGAAAGGTGCTGATAGTCAATAAGCACCAAGCCGATCGACTAAGCGATCGCAACTTCCAGCTCACACTTGCTCCCACCCAAGACCATAGTAAAATCCATAACCACTCCGCAGAGTCTGGCCAAACATGAATACCCCCACGCCCATCAACGGATGCACTCAAAATTTGACTCAAGAAATGAGCCTGAAGTTCAACTCCCGATATTTGCTGGGGAGATGCGAATAAGCTATGGCTGTAAGCAGTTTGATGAAAGTCTTTGAGGCTAGTTGCTGTTGAGCCGATCAAGACAACGCGCGATCGCACAAAATCCGCTGGTACTTTGTCAGAAAGCACGTCAGTCATGGACACAGCGTGAAAACTGCCTACTCGGCCGCGCAGGGAAGCCAAAATTTGATAACCGCGGCTATCCGATCGCACATAAGCACCATCATTTTGTTGAAAAGGCTGAAACACCCCCTTACCTAACTGCAAGTATTTAGGATTAACGGAGGCTGGCTGAGGGGAAATCCCTTCGCTGTGGAGATAAAGCAAAGCCAATTTGAGTGCGAAACTCTGGCGAGTTTTGCCATCTCCAGGCCAAGCGTAAAGCAACATTCGGCGCACCTTACTGTCAGCATCGATGACTACATTGTTGAAACCAACTCGATCGAACTTTTTCAGTAGCGGAGGTGGCCGAACTCCCAAGCGCGTTTCGTCGGCCATCAACTCAATCCCAACTAAGTTAGGAATAGTTGTAAAAGTTTTGAGTAATTCGGGATTACCGGGTGGAGTTGGCAAATCTCGGTAGATATCAAGACCGATCGCCCGCGGTTTACCAGCATTCAATTTTTGCAGCAATTGGGCCATCACACCATCAGAAATGGGGTAGCCGTACTTTTGCAAATCACGTTCCCCAATTTGGACAATGACGATGCGATTGTCCGTTGCTTCCGCCGGACGCTGGCGCATAAATTGGTCAAAAGCTGCCCATTCCCATACCTGCAAAAGTCCGCAACAGCGAACTAAGATGACCGTACTGGCGGCCACAGTTGCAGTAATCAATACTCGGCGTTCTTGGTAAAGCCATTTTTTGAGAATTGCCCGCATAGGTTCAGGTAAAAGCTCGATCGCCCATAGCAATGACCATGGCAATTGTAGCTTTGGGATGTGAAATTTAGGATTAAAAGAAGAACGAGCTCCCTAATTAATTCCCCTAGGCCAACTGAGTTACCGGAACAATCCAAAATTTTCATCCAAAATTGTTTGACCCATCCTATCTACTCAAATCTGCGCTCTTTGAATTTCCAAATTTACGGTACTTTGAGAAAATTGCGCGGACCGCTGTAACCAGACAATTCTGCAAGTTGTTCTAAAGATTTAGTCCCGGAATAAAACTGACCTTTAATCTCCCAAGTAGGGAAACCTTTGACATTAGCAGCAGCAGCTTGGCAAATTTCGGCGCGAGAATTTTCTCCTTTGGGGTCGCATTCGACATAATCAATTAATTTGGCTGCTTCTCTGCCGAACAGCATTTTTTGATCGTGGCAGTGAGGACACCAGTAAGCACCGTATTCCTTAGCACCAATTTGTGTCAGATGTCGGGCTAAAGCCATTTCCGCAGGTCCCGATGTGGTAGTGACCAGAGGAGCGGCTATACCGGGCTTAGAGACCGTCACAGGAGGTGCTTTGACGCTGTTGTAAAGTCCCAAGACGGAGATCGCACTCACCATGACCACGACCATGCCTGTAAACACCAGTTGACCAATATCTTCCCACTCGTGGCCGACTAAGGTCAACACAAAGAGGGAGAGGGAAAACACCGCAGAACTGACACAATAAATGCACAGTTCCTGAATTTCAAAAGCCATCAAATACATCAAGTAACTGCTGAAAATTACCATGGCAGCAGTGATGATGAATAGCCCTTGCCATGTCCTATTTTCTAGTTGAGTGTGCAGTCCTTTATTGGTGTCACGATTGACGGTTTTGGGAGCGTAGGCGAGGATTGCTATGCTCAGATAAGCTAAACAACCTAATAAACTTAAAGGCACTACGCCAAAGACTGTCGCGTAGGGACTGTTGAGAACTTTGTCGCAGCCGCTGGTGGGACAAACTACTGAGCCTGTGGTGAATTTAGCGATCGTCAGATAGGCGGTTTCTAGAACACCGATGGCGGCGATCGCGGCCATCACGGTCCTAGACGAGCGATGAATCCAAGGGGTTGAACGTCGGCGAATCATAGTTCGATTTGGTAATAGATAATTGGCAATGGGTAATAGGGAATGGAGAATGGGGAATTTGGAATTGGTGCTTTTTTGACTGTGAATTATTAGTTTTCAGTTATTGCCCGCTACCAATTACCCATCACCGATTACCTCATTCCCTATTACCCATTGCTAATTTTAGATTTTACTTTTGACTTTACCCAGTTCCGGCATCAGCCTGCCAGAGCCATTAGCCTCGCTGTGTTGCTGTTTCTGAGACAAGCTACGGCGGGCGGCTTCTACAAACTGACTGACGCGAATCGGATCGATGGGATTATCGATGCGCCCGTTTCGTTTCAAGGAACTAGAGACGATGACGCCATCAGCAGCTTGCATGAGTGTGGAAATGTTTTCCCAGGAGGCACCGCTACCGATGAAAACTGGAATTCCGGCTGCTGCTAAACTGGCGATTTCTAATTCTTCGAGATTAGGAGGGCTACCAGTCCTAGGCCCGGAGAGGATTACCGCGTCTGCTAAGGCGCGTCCGATCGTCTCTTGGATGGCTGTGGTCAAGTTAGGGCTACCAAGGGGTTGCCCGTGTTTGACTAACACGTCTGCTAATATTTTGACATCGCTACCCAATTCCCGTCGGTAGCGCAGTAGCTGGTGAGCTTGACCTTCGATTAAGCCTTGGTCTGTAGCCATCGTGCCGTTGAGGACGTTGACGCGGATGAATTGAGCTCCCGTACAGGAGGCGATGGCGATCGCGCTGTGGGCATCGTTTCGCAGCACATTGATGCCGATGGGCAATGTCACCAGATTGGTTAGTCTCTCGACGATCAGCGTCATGGCACTCACCACGGCTGGATCTACACTATTTTTGGCAAAAGGAGCATCGAAAAAGTTCTCGACTATGATACCGTTTGCGCCGCCAGAAGCCAGTGCTGTAGCCTCTTGCTCGGCTCTCCCGATAATTGCTTTGAGATTCCCCCCCCAGCGGGGGGAAGTTGGTAGAGGCTGTAAATGTACGACACCGATTATGGGATTCGGCGTTTTGAATATTTGTTTTAAGTCCACGGGCTTTCCTGAAACCACCAAGTTGACGCTACGGCTGACGGCGGATTTTGACGGCATATTTTAGAATTCTATATCCACAAGGGCGATCGAATGACTGGAAATCTGGTTATATCTGTAGATCCGTCTGGCGATCGGCTGCTTTTGGTTGTCGATCGAGGTTAAAAATGTGAAAGTAGCTCTGATTATGTTGGCTGTCACCGCAGGATTGTTGTTAGGAATAGAAGTGCTGCTGCGGGTACTTGTGGGTTTTGGCAATGCTTTGATTTACATTCCCGATGCGGAGTGTGGCTATTTGCTCGCTCCCAACCAGAGGGTGCGTCGCTGGGGAAACCGGATTGAGATTAACGAGTATTCGATGCGTACAGGTGCCATCGCCCCACTGCCGGCTCCAGACACTCTGCGAGTTTTATTGTTAGGAGATTCTGTCGCTAACGGTGGCTGGTGGACCGATCGAACAGATACCATATCGGAAATCATCGCTCGGCAGTTGAGGCTGCAAATGTGCCCTCTCAGCACCAATGCACAATTACATTCAAAAGTCAACTATTATTGTAACTTTGAAGTTCTCAACTGTTCAGCCAATTCTTGGGGACCTAGGAATCAACTGGCTTACGCCAAGCGTTTTGGTCTATTTGGGGCTTTGGTGGTGGTTTTGTTGTTGAATACGGACGATTTGTTTGCATCTGCTCCTTGCTCTGCGGTAGTGGGGCGCGATCGAGCTTACCCGGATCGTAAACCCGTGATGGCGATCGTCCAACTATTAAATCGCTACCTAATACCCACAGTACCTAGGGACAAATTCGCAACACCTGCGGCACAAAATGAGGACAAAGTTGGCTGCAACTTAGAAGCTATTCGCCAAATCAAAACAGCAGCAAACCTTGCCAACATCGAGTTTGTACTAGCCTTGACACCAAAACGGCACGAATTAGGCGAGAATGGCCCTCACGACTGGGAAGTCAAGGCTCGATCGCGTCTTGCCGAACTCGTCGCCACCGAGAAAATTACTTACATCGATTTTCTGCCCATTTTCAATTCAGCGACGGAACTTACAATAGGACTTACGAAAAAAACCCGGTTTCTTCCAAAAATAGTCGTTTTTTTCGACAAATATTTACGCAGAAACCGGGTTTTTGACCCCCCATGCGTAAGTCCTGTTACCAGTTTGTATCGAGACAGCATTCACCTAAGTCCTCAAGGAAATCAGCTAGTTAGCCAAACTCTCACTGGTCAAATAGTCGCTTTTTTTGACCATAAATCCTGAGCTAATTTTGACTACTAGCTTGAGATTCATCTGTCGAGTAAATCTCAAATTAAAAATCTCAAAACTCAAATCTACCGACATCGAATCCGGTTGCAAAAATACAGTTGAAAACCCCATGAACAAACAACAAACCCAAACTGTAAAAGCACCCGGAAACGACACGATTTGTTTTGGCTCTAACTTACTTGCAAAGTAGATTCTAGCTCTTTCGGATACCAAGCTTGACCATCGAGAGCCATTTGCTCGATCGAACTTGCGAGCCGCAGAGCTTTCAGAGCTTGTTCTCCCCCAACGGAAGGCTGATTTCCACCCCGCACGCAATTAATAAAATGCTCCAATTCAGCATGGAGCGGTTCAATATTGCTGGTGTAAACTTTCTCAATCAACCCATCTTGACGGTAAAGCACCTGACCGTAATCCGTCACATAATTGGCGGTTGTTTGTCGGTGAATCAAGATTTCGTTGTTGAGAAAATCGGCCTCTGTCAGAGAATTCTTACAATGAGCAACTATGGAACGGAGTTTGCGGTGCGTCACCTTACTAGCAGTCAGGGTAGCCACAATGCCGTTAGCAAAGTTTAAAGTAGCTGTTACATAGTCTAAATAACCCGAATTCGATGCCCTGCTGCCACTAGCGGTCAACTTCACCACCTGGGAAGATGCCAATTCCAGCAGCAAATCGATGTCGTGGATCATCAAATCCAAAACTACCGATACATCGTTAGCCCGATCGGAATAGGGACTCATCCGGTGAGCTTCCAATGCCAGTAACTCTTCGGTTTTCAGCACTTTGCCGAGTTCCTGAAAGGCTGGATTGAACCGCTCGATGTGACCCACTTGTAAAATCCGGTGGGATTCAGCAGCCGCGTTGACCAAAGATTCGGCTTCAGCAATACTAGCTGCGATCGGCTTTTCAATTAAGACGTGAACACCCGCTTGGAGACAAGACATCCCCACTGGGTGGTGCAGGCGAGTTGGAACGGCGACGCAAACTGCATCTACGTGGGCGAGTAAATCTCGGTAGTCTTCAAAGAAGCGAACCCGGTATTTACTGGCTACATCAATTCCCCGCTCTACATTTATATCTGCAATACCCACGAGCTCGATATCTTTTAGTAAGCTCAAGACTCGCGTGTGATGTTGGCCCATATTGCCAACCCCAATCACCCCAATGCGAAGGGGTTCAGGTTGACCTCGTTGACCGAAAACGTTTGCGTATCCTAATGACATCCTATCTAGCACTCCTGGATTCTCCTCCACCACAGGAATCAAGCCTCTTGGCTTCCCTCAGTTACTCACAGCCATCCAGATAGTACCACAGCAGATCTATTTGTGAAGAAATTCTAAGAGAAGTAACAAGCAAAACGGAAGAAGACTCAACTACTGCCTCGATCCCACTGGGGGTGTCCAAGGGCACTCGTCGCCCTTGGGCTACGTGGCCCCCAGGGCAGCTTCATTCTCTTGTAGGGGCAGCTCATAGTGGTTGAGGGGGGGGGTAGACCTTCTGGGCACTACCCCTACACAATCATCGTTTTCTTGAGCAATGTTACAGGCCTGACGTGGCCGGTGCCTTCATTTTTGAGAAAATATGCGAGTAGCAAAATTTTGCGATCGATTCGGAGACAAAACCCTAGCCTTCAAAATCGCCGCCACCAAAAACGCATAGGACAAGACTCCCACCACTGCCAGCAAGAGTACGCTGGCGCTTCCCGACGCATTCCACAAAGCGTGAAGTGCCGCAGCGCTGAGATAGCCTACGCCCAAAATTTGCCAGCGCTTTTTAGGTTTGAGGGCGCTTAAGCCGATAAAATATCCCAAATAGCCACTGTAAGCCATGTGTCCGGCGACGGAACCCAAAATTCGGGGAATTAGCAACTGCAATCCTACTAATTCTCCGGCATCTGTCCCTGCTTGTAGAGTGACATTGTGAATAATATTGGGTACGTATTGTCCCAGAGTTTCTAATAGTGTAAATCCGACTGCGGAGGCACTTCCTAACAGAATGCCATCTAAAGGTTCCCAAACACCGACGCGCTCCCGCCAGGGATTTCGCAATAAATTACCCAGCATCATTGCGGCCAAAACTGGTAAAGCTTTTAGCAATTCTTCCATCAGACCTGCACCGAAAAACATTCGGATTAAGAAAGGAAAAAAACTTATTTTTTCCCCTTCGGTGGGAAGTCTTCCGGGCAAAATTTCTCGAAATACTACTATAAATCCAATCAATAAAGGGCTGAGTAAAATTAAGATAGTACCTAGGGCAGAACAAAATAATATCCACCAAGGCTTGTGTTTGCCACACAGTTGATATATGAAATAGTAAGCTGCGCCAGCAAGATAAGCAGCCAGCAGAAAATTGAAAGCTGCTGAATTTCCCACTGCTACAAACATCGAAACTACAAAAATAACTGTAGCAATGCCGGGATATAAGTAAGCTTTTTGACTTAGTTGTTTTCCGGTGGAGGCGATGGGAAATAATTGAGTGAAAGTGAGAGTTTCCTTTTCGCCAGCGTTAGACAAGGTGGGATTTAGTGTGGGGAATCGTGGTGAATTGTGGTTGTTTTGTAGGGTAGTTTCAAATATAAATTGAGGGCCGTCAATACCAAGACTGATGCGATCGCCTGTTTCTAAAGTTTGGCAGGCTTGCAGCCTTTGACCATTGACATAAGTACCGTTCGCGCTGTTGAGGTCGCAAATTTCCCATGTCAGAGTATTGCCTTTAGTGAAGGGGCGGACTGTGGCGTGGCGACGGGAAACCATGCCGTAGGCCATGGATTCCAAGGCTATTTGACAACTGCGATCGCGTCCGATCGCCACTTCCATAATTTCAGAAAGTTGGTACTTGGATGCTGTCGCAGCCACAGCACCTTGAGCTGGCACTTGTCGCAGAAATCCCATCTTATTTGTTGTTGGTTATTGGTTATTTGTTATTTGTTGTTGGTTATTGGTTATTGGTTATTTGTTATTTGTTGTTGGTTATTGGTTATGGGTTATTTGTTACTTGTTATTGGTGGTTGGTGATAATAACCAGCCACCAACAACCACTAACCAATAGCTAATAACCCTCCGACCCTCCGACGCTACGCCGAGCGGCACCGCCAATAACAAATAACCAATAACAAATAACTAATAACCCATAACAAATAACCAATAACTAATTATAAATTTGCCCTAGCATCCCTAACTGCTGCATAAAAAAATAGCCCGGTGAGGGGTATGCTGAGGGCGAGAATGATTCCTGTGACTAAAGTACCTAGTTGAGCTTCTCCCGAAGATAGCTCAAAGACTGACCCGACGGCGGCGATCGCGGCAATGCACGAAAGAGCCAAAAATAAACTACTTTTAGGAGTTCCTGCCATCATACCGATTTTACCGCCTTGGGTGAAAATTTATGCTTGACCAATTCTTCATTGAGTGCGAGTTTGTTTTCTACTCTGTCTACAAACAGCACTCCATTGAGGTGGTCCATTTCGTGCTGAATAGCCCTGGATAGCAACTCTGTCGCTTTCAGGGTTTGCGGGCGGCCGTATTCGTCGCGATAGGAGACTTCAATCATTTCTGGGCGCTTAACTTCTAAATAAACTCCCGGAATGCTTAAACAGCCTTCTTGGAAAGGGGAGACTTCGCCACTGGTATTTTTGATGGTGGGGTTGATCAAAACCAGTGGCGGTTTAGCTGGGTTATCCGGTTCGCAGTCGAGCACGATGACTTGTTTGTTGACTCCGACTTGAGGGGCTGCTAAACCAATACCCTCAGCACTGTACATGGTTTGCAGCATTTCTCGGACTAGCTGCCGAATTTCTGCGTCAACGCTGTTGACTCGCTTGGCTGGCTGGCGCAGCACGCGATCGCCCAATGTGTGTATGGTTAGAGGCGGTTTTTCTAACTTTTTCTTTTCAACCAAAACCTGAGTTGTCATGGCATTCTTACTTAATATCTGGGCTAAATTGGAACCAATACTATGATATTTAATCTTAATCTAAATTAACCTACCTATGAGTGGAAACAAGCCAAACCTACGACCTGTGATTTCTCTGGGGCGATCGCCACTGTTGATAGCCGGAGAGTTCGCTGCGGCGATCGCGATTTTACTGGCTATTTTGATAATTCTACAGTTTTGGGCTGTTCTGCCCTCGCGCATTCCGATTCATTTCGGTTTTTATGGCCAGCCTGATGCTTGGGGCGACAAGGTGATGATTTGGTTACTACCGGCTGTGGCTGCGATGATATTTATCGTTTTGGCTGCGGTGTCTCCCTATCCCCATACTTTTAATTATCCTGTACGGATTACTCAAGAGAACGCACGCCGCCAATATCTGCTGGCGCGATCGCTTTTGGTTTGGCTCAAAGCCGAGGTTTGCTGGTTATTCGCGTTGATAGTGCGACAGCAAATTATTGTGGCTTTAGGTACTGCTCAAAGCTTGAGTATGGAGCTAGTGTTAGGGATGATGGTTTTGATATTTGGGACGGTTGGTGTGTATTTCCTAAAGGCTTATTTGGCTCGTTAGGTAGCTGGGAAATAAATAATTTTTAGGAAAATCCACCACTTAGATATTTTCCAAAAACTGTGTTAATTAACAGCTAGGATGCCTGTCTCACAATAGACATATCCAACAATTCTTGTGGAACAGGCTGGAAAGCCTGATGATGATGGGAGATGTCTATTAAATATGCTCAGACCGGATTTCTAAATCTCAAAACTAAAATCGATATGCTATGGCCTTTCTCAGTGAGGTGGGTACTAGGTAATGGGTAATGGGGCATGGGCCATGGGGCATAGGGCATTACCCATTACCAATTATCAATTACCAATTACCAATTACCAATTCTCGCTCTTACCTCATCTTTCAAGAGAAAGGCTATATCTAGAATTGTCTAGGTTAGGTAAAATCAAGTTTAGTGAGCAGCCACAGTTAGAAGTTATCTTAACGCATGACACCAGAACCCAATCCTTCTCCATCCAATTCCCCTGAGTCGATCGCAACTGTAGACAGTCTCAACGGTGTAGCCCCTAGTGTGTCGCCAGAACCAGCGACAATAATCCCCACTGCTGAACCGGAAAAATCTGTGTCACAGGCTTCAACCCGCAAGATTGTATTGCCACAGTATCCCAAACAAACGACTGCTGAGATGTCGGGGTCGGTGCTGATTTTGGGGTCAGTCGCTGCCATGATTTTCGGGCTGGCAAACGACAGTATTTGGCTTGGCTTAATTGGGGCGATCGCAGCGATGGGCATATCTCTACGGCTGATGTGGCCGAGTTGGGGCAAAATTTGGGTGCAGGTGATTCCCCCAGCTTGGCGCACTCTGATCGTAGCCTGCTTTGGTCTTTTAGCTGGGATTGTGGGCTTGCTGATGCTCAGCGGTACTAATACTGAACCGGGAAGCCGCAATATCCAAATTAACTGGGATGCGATCGGAGCTCTCGGCGAGTTAATTGGCGCTTTGGGGCAAATTTTGATCGCAATTTTGGGCGTTTATGTGGCTTGGCGCCAGTATGTGATCTCGAAAGATTTGACTATTCAGCAAAACAGAATTACACAGCAGCAAACGATAGATGCTTATTTTCAAGGGGTTTCCGACTTAGCCCTCGACGAACAAGGGTTTTTGGAAGATTGGCCGCAGGAAAGGGCGATCGCAGAAGGTCGCACTGCTGCGATTATGAGCAGTGTAGATGCTGAAGGTAAAGCTAAAATTCTCCGGTTTTTGTCGCAGTCGAGATTGGTTACTCCTCTGAAGCGCGATCGACTTTTAGGTCGCCCCATCCTTGACGGCGACGGCGGCTATGCTGAAGACAGAGACCACGGTATCCGTGTCATCGATCTCAATGTGATGTTAGCAGGAGCAGACCTAGCGAACACTGACTTGCGGTGGACAGATTTAAGCGAAGCCAATCTCGTCCGCGCCAATCTCAGCAAGTGCGATTTAGTCAAAGCCAACCTCTCCCGCGCTGTCTTGTACGACGCCAATCTCGTCCGCGCTGACATGAAAGGTACTACATTATTTTATGGCTCGGTCGAAACCGCTTCCCCCCGCAGTCGCAGTGAATTTCCCAACTACACCACGGGGGAATATACCGGGGCTGTGGTGGAACGCGCTGATTTCACCGGTGTCAAGCGAATGTCGGAGGAGCAACGTCAATACTGCTGCGCTTGGTGTGGCTCGAAATCGAGAGAAACTATTCCCGGTGGCTGCGAAGGTATTCCTAATAAACTAGGACGTTGACATACTCCTCTCAAATCCGGTAGCACCGTCCTCCTCTGTGCCCTCTGCGCTCTCTGCGGTTAAATCATTCCGATCCAACCGTAAACGATATCACCGCTAACCTGGAGTACCAGGTATAGCGGGTGTACAAAAAAACACCGAAAAATTCCGATAATGTGACAGATATTGATGGAAAGTTTAAATTTTTGAAACAGGATTGAGCCACAGCAAAACAGTATTTTTTAATTGATTTAATTCCCGATACACTTCTTGTTTCACCCACTGTCCGATCGCATCAAAGGGTGTAAAAATTTGACCCATCGGCCAGCTAACATCTTGACCCAAGGGTGTTTGATGGTTGCCGGCCAGGATCTGAACAGTAATCATGTCGGAATATTTCACTTTTAGCAAGTCTTTTAACAGCAAAGTTTGGTCGATGTTGTCATCCTTAAATTTAATTAACAGATTGCGCCGAATTTGATAGCTATCTTTGACCAAGCGATTGGTATCCTGGGGAGAAGGAGTAAATTCGACGTTAAAGACAGGGGAAATTTGCTCGACGATGGGGATTGCTTCAGAAGCTGCATAATTGTTGAAAGAGATCAGAATATTGCCTGACCTTTCTACGTCAAAGACAGCACCTATCAGCAAATGGAGTTTGCACCCCATGCTGTGTCCCATTCCGTAGATAGGGAGATATCGCGATCGCAGCAACTTCATCGCCTGCAATCGTCCCAGAGCATTTTCAAATTTATTGAGGACATCACGGGCGATCGCAATATGATCCAAAGTATTGACAAAAGGTGTCGCTACTACAACATATCCTTGATTTCCCAAGGCCTCCAATAGCCAGCGATAGGTCAAGTGTGGTGCTGTCGCCACAAAGGCACCACCGAGAAAATGTACGATCGCGATCGGTCTAGTTGAAGGAATCAATACCCAATTCCCAGAAATTTCCTGCCAGTCCATAAATTCAATCAACTAGGGAGTGTCAAACCTTTCTTCATGATACTTCATCCATTTCAACTTATTTAAACTAGCTTGAGGATTGAGAACTGTAGTAGCAATCCCGTAAACAAGAGTCTGCAAAAACTCCCGGTTCAACCAACTTTGTCCTAGCTTTCTCATGTAGTGCAGTGCCAAAAATTGTCTAAATTTGTTGAGCTTTTGCCAAAGTGGCAAATTTTGAAAACATAACTGTTCGTAATGACTTAAAGATAACTCCGGCTCTCCCCGCAGACGCCGCCGTTGATTTTCCTTGATACAATCAGAAGCTATGCGTTTTTTCAACCAGTGCTTATCTGTGAGAGAATTCCCTCTAATCCGGTAATTGCCCAAAGGCTGTTTCGTCGCCAACAGGCCGTACTTGTGAGCAATTCTGGTAAATAACTCTGTATCTTCCCCTACCAACCAATCTTCAGCGAAGCCACCTTCAGAGAGGAGAATTGCTCGCTCGATTACCACAGAAGACGGAAAAACCCAAGGACTATCCCCTGTCAACTTAATCCCTTGCATTTCCGCTTTAGTTGTAGGATAGGTAGGAATATAACTCAACTTGTTACCACTTTTATCTAAGTACCGCAAAGCGTGAGCAACAGCTTTAACTTCTGGATGTTCTGCCAGCATTTGCAAACAAAATTCCAGCTTGTTTGGTTCCCAAGTATCGTCGCTGTCGAGAAAGGCTACATACTCACCTGTGGCGCGATCGATCATTAAATTTCTTGACTTAGAAACCCCATAATTTTCGGGATTTACAAATAACTGAATTCGCGGATTAGACTCCGCAATTTTAGCTGCTATTTTCCTAGTATCATCAGTAGAGCAGTCATCAACAATTAAGATTTCTAGATGCTGGTGGCTGCCATTGAGTGCGGAAGAAACTGCCGCCACCAGGGTTTCGGCTGCATTGAAGGCAGGAATGATGACACTGACTTTTTTGCTGTTCATAAATTAACTTTTATAGTAGCTCAGGTCTGATGGAGATTTGATAAGCAGGAGCTTAGCTCGGTAAGCTGTTGCTATTTTAAGTCATCTACATGAGGTATATGATGGGCAGTGATATTTTTGATAATCAACATTAGATTTATGTCTGAAGGAGGATGTGATGTAATTTAGAATTAAACAAGTTTAGTCTTCTGTCAACCATGTTTTTAAGTTTATCTAAAAAAGTACCAATTTATACTTTATTTCTAACAGTTATGGTATGTGGTTGCCATCCGCAGCTACAGCAACCACCCAAGTTTCAGCAACAGCATAGCAAACAAGGCATAGCAGTGTCTGCTCACCCCCTGGCCAGCGATGCGGGGCTGTGGGTGCTGCAACAGGGAGGCAATGCAGTGGATGCAGCCGTGGCTACGGCTTTGGCAATTTCGGTGGTGGAGCCTTTTTCGGCAGGTATCGGCGGTGGGGGTTTTTTGCTGCTGCGACGGGCCCAAGCAGGGACTGTGCAAGCCTTGGATTTTCGGGAACGGGCTCCCAAAGGGGCGACGCGGGATATGTATTTGGACAAGCAAGGAAAAGTGCGTCCTAGAGCAAGTCTAGATGGGCATTTGGCCGCGGGGATTCCTGGTACTGTGGGGGGGCTTTATACGGTGCACCGCGAGTACGGGAAGTTGCCTTGGGCTACTTTGGTGGCACCGGCGATCGCCTTGGCGGAAAATGGCTTTCGGGTGAGTTCGCGGTTTACCCAGGCTGTGAAGTTGCGACAGAATGCGATTAACAACAACCAGGCGGCACGGGAAGTTTTTACCCGCAGTGGTGTTTTATACCAACCAGGGGAACTGCTGGTGCAGGCGGATTTGGGGCGGACTTTACGCCAGATTGCGACAGAGCCACAAAGTTTTTATCGAGGGAAAATTGCTAGGGCGATCGCCTCTGACATGGCGAACAACGGTGGGTTGATTACTCTCGAAGACCTGAAAAACTATACACCGATTTGGCGCAATCCAGTTTGTGGCAACTTTCGGACTTACCGAATTTGCGCAATGCCGCCTCCTGCTTCCGGTGGCGTTCATTTGCTGCAAATTTTGAATATGATTGGCGATACAGATTTAAAGACTATGGGAAGGAAAAATCCAGATACTTTGCACTTGTTGGCGGAATCGATGAAGATTGCTTATGCCGATCGAGCTGAGTATTTGGGCGATCCAGATTTTGTGAGTGTCCCCGTCAAAGCTCTCACTAGCAAAAATTATGGCAGATGGAGGCGATCGCAAATCCAGAGTCAAGCCAAACCTGCGAGGGAAGTAAAAGCTGTGGATGCTCAAACTTTGAGTCGCTTGGTGTCGGAGTCGCCGGAGACTACGCACCTGACGGTAGTTGACACCGAGCGCAATGTGGTCAGTTTGACGTTTACGGTGAATGGTGGTTTTGGGGCTGGGGCTGTGGCTGCGGGTACAGGAATTTTGCTCAACAATGAGATGGATGATTTTGCTGCGGCACCGGGAGTGCCCAATTTGTTTGGTTTGGTGGGTGGGGATGCAAATGCGATCGCCAGCGGCAAAACTCCTTTATCCAGCATGACGCCGGTGATTGTGACAGAAAATGGCAAATTTCGCCTCGCGGTGGGGTCTCCCGGAGGTAGTACGATTATTACCACTGTGCTGCAAATTTTACTTAATGTGTTGGTTTACGACATGAATGTCGGTGAGGCTGTATCCGCACCGAGGATTCACCATCAGTGGCTACCCGATCGCCTCATGCTGGAACGGGGAGGTTTTGATGCTGCGACGCTGGATCGGTTGCGACGGCGGGGACACCAGATTCAGCAACGGGAAAGTTGGGGAAATGCTAATGCGATCGTCGTCACACCCGATGATTGGTTGCAGGGGGCTGCCGATCCACGCTCTGAGGGAGTAGCAAGGGGTTTTTGACCAAGCCCACCCTCTATGGGATTTGATTTTCCAGCGATCGAATAGGATAATCATGCCTGATTTTTCGTTCTGACTTGTGGCTGCGGCGATCGCGTCACAGCCCATAATTACCGAGTTTCAATCTCTCACTATTACCGTATAAATACTTACACTTAAAGAGTTGATAAAGGTAATATATATCACCATTATTTAATGCCATGATCTAATTGTGGATTGAATTTATACCTGTGATTTTAGCAATAAAAATATGCTCAGCCCCCATAGAATTGCTGCCTTAACTGCTACATTCACCGCTGCTGCTTTCAGCTTGTTGACCGCACCCGCTATGGCATTTTCTATAGGTGCAACCAACAATACCGAAACTTTAAAAAACCAGTTGTTAGGAACTCAGACAGCAGGATTGAGTAATTTCTCTGTGTCAGTGACTGGAAATAGTGCTGCTTTTGGTACTTTTACAAATGACCCCTTTGGTTTGCACTCAGGTATTGTTCTCAGCACTGGCAGAGTAACTGACATAGCCGGCAAGAATAAAAAAGATAATCTGTTCTTCAATAGCACTGATTTAAACACTGACTTTGGCCCTGATGGTGAAGCTGGAGATTTAACTCAGCTCAACCTCAGTTTTTTTGCTGACTCTAACGCGGAAAAGTTGTTCTTTGAATATGTATTTGGTTCCGAGGAGTTTCCTGAGTTTGGTGGTTCTCCCTTTAATGACGATTTTGAATTGCTGTTGAATGGCAATAATTTGGCCAAGTTGAGCGATGGCAAAGCCGTTACCATTAATAATCTGGTTCCCGATCTAAATAATCGCTCTCAAGATCACTCTGACTATATCAATAATCCAGTCGTGACAGGCCTGGCTGCTAATATTATTAAGCTGGATGGCTTTACTAAAATTTTAGGTTTTGAGGGTTTCCTCAATAAAAATCAGACGAATGTTCTCAGCATCCGCATTAAAGATGTGGGGGATGGTAATTTAGATTCTGCTGTATTTATTAAAAGTGGTTCTTTGGCTACCCAAAAAGCCGAACCGGTTCCCGAACCTATGACTCTGGGGGGTTTGATAGCCGGAGTTGCGATGCTCGCCACAGGCAGAAAATTGCGCGCTCGACTCTAGGAATCTCCTGTACGGGCATTAGTCCTGATGCCACAACGGACTACCCAAAAATCACAACACAAATAACGAATAATTGATAACTAATTAACACTGATTAACTGTGAACAGTACCATCGGGTAAGATAGTTCCCGATAATCTGGCTCCGGTAAGTTTTACCATTACTCGATCGCCATAACCGATTTTAGCTCCTGTTAAATCTGCACCACTTAAGTCAGCGCCACTTAAATCTGCTCCGATTAAGTTAGTTTCTCTCAAGTTGGCATTGATTAAACAAGCTCCTAACAGGTTCGCTCTGAACAAATTGGCTTTATGCAAATTTGCGGCTGTGAGGTTAACATTATGTAGAAAGGCATCACTTAAGTCCGCTTGACTCAGGTTAGCATTGCTCAAGTTTCTGCCGGAAAAATCCTTTTCTTTTAAGGAAGCTCCTTTGAAGTTGGAGCCGCTCAAATCGGGACTTTGTGGGGTAGCGGGGCGGTAAGATGAGGATGAGGATGAGGATGAGGATGAGGATGAGGATGAGGATGATGGGTAACGGGGGGTAGTTGAATAGGGCCCAGAAGGATTTGGAGAAGAGTTGCCAGCATATTTTCCAGGATAAGCTTCAGAAGAATAACGGGTTTCTTTTGGGCTTGCCTGTGGTGGCTGAGTATTTTGGTATGGAGAGTTTTGGTATGTAGAGTTTTTGTACTGAGAGTTTCTGTATTGAGAGCTTTGGTACTGAGAGCTTTGGTACTGGGTGCTTCTGTGCTGGGTGTTTTGGTGCTGGGTGTTTTGGTGCTGGGTGTTTTGGTGCTGGGTGTTTTGGTGCTGGGTGTTTTTGTGTTGACTATGTTGATGCTGAGCCCTGGGCTGAATCGATCGCAATTTTTCGCGAGCTTGATTAATTTCCTTAATCTTTGCTTCAGCTTTTTCTAGCAATCTGGGCCGATCTTTGGGAATGCGATCGGGGTGCCAAATGAACGCTAAATCCTTGTAGGCTTGGGTAATTTCTTCAGGAGTTGCTCCCGGCAATAGTTCCAGCACTCTATAGTATTGGTCGAGGTCGTTCATGGTACCACCTTTCGCTTTCAGAAATTAGGAATTAAAAATTAAGATCGGAGTAAAGGCTGCTCTCAAAGCTGGCTTCCCCGATCGTACATTAGATGAACATTAACTCAGTTATGCCGCTACTGGCAAAAAATCCCGGATTCGCTGCAAATATGTTGTGGCATCTTCCAGCATCGGAAAGTGAGATGTATTTGGAATTATAACAAATTCTACTTTGTCGCTGAGGGAAGCGGCTTGTTTGCCCATGATTGCCGGAATAATTTGATCGAATTCTCCAGCTACCAGCAGTGTGGGAACACTTAGGCGCGCAAATTCTTGGGGCATTTCCTCCGCTGCTTTTTTGCTGACTGCTGTCACCATTGTACCTATAGCCGCTTCCTCATCAGCCATTAAGAAATCCTTTAGAAATGCCAAACTGACCTCTGTCGGCAGGGAGCGGTGCAAAAACCGTGCCATAAATAGGCGATCGACAAACGGAATAGCAGCCAACCAAGGTGGCCGGAATTTAACCACATAGCCACCGAATTTGTGAAAAGTTGTAAAGGCTTTTTCCTCGTATTCAAAAATGCCACTGCAAGTCAGAATCGCTTTTTCTACTTTTTCGGGATAAAGGTTAAGGAATAAAGTAGCAATTGATGCACCTGTGGAATGAGCATTTAGATAGACGCGACTTAAATTCAAAGCTGCTAGTAATTCGGCCAAGTCATGGGCATAGGTTTCGAGTTCGTAGCTAGACTCAGGAGGATTTTTTGGCAGTGGAGAACGTCCAAAACCTCTCATATCATAAAGCAGACAATCAAAGTCCTTGGCAATAGCCCGCGCCGTGCTTTCCCAGTAACGGGCTGAGCCTGCCCATCCGTGCAAAAATACCATCACAGGTTTGCCGCTGGGCCCGCCAGTTGCGTCTGCTGTTATCCACTCGTAATAATGTTCTACACCGCGAATTGAAATAAAAGCCATGATCTCGATTTTAGATGTTAGATGTTAGATTTTAACTCATAACTGGTTCCCAGGAAGAGCCTGGGAAACAATATCTAGAGGCTCTGCTTCGTTTCCGAAAATCTGAAAAAACTGCCTGGTTTCGGAACAAAAATTGGAGCCAGAGCCTCCGGATCTGCGTTTCCAGGCTCTTCCTGGGAACGAGTGGAAAGAAATCATAAGTCTTAAGCAGCGGATGCAGCTAGCCAAAATAAGCCATCTACTAAAAGCGTGCTCAAAACTGCTCCACTGAAGGCCCGCCAGTGCAAAGTGCGATCGCGCAAACTCACCAAACCCACACTTAAAAGCACAGCAATTAAAACCAGAGCCCAACCTATGCCCCAAGGAGTTTCAATTTGTCCGATCGCACTTTGAAAAATCGGCATCGCCAATTCCGGTTCCGCGTGCATGACTTGCCGCCAGTAGGGCATCAAACCGGTTAAGTAAAAATATAAATCAGTAATAGCAGTGCCAAATAGCGAACCTAAATAAAAATATGCTCCCACTTTTCCCCAAGATTTGCCCAAGCACCAAATCGCAAACGGCAAGCCAATTGCTTCTATAGGTAGATGTAAAATTGGTTCCCACCTAAACCAGCCCCAATAGATCGAACCTGCCAGCCAACATCCGGCAAATCCCAACAATAAGTCTCCCCAAAGTTGGGTTTTTGGGCGAAAAATGAAAATCAAACTAAGTACGAACCACGGGATGGTTGAGAGCAAACTGATGGTTGGATACAAACGCACTAATGGTGCTTGCACAAAAACTGGAATTGAGACTAAAAAAGCTGAGGCACCAAATATCAACCACTGCTGGAGGCTATTTTTTCTGTCTGAAGAAGATACAGAATTTTCGAGGGCCGTGAGATTGAAAATAGGCGCGATCGCTGAGGATAATAAATTAAAGTTAAACAACTGATTGGACTCCGTAACGTTTCAATAAGTGAACTAAAAATGTTGCCGCGGTGGCGGGTTGAAAAGTTTCCCTACCGTCGGCTGTGTGAATGATTTGCCAGCCTAGGGCGGTTTGGGGTTGGTGCCACAAATCTAAATGGGCGATGGGTGGATCGGCATAAAAACTATCTCCACCGCCACCGAGAATAGCCGAACTCCACTGTGTAAAGCGATCGTGGCTGATGCGGTGGATAGGAAAAGTGCCCCCTAGGGGTACTCCCCAACCGTCTAAAGCAATGAAGGCAGCGACTTTGCCGCCGATTTGTTGCCACATCCACGCCGCCCCGATCGCCCCAACTACCCCAGCCGAAAAGCTGACCAAGACTAGACTTTCTCCAGCTAACTCCTCCCTGCACAAAAAGTGGAAGATGTCAATGGCCGAGAAAGGTGGATGTTTATGAGCAGGAAAAATCTTGACAGGGTAGAATGTTTGGGTATTTTGCCTGGGTTGTGCATCTCCCCAAACCTCTGAAATTCCCGCCAGGAAAGCATCAGTCAGTTTTGGGTCGTGAATTCCGGGACAAATTACCAGTCTCATCTTGCTTCAAGAAAATTAATTATGAGCTTAACATAACTTTACTTTATTGTATAGCTTAATTAATTATATGCCATGCAGGGGGATAGGATGTTAAACTGATAACAGAGTTTTGTTTGAAGGGTATCCCCCCAAAATAAACGCTGGGAACGCTCCGAGACACCGACAGCAGAGGCAAAGTCAGGAAGTCTTAAGAAAACATAAAACTTAACGCTTTCTGTCCCCGACCCTGGGAAGCTATAAAATAGGTTTCTTTGTGGGTGAATCGCTGCTAAGCCCAATATTTTTTATAGAAGCCGGGTTTTTTTCCGTGATTTTTATTCATCCTTCCTGCGACTCTGAAAATCATCTAAATTGAGGAATACAAAGTGGTTGCTTCTCCCGAAAAAATTGAGTTCAAAACATCTGGTGCACAGGAAAACAGCGATCGCGTAGCTGTCTTGCTGATGGGTTACGGCGAAGTCGAAAGCTACGACGATTTTGCCAACTACAACGAGCAAGCTTTAAACTTACTTACGGCAAAGTTTGCACCGGTACCGACTTGGATCTATCCACCGCTGGCGAAGATTTTAGCGATTTTCGACTTGCATGAGTGGAGTCATCAACACGGTCAATTCGTGTCGCCGCACAATGCAATTTTTGAACAGCAGCGCGCTGGGATCGAGAAGAATTTGCAGGAAAAATGGGGCGACAAAGTAAAAGTGTTCAAAGCTTTTAACTTTTGCGCGCCCTTTTTGCCGGAACAAGTAATTCCGCAAATTAAGGCTGAAGGATTTGATAAAATTCTGATTTATCCGCTGTTGGTTGTTGATTCTGTTTTCACTAGCGGGATTGCGGTGGAACAGGTGAACAATGCTTTAGCACAAACCTTTGATGGCAAAGAACATTGGGTAAAAGGACAGCGCTACATTCCTTCTTTTTACGATGAACCTGCCTACATTAAGTTAATGGCGGATTTGGTGGAAGAGGAAATTAAGAATGATTTAGCAGTAGCACATTTGCCTTCTCAGATTGGGATCGTGCTCATGAATCACGGTTGTCCGCACAAGGCGAAGGGCTTTACTTCCGGGATTGTGGAAAGTCAAGCTTTGTACGATCGCGTGCGGGAACGTTTGATGTATCGCTATCCTTTGATTTCGGTGGGCTGGCTGAATCATGACACGCCGCTGATTGAATGGACGCAACCGGATGCGACTTTAGCTGCGAAGAATTTGATCGATTTGGGTGCAACTGCGATCGTATTTATGCCGATCGGATTTGCGACAGAAAATCACGAAACATTGTTAGATGTAGATCATGTGATTGAGGGTTTGCAGAAGCAACGTCAGGGAGTTACTTACCGCAAATTACCTTGTGTAAATGACCATCCTGAGTTCCTGAAAATGGCCGCAGAGTGGGCTAATCCGCAGATTGAAGCGTTGTTGAGTGAGACGGCTGTGGCGGTAAATCCGAATTTGGTTGTCCGGGATCACGTACATTCTCATGGCGATCATGGACATAATCATGGCGATCACGGCCATAATCATGGCGGGCATTCTCATGGAGATCATGGTCATTCTCACGGCGGCCACGGGCACAGTCATTAATTAGGATCTCAGAAACCGGGTTTTTTGCGAGAATACTGCGTTGAAGACGACAGATTGAGTAAAAAACCCGGTTTTTTTGTGGGAGTGGGTAATTTGAGATTGATTTAGGTGAAAAGGGCGATCGACCTTTGGTGTTTTTGCAGAAAGGGCGATTTTTTTTCTCATTTATGTTATTGTAAAACTTAACAATTGCAGCCACCATCTTGTTGGGGTAAAAAATGGGAAGCAGTCTTACTGACGTAATAGAGCGCTGGCAATCTCTACCGAGTAACTACTCAGAAGCCGAGCTGGCAATGAACTTAATGCCTCTGATCTGGAAGGCTATAGGTCTTAACTTCAATCAGATAAAAACTGGAAGTTTAGGTTCTGGAACAGGCTTGAGACCCGATTATTTAATATATGACGAATTAGACAAGCCACCTAGAATAGTTGTTGAAATTAAAAAGCGTACTAGCTTATTTTATGATGCTCCAGAGCAAGGGTTTTCCGATTTTTGCCAGCAGCAAAACCTTTATAAAGAGGCAGTAGGCTATCCCATTAGTACAAGAAACAATGGCATTAAGCAGTACCTCGACAATATAAAACTAAAAGACCAACTTGATTATATAGCTCCTTACGGGTGGGTATTTAATGGTGACTTCTTTCAAGTTTGGAGGCGAGTTGACGGGCTGGTTTTCCCTTTAACTCCCGTGCTAAAAGTGACAGCAGCAAATTTTCATAAGCTTTTGCATCAATTAGAGTATTGCTTGACTACTCAGCGGGCTTTGGTAACAGCTATTTGGAATCAGAAAGGAGGCGTAGCAAAAACAACTAATACCATCAATCTAGGCGCCGCACTGGCGACAAAAGGCAAGAAAGTTTTGCTGATTGACTTAGATCCGCAAACTGATTTAACCAGAGGGCTGAAAGCCAGAATTATAGTTAAAGATTGCTTGGATAAGTGCATTGATAAACTTCAACTTAATGACTACAAAAGCGCCAAGGATATTTTGAGGGCTGCCGTCCAAGTCCGCAAGTTCAAGACAACTCATAGCCAGCATTTTTCCTTGTCAGTTTTGCCGATAGAGGAGAACGAATTAAAAAAGTTTAGAGAGAAAAGTAAAGACTTTCCAGACCGGAGCAAAAGGTCATTCATCGAGAAAATGATTAAACTACTTAGTGACGACTACGACTACGTATTCATTGATGCTTCACCTACAATAGATGTCTTATCAGTGGGGATGCTTGCTTCTTGCGACACTGTTTTAATCCCTGTGGATTTTGACAAAAAATCACTGCATCATGCCGCAGGAGTTGACAAATTTATTCCTACATTGAGAAATACGAGGGTTGATAAGGGGGAATTCCCTGTTGCTCCCTGGAACCTGGGTCTAGTGTTTAGTAATTGTCCGGCTGAAAAGGGCAATATCCTTCAGAATTACATCGACGAGACAATCAAAGAACTAAAATTTACTGGGAAACCATACAAGACTGAGTTGAAAATTTACACTCAGACTAAAGTTGCAGAATTTTCACAAGTTCCAGTAATTTGCTGGCACAAATCCCCCATTACTAAACTATACAATGACCTCGCCAAAGAGGTATTTCTAGAACACAACTTTATCGATAATTAGCAGGTAATTATGGCACTTTTTCAAGAAGAAGAATTCTCGAATGACATTACACTGGGACAAGTTTTGCGATTACCCTGTAAGTTTATTCAGGGTAAGTCAAATCTAGCTTCAAAACAAATCGAAGCCATAGCACAGCAGTTGAGTGAAACTGACAAAAACATTTTGCCTGTTGTAGTTAAGCTATTAGAGCAAGACAACTACCAATCCGTTTTCAATACTCAGATATTAGATGGAGCCCGTTTAGCTAAAAAGGATTTTATCTGGTGCATCATTGTTGATGAGCCAATGCTGGCACAGTTACAAATAGAAGCTGGGCTGGTGATTGCTCCGCCAATAGCAGTAACTAATATCCTGGTTGCTTCCGAGCAAGAAATCCAGGAAGCATTAGAGCGCATCAAAGCTCAACAGCCTAGTTTTGACAAGGTTGATTCCTTGAAAACTGCAAAGGCGATAGTTGAATACAGGAAGACAAAAAAGCCTAAGAACCTAACTTTTTTGACTACTTTAAAATGTGGAATCGGGAAAGCAAAAATTCCCGTGATATCCGATTTTTTCACCGTTAATTAATACCAATTTTCCATGAAACAGAATGACGATCGCACTTTCCTTCAAATCACCATCGAAGCTACCAATGTCTAAACCGTTCATCTACTTACATCGGGAATTGCGCACTCCGACCAAAGAAACCGGGTTTTTGGCAGTTTCTGCAACTGTAACGCGTCTTCTCAGCAAAAACCAGGTTTCTGACTACCCGCGCGTAAGTCCCACTTTAGTTAATCAGCGATTTTTTAGCGACATCTCTTTATACTTCTTGTAAAATGCGACTATTCAAACGCTCGTATTCATCCTCTAGCAGCCACATTTTAGCAGCTTCGTAATTGTCACTACAAAAAATAACTTTATAGTTTTGTGCCGGATTATGAATACAAAATTTCCCCGATTTTTCCTTAACTAACATCAGGATATAAGGAGGAGAGATCAGAGTATCAGCCCAGATTTCCGCAAACTCCCACTCAGTCTCTTGCTCTGATTCTTGACTGATCTTAGTAGCTTGTGCGGGGTCTTGTGCGAGGTATGACATGATATTTACCTGTGGTTTTCTTAATTTTTATTTCACCGTATTCTAGTGGTATCCGAGTACCGTCTGCTTTCAGTATATAACCAATTGGTTCTGAAAAGTACAATCCATAGCGTTCATAATTGTCCTCTGGATCGTCCGCTCCTGTGCGTTCCCCTCTTAGCTTGATTTCTGCGGCGACTCTTTCCATTGTTTCTCTATCATTAAAGAGATGGACGATTCCTTCGGTTTCAAGCTCGCTTTCGGCTTTTTGAGTTCCGGGGAGATGTTTGTCAATGAGACTGGTTCTGGTTTCTAGAGTAAGTTCGCGGTCAATTCCACTCATACTGCTCGATCGAAATTCATCGTTTATTTTCCTCCGTTATTTATGCTTTGGTTAATCTCTACGCAAACAATGCAGCCACTGACACGCTCAAACCAGGCAACAAAAGACTGGTTAAATTATCTTCCTTAAACAAAGTTATCGCTAATTTCAAAATCCCATTTTCCCGCAGGTAAACTTCAACTTTTTGCTGTACTCTGTCAAAAATCCAATATTCTCGCACGCCCTGAACCGAATATAATTTTAACTTAGATTGCCGATCGCGCCTTTCATTTTCTTCACCCGGAGACATCACCTCTACTACCAACTCCGGCGCACCAGCCAAATGTCCCGACTCATCTAATATTTGTGCTAAACGCTCATAGCTTACCCAAACCACATCAGGTATAACTTCGTCTGTATCTGTGAATACAACACCCGGATTTGTTGCAGCTTCACCTAAACCCGTCTGTCTTGACCAAATAGTTAACTCAACGCAAACATTATTAGTAACTTCTTGATGTTTCCACTGTGGCATTCCTGTTACAATCAATTCTCCTCCGATTATCTCATAACGGTTGCCATTATCGGGTAATGATTCTAAATCAGCGCTTGTCCATCGAACTTTTTCTGTAGTTGACATAGCTTTGACTCCGCTCTGTTCTATTTTGATTATATCTGATATCTTCCACAAGTAGGTTGGATCTCGCTGTTGGTCAAACCAAGACTTTATTTTAAATCTTGTTCCTTGGGCGGGGGCGGGTTTATTATATTGTTGGTTCCCCACATAAATTGTTTGTAAAACCCGCCCCTACAATGGTCTGTATGGACGGGTTTTACAGATATTATTTTAGGCTAATAAATAATCTTAATCAACCCGCTCCGACTATCCTAATTGAATGGCTATTTCCCCAACCAACTTATCAATCTCCGCCTCAGTGGTAAAATAGTGAACGCAAGCCCGCACGCAATCTGGATTCAGAATTGTCCGCACCATAATTCCCTGTTTCTCTAACAAATCAACAAGCTTTTTGTGCGGCATCCCATTAGTTAATCGAAACGAAACTAAACCCGCTTCTGGTGCAGAAGTTCGCAAACATTCTACATGACTCAACTCCGATAAACCCTCCCAGAGATACTTGCTCAAACGGCAGATTTCTGCATACCTTTCTGCCACTGTACCCCATTCATGTTGCAGGGCGATCGCACTTCGCAAACCCCCATACAAAGGATAAGCCGAAGTCGCAATTTCGTAACGTTGAGCTCCCGGTTTTAAGCCAATAGGCTTAGCATTAGCATCCGTGACAATTCCCCGCCAACCGATAAACACCGGATGCAAATCGACCAAAGCATCTGCACTCACATAAAGTCCGCCCAAACCCTCCGGGCCGCACCACCATTTGTGACCAGTAAAAGCATAAAAATCAACCCCAGAATCAATCAAATTCAAAGGCAAAACCCCTACTGATTGAGCCGCATCAACTAACACTCTAACTTGGTGATGCTGCACAGACAAACCCTCTTGTCCCCCCCCTTGACAAGGGGGGGCTAGGGGGGGTTCTATATCTGTTCTTCCCCCCGATTGAATCAAGGAAAACTCCTCTTGTCCCCCCCCTTGACAAGGGGGGGCTAGGGGGGGTTCATAACCTTGATGACACACCTTAACAATCTCAGCCAGAGGCAAAACTTGGCCAGTATTCCACAAAATATGACTGATTACCAACAACCGAGTATTTGGCTGTAAATAACTAGCAATTACCTGCACCGCATCCCCCCCATTCAAAGTAGCCGCCAACGGACAAACCGAAACCTCAATGTTGAAACGGCGCTGAAGTTCCATTACACTAGCTACAATGCCGGGATGTTCGCAGTCAGAAAGCAATAAATGGTCGCCCGGATGCCAATCAATGCCCCACAGAGCAATATTGCAGCCGACGGTGACATCTTCAGTCAGGGCGATGGTTTCAGGAGGGACGGCTAACTCCGAGGCGATCGCACGTCGCGTCAGCATCGCCTCCTGAGCCACCCAAGCACCGATTTCCGCCGAAAACGGCCCCCCAACCTGCACCCGTTTGTAGGCCCCATAAATCGCCTCTAAAGCAGGCTCAGGCAACGGTCCTTGTCCGCCGTAGTTAAAATAAGCTTTATTGGTCAAAGCTGGAAACTGTTGTCGGTGTTTGTCTTTTGTCATTTTTGCTGCGGAATTAATTGATAGCGTTAATATTACATAAATGTCGATCGTCAAAAATCTCTCTCAAAAAAGCTTCTTCCTTCTTCCCTCTTCCTTCTGCTAACACTAAATGTTAATAACTGACAAACTGCTACTTTCCTATCAGCGATGCAATCTCCGAGCATTTTTAGACAGTTGCGGAGACTGGAAACAACAAGATCCACCAAGCGATTTTCTGCTAAAATTGATGCGTGACAGCGCCACATACCAGCAGGAAACTTTAGAATCAGATAGTTACCAACAACCATCTTATCCTAGAGGGGATTGGGCGGCTGGGGCGGCGGCTACTTTAAGTTTAATGCAGCAAGGAGTCGATCGCATTTATCGAGGGGTGCTTTACCAAGGTGAATTAGGCAAAACCAATGGTGAAACAGATTCTCTTTTAGGAATTGAGCGTCAATATTTGCCAGACATCGGCGAAATTCCCGAAACTCCTGTTCACCTTTCCTCCTCTATTCTACACTCTTTGGCAATCACCTTCGTCAGCCGCCCGCATTTATTAATCAAACAGCCTGGTACTTCTAAATTTGGCGACTGGAGTTATGCGACGGCAGATATTTGGCTCAGCAAGCGACCAAAACTAGACTATCAAATTATTGCAGCTTTTCACGCACAATTGTTAGCTTCTGTCCAGGGAACTATGCCTGATAATGGGTGGTTAATGCTGCGCACAAAAGGACTTTGGGCGGTGAATCTCCATCAGCGAATGCCTCAGATGTTTGAGATGTTGGATGAGTGCATTAAAATGTTAAAAAGTAAGGCGAAACCAGAAGTTTTTATCTCCCGTCAAAAGTGTACTCTTTGCACTTGGTATAGCACTTGTCATGAGGAAGCCACATCTATTAAACACCTGTCGCTATTGCCGGGAGTTACGGCTAAGCGATATGCTACCTTAAAAGTTCTCGGATTGACAGATTTAGAATCTTTGGCTAATGCTAATTCCGATTTATTAGCGAGTTATCCTGAGTTTGTCGCGGGAGTAGCTGTCGATGTGGTGCAGCAAGCGCGATCGACTTTTTTGAATCAGCCATTTGTGCGGGAAGAAGGAAGAAGGAAGAAGGAAGAAGGAAGTGAGAATTATGCCGCAGATAGCCAATCTGAAATAGTACCAAATATTGCAGACAATATTTTGAATAACATCGCTATTGAGAAATCAGAAAATAATGGGAGTATAGAAACTGGTTTTTCTTACCAAAATACTTCGTTGCAGCCCGCAAATTCGGTAAAAAACCCGGTTTATTTGCTCGAAGTCGATAAATCATCTACGAAAAATAAACAGGCTAAACTTTCTGTACCTCCGCCGATTCTCCGCCAGAAACCAATTCCTTATTCCCAATCGGTGTTTTTGCCGATCGCACCCATCGAGATCTATTTCGATATAGAAGCAGAACCAGAATTAAATCTCGATTATCTCCACGGAGTTTTAGTCATTGATAGGTATAATAACACTGAAAAATACTACTCGTTTTTGGCGGAAAGTGCCGCAGAAGAAGGAGTAGCATGGTCACAATTTTTAGAATTGATGTGGACTTATCCCATTGCTCCGATTTTCCACTTCTGCGACTACGAAATTAAGACTTTCAAGCGATTAGCTAAACTTTACAACACGCCAGTTTATTTATGGAAACCTGTGCTGAAGCGGTTTGTGGATATCCATAAATATGTAACCCAAAAGGCGATTATGCCGGTAGAAAGTTATGCGCTTAAACCCATCGCCCGTTGGCTGGGTTTTGAGTGGCGAGATGCTAAGGCTAATGGTGCTCAGTGTGTCTGTTGGTACGAGGAGTGGTTGCAAACTGGCGATCGCTCTCTCTTGGAGGCGATCGTCCGCTACAATGAGGATGATTGTCGTGCTACTTATGTGGTTAAGGATTGGTTAACCAATTTTTTGCTAAATCATAAACCTTGAATTTATGATTTAACGAACCGCGAAGACGCTAAGGGCGCGAAGGAAGAAAGGGAAGAAGATAGGTAATAATGTATTTATTCGGAAAATGCGCAAGCTAGCAAAAGTAACTATATTTATTGTCTGTTTTTTGGTGGCAGCGGCTGCTGTTATTTTGATGAATCTTTCTGCTCAATCTTTTGCTGTAACTCAAATAGATTTTATCGGTAGGGCGATTTTTCCGACGGGTTCTCTGTTTGGGGGGACGGAAATTGGTGGACTTTCGGGAATTACTTATGATGCTGACAAACAAGTTTATTATGCTATATCAGATGACCGCAGCATCAAGGCTCCGGCACGTTTCTATTCTCTCAAAATTAACTTGCAATCTGGTAAGCTGGAAAAAGAGCAAGTTGTTTTTAGTGAGGTAACAACTTTATTAGATGAAAACGGCAAGAGTTTTCCTGAATTAAGTTTAGATCCTGAAGGGATTGCTTTTACTGGTAACAGTCTATTTGTTTCTTCTGAGGGTGATGTCGATCGCCAAATCAATCCCTTCATCAAAGAATTCTCCCTAGATGGTAAGCTGCTCAAAACTCTGTCAATTCCTGACCTGTTTTTGCCCGATGACAAAGGGACTAAAGGTATCCGCAACAATCTAGCATTTGAAAGTTTGACTTTGACGCCAGACAAAAAATATCTATTTACAGCCACAGAAAATGCCTTGGTTCAAGATGGCGCAGTACCTTCGCTGCAAAGTGGTACTCCGTGCCGGATTTTGCGATATGATGCTGTTAGTGGCAATTTAGGGCGAGAATTCCTTTACATCACTGAACCGCTACCAGCGGGCGCTAATCCTGCGGGAAAATTAACGGCTAATGGTTTAGTGGATTTACTCGCGATCGACGAAAATCGCTTGGTGAGTTTAGAGCGTGGTTTCTCTCTGGAAACGGGAACTAGCATCAAACTGTTTGAGATTTCTCTGGAAAAGAGCGATCGCACCTTCGGAGTCGAAAGCCTCAAAAGCCCTCCTGGCGAGGTGTCTCCCGCTCAAAAACGGCTGCTGCTAAACTTGGAAACCCTGAAAGTCCCCCTGGATAATATTGAGGGGTTGACATTGGGCCCGGTGTTAGGCGATGGTAGCATTGGTCTGATTTTGGTGAGTGACAACAACTTCAGTCCGTTGCAGGAGACTCAGATTTTGGGCTTCAAAATAAAAGTTCAAAAAACCTCTTGACAAACGGTACGGTTATAAGCATAATAGAAATTGTGCCTGAAAGAAAGGCAAAAACGAGGGACAGTAGTTCAATTGGTTAGAGCACCGCCCTGTCACGGCGGAAGTTGCGGGTTCGAGCCCCGTCTGTCCCGTTCTCTCGTAAATCGAATATAAATCGAAGGTAAAAATTTTAAACTTTTGATTAGTTATTCTCAGGATTAAGGAGCCGCAACATATGATTGTTACGCCCATTAACCCCTCAACGGAAAAAACTACACAACGGGTAATATTATCTCATATCAGTTGGCAGACTTACAAAAGTTTACTAACAGAAATGGGAGACAAAAGATCTTCGCTACTTTCTTATTCTCAAGGAGTCCTAGAAATTATCATGCCATCAGACTTGCATGAAATTATTAACTGTTTGCTGAAACGGATTGTTACAGCTTTAACAGAGGAGTTAGACTTGAAGATTAAGGGGTTTGGTTCGACGACTCTCAACCGTGAAGATTTAGAACAAGGTGCAGAGCCGGATTCTTGTTTTTATATTCAAAATGTCGATCGCATTCTAGGGAAAAGACTTGACATCTCAACAGATCCCCCCCCAGACTTGGTGATTGAAGTTGATATTACCAGTCCCTCTTCTAATCGATTTGTAGTTTATACACAGCTAGGAATTCCTGAAGTTTGGCGGTATCGATTGCAAACTGTACAAATTTATCAATTGCAAAACCGAGAATATATTAGCTGCGATCGCAGTCCGACATTTCCGATTCTTTCTGTAGCAATGCTCAATCAACTTTTGCAGATGGCAGAAACTCAAGATGATAATGCCATAATTCGCTCTTTGCGTCAATGGGTGAGCGAGCAGTTGCGATCGCCCGAAAATCAACAACCTTAGTTAATTTAAGTATCGTCATTCACCCGACAACGACTCGGATTATTGCACTCCAGGCGTTTAGTTCGATCGCCCATAACCGTAGCTAAAGGGGGCCTTCCTGTCAATGGTAGCCGCCAATGAGCCCAAATTCCGTACAGCCAATTGGCGATCGCCCCAACAATTGGCAATTTAGTCACAGCATACACCCAGCCCATCCCCAAAATCTCGTAGATGCGCCGGAAAACCTCTACATTTTTAACTGTGCTACCGTCGGGTAACACCGCATGAATCCGCCCCATCGCCGTTTCGTAGTCGATGCCGCCGTGGGATTCGGGGTTGTAGTCATCCTCCGCAATATCCACAAAGGCTACCAAACCTCGACCGCCATCCCGTTTCTGCAAAAAATTGACTTCTCGCACGCACAGAGGGCATTCACCGTCGTAGAGAAGCTTAATTTTCCAGGATGGTAGAGGCTTAATTTCGACAGATTCGGGGTGTTCAGTTTGGGCAGTAGACATGGGTAAAAGGCGATCGCTGGGAGCAGAAACAGACGCGCATTAGTATTTTACCGAAAAAATGGTTTTTGAGGATTGAACCACAGAGGACGCTCGTAAAAAGGTAAAAAACCGGGTTTCTGTCTCTAGGACTATTTAGGATCGATCGCCCCCAATGCTACTATCAACAAGATGCCACATATACTAAAATTTGTATTCTGAGCAACAGCAAAGTCAAGCGCCAGTAACTCGCACCCAATCTAAAAGCAAAAATCTACATGAACGTCAGAGTCCGTCTAGCCCCCAGTCCCACCGGAAACCTCCACATCGGTACCGCCCGAACCGCCGTATTTAACTGGCTGTTTGCCCGTAACCAAGGCGGCAAATTTATCCTGCGGGTAGAAGACACAGACTTAGAACGTTCCAAAAGTGAATACACCGACAATATCCTCGAAGGACTCACTTGGCTGGGAATGAACTGGGATGAAGGCCCTTCTTTCCAGTCTCAGCGTTTGGACATCTACCGACAAACTGTCCAAACTCTCCTGGATAAAGGACTCGCCTACCGCTGCTACACCACCTCGGCGGAACTAGACGAAATGCGGGAAGCACAAAAAGCCAACAAGCAGGCTCCTCGCTATGATAATCGCCACCGCCATCTCACCGCCGAACAGCGACAAGCTTTTGAAGCCGAAGGGCGGCAAGCTGTGATTCGTTTCATGATTGACGACGATCGCACTATATCTTGGCAAGATATGGTCCGCGGCACTGTGAGTTGGAAAGGTAGCGACCTCGGCGGGGATATGGTAATTGCTAGGGCTTCCACCACCGGCGACATTGGTCAACCTCTCTACAACCTCGCTGTAGTCGTTGATGATATCGATATGGCGATTAGTCACGTCATTCGTGGTGAAGATCATATTGGTAATACTCCCAAACAAATTTTGCTCTACGAAGCTTTGGGCGCGACAATCCCAGAATTTGCCCACACGCCGCTGATTTTAAATTCTCAAGGGCAAAAACTTTCTAAACGGGATGGGGTGACGTCGATTTCTGACTTTAAAGATATGGGTTATCTCCCGGAAGCTTTGGTCAATTACATGACTTTGCTTGGTTGGACTCCGCCGGATTCTACGCAAGAAATATTTACATTGTCCGAAGCAGCCACAGTATTTAATTGCGATCGAGTTAATAAAGCTGGGGCAAAATTTGATTGGGATAAACTAAATTGGCTCAATAGTCAATACCTGCACAAAATGCCGGTGCCACAATTGACTGATTTACTGATACCTTATTGGCAGAAAGCTGGTTATGAGTTTGATGATGTGGCCGATCGCCCTTGGCTCGAACAAATAGCTGCTTTAGTTAGTCAGAGTCTCGTGCGGCTCACCGATGCTGTTGATATGTGCAAGGTATTCTTCTCCACAGGGGTGGAATATGAAGAAGAGGCGATCGCACAATTGCAGCAACCAAAGGTATCAGAAGCTTTGCAAGCTGTTCTAGAAGTTGTGGAAAGTCATGCAACGCTGACATCAGCCGAAGCTCAGAAAATCACTAAAAAGCTCAGTAAAGAGAAAAATCTTAACAAAGGGCTAATTATGCGATCGCTCCGAGCGGCTTTGACCGGCGCAATGCACGGCCCCGACCTGATAGAATCTTGGGTAATCCTTCACCAGCGAGGAACGGATCGAGACCGCTTACAAACAGCTCTTAATAACTTGAATTTACCCGTTGTTGGTGCAGTTACCCAAACTCCTACCCCAGAAACCTCAAAAGCCGAAACTCCTCCTGAAACTCCCGCCCTGGAACACCAAGCAGTAGAGATTTCAACAGTCGCAACACCGACTATTGAAACTATCGAAACCTCGGTTACAGAACCAGCAGTGGAAGTTACAGCAGTCGAAACTCCGGTGGGTGAACCATCATCAGCACCAGAGGTTTCAGGAGTCGCAACTGCGGTGGACGAAACCGTCGAAACCCCGGTAGTTGAACCACCAGTCGAAGTTACAGCAGTCGAACCCCCGACTGTTGAACCAGCAGTAGAAGTTACAGTAGTCGAAGCACCAACGGTGGAAACAGTCGAATCGTCTGTTGCAGCAGTCGAAATATCGCCTGTTACAACAGTGGTAGCAGCAGTTGAAATACTACCTGCGGCCAATCAACCAAAAACTATTGCGAGTGGAGAAATGACTTCATCAAACGAACCAGAAACAACTACGATCGTCACCGAAATTACAACGAGTAATGAGAGTGAAAGTTCGATCGGTACCACCAAAGTTACTGTCACCGAAGAGCCTCCCAGTCAAGCTCAGCAGATCAAAGAACAAGTGATCTCAATTTTGTCTGAGCTTCCTGCTTACATCGGCGCTTTTTACGAGCAGTACAAAAGTCCGCTGACAGTCGTGGGTTTAATTTTTGCCTCGATTATCTCTTTGAAAGTGCTTTTGGGCGTAGTAGACGAACTCAATGACATTCCTCTGTTAGCACCTACTTTTGAGCTAATAGGTATTGGATATACCATATGGTTTGTCTATCGGTATTTGTTGCGTTCTTCCAACCGTCAACAATTAGGTCAAGAAATTCAAGCCATAAAAGAACAAGTTTTTGGCAAAAAGTCCTAAACTTTTGCTGGTAAATTGTTGAATTTGTACCCGATACTGATAATTTTAAGTAATTTGTCGGTGTCGGGTTTTTAATTTATTTGTTATCGGAATCCTGCCTGGGGCAAGTAAATTTGATATTAGTAATAGGAACCAACTAATAATCAATACCGAATAATATCGTTTATGGTTGTATCGGAATGATTTAACCACAGAGAACACAGAGAACACAGAGAGAGAAAATAGAGATATTAATAATTCAGATGCTACCGGATTTGATATAACAAATAACCAATAACCAATAACCAATAACCAATAACCAATAACCAATAACTAAACCCCAGCAGCCGTAAATGCTGCCCAGTAATAAGGATTAGCAAAAGGATGAGGCTTGCGGTTACGAATTTGTTGCAAAGAAGCTTCAGCACTAAGCCGAGAACTTTGAGGAAGTCTGTCGAACATTTGGGAAATTTGAGGTTGAAAGTCAGCCAGCAGCAGATCCAAATCCTCGCCATTCAAATCTCGCAGCCACCTTTGAGCATGATTGAGGGCGTTAGCCACATCTCCCGTTTGCAACCTTGGAAAATTGGCCAGATTTTCATAAAATTTGCTCATCAGCAACAGCGTCGAAACATCATTTACCTTCCACAGACTGCTGACAACAGTAGATGTGCCAGCATAGAGCAATGCCGCCGCAAATCCCACACAGTCACCATCATGGCTGACTACACTTTTGTCATTTTCGCAAGCCGATAAAGTGACTAAAAAGTATTGCCGAAAATCCCAATTAAAGATTTCTTCTAAAGTCAAACAATCATCTTGAAAAGACAAACATGATTTCAGAGGTGAAGCCAAATTCTGCAAGGCTACACAAGCAAAATGAGCGACTTTTTTCGAGGATAACTGTCCTGTTGTTACTGCTACATCCCCATGCAGATTAGCAGCAACAGCACTCTTAACAGCTTGTTTATTTATCTGCTTAGGACGCAAAACTTCCGCACTGGAAAAATATTGGCAAATATGGGCGACTTCAATATTGCTGTAGAGACCATCTTTATTAAAATTGGGAACTGCTACCAGTTGCTGCAATCGGGGTCGATATCTACCAATAGCAGCGCTGCGGGTAATTTGTGTCAACCGCCATAGCTGACAGGTAGGAGCATAACGAATTCCTCCGACAAATCGATCGATCAAATAAGTACCAGGTGGTTGTAGGTTGCTAAAAGCCGAACCTTGAGAAAAGTCTGAACCGATGAGGGTATCCAAATCCGAACCGGTACGATCGACTCCGGGAAACCTAGAATTTGTCGCGCCCTCAAAAAATAACTCTCCCATCCCCAGGGGCAAACCGTGGAGGGGCAAACCGTGTAAAAATCGGTGTGGTACAAAAATTAGCCGATCGCAATTTTCCGGCACCAGGGAAACTACTTGGTCTATTTCCAGCAAAGTGGCCAAGCGGTTGAGTCTACCCTGGAGCTGATTGATCCAGCGACCTTTTTGGTCAGAATAAGCGCTATGGTACTCTAATATCCAATTTTCGAGATCCAAAGCATTTTTAGTCGAACATACGTGTACAGCGGGATATTGGGCATCACTCAGAATCACAAAAGCGACCAATACCTCCCCCAAACTAGCCCACACTACCGCAGCACAATTGTCATCCGGTAACAATTCCCGAATTTGTTCAAACCCGATCGGTTGAACTTTACGAACTAAACTCAAGAAAGGGTCTTTTGGCTCCACTTCCCCAGCAATCAACCCGTCCAACTGCTGCCAGAGTTGATTGAGGTGCGTACAATCCGAGTTCCCCAAGAGGGAACCACCGTTCAAACCTTGGCTATCATCCCCAGGGGAAATCAGGACACTAACACCATCAGTAACTCCCTGTTCTTGGTGCTGCTGTTGGGCCATAATTTCCCGTCGCAAGCACTCCAACTCCTCTCGAATGATTGGGGGGATGTCGCCTTTAGGAGTTAGTTGGCATTTCACCAGCAGTTCTACCAAATTCAGAGCTTTGTGGCGTTCTGTGTATTCCAGCGCTTTGGCATAATAGCCCGGTTTAGTTGCGCCCAGTTCCAGGCAAACTTGTACCAGGGCTTTGTAGAGTCGAGTCCAGGTGCGAGTCAATTTTAGGTTCTGGGGAATCGATCGATCGCCGGCATCACACAAATCAACCGTAGCTTCGCAGCGCAAGAATTCTACAGTATCGACAGCAGCAGCAAAAACACTGTAAGCTCGGAGCAATTGACCGTTAAGTCGGTGAGCCTGACCCAAATAAAACAAAGTTTGAGCCCAGCGGTGGGGATAAGTTTCGCGAGTGTAGACTTGGCCTGCATTGTGATAACAGGCGATCGCCGTTTGAAGGTGAGATGAGCTTTCAGTATCCGTCAATTCACAAAAAGCTTGACCCAAATGGTTTTGCAGCATCGCCCAACGCTCTGGAGAGTTTTTGCGAGTGTATACTTTCAAAGCATTTTGATAGCAGGCGATCGCACTTTTGAGATTGCGGTTTCTTTCCCCTTTGAGATGTTCGCTCAAAGCGCGGCCAAGGTAAGCGCACAACATCGCCCAACGTTCAGGAAACTTTTGGCGATTGCAAAAGAGCAAAGCATTTTGATAGCAACTAATTACTAATTCGATATTGTCAGCTTTTTCACCTTTGACTCGTAGGCTGTAGGCTTTGCCCAGGTAAGTTTGTAGTGTCGCCCATCGTTCGGGAAATTTTTGCCTAGTATGAACTTGTAAAGCATCAAGATAGCAGGCGATCGCCATTTCCAAATTTTCGATTCTGTCACCTTTGATGCGATCGATAAATACCCTACCCAAATTACTTTGAGTCGTCGCCCATTGAACGGGAAAACCTTCCCTAGTCCGTATTTCCAGAGCTCTTTGATAACAGTTGATAGCGTATTCCAGGTTTTCGGCTCGATTTCCCCGTAGACGAGCGCAATAAGCATTAGCCAAATTATTTTGAGTTGTGGCCCAGCGGCGGGGAGACAACTTGCGGTTGTAGACTTGCAAGGCATTGTAGTAGCAAGCGATCGCCAGTTCCAAATTTTGGGCCCTGTCTCCTCGGAGTCGGCGACTGTAAGCGCGGCCGAGATTATTTTGAGTGCTGGCCCACTCTCCGCCGAAAATCTCGCGGGTGCGGACTTGCAAGGCATTTTGATAGCAATCGATCGCCTTCTCCTGATTATCTGCGGGATCTCCCCGGAGACGATCGGTGTAAGCATTACCCAGATTGTTTTGCAGCATCGCCCACTGTTCGGGGTACTTTTCGGGAGTCCGAACTTGTAGAGCATTTTTAAAACAAGCGATGGCCTGTTCCAGATTTTGGGCCCGATCGCCCTTAAGGCGATCGCTGTAAGCATTACCCAGGTTATTTTGCAGCACCGCCCAATCTTGGGGAAAATAAGAGCGAGTAAACACCTTAGCTACTGTTTCATAACCTGCTATTTCAATTTCCAAATTATTTGCCTTATTACCCAGGGGAAACCGCCCGATGGCCTTGCTCAAATTGCCAATCAGGGCGCCTAGGCGTCTTGTCTCAACGGAGGTAGCCCCCGGTAGTACCGAACTAGCCCACTGGCGCAGTAGTTGGGCGAAGTTCTGGTCAAGTTTGTCTAAATTATTTCTCAGCAGGGGGTAGACTTGGTGCAAGTCAGGGCTGCGGCTGACTGTCTGCAATACTTCTGCTAAAAAAGTGAGATAGGCTTGGGGGGTGGCTGGTAATTGAGCATTTTCCCGCGCTTGCTCTAAGGGTGCAATCACCCTCTGAAAAAATTTTGCCGCTTTGACTAAACCTTCTGGTGTCAGTGGCGGCACTTCTAAGTACAGCGTTTCCACAGACTCAGAGTCGATCGACTTTGAGTTAATCTTCAAAATCAAATCTGTTCCTGAGTCCCCAGGATTTTCCAGCAGCGCTCGGAGCATATTAAGATCAGTTTTGCGACGCTGTTCGTCCATCGTGAATTCCGCCGAACTATTAACGATAGGATTACTCCCCCGTGCAGCCAATTAAATCAGGAAATCGGGAAATATAAACAAAGGCTTCCCCCAGCTTAGCAAGACTGGGAAGAAGCCCCTCAAAACTATCAAATTCCGAATCAACTCAATGGTGTTGCTATTACAAACAACAGTCGATTTACTAAACCGATTGGGAAGCAAGGGCTTTTTCGACGGCTGCCAAAGCTTGGGCTACTTCAGCCTCTGTCACAATCAGTGGCGGCACAAACCTCAGCACTTTCGGTCCTGCGGGAACTAACAGCACACCAGCGGCGATCGCCGATTTCACGATATCAGCGGATGTGAGGGGGATATCAGCTTGTAATTCCAGACCATTAATCAACCCCCAGCCCCGCACATCAGCGATTAAATTGGGATATTGGGCGGCCATCTTGTTGAGTCCATCTCTCAACTGTTCCCCGCGTTGCTGCACATTTTCGAGAATATTTTCCCGTTCTAAAGTTTGGCAAACGCACAAAGCCACAGCACAAGCAAAGGGATTGCCGCCGAAGGTGCTAGCGTGACTTCCTGGTTCAAATACATCGCAGCTCGATTTGCACATCATAGCGCCGATCGGGATACCGCCACCCAAGCCCTTAGCAGAAGTAAAGATATCCGGCTCAATACCGAGATTTTCGTAGCCCCAATATTTACCACTGCGTCCCATTCCGACTTGCACTTCATCGAGAATCAGCAAGATACCTTTTTCGTCGCAAATTTCCCGAATTCGTTGGAAGTAAGCGACATCACCGGGGCGAACTCCACCTTCTCCTTGCAGCGCTTCCATCATAATGGCAGCTACTTGGCGTTCATCTTTGTCCAGTTCTGCGATCGCCTGTTCCAGGGCAGCAATGTCATTGTAGGGCACGTAATGAAACCCCGGCATCAGAGGACTAAAACCCTTTTGGTATTTCGGCTGTCCCGTTGCAGTAATTGTCGCCAGGGTGCGCCCGTGGAAACTAGCATGGGCGGTGATGATGGTGGGATTAGAGATATTTAATTTTTCGTGAGCATACTTGCGGGCGAGTTTAATCGCTGCTTCATTAGCTTCTGCGCCGGAGTTGCAAAAGAAAACGCGATCGGCACAAGAATGGTCTACCAGCCAATGTGCCAGCTCACCCTGTACTGGAATATAATAAAGGTTAGAAACGTGGTGTAGCGTTTGAATTTGCTTCGTTACAGCCTCAATTAGAGCCGGATGAGCGTGTCCCAGAGTACAAGTCGCAATGCCAGCGACAAAATCCAGATATTCGCGGCCTTGGGTATCCCAAACACGGCAACCTTCGCCCCGTTCTAAGGCGATTTGAAAGCGCCCGTAGGTTGTCATTACATATTTATCAAAGCTCTCGGAACTAAACGGACTAGCTTCGGATTGGACTAAGGGTTCTTTTAGTAAGGTTTGTGGACTCACGAATTGCTCCTTAAAAAATTATGTGCAGGTCTCGATTGTACGGTAAAAATCCAGTTTAACGATGTAGGCTGTTAGTTTTGTCATAAAATCATAACAGCAAAAGCAATTAATCTTCCACAAATCTACTGATGAGTTATTACATTTCTCCTAGTTTTCTCGACAAAGTTGCGGTGCACGTCACTAAGAATTTTTTAAATTTACCAGGTGTGAGAGTTCCCCTAATATTGGGAATTCACGGCCGCAAAGGAGAAGGCAAAACATTTCAATGCGAACTGGTTTTTCGGCGCATGGGTTTTGAACCCGTGATGATATCTGGAGGCGAATTAGAAAGTCCCGATGCCGGAGATCCTTCGCGTTTAATTCGCTTGCGCTATCGGGAAGCGGCGGAACAAATTCGGGTGCGCGGGGAAATGTGCGCTGTGTTTATTAATGATTTGGATGCTGGTGCTGGCAGATTCGATTCCACTACTCAGTATACCGTTAATACTCAGATGGTCAATGCCACTCTGATGAATATTGCTGACAATCCACATAACGTGCAGTTACCGGGAAGTTATGACGATACTCCCTTGCATAGAGTGCCGATTATTGTGACTGGAAACGACTTTGCCACGCTGTACGCCCCACTGATTCGCGACGGGCGGATGGAGAAGTTTTATTGGGAACCGAGCCGCGATGATAAAATTGGGGTTGTGGGCGGCATTTTTGAGTCTGACAATTTATCGAAAGCCGACATTGTGGCGTTGGTGGATAAATTTTCCGAACAGGCGATCGACTTTTTCAGTGCATTGCGATCGCGCATTTATGACGAACAGATTCGCGAGTTCATTCACAAAATAGGAATCGAGAAAGTTTCCAAGCGTTTAGTAAACAGTGTGGAAGAACCACCCGGCTTTCAAAACCCAAATTTCAGCCTCGCTCATTTAATAGAAATGGGCAGTTTGATGGTAGGCCAACAAAAGCGGATTCAGGAAATGCGCTTAGTCGATGAATACAACCAATCGCGGTTGTTCAATCTAAAAACACCGGAAAAACCACCCGCCGAAGTTCCGACTCAAAGTCAATTAAACGATCCATCATCTAAATATTATAAAGCCTATGCTGCACCAGTTGCCGAAGTTAGTAACAGTAAGGTTTCGCGGCTCAGTTCCGAAGTCTTGGCACAAGTGCAACAATTATTAACAAGAGGCTGCAAAATCGGGATAGAATATGCAGACAATCGCCGATTTAAAACAGGTTCATGGCAAAGTTGCGCCACCATTCAAAGCGCACAGGAACAGCAAGTGATTGCATCTTTGGAAACTTGTTTAGCGGAGCACGGTGGCGAATACGTGCGACTAATAGGCATCGATCCAAAAGCCAAGCGCAGGGTAGTTGAAACCATCATTCAGCGGCCGAATAGTTAAAAGGCTGTAGGGGCGGGTTTTACCAACCATTAATGATAAAAATTGACCAACCTCAAAAACCCGCCCCCCCAACGACAAATCGCTGTAGGGGCGGGTTTTACCAACCATTAATGATAAAAATTGACCAACCTCAAAAACCCGCCCCCCCAACGACAAATCGCTGTAGGGGCGGGTTTTACCAACCATTAATGATAAAAATTGACCAACCTCAAAAACCCGCCCCCCCAACGACAAATCGCTGTAGGGGCGGGTTTTACCAACCATTAATGACAAAAATCGACAATCTCAAAAACCCGCCCCACCCCAACGACAAATCAATGACAAAAATCGACAAACCTCAAAAACCCGCCCCCCCCCCAACGACAAATCGCCATTCCAAATTAAGGTTGATGTGGGTTATTGGTGTGGTGGGGGCGGGTTTATCTAGATGCTTTGTCCGACTCAAATATTATCTGTAAAACCCGCCCCTACAGGTAATATCTATGCGATCGTGCGACATCGATGTGGTGGGGGCGGGTTTATCTAGATGCTTTGTCCGACTCAAATATTATCTGTAAAACCCGCCCCTACAGGTAATATCTATGCGATCGTGCGACATCGATGTGGTGGGGGCGGGTTTATCTAGATGCTTTGTCCGACTCAAATATTATCTGTAAAACCCGCCCCTACAGGCAATATATATTCGATCGTGCGACATCGCTCTCTGCGTTCTCTGCGCCCTCTGTGGTAAAAAAATCCGGTTATATAGACATAGAGATAACATACTGTTTCAACACAGAATTCAAACTAAACAAAGTTATCTTTTCCTCTTCTACAGCATCCAATAAAAACCGACTTCCCAGAGATCGCACTGCATTAACTATTTCAGACGGCGAAAACGGTATTTGGTTAAAAAAATGAGACACAGCAACAGGTTCAGCTTGATTAGCCAGGTGAACCATCACCGCCAACTCTGCCGCAGTCAAACGCCCAAAAGGTTGAGATAATTGAAATTGCAACCCTTCATCTAAAATCGGCATTTCGCACTGCAAAAACTCCGCAACTCTCCCCCCAAATAACTCTCGAATCAGGGTTGCAGTCAACTCCAACCATAGGGGATTGCCTTGATAAATGTCAATCAAAGTTGACCATGTTTCCTCATCGGCTAACTTTTGCGATCTCAAAATCTCTTTAGCAGCTTCTCCCAAACTTCTTGTAAGTTGCTCTCAGTTGTGCCGCTGTCTCAGCAATATCTGGAGTTAATTCAACAACAGTCTAATTCTAAAATACTGCGCTTGGGTGATAGAATCATGCGTTGACGAATATGTGCAAATAATTCAGAGATGAGTCGCATTTGCTCATCTGGTGCAAGTTTTAAAACCTGAGTCAGTACCGTGCTGTAAGTAGACATAGACTCTGCATTAAGATTTTTGGGCTGATTGTCATTATAGCAATTTAGGAGCTAGGGAAATGCGATCGCCCTTATCTTCCCAAAGCGCGATCGCCCCTTCTTTTACCTAATCAAATGGATTCAATATAGTTAACCCATTAACACGCTTAAAATCCTTAGCATTGCGAGTCACCAAAACACATCCCTCAACTAAAGCACAAGCTGCAATTACACCATCACCTAATTTCAAGCGATAATCTCTACGAATTTGGGCTGCACTATCTAAAACTGCTTCTGTCAATGATACGCACTTAAGAAGCCTCAAAAATTCTCGCATCTCATTCGCTTGTTCTTCTGTCAATGCCGGGTAACAAAGTAACTCCACCCAACTAATCGGACAGTAAAGTGCCTCTGCATCTCCAGCTTCAATTTCATCAAATATAGGCTGAACTTCTGGCCCATCATTGAAGTAGTAAATCAGGATGTTGGTATCGAGAAGATATTTATTAATCATCCCATTCTGCTCTAAGTTGCAACTGGAATTCCAAAGCATCCACACGCTTAGGTAAAAAACCTCGCCATCTCTTTAGATTTTTCCTGGGCAATCTTTCACTGCTACCCTGAGTTTGGGTTGTTTCCCGATCGCGCATCAAAGCTGACAATACTTCTAAAAGTTGCTGTTGCTCTTGGTGAGTGAGACTTTGAGCCTGACTCAGTACCTCGCTATAAGTAGACATAGGCTTTATGTTGAGATTTTTGGCTGACTGTCATTATAGCAATTTAGGAGCGAAGGAAGTACGATCGCCCTTATCTTCCCTGCATTGCGATCGCCTTCATGCCGATTTTTTGATAAACTTCCCCAGATTCCATGCTACTTTCTCCTGCTTGTTTCCGCTTCATTGACTCTAACAATTTCAGCTTGACTTCTTCCTTAACTTCTAAACCTGCATCAGCATCGCCCAAATATTCTTCCAAGCACTGTTCAACGGTGTGCCGAATCAAGTCCCTCAGTTGCTCAACTGTCATATCTTTGACTTGCATCTTAATCTCCTAGTTTGTGGGATTATCAATAAATAATAGCAACTTTTTAAAATTATGGGAAATGCCATCGCCCTTATCTTCCCAAAGTACCTGAAGCACAGCGGGTGCATCTGTGTTTTGCAAATATACTCGTAGGGGCGAAGCATGACCGCTGTAAATCTCTGTCTCTCGCTAATAAATTGTCTGCGGTCATGCTTCGCCTATGCAAAATCGGGATGCTCCCAGCACAGCTATCCCAAAGTGCGATCGACCTAAATCTAACTCCCCGAAAATAAAAACTCAGTAGCAACATTCCACTGACTACCATCATGAATCAATAAAATCAACTCCGCAGCAGTAAACTCAAAAAAGATCGATCGCTCTTTGAATTCCAACCAAGCAGCATCAAAATTTGGCTTAGTTAAATCGCTAAACGCCACAGTCATATGCGGTACAAAAGAGCGAGTCTGAGAAACGCGATCGACAATTCCCAAATTTTCCCCAACATAACTCATCAAATCTGTTTGAAGTTCCAGCAATGCCGGCGATTTGACAACATCAACATAAATGACGCGGGGCGCAAAAGCAGCAAAACCGGAGAGAGTAATCGGAATTGGTAAGCGCCCAGCACCAAACCCCTTCAAACATTGCTCCAATTTGGGAACATCCGCCACAGCCCATTCAAAAGGAGGTTGCAACGTGATGTGCGGTGGCGACTGCAAAGCGCGGCGGCTGTTGTAGTTTTCCGCAAAATACTCTTTAATCTGAGTAATCTGCTGTTGAATCTCCAGAGGTGGCACCAAAGCAATGAAAAATCTCTGTTTTAATGGATTCATAGGATAGTATCGCACTCAAGAAAGGATGCTGGAACATAGAGCAGTGACGTGATGGCCCACTTGCCCGCTGACTCATTCCCAATCTAAGATCGAAAATAAAAAATCCCAAATAAAAAAATGCCTTGGTTTGTCAAAATTGAGCAAGGAATTGTCGAAAAGCCCGTCTTTGACCAGTACGTGCCCGCTCACAGAGCTTATGTCCGAGACTTGATTTCAAAAGGACACCGAGCCAAAACTGGCTACTGGGCAAGGAGAGGCGGTGGTATGTTGATGTTTGAGGCCGGTTCGATGGATGAGGCAAAGGCGATCGTCGCTCAAGACCCCCTGGTGAAGAACGGTTGCGTTAGTTATGAAATTTATCACTGGTGTGTGGTTGAAGAATAAATAACTGTGTTATACTCATAAATGAACTGGACCCACGCGATTACAACGCCCAAATCTTGTCAGGACCGGAAGGTAGCAGCAACACGGGATGCTTGTGATAGGCGTGGTATCCGGTTCACCCAGTTTTTTGAGGTGTAGCTTCTATGCCTGGTTTTGGAGATATTTTACAAAAAGCAGTTTACCTAGGCGTTGGGCTAGCTTCCTACGCTGGCGAAAAAGCAGGTAGCAAGCTAAATGAGTTGCGCGCTGAAGCTGAAAAGCTCTCGGAAGAATTGGTGAAGCGGGGCGAGATGTCCACGGAAGAAGCTCGTCGCTTTGTTGATGATATGGTGCAACAGGCTCAGCAGCAGCCCCAGTCAGTGGAACCGGCGGGGAATAAAAACACGGCGGAACCGCGACGGATTGAAATTGTTTCTGAAGAAGACGCTTCGGCAAAAGATGCTAAAGAAGTTGACGGCGTGGACAAGCTGCGGGAACAGGTACAGAATTTACAAGACGAATTGCGACGGCTGAAGCGAGATTAAACCGCAAACAGTGCGATATCAAATCATAAAGGGAACTTAGAGTCAAGCTCTTGAGTTCCCTTTTTGAATATCTACCCCATAATCTCAAATCAAATGTGGACGGATCTGAGGCAAGAGGTAATAGAATTGTGAATAGGGTATCACCACTTTGCAGTTTTTGCGTCAGTGCTGTGTAACTCACCATCTAATTCTTTCCAAGGACTAAAGTCCTCACTACAAACTGAAGTAACCTTACAAATTCATGGAAGATTGGTCAAAAGGTTTTTTTGAAGTAATCGAAAATGCTGCGTCTGAAGTAGAGCATTTTTTCACGGATATGAACGAAGATTTTGCTGAAATGCTGGAGGTATTGACCAAGATTTCGGAAGAGTTTACAGAACAAGTACAGAATAGTCTGATTAATGAGATAGATGGTTATTTCAATGAGTTAGACGGCTATTTCAATGAATTAATAGAACCGATTATTGAGGTTTACCGCGAATTCGAGCAGGATTTTGATGAGATAGATTCTTCTTTTGTGACTTATGTAGACCCTTCCCCTATACAACAGCAGGCTTGTCGCGGTTGTCGAAACTATCACGGTCAAGTTTATGGGGGAAATTTGTTGGTTTGTGCGATGCACCCTACTGGTGTGGAATCAGAAAGTTGTCCAGATTGGGAATCTGACGGCGATCGCAATTTTTAAGAGTTTTTGAGGGGTTTTCGATATGTTAAAGTTTTAATGAGAAATTAGTTACGGTTGAATCAGGATAATATTGCATCTAACTGTATTTAAAAGTGAATCTATCGATCGCCAATAATCCCCAATTCGGGTTTCCGAAAATGCCGCCATCGCTACAATTGCGGCCATATCAGCGAGTTGCGGTGGCTAATTGGTTTGCTAATCAGGGGCGTGGTACGCTGAAAATGGCGACGGGTAGCGGTAAGACGATTACTGCACTGGCGATCGCCACTGAATTATACCAAAAAATTAACCTGGAAGTCCTCCTGGTAATTTGCCCCTATTGCCACCTAGTGAGTCAGTGGGGGCGCGAATCGGAAAAATTTGGTTTAAAACCTATTTTGGCTTTTGAAGAAGGCCGCAGTTGGCAAAATCAATTAAGTAAGGCTTTGTATGAAGTGCGATCGGGCGATCGGCTATTTTTGACAATAATCACTACTAACGCCACATTAATGTCCGATAGCTTGCAATCTCAACTGCGCTATTTCCCAGAAAAAACCCTAATTATTGGAGACGAAGTTCACAACTTGGGTGCGCCCCGTTTAGGACAAAGTTTACCCCGGAATATTGGGCTACGCCTCGCCCTTTCCGCCACCCCAGAAAGATATTTTGACGAACAGGGAACCGAAGCTATTTTAGATTATTTCGGTCCTGTTTTGCAGCCGGAGCTCACCTTGCGAGATGCCATCCGCCAAAAAGCATTAGTACATTATCTATACTATCCCATTTTAGTAGAACTAACCGCCACCGAAAGTCGCAAATATTCCTACTTAACTAAAAAAATTGGCTGGGTACTTTCTGGAGATGAAAAAGTAGAAGTAAACGATGCTTTAACAACTTTATTAATGCAGAGAGCAAGGTTAATTGGAGCGGCTGGTAATAAGTTAATAGCTTTGCGAGAATTAATGATTCACCGTCTCGATACTGCACACACTTTATTCTACTGTGGCGACGGTGCGATGGAAGGGGCAACGCGCAAACATAACAACCGCCAACTAACAGAAACCACGAAGTTACTCGGTGCAGAATTAGGCTACCGAGTTAACACTTATACTGCCGCCACACCTTTAGCAGAAAGAGAACGATTGCGGCGACAATTTGAAACCGGAGAATTGCAAGGTTTGGTAGCAATTCGGTGTTTAGATGAAGGGGTTGACATTCCAGCAATTCGTAATGCCGTAATTTTAGCCAGCAGCAGCAACCCGCGCCAGTTTATTCAGCGTCGCGGGCGAATTTTGCGGCCGCATCCGGGAAAGGAAAGAGCAACTTTATTTGACATGATAGTTTTGCCTCCCGATTTAGGTAGAGAAACTTTAGAAGTCGAACGCAATTTGCTCAGAAAGGAGTTAAAGCGGTTCTTAGAATTTGCCGATTTGGCTGACAATGCTGGGGAAGCTAGGGTGAAATTGCTACAACTTCAGAAGCGGTATGGTTTGTTAGATATTTGACATTTATTAGGGTTTGGTTTATGTTAATAATTACAAGATAGAGGCGAACAATGCTTGTACAGTATACTGTTTAGCCCTTCGGTTCTTACCTTGATTTAAGTGATTTTACTGATAAAATAATTATTTTAAGCACCCCTGGAGTGATTTTTTTAAGAATCGGGAAAAATTTGAGGTTTAATTTGATGGAAAATTTGAGAGAAAGTTGGATAGAAAATCAGAGCAGTACATATAAATATGGAAACAGCCAGACTCCGACAATATCAACAGAAATATTAGCCGAAAAGCGCTCTCCTTATCAAATAGAAAACGATCTCAGCGACGTACAAAAACCGATTATTAGCGCGCCGCCGGAAGTGCGGCAAATTATTGAGCGGGTATTGGAAATTGAGAAAGATAAGCTATACATGAAATCTCCTCGCTATATCAGCGATGACATTTTGAAAATAATTAAGGAAGCGGTTATATGAAGTTAATTTCCCTTGTTTTGTGCAATTTTCGCCAGTTTTATGGCAAAAGTCCCGAAATTAAGCTGGCTGGTGGTAAGCAAAATACTACCGTGATTCACGGCAATAATGGATCGGGAAAAACTGCTTTGATGAATGCGTTTACCTGGGTACTTTACGAAAAATTTAGCGCGGCCTTTGCTGCGAAAGAGCAATTAGTAAACAAGCGCGCTCTAGCTGAGGCAGAAATAGGGAAAAAAGTATCTTGCTGGGCAGAAATTGTGTTTGAACATGACAGCACCCGCTACAAAGCCCGTCGTATTTGTCGCGCTTACAAAAGTGAGAACTCGGTTGAACTTAGCGACAGCGAATTGTCGCTGACTGTAGCCAAAGATGACGGGCGCTGGATGCCGACGGCGCAGCACGCTGAGGATATTATCGGACGGATTTTGCCGGAAAGTTTGCATCAATATTTCTTTTTTGATGGAGAAAGAATCGAACAAATTGTCCGACAAGACAACAAGGCAGAAATTGCTGAAGCTACTAAGGAGTTGCTGGGTGTAGAAGTGTTGAATCGTTCGATTCGGCATTTAGGAGATGCCAAAAAGTCTTTAGAAACAGATTTAAAAATAGTTGGCAATGCCGAAAGCAAAAAAATATTAAATGATAAAGATAAATGCGAATTAGAAATTGAAAAACTTACCAATCGTCAAGTCGAAATTGAGGGGGAGTTGGCAAGTCAAGGCGAGTTAAAAAGAGCCATTAGCGGGAATTTGCTGGAACTCAGCGGTGCTGGAGAAATGCAAAGGCTGCGAGATGAATTGGAAATGCAGAAAGCTTTGCTGAAACAACAGATTAGCAGGTGTTTAGATGCTATTAAACGCTCGATTTCTGTGCGGGGTTATGTGGCGTTTTTATCGGAAGCGGCGGGGGATTTTCAAGCAATTGTTGGAGGTTTGCGCAAAAAAGGTGAGTTGCTGTCGGGGATTCAGCAGCCGTTTCTGTCAGAGTTATTAGCGAGGGAAAGGTGCATCTGTGGTGCGCCATTAATCGAGGGTTCGGAAGCTCATGCAGAGGTGAGCGGTTGGATGGATAAAGCGGGGGTTGGTGATGTGGAAGAAACTACGATTCGGATTAGCGATCGCGTCAATGAAATAGACAAACAAATTGCTGATTTTTGGGAAGAAATTGATGACCATCAAGCTAATATTAAGGCTAGCAGAAGCGAACTTTCTAGGGTAGAAAATCAGTTAGATGATATTCACAACAAGCTGCGAAATTATCCTGACACCGATGTCAGTGGCTTGCAAAAGCGTTTGGATGAAATTGAAATTGCCATTGGCGATTTGCACCGAGAAACTGGCTTTAACCAGCAGCAAATTGAGAGTGCGAGGGCGCAGATGGCGATTTTAAATAAGCAAATTGATAAGCAGCAAATGAATGAGGAAAGGCAAATTTTGGCTCAGCGGCGGATTGCTGCTACTCAGGATGCGATCGATCGCCTAACTGAAGTGCGATCGCGCTTGGAAAAGCAGTTTTGTTCTCAGCTAGAAAACCGAATTCAAGATATTTTTAGTCAAATTTCTTTTACTCCTTATATTCCAAAGTTAAGCGATAAATACGAATTGACATTAGTAGAAAACACTTCGGGAAAATCAGCTTTGGTTGCTGCTTCTACTGGGGAAAATCAAATTCTCAGTTTGTCGTTTATTGGGGGAATTATTGAAGGGGTGCGGGAGTGGAGTCAAAAAAATACTTTGATGGGCCCCGATAGCAGTACATTTCCCATTGTTATGGATTCTCCCTTTGGTAGTTTGGACGAAATTTATCGGAAACAAATTGCGAATAAGTTGCCGAAATTAGCAAATCAATTAATAGTTTTAGTAACTAAAACTCAGTGGCGGGGGGAAGTAGCCCAAGAGATGGAAGGCTGCATCGGTAGAGAATATGTACTTGTATACAATTCTCCGAAAGCTGATTGTGAAGAAGATGCGATCGAATTGGGCGGGATGCGCTATCCTTTAGTTAGGCACTGTCCCAATGAGTTTGAATATACGGAAATTTTAGAGGTGGATTATGGCTTTTAATTCGGGAATTACACAGGTTTTGGAAACCGATATTTGGGTGAAAGCGACATGGGGAGAGTTTCTAGCATTCGCTGAGGATTCAGCTTGGGAAAAAGGCAATTTTTATTACGATCGAGAACAAATGAGGATAGAAATGTCACCAGTAGGGCCATTGCACGCGCGTCATAATTCAATTATCCCGTATGTAGTTATTCTGTTTGCTGCATTGAGAAATATCCGAGTAGTTCAATTTGCTAATGCCAGTTTCCGCAAAGTAGGTATTCGTGAGTTTCAACCCGATCTAGCTTACTACATCGGTTCGGATTTGAGGGTTCCTCCTAATGACAGTAATTCACCTGTTAATTTGAATGAATACGATCCGCCTAATTTGGTAATAGAAATTGGCGCATCTTCTTTTAGTGATGATTTGGGTAACAAGCGATTGCTTTATGAAGACGCAGGAATTAGCGAATATTGGGTTGAATGTGCAAACACGCGGGAGGTGTTTGCCTTTGCAATTAATGGCGGAGGTAGTGGCAGGATTCAACAGTCGCGGGTTTTACCTGGGCTAGAAATCGCGTTAGTTGAGGAAGCTTTGAATCGGAGTCAAACTCAAGATGATGGAGAAATTAATCGCTGGTTGATTCAAACTTTTAGTCAAGGTTAAAGGAGTGTTAGAGGTGGGGAAAGAGTATCATAAGTTGGTGCGCGATCGCATTCCTGAAATTATTCGAGAAAATGGTATTGAATGCGAAGTTACTGTTTTGTCCGATGCCGAATACTGTCAAGCTTTGCGGCAAAAATTGATGGAAGAAGCTGGGGAAGTGGCGGAGGCTGAGGGGGAAGATTTGGTGGCGGAATTGGCTGATTTGTATGAGGTGATCGATGCGCTGATGGCGAGTAGTGGCATTTCGGGCGATCGCATTTTGAAAGCACAAGTCAAGCGCCGGGAAGAAAGAGGCGGTTTTGCACAAAAAATCATGTTGTTGCGGACATTGTGAGTAATTTGAACACTAAATTTATCATTAAAATTTCAGTAGTGCTTTTGCCAACATATATAATACTTATAAACTAGATATTATGGCAATGGCTGCTAACAAAATTAGAATTGCTAAAGATAAAGCGGAGTTAGTCAAATCTTTGACTTTATCTGATAACAACACTGGTCCTTTCCAGACTTACGCCGATGTCATTGCCTTTGCTGCATCCTTGGGAAATAAGCGGAAAAAACGTTTACGTTTGGGGGAAATTTCTAAACGAGAACCGGGGGCGATCGATGTTGATATTTTTGTGTCTAGGGGTTACGATATGGTGATTAAGTTAATTGCGATCGCCGAAACTAAAAATCCTCAAATTCTCTCCCATCTAGATGGAGAATTGGAAGCACAACGCTTGCAAATTTTTGAAGAATATGCTAACGGCGGGCTGGAAATATTGCGAGAAGAGTTTCGGGGTGTGGCGGATTATACAGACAGACTGTTGTTATTTTTAATCACGGAAAAAGATAATCAACATCGGTCAAATGAAGAATTCGATTTAAGCAAGTTCTTATTCTAATAGCTTTTCAATGAATCACCTACCAGAAAATATCATCAACAGATGCTTCAAGCAATCTGCCAAGATTTTCGCCTACAGCTACCTAGCATTAATTATTGGCTATTTAATTCTCAAACTAATATTTTGGGATCGGCTGTGGGTTATAGCCTTGATTAGCACTTTTATACCCTTGATTTTTTTCCCAACTTTCCTGCTTCCCATCATCGGATTCTCAATTATCAAAAAAAGATGGTTTACGATAATTTCGGCGATCGCCTGTATTATCCTCATAAGTTGGCTGCACGTCAAATACTTTTCTCCCACACGAGTCAACATCACAAATTCGCAGCCCGGTCTCAAAATTTTATCCCATAACCTCGGTTGGTATACCACACAATCGCCAACTTTAATTAAATTAATTGAAAGCGAAAAACCTGACATTATATTTCTACAAGAAATCGTCGAGAAGCATATCGAAAGAGCTTTCACCTGGTTAAAAGCAGACTACCCCTATCAAATTGGCATTCCCCCAGTAGGAATTCTCAGTAAATATCCAATTGTATCTAGCGAAATATTGAACTTAGCTGGTCATCCAGAAACACAGCAGCGAGCAATTATTAACTTCAACCAACAAGAAATAATCATTTATAATATGCAGACCACAGGGCCCTGGTTTCGGAAATCGAAAGTATTGCCTTTAGTCAGAATTCCTGTTTACAAATATGCCAAACGCGCTCCCGAAATTCAAGATTTAGTAGAACGAGTCCAGACAGAAACTTTGCCCGTAATTGTCGCGGGTGATTTTAATATGACAGACGAAACTCAAGACTATCACAATGTGCAAAAAGTCATGCAAGATGCTTTCAGAAAATCGGGATTCGGGTTTGGTTTTACCTGGCCTCACGGTTGGCAACTTAAGTTCTTGATTAAAAGCTTGAATTGGAAATTAAATTATCCTGTTTGTCGGATTGATTATATTTGGTATTCAAAGCATTGGGGTGCGAAATCTAGTTCGGTTGTACAAGCAACAGAGTCCGATCATTTGCCTGTAGCAGCGGAATTAGTTTTGTTACCATGAATTTGAGTCATAGGTTAATATAAGTATTAGGTGGAATGCTTAACCCTAATGCCTACTAATGCGCAGCTAGAGAGTTTATATCGCATCTGTTATCAATTGACCTATACAATGCTTCAGCCCATCCATCTTATTTGTGTGGACGATCGCACTCATAACGTATACATATTGGCTGGCTACGATGAAGAGCTTGAGTTCCAAATTTTACCAAATGGGGAGTTTGCTGATGAGCCAAGTTAACTATAATGCAATGTCTAACTCTGAATTGAAACAGTATTTTCTGAAACATCGTGGAGATAGAGCAGCTTTTCAGGCGTACTTAGACAGAATAAATCAGCATCCGCTGAGGATTATTGCCAGTCCCGGCGATCCAGATTTTGATGCGAAAGTTCAAGCTGCAATCCGTCGAAAATTAGAAGCAGCAAGAAATAGCATCAGTTAGCCATTTTACTCAAGGCTATGAGTGACCGATTATTGGGTCGTGGGAAGGTTAAAATGCAGGTGATTAGTGCCAGTCATGCGGAAATTGGTGCATTTGGCTTTTGGGATTTTCAAGTCCCAAAAGCCCTTCGATACTAATTATTTGACTGCTACGCCTTGACAGCTCAACACAGTATCTACAGGATGTGAATTCCCGATACCCGATTACCCATTACCAAATTTTATTTTGGTCCGTAACCGATCGCACCAGCATAAATTGCCCGATCGCCCAATTCGGCCTCAATCCGCAATAAACGGTTATATTTAGCCACCCGTTCGCTGCGACACAGAGAACCAGTCTTAATTTGACCAGCGCGAGTCGCTACTGCTAAATCAGCAATGGTGGTATCCTCAGTTTCACCGGAACGGTGGCTGATAATCGAGCGATAACTGTTACGTTTACCCAAGTCGATCGTATCCAAAGTTTCCGTCAAAGAACCAATTTGATTCAGCTTAATCAAAATCGAATTACTCGCTTTCAAATCAATCCCTTTTTGGAGGCGTGTACGATTAGTCACAAACAAATCATCACCCACCAATTGAACTTTGCTACCCAATTTTTCAGTCAGCGCTACCCAACTATCCCAATCGTCTTCATGCAAACCATCTTCAATGGAAACGATCGGATATTGACCAACCAAACCAGCTAAATAATCGATTAATTCTGTTGGGGAATGAGCCACACCATCATAGGTGTATTGCCCATTCTTATAAAATTCGCTAGCAGCAACATCCAAAGCCAAAGCAACTTGTTCCCCAGGCTTGTAGCCAGCTTTTTCAATGGCCATCATCAACAAATCCAAAGCTTCCTGATTCGAGCCTAAATTAGGAGCAAAACCGCCTTCATCACCAACACCAGTCAGCAAATTTTTGTCTTTCAACACTTTAGCTAAACTAGCAAATACTTCTGCTCCCCAACGCAAAGCTTCCTTAAAAGATGGTGCTCCCACCGGCACAATCATAAACTCTTGAATGTCCACATTGTTGTCGGCGTGGGAACCGCCGTTGATTACGTTCATCAAAGGCACGGGCAGAACGTTCGCCAAAGTGCCGCCCAAGTAGCGGTAAAGGGGGAGTCCTACACTCTCGGCCGCTGCCTTTGCTGTGGCTAAGGAGACTCCGAGAATGGCATTTGCGCCGAGGTTGGACTTGTTGGGGGAACCATCCAGGTCGATCATGGTTCGATCGATTAATTCTTGGTCGATCGCATCTAAATCAATCAAAGCAGGCGCAATTTTGTGTTCAACATTGTCAACAGCCTTGAGAACCCCTTTACCACCGTAACGTTTTTTGTCATCGTCGCGGAGTTCGTGGGCTTCAAAGGAGCCTGTAGACGCCCCACTGGGGACTTGGGCGAGTCCCACAACACCATTGGCTAGGTAAACTTCCGCTTCAATGGTGGGGCGCCCGCGGGAGTCAAGGATTTCTCTGGCCTGAATAGATTCGATCGCAGTGTCTAGCATATTAACGATTCCTGACTTAACTCAAGGTTTCATGACAATTAGCATTCAGTTAGTTTTCGCTCACTGACTGCTGACGGTTAATAGAGTACGCGATCCCGCGAATTATTGTACCTATATTCAAAATATTTGCGGATTTGGGCCATGGAGGCGATGGGGAAGAGAGAGGCCCAGAAACTCGGATACTTCGAGACTCCGATAAAATGGGAAAGGATTTGACCAATCACCAATCAGCAATCACCAATCACAAATTAGAACCTTTGTATAAATCAAAGTGTCAACAAAGTCAATCAAAATAGGAGAAAATTAGGATGTCAGAAACAACCCTAGGAGAAATTAGAGCATTAGCTGAAAACTCCAGCCCAATTATTGCCGATCCCCCCAGCATCAAACTATTAACTGGTCCATTGCCAAATCAAGGCGAACCCAACTTTTTTGACCTGACGCCCAATGACGATATAGTTCAATTAGCCAATGGAATTCTCCGCAACACTCCGGGGGGAGTCCGGGCCTTGGGAGGCAACGATTTTGTCCGAGGTTCCGGTGCTGCGGAACTAATTAATGGTAACAGTGGCAGAGATACTTTAATCGGAGGTTGTGGTAGCGACACTATTCGTGGCGGTCAAGATTCAGACCTTCTTTATGGAGAATGTGCTAATGATATCCTCAGTGGCGATCGAGACGATGATTATGCTTACGGAGGCACAGGAAATGATTTTGTCCGAGGTGGTAAAGGCAATGATGCTTTACTAGGAGAAAGTGGCAACGATACTCTGATTGGTGATGCCGGAGTCGATCGACTTTGGGGAGGAGAAGGCGCAGATTTGTTTGTAATTAAAAGAGAAGCAGGAGCAACCTCCACAGAATTTGGTTCCGATCAACCCCCTCCCGTGGGGACTTTTCCTTCCAATGTAGAAGCAGTACCCGCCGATTTTATTCTGGATTACAATCCATCTCAAGGAGATGTAATTGCATTAGGGTCTGGGCTGACGAGAAACGATCTGATTTTAACCGAAAAGTTTATCACAATTGGTGATGCCAGAGATTACGACAGCAGCGGGCCTATTCCTCCAGGAAGCATTATCACTACTGAGTTTAGAATATTAAACACTAAGGCGACAGTAATTCGGGAAGCTAGAACTGGCAATATCTTAGGTTTAGTGAAAGATGTCTCACCGAGTCAACTTCAGTTTAACTCTGTATCTGACAGCGCGATCGCCCTGGGATAGGATTTATCAGTGAAAAAACCCGGTTTCTTAGATGACTCGCTGGTGGCCAGAAACCGGGTTTTTACCAGAATATTTGGTGACAGCGTAGAAACTCCAAAAAACCCGGTTTCTTAGATTGCGGTGCATGGGAAACTCCCACCAAGCAAAAAATCCTGTCACAATCAAATGAAGACTACAGATCGACAAAGCATATGACGAAAGAGGAATTGTTGCAGTTAATCGACTCATCGGCTGCGGAGGGCCAGACAGAATTGGATTTGGCGGGGTTGGAGTTGGAGGAATTGCCGCCGGAGATTGGCAAGTGCACCCAGCTTGAGACTTTGGTGTTGGGAAAGTGGGATGAGCAGAGATTAACATGGATTGGAAATAAGTTAACTGAGTTTCCTGATGTTGTTCTTCAATTAACTAACTTAAAAATACTTTACCTCAGTAACAATCAGATTACCGTCATCCCAGAGGCGATCGCCCAACTCTCGAATCTGACACTGCTTTACCTCAGTAACAATCAGATTACCGTCATCCCAGAGGCGATCGCCCAACTCTCGAATCTGACACTGCTTTACCTCTGGAACAATCAGATTACCGTCATCCCAGAAGCGATCGCCCAACTCTCGAATCTGACACAGCTTGACCTCAGTAACAATCAGATTACCGTCATCCCAGAAGCGATCGCCCAACTCTCGAATCTGACACAGCTTAACCTCTGGAACAATCAGATTACCGTCATCCCAGAAGCGATTCGCTGCATGGAAAAGCTGGAAAAACTAGACTTGCGGGGAAATCCGCTCCCGATTCCCCCCGAAATCCTCCAAGGCGAAAAATCCTACGAAGCAGGGGATTTGCGTACCATCCTCGACTTCTACTTCCAAACCCGCAACCCCGATGACTGCGAAGAACTCTACGAAGCCAAACTCCTCATCGTCGGCGAAGGCGTAGCCGGAAAAACCACCCTCGCGAAAAAACTCCTCAACCCCGACTACCAACTCCCAGAACAAGAACAAGAACCCTCCACCGAAGGCATCGACGTGCTGCGCTGGAAATTCCCACACAACGGCAAAACCTTCCGCGTCCACATCTGGGACTTCGGCGGACAGGAAATCTACCACGCCACGCACCAATTCTTCCTCACCGAACGTTCCTTCTACATTCTGCTAACTGAAGATTCTTCCGAAACCAATAACTTTCAAAATGCTTTTCAAGGTGCTAACTTCTCCGGCAATATCGGCGGTTCGTCGAACACCGCTCAAGTTAGCGGCAATCAATCCGTGCATAACAATAATGCCAATACGGCAGAACTTCTAAAGCTAATCTCATCGATGCGTCAAACCGCCGCCCAATTTCCAGAAGACGAACGGGAAGAAGTGTTGATGGAAATTGGCAATGTGGAAGCACAACTGAACAAACCCGCAGACAAGCGCAGTCTGAAACTGATTGCTAAAAAATTGGCTGTTATTTTGGCGATCGCCGCGGGTATTGCTAGTCCGATCGCAAATATAACCGATTTTACCAATAATGTGACGGATTTAGCCCAAAAAGCGGGTGTCGAAATCCCGATGCGATCGGCGCGGTAAATTATTTACGATTTTAGTGATATTCATCTTAGGTAGTATTATCTCGGTGATGACGCGGGTGGCCAGAAACCGGGTTTTTACGAGCATTGTTGGTGACAGCGCAGAAACTCAAAAAAAACCCGGTTTCTTAGATGACGCGGGTGGCCAGAAACCGGGTTTTTACGAGCATTCTTCGTTACAGGCGTAGAAACTCAAAAAAACCCGGTTTCTCTGAGTTGTTGCGTATTGTCTACTCTACAAATTTTAATATTACCAAAAATCCGCCACATCGTATCCCAATTCCCGGAGCATTTGTCGCAGCAAAGGCAAACTCAAACCAATCACATTGGTATGACAGCCTTCGATTTTTTCTATAAAAAACCCCCCTTTACCTTCGAGGGCAAAACAGCCGGCACACGCGAGAGGTTCTCCCGTAGCAACGTAAGCAGCAATTTGGCGCGAAGTAACTTCGGCAAAATGAACTTTTGTAACTTGACAGCGAACGATCGCTCGATCCATTGCCTCATTGAAATCATCAAATCTATTATCAATTAAAGCATGGCCAGTATACAGTTCACCTACTTTACCGCGCATTTGCTGCCAACGGGAAATTGCCTCTTCTGCATCTTGGGGTTTGCCGTGAATTTCCCCATCAATCACCAAAATTGAATCACATCCTAACACCAAACAGGAATTAGGATGAGGAATTTGGGGATGAGAATTAGCCCGCAAAAACTCAGCTACAGCATTAGCTTTTCCCTCAGCTAAAACCTGCACTAATTTAGCAGCATCCCTCATTTCAATTTGCCCTTCATCAAAATCGCTTGGGCAAATCACAGCTTGAATTCCAGCATTTTTAAGCAGTTGGCGACGTGCTGGAGAAGCTGAGGCTAATACAAAAGTTGGTTTTTTCATAAGTTAAGAAGTCATTAGTCAGTAGTCATTGGTCATTAGTCAGTGGTTATTTGTTATTTGTTATTTGTTATTTGTTATTTGTGAGTTGTTGGTTGTTAGTTGTTGGTTTTTGGCTCTAATAACCAAGAATCCATAACTCATGACGAATAACTAATAACTAATCACCAATAACCAAGAACCAATAACTAATAACTAATAACTAATAACTAATAAACAGAGAAAGACTTAACTACTTTCTCGAAAGCTTCTTTAACCTTCGGCCAACGTTCTTCCGTAGTGGAAATGTTGAGTGTAAATAGTTTGCCACGGCTGACGGCTACGCTTGCTAAGTTATGCCGTTGTTGGTTTGGAAGCTTGACGGCGTATTCTAAAATGTAATAGTTCTTCGATCGCGATTCGCGAGATCCAGCATTGACTAACTCAGCTTCGCGGCCGGAATCGGGAGGAGCAATCGCACTTTTGCTGAGTTTGTAACCCACTTCCGAGGGTGTTCCCAAATCTGCAAGAGTTTTATTTCCGGTAACTGGACTGATGACTACGCTAACATTCTCGGTTTGCTGAATCAAATCGCGAAACACCACATCTGGACCGTTAGAAACCGCAATTGGCAGCCAGCCATTGGGATAGAGAAATTGATAGCCATCGCCAGTATCCACATGGCTTTTGAGTCCGACGGCGTTAGATACACAACTGGTCAAGGTAACGCTGAAAACTACCAGAAGTATGGTTACAATTCGTTTGATCATTATTTTTTGAGATCGAATGACAGTTAAATATTTATTTTTAATTATCCCACCAAACCTTACCCTTAAAAACAATTAAGCTATGGATTGCAGTTTGCCTACCGCTTACAACCCATAGCCGTCCAGTTTAAATTTTAAGAGCATCATTACAGATGGGTCAGCCAGCTAATCAATCCATGCTTGGTGGAAACTTCTAAAGCCAATAGAGAGACAAAACCAATCATGGCGAGGCGGCCGTTTAAGCGTTCGGCGTAGGGGGTGAAGCCGGTGCGCTGTTCGTCATCGACGTAGACTGTAGGCTCGATCGCAAAATTGTTCATTTTACCTTGGTCGTCCAGCATTAACCCTTTGTTAGTCATGTTTTTTTCCTAAATTGGTTTTCCGTACTGTAAATAAATGTAACAGACTTATGAAGATATGTAAAGGAATGTGAGAAAGTTTTTTTAGATAGTCGATCGAAACAGGAGGGAGTAGACTCTGGGCCCCCGACAGGGGAGGATAGAGTCAGCGAGGTTAAAGAGTCGAAGGTATATAGCAAATCCGGTCTGGGTTTGACGAAAAATTGGGAAGAGAGGAAAAATTATGCGGACCAGTCTGGAAATGCGGTGGTTTTGTAACGGAATGTTACCAAAAGCCATCGGGCAATGGTTTGGAAGCGAAAGTCTGGGCGGGTATCTGTCGCCACCAGAAGAGCGAGAAGACTTATATTTACTGATACCGGGCTGCGACTACTTAGGAGTCAAACTGCGACAAAAAAATTTACAAGTAAAGTGGCGGCAGGCAGAATGTGGGGCGATGCAGTTCGGCAACCGTTGGGAAGGGAAAGCCGAGAAGTGGCTAAAGTGGATTTGTGCTGACACGATGGGCCCACTGCCGGCGGACTTAATCGCTACAGGAAAGTGGGTGAAAGTCAAGAAAAAACGAGCACAGCGTCTTTACCAAGTTTCTGCCCCAGGGGTACTGATGTCTGTCCCTGTAGAAGCGCCCATACCTCAAGGCTGCATAGTGGAAATTACTCAATTGAATATTAATGGCAGTCCGTCCTGGACTTTGGGCTTTGAAGCCTTTGGTAGCGAAAGTTTTTTGACAGAAAGTCTGCAAACAGTAGCTACTTGGACCAACAAGAGTTATCAAGCGCAAAAGTTGAAAGTTGAGGATTCTTCTGGTTATCCGATTTGGCTGGCAAGTCAATAACCCACCATCAAGGGTGCTACCGCTAGGAGGGGGGCTTGTATCTGAAGTCCACCAAAATTCCGAAAACCTATGCAGGATTTCAGCTTTGGCTTTACCCTTAAAAACATGAGGGGATACTGACAAGCTCCCCGTACTGGTCTAATATTATGGGACAAGCAACGTTCTTAATTTAATATTTTTGCTTCCCATCAAATCAGGGTGTAATTTTCCACAATTATTGTGGGAGATTTCTCTTTGTTAATTTTTCCCAACTCGGCCAGCGGTTCTGAGAATTTGACAAGCTAAAATTGCCGCACCAAACCCATTATCAATATTCACCACCCCAACACCAGCGGCACAAGAATTCAGCATAGTTAAAAGAGGCGCAATCCCGCCAAAACTAGCGCCATAACCAACACTTGTCGGCACAGCAATCACCGGACAATCTGCCAAACCCGCAACCACACTCGCCAAAGCACCTTCCATACCCGCGACAGCAATCAACACATCAGCATCAGCAATAACGTGGCGATTACTCAGTAAACGGTGAATGCCAGCAACTCCCACATCCCACAAACGCTGTACCTGAAAACCGCAAAGTTCGGCAGTCACAGCCGCCTCTTCCGCTACAGCCAAATCGGCTGTTCCTGCACTAATAATTGTTACTTTACCTGGATGTTGCGAAGTTGGGGAACTAGGAGAAATAGCACAAATTCGAGCTTTTTGGTAATAGCACAAATCTGGTATTTTTTGTTGCAATTGCTCAAAAATTTCGGGTTCAATTCGCGTCGCCATCACCGCCGGATTTCGCCCGCGCATTACCTGGATAATCTCAACAATTTGGTCTGGGGTTTTACCAGGTCCCCAAATTACTTCTGGGAAACCGGTTCTGAGAGTGCGGTGGTGGTCGATTTTGGCAAAATCGCCCACTTGTTCAAAGTCAAAGTGCTTGAGTTTTTCTAAAGCTGTGGCGGGACTGACATCACCGGCGGCTACAGATTGGAGTAACTGTTGTAAGATTTCAGGTTGCATGAAAATTGGTAATTGGTAATTGGGAATTGGGAATTGGGAATTGGGAATTGGGAATTGGGAATTGGGAATTGGGAATTGTCGCTATCCTAATGACTAATGACTAATGACTAATAACTAATAACTAATAACTAATGACTAATGACTAATGACTAATAACTAATGACTAATAACTAATGACTAATGACTAATAACTAATAACTAATGACTAATGACTAATAACTATTCAGTAATTTTCAACTCGTACAAATTCCAAAAAGCACCTCCTATGGCAGTATACCGAATTCCTGAAATGCGATCGCGCACGGCTTCAAAAGTCAAGGGATTCACCATGTAGATAAACGGTACTTGTTCTGCTATGATCCGTTGGGTTTCTGCATAAAGTTCCTTGCGCTTGGGTTCATTCAGTTCCTGGGAAGCTTTCACATATAGGTCATCAATTTTCTGCTCCCAGTCAGCAACTTTCCAGCCCTTAATCGGCGGTTCCCCAGCCTGCGGTCCCTGGTTAAAACTGTGTAAAGTGCCGTTTACTGACCAGATATTGTAGCCACTGTGCGGTTCCAGACCGCCAGTAAAACCACCGAGATAGGTATCCCAATTTTTAGTCAAACGTAGCTTTTCTACATAAGTGTTAAAGCTGAGAAATTGTGTATCAATCTGTATGCCTAACTTGCCTAAATCTTGTTTAATTTGTGTTCCCATTTGTTCCCGAACTTTTTTGCCGGCGGCCATTAACAAAGTAAATCGCACTTTGTTACCCTCCCGATCCAATAAATCCCCTTCATTATTATACTTGAAACCAGCACTTAACAGTAATTCTTTGGCTTTTTTGGGGTCGTAGTTGTAAGTTTTTAATCCTTCTTTTGGGGATAAATAAAACGGGCTTTGGGCTGGAATTGGGGAATGCAGGGGCGCGCCAAGTCCACGATAGATATTGTTAGTCATGGCGTCGCGGTTAATAGCATAGGCGATCGCCTGCCGAAACTCCTTAGTTGCGAACCACCGAGATTTAATCGGGTCTACAAAGGGCTGATTTTGAGCATTACGACCCTGATTCAGATTGAAACACATAAATACACTCCCAGTGTCGGGACCACCGTTAAATACCGTATATTTACCGCGTTTTTCCTCCTTTTTCAGCAGCGGAAACACTTCGGGCTGCACGTCCAGACTATCCAAATCACCAGAGCGAAAATTCAGCAGTTGAGTATCAGTATTTTCGATAATTTGCCAGACTATTTGCTGGATGTAAGGCTGAGCTTTTCCCTGACTATCTTTACGCCAAAAATAGGGATTTCTTTCTAAGACTACCCGTTGATTAGGAGTATAGCTTAACATTCGATATTGACCATTACCGACAATTTTTTGGGGGTCAGTATCTGTCCCCCAAGTAGTCAGGAACTTCGGATTGCCTTGACTGTCTGTATTGCTGATTGATTCTTGTAAAATATGAGCTGGTAAAATCGGTATGCCGCCAGCGTATCTAATAAATGGAGCAAAGGGTTCTGCTACGGAAAATTCTACCCGACGACTATCAATTTTTTTGAGTTTGGGGAATTGGCGACTCATCCCAACTCTGAGAGTATCTTTTAAACCACTGGGGATTTTATCGTTGAAATAAATCTTGTCATAACTGAAGATAATGTCATCCGTAGTCATCGGTTCGCCATCAGACCATTTCAATCCCTCTCGCAGGGTGAAGACAATCTTTTTGCCATCTTTAGAGACTTTCCAAGACTCTGCTAAACCGGGTTCTAGTTCCGATGTCAGACCGTTTTCGTTGATCAGTCCTTCATTGAGATAGCCAAAAACGCTGTAGGCTGATTGATTTAGGGGGTAGTTAAAGGTGGCTGGACCACTGGGGGTAGGAACGATGAGTCTGTTTACTAAATTCGATCGCGCTGGAGTGCACGCAGACAGAGTTATGGTGAGAATTGCCGCCAGTAGAATCACGAGCGATCGTAGTTTTGAATCTAACATGATAGAAATTTTCATATTTTTTTACTATACCATTTTCGTGCAACATCGAACTGATGAGGATAACTCCCGCAGCAACATAATTGCTTCAGCCTCACGCCCTGTAGCAATAGTCATCAAAAAGTTGGTCTCGATATATACGATTGCCACCTAATTTCACTCCTGATTTTGTTGTTCCACCTACAAGTAACGGCAGCAAACCGATGGCTGCTATTTGTTCCGATGCTGGTGGAATTTCTGATTTCCAATGATAATCTAAGTCATGAAGCCACGATTGGATCAGCGTCTCAATGGTATCTTCAAATATCCATTTTTTGCCAAATTCAGGCTCATAATAGCGAAGTATCTCACCTGTGTTTAGAGAACAAACAGGTTCAGATAAGTTTACTCCGTCCCATTTGAAAATCAGAATTTGTTCGGTGTCAACAAACATAGCATAGGGAATTATGGTGCGTTGCTCGGATATCTTCGCTAACACAGCTTTCATCCAAGATATCATGTAGTCAGCAATCCTCTGTTTTGCTGCTGGTTCTTGAGCTTGAATAATTTTGACCTCGATGAGCACGACTACCCGATCTTCTTTATCTAAGGCGATAATATCAACATCGATCGGGGTTTCGATTTCCAAGTTTTCGGCAAGCATAGATTCAAATCCTAAATTAGCTGAAAATTGTCAGAACCTGACAACTATTTTAGCATTAACAAAACTACAGCATAAGCTGCGATTCCTTCTTCTCTGCCCACGGGACCTAACTTTTCGTTGGTGGTGGCTTTGACACCGATTTGGTCTGGGTTGAGTTTGAGGACGCTAGAAAGGCGATCGCGCATTTTTTCAATATGCGGTTTCAGCTTAGGACGTTCTGCTACAATTACAGAATCAATATTGCCAATTTCCCAACCTTTATCTAAAATCAACTGGTTGACTTGTTCTAGCAAAACTAAACTATCAGCACCTTTCCATTTCGGGTCAGTCGGTGGGAAATAATGCCCGATATCTCCGAGGCTGAGTGCTCCTAGCATGGCGTCCATAATCGCGTGAGTGAGTACGTCGGCGTCGCTGTGACCAAGTAACCCTAAAGAGTGGGGAATGTTGACACCGCCGAGGATGAGGGGGCGTTCTGGAACCAAGCAGTGAATGTCGTAGCCGTTACCGATGCGGATGTTCATTTGGGAATGGGGAATGGGGAATGGGGGAATGGGGAATGGGGAATGGGGAATGGGGAATGGGGAAAATCCAACTTCAAATATCCAAGTAATCAAATTTCATCTGGGTCAATACCCAATTCTCTTAACTTGGCAGCTAACCGTTCTTTCTGTTGCTTTTCAATTTCTAATTGTTGTATTGCCTCCTCTTTCTGCTGTTGCTCTAATTCTTTCTGTTGTCGCTCTAATTCGGCTCTTTGAGTTTCAGCTTCATCTCCCATTAATACTAAGTTTCCATCGGCATCAAAAAACCTCAACCAAGTACCTTGAGAGTTTTCTATTTGACCTTCCCATATGCCCAGCCACAACCCTAACGATTCACAATATAATCTCCCTTGTTGATTAGGAGATAAGGATTGGTATCGACGATTAATTAATTGCCAACCTCTTAGAGAATTGGGATTTTTGGGATTGTAGACAAAATAATCTTGGGTTTTTAATTTACGCTCGTAGATATCTTTTTTGGTGGTTAAATCTACTTCGGCCGTTGAGGGAGACATTAATTCAATTACCACATCGGGGAGGCGACTATCTTCTTCCCAAGCAATCCAAGCATCTCTATTTATGGTTCCATCTACATCTAAGACAACAAAGAAATCAGGGCCTTTGAAGTCTTGATTTTTGACTTGGTTTATGCTGTAGTAGACAAACATATTGCCACCTACAAAAAAGTCTTGCCGATCGCGCCAGTAATATTTGAGAGATTGGATGAGTAAATTCATCGCAACTCTATGGTTATTACTTTCCATTGGTTCGCCATCATCAGTAATTAAATCTCTGGGTAAGTTTTCTACTGCTAGTGACATAAGTTAGAGCTGGTAAAACAGAGTTATTTATGTGTTTCTTTAGGATAGCAGACGATCTATTTTCCCCCTTCATGCAACCAGCGTTCATACAAATCAGGGCGGCGCGATCGAGTTTTGGCAATTTGCTGTTCCCTTCGCCAACGGGCAATTTCCGCATGATTCCCAGATAATAAAACATCAGGAACCTTCAATCCCCGAAAATCGGCTGGTCGAGTATACTGCGGATAATCCAAAAGTCCGTCCTCAAAACTCTCAAACTTCAAAGAATCTTCCTTCCCCACAGTGCCACGCAACAGCCGTAAAACTCCATTAATCAAAGCCAAGGCCGGAATTTCGCCCCCTGTGAGTACAAAGTCGCCCAAAGAGACCTCACGAGTCACTAAATCCAAAACTCGATCGTCCACACCTTCATAATGACCGCAAATCAACACCAACTGGTCGCACTCAGCAGCCAACCCCCGAAACATCGCCTGCTGCATTGGTTCCCCCTGGGGAGTCAGTAAGATCACCTCCCGCCTGGGGAAAATTGGCAGGGATTCCACCGCAGCAAAAATCGGTTCCGGCTTCATCAACATCCCCACTCCACCACCGTAGGGTTCGTCGTCCACTCGGTGGTGCTTGTCTGTGGTAAAATCACGAGGATTGACAAAATTCACCTCAGCAATATTTTTAGCTAAGGCTTTGCCCATCAGTCCCGACCCTAGGGGAGCCAAGAAAAATTCTGGAAATAGGGTAACAACGTCAAATCGCACAATACTTTAAATTTATTGACACACTCTAGTTTCACCTCTAGAGGGCGATCGATTTTCGGTAATTGCATTATTCTTCATAATTTCTTAAAATTTTTGCAACTCAAATTTTATGCTTTTGTGTATGGGCTACGTTTTGTATGAAAATTATCTGTTTTCAGGACAGTGCCTTTTCTAAACTAGCTTCCCAAGGACTGCGGGCGATCGCGATTCTTTATCGAACCTCACGCTAAATTATTCAGTCTTCAAAACGCCGATCGTAGCCACAACACGGCAAAATTTAATTTCACACCTAACCGAGGAAGACACACCATGCAGCAATTAACATCTCCAGCCCTTGAACAAAACATTTCCCAGCGGACAAAAACCTCGATTATGGTGATCGGGGGGGCCGAAGACAAAGTTCACGGTCGCGAGATTCTGAACACATTTTTTCACCGTTCTGGGGGTACAGAGGGGAGGTTGGCGATCGTTCCCTCAGCTTCGCGAGATCCAGAAGGGATTAGCAACCGCTACCGCACCATCTTTGACGAAATGGGTGTCAGTGCAGTCAAAGTAGTTGACATCCGGGAACGCGAACAGGCCGAAAACCCAGTGTGGAAGGATTACTTAGAAGACTGTACGGGCGTATTTATCACAGGTGGCGACCAACTGCGGCTGTGCGGGTTGCTGGCGGACACACCCGTAATGGACAAAATTCGCAAAGAAGCCAGAGAAGGCAAAATTACCCTAGCTGGAACCAGTGCTGGGGCTGCGGTGATGGGCTATCACATGATTGCAGGCGGCGGGAGTGGCGCTTCTCCCAATCGCTCTTTAGTAGATTTGGCAAACGGTCTGGACATTATACCAGAAGTGATTGTAGATCAGCATTTTCATAACCGGAATCGGATGGCTCGGTTACTGTCGGCGATTTCCTCCCACCCGGATCTGCTGGCTCTAGGTATTGACGAAGACACCTGCGCCCTATTTGAAGGAGACGACACGATTAAAATTCTCGGTAAAGGAACTGTGACTATTGTCGATTCTAGGGAAATGCTTTACACCAACGAGCCTCACGTAGGAGCGACAGAACCCTTGAGCCTGTTCAATCTGCGCCTGCACGTACTTTGCCACGGAGATTGTTACAATATTGGCCTAGGCAAAGCGATGCCCTCCTCGGCTTGTGCCGAGTCTGGGTGGCCTCCTGAATGCCGCACCTCGAACTAAAACAGCAAATAATAGTCATCCGCCCTCGTCAATCATGAATTAGTAGCCAAAGATTGAGGACGGAGGATAAGCTATGGGAACATCAGAAACCCATGCCAGATTGTCAGATTGCCAAAGGGATGTGGCTCTGCCCATCTCACAGCTCAAATCTCCAATTTCGTGGGCAATAACTGAAAAATTAGTACAAAAATGTTCTTGGCGAACAGTTTATCGGAGACTCAGGCTTGAAATTGAATAAATGATCCAATAAAGTCAAAGATACATTGCAAAATGCCAATGGTAACTGCCCTGCGAAGCTCATCCTTCCAGTGCAATACTCAGTAGCCACAAACTCAGTTTGAATCACCCTCAGAAGAGAGTTTGTGGCGAACAGAAAAGGTTTTGAAGAATTAAACTGATTGGTGAGTGCTACCAAAAAGTTGTTTCTCAATAATTGTTGTATCTTGAAACTGGGAATTTAAACTATCAGATTTCCGCCTAGAAACTGGCAAAAAATTGACCCAAAAGGCTCAGGGACTCGATATAAAGTTTCTCTCCTACAAATCCAGTCGAGTCATGGCGATGAAAATCCCCTGAGTAGTTTTTCATCATCAAACTCAAAATTTAGGCTTTCCAAACATCTACGAGGCTTTATGAAAATACTAAAAATCCAGACCTTGCGCGGCCCTAATTATTGGAGTATCCGACGCCAAAAACTGATCGTCATGCGTCTAGATTTAGAAGATTTAGCAAACAAAACCACAGCCGAAATTCCAGGATTCTACGAGGGTTTACTGGCGGTGCTGCCGAGTTTGTACGAGCATTTTTGTTCCCCAGGTCGTCAGGGAGGCTTCCTACAACGTGTTAAAGAAGGCACGATGATGGGACACGTCATCGAACACGTCGCCCTAGAACTTCAGGAAATGGCAGGGATGCCTGCGGGATTCGGTCGCACCCGCGAGACTTCGACCCCAGGCATTTACCAAGTGGTGATTGAGTATCAAAACGAACAAGCAGGTCGCTACGCAGCAAGGGCTGGAGTCCGCTTGTGCCAGAGCATTGTCAGTACCGGCACTTATTCACCTACAGAGTTGGCCCAAGATTTAAGAGACCTCACAGATTTTGCAGCGTCGGCGGCCTTGGGACCGAGTACGGAAACACTGGTCAAGGAAGCGGAAGCTCGTGGCATTCCCTGGCTGCAATTGAGTGCGAGGTTTATGATCCAGTTAGGTTACGGGGTTCATCAAAAGCGGATTCAAGCAACTTTGAGCAACCGCACGGGAGTTTTGGGAGTAGAACTAGCTTGCGACAAGGAAGGTACTAAAAATATTCTGGGTAGTGCTGGTGTGCCGGTGCCCAGAGGTACGGTAATTCACTATTTAGATGAACTCGAAAGTGCGATCGAAGAAGTGGGCGGCTATCCCATTGTGATTAAACCCCTAGACGGCAATCACGGACGCGGCATCACGATCGACATCAATTCCTGGGAAGTAGCAGAAGAAGCCTACGATCTCGCCAGCGCAGCCTCAAAAACCAAAAGCATCATTATTGAACGCTATTACACAGGTAGGGATCACAGAGTCTTGGTAGTCAACGGTCAAGTCGTAGCCGTAGCAGAACGAGTCCCAGCTAACGTGGTGGGTAACGGCACACAAACCGTAGAACAGTTAATTGAAGAAGTCAACAGCGACCCGCAGCGGGGAGACGGACACGACAATGTTCTGACCCGGATTACGATCGATAAATTGTCTTTAGATTTGCTGCAAAAACAAGGCTACAGCCTCGACTCCGTAGTACCAGCGGGGGAAAGAGTATTTTTGCGGGCGACAGCCAACTTGAGTACCGGGGGAATTGCAGTCGATCGCACCGACGAAATCCACCCCGAAAACGTCTGGTTATTTTCCAGAGTTGCCAAAATTATCGGTTTGGACATCGCCGGCATTGACGTCGTAACCGCCGATATCTCAAAACCCCTGCGCGATGTCGATGGTGTCATCGTCGAAGTCAACGCAGCACCAGGTTTCAGAATGCACGTTGCACCGAGTCAAGGTTTACCCCGCAACGTTGCCGGCGCAGTGATGGATATGCTGTTCCCCTCTCCGGGAGTGAGTCGGGTGCCGATTTTAGCAGTAACGGGGACAAACGGCAAAACTACCACCACTCGCCTCCTGGCCCATATTGTCAAGCAGACTGGTCAAGTTACTGGGTATACAACTACTGACGGTACTTACATCGGTGAATATTTGGTGGAAAGCGGAGATAATACCGGGCCCCAAAGCGCTCAGTTGATTTTGTCTGACCCAACGGTGGAAGTCGCGGTGCTAGAAACAGCTAGGGGCGGAATTTTGCGATCGGGCTTGGGATTCGACCAGTGCGATGTGGGCGTCGTCTTGAACGTCGCCGCCGACCACTTAGGCATTGGCGACATCGACACGGTGGAACAACTGGCCACCCTCAAGAGCGTGCTGGTAGAGTCGGTGATGCCCAAGGGCTATGCAGTCCTGAATGCAGACGACCCGCTCGTAGCACGAATGGCGCAAAGTGTCAAGGCTCAAATTGCATATTTTTCGATGAACCCAGATAACGAACTGGTGGCCAGACATACGGCGGCAGGCGGGCTGGCTGCGATTTACGAAAATGGCTATTTGTCGATCCTGAAGGGCGATTGGACGCTGAGAATTGAGCAGGCTGTCAACGTGCCTCTGACGATGGGCGGACGAGCACCGTTCATGATTGCCAATGCTTTAGCTGCTTGTTTGGCAGCTTTTGCCCAAGGAGTGAAAATAGAGGACATTCGATCGGCTTTGTCAAGTTTCCAGGCATCAGTAGGTCAAACTCCCGGACGGATGAACCTGTTTAATTTGGGTAAATATCACGCTTTGCTCGACTACGCCCACAACCCTCACAGCTACAAGGCTTTGGGGAGTTTCGTGCAGAATTGGGATGGAATGCGGATTGGGGTAATTGGTGCGCCGGGAGACAGGCGAGATGAGGATTTTGTCCTGTTGGGTAAACTTTCGGCTGAGATTTTCGATCGCATTATTGTCAAGGAAGATCTCGATCGGCGCGGCCGGGAACCCGGTGTGGTGGCCAAGTTAATTTGTCAGGGGATTGCAGAGACTATGGCTGCACGAACCGCCGCTCAATCTAAGGTTGAATATGAGTTGATTCTCGATGAAACAGTGGCGATTAACAAGGCTTTAGATGAAGCACCGGCTGGCAGTTTGGTAGTAATTTTACCTGAAGGTGTCAACAAAGCTCTGAGTTTAATAGAAGCGCGGAAACCGATTAAGGAATCTGTGGCAGTTCAAAATGGTTTAGAGCGATCGAAGTCACAGGAAAGTTTAAAAACGACTGTTGTGAATCAAGGTTAAAGTCTTAATTCTGATTTAATTAATAGGTTGGGTTTACTTAGGTTAAACTCAACCTGTTTTTTTTTGAAATCTAGTCAACTTAAGCCGAAAGCCCGCCAGGGACTGAAGTCCCTGTCTAATAGCGAAAGTCCTCTAAAAGAGGACTAATGAGTTCTTCAGTCAAGAGAGAGAGGACTTGAGCTTTGAGACAGGGGTTTCAACCCCGGTTGTTTCATTCTCTTGTAGGGGCAATCCCCCCGTGGTTGCCCTGATGCCTGAAACACCTACAAAATCGTGGATGAGGAGGGTAGGCACGCACCATCCACTACCCCTACAAAACGATGATTTGTTTGAGAATGAAACAGCCCTGGGTTTCAACCCCGGTTGGACTATCGGTTGTACCTTAAGTTGACACGCTTTGGGCTCTTGGAGTGTCCTCTATATCATAGGTCGTGCTACCAGATTTGATATGATAAGTCCTAGGAAAAATCAGCAGCAGCAGGATGGAAACATGAATGAAGCCGATCGCACCAGAGTCGAAACATTCATCACGCGCTGGACAGGTTCTAGCGGTAACGAACGCGCAAACTACCAGTTATTTTTTGCGGAAATGTGCGATGCACTGGGAGTCGATCGCCCTTTTGATAAAGGCAGAATTCCCAACGATCCCTACTGCTTTGATAAAGATGTCAAAATTTTTCACCCCAGCGGGAAAGTAACTCCGGGGTTTATCGATTTTCACAAAGTCGAGCATTTTTTAATCGAGGCTAAACAGGGCGGAACTACAAGTAAAAAAGGAACTGCAAAACGGGGAACCAATACCTATTTGCGAGAGATGGAAAAAGCGTTTGTACAGGCGATCGCCTATACGCGAAATCTCAGCAACAAACCGCCGTTTTTGTTAACTTGTGATATTGGCGATCATTTTGAATTGTGGATGGGTTTTAGCGGCGATTACGGCGGCTATGGGGCGCGGCGAGAAATTGGATTAGCCGAGTTGCGAAAGCCAGATGTTTTCGATTTGTTTGTCGATATATTTAGGGCTTGCTGAATAAGTTAGGAAAAATCGCGATCGCACTTGATGGGCAATTCAAGCTCGGCGAGACATAACTTTTTGTTGACTATAACTTGCCCAGTTATAGCTTTTAATAATCAGTAAGCCCTAAGTACGAAATATAACACCCAGTGGCAAAAATTATACAAGCTGACGAAAGCGGTCCTGTATTAAAAAATTAGCCTTCAAAAAAGCTAAATTTTTTAACACTTAAACGTAATTTATCCGATTGCAAATTCACTTAATTCTCGCATATTAGGCGGGTCAAAGCCAAGTATAATGTCTTGCTTAGGAACTCCTAATTCTACAAGTTCGTTGGCAATACCTACCTCGGTTCCATCCTGCTGAATCCAAATTTTATTGTCCATAATATCCAGGTGCAAAACTGGGCCATAAATTCGCCGCTGATTGCGCCAGCCCACATATACTAATTGATAATGGTCGCGCTCGGTATCAAAGATAGTTTGAGCCTGAATTCGCTCATCCCAAACAAGACTGGCGTGTTGGGAGAGCAGATTTTGGATGTGTTGCCTGTAAAGGTCTACATTTGCCATTGTGCGATCGCCTCCTGCTCTATATCGTAAACAATTAAATGAATTTGATTTTGTTGAACTAAAGACTGAATAAACCCCATTGTAAAAAAACTATCGTAGACATTGCTGGGTACTGCTAGGTATAAAAGGCGGTCAGTTTCTTGTTGTTGCAAAGCTGCTCGATAACTAATAAATTGTCCTAAAGCTGTGTAAAACTGGGAAATTTTGGACGGGCCAATAAAGCTTTTAATTTCTACGGCAATTTTCTGTCCGTCTTTTTCGGCCGCCACCACCTTTTCGGCACCCAAGTCGATGTAAAGTTCTAGAGTTCCTGCCTGTAAAGTGTATGGATCGTGAGTAATCTGCCATCCATCTTTTTGGAGAGCTGTTTTAACGACATCGTGAAAGGCATCTTTAGCAGACATGGCTGTACTGACTCGTTGTGTTTAATCTCTTGGATAGTTGTATTTCAAGTATATACGCTATTCATCTGAAAGTCATGTTCTCGGTTAGCGGCGCAAACCGTTGGGTAAAAATGGCCCAACTAATTCCTTGGTCGGAATTTGAATCAGATTATGCTGAAAATTTCCCCACCGAAATGGGAGCAAATGACCAGTGCTGGATTGAAAACTTCTAAGACTCATAGAATTAATCATATAGGAATCGTAATAGATGAAGGTAAAGCAGAAGCCTCAGAGGATATTACAGAACAGCTCGAAATTCAGTGGCGTAATGTTGGAGAAATTTTTAGCAATTTAACATCCAGCGTAAACTTTGCTTCAGCTTGTATTTTGAAAGCAAATTCAAACCTAAGCTCTACGGGTGTTAAGCTTCATGGAGCAGGTTTTATCTTAACTAAAGAAGAAGCAATCGCAATGGGATATCAAATCGCAAACAAAAAGTCATTTTGGACTGTTTGGAAAGCTTGGAAGATTTGGGGATTTTGCTCAGTCATACTGAAGGTAGCGTGCAATATTGGTATCTCCCAACTTGATGTAATTGCAAAAACTTGTAGCTTCAGCTAGCGGGTTTTAAGGCGATCGCCCTTACAATTGTGATAGTATTGAATTCTCAACAAACCCGATGACCATCAAACCGATTCGGTGGGTTGGCGCTACCCGCGAAGAAATCCAATCTCTTCCTGACGATGCCCGAAAAGAAGCTGGTTTTGCACTTTGGACACTTCAGCAGGGCATACAACCATCAGACTTTAAACCCATGTCGATCGTAGGCAAAGGCGTTGAATAAATTCGGATTCGGACAGAAGATGCCTATCGGGTATTCTATATTGCTAGATTTGAAGAAGCTATTTATGTTCTCCATGCTTTCCAAAAGAAAACTCAGAAGACAGCCAAAAAAAATATCGAAATTGGACAGAAACGCTACCAACAGTTGTTACAAAGTCGTTTAAATTCAAGAGAACCAGAACCATGAGCGAAAATACTATTACCCAAGCGACCGATAATATCTTTCTCGATCTGGGATTTTCAGCAGAAGAAGCTGATAACTTACTAATCAGATCGCAACTTATGCTCGCCCTGCTTCATCAGATTAAACATCACCGTTGGACGATCGAGCAAACAGCTCAACATCTCAAACAGTCCAAGGACCAAATCAAAGCTCTAACTCAAGGTAAAATTGGGCAATTCTCGGTTGATACTTTGATTGTAATGCTCGATCGAGTAGGCATGACTGTCAAAATCGAAATTTGTCCCAAGGTAGCTTAGATCGAGATTAGAGCGATCGGTAAGTTTTGCTTTGGGCTTGTTATCATGAGCTGATCCAGCAAGAGGCGATCTAATGCTAGAAACCACAATCCTAGAAACCTTAGTCAAATTACCAGATTCCCTGAAACAGGAAGTTTTGCACTATGTAGAATTCTTGGCTGCAAAATATGCAAATAACGAAGTTGCCGTAAATCCTCCTCAAAAGAAACGTCAAGCTGGGATGATGAAAGGCACGTTTGTCTTACCGCTTGCTGATGATTTTGATGCACCATTAGAGGATTTCCAGGAGTATATGGAATGAAGGGCCATTTCATTCTCTTGTAGGGGCAATCCCCCCGTGGTTGCCCCAATCTCTGAAACACGCATAAAATCGTGGGCGGGAAGGGCGGGCACGGGGGCACCGCCCCTACAAAACGATGATTTACCTGAAAATGAAACAGCCCTGATATGGAATGAGTGCATTGCTCCTCGATACTCACACTTTTATTTGGTTTTCAGAAAATGCTCCTAACCTATCAGTTGCATTGAAAGAGCAGATGGAATCCGCCGATAGAGTCTATTTGAGTATTGCCAGTCTTTGGGAAATTGCCATCAAAATAGGAAATTGCCTCAGCAACATCGCTGGTATGGAGAGTTTCAAAACGTTGCAATATGAGTGGATTAGAGTGTTGCAGTAGTGTGATATGGTCGGTATCGAGAATATATTGAGTCATAGGGTCTCAGACTCAGGAAAATCGATATCGGCATTTCGATCGTGGCGATAGGTTTGAACATATTCCGTGACTTCATTCAACAACGGATTACATCTCAAAAGAGGTGAAATATTCAACATCGGACGCGCCTCGTACCAAGCAATCCGAGCGTCAATTTCTGGCTGATTGTCCAGATAAAAGCTAATCGCATCAAACACTTGATCCGCCGTCACCAGTTGCAGTAACTTCTGTGGGATTTCTTCAGGCTTTATTCCTGATTTCCAAAACACCACAATATCCCGTACCGTAACTTGAGTGTCTGCAATAATCGGTTCCCCCTGCAAAACTTCAGGATTGCGGGTGACATTCTGATTTACTGTTTTGATAGTCAACCGTCAACTGTGCCAAAAGCTGCACAATAATATCTTGTTGAATCGCTAACTTATAATGATTCATCTCTCTCATCTCTTCCTCTGTGTTCTCTGCGCACTCTGCGGTTAAATATTCCTATTTAATCATCGGAATTACGCCTTAACAACCGCCCACTGAGTAATCGGTGCAAGCGGCTTCCAACCCTGAAAAGAACCGATCGCCCCAACCCGCTGAATCCCAATTCTAATTAACTCCCCGCCATGTAAAGAATGCCATTGCAAAACCTTCAACTCACTCTCAATAGTCACCGCATTCACAACTAATCGGCCACCCTCACCCAAAGCATTCCAACAGGTTTCGAGTAAAGCTTCTGCGGTGACACCACCACCGATGAAAATAGCATCCGGTTGAGGCAAAGAAGCCAAAGCATCCGGCGCCTCTCCCGCCACAATTTGAAGTTCCGAAACACCAAAATTAGAGGCATTTTCAGCAATGTATTGCAGTCGAGTGGGATGGCGCTCGATCGCGATCGCCCGACAACCCCGATGACTCCGCATCCATTCAATGGCGATCGAACCACAACCAGCACCCACATCCCACAGCAACTCACCCGGAATTGGCGCTAAGGTTGACAGAGTAACAGCTCGAATCTCCCGCTTAGTAAGTTGTCCATCGTGGAGATAGGCACCATCCGCCAAACCAGAGGTGCGGGGGAGGATAAGAGTTTCGCGATCGGCTGCAACTACAATGGCGATCGCATTCAAATCAGCCAAATCCGGCAGATTCCAGGCTGCTGCTACCCCCTCAATCCGCCGTTCCGAAGCCGCTCCCATCCGCTCGAACACCGTCATCAAACTGCTACCAAACCCCCGCTCTGTCAACAATTCGGCAACCTTTCCCGGAGTCTGTCGATCGGCACTTAAAACTAACAATCGCGCCCCCGGATATAGAGAAAGGGCGATTGCGGCTACTGGGCGGTTTGTCAAACTGAAAGTCTCAACCTCCGCCAAAGCCCAACCCAGACGGGCGCACATCAAACTAAAAGCCGATGCAGCGGGAATTACAGTCATTTCCGAAATGGGAATCCGGCGCGACAGCGTGACACCAATCCCGTGACACATCGGATCGCCACTGGCGAGTACACAAACAGACTCTGGGCGACGGCTGATGATGCTGTCAACTGTTGTTTGTAGTGGTGAAGCCCAGAGCAATTTTTCCCTGGTGTCGTCGGTGGGTAGCATGGCGAGGTGACGGGCGCCACCGACAATGATTTTAGATCGATCGAGCAGGGTACGGGCGATCGCGCTCAATCCCGATAATCCGTCTTCGCCGATTCCTACCACCGAAAGCCATTTGTCTACCATCAGCCCTACTCCTGCAATTTTTGCCACTCAGCATGAATCTATTTCCAGCATATTGGACAACAGCCAGTTGACTAATTGACTACAGCTAAAAACTAAATCGCCTGGTTGGAAACTTCCTTGATACAAGCTTTCCAGCCGTTTCAGCATTTAGGTAAGTAACCAAATACAAGCCACATAGAAAAAGTGACACTTTTAGTTGTTTAGTAATTCGTCTTTTTCCCTAAAGTTCCAGTATAGGCAAACAAAACACCTAAAACGTTCAGCCTTTTATTTATATTACTTACAACGGGGTCTTTACTATGAAATACCTAAATATTTTAACCTTAATGTTTTTCTGGACTACTCTCAGCATCACCTCTCCAGTTAAATCCGATGAATTGCCAGCCTTCACTAATTCTCATAATGTGAACTCTCTCGAACAAATTTTAACTCCTAGAAATATCGAGGGAGAAACTCAGCCGACGGAATATCAACAAGATACAATGTTGTTTGGAGATATTTTACCTGTGGCTACCTTTTGTTTGTCATTAGTTTGTTTTTGTTTTAACTCCCCTACCGAACCTGATTGAAAACTAGAAGATTTTTCATTACTCAAGGCAATTGTGTGAGGGGGAATTTGTTAAGAAAATTGAGCGTTTTGGTTTTGGGGGGCAAAACTGTGATAAAGTTCTTAAACCTGAAAGCGGGAAAGTCCGGTGTAATTCCGGCGCTGTGCCGCAACTGTCAAAGCCAGAATGCCGATTTCAGGAGTTTACTTTAGATTCCCTGCGTCGCACGGGGAGGAGTTTCTTTGTTAAGTTTGAGTGAATTACCGACTTGTCCGGGCTTATTTTCCGGTTCCCGCGCCAGAGACGGAATATTATCGAGGATGCGGATTCCGGGCGGAATTTTAAATGTCGCGCAGTGTGTGGCGATCGCGGATTTAGTCGATCGATACGGTACGGGCTACGTGCAAGTAACAAATCGCGCGAATTTGCAAATCCGAAACTTGAACTCGGCAATTTCTGCTGAAGTTTGGCAGGATTTACAAACATTGGGATTAGCATCTCGCTTAGTTGAAATTGACCCGATTCGCAATATCATGGCCAGTCCAACAGCGGGTATAGATCGCCAATCGTTACTCGATACTCGCCCCCTAGTTACAGATTGGGATAATTATCTGCAAACCCATCCCGAATTGTCGGAACTTTCGCCTAAATTCAGTGTCGGTTTTGACGGCGGAGAATCGGTTTCGATCCGCGCTATTCGCAACGATATTTTATTAGCAGCCGAAAGGCGATCTGCTGATTCAGAAATCGTGCTTCGGCTGTATTTAAACGGTGACACAGGGATTATAATTCAAGAATCGCAATGTATTTCAGTATTAGCAGCCATCGCTAGCGTTTATCTTCAATACACAAAAAATCAGCCTCGAATAGAGGGAAAAAAACCGCGTTTGCGTCACCTGCTGGCAGATTGGGGTGTGGAAAAATATCTCGAACATATACAGGATAATTTACCCTTTGTATTGCAGCAAAGCTCGATCGCTCCGTCTGAAAAAGCCCTAGCCAATTACCAACATCTCGGCATTCACCCCCAACAACAATCCGGTTTCTCCTACATCGGAATTGCGCTGCCATTAGGTAGGCTAAAATCGCAACAACTGCGAGATTTGGCAAATTTAGCCCAAAACTTCGGCGGAGGCACTCTCAGGCTCACGCCTTGGCAAAATCTGTTGATGTATGACATCCCCAACCAGAGAATTTACGAACTCGAAAAGTCGATCGCCCGTTTGGGATTGCACTCATCCGCAACCAATCTAGACTCATGCTTAGTTGCTTGTGCCGGCAACACTGGCTGTGCATCGGCGATGACAGATACCCAAAGCCACGCCCTAGCAATAGTCAAGGATTTAGCCCAAAAATTGCAGATCGATCGCCCAATTAACATTCATTTCAGCGGTTGCGAAAAATCCTGCGCCCAACATTCTCCCATGGACATAACGTTAGTGGGAATTCAGATAAAACAACAAAACGAAACCATCGCAGGTTACGACATTTACTCAGGTACAACAGACTCACCTTTTGGGCGGAAAATTTTCCAGGGCGTAAGAGTTGCAGAGATTGCAAGTTTTACAAACAAATTGCTGCAAATATACCAGCGATGGCGATCGCCAGACGAATCCTTGGGCGAATTTGTAGATCGAAGTGCGATCGACAAATTACAGCAATTGCTTAACCCCAAAAAACAAAATCAAAAATGAATCCCTCTCTCGATCTTTCTTCCTTCGCGCCCTTAGCGCCTTCGCGGTTCATTCAAAAAAATCCAGTTTTAAATAATGCTTGATTATATTAAAGACGGAACAGAAATCTACACCAAATCCTTCGCCACAATTCGCGCCGAAGCAGACTTGTCAAACTTGCCGCCCGACTTAGAATCCGTCGCAGTGCGCTTAATCCACAGTTGCGGCATGACAGATATTGTCGCAGACTTAGCAGCCTCCCCCGGTGCCGCTACCGCTGGGCGCAACGCCCTCGCCACCGGCAGGCCCATCCTCTGCGATTCCCGCATGGTAGCCGAAGGCATCACCCGCAAACGCCTCCTGGCCGACAATGCGGTAATTTGCACCCTCTGGCATCCCGAAGTTCCCGAATTAGCGTTACAAATCGGAAATACCCGATCGGCCGCAGCCCTTGATTTGTGGCTAAATCACTTAGAGGGGGCGGTAGTGGCTATTGGTAATGCCCCAACTGCTTTGTTCCGACTGCTGGAAATGTTAGATGATGGAGCTCCCAAACCAAGTTTAATTCTGGGTTTCCCAGTAGGATTTGTGGGGGCGGCCGAATCTAAAGCGGAACTCGCTGCTAACAGTCGGGGAGTGCCATTTATTACTGTACACGGGCGACGTGGCGGCAGTGCAATGGCAACGGCGGCCGTGAATGCGTTAGCGAAAAAGGATGAATTATGACTAAGACTACTGGTAAATTGTACGGTTTGGGTATTGGTCCTGGCGATCCTGAGTTGATTACTTTGAAGGCTTATCGGATTTTGCGATCGGTCCCGGTGATTGCTTATCCGGCCATGGAAAATGGTAAGGTGTTGGCGCGGGCGATCGTCGCGGATTATTTACTACCAGAGCAAATAGAAATTCCGATGCCACTGCCTTTTAGTCCGACGCGATCGTCTCAACCTTATTATGATATTGCGGCCGAGAAAATTGCAGTCCATCTGGATCAAGGACGAGATGTGGCGGTGCTATGTGAGGGGGAACCTTTTCTCTACGGCAGTTTTATGTATCTATTTAATCGTTTGTCGGGAAGATTTACGACGGAAGTTGTGCCGGGAATTTCTTCGACAATGGCGAGTGCAAGTGCCTTGGGAGTGCCGCTTACTTACCGCAATGATGTGTTAAGTATTATGCCTGCGACTCTCGATGCTTCTGTTTTGCGCGATCGACTGGCGCTGGTTGATGCTGCTGTGATTATTAAGCTAGGCCGCCACTTTGCCAAAGTCAAGGATGTGTTGATTGAGTTGGGACAGTTCGATCGAGCATTATATATTGAACGAGCAACTATGCCAAATCAGCGCATTCGGGCGATCGCAGATGTCGATCCGGCAGAAGTTCCCTATTGGGCTCTGGTGATGATACCTAGCCAGCAAAAATCCGTCTCTTAAATTATCCCTTGTGATTCGGCGCCGGCAATGGAAATATAGTGGTTTTCGCAACGCCTTTTTCTAGCACAGCTTCTCTGACTGCTTCCTAAGCTTTCAGAGGTTGCTGCATCTTCATTTCGATTTCATGCCTCTCCAAAGCTATTACTGGATATCAAATCCGGTAGCATCTGAATTATTCAGATCTCTATTCTCGGACTCTGTGTCAAGAGTGTTCTAGTAAGGTTAAATCATTCCAATACAACCGGAAACGATATGATCTCCGAGTTTTTTTAATCTACCTGCTATATCTTGAGCTACCATCACTTCGTCTTCTACAACCCCAATTTTTAGGAGATTCATATTATTTTAAATGCGTCGCCTATAACTCAATTCTTTAAACAAAATATTGTAACAGATTCCACACTGACTGTCAATTGTAATTTCTCCATCTAATTGCTGGGCCAACATTTTAACCAATCGCAATCCTAGGGTTTCAGTATTTTCTACATCAAATCCTGGGGGAAATCCTCGACCATTGTCTTGAATACTCAAGTGAAATTCAGTTGGTACAATTTCTAAAAAATTAATTGTGATTTCACCTTGGCAAGTGGGAATGAAAGCATATTTTAAAGAATTAGACACCAGTTCGTTAATAATCAATCCGCAAGGAATTGCTGTCTCTATATTTAAATAAATTGGCTCTATATTCAGATTTATTTGGATCGAATCGTTGCACAAACCAAAAGATTGAAACAAATTAGCAACCAAGTTTTCTACGTAATTTTGAATGTCGATCCGAGCCAGATTATCAGATTGATAAAGTTGTTCGTGAATCAAAGCCATGGAATGAATCCTACTCTGGCTTTCTGCAAATAAAAATAGCGTCGCTTCATCATCAATGTATTGAGCTTGAAGTTCTAGCAAACTCGAAATTACCTGCATATTATTTTTGACTCTGTGGTGAATCTCCTTGAGCAATACTTCTTTTTCCCGCAGTGTTCCTTGGAGGCGCGACTCGGCCAATTTGCGCTCGCTGATATCTTCGCAAATACCAGCCACGCGATACAGTTTCCCCGACTCATTGTAAATTGGAAAAGCTCGATCGCACACCCAACAAGTTGTGCCGTCTGGACGTAAAATCCTATATTCAGTGCTAGTAGATTCGCCGGCCACGATTCGCCCAAATGATTGATACAACAGGTTTTGGTCTTCAGGATGCACCCAATCTATCCAATTGTAGTTATGGGCGAACAAATCTTCGCGGGTGCGCCCCCAGATTTGTTCGTAAGCTGGACTCACATACAAAATATCAGTCAACTCAACAGAAACTAGCCAGAAGGAATCTTGGATATTTTCTGCTAGCTGACGGAAGCGTTCTTCACTTTCCCGGAGAGCTTTTTGGGCCTGTTTCCGTTCGGTAGTATTCCGAGAAACTCCGACGGTCATTACCACTTTACCTTCCGTGTCAAAAATAGGTGATTTAATTGTGTCGAAATAGTTGACTTCTCCGTAACTATTTTTAAGAGGTTCTTCTAAGATTTGCCGAACTTCACCAGTGTTGAATACGCTGGAATCATCGAGGATATATTGCTGAGTATAATCCGGTTCTTGAAACTCAGCGTCAATCCTACCTATCAGTTCCGAATTTTCCATTTGGTAATACTCGCGAAAGGCTTTGTTTGCCCAGACAATGCGAGATTCGGGTCCTTTTACCAGTATGATGTCTGTAATAGCATCAAGAATTTGCTGGTACATTTGCTTGGCATCTTGTAGTTCTTTTTGGACTCTTTTCCGCTCCATGATATCTTCTGCAATACCAACTATACGGTAGACTTCACCCGTTGCATTTGTAATCGGAAAAGCGCGGTCTCTAATCCAGCTAATTTCCCCATTTGGTTTAACTAATCGATACTCTTCATCGTATTCACCCAATATTTTTTTAGCTAAACTCCCAACAATTCGTTGTTTATCTTCTGGATGAATTGGATCTAAAAAAGACTTGGGTGCAGCATACAATTCCGCACATTTTCTACCCCAAATTTTTTCGTAAGCAGGGCTGACGTAAATCATTTCATCTTTAGGGATATCGCTAATCCAAAACACACTTTCGATATTTTCTGCTAGCTGTCTAAACCTTTCTTCGCTTTCTTTAAGTGCTGCTTCTGCTTGTTTGCGTGCGCTAATATCGCACTCCATGCCAAAATATCCGACGATTCTGCCATAAGTATCATAAATGCAAATATAGTCAGCTTTGACGCAAATTGGAGTCCCGTCCAACTTGCGATTGTCACATTCTATATGAATTCTGCCAGCTTCAAATAATTGCCTAATAACCTCTCTACCATCAGCCAAGTTGTGGGATAAGAAAAAGTTAAGCGTCTGACCAATAAACTCTTCCCTAGTAGAACCATATTGAGTTATCAAAGCATCATTTGCCTTCGTTACTCGCCCCTTAGCAAATACAAAATCTAAGACTTGTTCTTGGTCAACTGTATCATCCCACTGTACAGGTTCATCTAGCGTTATAAATAAAAAGCCATCTACAGATTGAGAAAAAAATAGTTCTAGCTGTTGCTGACTTTCCCTCAAAGCTTCTTCCGTGCGCCAGCGATCGATAATTTCTTCTCGCAACAGTTGGTTGGCAATTTTTAAATCCTCAGTACGCTGTTGATATTTAATTTTGAGATCGTTTTTAATTAATCCCAGCGCTATTTCTGCCTGCTGTTGTGCTGCTATATCTTCAATTCGGTAAATTTCCTGGCTGGTTTGAACAGAGGCGATGAACCCGGTGCGAGTCTCGGCGAGATCCAATTGAGTGTTGGAATCCAAGCCGCAGAGATATTGGACGGCTTGGAGTTGTGTCCGTAAATATACGCACAATTCTTTTTGTTGCTGTAACTCCTGTTCGAGTTCTCGGATTTTTAATTTTTGCTCTGCTACTAATGCTTCGCAGGTGTCAAGAGTTTCATCGTCGCTTCTGGGATGAATACACATACTTGCTAGTGAATTTGCAGTTCCAAACTTGAGTTTTTTCCAGCCTAACATTTTCTACACAAACAACACCCACTCCCACCGGGTTGAATTTATGGGTGGAACAAAGGCGGTTGAAACTGCTTTTACACAAACAAAACCCGCTGGCGCGGGTTGAATTTCTTTAGTCCCCTAGGAGTGGACTTCGTTGTTGTAGGAGCGAATTATATTCGCGCTGAATATTCTGTGTGAACTACGTTTCTTGATTTAGTTCCTTTTTGTTTTTTGCCCAGCTTTTGTTGCTTGCGTTTGAGATTTTTTTCATGCTTGGCTAGGTGCTTAGGATTACACTAAAGACCTTAGCAAGATTTGGAAATTTCCGTTCCTCCAATTTCCCTGCCTTTCATCCCACCGCTAAACTGGGTACATTTATAGCGGGGGACTTCCCGGCGAGTAGTTAAAGCTGAGGAACGTACTGTTCTTTTTCGGGGACAAAAGTGTATTCAGCCACTATTTGCCGGAATTCTTCACCGTCGATGGTTTCTTTTTCAATCAACAAATCAACTAGGCGATCGACTACGGTGCGATTTTCCCGAATAATTCGGCGGGCATCATTGTAGCAATGATCGACAATGGCTCGAACTTGTCCGTCAATCCGAGAGGCTATTTCTTCGGAATATTCCGATCGCGCTGTGTAGTCGCGGCCGAGGAAAATTTCACTTTGTTGAGCTTCCAAGGCGATCGGGCCCAAGTCTGACATTCCATAGCGAGTCACCATTTGGCGCGCCATACCGCTGACTTGTTGCAAGTCGTTACCCGCACCGGTGGTTACTTCGGCATCGCCGAACACTACTTCTTCCGCTGCGCGGCCTCCCAAAGCACCGCTAATCCGTGCCAAAATTTGCGATCGCGAAATCAAACCTTGGTCTTCGCTAGGCATAAACCATGTTAAACCACGGGCTTGTCCGCGAGGGACTAAAGTTACTTTTTGCACGGGATCGTGGGCTTGAATCACCGTACCGACGATCGCGTGACCGATTTCATGGTATGCAATTAAGCGTTTGCTCTTGCTGTCCACCAAGGGAGTGCCTTCCATACCTGCCACAACCCGATCGACTGCATCGTCAATTTCCAGCATCGTAATCGCTTCTTTCCGGCGACGGGCAGTTAAAATCGCAGCTTCGTTGAGCAAGTTTGCCAAATCAGCCCCGGTAAAACCAGGAGTCCGACGGGCGATCGCCTCCAAGGAAATCTCCGCCGACAACTTCTTGTTGCGTGCGTGTACCCCCAAAATCTCCAACCTGCCCTTGATATCTGGCGTATCTACGCTCACTTGGCGGTCAAAACGTCCCGGCCGCAGCAAAGCAGAGTCGAGCACATCAGGACGGTTTGTGGCCGCAATGATGATAATCCCAGTATTGCCCTCAAAACCGTCCATTTCCGTCAGCAACTGGTTGAGGGTTTGTTCGCGCTCATCATTACCGCCGCCGATACCGGAACCGCGCTGACGGCCCACGGCATCAATTTCATCAATAAAAATGATACAAGGAGCGTTTTCCTTGGCTTTCTTAAACAAGTCTCGGACGCGGGAAGCGCCGACACCTACGAACATTTCCACAAATTCTGAACCGGAGATGCTGAAGAAAGGTACGCCGGCTTCCCCTGCGATCGCTTTTGCGAGCATCGTTTTACCTGTTCCGGGAGGGCCAACTAGCAGCACACCCTTGGGAATTTTCGCTCCCACTGCGGTGAACCGTTCTGGTTTTTTCAGGAAGGTGACGACTTCGGCGAGTTCTTCTTTTGCTTCTTCAACGCCGGCGACATCATCAAACAACACGCCTGTTTTGGCTTCCATTTGAAAGCGAGCTTTGGACTTACCAAAATTCATCGCTTGACCAGGGCCACCGGGAACGTTACCACCGTTGCGGCGGAACAGAAAAAACAGCCCTCCCACTAATAGCAGAGGAAACACCAGATTGCCTAAGAGTCCCCAGACAGCGCTGTCGTTACGCAGGGGGTGAGTGTCGAAGCTGATTTGGGAGTCTCTGAGTCGGGAAACCAATTCTGGGGCATTGGATGGTAAATCCACTCGCCACCGCTGTACGTGATTGTCCAGTTCGGGATCGACAGCTTCGACAATAGCCGTCCGACCTGCATCGTAAAGGTCTACGCTGGTGACTCGACCGGCGTTTAAGTAATCTAAGAATCTACCGTAGCTGAGGCGGGTGCTGGCGGTGTTCTTGGTCATTTCTGCAGGCGAGGGTGCAAAAGCGCCTTGCCACAGGAAGAATCCGATGACTAGGGCGGGTAGAGTCCAAAGTAGTATAGTTCGCCAAGAAATTTTCATAAATTATGAGGGTCTAGAATTGTGGACAAATCAGGTAAGATCGCGGTGTCGAAGGAGTGGGAGTAAACTTAACACTCAGAATCTTAACTAAATGTAACTTAACAATGCCCTCTCAGGCAACAGGGTATGGTCAGGACGATGGAAAATAAAACTGACAATCAAGCATCCGGGCGACAACAGGGCCCAGATGAATCCGTGGAGTAGCCCGTAATATCTAGAATCTAAATCTAAAATTCATAAAAGGCGATCGTCCCGAATATAATGTTTGGTGCTGATTTGAATGCCGATCTAGGTAAAGTTAGAAAAATCGCGGCAAAACCCACTGTCTTTAAGCGTGGCAGTGTCCAGGGATAAGGCATGATAATGGTGAGGCTCAGTGAGGTAAAACGTTTCAATGACAACTAGACAGCTTGTTCCTAATTCGGCTATGTTGACGCAACAGACTAAGATCGCTTCTCACAAATCGATTATTAGTGCTGATTTGGGTCGGACGGCAACTAAGGCCTGCGTGAGCCGCAATCCCAATGGTGTTATTTTTATCCCCGCCAACGTGGCTTCTATGCCAGTAGAAAAGGTGCGGGGCGGTAGCTTTGAGTCGAAAGCCACAGACCCTCTGTTGGATATGTGGCTGGAGTATCAGGGCAAAGGTTACGCTATCGGCCAACTGGCTGCGGATTTTGGCGCTAATCTCGGTGGTGCCGACCAGTCTAAAGTAGTAGATGCCTTAGTTAAGGTTTTTTCCTGTGCTGGATATTTCCAGATGAAAGGCGACATAGCCGTTGTGCTAGGCTTGCCCTTTTATTCCCAGGATCAGTTTGAGAAAGAAAAGGAAGAAATAGTCAGCCAACTGCGCTCTCCGCACCTGATGGTTTACCGGGGCGAGCGCGTGGATATTAATATCAGCCACGTTTGGGTGATGCCCGAAGGGTTCGGCAGTCTGATTTGGTGCGAAGCTCAAGACAATAAGGAGTTTTCGCCGGAGTTGCCAGAATTATCGGTGGCTGTAGTCGATATCGGACATCAAACTACTGATTTGTTGATGGTCGATCGTTTCCGGTTTGCTAGGGCTGCTTCTAAAAGCGATTCTTTCGCCATGAATAAGTTCTACGAACAAGTCGCCTCCAAAATTCCAGGGGCAGATGCTCAATCTCTGTCTTTACTAGAAGCGGTTAATAAGCCGGAAGGCCAGCGTTTATATCGTCCTAGAGGAGCTACTAAGCCAACTAATTTAGATCCGATTATTAAGGATTTGCGCGAGACTTTCGCTAACGAACTATCCGAGCGTTTGGTGCAGTGGCTACCAGAACGGGTGACGGATGTGGTTCTGACTGGTGGGGGCGGCGAGTTTTTCTGGGAAGTTCTCCAACCCTTGCTCAAAGAGGCTAATCTTAAGGCTCACTTGGCTCAACCTTCTCGGAAAGCCAATGCTTTGGGACAGTTTATATATGCTGAGGCTCAGCTAGCCACCATTAAGTAACGCATTAAGGCTTGAACCCTATGGCACTTTGGGCAAAAAATAAGGCGAATTTCTCGGTGGCGTTTACGGAAGATGCAGCCGATCAAACTTTGCTGGCGGCTATTGAAAAAGAGCTGGCTTTGACTAAATATCAGACTTTCAGCAATCTCTGCAAGCAAGCTTTGTGGCAGTTTTTGTCGGTGTCTGAGTCGGCTGGTCCTACACCTAGCTTTCAGCGGTTGGAACAGCGTATTGCTGAACTGGCGGTCAAATTTGCTGAGTTCGAGCACAATGTTTCTGCTGAGGAATTAAGCCGTTTGGAAGGACTACAAAATCACATGAATCAACTGAGTACGCAGTTGTCGCAGTTGCAGGGTAGTGTGAATAGCAAGTTTGCTGAAGTTTCTTTTGCTCAAGTTTCCAAAGTAGTAGAGTCTGACAGGGTTGAGCCGGAGTCTGTAGCAGATAAGAATGTAGTTGCTGATGCTGAGGTTACTCCTCGTCGGGAATCCGATCCGTTGTTGGATCGTTTAAGTTCTTTGTTGCCGCAAGATTTCTAAAATGAGGTAGCCAAGGTTTTTTTTAACCTTGAGATTTGCTGTTAGTGGCTGGCTGTTTTCGGCCAGTGGTGAATAAATAAACTAGGCGATCGCTCTTTTGCAAAAAAGGGCGATCGCTTTGTTATGAGTTATTGGTTATTGGTTATTGGTGATGAGTTATTAGTTATTAGTTATTGGTGATGAGTTATTAGTTGTTAGTTATTAGTTGTTGGTGAGGTTCTAACCATGCCCGATTCCCGATTACCGATGCCCAATACCCTATTACTATTATTCCATTAATCCTAATTTTCGCAATCGCGAACGAATCGCCCCTGATTGTCTCTGAAATTTCTTGGCTAATTCACCAATTTGTTGACCGCTAGCATATTCATTCTTCAACTTCTCATCTTCTTCTCGACTCCACTTGACATAAGCTCTGGGATACTTCTGTCTAATTTTTTCAACATCATAGCTTTTAGGTCGATCGCCATTTAAACCGGAATCCAAATTGCGGTTGATTTCCCCGCCGTGACGCTCTACCGCCTCCTGTACTTGGTTAGGAATAGTAGCAATTTCTTGGGATAGTTCACCCAAAGCCTTTTCTACTTGTTGCTGAAGTTCTGTTAGCTGTCGTTGCTGCAAATTTCCCCACTGCGGCAGTTCGTTGATAAATTGCTGCAAATCGAGAATGATTGTTGTTAAAGTTTCGACTTGTTGTAACTCTGGCCGCTGTTTGAATTGACGGCTGGTAATTTCGATCTCGGTTTGAATCATTTTCATGGTTTTTTCTAAAATTATTAACCGCTGACGCATATTTTCAACGGCTGAAATTAAAGAATGTACGTTCTCTCCCGGTTGAGCATTGATATTTTCGTTGGCTGTTTGGGGGAGAGCTCGATCTAAGGATTTTACGGCAATTTGTAATTGTTCGATCGCGCGATCGGTTGTTGTCGCGTGTCGATCTACCCGATCGAACGTTGAAGCCGTACTCATCCTAATTTGCTGCTGCAACTTCTGTCGATTCACAAAATTCAACAGTAGCGAAATGGCGATCGGCACTTGGGCGTAAATGCTCTGCTGGAAAACCAAACTAGCAGCTAATCCAACGGCAGATACCGCCAAAAAAAACAATTCAGCCGTTTCTGACAAATTGGTCAATTTGGGATTTTGGATTTTGGTTTTTGAATTGGATGAAGACATATGTTAAATGGGAATTGCGAATGGGGAATGGCGAATTAGAAATTAGTAATTGATACTTGGTAGGCTCTACATTACTGAATTTAAAATTACTCTGGGTTTTTGATGTATCTAAATCTACTTAAATATATTAAACCTGCAAAATTAATCGAGCTAAAGAAAAATAAATTAAGACACCGAGGACATCAACTGCGGTAGTGATAAAGGGTGCGGACATCAAAGCTGGGTCTAAACCCAAAGAACGAAATAAAAAGGGCAAAGCTGAACCTGCAATCGACGCTAACATTGCGATCGCCAACAAACTAATCCCTACTGCCATCGCCACTGCTAAATTCCCTTGCAGAATATAAGCCCAAACAGTGGCTACCGTCCCCAATATAGCTCCTAGCAGCGCTCCCGCCATCCCCTCGCGCACAATTATTTTCAACGGCCCCATGGCTGTAATTTCATCGGTGTTCAAACCGCGAATTACCACCGTTGAGGACTGGGCTCCCACATTACCTCCCGTACCTGTGAGCAATGGAATAAAGGCTGCTAGAGCTACAACTTGCTGCAAAATATCTTCTTGAGCTCGAATAATTGCCCCCGTAACAGTATTAGTTAAGAGCAGCACAAATAGCCAAACTACCCTTTTGCGAGCAACGGTGATTAAATCGGTCTGAAAATAATTGTCACCGCCGGACTGAACACCGCCCAAGGTATAAATATCTTTGGCTGCTTCTTGTTCCAAAATGTCGATCGCATCATCCACTGTAATAATACCGACGAGACGCTGTTCCCGGTCTACTACCGGCACTGCCAAAAAATCATAACGCTGGATCAGCCTAGCGACTTCTTCTTGGTCAGTACCAGTTTGAACTGACACCACCTCGCGAGTCATAATTTCACCGACAGTTTTGTCCAGGGGAGAAGTGACTAAATCCCGCAAGGACAAAATACCCGTTAAACAGCGACCGGCATCGGTGACATAAAGAGAATAAATTGTTTCTGTAGTCTTAGCCAAAGATCGGATTCTATCTAAAGCTTGGGTGACGGTAAAGCTTTCTTTGAGAGAGATGTATTCTGGGGTCATGATCCGACCGGCGGTACTAGCTTCGTAACCCAAAAGTTGAGCCGTCGCTTCCCGTTCCGTTGGGCTCAATTCACCCAACAGGCGACGGACTAATATTGCCGGTAGTTCGTCAAATAGTTTAGCGCGATCGTCTGGTGACATTTTGTCTACAATGTCAATGACTTCTTGGCGTTTGAATTTTTCACACAGCGACTGCTGGACGCTGGAGTCGAGATATTCGTAAACTGCGATCGCCTCATCTTTTGACAGCAAACGAAAAGCGATTACCTGCATAGTTTCTGGTAAACCTTCGATGGCTTCAGCGATGTCAGCTTCCTGCACAGGCTGCAAAATCGCTTTTGCTCCTGTCCAGTCTCCTTGTTCCAGCAGGGCTTTTAATTGCGATCGCACTAATTCCCGCAATTCTTTTCGCGCGTAGGTCGGTAGCAAAGATAATTGATAATTGTTTTCGGTCACTGGCCACCCTCCTAAACCTGTGTTGCCCGCGTTTCTACATCCAGTCTATAACCTATTGACACCAATGGTTACAGTTATCAGACTGATACCGATGAGAAACCAGGTTGATTTTTAGATGCCTCACCATCTCAATCAAAATGTATCCTACAAATCATGTTTCTTGGTGTTATTTTTTGTATCTGGAACTGCTTAAACCAACAATTGATATTTTTCTTGTGCCAAACGGTAAAGCGGACGCCACACCAAACGGTTAGTTAATACAACTTATTGGTTATTGGTTATTGGTGATCTCACTTCCGGTTGTATCGGAATAATTAAACCACAGAGAACACAGAGGACACAGAGAAAGAGAAGAGAGAAATCCTAATTCTGATCTCAACGGATTTGATATTATTGGTGGTTAGTTATTGGTTATTTGCCAAATTTTTTACCTGGTCGATGATTGGGATTTGCGAGGGGATTTTATCTATTTGCCGGATCGCCCTAGAATGATACCTAACTGAACTGCAATTACTCCGAGTATGGCACTACCAGCCCAATAAAAAGTGGCGACGCTGTAAGAACGATCGCGCCACAAGATATTTGTCTCTAAACCGTAAGTAGAAAAAGTAGTATAAGCACCCAAAAAGCCCGTTGTTACCATTAACCGAACTTCTAGAGGAATCATCGCCCCTCGTTGAGATGCGAGGGTAATAAAAAATCCCATAGCCAAGCAACCAGTAATGTTAATCAAAAAAGTTGCGTAGGGAAAAGCAGTACCAAAACGGCTGGCAAACCATAATGTGATATAATATCGACTCAAAGCGCCTGCGACTGCACCGAAACTAATGGCGATGGGAACTCGGAAATTGGGGTCTTGCCACATAAAAATAAATGATAGTGGACCGTTGACTGGGAACCGTTGACTGGGGACTGAGTACAAATAACCAATCACCAATAGATATCAATATTCTGATTAGATGCTACAATGAATTCAGGCGCTACATATCCAAATTTAGGGCGAGCATTGATTCTGGCGCTACATATCCAAAATCTACCTGCGGGTTGTGGATTTTTTACAAACGTTTGCTAAGGAGGAGATGATTCCTATGACAGAGCCAAATATGAACGAAGAAACAATCATAGATGTAACTCCCGAAACGACTGCGATCGTCAAAAAGGAGATGCCAAACGCTACAGAAGAAACGATCGCAGAAACGGCTGTATTATTTGAAGCGATTAAAAAACGCGCCGCAGCAGAGGTACAAGCAGCAGGCGATCTCACCCGTGAGGCTTACTTAAAAGCTGTGCAGAAAGCCCAGTTAGCCCTAGCCAAAAATAAGACGATCGCCAAAGAAAGAATGACAGATGCAGTGGGGCTGATTCAAAAAGAAGCAGAGAAAAATTGGCTGGTGGTTGATGCGATTAAAACTCGCGCGCAATCACAGGTGCAAGATGCAGGCGAAGTCAGTCGCGAGGCCTATTTGAAAGCGGTTCGCCAAGCGCGAGAAGCGGTAGAACAAAATAAGTTTATCGAACGCGATCGCATTGAACAAGCTGTTGACCAAATTCAGAAACAAACTGAAAAAAATTGGCACGTTGTGGTTGGGGAAATTGAGTCGATCGGCAGTCGCTTGACGGATGCGTCCAAATCTGCATTCCAGGCGCTAACCAAGTTTTTTGATAAAAAGCATTAAACTCAAATTTGGCACCCTTTTAAGCCACAGGCAAGATCGCTGTTCGACAAAGATTGAATTTTCTTGTGTAACAGGCTTCTTGCCTGTTCACAAAAGGTTTCGACATCAAGCGCTATAATCAGAAAGCTTTATTTTTAGTCCACAAACCCCCAACCATGAGAACTTACTACTGCGGCGAACTGCGAAGCGAACACATCGGAAAAACTGTAACCCTTTACGGATGGGTGGATCGCCGCCGCGATCATGGCGGGGTGATTTTTCTGGATTTGCGCGATCGATCGGGTAGCGTGCAAATTGTCAGCGATCCCCAACGCACCCCCGATTCCTATCACGGGGCTGAGGCTTTGCGCAACGAATACGTAGTGAAAATTACCGGGCGAGTCACCAGCCGCCCCGCCGATTCCCTCAACCCCAAATTAGCTACGGGTGAGGTAGAAATTTATGCAGACGAAATTGAATTGTTGAATGCGGTGCGCAAACAGTTACCGTTTCAAGTTTCGACGGCGGAAACTGAAAACGTGCGGGAAGATTTGCGCTTGAAATATCGCTATTTGGACTTGCGGCGCGATCGCATGAGTCGCAATTTACAACTTCGCCACCAAGTTGTCAAAGCCATGCGCCGCCACCTCGAAGATGTTGAAGGTTTCATGGAAATTGAAACACCGATTTTAACTCGCGCCACTCCCGAAGGTGCCAGAGATTATTTAGTTCCCAGCCGCGTCAATCCCGGTGAATGGTATGCTTTGCCGCAGTCGCCGCAGTTGTTCAAACAATTATTAATGGTGTCTGGTTTTGACAGATATTATCAGATTGCTCGCTGCTTCCGCGATGAAGATTTGCGCGCCGACAGACAGCCGGAATTTACCCAATTGGACATGGAAATGAGTTTCATGTCTGTGGAAGAAGTAATCGAATTAAATGAAGGTTTAGTCTGCAATATTTTCAAAAGTGTGAAAGGCGTGGAATTACCTCGTCCTTTCCCGCGTTTGACTTACGCCGAAGCAATGGATCGCTACGGTAGCGATAAACCGGATACTCGCTTCGGTTTGGAATTAGTCGATGTTTCCGATTTGATGAAAGATTCGGGATTTAAGGTATTTTCCGGTGCAATTGCTGCGGGCGGAATCGTGAAAGTTTTGCCGATTCCCGGCGGGAATGAGGTTTTTTCTAACGAGCGAATCAAAAAAGGTGATGTGTTTAAAGAAGCCACCGAAGCGGGTGCGAAAGGATTGGCTTTCATCCGCGTGCGGGAGAATGGCGAAATTGATACGATCGGCGCAATTAAGGATAATTTGACTGAAGCACAAAAACAGGAATTGCTCGATCGCACCGGCGCACAACCGGGTCATTTGTTATTATTCGCAGCAGCCGACGCGCCAACTGTCAATAAGATTTTGGATAGATTGCGTTTGTACGTCGGTAACGACTTGGGATTAATCGACAAAGACAAGATGAATTTGCTGTGGGTGACAGATTTCCCGATGTTTGAATGGAACGCCGATGAGAAGCGTTTGGAAGCATTACATCACCCGTTTACCGCACCGCATCCCGACGATATTGCCGATTTGAAAACAGCCAGAGCTCAAGCTTACGATTTGGTATTAAACGGTACAGAAGTCGGCGGCGGTTCTCTGCGGATTTACCAGCGGGAAGTTCAGGAAAAGGTGTTTGAGGCGATCGGCTTATCCACAGAAGAAGCTTACAATAAGTTTGGCTTTTTGTTGGATGCGTTTGAGTACGGAACCCCTCCCCACGGCGGCATAGCCTACGGTTTGGATCGGTTGGTGATGCTGTTAGCCGGCGAGGAATCGATTCGCGATGTCATGGCGTTTCCCAAGACGCAGCAAGCCGGGTGTTTGTTGACAAATGCGCCGTCTAGTGTGGATGAGAAGCAGTTGAAGGAGTTGCAAGTGCGATCGACTTATGTAGCCAAAACATAGGTAGTAAAACAGCTTCAATGAATAGTGGATGGGTGGCGAGAAACCGGGTTTTTTCCAGAATACTCGTCACACCTCCCAGAAACTGCGAAAAATCCGGTTTCTTTATATGAATGTTTTAATCAGTGCTTTACTATTTAACTCCCAATATGTTTATTGATAGATATCGACTTATGTAGCATGATTAATAATTATGAAACACATTGACAATTTAACCATCCATCGGTTCCGAGGCCTGCGAGATTTAACCTTGCAGGGCTTGGGTCAGATTAACATTTTGGTTGGCGGAAATAACTCAGGCAAAACCAGTGTTTTAGAGGCGATATCAACCTATTGTCGCCCCTTAGATTTGGCAGAATGGCTGAATACATCATGGCGACGAGAAATCAAATATTCTCGTAAGCCAAGACTGGAGGCATTTAAGTGGCTATTTCCTCAAAGTAAAGAAGAAGAAGAATTTGATTCTTATTATCAAGGGGAAACTCATGTTTCTGGTAATGGTAAGTTTTCAGTGAGAGAGTCGAGAGCAATTTACCAAGAATTTGAAGCAGTGGAATTATCGGAAGATGACGAAACTCAGTCGTCAGACGATCTAGATATTAACGAAAATGAGAGCGAAAATGAGTTTGACAATATTCTGCGAGGTGCAGAAATAGAGCTAAAAGCTATTCTGTCAACTTCACCAAATGAATTATCTGAACATTTTGAAATTTGGGAAAATGAGCGTGTAACGAATCGACGAATTCGCTCAGATGCAGTGCTGTCAGTTGAGACTGTAACACCTTTTTCTCATCGCATAGAACAGTCACAAGTTGGCTTGCTATCAGAAGCTACTTTTCAACGTTTTAAGCCCGTAGTGATTGAGTTACTGCAAGTTATGGATTCAGGAATTATTGATTTAGAAATTCTGTCGCATGGCGGGAATCGTAGCAGTCTCTATATTGACCACAAACGAGTAGGATTTTCACCATTAAGTTCTTTTGGTGATGGAGTTCGGCGTTTGCTGTTCATTGCTCTAACAGTCGCAAAAGTACGAGGTGGAGTTTTACTAATTGATGAGATAGAAACAGCAATTCATACTGAAGCACTTAGCAGTTCCTTTGCTTGGATTGTGCAGTGGTGTCAGCGATTCGACGTGCAGTTATTTGCAACTACCCACAGTTTGGAAACAGTTGATGCGATGTTGGATGCTAGCGATTTGGAGACTGATTTAGTTCTTTATCGTTTAGAGAAAGGGGAGTCACAAACTAAAGCAGTTAGAATTCAACGGGAAAGATTGCAAAGATTGCGGGAGGATTTGGGTCAGGAGGTGCGCGTGTGAAATACGCCATTATTGGAGTAGAAGGGCCTCACGACCAGGCATTTACAGGGAAGGTTCTCAAGCTTTTGGGTTTTAAAGATTTCCGAGAAGAGTGGAACAAATTGGATAAGTTGACAAGATTGGATATGTCAAAAGAATTGGAAAGTAAATTTGACAAATTTTGGCATAAGTTTATTCCCCGTTATCCCAAACAAGGAGATTTGTACAAACGTCTTGATATGCCATCTATTTTGTTTAATGATACTGTCTCCGTAGTAATTTATGCTGGTGAAGGAAGCAGCAACCTTGTTACTAATCTAGATGATATATTATCTAATAATTCTGAGTATCAAACAAACTTGTCGGCATTTGGCATAGTTACCGATTGTGATAATAAGTCAAATCCCAATAAAATTGTTTCAGAATATACTAATAAATTCCGCAACTACTTTCCTGATTTGCCCGATCGAGCGGGTGTTGTCAATTCTAATAGCCCGCGTACAGGAATTTATATTTTGCCAGATAACGCTTCGCCCGGTGTGTTGGATACTTTGCTGTGTGAGTGCGGACAGATAGCTTATCCCGCGTACATGAAGAGAGCTAATTCTTATCTAGATTCTTATCTAGATGAGTTTTCCGATATGGATGAATTTTCTCAAAAAGAGAGGAAATCTTTAAAGTGGAAAAATTTCGATCGCGAAAAAGCTTTAGTTGCTACTGTTGTCAGTGTTCTCAAACCGGGGAAGACTAATACAACAAGTATTGCTGATAATAATTGGGTGAGCGAAAAGACACAGCAGCAGGTTCCTGGTTTGGCAAATTTTATTGATTTTTTAAGCCAACTTTTGGAAGTGAGTTAATCGCAAATCTTGAACGCACGAGTGGCCAGAAACCGGGTTTTTTCGAGCATACTCGTCACACCTCGTAGAATCTCCCAAAAACCCGGTTTCTTTGGTTTGCGCGTAGTCAGAAACCGGGGTTTTTTGCGATAATACTTCGTCCTCACTCACCGAAAAAAGATTGACAGAGCTCCATAAGTAGTTTATTATACCCAGAGGATGGATATGACCTCAGCTATTTTACCTATGGCTGCTCACGACTCAGAGTAGGTTTTGGCACTTACATCTGTAGTTTGATATCTCTTCACCAGCATTTTGTAACTTAAGTAGACCAAGAAAGTGAAAACTCCCATTCAGAAAATCCTCTTTGGTAGCCCCGGAACCGGTAAAAGCCACACAATCGATAAGGTAATCATTCCAAATGACTTGGGAATAACAAGTCCAGAGAATATCATTAAAACAGTATTTCATCCAGAGTACACCTATGGTGACTTCATGGGCAAACTCGTGCCAATTACTAGAGCGGGTAAAGTGGAGTATAACTACTATGAGGGTCATTTTCTAAAAGCTTTAGGCCAAGCCTATAAAAATATTAAAGATGCCCATGATAAAGATGGTAAGAAACAACAAGAACCCAAGAATGTTGCTCTTGTTATTGATGAGATAAATAGGGGTAATTCGTCTGCCATCTTTGGCACAATTTTTCAGCTATTAGATAGGGATGAGAATGGTTGGTCAAGTTATGGAATTAATATAACTTCCATTGAATTTATAAAGCTTTTGGATCTGATAGGTACAAAGTTTGGATATGATAGCAAAGGAAATATAGATGATTATAAACTTTCGCCCCACGACGGAGTTGTTAAACTCGAAACTTTACAAAAGAAAATAGACTTTTTGAAATTTGATTTAGTGAATATGATTATTCGTATTCCTCCCAATCTCTCCATCCTAGCTACTATGAACACCTCTGACAATTCCATTTACTTTATGGACAGTGCTTTCAAGCGACGTTGGGATTGGGAATTTGTCAACTGGGATGATACTAAACCTCCTGTTGCAACATACGGTACAGGAGGAATTTTGGATGAGGATGAGTGGCAAAAGCTAATCAAAAACCTTAACAGCTTTATCAAAAGTCATCACACTTCCATTCGGGGAATTGAGGACAAGCAAATTGGCTATTACTTTATCAAACAGCCTGTAACGGCTGAACAGATACAAAATAAACTCATGTTCTTCCTATGGGATAGCGTTTTCAACCGTGACAAAAAACCCCTTGTGGATCTTTTGGAGGTAACAAGAGATGAACTCGTCACTTTCGGTGATTTCACTAAATTGCATAATGAGTTCATTACAAACATAATGAATATCAATGTTTGAATTGGTCTTAAGTCTCTACTTAAAAATAATAGCTTCTCTTTTTTGACACTCCATGTTTGATTTTTCAAGCTTTAAGTTAATCAAAAATTCCAATGACTTTTTTGTTGGAATCCGTAAATCTGCTCTAGAAGATGGTTATGAGTTTTGTCTGCCAAATGGCTTTGATAATTTTCCAGATGGTGACTTTAACGAGGTGCGGGATTTATTTTTCAAGATGTATCGCACTTTCCGCAAGTTTGAGAGAGACAATACAGGCACAAACCGATTCAACCTTAACAGATCCGACTTCCAGCAAGACCAAGATCAGACTACCCTTTCTGCTGGCGGAGTCAGTATGCAAACGGAAGATGGGGAAGTTTGTGTACTCTATAGCAAGATTAAAATGATCGAGCGGGTACTGGAAGCCTACGATGACCTTGCTATCAACTCAATCCAAAAGAAAGTCAGGCGCAGTGAAGATATTGATTATTCTCAACTTTACAAATACTTAGATCGCGCTATCTACCTCGATAACGATGTAATTTACGTCGAGGCGATGGATTTACCACGTCCGACGGTGCGCTATGAAAGCACTGATATCGTGAACCTGTATTGTTATATACTCGATGAGATTGTACAGCAGTTGGATGGCGATGTGCCAGATAATATTCAAGCACACAGTCAAGATATTCGCTTCCTTGCTCAACGCTTCCAAGACGGCTACTTGACCAGCAACCAGTCAATTTTTGACAAAGACACTTTTGGCGAAACTATCAGCATTCTTAAAGAAGCGCTGGATAACATAGACAAAAATACTTATTATAAAGACGCTGACTATTGGGGACTTTATGAAGCTATTGAAATATTCTTATATGGCGAAATAAATCCCGATCAGAATGATGGTGACTACTGGGGAATAAAAGGGTTTTCTCTGGTTTGGGAGGATATGTGCAACACCTATTTCTTCAAAAAATACCCAGATAAAATCTGCTATGCAGATACCGATATACCTTTGAAAGATCCTCCACATCCAGAACCTAAGAGGCAAGGTGAAGAACCAAAACGGGTTGGCAACCACCAAGCTAATCATGGAAACTACGGGTACGGCAATAAATGGATTTATAGGACAATATCGAATATTCCATATCCTAAAAATCCCGGTAACTTCGGATGGAATGAACTACTTTGTATTGAGCTTGATACTCAACCGGGAACGCTGGTCTACTCAAACACAAGGTATAATAAATTGGAAAACCGAGATAGAAGTAGGGCAATGCGCCGGTTTCCCCGTCCTGACTTAGTTCTTAAATTAGAAACACAAAAGGGATTTGAACTAAAAATATTGGATTATAAAGATGTTCCTCTTGACTTTTATCTGAATCCCCCATCGTCGCCAAAATCGAAAAACAAATACAATAATGATATCATCAAGCAGCTTACTTATGAATTTGCTCTCCAGCAAACCCATACTGTTGCAGAGAGTGTATTTTTTATTCCTTGGTATTACACAGCAGAACCTGAGCCTGATCCTTTGGGAGAAACTGAACAAAACCTAGATATTAAAGGAGGAATCAAAATATTTAAGGCTAACTTCTTTATTATCCAAAAGCTATACCTGGAAAACTTATGAATCACCAAATAAATATTATAGGAATTTGCCCTGAAACTCTACTTTTCCAAAGCAGTTATGTTCCTCTAATTTCCTTTAAAAATGAAGAACACAAAAAAGCTGCTGAGGATTACATAACTGGGGAAGCAAATAAATTTTTTGATGATATATTGTTGACAGATCAGGAAGTGAAACCACTAGCTTATCCACTACTTATCACAGAATTGGACTTTGAAAAAATTGATATCAGCTATTTTTATGAAAATCTCTTCGACGATTTGGAGCGAAAGCCTGATGGAAAGTTAGAAGCAAAAATAAAATGGGGTATCACTTTTGACGTAAAATGCGCTCCTATTGAGTTAGGTTATCTTAGCCCAAAATATGATGGCTTTTACCCTAGCATAGCATATACAAATAATGGTCGCCCACATCGTCGATATGGCACTATAGACATAAATGGAAAGCCAGTTTTTTACTACATTTACTTTACGCTTCAAGAAATACTAGACGTGATTAAACAATTACCAAACTCTTAAAAGTCAATAGTCCGGACACTTTTTCTATGGCTGAATGGCTTATTCCCTAGGACTTTGAGGCGAGCGTGGATAATTAAATCAATAATTTAATTAATGGCAGTGCGGTTTGAAGATACTGGTCGATCGCACTTAACATCAAAAAGTGCGATCGACCTCCGCAATCATTCTTTCCAGTAACGAGTTAAAATCCGAATCACCTCACCCGCTAGAGGCGAAGGTAAAGGCGGGCTCCATTCCCCAACTTGTGCAAAACCCAAAACGTGCAGCAGATTAACAATGCTTTCTACCGCTTTGGGAACCCCGCAAATCAGCAAACGAATCGGTTGTTTACCAGCGGGTACGTCGGGAACTTCTTCCCGGAGCAGTTCGGGAACGGACTTTGGCTGTGATATCATAGGTATTCCTCCTGAATATGGGAGTTAAAGCCCCCACCGAACGATTGCGAGTCTGAGCGGTGGGGGCTTGGTTTTTGTTTGTTAGATTAGTATAGCACAGACTAGATTGTGGTGTGCTACTTTGGCTCAAAAAAGCTCTAAAAAATTTGCAGTCAGCTAAAATGACATGGTGAACACGCTACCCCCAAACAATGTGAGTCCAGCAAAATCTCCTAGAGTTGCCTTTTACCCCCCGCCTGAAGTTAAGGAGAAGTTAGAGAAACTGGCGAGTATTGAGCGTCGTTCGATTTCCCAAATGGCACTACTTTTGGTGGAGGAAGGGCTCGAAAGAGCGCAGAAGGAAGGTAAGTTCAATGAATCCAAAGACAACTTAAGGGATAGTTAAGGTTGCAGAATGCTAACATCAGCTTGCAAAGTTATCGCTAGCAGTTGAGCGTCAGCAGTGATCCGTTGGAAATTGGCAGTTGTAATGGCCGATCGCAATATCAGCAATAAAGAATTGGCTGCTTTAATGGGGATGCACCCCACTTCCGTGTCAAAAATCAAAACCCGTCGCCGACTCACCCGAATCGACGAAGCAACCCTTAGCGGCTTGTGCAGGGCACTGAAATGTCAGCCGGGGGATTTAATGGTGTATGAAGAGGACGAGCCCGATCGCTAAAAATGACATCACGAACGCGCTACCTATTACTTACTCTTCGCCAGATGAATGTCTAATACCAATTTTAAAGAATGCAACAATACTCTTGTCCCTCCCCTTGATAAGGGGGGGTTAGGGGGGGTCAAAGATTGTTGCACGATTTTAGATGAATGTCTAATTTGTGCTTGAGGGCGATCGGTCAAATTCAACAACCTGTTTTTGACCAGATGTCATAGCCAAAACCAAAACACTCAAAGTAATCCCTAAAACCGCGTAACTCGGCAATGAAAAAACAGTTACTTTCAACAAATAAGGCAATTCCCCATCCTTCCAGTTCCACCGCTTTCCCAGAAACACCAACAACCCAGCATGAATCACCGCAGTTTGCACCAAAATACAGCCAACTCCCAATAACCAAACAGACATTCTCTTGCCAGAAAAGACACAATATTTAATCTGAAAATACAAATCGTTCAGCAAAAAAACCACCGCCGGTGCTAACATCACAGAACTGGTTGGCTGAGAATAATTTATGCCAATACTCAAACAATAAACTAACACCATCTCCGGTAAATCAATATTTTTTGACCACGCAGTGCGAGATTGTTTTCGGTAAAAATACCAACTCACTAAACCAATCAACACCAGAATAATTAAATCTGAAAATAGCTTCGCCGCAAAGGGACTCTGGGGAAAAAATCTCGGCCCCACCACCCTTAAATCGATGCGACTCATCGAAATATAAGGATTATTTGATGGATCGTTGAGCCATAGTGGAAATCCACGAATCGCATCCTGTAGAAATCCTGTTAAGGAATTACCGGATATTGCTAAACCCAACCATGCTAGAATAATTGCCGTAATTATGGATACAAAAACTAGAGAAAATCGCTTTTTAATGATAAAATAAGGAATAAATAATACAACTAAGGTGGGTTTAAACAGGGCAATTCCCAATAAAATCCCTGCGGGTAAATCCCGATTTTTTCGAGCTAAGATAAACATCCATAACAGTAGCACAGCTATAAAAGTTGCCACATTGCCAACTTGCAAATCGAAGACGAAACCGTAGAGAAATGCCACTGATATACTGCAAATAGTCCTGAAAGCTCGTGACTGCGACTCCAACAGGATATTCGCTCCCCATAAAACAAAACCTGTGGCGATCAGATGCAGCACAATCCAGATTGTGAATGCAGTCTTCATGGGAAAGTAACCAAGAAACCAGATCGGAGGAATGATATTAGGTGGATAAACAAAAGATGGAATCAGCCCACACACTTTTGTGATTCGACAAAAACCTTGGTTAAATACTTCGACATTAAAAGGACTCAAGTGCTCGTGGGCTAATTTACTTGCTACATAAAACCACTTGAAATCCCAGTAAGGAGGCTCTGGTCGATTGGTCAAATCGTAAACTAACCAAATTGTATAACACAGCAATCTGGTGACAGCTAATATAAGGACAGCTTGGAAAATCCAGTTAACCATAGGTCTAGAACAAAACTGACTAAACTTTTGGATGGCGGGATGTTTTAAAAATAAAGAATTTTGCCATGCTGTTTGGTCGCGGTCTAATCGCCAATTATATTTGAGAAACCAAGCAACTGTAATGATAATAACTAAATTCCACCATCCCAAGCTAATCATAGGAATTGACCTCCTATTTTATACTAACTTTTTTTTCCCCAAATAGCTGGTATTGCAACAAGATTTTACAATTAAATCCGTCCTTTTAGGAAGGGGGTTTCCACCCATTTTTGCGATCGGATTGGTGAAAATTTGGTATTTTAATCTTAATAGTTAGTAATTGCCAAACTGGAATTAAATAAAAGATAGCTGTATGGTTGGCATCGTCCATACAGCTATCTTCTAGGCTATTGCTGTTAGTTCAACACCTTAGACAGCGATCGACATACTCATTTCATGACTGATTCTATCTAGCATCCGCTTCGCTCCAATAGCAGGCTGACTGAGAATGCTGCAACATCTCAGTGTCAATCAACTTCCCCACTAGCTTGCTTTAATCGTTTAATCCTGTCTTACTTCTCCGTATTTCCCGCAGCAGTTGTTGCGTCTAGTCTCGTGCAAATTGCTTTCAAAGTTGCTTCTTGAGCTTCTTCTAGGGTCGCCATTGCGAATAAGATTGCTGTAGTGGCATAGTCCTCAGCTTTATCCGCTCGATGTTCGAGTTTCTTGACTTCCCGACTCGCTTTCCATTCCTCGACGTTCGACTTCACCTCAGATTCTTTTTCGTCAAATTGAGTTTTAAGCTTTGCCCGATACTCATCAAATTCTTGTTTCTTAGCTTCTAGATTTGTCTTCATTTCGTCGATTTTCGCTTGAAGCTCAGCTTGAGTGTTTTTAGTCGCAGATTCCACGCTTTCTTTTAGCGATTTCGCCCTGTTTTCAACGGCTTCTAAATTGTCATGAAGTTGTTGAGTGAAGTTGTCAATTGTCGTACTCATGATGTTTTCTCTACTATGTAGAGTTTAGGGGAATTGTTGATTGTCTTATTAAATTGCTTTCCAGTCATCAAACTCTTTGTTGTTAATTACCTCATCTACTCGATGGGTGAAAATACCAAATACTTATTTGATAGATCAATTATTTCACAATCTGTCTTTTTCACCATCTATCTTAGGTTTAAGATGAGAATATCTTGAGAGGTAGATCGTCCCTAATTTTTTACTACATAAAGGCGTTATGATGAGCAATCGGAAATCTTCTTTAATCCCGAAACTAAAACCGAATTATGAACATTTATGCCACCCTATTCACTCAGTAGCTATTTGGGGTTTTTCTGTACCAAATTGCCACAGCAAGAGCGCACCCAAGCCGAATAGATTGACTAGGCAAACTACTAACCCTCCGAAAAATGGAATTAGTGTCAGAACTGTCAAGATTGCCAAACCCATCAAGAACTGCTGCTGTAACGATCGATCGCCTTTAGTGACTAGGGCTTGACCGACAAAAAGTGCCACACCTAACGATCCAACTAGAGCCGTCATCACCGCAGTCAGACTCAGGAGTGGAATCAGAGGGATACCAATGAGGGTCAGTGCTAAAAATACACCGGCAAAGACAAAGGAGACGATCGCCCCAATCCCCCATAGAGCAGTCAAACCGGGGTGTTGACGCAATTTTGTTGCCAAAGAAGGTAGGAACTGGGGACTGGTATGCAAAATAATTAGTCCCAGAATAGCTGCTACTACTGCGGAACAAGCTCTAAAAATGGCACTGAAGAAATAGTGTACGAAAAAGCTACTTCTGCCTCGATCGGACCCATACATCATGCCATGTCGATCGCTGAATGTAGCGCGTTCACCACCAACTATCGCACCTGGTTCCTGTAGGATTTTGCCACCAAAGGAGTAAGCATCACCCTCTACCCGCGCTCCTTGTTTCATAATGACATCCCCGCCAAACGCGATCGCAGTATCCAAAACTTTGGCCTTCGAGGATACTGTAACACTCCCGCCAAAAGCAATGGCATTTTCGACTACTTGGTTCTCTGGTACGGTGACGCTGCCACCAAAGCGAATCAGGTTAGTATTGTTGAGATTGATATCAGTCTGCGCCAGAGCATTGCCTGCAAATATTAAGCAAATAGTGGCAATAAAAGCCAAAATTAATTGTTGCCATTTCATAGACTTAATCCTTAAAAATGAGAACAACATGGAGTATTTCTCATAATATTGAACAAACATGAAGAACCTGTGAAGAATCTATGAATTAGTTGGCTATTAATCAGCATCCCGTTCCGAACTGAATATTCCGAGAATCGAACCCAACAAGGCATCGCAGTCACCTTGTCCTTGAAACGTCATCTTGATATAAATTTGTTTAGTCATAATTGCCTCCAGTATTTTGATTTTGATATTTCTGGCGATCGCTCTCCCTCACGATGCAAACTCATAGTTAATCTCTGTAATTCTTCCTTTAAAATAGAGCCTAGTGCCTTCTGGATGCTCCCATCCCACTTCGCCTTCTAAGGGAATCAGCATCCCATTACGAACTGAATATTCCCAGAATCGACCGCACCAAGGCATCGCAGTCACCTTGTCGCGATAACGAGCCTGGGCCCGAATAGTAGCGATCGCCCCTTCAGCATTAAAAGTAAACACCAGGGACACAGTTGTTGTACCATCCGTCAGGGTACCCCGTGCTGAGGTATCATCGATCGCCTCCCAGAGTACACCCTGACTGGGTAATAATGCAGTAGGATACCAAGTAGCCTCAGCAAAGAACCGCAATAATTCACCTTGGTTTAATTCAGGCGTATCGTGCATTTTGGCAACGGTGAAAAGACCGAGTAATGATGCGTGTAAGTTGCCTTCTCCTAACAGATATGTATCATGGACAAAGGCATTAACTCCAGGAGCCATCTGGATGCGTGCATCCCAATCAAAACCCGGACGTTGAGCGATCGCAAGTTGAGTAGCCGTAAACGGACTCCACTTATCCTCCATTTCATTAAGATTGAACAGTCCTTGCTGAGAGAGTTTGACCGCAGCCACAATGGGTTGTCCGTCCTTAATTACTGTCCGAAAAAATCGCTGTACGGGGGCTGGTAAGCCTTCAATTTCTTTTTGGTCATAGATTGGGGGCTGAATTGTCCGCCGTCCATCTGTTAATTTGGCTCGTAGGCGATCGGTATCTGACTGCCAGCGATAGCTCTCATAAATGGCAATAATTCCCAAGCTGACTACGATGAAAACACCAATAATTGCCATCCAATTAATCCACATAATACTTACCTCTGTTTGTTAATTCAAAAGTTAATATTATATTGTGATGAACATAATAATTATTACAATTGTTGTAGAGATTAAAACGTATACTTGGATAGCCAATTAGAAAGATAAATCGCAAAATTGTCCATTGTTGAATTTGAATACTTGCGTGCAATCAGAGTTAAGGGACACACGAATCTAAAGGTTAGTAAAATTACACCTTCTAGAGATACAAATCCATAACCAATCCAGAGCCAGAGATCGAGTTTATTGGCGATCGCGGCATAAAGCATATAGAAAATAACCAAATTGAAGAATACCCAGATGGCAGTGTGAATGATTTTAATCAGAGTCAATTTGGTTTCACTTTTCATAAGACTTCATCCTCAAAAATGAAAAGCCCATGGAGTATCTCTCATAATATTGAACAAAGATGAAGAATCTGTGAAGAAGGTATCGATTAGGTAGCTACTACAGAACTTACGCAAAAAACCCGGTTTCTTGGAACAATCGTCGCTCTATCCGAGAGATATTGATGCAGAAACCGGGTTTTTGACCCCCGTAGGTCCAGGACTGTACTAAAATTTCACGCGACTGTAAAACACTCGTTTCATATTCTCCGCCGCCGTAACGTAGAACAAGACGATCGCCCCCAGCACCAACACAAAACTCAACGGCAACGGTTGAAATCCGAACAGGGTTCCTAAAGGTGTCCAGGGCATGAATATCGTCACTCCTACGGTAGCCAGCGTTGCCATCAACAAGTATTTTCCGGGTTTACTGTCGAAAATAGATTTGCGGGTACGAACGACTAGCACCACCATCGAAGCAGAGATTACAGACTCCAAAAACCAGCCTGTTCTAAACTGTTGTGGTTGCGCGTGCAGCAGCAGCAGCAACGCCCCAAACGTCAGGTAATCAAAGATGGAACTCAACAAACCAAACACGATCATGAAGTTGCGGATAAACTTGATATCCATCCGGCGCGGTTTGTTGACTAACTCCTTGTCTACGCGATCGGTGGCGATCGTCAATTCTGGAAAATCCGTTAAGAGGTTGGTCAGCAAAATCTGACTTGGAAGCAGAGGCAAAAAAGGCAAAAACAGAGAAATTCCCGCCATGCTAAACATATTGCCAAAATTAGCGCTTGTTGCCATAAATACATATTTTAAAGTGTTGGCAAATGTAATCCGCCCTTCCTTGACACCTTCGATCAGGACATTCAAATCCTTTTCCATCAACACAATATCAGCGGCTTCCTTGGCAACATCCACGGCACTTTCTACCGAAATACCAACATCGGCAGCATGAAGCGCAGAAGCATCGTTAATCCCATCTCCCAGATATCCCACGACATTTCCTGCTTTCTTGAGAGCGATGATAATCCGCTCTTTTTGGTTTGGTTCTACCTCAGCAAAAACATTTGTATTTTGTACTCGGTGCATCAAGGCTTCATCACTGAGTTTTTCTAATTCCGAGCCAGTCAAAGCCTTTGGTTCAGACAGTCCTACCTGCTGAACAATACTCATAGCAACCGCCTTGCTATCTCCAGTAATCATCTTCGGGGTTATTCCTAGCTGTTGCAACTCTTTGAGAGTGTCAGCGATGCCAGGTTTTGGCGGATCGAAGAGCGCAAGATAGCCCAGAAATGTCATGTTTTTTTCATCATCTTTGCTGAAGGAATCTCGCTCGAAATCGCGATAGGCCACACCCAAAGCTCTAAATCCTTTACTGCCCAAATCTTCGGCTTGTTGGTGCAGTTTTTGTCGTCCGTCTGCAATGTCGATGGTTTTCCCTTCGGCAGTCTCAACGGTTGAGCAAACATCCAGAATATTTTTCAGTGCGCCTTTAGTAAGAATTAGATTCCTACTATCTTTTTTGAACAGGATGCTGAGACGTTTGCGGTTAAAATCATAGGCTACTTCATCTAGTTTTTGATAACTTGAAATATCGAAGGTTTTGTATTCGCGAATCGCTTTGTCGATCGGATTCACATAACCAGACTCAGAGATGGCATTCAAATAAGCATAAAGTAAAACGCGATCGCTATCTTTCCCCTCGACATCAACCGCAGAGTGAATTTTCACCTCTCCTTCCGTGAGCGTACCCGTCTTATCGGTGCAAAACACATTCATACTGCCAAAGTTTTCGATCGCGGGTAAATGCTTCACGATCACCCGCTTTTTCGCCATTGTCGCAGCACCGCGAGCCAAGTTAACACTGACGATCGCAGGTAGCAGTTGAGGGGTCAAACCCACAGCCAGCGCTAGGGAAAACATAAAAGATTCCAGCACAGGGCGATGCAGGTAGACATTGGCCGCAAAAATTAGAGCTACCAAAACTAGAGTTACTTCCATCAAAAAGTAGCCAAACTTGCTCAACCCATGTTCAAATTCCGTTTCAGGAGGTCTCAGTTTCAAGCGTTGCGATACTTTGCCGAATTCAGTTTCTTTTCCAGTATGAACAACTACTGCTTTCGCAGTTCCACTAATAACATTAGTTCCCAGATAGAGGGAGTTGGTGCGTTGATTGAGTCCAGTTGCCGCTGGCAATACACCATTTTGTTTGTCAACTGGATAGGTTTCTCCTGTTAGTGCTGCTTCATTCACTGATAAATCTTTTGACTCTAAAACTAGACAGTCGCCGGGAATATTTTTACCTGCTCCAAGCACCACAATATCGCCCGGAACCACTTCCTCATTAGGGATTTCTTGAGATTGACCATCCCTCAACACAGTTGCTTTAACTTGCACTAAAGCTAATAATTTTTCTACCGCATTCGATGCTCCTCGCTCTTGCCAAAATCCTAACAGCCCACTAATCAGGACGATCGCTATGATAATAATCGCATCTGCCGCATCTTTGAGAAAAATCGAGAGCACCGCCGCCAAAATCAAAATCAAGATAATCGGACTTTTGAACTGATTGAGCAACATCATGAATGCGCTCGATTTGTGTATTTGTTTGAGGCTGTTTGCGCCGTACTGGCTCAGGCGTTGTTTCGCATCAGCATGGCTTAATCCTGCTGCTGTAGAGTGCGTCTGTTGAAGCACGGTATCCGTGGATAAGCTCCAAAATGTAGACTGTTGATTCATTTTTTGATACCTGAGTTTTCATTAAAAAATATGCTATTATCTAGATATAATTTGTGGATGTTAACATTAATTAATTAGAGTAATCCCACGCCCGCTTGCCCCCGTTCAGGGGAATTTCACAGGAGGACTACGGGAGCATCCCGATTTTGCCTAGGCGAAGCATGACCGCAGAAAATTTATTAGTGATAATGAGAGATTTACAGCGGTCATGCGAAAGCCCCTAGGAATATATTTGCACTCATTGAGATGCACCCAGGACTACCCTATAAGTCTGTAGGAATCCTTGAGACAGGCTATAGATTTAAAAGGAGTAAAAAGTGCTAGCAGTCGGAGAAAAAAATTAGATTTATCTGGCTGGGGAGTTTATGTCCGCTTACCTGGTTATTGGATTTTCCACGCCATCAGACCAACAAGCACAATTAGACCTAATGCTCTCCGAAAGTAATTAACGCCTTGGAATAATTCTTCCCAAGCCCAAGTAAACAAGGAACCAAAAGCTAGTAGTTCCAACCCTAAATTAATTTTTCCGGTGGTAAAAACCAGCTTTAATAAACTAGCTAGAATCCAGACAATTAGTGGTAAATTTGGTGGTTGAGCGATCGTAATTTTGCCTTCGCTGTCCCGGAATGTTCGATCGAATAACGTATTCTCCATGAAATCTCCCTCTTTTTTAACGTTTATACCAGCACAAATAGGCTCAGTATCAGCGATCTACCGTCCGCTTAGCAGTGGCCCTCTAAATTTTTAACGGTATCGCTATTATGGTTTCATAATTCGGATTTATTGCCATCCATCTTTAGACCCAAATTTTCGGTAAGGTATATATCTCCTCGCTCCCAAATCTGGGTTAGCAGCCCCCTGGATTCTGGGGAGAAAGAAACTCTAAAGGCGATCGCAGGATAATCATGCTGCTATTTTCCCTCAGCAGGATTGTCGGATTCCCGCACATCAGCAACTACCCAAGACTTCCGGCCGATCAAATATGCCACCAAGTCATAATTTGAATCAGCCGGATTTGAGATCGGTTTAATAATCCAGGATGCAAAAAACCCGGTTTCTTCCAAAAATCGTCGTTTTTTTCGACAAATATTCATGCAGAAACCGGGTTTTTGATTCTCCATGCGTCCAGGACTGTTTAAATCGCTTTCAAAATTTGATCGTCTACAGAAAAATCAATCTCCGCTTTGTCTCTTCCCGAAACTAAATAATCATTCTGAAAAGAATCTTTTAACCCAGAAACTAGGTCAAATTCTGGCTGCCAGTTAAGTTCGGTGACAGCTTTGTTCACTGAGGCAAAAAAGTGCTGTAATCGCATGGGGAAAGCTTTCTTTTTGCCAAAGTCAAATTGTTTGGGATCGTAGTGTACAATCTTAATAGCATCTGCTGATTTGCCGGCGGCTAAAATGCAGGCGCGGGCTAAGCCATCAAAGGTGACAAATCGATCGCCCGAAACGTTGTAAATTTGCCCGATCGCCCTTTGATTTCCCAAAACCGCCGCCATCGCCCTAGCCAAATCCTGACAGTGCCCTAACTGCGTGAAGTGCATTCCATTACCAGGAATCGGAATCGGGCGATCGCGCGCAATGCGATCGAAAAACCAAGCCTCCAAATCGTTATAATTTTGGGGACCATAAATGTAAGTCGGGCGAATTGAAGTCCAAGGTAAACCGGACTCTGCCAAGTAAGTTTCGGTTTCAAATTTGCCCAAATGACGGCTTTTGGGATCGGTAGCGTCCCCTTCAATATGAGGCATTTGATCGGATTTCAAATAAACCCCCGCAGAACTCATATAAATAAAGTGCTGCACCCTCCCTTTAAATATTTCAGCTAAAGGCTTTGTATCGCTCAGTTCCCGACCATTATTGTCAAAAACGGCATCAAACTCAAGAGTCGATAATTGTTCTTTTAGTCCATCGACATTAGTGCGATCGCCCTGAATTTGCTGCACTCCTGAAACTGGTACTGGCTTATTGCCACGATTAAACAGTACCACCTCATGCCCTTGTGCTGCTAAAATCTTAGTCAGATAAACCCCGATAAATCGAGTACCGCCCATCATTAAAATTCGCATTATTTTCCAGACTCCTTACAGTTAGTGTCAACATCTTACAATAAAATTACTACTTAGCTTTACTCAAACATCCCTATGCAAGTTCCACGACTACATCCCGAAACCATCGAAGAAGTCAAACAAAGAGCAGACATAGTAGATGTCATTTCCGGCCGCGTCGTCTTGCGAAAACGAGGCAAAGAATTCGTAGGTTTGTGTCCATTTCACGACGAAAAATCTCCCAGTTTTACCGTCAACCAAGCCAAGCAAATGTACTATTGTTTCGGCTGTGGCGCTGGCGGCAATGCCTTTAAGTTTCTCATGGAATTAGAGAAACGCTCTTTTAGCGAAGTAGTATTAGACTTAGCTAAAACCTATCAAGTACAAGTCAAAACAGTCGAACCAGAACATCGACAAGAATTACAGCGTCAAATTTCTCTGCGAGAACAACTCTATGAAATTTCCGCCCTCACCGCCAAGTTTTATGAACACGCTTTAAGACAACCCCAAGGACAAGAAACCCTAGCCTATCTCAAATCCAATCGCCAGCTTAGCGAAGAAACTATCCAACAATTTCAGTTAGGTTATGCACCCCAAGGTTGGGAAACACTCTACAGCTATTTAGTAGAACAAAAGCACTATCCAGCCCAGTTAGTAGAACAAGCAGGATTAATTGTACCACGCAAATCAGGAGGCAGTGGCTATTACGACCGCTTCCGCCATCGCGTGATGATTCCCATTCGCGACACCCAAGGTAGAGTCATCGGTTTTGGTGGCAGAAGTCTCGGCGACGAACAACCAAAATATCTCAATTCTCCCGAAACAGAACTATTCGACAAAGGCAAAACTTTATTTGCCCTAGATACAGCTAAAATCGCCATTAGCAAAGCAGATGCCGCCGTCGTCGTAGAGGGGTACTTTGATGCGATCGCCCTTCATGCAGCAGGCATTGGCAACGCCGTCGCCTCCCTCGGTACAGCCCTCAGCCTAGATCAAGTACGGCAGTTATTACGCTACACAGACTCCAAACAAATTATCCTCAATTTCGATGCCGACAAAGCCGGAAATCAAGCAGCAGAAAGAGCGATTGGAGAAATAGAAAAACTCGCCTATCAAGGAGAAGTACAACTACGAGTTCTCAACATTCCCGACGGCAAAGATGCCGATGAATTCCTCAAAACCTACTCAGCAGAACAATATCGAGAATTGCTAAAAACAGCTCCTCTATGGCTGGACTGGCAACTACAACGAATGTTGGTCAACCAAGATTTAAAACAAGCTGATATTTATCAACAAATTACCAAAAAGATTGTTCATTTGTTAACAAAAATTACTGATGACAATCAACTGGCACATTACCTCCAAAAATCCGCAGAAATTCTCAGTAAAGGAGAGTTTAAGCTGACCAAAATGCTAGCAGAAAGCTTGCTAAATCAAGTAGTTAGCGATTGGGGTAAAAGGCTGATTCAAGATGAATCCTTGACAATGCCACTGTTAATTAGAAAAAAAATCAAGCCAAATAAACAATACAAAACTCAGACTACAAGCAGCCTCAAAAATCGCTCCCATGAAACTTTTTCCGCCGTAGCCAGAACTCTTTTAGAAGAAGCCGAAGCGCAATTGTTACAGATTTACTTGCATTGTCCCGAATATCGCCAAGATGTCAGAGAATCCATAGAAGCTAGAGAAGTGCAGTTTAGCCTTTCTCACCATAGATTTTTGTGGCATCAGATTTTGAATGCCGAAATATTGCATAAAAGCTATTTACAAATAGTGCCATCTGAGTTAATCTTAAAATTGCAAGATAGTTTAATAGAATATCCCAATCAACTCAATCAGATTTCCCATTTATTTCACCTCAATGAGTTGTCCGAAAAAAATGTTTATCGCGCACCTTTAGTAATTCGGTCGGCTCTGGCGTGCATCGAACAAATTATTAGCATGAAACGCCGTCGCATTGCGCTGAATATGTGGGAAAATACGAATGTGGCGAGTAATTGTGAAGAAGCTGTAGAATATCACCAACAAGTCCTCGCCGAACAAGAATGGATAGAGGAATTGGAGCGGCTGCGTCAAGTCAATTTTTACGATTTAATATCAGTACCTGGGAGTGGCAATTTTTAGGTTCCACTCCCAGGTACTGATATATTTTCCGCTGGGTTCGGTATTGTTTAAACACTCAGCAGTCAACTGTCATCTCGCTGATGCAACCGGAATTAAGATTATTTTTCACTCTCGCGTGGCGCGGACTTCCTGCGTGTAGAAGCGGTTTCAACTGCTGGGGATATAACTAGCTCGCTAGTTATATCCATAGTCGCAAATTTCAGCACTTGATGAAAAGCTAAACCCCGTATTTTTAGTTCCCAACGAATACCTTTTGCTTTCATCCGTTTGGCTTTTCGCATATCGACATCCGTAACTTGTTGATGCAACAGTAAATATTTCATTGCTGCTATAGCTTCAACTTTTCTGGGATAGGCAATATAAGTGATAAATCCACCCTCCCAGTGATTGGCGTTACGGATGCTGCTGATAGTAGCAACTCTCGGACTAAAACGGTTCCAGTAAAAGTCGCTATATCCGACTGATTGTGTTTTAACTTGGAGTTTGTTTGGCATTTGACTTAACTCCTTTAACCTTTTTTGTGGGTTTAGCAATACCACTTGGGTGCTGCTATTCATAATTATAGCAAATTATTTAGGAAGTTTCCAATTCTCTTAAATAAATTTTGCATTCAGTCAAAAGTGGGTCGGTGTTCCGGGCTGTCCATTTCGGTTTCTTTCGGTCTAGTTTATGGTTTGTTTAAACGCAAACCGATAATTACTACATCTCTTTCTACTCCATCAAGTTCGGCGACTTGTGGTAGATGTCCCCAAGTCTGAAATCCAAATTTATTGAACAATTTTAAGCTGGGTTGATTGTGGGCAAAAATGATGCCGATTAAGGTTTTAATTCCTAGTTCTGGACAGCGCCGAATTGCTTGTTGTAATAATTTTTGGCCGACTCCGCAGCATTGGCGATCGGCTGCGATGTAAATGCTCACTTCTGCTGTATGCTGATAGGCGGCGCGCCCGTAAAAACGCTGCAAGCTCAGCCAGCCAATGATATTTTGTTCTGATTCCATTACCCAAATTGGTAAGGAATCAGGGGAGTGTTCTCTGTACCAAGCCAGCCGACTTTCGACGGAGATTGGTTCTAAATCTGCTGTAGCCGATCGCCCTGGTATGGCTGCATTGTATATTTGAACTATTGCTGGTAAGTCGCTTTCACTTGCGTCGCGGATTTTCATGAATTATTGTAATGCTAAACGCGGACTCGATGTTATCCTTGAATTTCAGTTATTGACTCGTTCACTTCTTCGTCTTTAACATCAAAATTAATTCGTTCATAAATCTCTCTGAGTGGCATTTGGAATTCTACTGATTCCAGGGTTAATACCGATTCCTCTGAGTCATACTCTGTTAATACCCATTTGCCATTAGAGTTTTTGGCGAATTGCTCAATATGATAGCTATATTGGTCTATTAAAATGTATTCCTGAAATTCAGGAATTGAGCGATAGGCGAGAAATTTGCCACCGCGATCGTAATCTTTGGTTGAATTGGATAAAACCTCGACGATTATCAGAGAATTTGTGACAATTGTTTTGTTACTTCCTTGATATTTTGGTTCTCCTTTAATAACCATGATATCGGGATAGACGTAGCGGCGAGTTAGGGGTATCCACAGGCGCACATCATTGATAAATGTCTCGTAATCTTGACCATTCACACTCAAGGGGAATTTTCTGCAAAAATTCAGTGCGATTTTGTTATGGTTTGCGGTTCCGCCTGTCATTGGTATGATCTCCCCATCATGGTATTCACTTTTGTCGATCGCACTTTCTTCTAATGCGAGATATTCCTCCGGCGTGTAGTACCGTTTTTCGGTTGGTGGTTGCTTGGCGATTGCTGGTTTTTCTTGGGTTTGCATTGTCGTTCCCTTCTGCTCTGAAGTGATTTTATGATAACAGCGATCGCACGAGAACTCAGAAACCTGGTTTCTTAGTAAAATCTCGGTGAGGATGCCAAAATTATCGCAGAAACCCGGTTTCTTGGATCAGGCGCACGAGAACTCAGAAACCGGGTTTCTTCGTAAAATCTGATGAGGATGCCAAAATTATCGCAGAAACCCGGTTTCTTGGATCAGGCGCGCGGGGTTCAGAAACCGGGTTTCTTACCAAAATCTCGTTAGGATGCCAAAATTATGGCAGAAACCCGGTTTCTAGGAGGTCATATTTTCAAACAAGATAGGTTCAATTCGCTTCAATACTTCCCTAACTAAATCTTCTGGACATTCACCAATCAAACTCGCTTGCCTTGATCGATAATCTAAAGAACGCAGTTGATCTGTCATAATTACACCTGTCACCAATTCACCTTCTGGAATGGGAACATAAAACGGATTTTTGCGTTGTGTGGTACTAATTGGACAGACAAACACAAACCCCATTTTTTGGTTAAATTTAGTTTGACTCACAACCAGTGCAGGTCGAGTTCCCATTTGTTCGTGCCCTGCTTGAGGATCGAAATTGAGGCGAATGAAATGACCTCGTTCGGGGATATAGTTTACCAAAATTCTTCTCCTTCTGGTTTTCCCCAATAGATTTCTTGGCTGGGTTCTATTTCGCCTGCTAATAATTCATCTAGGGTATATTTGGAAACTTTCTGATTTACAGGTTCTATGACCATTTTTCCATTTTCTATACTGCAAATTACTGAATCATCTGCTTTCAGGTTGAAAAATTTTACAATATAGTCGGGTATTGGCAAAGCTAAAGAATTACCCAAGTTGCTGATGTGTATTTTTGCTGTCATACATTTGCGATTTTCATGCTCAGGTTTTTCTATTCTAACAACTAGATATAGTCGCGTGGGATTCAGAAACCGGGTTTCTCACCCAAATCTCGGTGAGGATGCCAAAATTATCGCAGAAACCCGGTTTCTTTCTAGGAAAAATTATCAGAGAAACCCGGTTTCTAAGTTTCTGAGTCACTCCACCCGCCAAATCTTAATCGTACCGCCACCACTGCCACTGAAAAGGGTGTGTCCATCCGGGCTGATGGCTAGGGACATAACTGATCCAGAATGCCCAGTGAGGGTGCGAAGTTCCTGCCCCCTACTCAACTGCCAAATCTTAATCGTACCGTCACCACTGCCACTGACAAGGGTTTGCCCATCCGGGCTGATGGCGACGGAACGAACCCAGTCAGAATGCCCAGTGAGGGTGCGAAGTAACTGCCCCGTACTCAACTGCCAAATCTTAATCGTGTTGTCACTACTGCCACTGACAAGGGTTTGCCCATCCGGGCTGATGGCGACGGAACAAACATTGTTAGAATGCCCGGTGAGGGTGCGAAGTTCCTGCCCCGTACTCAACTGCCAAATCTTAATCGTTTGTTCACTACTTGCACTGACAAGTGTCTGCCCATCCGGGCTGATGGCGACGGAAAAAACCAAGTAAGAAGGCCCGGTGAGGGTGCGAAGTTCCTGCCCCGTACTCAACTGCCAAATCTTAATCGTACCGTCACCACTGCCACTGACAAGCGTCTGCCCATCCGGGCTGATGGCGACGGAACGAACCCAGTCAGAATGCCCAGTGAGGGTGCGAAGTAACTGCCCCGTACTCAACTGCCAAATCTTAATCGTCTTGTCACTACTGCCACTGACAAGGGTTTGCCCATCCGGGCTAATGGCGACGGAAAAAACCAAGCTAGAATGCCCAGTGAGGGTGCGAAGTAACTGCCCCGTACTCAACTGCCAAATCTTAATCGTCTTGTCATTACTACCACTGACAAGCGTCTGCCCATCTGGGCTGAGCGCGAGGGAAACAACATCGATAATATGCCCGCTGAGGGTATGAACAATTGAGACATTTTCTAGCTTGCATTTATGCTGACGTTCCGCTTCTTTGCGCTTGATATCCTCCAGAATCATCTCCCGATAACGACTTTCCCCGATCGCAGCCAAACACCCAGTTAGCTTTTCCGCATATTCTATATCCGCCACCGTCAAAGTCGATTTAAACACCTCCAATAAATTCTCCAAATTCAACAAACCCAGTTTCTCTTCAGAAACCCCATTTCTCAGCTTCAACCAAGCTTTAATCGAAAACTCAACCTGCTTTTTCGCCCAAGATTTATCCGACAAACCACTCAAACTCAACGCCAAATCCAAAAACAAATAAGGGATCGCATTAGGGCGTTTCCCCTCAATAGACTGATAGAGACTTTGATAACTGGAAACAATCTCACCCACCAACATTTCATTCAAACTATCGCTCGGCATTTTTCCCAGCAATCCGGGCAAAAGTTCAGGCAATTTCGGACGCACATCCCCATGATAAAAATGGTATCTGTCAGCCATCAAACCCACTAAAATACAGTGGCAAATCCCTAAAAACTGCGCCAATTCCTGAATGTACTTGTCTTCTTTAACATTGTACTGATAATCATGTTGACCGCCCCTGCCCAACTCCCGATCTTCTTCCTCTTCTTCCAAGATTAAAAGATTCAGTTCATTATCCCCACCCCGGCGCTTCAATTCCTCTAAACTTCTGCCTTTTTCTAATAACTTCATCCGGTACTCTCGCCACTCTTCGGCATATTTCCGGGCGATGGGATACAAAACTTCCTTCCAAGGAATAGTTAGCACCTTTTCATAGTGAGGCACTTCTTGCATCATATCCCAACCCGCCACATAAACCCTGAGTAAATCCCCATCAAACTTAGACTCTAAAACCACAGTGGGGACTGATTTGAGGACGTGGTGCAAAGTATCGATCCCAGTTTTCCCATGAGAATATTTACTTTCCCAATCCGCCCCTTGATATCTTACAGGTCTTTCCTGATTATTGAGAGAATAATGTTTGCAAAACTCCTGTATTTCATCAATCAATCGGTTTTCAACTAGACCAAATCCCTGAGCCACATGAGGGAATTTTTCAAACTGCAACGCAGGCGGCGAAATCACCACTAATAGAGGAATTTGTTTCATATTTTCCTGATAGCTTTTGTAAGCATCTAAAATTACCCGTGCGGGAGTTTTCAGAGGGAAACTTTCTCTAATTTCCTTATCATCAGCTAAAGTTAAAGCTGTTAGCAATTGAGCGCGAGATAAAATCAGGTGAGTTTCGCGGCGATACTGTTCTAATTTTTCCTCATGTTGGAACCGTCTAGCTAACTGTTCCCGTTCAGAATCGAGGCGTTTTTGCAGTCGCACATCCTCACAATATTGTCGATAGGCTTCCATTTCCTTACTATGTTCTTGACGCACTCCTTCCATCAACGCTTGGAACTCCAGCGATCTATTTTGCATTTCAATCTGGGAAGCAATTCTATCAATCTCATTTTGCCGTTGCGTCATCGCCACCACTGTCTGGGGGCCCAAAATGCCGTTAACTGCTGTTATAATTCCCTGGGCAAAGTTCCAAATCATAATCATTTCTCCTGATGTGAATTTGTGTTTGCAGAAACCCGACTTCTCCAAGAAACCGGGTTTCTAGTTAAGACCTCATTTTTATTTTAGAAACCTTTAGAAACCCGGTTTCTCAGGTTTCTAACTAACTAATACCAATTTTTTATGAGGCTGCATAGAATCCGATCCCCCCTAGCCCCCCTTAATAAGGGGGGGACAAGATTCTTCTCAAAGTCCCCCTTCTTAAGGGGGATTTAGGGGGATCGAGATATATGCAACTTCACATTAAATTGGTATAAGACTACAACTATTAAAAACTAAAGTTGCGGCAGCCCAACGAGCAGTTCCGCCTGTAGCAAATAGCTTATCATCCGTTGTATAAGCTTTGCCAGAAGGCGTAACATAACCAATTTTATGTGCATCAGCATCATACACATTCATATCTGCACCCAACCGCCCGATATAATGACCGTCGCGATAAAATTTGTGTCCATCTACAGTCCCCGCTTGACCCCAAGCATAACCATGCCAATAAACTTGATCACCAACAAATCTAACTGAATTGTTATCATCTTCAGTAATCGCTCCTGAATGTGTAGATGAACTTTTTGCCGAAAACTCAACAAAATTTTCCGAGTGATTATCCGATGAAAAACTATCCTGAGAATGGTTATTATCAGTATGGGATATAGTTGAATGAGAGACTAAACCTTGGGCATAATTTTCTGAATAAAGATCCGTTTTTATCTCAGCCAAACTCTCTCGATATGCAGCATCCAAAGCACCCGCCGGAGTCATCAATGAATGGTGGGAACGATCGACCCCATCTAAAGCACCAACATGGTTTAAATCATGGGGATGGTGAACATCCCCCAAATTCAAGTGAAGGTGAGATAAATCAAGAGGATCTGAGGGGTGATGGTTGCTGTGGTGGTGCGAGTCTGAACTATGGGAGTCTGAACTTAAAGACTGTATAAAGTCATCCAAGGGAGAATGACTGCTACTGTCAGAGTTGGGGTCAGAGGGATTATTCATAGCCTGCTGCTAAAGGAGGGAAATATAGTTTGTATTTTAGCAAGGTTATCTGTTTTCCGCCCGTGTTTGGGGCGATCGCGCGGCGTTGAGAAACCCGGTTTCTTACCCAAATCTTAGTTATGATGCCTAAATTGTCGCAGAAACCCGGTTTCTTGGATTAGGCGCGCGAGAACTCAGAAACCGGGTTTCTTACCCAAATCTTCGTTATGATGCCTAAATTGTCGTAGAAACCCGGTTTCTTGGACTAAGCGCGCTACGCAGAAACCCGGTTTCTTGGACTAGGCGCGTGGAGATTCAAAAACCTTACTCCAACCTCACGAATCGCCAAAATATTCGTGTTATTTTGAAGTCAGCTTAATCAATATTCAAATTGTACAGTTGCATCACATCGCTAATCGCCATTCTCGAATGCGCTCCTAAAGTTAATGGTGATGTGTGTCCTTGGTACAAGTGTTCCGCTGCTGCACAAGCAATCATGGCTGCATTGTCCGTACAATACTTTAAAGGCGGAAACAATACTCGTAGATTTTGTTTGGCGGCTGCGGTTTGTAAGTGGTGCCGCAATCCGCTGTTAGCGGCAACTCCGCCACCGATTGCAATAGTGTTGAGTCCCAAATTAACTGCACAGGCGATCGCCCTTTTTGTTAAACTCTTAGCCACAGTCTCTTGAAAACTAGCCGCTATATCATTAATCATAGATTCAGGCAAGATGCCTTCGCTACCAAAATGATTATTTTCTTTCTTGAGTTTCTGCACTAATTGCAAAACAGCAGTTTTCAAGCCACTAAAACTGCTGTCATAGGGATGAAAACCACCTTCGGGTAGAGAAATTTTGCCTTCTGGCAACTTAAAAACTGTAGGATTGCCCACGGTTGCCAATTTGTCAATTAGTGGCCCGCCGGGATAGCCTAGCTGCAACAGTCTGGCGACTTTATCAAAAGCTTCCCCGGCTGCGTCATCGCGAGTTTGTCCTACAGTTTCATAAACGCCACAATCTTTGACATGAATTAAACTGGTGTGCCCCCCAGAAACTAACAGACACAAAAATGGTGGCTGCAACTCTGGTTCAGTAAGATAAGAAGCATAAATGTGTCCTTCTAGGTGGTGTACGCCTACAAAGGGTTTTTGGTGGACAATTGCCAAAGTTTTGGCCGCTGTCAGCCCAACTAACAATGCACCCACTAAACCGGGGGCACAAGTCGCTGCAATCCCGTCAATTTCTGACCAAGTGAGGTTGGCATCAGACAGACACTGGGCAATTACTTGATTTAACATTTCTAAGTGACTCCGCGAAGCCACTTCTGGAACCACCCCGCCGAACTGCTGGTGGATTTTAATTTGTGATGCTACAACATTGCTGCAAACTTGACGATTCTTAACAATTGCTGCGGCAGTTTCGTCACAACTTGTTTCAATTGCGAAAACGGTTGCCATTAACTGGTAATTTTATTTGATAGGTTGGCTATTGCTAGCTTAAACTGTCAACAGAGCAGTAATCTGGATGACCGATCGACAAGTTGAAATGCTTGTACAAAAACTTATTGTTTTGTAACAAAAGGAAACAATTTCATGCGACGATTGTTTGCTGCGATTTTAGTGGTGAGTCTTTGGATTAGTTTTGCTCCTTACGCCTCGGCTTACAATTTAGTGCCGTGCAAGGACTCCCCCGCCTTCAAGGAACTGGCTCAAGATGCCCGTTCTACCAATGGCGACCCGGCATCAGCAAAGGCCAGATTCGAGCGTTACTCCGAAGCTTTATGTGGCCCGGAAGGATATCCTCACTTAATTGTGGATGGCAATTTGAGTTACGCCGGCGACTTTTTAATTCCCAGCGTGCTGTTTTTGTATATTGCTGGCTGGATTGGTTGGGTGGGCCGCGCTTATCTCCAAGCAGCTAAGAAATCTGACTCTCCAGAGGAAAAAGAGATTATTATCGATGTTCCTTTGGCCGTCAAGTTTATGCTGAGTGGCTTTTTGTGGCCTCTGGCTGCTCTTAAGGAAATCACTACTGGTGAAATGTTTGCGTCTGACGACGAAATTACCGTTTCCCCCCGCTAGTAATTTGGGATTTGAGATTTTAGATTTGAGATTTTAGCTGGTTGATTCATGCCAATTTTAAAATCCTCAATCTAAAATCTGTTCGCGCATTGTTTTTAAAGTTGTCTAAATTTTCGAGGAGCAGTATTTATGCAATACTTTCTGAAGTATCTTTCAACCGCACCAGTATTAGCAGCAGTTTGGATGGTGGTAACGGCAGGAATTTTGATCGAGTTCAACCGTTTTTATCCTGACTTGCTTTTCCACCCGCTGCGCTAGAATTTAAGTAGATTTAGGTGGGAAAACCTAGGTCAAAAAAATTGAGAGTTGTGATATTTGAGTTCTGATATATCGACTTATTTCAAAGCTCAAAAATCGCAACTCTCACATGACTGTCTTCTAAAGGACTAATCATTAATGACTTCTGACTGCTGACTTATAACTCTAACTACTGACTACTGACTACCGATATCAATGAAGTCTTATCTTGCCGCAGCAATTCAAATGACTAGCTTGCCTGACCTGGAAAAAAATTTAATCCAGGCAGAGGAATTAATCGATCTAGCCGTGCGTCGGGGTGCGGAGTTAGTTTCTTTACCAGAAAATTTTTCCTTTATGGGAGAAGAAGAGGAAAAAATAGCTTCTTCCGAAGCCATCGGGCAACAAAGTGAAAAATTTCTCAAAACTATGGCTCAGCGGTTCCAGGTAATGATTCTGGGCGGCGGATTTCCGGTGCCGACGACGGGGGGTAAGGTATACAATACTTGCTTGCTAGTCGCTCCCAACGGTACTGAGGTGGCAAGGTATGAAAAAGTACATTTATTTGATGTGAATGTGCCCGATGGCATTACTTATCGGGAATCGAACACTGTGAAGGCGGGTGCAGATTTGCCACCGATTTATATGTCGCCGGAATTGGGGACCCTGGGGCTTTCGGTGTGCTATGATGTGCGGTTCCCGGAATTGTACAGGCATTTGTCCCAGCAGGGGGCGGATGTCTTGTTTGTGCCGGCGGCTTTTACGGCTTATACTGGCAAGGATCATTGGAAGGTTTTGTTACAAGCTAGGGCGATCGAAAATACTTGTTACACGATCGCCCCGGCACAGACTGGACACCACTACGGCCGCCGTCAAACACACGGTCACGCGATGATTATCGACCCTTGGGGTGTGGTTTTGGCCGATGCCGGCGATGAACCGGGTGTGGCGATCGCCGAAATTAATCCCGATCGACTAGAACAAGTCCGCCGCCAAATGCCCTCACTCCAACATCGCGTTTTTCTCTGAAGGATTTTTGAGACCCATGGGTCTCAAAATTGCCGAAATTAATCCCGATCGACTAGAACAAGTCCGCCGCCAAATGCCCTCACTCCAACATCGCGTTTTTCTCTGAAGGATTTTTGAGACCCATGGGTCTCAAAAATCCAGTTCTAGTCACGGACAAAACCAGAATAATTTTAATTAGAGCGAGGAATTGTGTACGTTCGTACACAAATTTTCAGTTGTCGCGAGTGCCGACAGGGAACGCTCTTACCCCCCCGTACAACATAATATGTAGAATTGCACGAAATGCGTCTTTTTGGATAAATGAAACACACTCTTTCGGTTTTAGTTGAAGATGAAGCGGGTGTCCTCACCCGAATTGCTGGTTTGTTTGCCCGCCGGGGTTTTAATATTGAAAGTCTCGCCGTTGGCCCGGCCGAGCAAGTGGGAGTGTCTCGGATTACGATGGTGGTACCGGGAGATGACCAAATAATTGAGCAGTTGACTAAGCAACTGTACAAGTTGATTAATGTGCTCAAAGTGCAAGATATAACCGAAATTCCTTGTGTGGAACGGGAATTAATGTTGTTGAAAGTTAATGCTGCTACCGGGACGCGATCGGAAATAATTGAGTTAGCTCAGATTTTTAGAGCGCGAGTGGTGGATATTGGTGATGATACCCTGACTTTGGAAGTAGTCGGAGATCCAGGTAAAATGGTGGCGATCGTCCAGGTGCTCAATAGATTTGGTATCAAGGAAATTGCTCGTACTGGCAAAATTGCTCTGACGCGGGAGTCGGGCGTAAATACCGAGTTTCTCAAGTCTTTGGAAGCGAAGGTTTAAGTTAGTTGACGGTTGACGGTTGACAGTTGACGGTTGACAGTTGACGGTTGACGGTTGACTGTTCACCATTAACTATTTATTAAAAGGCGTTAATATGGAAAGCTTCCAACAGCTAAAAGTTTATCAATTAGCTGAAAAAATAGCAAACGAAATATGGTTTATTGTTAAAAAGTGGGACGATTTTGCAAAGGATACGATGGGAAAACAAATAGTGCGATCGGCTGATAGCGTTGGTGCTAATATTGCCGAAGGACAGAGACGCTATAACTGCCAAGATAATCAGCGTTTTGTGAGAATTGCCAGAGGTTCATTAAATGAAACAAGACACTGGTTGAGACTTGCCTACGCCCGCAATCTTTTAACTCCAGAACAGAGTGATAGACTGCATCCCTTATTAAACGAACTTTCGCCAAAACTTAATGCTTATATTAATTCAATAAAACAAAAAGCCAAAGGTTAACCGTCAACAGTCAACCGTCAACGGTCAACAAACTAATTACCATTCTGGTTTAGTTGCTACTAACAGGGTTGCTGTATTACTGTCTACAGGTTTAGAGAAAAAATATCCCTGTCCGTATTCACATTGCAGTGCCCTGAGCAAATTAAGCTGTTCAATAGTTTCTATACCTTCAGCAATTACATTCATCCCCAAATGACCGGCTAAAACTAAAATAGTCTGCACGATAGCTTCGTTTCCTTCATCTTCGGTCATCCGGTTCACAAAATCTCGATCGATCTTTAAAGCATCAGTGGGAAAAGTGTGCAGCCGACTCAAAGAAGAATAGCCAGTGCCGAAATCGTCAATATATAATTGAACCTCTAAACTTTTCAACTCCACGAGCACAGCCGCTGCTGATTCGGCATTCTCCATAATTACACTTTCAGTAATTTCCAACTTTAAAGTGCGAGGATTAAGCTGAGTTTCTGCCAAAATCTCGCTAATGCGTTCGATTAAATCTGGCTGTTTAAATTGTTGGTTAGAAAGATTGACGCTGACAGTTAGATGAGGATGCTCCGGGAATTGCTGATGCCATTGTTGCATCTGCCGACAAGCCGATCGCATCATCCACCAACCAATAGGTATAATCAATTTGGTTTCCTCTGCTACCGACATAAAATCCGCAGGAGAGACTACTCCCCGCGGCGGGTGATGCCATCGCAGCAGCGCTTCAAAACCGCTGATCGTACCGCTAGTTAAACAAATAATCGGTTGGTAGTAAAGTTGAAACTCCTGGCGTTCTAAAGCGTGGCGCAGGTCATTTTCTAGTTGCAAAAGGGCGACGGCGCGAGTGTGCATACTTAAGTCAAAAACCTCGTGACGAGCTTTACCCGATGCTTTAGCATGATACATGGCAGCATCTGCATCTCGCAGCAATTCTTCAGGTCGATCGTACAAAATTTGAAGCTGCTGGATAGGGGGAACGGCGGAGTCGGTAGCAAAGGCAGATAAACCAACTTCTATGTTGTTAATACCCCGATCGCCCGCGAGGGATAGTTCCGAATTTGCTGATGACTGGTGCGACAAACCGGAACAAACAATCCCAATACTAGCACTGCTAAACACCTGATATTCGTTGAGGTAAAAAGGCTCGGATAGTTGGGTTTGAACTCGATCGGCAATATAAATTGCATCCTCCCTGTCTTGGATATTTTGCAGCAAAATAGCGAATTCATCGCCACCGAGGCGCGCCACTGTATCTCCATCACGCAAACAAGTTTGCAGCCGCCCAGCGATCGCAATCAGCAATCGATCGCCGACTAAATGCCCTAAACTGTCATTGACAACCTTAAAACGGTCAAGGTCAATAAACAACACCGCAAACAAAAAATTAGGACGACATTTTGACAACTCGATCGCCTCAGACAACCGATCCATAAATAAAGCTCGATTCGGCAAACCAGTCAAGGTGTCGTGCAAAGCGTCATGTACTAACTTTTCTTCGGTTATTTTGCGATCGGTGACATCTTCCACAGTGCCTTCATAGTAAAGCAAAATTCCCTCAGCATCGCGAACTGCCCTGGCATTCTCCGAAACCCAAATAGCCGTACCATCAGCGCGGTAAACTTCCGACTCAAACTCAGACACATAACCGTGTTTTTCGATTTCCGACAAAAACTCACCCCGGCGATCGGGTTCAACATATAGTTGGGTATCGATATTTTGTATTTGTATCATCAATTCTGCCGCCGACTCATAGCCATAAATCCTGGCCAAAGCTGGGTTTGCACTGAGGTAGCGCCCGTCTGGAGTCGTCTGAAAAATCCCCTCGCTGGCATTTTCAAAGATGCTGCGATATTTTTCTTCCGCCCGTTGCAGTCCTTCTTCCGCTTGTTTGCGATCGGTAATATCAGTCAGAGTGCCAATGTAGCCGAGAACTTCCCCACTTTTAGCAATTTCCGGCACCGCTTGCGAAAATACCCAAGTTGTGCGATCGCCCTGGTAAAAACGGTACTCTAACTTAAAAGGCAATCTCTCTCTCACCGCCCGGTACCACTGCTTCAAAACCCGGTCATGGTCCTGTGGATGCAAAGCTTTAGTCCAACCAGAGCCCAGTGTCTCCGTCAGACTCAGCCCCGCCATCTCCAAAAATCGTTCATTGACGTACAAACACTCTCCAGAAGCATCGCCCCGAAAAATCCCCACCGGGAGAATTTTTTCCAAAGTGTAATACCGTAATTCACTTTCTAGTAGCGCATTAGCAGTTACTTTAGTCTCCGTGATATCAAACATTGCCCCTTGGACGATCAGAGACTGGCTGGCTTCGTCGCGAACCACAATCGCCCGGTCTCGAAACCACAGCACAGTGCCATTGCGGGCGATCGCTCGGTATTCTGAAACAATCGGTCCCTCCGAGGGGATATATTCTCCATCAGCGAATGTCTGTGTAACGCTTTCAGCCAGCACCCGATCGCGATCGTCCGGGTGAACCACTTTCAGCCACAAATTCGGGTCAGCCTTCCATTCAGCCACAGAATAGCCAAGCCAAGTCTCAATTTGCGGGCTAATATCAAGTTTGATGCTAGGGTTGTTGAGCGGAGAAATGTAGGTGACAGTAGGTGCTTGTTCCACAAGAGCACAGTATTTTGCTTCCACAGTGTAGAGTTGTGCTTGCAGTCGCTGTCGCTCTAATTCCGCCGTCGCCCGCGAGGCAAAGATTTTGAGAATTAATCTAAATTGAGCTACCTTTTCAGGGGAAAAGGGTCGATCGTCGAACAGACAAATAGTGCCTAGGGCTTCGCCGTAGGAGTTGACTAGGGAGACTCCCAAGAAACTCCGCGCCCCTCTAGCTAAAGGTCTACGGTCTTGAGGAAAGGTTTCTAGGAGGCAGTCTGGACAGGAGTACATTCCCTGCTCGATCGTCAGTGCTTCGGGAGTATTTGCCGTGTCGAACTCAAAGTTTGGCTGCCGTTGTCGATCGCTCCAAAAGCTGATAACTTGCAATTTAGGACTAGAACCATTGCGATCGTGAGACTTGAGCAATTGCGACAGGATGGCGCTGCGAACTAAGAGTGCGGACGCTAAGTGGCGAACTAACGCCTCAAAAAATTCTTCTCCCGTCGCGCGATCGATACCTGCTAAAATTTTTTCTAGCACATCTTCCTCTAATTGAGAAGCACCACTGACTTGGGGATCGTTACAGGCCAGAGACTGAATTTCGTATTGAGAACCGTCCATAGTTATCAGCTTTATAGAAAGATATAGATACCAGCGAACCTGCGCTGTTTTGTAAACAGTAATCCCGATCCAAAAAACAAAACTTAGATGTTTACTGTACGACTACTACCATTCTCCGAGACGCTGCCTAAAAAAATAACTACATATCCTCACGGATGAGTAACTTAGCAAGGTAGGATCGGAGGTAGAGCATCTTTAACAATTAACAAAAAAATATGAAAGCAATTGTTTTTGAAACTCCCGGAACCCCGGAAGTGCTGAAACTGCAAGATATCCCAGCCCCTACTATACAAAAAGAAACCGAAGTTTTGGTAAGGTTGAGAGCCGCGGGAGTAAATCCGATAGACACTAAGTTGCGGGGGCGCGGTACTTTTTATCCCGATCGAACTCCTCACGTTTTGGGCTGTGACGGTGCAGGGGTTGTTGAAGCCGTAGGTTCTGGCGTACAAAGTTTTCAAGTTGGGGACGAAGTTTTCTTCTGCAACGGTGGCTTAGGCGGTCCGACAGGGACTTATACTGAGTTGGCAGTCATAGACGAGCAGTTTCTCGCCCTCAAGCCTGCTAGTTTAAGTTTTGTTCAGGCGGCGGCATCACCGTTAGTCTTAATTACAGCATGGGAATCGCTGTACGATCGCGGGCGCTTGCTTGCAGGTCAAAAAGTTTTGGTTCAAGCAGGTGCTGGCGGTGTCGGCCATGTCGCCATACAGTTAGCCAAATTACAGGGTGCGGATGTTTGCACTACCGTCAGTTCCCCGGAAAAAGCCGAATTTGTCAAACAATTAGGAGCCGATTCAGTTATTTTCTATAAAAAAGCCGATGTTGTCGATGAAATTTTGACTTGGACCCAAGGAGAAGGAGTCGATTTAGCCTTCGATACCGTTGGGGGAGAAACTTTTTACCAAACTATTCCGGCTGTAAAAATTTATGGAGATTTGGTGACAATTTTGGAACCAGATCCAGCTTTAGGCAATTTGAAAACCGCCAGAATGCGAAATCTGCGCATCAGTTTGGAATTAATGTTAACCCCAATGTTGCAAGGTTTGGTAGAAGAACAGCAACAGCAGGCTCGTATTTTGCAGCAATGCGCCCGTTTGTGCGATCGTAACTTACTCAAAATTCACGTCAGCCAAACTTTCCCCCTAGAACAAGCCCAAGCCGCTCATCAATTACTAGAAACAGGTTCCGTAACAGGTAAAATTGTGTTGCAGATTTCCTAATTACAAGGAAGCAAGTCCAACGACTGCGTTGACCGGCGTAGCGAAGTAGAAGGATAGCAACCACTTCAGGAACAAGGCAACCCTCCTCACCCCCCAAGGGGGTCAACAACAAGGTACATCCCCAATCTCCAATCTTCAATCCCAAATCGAAAATCCGAAATCGAATGGCTGACAAACCTTATTCCATCCTTTCCTGCGACGGTGGCGGCATCCGCGGCCTAATTTCCGCCATTATTTTAGAAAAATTGGAACAAAAACTACGCCAAAAAGCTCCCGATAAAAAACTCAGAGATTATTTCGATTTGATGACCGGCACTTCCGCAGGAAGCATGACAGTTTGTGCTGTAGCTAGAGGAATTGATGCTAGCCGCATCAAAAAAATGTACATCGAAAGAGGCATAGAAATATTCCCCCCTTTCAAAAATGTCTTTAGTAGTTTTATCAACCGTCTTTCCGCCGGTTTTTCCACCCAGCCAATCTACGACGGTGTAGGTTTAAAACAAGTGCTTCAGGCATTTTTTGGACAAGGAGAAATTAATTTTGAAAAACTACCAAAACCAATAAAACCAGAAAATTTAGTCGGCAAACCCTTACTATTTCAAGAGTTGCCAAAACCAGTTTTAATTACCAGTTACGACATTTATAACCGCCAACCAGTTGTTTTCAAGAATACCAAAGTTGCCCACGAAAAAATCCCTGTTTGGGAAATTTGTCGCTCCTCTGCGGCCGTACCCATTGCCTTTCCCGCCCACATCATGACCAATCCCGACTTTCTCAAAAATTGGGAGGAAGAGGGCAATCAAATCCCCGTAGCCGGCAATGTCAAAGGTATTCCTTTAATAGACGGCGGATTTGTCGCCAGTAACCCAGCATTATGTGCGATCGCAGAACGTTTGCGCTGGAATAGCAATCCCCCTGCTAATCCCAAATGGCGACAAAATCCTGCTAGCCCCTGGCGCGATACAGTCGAGATCCAAGATATTTTAGTCACATCTTTAGGTACAGGTCAAAATCTCAAACAAATCGGCATTGCACAATCCCAAACCTGGGGTGCGGGAGAATGGATTAATCCCCTAGATGGTATTCCGATTATTGATGTTTTTGCCGATGGTTCCTCCGACGGCATCATTTATATCATCAATCAATTAATGAATGCAGAGCAATATGTTCGCTTTCAACCAATATTGTCAAAAAACTATTCTGCATTCAATGCGAATCAACAAATACTTTTGGAAATCCAGCAAGAAATTGAAAAATCATTTTTAACCAATAAGAAAGAAGATGAAAAACTGAATAAGTTAGCTGATATTCTGTTGTCCCGTTGACCGATAAGTAAATCCACCTAATTAAACGTAAGATACAGGTGGCTAAAAAGCTTACTGTATGAGCATTCTTCACGTCGATCTTCTTCCTTCTTCATTCTTCCTTCCTTCTACTTATCAAATCCTGTATTCATCTCTCTGTGTTCTCTGCGTTCTCTGCGGTTAAATAATATAAAATCCTGTCTTCATCGTCCTGTATTAAAACTCTCTCTTCTCTTGCTTCGCGTACTACCCTACGGGAACCCCTGCGGGGAACGCGCCTTCGCGGTTAAATCACCTGACGATACAACCGGAATTGATATAACTCCCCTGAAAATTCAAAAATAGACGTGATTTTGTATATATATTATACCTGGATACCCGACTTTGTGAAAAAGTCGGGTATCTAATAAAAAATGACGATTAAGTCGTATACTCGGCATTAATTTTTACATAATCGTAACTCAAATCACATCCCCAAGCTTTCGCAAAACCTCCGCCATTGCCCACACTAACCTGAATTAAAACCGTATCATTGGTCAAATATTCTCCCTCAGCCGCCGCTTTCATATAATTACTCGCGGCAGATTTATCGTAGGCTAAAGGTTGCCCATTTTCCATCATCAAAAAATCTCCCAATTGAATTCGCAAATTCTCTTGTTCAAAAGGTACGCCCGCACGCCCAGCCGCCGCTGCAATTCTTCCCCAGTTTGGATCGCGTCCAAAAATTGCTGCTTTTACCAAAGAAGAACCAACTATGGTTTTGGCGATTTTACTAGCTGAAACTTCATCCGGCGCGCCACTAACTTGCACTTCTACTAAACAAGTTGCACCTTCACCGTCACGGGCGATCGCCTTGGCTAAATGCACGCAAACTTCTGTAAGCATCGCCTCTAATTTCTCCGCATCTGCACCCATTTCTGTAATTGCTGGTGTGCGAGATTGTCCGTTAGCCAAAGCAATTAGCGAATCGTTGGTGCTGGTGTCTCCGTCAACAGTAATTTGATTGAAACTTCTGTTAGCCGCGCGAGCGAGCATTTCTTGCCACAAATGTGATGATACCGCTGCATCACAAGTTACAAATCCTAGCATTGTTGCCATATTTGGGTGAATCATTCCCGAACCTTTGCAAATGCCACCGATGCGTACCGGGCGATCGCCAAACATGGTTTCTAGGGCGATGGTTTTCGGCACTAAATCAGTTGTACAAATAGCCTTAGCAGCCGCATCGGAACCGGTAGAGGAAGCCTCGGCCACTAATTGCGGAATTGCCGCCCTCAGCGGTTCCATTTTAATCCGCTGCCCGATCACTCCTGTCGAGGCCAACAGAATTGATTCTGGGGGAATATTCAGCGCTTCTCCCAACAATTTCGCACTTTCGAGGGCATCGGCTAAACCTTGTTCTCCCGTTGCTGCATTGGCTTGTCCCGCATTGCACAAAATGGCTTTGGCGCTGGGTTTAGCTTGCAGTAACTGGCGACAGTAGTCCACGCAAGCAGCCCGGACAGTCGATGTGGTGAAGACTCCCGCGGCGATCGCATCGACATCTGACAAAATTAAACTTAAATCCGGCAAGCCAGAAGGCTTCAAACCCGCTGTAATGCCTGATGCTCGATATCCTTTCGGTGCAGTAACTCCGCCGTCAATTACTTTCCACTCAGACATAATTGCCTCCCTAGAGCCTTCTATTCCATTGAGACCGGATTATATCAAGTATCTCAGCCCATTTATAAAATTAATCGCGACTTTTTCTTGAGAATTCAAACTCAAGAAGAAATCGCGATGATGATGTAAATGGCATTATTTGAAGGCTATATTTGCGATCGGCCTCTGTACTGACTCTGGGCAATCAACTTTCGATCAGTTTAGCAAACTATTTGCCACTTAAATCTTGCTCCAAAGGTAGGTATTGACTTGGCAGACTGTTGGCAATTGAGCTTGCTTAGCTCATGGTGGCGTTGCTGCGATCGTAACTGGCTTGCAGGCTTGGCTGCGGCTTCCCTTGAATATGACCCCAGTAGTTAGGATCTTCCATACCCACTTCGGTGGCGCTACGGTTCAGCATCGATTGCTGGCGGTTTTTCACTAAGTGGTGGTGGCGCATCATCAGGGAGCGAGCTTGATTTTCGGTAGACATATGCGGTTCCTCCGTCTTGCTTGACTAAAGTTGGGCTGGTCTTTCTTGTCCATGTTTTTAATATAACAGATAATTCTGTATCTAAAGTTACTAAATCGAAATTGTAATAAAACTTTACATAAAACTGGCACTCCCAGGGCTCGGACACTTTTTGGCTAATGGTGGCGATCGCCCTTCCATCTCCCCATAAGCGATCGCATCAAAAATAGTCGAGGAGGCAAAAACTCGGTTTCTGCCTCCTCGACTATTTTTGTATAATTTAGCAAAAGCCCTGATGCCCCATGCCCCATGCCCCATGCCCCATGCCCCATTACCGATTACCTAGTAACCACCTAACCGAGAAAGGCTATAGGTAAATCTCATGCTTGGAATCACACTCAGCAGTCGCTACAACATTATCCGTCACTTGGGAGGCGGCGGATTTGCTCAAACTTACCTAGCCGAAGATAGGCAATTACCAGGAAATCACCTCTGCGTCGTCAAGCAACTCAAACCCCAAACAACAGATCCCAACAGTCTACAAATAGCTAGACGTTTGTTTGATACCGAAGCACAAGTTTTGTACAAGTTGGGAAATCACGATCGCATTCCCCAGCTTTTCGCCTACTTTGAAGAAAATCAAGAATTTTATTTAGTTCAAGAATTTATAGAAGGTCATGATTTAAGTCAAGAAATTATCCCCCCTTCTAGCCCTGGGGGGGCTACCAATTGCCTGAAAGAAAATGAAGTCCTGGGCATCTTACAAGAACTTCTCGAAATTCTCAACTTTGTACACCAGCAAAATGTGATTCACCGCGATGTCAATCCCCGCAACATCCTCCGCAGAGATCGAGACGGAAAATTAGTTTTAATAGACTTCGGTGCAGTCAAAGAAATTACTACTAAAATCACCAATCCTCATGCCAAAAACAGCTTAAGCGTCAGCATTGGCACCCCCGGTTATATGCCTAGCGAACAAGCCCACGGCAACCCAAAACTCAGCAGTGATATATATGCAACAGGTACGATCGCCATTCAATGCCTCACAGGCATAATTCCCCACCAATTACCAAAAGACCCAGATACAGAGGAAATTATTTGGCAGGACAAAGCATCAGTCACTCCAGAATTTGCTAAGGTTTTAGATAAAATGGTGCGCTACGATTTTCGCCAGCGTTATGCTAGTGCCGGCGAAGCCTTGGAAGCGATTAAACAATTAAAAACAGCAACCAGCGGTACTGTGCCTTTATTGTCTCCTATCGTCACTCCCAAAGGCCCAGTCAAATCTCGCAAAAAACTGTATTTAAAAATATTGTCGATCGCCAGTTTAATTACCCTCACTATTATAGCCTCCACTTATGCTGTCAATACCCTGAATTCAGCTAACGCCACAGACTTACACAAGCGTGGCAATACTCTTTACAATTTAAACCGATTTCCCGAAGCTCTAGAAGCTTACGATCGCGCCCTTAATCTAAAACCAGACTACGCTGAAGTTTGGCAAGAAAAAGCCAAAACTTTGTCCGAACTGAAACAATACCGAGCATCCCAGTCAGCCTATGACAAAGCCATAGAATTAAATCCCGAATATCTAGAAGCTTGGACTGGACGCGGTTATGTTTTGGACAAATTGCAACAAGCAAAAGAGGCGATCGCCTCTTTTGAACACGCCTTAAAAATCCAGCCAGACTATCCCCCTGCGTGGCAAGGTAGAGGCGATTCACTCTTAAATTCCCAGCGGTACGAAGAAGCGATCGCCTCCTACGAAAAAGCCGTAAAATTTCAGCCAAACTTATACCAAGCTTGGTACAATCAGGGACAAGCCTACCAGAATTTAAAGCAGTACGAACAAGCCGTAAACTCCTATCAAAAAACAGTAGAAATTAAATACGACAACCCGGAAGCCTGGTACAATTTAGGTAATGTTTTCCTAGAATTGAACAAAAACCAAGAAGCTTTAGACTCCTACGAAAAAGCCGTGCGTTTTCAACCAAAATTTTACCAAGGCTGGTATAGCAAAGGCATAGCTTTGTTGAAAATGCGACGGCATGAAGCAGCGGTAGAAGCTTACGAACAAGCGATTAAACTCAAACCCGACTACTATCAAGCCTGGTACAATTTAGGCTGGTCTTACCACGAATTACGCAGATACGAATCAGCAATTGAATGCTACAGCAAAGCCCTAGATTTAAACCCAAAGGAGTATCAAGGTTGGTACAATAGAGGGAATGCACAATACAATTTAAAGCGCTACGAAGATGCGATCGCCTCTTACAATGAAGCTGTTTATGTCAAGCCAGACTACCCCGAAGCCTGGTACAGTCGTGGTAATGCCCTGGTAGCCGTCAAAAGATATCAAGAGGCGATCGACTCCTACGACAAAGCACTTCGCTATAGACTAGATTATGGAGCCGCGATGGAAGCAAAAAAGCGTGTTGAAAGTCAGCTAGGAAACCATCAGCCACAACTCAAACCAAATCCAGGTTAAAAAACCCCTCGATCGAAGGGGCCCGGCGGTTTCATTCTCTTGTAGGGGCAGCCCCCCGTGGCTGCCCCAATCTCTGAAATGACGGAAAATGGTCGGTGGGGGGGTAGGCACGCACCATCCACTACCCCTACAAAGCCCTCGTTTTTTGGAGAATGAAACCGCCCTCGATCGAAGGGGTGAGTAACCGGGATTTAGCATCAAGCCATCATCATCGAACACCAGGAGAAATTAACGTCACCCGGCGGCTGTCTACCAACATGGGCCAAAAACCTCGATCGCTCAATGCTTTTACCGCAGCAGTAGCAGCAGCTTGATCCGTTGTATAAGCCACGAACAAAAAAGGACGCTGCCCGTAAGAAGCTAAGCCTACTTGCTTCCCTAAAACTTGCCTCACTTGGGAGGCTAATTCCGGTTGGTTAAAATAATCCACCAACACAGCATAACCGGCACCTAGGGGTTGGGGATTAAAGCCCACACTGCCATTGTCGGGATTAGTAACTGGTTCAGGATTGTAGACAGGCAAATCTTGGGTAATAGATGGCGCGGGCGATCGCACCACATAAGCCCGTAATCCGACAACTTCTTCGATATATTTCACCCAATCGCGAGCAATTTGCGAATTGCGAAAGCCACCAACTCGCGTTACCGTGTCAGTGATATATTGGCAAACTGTATTATTAGTATTTCCCGGAAAAGAACGTCTGGCTATTTCTTGCTGTTCCGGGGTTTTGGTAACAATTAACAGTAAATACTCATCTGACTGAGGCGGTTGGCAACTCGGCTGAGCTTTTACAGAAATAGATGAAATTGTCAAGGCAAAAATGGCGATAAAGCCAGCATAAAATATCCGCAACTTAACCATAAAATTGTTGATTTTGCTGATAAATATTGCCAGCTTTACAATCTAGCTTTTTGCTTTTTGCTAATTTGTTCATGCTAACTGTAGGGATGCTAAGGCATCGGGGATAGTTTCTGAAGGTGATTCAAATTCACCTGTCAGTACATATTCTAATCGCAGTTTCAACCAAGTGATGAATTTAGGATCGGTGGAAATAATAGCCGCTGAAGGCTGAGGGCATTGTGCCTTAACTTTCGCCATTGTCGGTGCTTCTAGGAAAGCTGGCTGTTTAACTAACCAGAAGTCTATTTGTTTTTCTTGTTCTTGGTAGTTGCGAGTTCTTTCTTTGAATATTTCATCTAGGGCTTCCTCTTCTAGTAAAAAGCGCTGGCTAGCTAAAACGTAGTAGTAGGTTGACATTTTTTGTGCTTGTTAGAGATTAGTGGTTAGGGGTGAACCTCCCTCATAGCCTCATTTTTGCTGAGGTAGGAGCGGTGGGTTGAGTTGCTGGAGTGATGGAACTCTAAACTCTTGTGCCGTTTACTTTACCTTATTTGCTGTCATTTTTGCAAATATATTCCTAGGGGCGAAGCATGACCCCAGTAAATCTCTGGCGATTGCTAATAAATTGTCTGCGGTCATGCTTCGCCTATGCGAAATTGAGATGCCACTACCAACTGTTTAAGGAATAGCAACTTCTCGCAACAATCTGTCAACAATCGTCTTAGCCCTCCTCCCAGCCGCGGGAATTAATCGATGAGCAAGTACGTGGGGAGCTAAATTCTTGACATCATCGGGAGTCGCATAATCTCGACCAGAAATAAACGCTAAAGCTTGGGCCGCACGATGCAAAGATACAGCACCTCGCGGACTAACTCCCAGAGTAATCTCCTCATCTTCGCGAGTCGATCGCACCAAATTCACAATATACTGTTTCAAGTGCCCTTCCACCTTGACCGTCGCGCACAAACGGCGCAACTCCTGCACCTGTTCCAAAGAAATACAAGGCTGCAAATCTTCCACCGCAAAACTATCAGACAGCCTCTCCAACATTTGCAACTCTTCCAACTGTGCAGGATAACCCAAAGTCAAAGATAAAGTGAAGCGATCCATCTGGGCTTCTGGTAGCGGAAAAGTGCCTTGATATTCGATCGGATTTTGAGTCGCAATCACAAAAAACGGTGCTGGAACATTCCGAGAAACCCCATCTACTGTCACCTGCTTTTCTTCCATCACTTCCAGCAAAGCAGACTGAGTACGCGGTGTCGCCCGATTAATTTCATCCGCCAACAACACATTAGCAAACACTGGACCAGGCAAAAATTCAAACTTCCCGGTGCTGGGATTCCAAATATTAGTACCAGTGACATCCGTTGGTAACAAATCGGGAGTACATTGAATCCGCTGAAACTTCCCATCGATAGAGCGCGCCAAAGACTTCGCCAACAGCGTTTTTCCCACACCAGGCACGTCTTCCAACAGCGCGTGTCCCCCCGAAAGCAGGGCTACAATCACCAAGCGAATCGCATCCGTCTTCCCAACAATAGTCTTGCCTAGATTTTGCTTGAGCCGATCGATGTTTTCTCTCATTTTTCTGATTTTTAATTGTTGAAACCATTACAGAGAATGCCATTGGCCATCTGCCATTTTCCCTATAACAACACACTTCTAGCAAGATCACAATCTGCCTGAATTTGAGTTTTGAGAGCTTCCAGAGAAGGGAATTTTTGTTCAGGTCGCAAAAACTCCACCAAACTCACACTCAAGGTTTTACCGTACAAATCCCCAGACCAATCTAACAGGTGAACTTCCACTGTTGGTTGCTGACCGTCCACTGTGGGACGACAGCCCACATTCATCACCCCATGGACCAAAGATAAATCTAATGATTCTCCCGGTCTCAGAGATTTGGGATTTTCCCACTTATAGGAAGAACTTTCATCTGGGAAGACTCCATCTCCATCCTCGATCGATACTCGCACTGCATAGACACCAAAACGAGGCAAAAACTTGGATGGTGGTAATTGAATATTAGCGGTAGGAAATCCAATCGTCCTGCCAAGCTGCTGTCCCCGAACTATGGGACCCACCAAACTGTAAGGACGGCCCAGCAACTGATTTGCCCGTTGGAGGTCTCCGCTGGCTAGACTTTCCCGAATCACAGAACTGCTGATTCGTTCGCCACTCTCGCAGGTGTGAAGTCCTACTAGAGTAACATCAATACCATAGTTAGAGGCGATCGCCTGTAAATCCACAGCCGTGCCCGTCCGTCCCCGTCCAAAACGAAAATCCATCCCGACACTAATTCGACTCGCTTGCAGTTGTCCCACCAAAATTTCCTCGACAAACTCCTCGGCAGTCAAAGCAGCCAATTCGCGATCGAACGGCAGCAGCACAAGCTGCTCGACACCCATTGCTTCTAGCAATTCTATCTTTTCTGCCAGAGGAGTCAGCAGTTTTTTTGCTTGACCAGTAAAAAACTCTTGTGGGTGCGGATCGAATGTCACCACAGTTCCGTAAAACCTCACGTCCCCATCAGAGTTCCAGCCTGGAATCTGATGGTCTTCAGTCCGAGTCTGGGACAAACCCACATCAGAATTCTTGCCCCAGCGGGCAAGGACGAGGCTGTCTGCCGGATCAAACTCCCTCGTAGTATCCGGTTCAAAAACCAAATTTTCGTTGTTAGTAGGCGCTAGTTGTCCCAAATCCCGCTGCGGTGCAGAAACAGTCGCCGAAATCTGCCCAGAATTGTCCCGAATCGATCTAGTTAAAATTGGCTGCACGACTTGTCGATGCCCTAGGTGCAAACCATCAAAGTTTCCCAAGGCAACGGCAGTTGGAGTCAGAGCAGCAGTACAAGAATAAGTTACCCACACGCTTTAAATTTTCACACACTTAGTCTGATTGCGATCGTCATCCAAATTTATGTTCAAAATACAACCACTAAATTAATTTTTCATCGCACTTCTCACGGACAGTCTTTTCAGGAGGAAGCAACTGTAACGACAAACCTTCCCGCGCCATCAAGCTGTTCGGGAACCTTTGAGCAACTTGCTCTCCCACTTTGTCTAAGAACTCATCATTGTGCAAAGGATCGTGGTGAAAAATTACCAACTTTTTGACGTTAGCCGCCTTAGCCACTTTCACCGCTTCCTGCCAAGTCGAATGTCCCCAGCCAACCCGGCTCGACTTTTCCGAATAATACTCCTCATCCGTATAAGTAGCATCGTAGATCAGGACTTCAGCATCCTGAGCCAATTTCACCACATTTTTATCCAAAGTGTCTGCAAAATGTTCTGTATCAGTCACGTAAGCCGCCGCATAGCCCCGCCAGTTAACTCGGTAGCCCATAGCTTCTCCTGGATGATTCAACAAAGCAGTTTCCACCTTGATCTCCCCAATTTCCACTGTATCGCCCACTTTAATATCATTGAACTTCAGGTCTGCACCCATAATTTGTAGGGGGACTGGAAAATTTGGGTGAAGCATCTGGTCGTTCAGGCGCTGCTGGATAGTAGCTTGGTTAGGAGCAACAGCACCATAGATGTGAAAACAATTGCCCTTGACAAAAGCTGGGACAAAAAACGGAAATCCTTGAATGTGATCCCAGTGAGAGTGAGTGAAAAACATATGAGCTTCTACAGGCATCTGCGACAGGAGAGTTTGTCCCAAAACCCGTAACCCTGTACCGCCATCGAAAATCAAGCGGCTGTCACCCACTCGCATTTCAATACAGGGTGTGTTGCCCCCGTAACGTACTGTTTCAGCTCCCGGAGACGCTATGCTACCTCTAACGCCCCAGAAGTGAACTGTGAATTGGCTTTGCATACTAGACATGGGTTTTCCTGCAAGATTGCTCCGGCGATCTGTTGGTAAGGTGTTTACATCTTGTTGACATACTCACCGCCCGTCACAAGTGCGGTGATTCTTGACGCTTCACCAGGGTCTGCTACCAAAGTAGTCTTACGTCCCTTCTGCGTCCGTTTAGAGTCGTGGCAATGCCCTATCCCGACTTTATTTATATTTTTAGCTGCATTCAAGTCTCTGTCTTTGTAAGGGCTGTGCCATCAAACCTCAGCTCTCGGAAGTCTCGATCGCAACTATTATTTTTTTGATCTGTATTTGTTACCAAATGTTAACAAATACATTCTTTGAGATGCTGTATCGAATTTTGTGTGTATCCAATATTGATAGCAGCATTCCCATCTCGATTACAAATGTTACCACTACTTTACCGGGTTTGAGGCCGAGCGGACAAAGTGGAAGGCCTCCTATCTCCTGCTCCCAGGCAGGAGGGAGTGCTATCAACAAGCACTCGTTTAATAATAACTGAACTCTAGCAGTTTATGGTAAACAAGTGGCTAGATGCTCCGTGCAGGCTTCCCAGACCATTGGGCGATCGGGTCAAGGGGAGCATTACTGCTCCACCCCCTCCTATCCCCGAACGAATCTGCCAGTAACTTGAACTATAATGTAGCACTCGCTACATTGTACTCATTTTAAATAGGAATTAATCAGTATTTACAAAAGCGATATCATCCCATTAGGTGTCGTCATAAAAATCAACAAAATAGTTGATATTTACCCAAAAATTATGGGTAATGACCGCCGATAGTGTTGATATTAATTTAACACAAATAGCCACATACTTTATCATAAACAAAACCCTGGAGTCACGGGATGTATTCATCAAAAATCCTATTAACTCTGCATCAAAGCTATGGATTCAGGAGCTTTTATGCCATAATTTTTCTGGCGTGAGCTTGCCTAGGATATTCCCAGGTTTTTGCGTTTAGTGTGAGACTGTTTTCACCGTCATGGCTGCTTTTTGTTACTATTTTAATATACAAATCGATCCAAAAACTCAGTATGGAACGAGTAAAAAAAACTACAGCCAAAGTGCATCGACAAGAGGATCTGTCATCAGCTACAGACCAACTGCGATCGGACCACTTGCAGAAATTACCCTCATCCATGACCGATGTCCAGGTTTTGAAGAAATATACACCGGAAAACAGTCCATTTCCTCAAACTATACCCACAGCCGTTCCTGAGTCAGCCAAACACCCCAGGATTGACTTTCAAAGATCCTCGAAGCGGCCTGTAATTTCTACTACCTTGCTCAAATGGGTGTTAGGGCGTTGGAATAGATCCTCAGGCACCCTGGCAATTTTAACGGCTTCAGCAGTTTGTGGCTGGTGGAACAGTCAATTGCTGGCTGCTACGGGCTTGGGAATCGGAGCGATGATGTTGGTTTACCGGGCACAGTCCTGGGATTGGCAACAATTGCGATCGAACCTGGAGCAATTTTGGGACAGCCCCAGCCGACGCTTGGTGGTAGCCGTGGGTAGTGGTGGCCTTGCTACTTTAGGAACTTACATGAGCTTTTCGATTTGGGAACAGTCCCAGAGCAACTCGATGGCTCTGAGCGCAATTTTACAAAATTTGGGGACGATCGCCATTGTGGTATTTTTGGTGCGACAAGTCTGGAGCCAAAGTGCTTCCAAAGATGAAGCGGTAGTAGATGGCATCCTGGCGGATTTGACAGATGCAGACCCTGTAAAGCGTTTGATAGCAGTGCGGCAAATGACCAATTTGGTCAAAAGTCCTGGGTTTTGGAAACCCAGTTCCCTCAAAAATTCCATCGGCCTGTCACACACTGCTGAGTGCTTTCGCTTGATGCTGAATCAAGAACCAGAAGCTATAGTCCGCAATGCCCTTCTAGAAGGTTTGCAGACTTTGGACTCTCTACATTGTTCTGAAAAAACCAAATCAAGCTGAGTCGTTAACAATTAATTTTGAATTCGGAATTTTTAAAAGCCAAAAATTAAATCATGGACTACTAGCTGACCATCAAAAGCGTAAAAAGTGATTCGAGAAATATTTGGTGCTTTGACACGCAGTTCAGTGCTCGGCTTAATGGCAGAATTAGACCCTACCAGATTCGGTCCTGGCATTTCATCCTGAGCAATTTGGACACCATCCAGGTCGCAAGCAGACAAAACCGTTCGCCGGGAACTGGTGACAAGTCCTGACACAAAGCGAACTGGATACTTAAAAGAGATTTCTATCTGTCCACTTTTGGGGGCTCCCATTAAAATTGTGATCCCAGGAACCGTCAAAAATGCTGGGTTGGAAGGTTGGATTGCCACCACATTGGTAAAAGTTAGCCCCCAATGTTTAAACTGGTGTTCTACTACTTCAAAGCATTTCAACTCTTCTAAAGCTAGTCGCACAGAATCCGGTGCCACAGGAGGCATCCGAGGCTCTGCTCCCCCCACAGAGCGGTCGGGAGTAGCGACGACAACAGTATCTTTGCCGTTTAAATCTACGCTTCGACATGGAGTCTCAAATTCTGCTATCCTGTCAGACTGAAGACTTTTTGTGTCAACCATAAAACCCTCGCGATCCCTTTTCCTGAGCAGTTGCATCGTTAGTAGACCTCCCTGAGATTAGTTATTTTTTGTGTGGTGGAATTGAGCGGGGGGCGACTAATGATTACCCACCCCCCCCAATTCAGCATAAACAACCGACCCTCACCTTTCTAACAAAGACTTTCGACATGAAAAGTCGCTGCTCCGCAAAGTATCGTGATTAATGATTAGACATCTCCCATAATTCCTGCGGGGTAGGCATCCAGCCTGCCCTTGACAGCCTTTTTGGGACACATCTATGGGTTATTTGCTCCCACTTGTGTGATAACTTCAGCGTTTGGGTAGAGCGCTACCTATCCATTGTCAATTATTGTCCAGTAAATTAGTTACCAAATTCAGATCGATCGACAGCAAACCTACCCTGGGCTGTGAAAGAGAGCTTGAGCACTCTAACTGTGCAGGCATCGCTTTGAGATAGCGACTCACTGAGTTTTTGACAGTGAGGGGTATTACCCATCACCTTGCTATTATCTCCCATTCACAGTAGTTTGCAAGGGTGAGGATAACTACACAACCCGAACAGCAAAAATCTCAAAAGTTGCTTCCTGTCTGTAGTTTGACCCTTTAGCTGTAATTTCATATAATTAAATCAATACTCAAACTTTACAAAAACACCCTCAACAATTTTTTTGACCAAGAAAATGGGATACAAGCCCCGTCCTTTTAGGACGGCTTTTCTTGATTCTTAATATACTCCTTCAGCACATCTAGGGGTGCACCACCGACAGAAACCGCAAAATAACTAGGACTCCATAA
>JAHRFD010000072.1 GCA_020882975.1 Microcoleus sp. EPA2 | reverse complement strand
ATATCAAGTTTTGCCTATGATAAGGGGATAGATACTGTATGGATCAACAGTCCGTATGCGTTTGTAAACAACTCAACAGGCGATAGTGCCTCATATTGGCGAGTAGAAGGTCAACCTGGAGCAACGCAGTGTGTACAGAATTACAGCTGCTACCATCAAATAAGCAATAACGTGCGCAACTTCCGTTATACCTTTACTGATACGGGAAGTTATTTGGTAACATTGGTAGTAAGAAACAGAACAGGTTCAGACAGTTCAAGCAAATGGGTTTATGTAGGTTATCCGAGTAAAAAACCTGTGGCGAACTTTTTCATGGATAAATTAACGATAGGTGTAAGCGAACAAATCCCAGCGTATGATTTATCGGAGAATGGACCAACGAGTTGGCAGTGGAGAGTAAGTCCAGATTGTAGGGGTTGCGATACAGATCCTAATATATCTCCCAACGATTTTTTACCAACTGCAGGAGTACAATTACCGGTATTACGAGCTAGAAACGCAGGGAAGTTTGATGTGTGTTTAAAGGTATGGAATAATGTGGGTATGGACTCGGTGTGTAAAAAGGATTATATAGAGGTGATAGGCGGCTTGAGTATGTGTGCAAGCGCAGGGGATACGATGAGTACACAACCGGAAGGCTATGTTTATGATAATGGGGGCCCTAATCAACCGTACTTTCCAAGTATCATGGGTAACTGTTATTACACGATCGACCCATGTGCCTCGAGTGTAACGGCATACTTAGAGCGCTTCAGATTAAGAAATCAAGACACGATAATTTTCCGCAACGGAGGGCCAAGTGGCCCAATATTAAGAAAATTGGGAGGCGGTAACTTACCCGACAGTGTACGCACGCTAGTAGCGAACAGTGGTCGTTTGTATATGCAATGGCAATTAGGAGCCCCACAAAATGCAGCAGTAGGGGATAGTGGTATAGTAATCAGATGGACGAGTATACCGGCCACCTACAGTGCTCCTAATGCTTTGTTTACGTGTGCAGATACGATATATTCAGGGCAAAAAGTACAATACATTAATGGCACTGTAGGTCAGGGCATAGTAACGTATACCTGGGATGTAAACGGAGATGGTATTTATAACGACCATACGAGTGCGAATGGCGCCAACTTTACGTTTACGACTGTAGCCCCATTGTTACGCGATGTATGCGTACGCGCAAGTAACTGTAAAGGAAGTTCAACGTACTGCAAACGCTTAATAGTACTACCAGTACAAACACGTCCAATAGCAGACTTTAGCAGTCCTCGTCCAGCAGGCTTTACCACGGATACCTTCCGCTTACGGGATATAAGCCGAAATGGTCCTAACCAATGGAGATGGGAAGTAAGTCCGAAAAACATATTGTATGTATCGGGCACTGACTCAAGCAGTCAACATCCAATTTTTATGTTAACCTCACCGGGTAAATATGCAGTAAAATTAGTAGCAAGAAACATGTTTGGGGCAGACTCGATAGAACGTTTTTTCTATATAGATGTATTGGCTTATAACCAACCGAACACAGACTTCCCGATAGCGAATGCGAGTGATGTAGGTATCACGCGTGTAGTTTTTGAAAGTGTAGATACGACCACGGCATTAAAAACGCCAACGTATACGGCCTTGTATAACATCAAACGCGGAGTATTATACCGCGGGGTAAACTATAAATTGGAAGTAATGCGTCCAACAGCAGAAACGCCTATGGAACGTAAGGCATGGATAGACTTTAACTTAGATGCAGACTTTATCGACCAAGGAGAGATGATACTAAGCGAGAGCAATGGTACGAACTTGGTAGGGAGCAGTACGTTTATGATACCGAATGATATCGCTCCCGGCAGGGTAACTCGTTTACGCATAGGAGTAAGCGAAGGGGGAACCACGTTAACTCCAGATAAGGCAAGAGCGGGATGCTTTGAAGACTATGCAGTAGAGATAGGCTTAGACTTGTTAGCCCCGACCATCAGTTTAAAAGGTGCAAGTGTACATAGGGTACAACGCGGAATGATATATGTAGATCCAGGCGTATTAGCGATAGATAATAGGGAAGGCGATATCAGTTCAAGATACGAGACGACCAACAATATTAACATGAGTATGGTAGGGGTTTACAAGGCAAGATACTGGGTAAGAGATTTGTATGGTAACATTAGCGATACGATAGAAAGAACGATACAGGTAGAGCTAAATCAGGTAGGACCAACGGTAACGTTGAAAGGACCTGACACTGTATATGTAGAAGCAAGACAGGAAAGTTACACAGATCAAGGGGCAGTAGCGGTAGACAATGTGGGCGATAGCATCAGCGACCGCATTATCCGTATAGGTATGGTAGATACTGCTTACATAGGCACCTACTATGTTAACTACAGTGTACGAGATGCGTTTGGCTTTACTGGAGAGAAAACGCGTGTGGTGATTGTTAGAAAAACCACAATACCGGAATTAAGAGTGAATGGAGTAATCAAACACCAAATCAACACTCCTTACCTAACGGGCTCAGGGATTATAAGAAGAGATACATACTTTGCGGTAGACCAATTAACACTAACACAAACAGGTAGTCCAAATACATCATTACCGGGGAGTTACTTTATACAAGTTGTGTTATGCGATCCATTAAACAATTGTACGCCACCGCGTCAGGTACAAATAGATGTACAAGATACGATAGCACCAGTAGTAAGTTTATTGGGCCCCAACCCTTTGGTATTAGATGTATATAACCAGAGCTATGAAGACCCTGGAGTAAATGCAAGCGATAACTATTACTCAGAGAACAGTTTGATACGTATAGTAGACAACAAGGTAGATGTAAACAAATTGGGTAGTTACACGATAACGTACATAGTAAGAGATGGCTCAAACAACTCGACCGAATTAGTAAGACAAGTAAACGTGGTAGACCGTATAGCACCAGTGATAGAAATATTAGG
>JAHRFD010000071.1 GCA_020882975.1 Microcoleus sp. EPA2 | reverse complement strand
AGAACTGCCATTGATACTATCTGTCTTGAATATTGTGGAGGTAAGCGGAATATGTCATGTAGCGGTGAAATGCTTAGATATGACATAGAACACCTATTGCGAAGGCAGCTTACTACGCATATATTGACGCTGAGGCACGAAAGCGTGGGGATCAAACAGGATTAGATACCCTGGTAGTCCACGCCCTAAACGATGGATACTCGACATACGCGATACACTGTGTGTGTCTGAGCGAAAGCATTAAGTATCCCACCTGGGAAGTACGTCCGCAAGGATGAAACTCAAAGGAATTGGCGGGGGTCCGCACAAGCGGTGGAGCATGTGGTTTAATTCGATGATACGCGAGGAACCTTACCTGGGCTAGAATGCATTTTGACCGCCAGTGAAAGCTGGTTTTGTAGCAATACACAATTTGTAAGGTGCTGCATGGCTGTCGTCAGCTCGTGCCGTGAGGTGTTGGGTTAAGTCCCGCAACGAGCGCAACCCCTATCAATAGTTGCCAACAGGTAATGCTGGGAACTCTATTGAAACTGCCGCCGTAAGGCGTGAGGAAGGAGGGGATGATGTCAAGTCATCATGGCCTTTATGCCCAGGGCTACACACGTGCTACAATGGGGTGGACAAAGGGCTGCAACACGGTGACGTGAAGCTAATCCCAAAAACCATCTCTCAGTTCAGATCGTAGTCTGCAACTCGACTACGTGAAGCTGGAATCGCTAGTAATCGTATATCAGCAATGATACGGTGAATACGTTCCCGGACCTTGCACACACCGCCCGTCAAGCCATGGGAGTCGGGTGTACCTAAAGTCGGTAACCGTAAGGAGCTGCCTAGGGTAAAATCGATGACTGGGGCTAAGTCGTAACAAGGTAGCCGTACCGGAAGGTGCGGCTGGAATACCTCCTTTTAGAGATTGTTATAAACCGCTGTTGTTTCCAAATACTTTCAAAAATATTGTTCTTTTAAAGACAAGTACTAATAGTACCCGATTCAGACCCGTAGCTCAGTTGGTTAGAGCGCTACACTGATAATGTAGAGGTCACCAGTTCAACTCTGGTCGGGTCTACTTAGATATTTAAGTTGAAAGGTTGTAGGGTTGCGAAGTTGATGGTATAATCACTGATCAACTGTCACCGAGTACTGATCAACCAAATTTGGGGGGTTAGCTCAGTTGGCTAGAGCATCTGCCTTGCACGCAGAGGGTCATCGGTTCGACTCCGATATCCTCCACCAAACCTTCGGGTTAAAAATTAGTTCTTTCAAACTTTGGATGTGGCGATAGGGCCTAGAGATTCGTAATCTTAACATCTTCAATTATAATTCCTGTAGAGGGGTTATAGATAAGTTCTTTGACATATTGGAAATTGTGAAAAATCAAAACATAGTAGATATGCATCTTATGCAAGTGTATATCTGAAAAATTTTTTAAAGCGAATAAGGGCGCATGGTGGATGCCTAGGGTCTGAGAGGCGATGAAAGACGTGGTAAGCTGCGATAAGCTACGGGGAGGTGCACACGACCGTTATATCCGTAGATTTCTGAATGGGACAACCTAATATACTGAAGGTATATTACTCTGCAAAGAGAGCCAACCCCGAGAACTGAAACATCTAAGTACCGGGAGGAAAAGAAAATAATAATGATTCCCTGAGTAGTGGCGAGCGAAAAGGGAAGAGCCCAAACCGGGTCAGCGTGCTGATCCGGGGTTATAGGACTGCATTTAGAAGTTGTTATCAAACCGAATCATCTGGAAAGATGGGCCATAGCAGGTGATAGCCCTGTAAGTACAAATTAACAAGGACGAGCAGTATCCTGAGTAACGCGGGACCGGAGGAATCTTGCGTGAATTTGCCAGCACCATCTGGTAAGGCTAAATACTCCTCAGACACCGATAGTGAACCAGTACCGTAAGGGAAAGGTGAAAAGCACCCCGAACAGGGGAGTGAAATAGTACCTGAAACCGTGCGCCTACAAGCGGTCGGAGCATTGAAATATATGTGACGGCGTGCCTTTTGCATAATGAGCCTACGAGTTGCTCCTGACTGGCGAGGTTAAGTTCTTATTTAACGGAGCCGAAGCGAAAGCGAGTCCAAATAGGGCGATTAGTCAGTTGGGGCAGACGCGAAACTTTGTGATCTATCCATGGGCAGGTTGAAGGTGTGGTAACACACACTGGAGGACCGAACCCGTTGACGTTGAAAAGTCTTGGGATGACCTGTGGATAGGGGTGAAAGGCCAATCAAACTGAGAGATAGCTCGTTCTCCCCGAAATGTTTTTAGGAACAGCGTTGCATTATGAAGTTTATTAGAGGTAGAGCTACTGATTGGGCTAGGGGGCTTCACCGCCTACCAAACCCTGACAAACTCCGAATGCTAATAAATATCTGCAGCAGTGAGGCTTTGGGCGCTAAGGTCCAGGGCCGAGAGGGAAATAACCCAGATTAGCAACTAAGGTCCCTAATACGTAGTTAAGTTGATCAAACGAGGTGGGATTTCTATAACAGCCAGGATGTTGGCTTGGAAGCAGCCATTCATTTAAAGAGTGCGTAACAGCTCACTGGTCGAGAGATCCTGCACGGAAAATAATCGGGCATCAAACTACGAACCGAAGTTCTAAATTCTAGCCTAGCTAGAGTGGTAGGGGAGCATTGAAATCTGCACAGAAGGTGTGGCGCGAGCCATGCTGGAGCGATTTCAAAAGAAAATGTAGGCATAAGTAACGATAATTAAAGTGAAAAACTTTAACGCGAAAAGTCTAAGGTTTCCTGATCAACGTTAATCGGATCAGGGTTAGTCTGGTCCTTAGGAAAACCCGAAAGGGGTATCTGATGGAAAGAAGGTTAATATTCCTTCACCTACTATGCATTAAAAGTGACGCAGGGACGTGGTGGTTGCGTACGGACGGAAGTGTACGCCTGAGTGGAGTCTTCGGACAAAGCGAAACCATAAAATTCCTGCCAAGAAAAGCGAGCATAGCAGCCAGTACCGGAATCCGACACAGGTAGACGGGATGAGTATTCTAACGCGCTCGGGTGAGCCGTGGAGAAGGAACTAGGCAAATTAACGCTGTAACTTCGGGATAAAGCGTACCATCGCAAGATGGTCACAGTAAAATGGTACAACCAACTGTTTAACAAAAACACAGGGCCCTGCAAAAACGTAAGTTGACGTATAGAGCCTGAAACCTGCCCGGTGCTGGAAGGTTAAGGAAGGGTGTTCGGCGCAAGCCAAAGCTCCTGACTGAAGCCCCAGTAAACGGCGGCCGTAACTATAACGGTCCTAAGGTAGCGAAATTCCTTGTCGGGTAAGTTCCGACCTGCACGAATGGTCTAATGAGTTGAACACTGTCTCCTCCACGAGCC
>JAHRFD010000070.1 GCA_020882975.1 Microcoleus sp. EPA2 | reverse complement strand
AAGAATTAAGAGATTTGTATGTTAAAGCTCAATTGCATTTTAAGCCCAAACCACCGGGATACCTGGAAGGCTCTAAATTGTTTAAAGTGGCTTATCCAAATTCTGGAGGTTTGAAGCCGAAGCTTGTCTTGCTACCGAGGTAGTCTCACAGTCCCTCTGCGCCCGTTTAAAGTCGTGGCGATTTCCCATCCCGACTTGAGCTATATTCCTAGCTGCATTTTCATCTCTATCTTGCTCGGTGCCGCAACTTAAGCAAAGTACCGAGCGGATAGATAAATCGATTTTACCCCACTTAAACCCACAGTCTGAACATATCTGGCTAGTAGGTTCCCATCGGCTGATGACCTTAAACTCTCTGCCAAACTTCTCTGATTTAGCCTCGCAAAGCCTTCGGAATTCGTACCATCCTTGCTGGCTAATAGCCCTCGAAAGTTTCCGATTCTTGACCAGGCCGGAAACGTTTAAATCTTCCAAAACAATCACTTGGTTTTCGTTGATTACTTTGGTTGACAGTTTGTGCAGAAAGTCTTTTCGGCTGTCACCAATCTGATTGTGCAACTTGGCAATTCTCATGCGAGTCACATTCCGTCTTTTGGAATCTTTTGGTTGACGAGCCAACTTGCGTTGTAATTTACAAACTTTCCGGTCTAGCTTTTTATAGCTAGGACTTTCGGCTTTTTCGCCATTGCTCATCACCGCAAAGGTTTTAATCCCTAAGTCGATACCGATGCTGGGGTTTTTAGCTTCAGTCTGAATTGGTTGAATCTCTACAACAAAGCTCAGGAAATAGCGGTTTGCACAGTCCTTAATTACCGTGACCGAACTAGGTTCAGATGGTAGCTTTCTCGACCTGATGGGATTGACAATTCTAATCTTGGCTAAATAAACTCCATCACCTTTGATTGAAAATCCGCCAACCCGAAAACGTGCCGACTGGCTGTTGGTTCTTTTTTTGAACTTAGGATATCCGACCTTAGACCCCTTTCTCTTTCCTTTGCATGAGTTGAAAAAGTTCTTAAAAGCAGCATCTAAATCGGCAACTGATTGTTGTAGTGGGATGCACGACACATCCCCTAGCCAAGCCCTTTCTTCAGTATTCTTGGCTTGGGTAATGACGATTTTTTGCAAATCTGCCGAACTTGGTTTCTTGTCAGACTGTTTGCACAGGGCAAGAGCATCGTTCCAGACTACGCGCACACAGCCGAACATTTGAGCTAGGCTATGCTGCTGTTGGCTGCTTGGGTAAAATCTGTAGCGATATCTTGCTTTCATTGCTTGTGCTAGAATTGGTCTGCAACTAAATAATATCAAAGAATATATTAGAAATCAAGAAAAGCCGTCAAGCGAAGGACGGGGCTTGTATCCCATTTTTTTGGTCAACTCCGACACAAACCAGCAGGTTTGAGAACACATATGTTAGTCAGTATGGGTTCTGCACTGTTTGTTTTAATCCCCTTAGCACTTGGTAAAAATGAAAATGTACGAGATGCTATAAAGCGTCTAATTCAAGGTATTGCCGCCGGGGTTGGCTTTTTGGGAGGGGGAGAAATCCTGCGACAATCTAAACAGGAAATAGGCGAAGTAGAAGTTCACGGACTCACCTCTGCGGCCGCTATTTGGGTGTCCGCAGCTTTGGGGACTGCGGCAGGCTGTGGCTTGTGGGAACTTGCCTTAATAGGCGCTTTACTATCGCTGTTTGTTCTGAGGTTTATTAAAAAACTAGAACGCCACAAATAGCTATGATACCTATCTAAAAAAAACCAGTTTTTCGGGTTATAGGTGTCTATTGGTTGTGAAAAAAACTGCATATCATTTGACCAGGATCTTTTTTGCCAAACGGCACAACTTTACCATCTTTTTTCACAGTGCTGCGACTGCGACAGTTGTAAACCTCCCTAGGCTTTTTTACTCCATCAATACTCAAAATTGCTCTGTATTCCCAATAGTTTTTGGCGCTACGTTTTAGCTCGACAATACAAATCTGCTGTCCGTTGTAATTGCGGCAGACAGATGCCTTAGCTGGCAACGCGACCCAGAAAAATAGTATTAATAAAATGACAAAGGCAACACATTTCACGATTCACTCTCTATGCTAGGGCATCACCTCTATCCTACAACATCGTAGGATAACTGTACAAGACCAGAACTGTAGGTTTGACATCCAGTTAGCTGCAAATCTGTAGCAGTTGTGGGAGCGGCAAACAAAGGAATACCTTCGCCCAAAACAATCGGATGGACCGAAAGAATCAGCTCGTTTATCAATTTTTTTTCCAGAAAATCGCGAATCACTAGAGAGCCTCCAACTAACCAAATATTTTTGCCATCAAGCCGCCGCAACTCCTTGACAAGATTATCTATATCTGCTACGGGAGTGACATCATGTTGTGGTTGAAAATTAATATTCTTAGTTAAAACATAACTCTTTTTTTCCTGATAGGGATACTCGCCAAAAGTTAGAACTTGGTCGTAAGTCTTTCGCCCCATGATAATTGTATCGATGCTATTTAAAAAATCAGTATAACCATAGTTTTGGTCAGTAAACAGCCAGTCAATCTCGCCCTGGGGTCTGGCGATATAACCGTCTAAACTAGATGCAATGAATAGTATAATTTTACGCATGACTATACCGAACTCTATATAAATATTATAGCGGTTTTGTGTTCTTCCACACCATAACGTCCCTGTGATTAACAAAATATTGCACATCTACTACCAGATAAGTTAATATAGAGATAAATACGTTCTTTATTTTAATCGAAATTACTAGCCCAAAAGTGGCATTTGAAAAAGGAAGCTAATTTTTTATGAAAAAAATTAACCGTGTTGCAGTTATTGGAGGAACCCACGGCAACGAACTCACAGGAATTTACCTAGTGAATAAATTTGAGCGATCGCCGAATTTAATAGCACGCTCGAATTTTAAAACTGTTGCCATGCTAGCCAATCCCAAAGCGTGCAAAATTGGCAAACGTTACATCGATATCGACCTCAATCGTTGTTTTTTACGACAGGATTTAGAAAATTATCATCTCTCGACTTACGAAGCACTACGAGCCAAAGAAATCTACCAAATGTTGGGCTCCAACAATACGGATAATCCTGATTTAATTATCGATTTGCACAATACCACCGCCAACATGGGTATCACATTTATTCTGGATAGCCAGCATCCCTTTAATCTGGAGTTAACTGCTCATTTAACATCTGTCGATCCCCAGATTAAGGTACTGGTTTCGGGAAAGCACAATCAAGATAGCTCTGTGTTGCGATCGATTTCCCCGTTAGGATTTACCCTGGAAGTTGGTCCCGTGGCTCAAGGGATATTGGATGCCAGTTTATTTGAGCAAACTGAGGAAATTATCGGCACAATTTTAGACTATGTAGAAGCATATAATCAGGGTAACATTTCTACCGCCAAAAAACCCCTGACCCTTTATCAAAAAATTCAGACTATCGACTATCCCAGAAATGAGTTGGGAGAAATTCAGGCAATGATTCATCCTCGATTGCAATTCAGAGATTATCAACCGCTGCATCCAGGGGAGCCGATGTTTTTGACCTTTGAGGGCGATGAGATTGTATACGAAGGTAAATCGACGGTATATCCAGTATTTATTAACGAAGCTGCTTACTATGAAAAAGGGATTGCGATGTATTTAACTCAAAAGCAAATGGTTGGTTATTAGTTATTTGTTATGAGTTAGGGGTGATGGCTCATCGGTCATTTCTTGAGAAGAATCTGGGGATAAAAATTCTTCTTGAGACTCAGGAAATGATGAGCGAGATTGTTTCCATACTTCCAGACTCATAATGCAGGCTATCAGCCACACCAAACCAGCAGTATACCCCGCAATAATATCTGTGGGCCAGTGAACTCCTAGATAAAGCCGACTCAAGCCAATAACAGAAACTAATAAAATTGTTAAAATGTAAATCCACCAGCGCTGCTTGGGAAAGCGAGAGCCCAAAAAATATCCTAGCAAACCATAAATAACCATTGACACCATCGCGTGTCCGCTAGGAAAACTGTAAAATCTCACGTCAACTGCGCGTTCCCAAAGTTGAGGGCGAGCGCGAGCAAAAACTTTTTTTAACAGTAGGTTTAAACCCACTGCGCCCGCACCAGCCAGCGCAATAGTTGTGGCTTCCGAGCGATGTTGCTGAGCCCACAAAATAATCACCAAACTCACACACACCGCTAGTAACAAATTCGGCTCTCCCAAAAATGTAAAGCCGATCATTATTCGATCGCGCAGTGGAGTGTGCAGTTCCTTCAGAGTGAGTAAGATAGAGGTATCGAAAGCATAAGTTTCTTTTTCCAGAACTTCCTTGGCGAGGGTGGCAAATCCCCACAGCGACAAAGTGGCGATAGCAAGTCCGGCTAATCGAATGATTGAAATCAGCGATCGAATTCTAGAGCGCATTCATTTAACTACTTAAAAATCACTAATCCCAGACAGACAATAATACAACAAATCTAGGAAACGAAAATACCCGATCGACCGTCTATATTCCCGATCGACTATATTTTGAAGCATTAATTGATTTTCTGGGACTACCCACCTCAGCTTTTAGCAGCCATCGACCAATGACTTTACTCAAACAAACAGATTTCGGCAATTTTCCTGGCTTTGGGGTTGACAAATATCTCTAGCTGTGGTGCCCAAAACGCAGTCAATACATCCCTAGTCACAGCCAACACCATCGCCCAAAATCTAGTCTCCACCGCAGTGGCCCAAAAGCCCAACATCCCACAATTTGGTCAACCCATCGACTGTACCCTGGGCAAAGATTGCTTTATTTTGCAGTATTTCGATCGCGATCCGATCCCAGCCGCCGTTGATTTTGGGTGCGGACGCCAAACCTACAACGGCCACGATGGTACGGACTTCGGCATTCCCGACGCCAAAGCAATGGCAAAAGGAGTCCCAGTTATCGCCTCCGCCGCCGGCAAAGTTTTGCGGGTGCGAGACGGTGTGGTAGTTGACATACTCCCCGGCGTGAACGCGCGGGGATTCTTGACACTTCACGGAGATGTGCCACAAGTGGTCTTACCTTCTCTCTGTGTCCGAAAGCGAGTCGTGGCAATGCCCTATCCCGACTTTGTTT
>JAHRFD010000007.1:185865-207369 GCA_020882975.1 Microcoleus sp. EPA2 | reverse complement strand
AGAACGTCAACGGTCGCTGGACTTCTATCTTATGGTTGAGCCTCATAACTTGTCGCCAGCGACCGTTGCCGTTCAAGAGTGCGGTGACGATCGCGATTTAATAGCTGTTTAGTCTAAACTCCAGTCATTACCAACAGATATTCAAAATTAACACTATCGGTAAGTCTTTATGCAAAATTACCGATCAGGTAGAAAATGTGGTAGCGAATTCTGGTATTAACACAGGACTTTGTACCTTGTTTTTGCGCCATACTTCTGCTAGTTTACTAATACAGGAAAATGCAGACCCCGATGTACTCAAGGACTTAGCCAACTTTTTAGCTAAACTGGTACCAGAGAGCGCCACCTATATTCACGATGCAGAAGGTCCCGACGATATGCCGGCTCACATCCGCACTGCATTGACTCATACTTCTGAACAAATCCCGATCGCTCGCGGTAGGCTGCTATTAGGAACTTGGCAGGGAATTTACCTATGGGAACATCGCCAGAGGGGGCAGACTCGCGAACTCGTCGTTCATATCAGCGGTAACTGAAAGAGAGGGAATTAGGCATGGTGTATCGGGCATTGGTAATTGGTAATTGGTAGCCACTTACAAATAATATAAAATCCTCTCTTCATCGTCCTGTATTAAACTCTCTCTTCTCTTCCTTCGCGTACTTCGCGCCTTCGCGGTTAAATCATTCCGATACAACCGGAATTGATCTAACTACTGACTACTGACTTCAATTCTTGGAAATAGCGATCGGAATTTGCACCTCGCTGATTTTCATTGATTCCGGTGTCATCGGGGAGTTGTAAAAAAAACGTCGCGGAGGTCCGACTATTGAGTATTCTGGATGTTGTTGAAGCCAATTCTTGAGTTTTTGGAGGTTATTTTCGTAGCTTTCCCAAGTGTAAGCCCCGCCGATGCCAATGCTAACAACCGTCATCGGTGGCGTATCGGTTACTGTGACAGCCGAGCTAAGGCTGCTGGGAGCGATATTTGGTGATGGGTAGAGGAAAGAAACTTGTACTTCGGGAACATCCATTTGCCCTGCAATTCCTGTGTAGCGGGCTTCTACGGGCGTTGTCATCGCAATTTGGTTATTGCTGATATGTTGGAATAAGGGATTGAAGGCAACCCCAGTAGCTTGCCGCACATCACCAGCGTGGGAGTAAGTGACAGCGCGGTACTGAGGATATTGCTTAACTTCTATAGTGCCAATCTCTGCGGGTTCAGGGAATCCACTGGGTAAATAAGCTGACATTGTTTGCGAGTTTAGCCTTAACAAGTGGGAAAACTATTTTAGCATTTATCCCGCTCGATTTTGAGGATTGCACTTATAATTAATTTAGAGATTTGTTAATCAACCTCATATTAATACGGTCGGGGATAAAAACTTAAATAATTCTTAATATAATTGTCATTGAAAATTAATATTTTTCATGGGTTTGTAATTTTTTTGGGTTCTATTTGGTTATTTTATCAGGGGGGTGTAGCTTTTCAATTGTTTAGATTAGATGATGTTGAGGTAAATGATTAATTATACCGCTGTCCTGGAATAGTATATGAAAAAAATTTTAGTGATCGAGGACGATCGTGTGATTCGGGAGAATATTATCAAAATCCTCAAGTTTGAACGTTTTGATGCGATGGGGGCAGAAAATGGAATGCAGGGCTTATCTTTAGCGATGTCCAATCTGCCCGATGTGATTCTTTGCGACGTGATTATGCCGGAACTTAATGGTTATGGGGTGCTGATGGCCTTGCGAGCGAATCCTGCTACTGCCACAGTACCTTTTGTATTTCTGACTGGTAAAGCCGATCGCGCTGAAATGCGGCAGGGCATGGAATTGGGAGCCGATGATTACCTGACTAAACCTTTTACTAAAGCTGAACTGGTAGGGGCGATCGCCAGTCGGTTGAAGAAACAAGAAGCCTTTGTCGAGCAATACAATAATTTACAAATACCAACCAACGAGCATATCATAGAACAAGATGCTTCGGAAAAATTAATCATACTGAAAAAAAGCTTATACACTGCTTTAAGACAAGAAGAATTCCAGGTTTACTATCAGCCCCAGGTTAGTCTAACTACCGGGAAGATTGTCGGTGCAGAAGCTTTGGTGCGCTGGAAACACCCAGAAAAAGGATTGATTCCACCTACCGAATTTATTCCGGTTGCTGAACAAACAGGCTTTATTATACCCTTGGGCGAGTGGATATTGCAGACAGCTTGCAACCATTTAAAATCTTGGAAAAATGAGGGTTTTTCTCGGCTGCGGGTGGCAGTTAATTTATCACCTCGTCAATTTCACCAACCGGAACTCAGCACGAGAGTCGCAGAAATTTTAGAAAAAATTGGTTTGGAACCAAACAGTTTAGAATTAGAGTTAACGGAAAGTTTGATGATAGAGGATACCGAAAGCGCGATCGCTACTTTGACACAATTGAAAAAATTGGGAGTTGCTATTGCTATTGACGATTTCGGAACCGGCTATTCTTCCTTAAGCTATCTGACACAATACCCCTTCGATACTTTAAAAATAGACCGCTCATTTATTCGTAATATCACAGATGGCTCTCGAAATGCAGCGATTGTAAAAGCTATTATTGAAATGGCTCACAGTCTGTCTCTGGAAGTAATTGCCGAAGGTGTAGAAACGGAATCCGAAAAAGACTTTATCATGCGCTATCAATGCGATTATATGCAAGGATATTTGTTCAGTCGTCCTTTGCCGCCAACGGATTTTGAGCAGTTGCTCAAGCAAGGTCAGTAAAGGAAGAAGGAAGATAGTCCTGGACGCAAAAAACCCGGTTTCTTCCAAAAATTGTCGTTTTTTTCGACAAATATTCACGCATAAACCGGGTTTTTGACTCAGAGTGTGCCTAGGACTGTCAAAAATACCCAGTTTCTCGCGATCGTCCTCAACCTAAAATGAAGCAATTACTTTCAGAAACCTGGTTTGGGCGTCCACGACTGGTAATCAGAGTCGCGATCGCCCATAATTTAGATCGAAATAGTAAATTCAGAAGCCCCCAGCTTCAGCATTGACAAACTACCACAAATAACTTCTAACCAAGACACCACTATGGGAAAACCAACAGGCTTTATCGAATTTTTGCGCGAACTACCCTCCGAACTCTCACCAGTGGAGAGAGTCCACAACTGGGATGAATTTCACCTACCCATGGACGAGGACAAACTCCGCACCCAAGGAGCCCGCTGCATGGATTGCGGCATCCCATTTTGCCACACCGGAAACCTAATTAGTGGCATGGCCAGTGGCTGCCCCATCAACAACCTGATCCCCGAATGGAACGACCTAGTATATCGCGGACTCTGGAAAGAAGCCCTAGACAGACTCCACAAAACTAACAACTTCCCCGAATTCACAGGCCGAGTCTGTCCCGCACCCTGCGAAGGCGCTTGCGTGCTCGGCATCAACAACCCGCCAGTCACAATCAAAAACATCGAAGCCTCAATCATCGACAAAGGCTGGGATGAAGGCTGGATTACCGCCGAACCACCGGCGAAACGCACCGGCAAAAACATCGCCATCATCGGTTCCGGGCCCGCCGGTTTGTCCGCCGCCGCCCAACTCAACAAAGCCGGTCATTGGGTAACAGTATACGAAAGAGCCGATCGCCCCGGTGGCCTGCTAATGTATGGCATCCCCAACATGAAGCTAGACAAACAACAAGTAGTCCTGCGCCGCCTGAAAGTCCTCGAAGACGAAGGAGTCAAATTCATCTGCAACACCGAAGTCGGCAAAGACTTACCAGTAGAAAAATTGCTCAAAGAATTCGACTCCGTTGTCCTCTGCACCGGCGCCACCAAACCCCGCGACTTAGGCATCGAAGGACGCGAATTAAAAGGCATCCACTTCGCCATGGACTTCCTCACCGCCAATACCAAAGCAGTTCTCGACAAGAGCACCAACGATAACTTCATCTCCGCCACGGGCAAAGATGTCGTCATCATCGGCGGTGGCGACACAGGCACCGACTGCGTGGGCACCTCCATCCGCCACGGCTGCAACAGCCTGGTACAGCTTGAAATCCTCCCCAAACCGCCCTCGGAACGCGCCGCCAACAACCCCTGGCCCGAATGGCCAAAAGTCTACCGTCTCGACTACGGCCAAGAAGAAGCCGCAGCCAAATTCGGCGAAGATCCCCGCGGCTATCTCACCACCGCCACCAAGTTCGAGGGCGACGAAAACGGCAACGTCAAAGCCGTACACACCGTTGAAGTGGAGTGGACAAAAAATGAAAAAGGACAGTTCATTCCCAAACACATCCCCGGCACCGAAAAAGTCCTACCAGCCCAGCTTGTCTTGCTAGCGATGGGATTCCTAGGTCCAGAACAGCCCTTGCTGGATGCGATGGGATTGGAACGCGACGCCCGCAGCAATATCAAAGCCGAACACGAAAAATATACAACCAGCATTCCGGGAGTATTCGCCGCTGGTGACTGTCGCCGCGGTCAAAGTTTGGTAGTTTGGGCAATTAACGAGGGGCGGGGTGTCGCCCGCGAGTGCGACCTTTATTTAATGGGGAGCACGGATTTACCTTAATTTGTAGGTTCACAAATTTAAGTTAATGGCAGGAACAAAGCTACCCCTATTTTACTGTTTGGGTAGCCTTGTCCCTGCCATTAGTTCAATCACATTAATTTCTCAAATGGGGACAAACTTTACAATCAAATTAAAGCCCCTCAACTACTCACATTTTCCATCAACCAATTAAACTTAGCCTGCGCTAGACCCAAATTCTCCATCACACTCGGATTAATATCCTCACTTTCTAATTCCGAGTTTTCTAATTCCAGATTGCGACCATACTCTATATGTCTAATCGTACCGCGCATTCTGTCAGCCAGACACAGAGAAATTCCACAATAAAATCTGGAAGCAAAGCCCATATCATGTTGCAGTTTGATAATTAATTGTCGCCGTGGAATTGCTAACAACTCTGTTTTTTCGATCGCCTTCACCGTTGCCAAAGGAGGTCTAGTATCAATAAAAGAAACTTCTCCCACCAGTTCTCCGCTACCTATTTTTGCCAGTTCTTTAGTAGCCTTCGCCTCTAGCAAAACACTCAAATTTCCCTTCAATACAATGTAGAGGGCATCAATTTGTCTCCCTTCGTGAATCAGTATCCTGTTGGGTTCAATAATTTCTTTCTTACCTTTTTGGACTATCCAGTTGATGTCATCGTTATTTAACTGACTCAAAATGAAAAGTGCTTTTTTTCTACTGCTGTCGGTCATGAATCTAGCTCCAGAGCGCTTTTTTTATAAAAAATTAGATGCATAATCTGTCAATAATAGCATTGGTTAAACATTTTTTTTAAATAGAACCCCTGTCATGGGCGCGGGGCACAATTCACCCCGCCCATAGTCTCTAACTAAATCGATCGCAAATCGGGATAACCAGCCAACATATCATCAGCAGTCAAAGTATCGCCATTAGCTTGAGGAGTCCACAGCACCTCAACCGCCAACAACTGCTCGCTAGACACTCCCCCAATTTGACGCAAAGCCATGCGCAAATCTTCAGAATTTTTGACTACTGGTAACTGCAATTTGCCTAGAGTACCGACAATCAACGTCACCACAATATATTCACCAGGAGCTTGACTCAAATCCCCAGCCACCAGTACGCCATTTTCCTTCACACTTGGCAGTACATTGTTGCTTCCAGATTCCCGAAGCAGGTTGTTAAAATTTGAGAGAGTTTCTTCTGTAAATTTACTGCGTTCTGCCAGAGAAAATTGATTAAATTTAGCTTCTGCTGCTTCCAAGCGAGTTTGCTGAGATTCAGCACCGGCATAAACCCAGTATTCTGGATGGCGCAGCAACGCCAGAGTAGATTCTTGTAGCACCTGAGCGCGACCCGTTGCTGTATCGGTATCCGCTGTTTTTGCTAAGGAGTCGAGTTCCGATTGCAAACCGCGAGCATCTGCTAGCAAACCAACTTGCAAACGAGCCACAGAGACGTTTGTCGGTGTGCTGTAGCCTAGTTCTTCCTCCCCTGTGCCCCCGGCGCGGCGGAAGCTTTGGACGAGGAAATTCGCGATCGAAATAAAAATCAAAATCGAGAACAAACCACCAAAGCCACCCCCAAACCCAAAAAAGGGCAGCAAGAACGGGAAACCAAAGCCACCACCAAAGCCACCACCAGGGTAGTACCCCCCTCCAGACGGTGCGTAAGTGCGGCTAGGAGACGAATAGCTGCGCGCTGGAGCCCGAAAAGAGCCACCACCGATGCGTCCCCCGCTGCGGGCCGCCAGGGCTCCATCAGCGTTACCCAGGGCTAGTGTCAGTACCAGCCCGATCGCAAATAGTGATTTCAAAAGCGGTTTGATTCTTGAAATTAGTTGCTTGTACATAAGACCATTACTATGCGATACATATATAATTTACAGTCTATTCTCGCCTGTGGGCAGCCCGGTTGCAGGCGTGAAATCGGTGAGATATCCGTACTTAAGGACTCAAGTCCTGACTAAAAACTATAGAGGTCGCTCTCCCGCTAACCCTTGAGGATCGCGGAAGATCACCTCAACTTAGAAATTCTGATTATCTGTGGTTGGAGCCACGGAACCGGGCTGGTTGATAAACAGGTTTTTGGCACTATCGTTTTGATAGATACAATTGATATCCGGTTGACTTTCCAAAGTACCGGTAAAGCCAAATGTATTCATCCGATTTTTGCACTCGCGTACTTGGTCTTGGCTGACGAGCTTTCTTTGTTCTAGAATTGCCCAGTTATTGGTCCTGAGCACGCAACCAGGGCGCATAGTTGGCTGTGAAATGTAGACGTTGAAAGGGTTGAGGGTGACATAGGCGCGCATATCTGTCACCATCGCGCTGGCTCCAAACTGTACGCAAAGTTCGGGATTCGGGGCACTGCGATCGATAAATTCGCGGGATGCTACGTTTTCTGGGCTAATGGTAGCGGTAGAGCTAAAGGCAATACCAATTCCAATGCCGAGAATGAAAACCGCTGCTAAAATCCCCAAGGATGTGTAATTGACGAAGGAAGGTTTCCCAGAGGGAGACTGGCGTCGGGATTGTCCGCCAAAGGGACTGGAGTAGTCGGAGTCTTCATCTCCTCGCGGTGCGTCGGCTGTGAATCTGTCGTTGTAGGGTTTAGGTTTGCGTTTCATATCAGCTTCAGTGGGTTTTGGAGAGTTACCAGGGAGTAGTTTTTTATTTTTATCTTTTGTGTTCTAATTGTACGGCGATCGCCCGGTCACGGTAACAGGCTGGGGAGACAGGAGTTTTTCCAAACTGCATCTGCGTCTGGCGATCGACTTTTTGGCTACTTTGTCGGAATTTGATGACCTCACAGGATGTCAATTCAATTAAAATAACTAAAAGTCGGATACCATTGCACAGCGGAAGAATCCGACTCAAGATTATTCACAAATTTTAACATTTTACCCACCAGGAGGATACAAAGTAGTGTCTGTCGAAATTATTGTCAAGCCTTCAACAGTCCGTAAGCTTGCACCCCGCTACCGCGTTCTGCTGCACAATGATGATTTCAACCCGATGGAGTACGTGGTGCAAACTCTGATGCAGACGGTTCCGAGTCTGACTCAGCCACAGGCTGTGAATATTATGATGGAAGCTCACACCAACGGGCTGGGACTGGTGATTGTGTGCGCCTTAGAACACGCTGAGTTTTACAGCGAAACGCTCAACAATCACGGATTGAGTAGTACGATCGAACCAGACGAATAGAGTCTGAGTTTAGAGCAAGACTCTGTCATCTCAACAAAAAAAACTGATAGCTAAAAGCCAAGGGCTTGACCCTTGGCTTTAGCGTGTATTTAAAGTAAAGCAGGAAATTTGAACAGAAGGCGGTTCGGAGCTAGGTGCCCTTCATCGGAAATCTCCAATATCAAATCTGCGTCCGAGGAAATTAATAACGTCCTCCCCCTCCTCCTCCACCGCGAGCAAATTTTCCTGGACCACCCCCGCCCCGGTTGCCGCCGGAGCGATTACCTTCATCTTCGCGGGGTTTGGCTTTATTAACTTTCAGGTCGCGACCCATCCACTCTGCTCCATCGAGAGCAGCAATGGCTGCATCTTCTTCTGCATCGTTTGACATTTCTACAAAACCGAAGCCGCGGGGGCGACCTGTTTCTCTGTCGGTAGGTAGATGTACTCGCTTAACGGTTCCGTATTCGGCGAAGACGGAGGTGATGTCTTCTGAGGTAACTTGGTAGGATAAGTTACCGACGTATATCGACATGGGAAATAACTCCAAAATTTAGACAGTGCAAAGATTTCAGTTTCGGAGAGTTCCCTGCCGATACAGAAGGGCAAGTTTTTAGACAATTCTGTAGCAATGAACAAAGCCTACAACCGAATCTAATTCACACTTGGTATTTTAACACAGAATAGTCTCTGATGAGTAGGTTTCAACAGTTAGTTGCGCCCAGCCTATTTATGGCAGGAAAGATAGGTCTACCTTGCCAAAGTTGGTACTCAAAGCTAGATTCAGGTTCTCTAGGGCTTTCACTAACCACATCACACCTGTTCTGGCAGAAAACTCGTAGTGACCGAACAAAATTGCCAAACGCTTTTCTAGGTAGGGTTTGACTTTGCCGCAAATTAGTACAATTTTCAACAGCAAACCTGTAGTCTCAGTGGGGCCGAGATTGGAGATGAGGTCAATGAAGACAAAGTGCTTGGGTCGTTTCTGACTCTCTACTACTAAAAAATTCAATAACTGGCTGCAAGTTCTCATCATTAAACATTCGTTTAACTTCTGAGAGTCGCTGTGGGGAAAGGTACTTTGTAATTGGTTATACAATTTTTCCTTAAATTGACCTTGACCGTAGCGGTGGTTGGTGACACCAGAAATCAAGTATTCGTATAAATCATCTTTAAAAGAACCGTAGCACTGACTTTGGCTAGTGTGGGCAAGAAAACTGTTCGCTAGGTGTCTGTAAGTATTGCCTCCTTCTACTTTGCCGACAAATTGCTTGAGTGCGAACAACAGTTCGGTGTCGCTCAAGAGTGTGGGATTGTTTATACTTTGTATATGTCTGCCAAAGGAAACTGAGGTTCCCCGGCGAGCTATTTGCATTTTTCTGACTTGGTGAGCAACGTATTGGGAGAGGTTGATTTCAAATTGCTGCTGCTTTCGGGCTTGGATTTTTTTAATGATTCTTTGTTGTTCGTAGTTGCTGTCGTCGCTGAGGAGACAGTGGGTGTAAAGGTATGGGTAGCGAGGAATCAAGCTTCCCAGGGCTAGGTTAGTGGGGGTTTTGGTGTGGTTAGCTTCTTCGGAACCGTGAAGGATGACTTTGGATAAGCGTTTGAGGGCGAGGTACTGTTCGCTGGTGGTAAATTGATTGACTAATTTGGCGATCTGACCGATCGCCCGCGATCGATTGTATCCAAATACGATCTTGGGAACCTCTTCAAATACTGCGATCAATTCCGGGATGGCCGCTTGCTTGTTGGGGTAGGTTTGCCAGCGGTTGATGGCGATGTGACAGCAGCGGTTGAGGATGTACTTGAATTCTGGTTCTGCATCTTTTGAGGTGGCGATTTTTTCCAAAGCCTCGACGATCGCCCGATCGGGATAGTTCTCACAATTGATAAACAAAGTGCGAAAACGATTGATAATTTCCGCTGGTGATTCTACTTGTACCAGATTCAGCCAGTGCTGATAAAGTAGGTGTTCAGCTTCGTAGCTAGATCGGCTGTAACTGTCTTTCCAGGTATTATTCACTCTTTTTACCCTCCGAAATTCGGCAAGATGTTGCAGCGCCATTGGCTCGATAAATTAGCTGAAGAAGCACCTGAATTCAATTCAGGCATTTGCTGGATTCCCAAAGCTTTGGGGCAGCAGCCGTCAGCATCGTGGGTCGATCGCTCTTTTTTGTCTAATTAAACTATTTACTAACAATAGCATGACACAAATTCTTAGCGCCTCGCAAGGCCTCAATCACCATTATTTTAGGTAAAAAATTGCTCGCAAATGTAGACCCTCAGTTAGAGATTTGTGAGTCTGAGGGCGATTTAGTATTACGATTGTTAGAGCAAATCCCGATCGACAGCCCCCACATAGTTAATTTTGAGGTCTGGCGATCGGTGGCGAGTGCTGAAATTGAGTATTTAAAGTGTGAGTGCTAGTAATATGGTTTGTCGCGTCACTATTTCCCAACTTGCTGAAATTTTAACCGTAGCTTTGCCTGTTGCCTCTGAGGCTGTGTTGACAAGATTAGGCACTGGTATTACCACAGACACGCGGACTATTCAGGGGGGAGAGGTATTTTTGGCACTGCGGGGAGAAAATTTTGACGGGCATCAATTTGTGGAAAAAGCCAGGGATTTGGGGGCAATCGTGGCGGTTGTCGATCGCGATTGGCAAGGAAAAGTTCCTAACTTTCCCCTATTGCGAGTTGACAATACTTTAACAGCTTATCAGGCGATCGCCCGTTGGTGGCGCGACCAATTCAGTATACCGGTAATTGCGGTAACTGGTTCCGTAGGTAAAACCACTACTAAAGAATTGATTGCAGCAGTTTTGTCAACCCAAGGGAATGTACTCAAAACTCAATTGAACTATAACAATGAAATTGGAGTACCAAAGACCCTGTTAGAGCTGTCGCCAGAACACAATTATGCCGTTATTGAGATGGGAATGCGGGGACTTGGTGAAATTGCGCTGTTAGCGCAAATTGCCCGCCCCACGATAGCAGTAATTACAAATGTGGGAACGGCGCATATTGGGCGATTGGGGTCCTCGGAGGCGATCGCGACGGCTAAATGCGAATTGTTAGCAGAAATGCCAGCAGCCAGTATTGCTATTCTCAATCATGATAGTGACAAATTAATCACAGCAGCAGCCCAAGTTTGGCAAGGAAAAACTTTAACCTACGGCTTAGAAGGTGGAGATTTGCATGGCACATTCATCGACAATAATTCAATGGGTATTGAAGATCTAGAATTGCCACTACCTCTACCAGGAAGGCACAATGCTGTGAATTATCTAGCAGCTTTGGCCGTAGCCAAAGTGTTAGATATTGATTGGCAAGTTTTCCAGCAAGGTTTGTCTGTACAATTACCTGATGGGAGAGCGCGTAAGTACGAATTACCGAAGGATATTGTGATTTTAGATGAGACTTATAATGCGGGTTTGGAGTCGATGTTGGCGGCCTTGAGACTGTTGGCGGATACTCCAGGGAAACGGCGGATTGCCGTGTTGGGAACGATGAAAGAATTGGGCGATAAATCCCTCGAATTTCACAGACAAGTGGGAACAGCAGCCCGAAACTTAAATGTCGATGCTTTGTTTGTGTTTGCTGATTTTGAAGAAGCTGTGGCGATGGCGAGTGGTGCTGCGGGTTTGCCTTTGGTGGAAATAGAAGATATTTCGGCCCAGAATGCTCACGATGTGCTAGCAAGGCATTTAATGGAGTTTGTAGAAACAGGCGATCGCATTTTATTTAAGGCCTCTCACGCGATGGAGTTAAATCGAGTAGTCGATCGGCTGAGAACTGATATGATTGTTGACAACTGACAACTGACAACTGACTAATGACTAAAAAATCTCAAATCCGATGACTCAAGTTTCGATGAATACCCTCGTTGAAAGAGCAATTTCTGGCACTGCTATAGTCAGTTTTCCCACTGATACTGTACCCGCTTTGGCTACCTTGCCCGATCGCTCCGAGTTGATTTTTGCCGCTAAACGGCGCAGCCAAGACAAACCGCTGATTTTGATGGCAGCCTCAGCAGAGGATTTGTGGGGCTACGTGGACGGAAGTCCAGCAGATTTCCAAGTGTGGGAACAAGTGGCGCAATCTTTTTGGCCGGGGGCTTTAACTTTGGTACTCCCAGCCTCAGCAAAAGTACCCGTGGCTATGAATGCGATCGACCCGACTACAATTGGATTGCGAGTCCCTAATAGTACCCTGGCACGCCAAATTCTACAGCAGACAGGCCCTTTGGCTACCACCAGTGCCAATTTGTCCGGCCAACCCCCTCTGGAGTCCATGGCAGAAATTGAAGCCCAGTTTCCCGAAGTCCTGACTCTACAGCCTTCGGAATTACCAACCATAGCCACAGCTTCGAGTCTTCCTTCCACCGTTGCTAAATGGACTGGCAGTGGTTGGAAAATCTTGCGACAGGGCGCGGTACAGTTAGAATAGTGACCGAAAAATAGGCACTTAAATTAAATCTTGGTAAAAAATCAAATACTCTCCTACCTGTTCCTGCTATGCAGAAAGACGCTAGGATCGTGTGAAAGTTTTTACTAGCCTTTATCCCACCGCCAAATCCTCGATCGGATGTCGCGCGAGGGCGAGGCGCGAAATAGCTAAACTCGAAGGCAAAGTGATATGGCGCTGATGGGCTGGAGCGAATTGATATATATAGGAATGGGGCTGGGACTTGGTTTGGGAAGCAATTTGATCTGGCGTCCGCGGCCAAAGAGCTCGGAACCGCTAGAACCTGCACCCCACCAGCAGTCAACTCCTCAAGAGATTTATTTAGAGAAGTTTGATACCATGTCTGAGCAACTGAAGCAAACTCAATTGGCTTATCAGATGGCCTCGGAAATGAGTCAATTTAAGGCCGGTTTTTTGGCTAGGACTTCTCACGAATTGCGATCGCCATTGAGCAGTATGATTGGCACGCTGCAATTAATTATGTCGGATTTGTGCGACGACCCTGCTGAAGAACGGGAGTTTGTCGAACAAGCTCACACGGCGGCACTCAAGTTAGTGAAATTGATCGATCAAATTATCTTTGTTGCTAAAACTGAACATGGCACTGAGACGATGGATATTGAGCCGATTCAGTTAGCTAAAATCTTTGATGAAGTGGATGATTTAACTTACCTACAAGCAGCTAACCGCAGCATTCGCCTAGAAATATCCCCGCCCGATCCCGAAATTTATGTATTGGTTGATTTTCCCAGATTTAGGCAAGTGTTAGTCAATTTGATAGATACTGCTATTGCCGAAATGGAAGAGGGGAGTATTTTTGTTTCTGCACACCCTTCACCGGAATCTGGCTACGTTAACATTTGGGTAGACGACCAGCGTTCCATCAGTGCTTGGAGCGAGTCTTGGGATTTATTAAAGCACGATTTAGAGACCGATAATAAGAGTACCGATCCAGTTAAAGTGTCTTCGGGAATGAGGTTATTGATGGATCAGACGCTGCTAAGTTTAATGAACGGGCGTTTAGAGGTGCTGGCGGTTCCTTCGGAGACTGAAGAGTCCAATTTCACTCGGACTCAATGTTCTATTCCTTTAGCTCAGCAGTGATTATTCAGATATGAAAGACGAACTGCCATAGGCAGGCAATGCACGCAAGAGTTTTGGGAGCATCCCATTTTTGCAAATATATCAGAGCTAGTACGTAGTTAGCAAAGAAATAGACAAAGTGGTACACTTGTAGACAAATCTACGATGTACCATTTTGTTTAAACCACACGAATTCGCAAAAAAACTTGGATTATCAGTAAAGACTCTCCAGCGCTGGGATGTCTCAGGAAAGCTGCCAGCCAAGCGCACCCTGTCGGGTCATCGTTTTTACACAGAGGACGACCTTTTAATCGCCAACGGATTGAAACCCATAGAAGCCAAGCGAAAGACAATCGTCTACTGCCGAGTCTCATCTAGCGCGCAAAAGCCAGAACTCAAAAATCAGGTACTGGCAATGGAAGCTTTTTGTTTAGGTCGAGGGCTGAGCGTCGATGACTGGGTATCAGAAATTGGTGGTGGGCTAAACTTCAAGAGGAAAAAGTTTCTAGCAATTATGCTGTCAATGCTTAGAGGCGAAATATCAACAATAGTGATTGCACACAAAGACAGGATGTGCCGTTTCGCATTTGAATTTATTCAGGAGCTTGCTACATCAGTTGGGTGTCAGATTGTAGTTGCCAACCAAGAGTCTTTGTCCCCTCAACATGAATTAGTAGAAGATTTGATGGCGATAATCCACTGTTTTTCTTGTCGGTTATACGGTCGGCGAAATTACTCCAAAGACATCAAGGAAAAGCTCAAGTATGCTATTGACAGACCAGTACAAGATGTCTCAGAATTGAGCAATCAAGAAATACAGTGTTGAGGTCGAGCAATGCTTTTGTCCATCAAAACAAAGTTAAAGCTAAACAAAAATCAAGCAACAATAGTCACTCATATCAAATCCGTTGACATCGGAATGATTAATCTCTCTCTTCTCTTCCTTCGCGTCCTTAGCGCCTTCGTGGTTAAATCATTCCGATACAACCGGAATTGATATCACCCAGGGCTAAAGCCACTGGGCTTGCAAGAGAAAGACTAACCGCCTTTCAAATGTGGGACTAAAACAGTCTCTAGCTATTAACTGACAAGAAGCAAATGTCTAGACTTGTCTAGTATTTGTATAGCAGTTCTTGATTGATAATTTCTAATTCTACATTCTCTTCTAAGGGCTGATTTTCTAGTACCATTGTCGTGCTGGCGTTATGCTGAAAACCGATGCGCTCGTAGAAGCTTTGTTTGTAAGTTGTCATCAGGTAAATTCGCTCTACTCGGCTCATTCGAGGATGACCTAAAACTGTTTGGACTAATTTGCGTCCCAGTCCTGCACCCTGGTAATCTGGGTGAATGGCAACATCCCAAATGGTAGCTCGATAGATGCCGTCTGATGTGGCTCTGGCAAAACCGATCGCCCTTTCGCCATCCCAGACCGTGACCACTGGCTCGCTATTGGCGATCGCGATTTTCCAATCTTCCATCTTGCGTTCCCTAGCCCAAAATGCAGCTACTTTAAATAGATGTTGAAGTTGTTCGAGGTCTACTCGATCGTGACCTATGCAAAATTGAATGTGACTGGAATCTCTAGTCGTTGATGTCATTCTAAATCTGCCTGCAAATTGTATTTAATTCTAAACATACAAACATAAATTAATTCACCCATATTATCTGACTAATTTCCGTAATCATTAATACTTTTTACTAACAAAATGCGATCGCTATCAGAGCCACCACTTTACAGAAAAAGTCGCCGCTCTGGATGTACAAAAGTCGCCTTAATAGCCTTGGCTGTGGCTATTAGGGCGATTCTCAAGCGTTGTGAGTGATATCGTTTCCGGTTGTATCGGAATGATTAAACCACAGAGAACACAGAGGACACAGAGAAAGAGAAGAGAGAAATCATAATTCTGATGTCAACGGATTTGATATGAGGGGAGCAGGCGGGGAACACTACTCCCTACAGAATCATCGTTTTCTGGACAATGAAACAGCCGTGCCGCCCAGGGCGGTTCCCTTCGCTTGTAGGGGCCGTGCCCCCGTGCCGGCCCTCCGAGTGTCTGAGAAAGGCTATATAACCTCTTTCCAATAGATGAAGTAGGTTAGGTAGCCCTTGGACTACGACGGGGTATCAACCGCGGAGATTTCCTCAGCCTTTTAACCAGCGGGCGGCATCTTTGGCGTGATAAGTTAAAATCAAATCAGTACCCGCACGTTTGAATCCTGTCAAAGTTTCCATCACTACTCTTTCTTCATCTATCCAACCATTGAGAGCAGCGGCTTTCACCATCGCATATTCTCCAGAAACGTTGTAAGCTGCAACTGGGAGATTAGTTGCTTCCTTAACGCGCCAGATGATATCCATATAGGCTAAAGCAGGTTTAACCATGAGCATATCCGCACCTTCGGCAATATCGAGAGCAATTTCTTTGAGAGCTTCACGACCATTTCCGGGGTCCATTTGATAGGTACGTCGATCGCCAAATTGGGGTGCAGAATCCGCCGCATCTCGGAACGGGCCATAATAAGCGGAAGCATATTTTGCCGCGTAGGACATGATAGGAATATCTTCAAATCCAGCATCGTCCAATCCTTCCCGAATTGCTCCGACAAAACCGTCCATCATCCCAGAAGGTGCGATAATATCTGCACCGGCTTTAGCTTGAGAAACCGCTGTTTTCTTGAGCAATTCTAGGGTTGGGTCATTCAAAACACGACCGGTTAAATCGCCGACTTGCAAATAGCCACAGTGACCGTGACTGGTATATTCACACAGACAAGTATCGACCATGACAATTAAATCTGGTACTGCTTCTTTGACTGCTGTTGTCGCTTTTTGGACAATCCCACAATCGTGCCAAGCACCAGTGGCGTCTGTGTCTTTATCGGCGGGAATTCCGAATAAAATAATTGCCGGAATGCCGAGGTCGTAAACTTCTTTTGCTTCTTCGACAATTTTGTCGATCGAGAGCTGGTAAACTCCTGGCATTGATGTGACTTCTTTAGCAAAACCTTCCCCCGGTACGGCAAATAGGGGGTAAATTAAATCATTGGTTGTCAAGATATTTTCGCGCACCATCCGGCGGAGTTGGGGATGGTTGCGGAGGCGGCGGGGACGGTGTGTGGGAAACATAATGTTTTTTAATGTTAGGTCAAGTCCGGTCCTGGAGACTTGTGGATGGTTTTAAAAGTCTAGAGCTTATTGTTGGGCAGGCTAGGACGCATCCTATCGTTTCCGGTGGCATCGGAATGATAAAACAATCAACAATCACCTGAGAGTGCAGTTAACCGGAATTGATATCATATCAAATCCCGTGGCACTGTCAGATGATTTAACCGGGAACACGGCAACAGGGGGTTCAATTAATTCGATCGGTATTGGGTAGCGGTTCGCCAAAGTTGATTATCCCCTCCGAGCGTGCAGCAGGACGTGGCACGGGAGCTACACGTATCCCCCGCCGTTCCTCCACTGCCACCCTCACTAAAGGCACTGTTATGGGTCGGATTTGGTCATTTTGGGTTGTTTGTTGGGCGGGAGGGCGATCGTAAGTTTGAGTGGCGATCGCACTTGGTGCCACAGGTTCTGGAGTGGGCTCCGAGTTGGGAGTTGTTGTCGGCTGGGGCTGTGCTATGGCTGTGGCTGAGGGGGTTGTGGTTTCCCTGGTGTTGGCGATCGCACTTGGGGCGATGGCGGGCACTAACACCCAGCGATTGGCGGCCCCAATTTTTTGGAATTGAGTGCGATCGGGCTTTACAGCAAATCCTCGTGCTAACTCCATCACAATTCTCACCCTTCCCGGTTGAATTTGACTCATTCCCACAGAACTTATTAATCCTTTTGGATATAACTGAGTTGCATCTACTGAGATTTCAGTATTAGGCAAATCCACAGCAATTTGATTGGAGTTTAATACAGAATATTTGGGAGTTATGCCTTCTGGGAGGCTAATGATTAACTCATTGGTGGCTGGATCGAATTGCCAAAGGGGAACAGTGGAAGCGGTGGCTTGTTGTTGTCCGATTGGCATCAAAACTGTGGTGGCGACCGCTAGATTCAGACTCAGGGACAAGCTGGCTAACAATCGGGGTGCTAGAGAATTATATCGTTTCCGGTTGCATCGGAATGATTTAACCGCGAAGGCGCAAAGGACGCAAAGGAAGAGAAGAGAAAGATTAATAATTCCGATGCTAACGGAATTGATATTAAGAGTCAATTTTTGTAAGTGTTGCCAAAATTTTTGGTATTGCATGGCTGCTCCTTAAACTATATTTGAGAATAACTAAACTGACAAGAAATCCGCAGCCGTAATCAAACTATTAGCCCCAATTACCTTAGCCAAAACTTGATTGGTTCCAGCTACTTGCAGTAAAAATTCATTGCCAGTTTGAGCAACTTGCAATTGTGAAAAACTCAACCCCCCAGTCAGAGCAAACTTGTCAACTCCTACTTCAAAATTGAGCACAGTGTCGATACCGCTGTTAGCACTTAACATAAAGCGATCGCTCCCAACACCGCCAATCAAAGTATCATCTCCCCCATCACCACGCAACCAGTCATCTCCTGCACCTCCGTTGAGAATATCGCTATCTTTCCCTCCGTAAAGAGTATCATTACCCTCATCACCGTTGAGAATATCTTGCCCTTCATTGCCATAAAGCAAGTCATCGCCACTGCCGCCATTGATGCAGTCTTGTTGCCCGATCGCCCCTACAGATTTCCCGTTGTCACCCTCATCCCCAAAAATCGTATCATTACCATCATCGCCACATAAAATATCGCTCCCATTATCACCGTAAATTAAATCGTCTCCAGCATTTCCCTCGACCAAATCATCATCGTTCCCACCACGAACAAAATCGTTACCCAAACCACCATCCAAAGAATCAGAACTATCTCCACCATCGAGAAAATCATTCCCATCTGAGCCAAACAATAAGTCGCGGCCATCAACATCACTAACTAACGGGTTTTGCAAACCACCATAAAGGGAATCATCCCCGTCATCGCCGACTAGAGTGTCAGCGCCCAGTTCGCCCCAAATCATGTCAGCATCTTTGCCACCATAAACTAAGTCATTACCCTTACCAGCCAACAGGGTATCGTTGCCACTGCCACCGCCGATGATATCCTCACTGTCATTACCGAAAATTAAGTCACCTTCGTTCGTAGCGATCGTGCTATCAACAGCTTTACCATAGTCGCCTAGTATGGTGTCAGAACCGAGGCCGCCGTAGAGAGTGTCGGAATCAGCTTCGCCGAAAATGCGATCCCCTCCCTTTCCGCCAAACCCCAAATCGCGACCATTACCACCAAGCAAAGTATCATCGTTATCTTGACCGTTGAGTAAGTCGTTACCGTCCCCTCCAAATAGCCAATCGCGTCCTTCTGAGTCCTTGGCTAGGGCATTGAGGACACCACCGAACAGGGAATCGTCTCCGTTGTCACCCAACAAAGTATCGGCATCCAGATCGCCCCAAATCACATCATTTTCGATGCCACCGTAGGCGATATCTGCACCTTTACCCCCGTACACAGTGTCGGTTCCTTGGTTGCCAGCGATCGCATCAGCACCTTCTCCACCAAAAATTAAGTCGCCGTCATTCCCAGTCAAATCAACACTGTTACCATTGTCACCAACGATCGTGTCGGGACCGCGATCGCCATAAAGGGTGTCGGAATTGCGATCGCCAAAAATGCGATCGGCATTCTTACCTCCGAACACAATATCGCTTTCTTTGCCGGCATAAACAATGTCATTACCCCAGCCCGCAGCAATGAAATCCTGTTCTCGATCGCCAAAAACAATATCTGAACCACCTTCTCCCAAAACCGTATCATCTCCCAGGAGTCCAACAAACATTTCATTGGCATCGGCACCAGTTAAATAATCATTTCCAGCAGTGCCGAAGACGGTGTTGTTAATATTGATCGACTCTGCTGCATTGGAGTCGAAGTTGAGAATTGGGGCCGGCTGGGCTTGCGAAAAAGTTATCCCAGGCAAAACAGGCAGAGGTTGACAACCACAACCTGTATCCGGTTCGGATACCGGCGCAACCACAATGGTGGATGTTGACGTAGGTACAGGTGCAGGTGTGGGGGTGGTGATTGGTACAGGTGCCGGTGTAGGCGTGGTGATTGGTACTGGTGCCGGTGTGGGCGTGGTGATTGGTGCAGGTGCCGGTGTGGGGGTGGTGATTGGTACAGGTTCCGGTGCAGGTGTGGGTGTAGGTGCTGGTACAGGTGCTGGTGTTGGGGTAATTTGTGGCAGAGTAGTAGAAACTATTCCCACCGTAGGACTGATATCCCCCGTGTTGTCCTTAGCGGTATAGGTGACAACTGCTCCTGTAAAACCACTACTAGACTGAACAAACACCTCCGTAATTTGACTCGGAGTCAAAACTTGATTAGATGCGATCGGCACTCCGCCCTGAGTCGGGTCTCCCAAGAACAATGTACCTTCCTTGGGTGGTAAAACGGTATTGATTGTATAGGAAACAATTTCACCGTCGGGGTCTTTCCCTCCCAATCCAGGGACTTTGACAGTGGTTTCTGGCAACAGACTCACACTAGAATTGTTGGTGACTGGGGGTTGGTTAACCACAGGCAAGAACAGACTGGCCGTGGCAGGGGTGAGACCGATCGCACCGCGACTATCTTTGGCACTGTAAGTCAAGCTAGCCTCCGCGAAAGTACCAGTTGCTTGAAAAAATAACTGGTTGATTTGGTCAGGGTTCAAAACTTGACCGGCAGTAATTGCCACTCCGCCCTGGGCTGGATCGCCCAAGAACAAGATGCCTTGGCTATTGAGAGGCAGAGTATCGATTGTATAAGAGGCGATCGCATCATCTACATCCTTCGCCCCCAGCCCTGCCAGCTTCACCACAGAATTCGGTGTCACCGCAGTATTTGTGTTCGCAGCCACCGGCGGTTCATTGAACTTTGGCAAAGCTAGAGAAACTACTGCTGCTTCACTGCTGCTTCCCCCATCGTCCTTGCTGCTGTAACTAAAAGTTGCCCCTGTGAAGGTTCCCGCCGATTGGAAAAACAACTGGCTAATTTGATCCGGTGTCAGGACTTGACCGGCACTCACCGGCACCCCACCTCGATCGGGATTTCCCAGGAAGAGAACACCTTGATTGGTTGGTGGCAAAGTGTTCACGGTAAAAGAAACCACAGTCCCATCTGGATCGCTGCCTCCGAGTCCACCGATGGCGATCGTGTTTTTCGGCAAAATTATAGTGGTGTTTTTGTCGGCTATGGGAGATTGGTTTGTCGGCGCCGTCGGGGTGAGAGTAGTGATGACAGTCGCATTTGGTTCGGAACCATTGTTATTATTCAGATTGGGGTCTGTCGTAGTCGATCGACTCGAAGCAGTATTTTTGATACCAGTCCCAGGAACCACCAACGTCACAAAACGATTGACATTCTCACCGCTGGGCAAACTGGAAATAGCCGGGAAAGTGACAATCCCAGACACCGGATCGTAAGTACCCTCATCAGATACCTTGACTCCGGTTAAACCAGGAACAATGCTGTCAGCGATCGCTACTCCCACCGCAGCATCAGGCCCCTTGTTCAAGGTATTTATAGTATAGGTAACAGAACTACCAACAGTCGCAGATGTGAGACCGGTTTTAGTAGTTACCAAATCCGCAGTAGGAATAGTAGGACCCGCAACCACACTGGTAGTGACTTTAGCAGTAGCAGAGGAACCGTCGTTGTTGCTGAGGTTAAGGTCTGCCGTCGTTGATTTACTGCTGGCAACATTGCTGATGCTGCCACTGTCGGGAACTACTAAGCTAACAGTACGAGTGATGGTTTCACCCCTGGACACCTTGGCGATCGCCGGAAAATTCACCAGCCCAGAAACCGGATCGTAGGTGCCCTCATTAGAAACCACAACTCCCGTTAACCCTGGAACTATACTGTCGCTGATGACAACATTAGACGCATCGCTTGGCCCGATATTGCCCGTAGTAATTGTATAAGTGACCGATTGTCCAGGGGATGCCGAGGTAACTCCACTTTTAGTAGTTACCAGGTCTGCTACAGCCCCAATCGTCGTAGACACCTTAGCCTTGGGGTCCGTACCGTTGTTATTGCTCAGGTCTGGGTCCGTGGTAACAGCACTGCTTCTAGCTGTGTTACTAATCGCACTCAGGGTCGGCGGCACCACTACCCCAACCGTCCGAGTGATGGTAGCGCCATTGTCGATCGCCACTGTTGGAAAAGTCACTATCCCCG
>JAHRFD010000007.1:0-185765 GCA_020882975.1 Microcoleus sp. EPA2 | reverse complement strand
CCAGGTCTGCTACAGCCGCAATCGTCGTAGACACCTTAGCCTTGGGGTCCGTACCGTTGTTATTGCTCAGGTCTGGGTCTGTGGTAACAGCACTGCTTCTAGCTGTGTTACTAATCGCACTCAGGGTCGGCGGCACCACTACCCCAACCGTCCGAGTGATGGTAGCGCCATTGTCGATCGCCACTGTTGGAAAAGTCACTATCCCCGTCACTGCGTCGTAGGTTCCTCCATTCGATGCCGTGACTCCCGTTAACCCCGGAATGATACTATCTGTAATCGTCACTCCTGTTGCCGGACTTGGCCCTTTGTTCACCGTGGCGATCGTATAAGTCACCGTCTCGCCCGCCGGACTCGAAGTAGACCCACTTTTAGTAGTTACCAGGTCTGCTACAGCCGCAATCGTCGTAGACACCTTAGCCTTGGGGTCCGTACCGTTGTTATTGCTCAGGTCTGGGTCTGTGGTAACAGCACTGCTTCTAGCTGTGTTACTAATCGCACTCAGGGTAGCTGGCACCACTACCCCAACCGTCCGAGTGATGGTAGCGCCATTGTCGATCTCCACGGGTTTCCAAGTCACAATCCCCGTCACTGCGTCGTAGGTTCCTCCATCCGATGCCGTGACTCCCGTTAATCCCGGAATGATACTATCTGTAATCGTCACTCCTTCTGCGGCATATGGCCCTTTGTTCGCAGTGGCGATCGTATAAGTCACCGTCTCACCAACTTTCGCTGATACTGGTCCTGTTTTGACAACAGAAAGATCGGCGGTCAAAGTTAACTCATTAATACTTTCTACAATTACATTGTTGAGTTCATGGATATTAGTATTACCTCCTGTAGCCGCCGCAAATCCAAACTTCAGAGTAGATGGTACTTCTCCATTTACAGCCTTTAAATCTGGTATATCAATAACCGTCTCCCCAGGCTCAAATACTCCATTACCATTGAGATCGAAGGCAACGCTAAGACGGTTGGGTGTTGCAGAACGCACCGGAAACAGAGTGATTTGAACGCTTCTTTTTGCCTCACTCCGAATCGTTGTATCTTTATTGTCCATACCAATAGCAATAGAAGCATTGGTTAAAAACTGGTAAGAATTTTTTTCGCTACCCCTAATACCTATAGAATCCGGGGAAAATCCAGTGCCACCAACTCGCCCTGCCGTAGGATTTGAGAAATTACCAAACTCATCTAACCCAACACCTAAATAACCTCCAGAAATGCCGGGGGAAACAGGGGTACTACTGGTGTTTTGGGCATAGCCAAGAGACCCTCCAAAGCCTCCTGCTTTTTTTGGTGTAGCTGTTCCATCCACCAGGAAAAAGCTAATACCATCAGCACCAAAAAGAGTACCATCCTCTGCGGCGACGGTGCCATAAGCAAAAAAATCAAAAGTAACTTTTAGACCCTCAGTAGCTGGGATAGCCTTGTCATAGAGGACAAAAGCTTCCTGTCTTTTAACTGATGGAGTCAGCCGCAGGACTCCGTTACCTGGTGTGTCTCCACCCAAAGCAGGAATTACGCCGGATATGGTTCCTCCGGTAATACCAGGAACCATTTGCCTGGTGATGGGGATTGTGGGATCGTAAAGTGTTCCGTTAGTGCCTCGATAAATCCAGGGGCCGATGACTGTATCGTTTTTGAATGTTTCGCTGACTAATGTCCCCAGGATACCGCTATATTCTTGCTGTACTTGGCGATCGATCGCGATGCTAGCTTCTATATTGCCGATCGCAAATTCTAATTCCCAGTCGCCACCAAGGGCCGCACTCCCCGTCAAATCATCGGAAGCTGCAATATCTGCACCAGTAATTTCACTCAGTCTCCCCAGGAAAGCTTGGCCGCTTTTCCCTGCTGCAATGCTGCATCCCAACAACAAAATATCCCCTCTCTCGCTGAGAGATTTTCCCCACTGTTGCAACAAATGGCTGTAGCTTTCTATGTTGTTGCTATTGAGTTCTATCGACCCTACTTGTAGTCGCCCTTCTTGGCCGTGAGAAACTATCTGAACGCTTTCTAAATCTCTCCAATTAGCCAAAATTCTAGTAATTTGCTTGACTCCATCCAGGTTAGGGTCAAGCATGAATACTTCTGTACCCTCCGTTGCTCCTTTTGCCAAGCTATCACTATTTTCTACTTTTGTATCGACTATCAGTAGATTTTTAACAGGATGGGAACGGTGGTTCCCTGCAATGTTGGTGTTTTTACCAAGGTTTTGGGTTGTGGAAAGGGTGGGGTAGATGCTTTTCATGATTCAAAAAACTCACAAATTTTCTAAAAAAAACTATTGGTTGGACAACCGATTTAGTCGGCGATTGCAAGTAATACATTCAGCTCTTTTGAGTTGTGGGTGACTAATTGAAACATGAATTCACCGATTCAAATCAATAGTCTATTAATTGGTATTTGATAGCGTTCCCTGTATTAGCCAACGAGGGAGAATATTTTAGAAGCCCAAGCCCCTAGTTGGATTTATTGCTATCAATTGATTAGTGCTGTTTACATTGTGTTTGGAAGTGCCGTTAGGTTTAACACAGATCTATTACGTCCACCAGTCGGCAAAAACAGGAATTATCAAAAATTTTTTGATGGTATTCTCCCTCGTTAGCCTCTAGCATAGACAGTCTGATTTAGCCCTGGTGTTCTAGGTAACAATTCATCGGTGATTGGCGAGCGATCGACTCCTACTTCCATGTCTTGAAAATCGCTATCCACCCGATCTCCACTAACAGGTAGCAATAATTACCACAAATTTACGAACGGGAACTCAAAAACCCGGTTTGTGCATCCATTTCTCTCGGACATATCCACGATATTTCGGAGAAAACGGCTTTTTTTTGCCTTAGTGCTACACGGAAAATTAAATGGTTACGATTGCTACCTTGCAGAATGTGTTGACCTAATTTCACCCTCGGCTGCTGATAATTCATCCTCTGGAAATAGATGTACCCTGTATCGATGAGGATGCTCAAAATTAGGCTGTTGATAATTCATCCTCTGGAAATAGATGTACCCTGTATCGATGAGGATGCTCAAAATTAGGCTGTTGATAATTCATCCTCTGGAAATAGACAGACCCTGTATCGATGAGGATGCTCAAAATTTGGTCGATTGTAGTTTGGAAAAGCGAAATTTATGGTTTAAATTGGGACACGGCGCCGGCGAGTACACAACAGTTTCGCTAACAGGGAATTGTTCCAAAGATAAAGGTAGAGTATTCCATCATTTTTTTCGGTAAAGTAGATGTTCGGTAATTTTTGGGGCTGATTAAGTCCTGGAGGCAACGGTCATCGGTCATCTTGAATATTCTGGTGGATCAGATCAGTTTTTTGAACAATTTTTAGAGGTTCTAAAACTGTAGAACACCTTATTCAGAAAAATTTGAAACAAAACTCTTCACACGTAAGTACATAGTAACTGATAATTAGCCTATCCGCAAATACTCGTAGATGCAATCCCTTATATAAGTTAGACCTTTTAAATGGGAACGTCAATAGTTTCGGGAGTAATATCTGCGATCGGCTAACCGATGCCTTCTATATAAATTACCAAGCCTGTGTATAGTTGAGTTTATAGGAGTATAAAATTTAATTAAAATCCGGGTTTATTACCCCTCAATCCGTGGGTAGCTGAAAGCCTTTAAAGTTATACTCTACAAGCTTTTTGCTCGCATAACTAGAACAATAAATTAGGGGATTTGTAACCGGAGTTTTAGAAAAAAAAGATGCGATAGTCATTAGTCATCAGTCATTAGTCATCAGTCATTAGTTATAAGTCATTAGTTATAAGTCATTAGTCATTAGTCATTAGTCATCAGTCATTAGTCATCAGTCATTAGTCATCAGTCATTAGTTATAAGTCATTAGTCATCATACCAAATCCGTTAGCATCGGAATTATTAAACTCTCTCTTCTCTTCCTTCGCGTCCTTCGCGCCTTCGTGGTTAAATCATTCCGATACAACCGGAATTGATATCAGTCATCAGTCATCAGTCATTAGTCATCAGTCATCAGTCATTAGTCATCAGTCATTAGTCATCAGTCATCAGTCATTAGTCATTAGTCATCAGTCATCAGTCATCAGTCATTAGTCATCAGTCATTAGTCATCAGTCATTAGTCATTAGTCATTAGTCATCAGTCATTAGTCATCAGACCTAGAGATTATGGGAGATGTCTCACAGAGAGCACATTTTGTGTTAAATAGGCGCTACATCCATCACCAAGTCCATCATCGAAGCCGTACTCTCAACCTTAGCAACATCCAACAAAGTCTTCAAAACAGAATCAGGATTCAAACTAATCGAATCAATTCCCAACTCAACCAAGAACCGAGCAAATTCAGGATAATCACTGGGGGCTTGACCGCAAATTCCAATCTTGCGGTCGTATTTTTTAGCCGCTTTAATCGCAATTTCCACCATCCGCTTCACAGCTTCATTCCGTTCGTCAAAAATGTGCGCGACTAAAGCAGAATCCCGGTCTAATCCCAATGTTAGCTGAGTCAGATCGTTAGAACCGATGGAGAATCCATCAAATACCTGGGCGAATTCATCAGCAAATATGACATTGCTAGGTAATTCGCACATCACATACACCTGTAAGCCATTTTCGCCCTTGACTAAACCGTGTTTCGCCATCTCCGCTAACACCTTTCGCCCCTCCTCTGGCGTGCGGCAAAACGGAATCATTGGAATCACATTTGTCAAGCCCATTTCATTGCGAACTCGCTTCAGGGCTTTGCATTCCAAAGCATAAGCTTCGCGATAATTCGGGTCGTAATAGCGAGAGGCACCACGCCACCCAATCATTGGGTTTTCTTCCTTGGGTTCAAACTGTCGCCCTCCTAATAGATTAGCGTATTCATTGCTCTTGAAATCGCTCATCCGCACGATGACAGGATTGGGATAGAATGCAGCGGCAATGGTGCCAATTCCGTGGGCTAATTTGTCGGTAAAGAAATCGGGCTTGTGTTCGTAAAGCGCTGTGAGTTTGGCAATTTCGCGTTTGACGGATTTATCTACCAATTTGTTAAAGTGAATCAGTGCTAACGGGTGTGCTTTGATGTGATTGGCAATGATGAATTCCAGTCGCGCCAATCCCACACCGTCGCAAGGAATTGCTGATAAACCAAAGGCTTCTTCGGGGTTGCCGACATTCATTAAGATTTGAGTGCGAGTGCGGGGTAAATTGTCGATCGCACTTTCTTGGACTGCAAACGGCACCAAACCCGAATAAACTTTGCCTTCCTCTCCTTCAGCACAAGAAACAGTGATTTCTTGACCATTCTTTAAGAGTTTTGTCCCATCACCGGTGCCAACAATTGCCGGAATTCCCATTTCTCGCGCAATGATTGCTGCATGGCAAGTACGGCCGCCAGAGTTGGTGACAATCGCACTGGCTTTTTTCATAATGGGTTCCCAATCCGGGTCTGTTTTGTTGGTGACTAAAACTTCCCCTGCTTCAAATTCCGCGATTTCGCTAACTTCTAAAATTACGCGGGCTTTCCCTTGTCCAATGGCCTCGCCCACAGCCCGTCCCTTGGCCAAAACAGCGCTAGAACCTTGCAGTTTGTAACTCCGCAAAACTGTAACTGATTTTTGAGATTGTACTGTTTCCGGTCGTGCTTGGACGATGAATAATTCGCCGGTATTGCCGTCTTTTGCCCACTCGATGTCCATGGGCGTTGGAGTTCCGCGCACTTGGGAGTAGTGTTCTTCTATTAATACTGCCCACTGTGCTAATTGCAGAATTTCGTCATCGTTAATGGCAAATTTTTCTCGTTCTGTGGTTGCTACTGAGACGTTTTTGGTGTATTTGGAACCGCCAATATCGTACACCATTTTAATTTTTTTGGTGCCGAGGCGTTTGTCGAGAATTGGGCGGAAACCTTGTTTCAATGTTGGTTTGAAGACTAGGTATTCGTCGGGGTTGACGGCCCCTTGAACGATGTTTTCCCCCAATCCATAGGCTGCGGTGATGAGGGCGGCGTTTTTGAAACCGGTTTCGGTGTCGATGCTGAACATGACACCGGAGGATGCTAAGTCCGATCGCACCATTTTTTGCACACCTACTGATAAGGCTACATCAAAATGGTCGAAGCCTCGGAGTTGACGGTAGGAAATCGCTCTGTCGGTGAATATGGAAGCGAAGCATTTGTGGCTGCATTCGAGCACGCTGGTGCAGCCATGTACGTTGAGGTAGGTTTCTTGTTGTCCGGCGAAGCTGGCGTCTGGTAAGTCTTCGGCGGTGGCGGAGGAACGGACTGCTACATCTGTACTCTCGCCATAGCGATCGCATAATTTATCGTAAGCGCTGGCGATCGCCGCTTGCAAGTCTGGCGGAAACGGCGTTTCCAAAATCAGCGATCGTGCTTGCTTGCCTTTTTGACGCAAGTTGTTTACATTTTCAACTTCTAAGTCAGCAAAAAGTTCGCGCAGTTTAGTATCTAAACCCGCCGACTCGATGAAGTAGCGGTAAGCGTATGCTGTAGTTGCAAACCCGTTGGGAACATTCACTCCTTTGGGGGTTAGCTGTTGAATCATTTCCCCCAAGGAAGCATTTTTGCCACCGACTAAGGGGATGTCAGCGATGCCGACTTCATCGAACCATAGTATTAAGGCTTTGTCTTTGGAAATTTGAAGCTGCTTTTCTGGAATTGCTAATTTGTGGGTCATTACTTTTTCCTCTACTGTTTAGCTCATTTCGGTCCAACGACAGCAAAAAGTTTGAACTTAGTTTTCTTACGAAGTCAATCTCTAAATATCCAGACTTCTTGATTTTTCCGTCACTATTTATTAGCTGTATCCTGCCTGCTAATCATTCACTCCAATGAATTACTCACCTTAACAGCTAAGATTTTCTCCGAATAAAACTATTTTAATTATCACTCAAACCTTGATCCCCGGCTCCTCAAAGTGAATTTAAGTGTATTTATGCGCAGATTGTGCCAGATGCCTTTTAGATCAATATAGTTTCTGGCCTCTATTTATAGATTATCACTTTTTTGGAAAAACACAATAGAGACGAGAAAATTTTCCTGGGTTGCCACAAGTAAAAAGATGGCAGGGACTAGGAGGTATCAGCTATCATCAAGCAAAGACAAAAAAACTAGGTAACAACCCCTGTATTCATCCCTCCTGTGGATTTTGAGGGGACGATCGCTTTTAAAGGTGTGTCAACGATTTTCTTACTTAGGAGAGAGAGTCGCCAATTTCCGCTGAGTCAGAGAGAATTCAGTCAAACAGTTTTAAACTATTCCTAGTTGTACATTTCAGCATTGAATTGCTTATATGCTATAATGGTTACTACGACTGCTTTACGATAAAAATCTGGGTATTTATGATATCAGTTTTGAACCCAACCGCAGAGCGCCATGGCTTTAAGGTTCTCCTCGTCGAAGACAATCGGGCCGAAGCTGAGCTGATCGAAGAATTATTATTAGAAACCAATGTTTCCCGATCGTTGCCCCAAAGGCTATTGATAAGTCGCGCCGATCGTCTCAGTAAAGCACAGGAGCTTTTACTAAAGGAAAAATTTGATGTCATATTACTAGATCTGTCACTGCCGGACAGCCAAGACTTAAGTACAATTGTTAAAATTCAAGAATACAGCGTCAATACTCCGATCGTGGTGCTCACGGCCCGCAACGATGAAGAATTAGCCGTGCAGTCGATCCAAACAGGAGCTCAAGATTATCTAGTCAAAAGAAAAATAGACAGTGAAGTGTTAATGCGATCGCTGCGTTACGCAGTGGAAAGACAACACAACCAAGAAGCTTTGCGAAAAAGTGAAGCAAAATATCGATCGGTAGTGGAGAATTCCCTAGTCGGAATCGCGATTCTAGCAGCGCCACTTTCTCCCTCACAACCAGAAAAATGTGAGTGGTTGGAAGTCAACGATGCTTTGTGCAATTTGCTGGGATACGAGCGCGAAGAACTGTTGCAGGGTAATTGGGAGCAATTGACTTTTCCTGAAGATTGGCAAGCTAGTTCAGAGCAGCTAAAGAAAATTTTAATGGGTAAGAGTCAAGGTTACGTTTTAGACAAAAGATGGCGCAAAAAAAACGGTGGAATAGTTTATACTAGAGTGTCGCTGCGCTGCATCCGCAGCCTAGACGGGTCGATCGATCGGATGATTAAAGTGGTCTTGGATGTGAGCGATCGCCACCACTATGAAGTCCAACTCAAAGCATCTCGACAATTTTTAAAGCACACGATTAATGCGACGCCAGACCCAATTTTTGTCAAAGACGAACAACATCGTTGGGTAGTATTAAACGATGCTTTTTGCGAGTTAATGGGCAAACCGCGAACCGAACTAATAGGTAAATGTGGATACGACTTTTTACCGGAAGACATAGCGAACTTGTTTTTACAAAAAGACGCAGCGGTATTGAAAACAGAAATTCCTGATGAAACGGAAGAAAAATTTATAGATAGCCGCGGTAAAAAAAGAATTATATCTACCAAGAAAATTATTTTTAAAACAGCCGAAGGCAGTAAAATGTTAGTAGGTACTATCCGAGATGTCACGGAGTACAAGCGGCAGCAAATAGCATTGAGGCAGACCCGCTCTCGGTTGGAAAAAATGACAGCTAACGTACCGGGAATGATTTATCAATTCCGCATTAATAAGGAGGGAGAAAAGAAATTTTCCTACGTTTCTTCTGGTTGTAATGAAATTTATGAATTAGCACCTAAAGAGCTAGAACAAGATGCAGAATTGGGCTTTAAAAATATACATCCAGATGACCTAGAAGAGTTCCAAAAATCCATAATAAAATCGGCGAATACGCTGCTGCCATGGCATCAGCAGTGGCGACAAATTATGCCGGACAAAGTGAAGTGGCTGCAAGGCGCTGCTAAACCGGAAAAGCAAGCCAATGGCGATTTAGTTTGGGACGGCTTGGTGATGGATATCACCGAATTAAAACAAACTCAAAAAGAGCGCGATCGCTTCTTTAACATTTCCCTAGATTTACTTTGCATTGCGGGTTTAGACGGCTATTTCAGACGCTTAAATCCTGCTTGGTCAAATGCTTTAGGTTACAGCCAAGCGGAACTTATAGCCAAACCTTTTATAGAATTTGTGCATCCCGAAGACAGAGCAATCACCAGAGTTAAATTGGAAACACTCAAAAGTGGCAACCCAGTTATTAACTTAGAAAACCGCTACCTTTGCCAAGATGGTACTTATAAATGGCTGTCCTGGACGGCATCGCCCTTTGCTGAAGAAGGTTTAATTTATGCAGTGGCCCGCGACGTTACCTTAAACAAGCAAGCAGAAGCAGAATTACGCAAAAGTGAAGCCACCAATCTAGCTCTTTTAAATGCCATACCTGACATGATGTTTCGCTGTCGCGCCGATGGCACTTTTGTAGACTTCAAACCAGCAAAAGAACAGAATATTATACTTAAACAAAGTATTTTTATCGGGAAAAAAGTCCAAGACATCTTACCGTCGGTTTTTGCTGACAAGATCGTATCTGGGAACAAACAAGCGATCGACAATGGTGAAATTCAAATCGTAGAATATCCCATGTCAGTTAATGGTGAACTGTACGATTTTGAAGCCAGAATTGTATTTTGTAGCGATGACGACATTATCGCGATCGTCCGTAATATCACCGATCGCAAACGTTCTGAGTCGGCAATTCAGCGACAAGCCGCCGCCATGGCCGCCGCTTCCGAGGGCATCGCCATCATCGGTGCCGGCGGAGAGTTCATTTATTGCAACGCAGCTCAACTCAAAATGTATGGTTACGACTCTCCCGAAGCCATGTTCGCTCAAAGCTGGAAAATATGCTATGAAAGTGCAGAACTACAAAGGTTGGAGCAAGAAATTTTCCCCGCTTTAACCACAAAAGGATATTGCAACACCGAAGCCATCGGATGTCGCAGCGACGGCTCCAACTTTCCTCAAGAACTGTCCCTGACTATGCTCGAAGGGGGCGAAATTATTTCCATTGTCCGCGATCTTTCTGCTAAAAAACAAGCCGAAATAAAGCTGCAAGATAGTCAGCGGTTCGCCGAAAAAATTGCTGAAGCTAGTCCTAATATTTTGTATGTTTACGATTTGATTGAACATAAAATTATTTATACTAATGCTTCCATATCTCAAGTTTTAGGCTATACAGTAGAAGAACTTCAGGCTATGGGTGTAGAGATGATTTCTCAATTGATGCACCCGGAAGATTTGAGCAAAATTCCTGATTATTTACAACAAGTAGAAACAGGTGGCCAAGGCGATATCTTTGAAGTTGAATACAGAATGCAGCATAAGGATGGTTCTTGGCGCTGGATTGTCAGCCGAGATACTGTATTTATGAAAACCCCAGCCGGTCGATTAAAACAAATTTTGGGCGCGGGAACTGATATTACTGAAAGTAAGCAAACAGAAGATGAAATCAAGTTGTTGCTAGCAGCAACTCAAGCAATTAGTCAGTCCCCAGACTTCGAGAGCGCGATCGCCAATGTTTTGCGCTTTTTGTGCAACGCTATCGGCTGGAATTTTGCCGAAGCTTGGATACCTGCTGCTGATGGCACTGTTCTAGAACACAGCCCAAGTTGGTATGCTAGCGAGCCGACTTTGCAGGCTTTTGGACGTGAAAGCCATCAGTTTGTATTTGGACTGGGAGTCGGACTACCGGGGCGCATTTGGCTGACTAAACAAATGGAGTGGAGAGAGGATATATCCGATGGCGTAAATCCCGTTTTTTCGCGATGGGAACTGGCAAGAGAAAGTGGATTAAAAGCTTGTTTCGGCATACCAATTCGCGCTGAGGGAGAAGTCCTCGCAGTTTTAGTATTTTACCAGCGGAACCGCTCGCCTCTAGAGGGCCGTATAGTAGATTTAGTAAAAGCAGTAGCCACTCAATTGGGTTCCCATATTCAGCGCAAACAAGCCGAAGAAGAATTAAGGAAAAGCGAAGAACGCTGGCAGTTAGTTCTTAAGGGAAATCAAGACGGAATTTGGGATTTCAACCTCCAAACTAATGAAGTTTTTCGCTCTGCTCGCTGGAAGGAAATTATCGGTTACTCAGAAACGGAAATTGACACTAACAACCGCGAATGGATTGAGCGAATTCACCCGGAAGATGCTTGGCGCGTGCAAACTGCTATCCAAGATTACCTCGATCGCAAAACCCCGAATTATGCCTCTGAATACCGTCTGCTATGCAAAGACGGCAGCTACAAGTGGGTACTAGCCAGGGCCCAAGCAGTGTGGGACAAAGCCGGAAATCCCCTGCGGATGGTGGGCTCCATGACTGATATCAGCGATCGCAAACAAGCAGAACTAGAGCTGTTGAAAGTTACTCAAGCTGTTGAAAGTACCAGCGACGCGATCGCGATTACCGACTTGAAAGGACGCTCTATTTACCACAACCAAGCCTTCATTCAACGGTACGGCTACACAGTGGAAGAACTCAACAGGCTCAATGCAGCCGAGGCGATGTACGTCCAACCCAAAATTTATAAACAAATCTATAAAACCATTCGCACAGGCTTGTCATGGAGTGATGAAATTGAACTAAAAACTAAGAATGGTGAAGCAGTAACTACTCTGGTGAGAGCCGATAATATAAAAGATGAAAATGGCAATTTTATCGGTTCGGTGGGAGTAATCACCGATATTAGCGAACGCAAAAAAGTCGAAAAAACTTTGCGCCAGCAATTAAATCGGGAGCAACTAGCAGTCTCCATGCTCGAACGCATTCGGGCTTCTTTAAACTTAGAAGAAATTTTAACCACAACTGTGGAAGAAGTGCGGCTATTTTTGCAAGTAGACCGCACAGTCATTTACCAATTTACTCCTAGTTGGAGTGGGTTTATCGCTGTGGAGTCGGTAAAGGAAGATTGCATGGCAATTGCGGGAATAGAAATTTACGACCCCTGTTTTGGCGAAGCCTACGTTGACCTTTACAAAGACGGCAGAATTAGAGCTACAGATGATGTTTACAACGCTGGTATCGCTGAATGCTACTTGAATGTGTTAACGGATCTGCACGTCAGAGCTAACCTGGTAGTACCGATTTTGCAAGGCGAAAAATTGTGGGGGCTGCTAATTGCCCACCACTGCACTGGCCCCCGTCCTTGGCAGAAATTTGAGGCAGAGTGTCTGCAACAATTAGCCGTGCAGTTGGCGATCGCCATCCAACAATCTACTTTGTTTCAAAAGGCGCAAACTGAAATTGCCGATCGCAAACAAGCAGAAGCCGCCCTGCAATTAGCTAAAGAAGCCGCTGAAGCTGCTAACCGCGCTAAAAGCGACTTTCTCGCCAATATGAGCCACGAATTGCGGACACCTTTGAACGGCATTTTAGGATACATTCAACTCCTCAAAAACGAGCGTAATTTAACAACAGAACAACTGGATATCCTGACTAACGCTCTACAGTGTGGCAATCACTTACTGACGCTGATTAATGACATTTTAGACCTGGCTAAAATAGAAGCTAATAAAATGGATCTGTCAGTGGCCGAGGTGGATTTTAGGAACTTAATCAAAAATATTGTTGACTTGTTTAAAATGCGTTCTGCTCAAAAAGGAATTGCCTTCAATTACGAAGAGCTATCTGTTCTGCCAAATTACGTTTTAGCGGACGAAAAAAGACTACGACAAGTTTTGATTAATTTGCTCAGCAATGCTGTTAAGTTCACCGATCGTGGTGGAGTGACATTGAAAGTCGGTTATGTGGATAATCTGGCTGAATATGCCACTCCCCTCAACTCCATAAATTCTAGTTTAACGGTGGCAAATCGTGAGGGCATGGCAACTTTGACCTCTAATCTCGAACCTCAGAAGCAGTCCATCGCCCCAGGTGACACCACAAAAACACCAAACTTAGCGAAATTACCACCAACTAAAATCCGCTTTCAAGTCGAAGATAGCGGCATTGGTATCAGAGAGAACAAATTAGCAGAAATATTTTTGCCTTTTCACCAAGTGGGCGATCGTAGCAACGTGGTGGAAGGTACCGGATTGGGCCTTTCCATCAGTCAAAAAATAGTAAACATGATGGGCAGCCAAATTCACGTCGAAAGTACCTCCGGCATAGGCAGCATTTTTTGGTTAGACATAGATTTGCCCGCCGTCGCCCAGTGTTCAGAAATCCCCTCTCCACCGGAAAAACATCGGATTGTTGGTTTCGTAGGCCTCAAGCGCAAAGTTTTGGTAGTAGACGACAACGAAGCAAATCGGGCAATGCTGCATAAAATGCTCTCTCGTTTGGGCTTTGAAATTGTAGAAGCCACAGACGGCGAAGACTGTTTGCACAAAGCACTGGAATTTCAACCCGATCTAATTTTAATGGACTTGCTGATGCCAGTAATGGACGGCTGGGAAGCTACCAGGCGGCTGCGACACTTGCCGGAATTAAAAGATGCGGTTATCCTTGCTTTGTCTGCTAGTGTTTATGAGACTACCAGGCAAGAGAGCATACTTGCAGGCTGCAATGGTTTTCTCAGTAAGCCTATTCAAAACAACGAGCTTTTAGAATCGTTGCGAGTTAATTTGGGACTAGAATGGGTTTACGAAGAAGGACCATCGGCTCACAAACGCAAAGATCTAACCCCAAAAACAGGATCAGACTTGGCTGTTGCGGACAAGATCGCATCTCCCACCTGTGAGTCAGTCTTGGCTTTGTTAAGACTGTGTGCCATGGGCGATATAGAAGCTATTCTGGAGGAAATTGCTAAACTTGAAAATTCTGACCCCAAATTAGTGCCTTTCGCTCACCACGTCCGCCAACTAGCTAAGGGATTTCAGATCAAGCAAATTCGAGCTTTTTTGAAGGAACATTTGTCTTAGGATTAAAGTTATGTAAAACTTTGTAAGTTGACAGTTATGATTGTGACCAAAAAATCAAAATCATTCGACTGGGATTTTAATTCACAAGTCACATACCACAAGTCAAAATTCACAACTATTCAACTTGATTTTTTTCCGTGAATATGAACGATAAAAATTCCGAAAGAAGCATTATACTAATTGTCGATGACAACCAGACCAATCTGGATGTACTTTTCGAGTTGTTGAGAAACTATGGGTTTAAGGTATTAGTAGCCCAGGACGGCGAAAGTGCGATCGAGCAAATTGAATATATCCATCCCGACCTGATCCTTTTAGATATCATGATGCCGGGAATTGACGGGTTTGAAACTTGCCGTCGCTTGAAAGCAGACCCGCCGACCCAAGACATTCCCATCATATTTATGAGCGCCCTTTCCGATACCCTTGACAAAGTAAAAGGCTTTCAAACAGGAGCAGTTGATTACATCACTAAGCCGTTCCAGCACGAAGAAGTATTGAGCCGAATTGAAACTCACTTGACTATTCGTAGTTTACAAAAAAAACTAGAAGAGAAAAACGCAGAGCTTGCTCACCTCAACCAAAATCTGGAAAGACTTGTCGAACAAAAAAGTAAGCAACTCATCGATCAAGAAAAAACTGCCATTATCGGTCGCTTGACTCAGGGCATGGTACACAACTTAAAAAGTCCGCTGCAAGTTATGCAGACTAGCGTCGATCTCATTGAAACAAAAGCGACAAAAATTAATGACTACTCGTTTTTTAGTTACACTAAGTATATTTTACAAGCCATCACAAAAGTCAATCAGATTATGGACACTCTGATGGTGAAAAGCAGAAAGGAGCAAGAGCAAGATTTACAACCTGTTAATATAAACGAATTAGTGCAGCGAGAGATTCAGCTATTGGAAGGAAATATGTATTTTAAAAATAAAATAAAGAAAAAATATTTTTATGACGATAAACTGCCAAATATTCCCTTAATTTATTCCTATATTTCTCAAGTATTTTACAACTTAATAAATAATGCCATGGATGCTATGTGGGATAAAAAAAGCCGAGAACTAACTATTGTGACTCGACAAGATGAATCGAAAATTTATCTGGAGATTGCGGATACTGGATGCGGGATAGCACCAGAAGATTTTTCAAAAATATTCGATCCTTTTTACACATCAAAACCAGCTAAAGGCGAGGAACAAAAAGAGGGTGAACCCACAGGAACTGGTCTGGGACTTTATACTTGTATTGAACTGCTAAAACCTTTTAAGGGCGAGATTGCTATTAGCAGTAATCTCGGCAAGGGTAGCATATTTACAGTTGTGTTGCCAAAACGGCAGTAATATTGAAGGTAGAATGAGGCAGAAGGCAGAAGAACCCCCCCAAGGGGGGAAGTAAGAAGGCAGAAGTCATCCCCCCTTGGGAGGAACGAAGAAGGAAGAAGTCATCCCCTAAACAATCAGAGCTCTTAGGCCAAATGCCCATACAGAATTTATCAATTATTAACCGAGCGCGAACTTATTTTTATATTGAATTTTAACCAATGATCTCTGTTTTTAATTCAACTTTTATACCTGCTTATTTGAACGTTCTTTTGGTAGAAGATAGTGCAGAATATGGGGAACTCATTCAAAATATGTTGTTAGAAAGCAATCTGAGAGGGTCGATAAATTTTACCCATGTTATCGGACTCCAGGAAGCTATAGAAAATTTAATCGATCGGGTTTTTGATGTAATTTTGTTAGACATTTCACTTCCTGATAGCCAACGCTTCGATGCTTTCTTAAATCTGCAAAATTATAGTATAAATATTCCCATAGTCATTCTCACTTCCTCCGATGACGAAAAACTAGCCATTGAGTTGCTTGCCGCAGGTGCCCAAGATTATCTGGTGAAAAGACAACTAGATAGTCGGCTGCTGATCCGTACTTTACAATGCGCTATTGTCCGCCACAGACGGGAAGCAGAATGGCAAAAAAATACTAGGGAAGAAAGATTGCGATCGCTAGTTAAAAACATTCCTGGTGCTATCTACCGTTGTCAGTACGATGTGCGGGGTAAGATGGAATTTATCAGCGATGAGATTGAGGTAATTAGTGGCTATTCTGCTGCGGATTTTATGTCCCGAAGCAACTTCGGTTTTGGTGATATTATCCATGATGCAGATCGGGAAATGCTCGATCGCAAAATCAAAGAAGCAGTGGCATCAAAACAGCCTTACTATCTAGAATACCGGATTGTTCGGGCTGATGGCGCGACGCGGTGGATTTCTGAAAGAGGTAGACCGGCTTACAATCTAGAAGGGCAAGTTTTGTGGCGAGATGGAGTGATGTTTGACATTACTAATCGCAAACAAGCTGAATTGACTTTGCAGCAAGTAACTCAAGCTGTAGATAGCGCTAGTGAGGCGATCGCGATCGCCAATCTGGATGGTTATTCCATTTATCATAATCTCGCATTTATTCAGCGTTACGGCTATACAGTTGAGGAACTAAATAATAGTGGTGGACCCGCAGTCATGTACACCAAATATCAAGAGTTGAGAAGATTATTTATCGTGCTGCGGAAAGGCTTATCCTGGAGTGGTGAAATCCAAGTCAAAGCTAAAAATGGCGAAATTATAGAAACTCAATTGCGAGCAAATTGCATTAAAGATAGTAATAATCAACCCATAGGAATGATGGCAATCATTGCCGATCTCACAGAACTAAAACGTACAGAATCAGCCTTAAAACTTAGTCAAGAAAGATTGCAATTAGCAGTTTTTGGTAGCTCCCTGGGGCTGTGGGATTGGAATATTGCTACAGGCGCTACTTATTTTGATTCCCAGTGGAAAGCAATGATAGGTTATGAAGAACATGAAATTGAAAATAATGTTAAATCTTGGGAAGATTTACTACACCCCGAAGATAAAATCAAGGTCATGGCTGCTTTAAATTCATATTTTGAAGGGGAAAATGATATTTATAAAATTGAATTTAGGATGCTGAATAAATCGGGAAATTGGCAATGGATTATGGCTTTGGGTAAGGTAGTAGAATACGATGAATGGGGCGCACCACTGCGGATGAACGGCACTCATCAAGATATTAGCGATCGCAAACAAGCAGAGTTTGCTTTGCAGGAATCGGAAGCGCGAGAACGTTCCAAAGCCCTAGAATTAGAAACAGCAATTAAGCAGCTCAAAACAACTCAATCTCAGCTTGTGCAAAATGAAAAAATGGTAAGTTTGGGGCAGTTAGTTGCTGGTGTAGCTCATGAAATAAATAATCCGATCAGCTTTATTCACTGCAATTTAGGACCAGCTCGTAGGTATACTTTAGACTTGTTAACTTTGATTAAAACCTATCAGGATAACTACCCCAATCCGGCGGGGGGCGTAGTGGAAAAAATCCAGGAAATTGACTTAGATTATGTGAGGGCAGATTTGCCAAAACTTTTTAGTTCTATGCGAGTAGGAACCGAGCGAATTGTAGAAATTGTGAAATCCCTCCGCAACTTTTCTCGGTTAGACGAATCCGCTGGGAAGTCGGTGGATATTCATGAGGGAATTGATAGCAGTTTAATGATTTTGCAAAATCGCCTGAAATCTCACAGCAACTCTGCGGGTATTCAGGTAATTAAAGATTACCAACAACTGCAAAATGTGGAATGTTTTCCTGGTCTGTTGAATCAGGTATTTATGAATATTTTGATTAATGCGATCGATGCTTTGGAAGAACGGGACAACCAGGAGACAATGCAGGAGTGCGATCGACCTCTCAGCACTATCACTATTCGCACTTATTTGACGGCTGTGGGCTTTGTAGCGGTATCAATTGCTGACAATGGAGGGGGGATACCAGAATCTGTTAAGTCTAGGCTGTTTGACCCATTTTTCACCACTAAACCTGTGGGTAAGGGGACTGGTTTGGGACTATCGATTTCTCATTCAATTATAGTCGATCGACATGGTGGCAAATTGAGCTGTACTTCCACGGTGGGAGAGGGTTCGGAGTTTGTGGTAGAAATTCCAGTCCAGCAAAATTTAACCTAGAGGAATTTGGATTGATATATTGGTTATGAAAAGCCGATGATTTTTTACATGAAATTGCATCTCAGTGTCACAATAAAAACAGCAAATGTCAACTTACCCCTTGTCAAGTTATGACTGGTTCTCCCAGGGAAGCTAAACTACCCAAACAAGCCCCGATCGCCAATTTTTCAGATGTCGGCGAAAATTCTTGGCGCGAGTGGGCAGATCTAGTACCAACCATGCTGTGGATAGCAGATGCAGATAGCAATTGTCATTACTTTAATTCTCAGTGGACAGAATTTACAGGGCTTAGTCACGAACAAATTTCAGCCCGCGGATGGACGCAAAACATCCACCCCGAAGATTTAGATAGCTGGGAACAAATATATGCAACTGCTTGGAATTCCCCTAGCAAATTCCAGAGAGAATACCGCCTCAAAAGAGCCGATGGCGAATATCGGTGGATTGAAGAAACAGTAGTTCCTAAGTTGACACCAGCAGGTAAATTTCAAGGATTTATAGGTACGGCGACGGATATTAGCGGACGTAAAAAAGCCACTAACGAACTCTTGGAATACCAGCAAAAACTAGAAGAAACTCAAAAAGTTGCCCATATCGGCAACTGGGAATTCGACCTCACTACTGGCGAAGTTACTTGGTCTGATGAATTAAAAAGAATTTACGCTCTAGAAATAAACGCACCAACACCAAGTTATCCAGAACTGGTGCAACAAATTCATCCTAACGATAGAGAACGCTTTCAACAAACTATAAACGACGCCATCGCCCACCGCCAACCCTACGAAATTGACCACCGCATTTACCGTTTAAACGGAGAAATGAGATATCTAATCGGTTGGGGACAAATTGTCCAAAACCATCAAGGAGAAGTCATCAAATTATTCGGAGCAGCCCTCGATATTACCGATCGCAAACAAGCAGAATTAGCACTGCAAATGAGTCAAAAACGCCTCCGTGCCGTTGTCAACAATGCACCCATAATTTTGTCTTGCATTGACCGCCGAGGCATCTTTACACTTTCGGAAGGAAAAGGGTTAGAACCTTTAGGATTAGTTCCAGCACAAGTAGTGGGCTTATCCGTGTACGGACTGTACGAAAAGTACCCCCAAATTATCGAAAATATTAATTTGGTTTTGGCTGGCGAAGAAAAAATTTGGTCAGCCGAATTCTCTGGTAACATTTACGAAACTCGTGGCACCCCAATCTTCGATGAAAAAGGAGAAATTCCAGGATTAATTGCCGTTTCTGTGGACATCACGGAGAGGGCGCGAGTTGAAGAAGCTCTCAGGGAAAGTGAAGCAAGGCTACGCTTAATTCTCGAAAATATGCCAGTAATGCTCAGCGCTGTTGATGCCGAACGCAATATTATAGTCTGGAACCGAGAATGCGAACAAGTTTTGGGTTACAGTACATCAGAAATGGTCGCCAATCAGCAAGCAATACAACTATTAATACCGGATTTTCAATACCGCCAAAAAGTGTTTAAAGAAGTTGTCAAACTCGAACATAATTTTCGAGATTTAGAAGTAGAAATACAGGCCGCTGACGGCACTGTCAAAACAATTGCTTGGTCTAATATTTCCGCTGAATTTTCAGTTCCCGGCTGGGATTTTTGGGGAATTGGTGTCGATGTTACCGAGCGCACAGCAGCAGAAATGGCACTGCGAGAATCCGAAGCTAGACTCAGAGAACAAGCAGTGGAATTAGAATTAGCTTTTAACACTCTGGGTAATACCCAAGCACAGCTCGTCCAAAGTGAAAAAATGTCTTCCTTGGGTCAATTGGTTGCTGGAGTCGCCCACGAAATCAATAATCCTGTCAGTTTTATTTTTGGGAATATTACCTATGCCAAAGATTATACCAAAGATTTGCTAAAAATTCTGGAACTTTACCGTGTAGCTTACCCTAAACCTAGGCCAGAAATTGAGGAAGCACTTGAAGACTGCGAATTAGATTTTATCCGGGAAGATTTGCCGAAGCTGTTGGATTCCATGGAAGTTGGAGCTGAGAGAATTCAAGAAATTGTTAAATCTTTACGTACTTTTTCTCGCCTTGATGAAGCAGAATTCAAGGCGGTTAATATTCATGCAGGCATTGACAGCACTTTGATGATTTTGGCTCACCGTTTGAAGCAAAAACGGGAACACGCTACTATTTCGCTAATTAAAGAGTACGGGGATTTACCCTTGGTTGAATGTTACTCTGGTCAATTAAATCAGGTGTTTATGAACTTGTTGAGCAATGCGATTGATGCTTTGGAAGAAAAGGCTAAAGAGCTGGAATCGGCTGATGCTGAATCCTCTGTTTATACAATTAAGATTCACACAAAAGTTGTGGATGAGGAACGGGTGAGAATTACGTTTGCAGATAGCGGTACTGGCATTCCCGAATCAGTAAAGCAGCGGTTGTTCGATCCTTTTTTTACTACGAAACCTGTGGGAAAAGGTACGGGATTGGGATTGGCTATTAGTTATGAAATCGTAGTTGAAAAACATCACGGAACTTTGGAATGTAATTCTCAGTTAGGGGTGGGGACAGAATTTGCGATCGAAATACCGATTCGTCAAGGGATTTGAGATTTGAGATTTCAGATTGAAGAAACGGACTCTAGGGATAAATCTGGGGGTTTGTGAGCCGAGGAGTGAGGGTTGCTGCTGGCGTGACAAATGCGGTTTTTGCCTTCAGTTTTAGCTTGATAGAGAGCGCTGTCAGCACTGTGAATTAGGCTGTGGGGAGAGCGCTCAGGAGCAGGAATTGTGGTAGCAATCCCACAACTGAGGGTAACGTAGGGCTCGATTTCCGATCGCGCGTGGGGGAGTTTTAGCGCATCGAGGCGATCGCAAATTGTCCGGGCGACAACGTGGGCTCCTTCGGCTCCAGTGTTGGGTAGTAGTACGGCAAATTCTTCCCCACCATAACGGGCTGGCAAATCTCCAGCCCGCTTGACAGCAGAGGCGATCGCCCCAGCCACTTGATACAAGCAGTCGTCGCCGGCAAGATGCCCGTAAAAGTCGTTGTAAGATTTAAAAAAGTCGATGTCAAGCAGGATTAAAGACAGTGGCAATTCCTCTCTTGCTAGCCTACGCCACTCCAACATCAAAATGCGATCGAACTGGCGGCGGTTAGCAATCCGTGTCAGTGCGTCTGTAGTTGCTAGTTGCTGCAATTTTTGGTTGGCAATTGCTAACTTACGGTAAAGTTCAGATTGTTCGATCGCGATCGCCACTTGATTTGCCAAATGTGTTAAAAATTCTATTTCCCATGCCTGCCACTGCCTAGCTCCAGTACAATTATATGCTGTCAGCATTCCCCACAAATAATTTTTATTTTCTGTACCCGACTCAGATTCATTTTTGAGCATTCTCTGCGGTGTCCCACCACACAGCAGCGTCATTAAATCTTCGGGATAATCCTCATCTTTTTCTGCTTCCCACCTAGAATCGGAAGATATTTTCTTTGTCGCTTCCTTGTCTTCAAATTGCCAAATTGGAACGCTTAAAACTGCTGCCATTTCACAATCTGTCAGCAATTTTTTACAACTACCCGTCCATTCCGTCCCACTCACATCAGATATTGCTTGTACCGACTGAGACTCCGCCAAAAAAAGACAGGATACCGCCAAAGCAGAACAAATATTTTGGTTTTCAATATCACCTTGTGGCAATCCGTCACCTGCGACAATCTCACATTTTTGCTCTTCGCTGTCGAGTTGTGTCGCAGAATTGTGACAGCGATAAATTAAAACCCGGTCTGTTTTCAGAAATTGACGTACTTCTGCCACGGTACTGTGGAGAATACTTGTAGCGTCGATGGACGAGCGAATATTTTCGATCATTTTAGCCAAAAGTCGCTCTCTTTGGGCTTGTTGTCGCAATTGTTCCTCTATGCGTTGCCGTTCGATCGCATAGTGGATTGCCCGCACCAAAAGAGTTCTATGAAATCTGCCCTTCACCAAACAATCTTGAGCGCCCGATCGCAATACTGACAGTGCCGTATGTTCATCATTCATATCTGTTAGTACCACAATTGGCACTGTGGGCGATCGGGCTTTCAGCATCGCGATCGGATCGCTTCCCTCCAAACAATCTGCCACGGACAAATCTAATAGTATGGCATCAAACTCTGCTCCTTGCAGATATTGTATTCCCTCTTCGATAGACTTAACAATTTCAAGCATAAATGTAGCGTCACTGAATGACCCTAAAAGGTCTTCAATCAGAGTCGCATCTGCGAGGTTATCCTCCACCAACAAAACTTTTATCGAGTGGTTAGACGTTAACACAACTATAGCAATTCGAGCGGGTTGACAACAACTATTTAGAACTTCTAACTAATAGCCGACATAGCGACTAGCAACGGAAACCATCTCATCTTTGGAAACCTCCCCTAGGGAAAATTGCCTTGGGGCAGAAAACTTTGGGCTTTACTCAGAGATTAATTCCCCGAATCCTTACCCCTACAACTTAGCTTATAGAGCCTCCGACGGGAGCGAAACGATTTCAAACCAATACTGACACAAAGTCTTCATTACTTCAACCAACCCTTCAAAAGTCACTGGTTTGGATATGAAAGAATTCGCACCCAAGCGGTAACAAAGCAAAATATCTCCGCTGCTTTGCGATGTAGTCAGTATCACCACCGGGAGATGTTGCAAGTCGGAGTCCGATCTAATCAAAGTTAGCGCTTCTCGCCCGTCCAGCCTCGGCATATTCAGATCTAAAAGTATCAGGTCGGGGAAGCGCCCATTCCTCGCATCAGCATAGGAGCCACGACAGTATAAATAGTCTAGCATTTGTTCCCCATTTTCCACAAATTCGATTCTAATTGCTATGGGAATCTCTCGGAGTGATTCCTGCACGAAAAAACGGGTATCTTCGTCATCATTAGCCATTAAAATAGTGAATGTTTTGTTTTTATTATTCACTGCTTTCACTCACTACCAACGAATGCTGTAGCCTGGTATAAATTGAACAAATATCCGAGGATATGCCAATATCTGTTGCCCTAACTTTGCTGGTTTGACCAACCAGGCTGAGTTTGTGTAGCAAAAATTCTTTTCTTTGCCTTGCAGGCAAACCATTGTCATTAATGCTTGTTTCACTTAGCATTTTTTTAAAAAATGCACAACCCACACAACTAGAACTATCACCAAGGCTTGCCCCCGAAATATACTCTAAATTACTGTAGGGGAAAGTAAGAAACTCTCGATACAGTTGAAATAAATTGAAAATTCTGCCGTGCACCGCTGATTTTAAACTTTTACAAGATTTGAGTTAATAAATTAATTATCAGCCATTTATTTGTTTTTTGTCATCAGTAAATATGCTACATTTTTCTCACAATTATGTAAAGTAAATATAAATATATTTTTCCAAAATCACTAAAGCTATTACTTTTTCCTTTCTGTTACTTCCTCCATCCTGATTTTTAACCAGAGCCAAACCGCAGCAGCTTAGAGCTTATAAATTCTACCTTCACTCCCCTACAGGAAGACAAAAATAAAAAATCGCTCCTCGATTGGGTCCTGATTGCACCCAAATTCGACCGCCGTGGCGATCGACAATTTTTTTACAAATCGCTAAACCAATACCAGTTCCCGAACATTCTTTTTGAGTATGCAAGCGCTGAAAAATCTGAAAAATACTCTCCTGATACTGCTCTGGAATACCAATACCGTTGTCCTCTACAGAAAACAGCCAGTTATCCCCCTGTCGAGAAACACTTACGTGGACCATCGGTCGATCGCCACCCCGGTACTTAATAGCATTGCCAATTAAATTCTGAAATAGTTGCACTAATTGAGAACTATCAGCCACAACCATCGGCAAATCCGCCCTACTAACAATAGCTTGATTCTTACGAATAGCCCACTCCAAATTAGCGCAAGCCTCCTCAAACACTAAATTGCAATCACTCAATGCAAAAGGTTTCTGGCTTCTGCCAATTCGTGAATATTCCAGTAAATCATCAATCAAGTTCTGCATCCTTGTACAAGAACTCATTATATTACTAATAAATTTATAAGTTTGAGGATCGAATTTGTCTTGACAGCGCCTTTCTAATAATTTAGCGTAACCGGAAATCGTTCCCAAAGGTGCTTGCAAATCATGGGAAGCAATATAAGCAAACTGTTGTAGTTCTGCATTAGATCGACTTAATTCTTGAGCATAGCGAGTGAGAGTAATTTCTGCTTGTTTGCGTTCGCTAATATCGCGAGTGAGTACCACAAAAGCACCAATATCAGCATCCTCAAGCCAGTTAGTAGCAACTCCCTCTAGCCATACCCAATTACCATTTTTGTGGCGCAACCTATATTCCATAAGTTTAGAAATACCCGGATTTGCTCGCATCCAAGCAATTGCCTCTTTTTGGGAAGCCAAATCATCAGGGTGCAGCACTTGCAAAGGCATTTTACCCATAAATTCTGCTGGAGAATAGCCCAAAACTCTTTCTACGGCTGAACTTTGATAGATGACATGACAATTGGCATCCGCCAGGGTAATCATATCTGAGGAGACTTGAGTCAGGGCCAGAAAGCGAGCTTCGCTGGCGCGAAGGGCTGCTTCCGATCGTTTTCGTCCGCTAATATCCCGAAATGTGACAGCCAAACCGTCATTTAATTTGACAGCCACAATGTGCAGCCAAGCACTGAATTTGCGATTGTGTTCGTAATAAAATTCTCGCTCTACTGTTTCTCCTGTTTCTACCACAGAAACGTACACATCAAATAGACCATTTTTGCAGACTTGAGGAATTTGTTCTAACAAATACTTTCCTATTAAATTTGGGGACACCATACTCAGCATTTTTTCCGCAGCCCGGTTCAACAAAATCCATTTGAAATCAACAATATTTCCCTGACTGTTGCGAACAGCAGAAAAAGCTACCACACCGTCTAGGGAACTATTCAACACGCTTGCTAGCAACAATTGCGACTGTTGCAGTTGAACATTTTGGTTTTTTAATTGCTGTTGCAGCTTGTGTAAATCAATTTGCTTTTCGATTCTTGCTAAAATTTCTTCCACTTGAAAAGGTTTAGTAATGTAGTCTAATCCGCCCACTCGAAAAGCTTCTATTTTATCGTTAATATCATCTAAAACGGTTAAAAAAATTACAGGAATCTGCGCTGTTTCGGGTATTTTTTTTAGCCTCTGACATACTTCATATCCGTCCATTTCTGGCATTCTGATATCCAACAAAATCAAATCAGGAGCATAAGCGATTGCTGCATTCAAAGCTAGTTGTCCAGAAATAGCTCTGTAAACTTGATAGCCATGAGAGCTTAGTAAATTAGATAAAAAACGCAGATTAATCGGTTGATCGTCAACCATCAATATTTTAATTCCGCTATGATCCATTTATTCTAAAATTGATTTAGTTAAATTCACTATTCTGTCAAGTCGGTAATCCTCAAGTAAATCCTTTAAAGCATTAGCTAAAGTTGGATGACTTTCGGAAATGCGATCGACAACTTGAATCACCAATTCTTCATTAACATCATTAGCAGCCTCGTCCAGTTCCTCTAACCAACTTTTTGGCATCTCTGCCAGCAGTGGTAAAAAAAATGAATCTGGTTTTTCGCCGTTCAAATAACGCCTCCCTCCTACTCCAAAAGGTACAGACAACTCTTGATAAATATAGCGCACTCCCAAATAGTGAGCAATTTTGTCAAAAATGATTTGTTCTTGAAAAGGTTTACGCACAAAATCGTCGCAGCCTGCTGCGATAATTTCGCCTCTTCTTTCCTCAAAAATGCTAGCAGTCAGAGCAATAACTACAGTATGCGATCGAGTATTTTTCTCCCTAGCTCTAATTTCTGCCACAGTTTCAAAACCATTCATTACTGGCATTCGCGTATCCAGCCAGATTAAATCCGGCTGCCAACTTTCCCAGATTTCAATTGCTTGTCTACCATTTTCAGCTTCTCTGACTTCAAAGCCAATGGGTGCAAGCATTTTAATTAGCAGCAGCCGATTTTCAGTATTATCATCCACTGCTAAAATTCGATAAATTGGCTGCTCTGGTTCTAGCCCCAGCACCCGTTGCAATTTCGTGATATTTACTTCTGAGGGAGCCACCGCACATAGTTTAATGTTAAATTTAAAAGTAGTTCCCTCACCTAAAATACTACTTACTTCAATATTACCCCCCATAATTTCCACGTATTTTTTGGTAATATTTAAACCCAAACCCGTGCCGTCAGCCGCTTTTTTACCCGCTTCTGTTTGCACAAAAGCATTAAATAAAGTGTCCATTTCTTCGGCTGCTATGCCAACTCCAGTGTCTTGAACCTCAAAAAATATTACACATCGTTCGTTGGGAATCGAGTTAGAATCAATTTCTGTTTCTCCTGACTGGAAGGGAACTGTTTCCAGACCCACTCTTAGCAAAATTTCACCACCGTTTTCAGTAAATTTTATGGAATTTCCCAGCAGATTAATTAAACAGACACGCAGTTTTTTTTCATCGGTTTTAATATATTGAGGAACCTGGGATTGTACGGAAAATTTGAGGTGTAAATTCTTAGTTTCAGCTTTGATTTGAAACATCTCTTCCAAAGTGTCTAAGACTTGATATAAATCAAAACTACTTTCATCTAAAGCAACTATTCCAGCTTCAATTTTTGACAAGTCTAAAACATCATTAATTAATTCCAGCAAATGTTGCCCGCTACGGTTAATGATTCTGAGATTTTCTATATTTTCATTACTCAGTAAAGAATCACGACTCATTACTTGAGTAAAACCCAGAATCGCATTCAGGGGAGTCCTTAATTCGTGGCTCATATTAGCAACAAATTGACTTTTTGCTTGAGAAGCAGCGGCTGCTTGTTCTTCGGCTTTTTTGCGTTCGACAATTTCTTGTTGCAGTTGATTATTGCGAGCAATTAGTTCTTTTTGTAGTCTTTTTATAGTCAGTTGGTGTTCAACTCTTGCTAAAACTTCTTCTACCTGAAATGGTTTGGTGATGTAATCCACCCCACCAATTTGAAAAGCTTTTACTTTATCTAAAACTTCATCTAAAGCACTAATAAAAATTACAGGAATTTCTGAGGTTTCCCCATCGGCTTTGAGTTTAGCACAGACTTCATAGCCGTTCATCTCCGGCATTTTGATATCGAGTAAAATTAGATCGGGAGAACTCGATTTGGCAGCTCTAATTGCCATTTTACCATTAATTACACCCCGAACTTTATATCCTCGATCTAACAGTGTGGCTGATAAAACCTGCAAATTTTCTGGAGTGTCGTCAACAATTAATATGTTGCCTCTATTCTCTTTGGTAATATTTTGAGTCATCGATTGTTGATTTTTGTTATGTAATTGCCAATATAAAAAAGTGATCAATTTGATATCATAGCACAAGCTGTAATTATTCTGGCATATTTATAATTTTAATAATTTCTCAATTCTTCAATTAAATCAATAATCAGATCGCACCGGAAGTTATTAGCCAATTCTGCGATCGCGTTGCCGAAATTAGCATGAATAGGAGGAATCGCCAAAATTAACCGGAAAATCCAATCATTGTCCACTTCTTCCGCCGCCTCGTACAATTCATCAATCCATTCACCAGGCATCACTTCAAAGGACGAAGCACTCAGCGTAAAAGGTAAATCCGCTGCTCCCATATTTTCATTTTCACCCATTTCGCCATTAAACAAACCCCCAGCAAACTGACTACCGTGAGAATTACCCGCAAGTTCGCGATCGTAAACATAGCGGACTCCTAGATATTTTGCGATCTTTTCGAGAATCACTTGCTCTCGAAAAGGCTTCGCGACAAAATCATCGCAACCCACAGACAAAATCACCGATCGCTCTTCATCAAAAGCACTAGCCGTCAAAGCAATAATTACGGTGGCTTGACCTTTCAAATGCGCTTTGATCCGTTTCGTAGCTTCATAACCATCCATCACCGGCATCCGCATATCCATCCAAATCAGATGAGGTTCCCAACTCGACCAAACATCGATCGCCTCAACCCCATTTTCCGCTTCCCGGACAGCAAAACCCAAAGATGAAAGCATTCTCACTAGCAATAAGCGACTTTCCAGGCGATCGTCAACAGCCAAAATTCGGTATTCCGGCTGTCCCGGCTCAATACCGACGACACGACGAGCTGTTTGAGTAATCTGAATTTCCACGGTATCAGGGAGAGAAACTTTAATATCAAACTTAAAAATACTGCCCTCACCCACCGTGCTCACCACACTCATTTCCCCTCCCATTAAATTCACAAACTGTTTGCTGATTGGCAAGCCCAAACCAGTTCCTTCTTGAGCTTTTCTCCCACTTTCAGTTTGTGCAAAAGGTTTAAATAAACTCTCCATCTCTTCAGGAGAAATTCCCGGCCCAGTGTCCTCGACTTCAAATAGCAAACAGCAATTATTAATTTCGGGTGAATTAGTAAGTGTATTTTCGCTCTTTAATAATTCATGTTTAATCCTTAAATTCACCCCACCCTCCGAGGTAAATTTGAGTGCATTACCAATAATATTAATCAAAATTTGACGTAATTTACTTTCGTCAGTTTCTATATATTTAGGCAAATTAGGTGCACAATCAAAAATCAACTGCAATCCTTTCTTTTGTGCTTGCATTTTCAGCATTTCTTCGGTATTATTCAGCATTTTTTGCAGGTCGAAAGTGCTGTTATTAACTGTCACCAGCCCCACTTCAATTTTTGACATTTGTAGAATATTATTAATTAAAATCAGCAAATGTTCGGCGCTGCGGATGATAATACCTAAGTATTGCTGTTGCTCTTCACCCAAGCCTGTGTCGCGAGATAGCAGTTGACTGAAACCCAGAATCGCGTTGAGAGGAGTACGCAATTCATGACTCATATTCGAGAGAAACTCACTTTTAGCTTTATTGGCCCTGTCCGCTTCTTCTTTGGCTTGCCGCAAAGTTATTTCTGCTTGTTTTCTTTCCGTAATATCACTGGCAGTACCTGTCGCACCGATCGCATTTCCTTCCGAGTTTAAATGGGCGATCGCCTTGGTATTTATATCAATTATTCTCCCATCTTTTCCTAATACAATACTTTCATACTGAAATACTGAATTACCTGTCAATAAATACTGCTGAAGTTGCAAATCAGGAGCTGTTGATTCCGGTGCAAAGAAATCGCTAAAAGAACAGCCAATCATTTCTTCAGGTTCATAACCATAAATCTGTTTTACCGCTTGATTTACAAAAGTAAGGTGTCCTGTCGCATCGCAAGACCAAATGATATCTTGCGAAGTTTCGACTAAGTGCCGATATTTTTCTTCACTTTCAACCAGGGCTATTTCTGCCAACTTGCGCAGAGTAATATCCATCAATGTTGTGAATATCTTTGTCACTTGTCCTTGCTGGTTTACCACAGGTTCTCCCCTAGCTTCGATGTAGCGAATGAAGCTTCCTTGATTGGTTTGGGAAGGTAAATTACCATCGGTAATTATTGATTCCGGCTGCAAAATTCGATATTCCAACGTGTATGGTTCCCCGGTAGTCATCGCAGCATTAATGCTGCTTTGCCACTTTTCTAGATCGTCTGGATGAACATATTGAGCAAACTCATCTACTGTGGGTGCTGGCTGGCTTGAATCCAGACCAAAAATGCGGGATAATTCTTCGGACCAAATAGTTGTGTTTGTGGACAAATCCCATTCCCAATTGCCGACGTGGGCCAGTCTTTGGGCTGCGGCGAGAGAAGTAGCTAAAGCCCGGAGTTTTTCTTCTGCTAATTTGCGATCGCTAATATCCTGACTCACAGAAATTACGCAGGTTTCATTATTAATTTCAATTATTTCTGCTGACAATAAAGCCGTTCTTATCTCGCCTTTTTTGGTTCTAAAATTAAACTCATAATTACGTATTATTTCTTTCTCTTTTAACATCAAAAACATTTTTTTTCTAGCTTCTTGGCTGACCCAAATATTCAAGTCAAGAGCAGTTCTACCAATTATTTCGGCTGGCGAATAACCTATGGTTTGGCAAAAAGCATCATTTATTTCTAGGTGGCTGCCATCTTTAAGTCTGGTAATCGTAATTGGATTAGGAGAAGAACGAAAAGCTTTAGCAAACTTTTCTTCCGAAAAGCGCAATTGTGTAGTCCGTTCTTCTACTAAATTTTCTAATTCTTGATTTAATTTTTGTAGTTTAGTGTTTTGTTCCGCTAATTGTTTTTCCATAAAATAGCTATTAATCGCTTCTTTTACGGTCAACTTCAAGTCTTCTGACTGCCAAGGTTTCGCTATGTAGCGGTACAATTTGGCGTGTTTAATAGTATTCGCTACGGCTTCGAGGTCTGCTTGTCCTGTCAGCATAATTTTGATAGTTTTCGGTGAAATGCGGTGAATCTGTTTTAGTAACTCGTCCCCTTTGATATTAGGCATCAAATAGTCGGAAATCACCGCCACAATTTCACTTCCCTCTGCCAGCAGTTCCTCCGCCAACTCCAAAGCATCTTCACCACCTTCAGAAGTTTCTAATAAATGTTCTTCTCCGAGGGCTTTTTTTAACTCAATTTTTAAACTTTCAAGGATTATAGGTTCGTCATCGACACAAATAATCACAGGTTTGTTGTTCATGCTTTTGCTAAACCAGATTTTATTGTTTCTACTAATTCTTTGCCATCCCAGGGTTTATACAAACATTTGTGCAAATTAGCTTGTTTTTTTACCCGTTCTATGGCTAATGCGTCGGCTTGACCGGTCAAGATGACCTTCACAATATTCGGATATTTTTTGTGGACATCTATCAAAAATTGATCTCCTTTAATACCGGGCATTAACCAGTCAGATACGATTACCAAAATATCACTGGCTTCGGCTTCTTGTTCAATTTCCTGAATAATTTCCATAGCTTCATCGGCATTTTCTGCTATTTCATAAAGGTAAGTATCTCCAAATTCTTTTTTTAATTGAATTTTCAAACTGTTTAAAACAACTATTTCATCGTCAACACACAAAATTACTGGTTTTCCCATAAACTTTTATCCCTGTGATTTTATGAAAATTGTGAATTTTATCGGAAATTTTTTGCTTCTTAGTTACCGTCGGTGGTTTGTACTGGTAAGGATACACTAAAGGTCGTTTTACCGGGGACACTTTCTACTTGCAGTTTACCTTCATGTTTGTCAATAATTTTCAGAACTATATCCAATCCCAAGCCACTACCTTCCCCAGGAGGTTTAGTGGTAAAGAAAGGCTCGAAAATTCGGGGCATAATTTCTGGGGGAATGCCTTTGCCACTGTCGGTAATGCTAACTGAGACTGCATTATTTCGGTACCTCACATCAATTTTTAACACTCCTTTATTATCCATAGCTTGTAAAGCATTGTGAACTAAATTTGTCCACACTTGATTTAGTTCATCAGGATAGCATAACACAGAAGGTAAATTAGTATCATAGTTTCTAATTACTTCTACCCCGTGTTTGATTTGATAGTGGTAAAGGGTCAATACAGTTTCTATACCGTCGGTGATCTTAGCTATGACCTTAGTCCCCGATTGGTCATAGCGAGCGTAGCTTTTTAAAGCAAAGACTATTTTCGCCGCCCTATCTATGGCTGTCGCGATATTTTTAGTGCTTTTTTGTACTGTAGCAAATTGATAAGCAGTTTGTAAAATTTGGTGGCGATCTGGAGCTTTAAATAAATCTAAAAAAGGTGCGATGTCACTGCCAATACCGATATCCAATAAAGTACAGGCAAGGCTGTCAGCACTTTCAATTCCTTCGGTTTCTAACTGGCGTTGTACTACTTTTTTTAATTGCCGTTTTTCTTTGCTAGATAATGTATCTTGTTCTTGGCTGGATCTGTTTAGTAGAGCAAAGAAATCCTCCAGGCGTTCTAGGGACAGTTGCTGGAAAAATTTTGGCAACTGAGCCAGATTTTCTGCCCAGAATTCCCCGATATTCTGCACAGACGATCGAATCGCACCCAGAGGAGAATTGATTTCGTGAGCAACTCCGGCTATTAGCTGTCCCAAAGCCGCCATTTTTTCCGATTGAACCAGTTCTTTTTGGGTGCGCTTAAGTTCTTGAAGAGTCTTAGCGAGTTCTTCATTTCTTTTGGATAAAACAGATTCTGCTAATTTGCGATCGCTAATATTGCGGGCTACCCAAATAACCGCATCTTTGGAAAACATAGAAATACAAGCCGTAAACCACAGTTCGCGATCGCCCACTGTGAAGCTGTAGTCGAAATTAAGTGTTTGCTCAGTCTCTAAAACTTGTTGAATTAACATCCACCAATCATCGGGGTTTTCGTCGTCAAAAAAATGTTCTATAGTGAGGCTGACGATATCGCTATCTGCTTCGGAAAACCCCGCCGTATTTGTCGGCAAAACTTCTATATTCCCTTGGCTATCGAGGACGAGTACGATGTCTGTCATCGCTTCAAACACGGCCCGGACTTTATTTTCCGAAAAGTGCAGTTTTGCTTCCAGTAATTGCCGATCGTTAATTTCTTGCTGCAATTTTTCGTTGCTAAAAGCTAGTTCAGCGGTGCGTTCTCGTACTCTTTTTTCGAGTTCGGCATTGAGACGTCGCACTTCGGATTCGGCGGCGGCACGCTCTTGTATTTCGGCTTTCAATTGATTGTTGGCACTGATTAATTCTAAAGTTCGCTGCTTAATTTGTGCTTCCAAATTTTCATTTAACAGCCGTAAGTCTTCTGCTATTTCTCGGCTTGGGCTAGTTTCTTTTTGTAATTGTTCGTTCACTGCGATCGACTCCTGGTTTTTTTCGGCAACTATGGGCTGCAAAACCTTGACTTTCCCTTGCATTTCTGCTGGCTCTAAGGTTGGCTGCAAGGTACTTTGCATCACAAGCTTGGTTAAATATTCCGTCGCCTCGTACACCACCAAGCGCCCGATAGGTTGCTGCTGCACCAAGTCCCAGACCCACCTGCATCTGGCATCCATCTGGAATGGCCCTAGGGGGGAACTCCCAGCCACTGTGCCGATTTTGATGCTGGTCAAACCTATTTCCGTAGATTCAGGGAAAGAAAGGACGATTTGCTGGTGAATTATGACCTCAGAAATAGCCACCTCTAAAGGAGGAATTTTGCTAGCAATTGTTTTTACAATATCGTTTTTTCTAAACATACCCAGCAATTGTGGCTGTTGAGCGATTAAAATACCACTGTCTGGGGTCTGAATTCTCATGACCGCCTTATTCAAGAGTGTGTCACGATCCCGCCCTTGGTGTGGGGGGTCGATCGCCTCTTTTGGCAAGTTATGGGTATCAAAAACTAAGGTTGACATGGGCAAACCTGGGTAGAGATGCAGGCGGAAGCGAAAATTAATACAAACTTATTAGTAGATGTTAGCTTTTATAATTTGCTGCATAGCGCTCTTCACCGTTTTGGCCACCAGAATTTTATCATTTTTACGAGTCTATCTAATCATAAACCTGCCTCTGTACTGACATACAGAGGCAGGGTTATCAATTGACTATTGAGAATTATTTAGTTGTAGCTTAGCGCACGGTGCTTCGGGATTCAGCTTCTGGCAAGCGCCACCCACCCAGTCGAGTTATTTTAGCGCTGCGTTCGGCCAAGATTAGCAGCAAATAAATAGTCATTACATAGCCCGTGGCTAGAATGGGAATAATTAGAGGAATATCACGGTAAATCATAATTAGAGCCACCAGTCGAGGAGGAGAAGGTCAAACAGGGGGAGGACGGGTTCAACACCTACTACATTAAGTCAGCACACAAAACAATGCCTTGACTCTAAAGGCTGCTTTTTCATATAAAGCGATCGGGAAAAATAAACCTTTCCCTGTCCACTATCCTTTACTGCTTTATTGATGCTTTAACAGCCTAAAGTATTCCACTCTAGCTGCCTTGAGCTACCGCACACATACAATGCACTACCATTAACTCGTGTTTTTTTTGCTCCCATGAGCATAAAATAATTCCCAGAGTTTTTGGTCGCGATCGGGTTAACAAGGCTGGCTCTAACAACCTCTTGCAGATACTCTAAAGCTGCCTGCTGATTTAGCTGGGCTTAATGTATGGAATTGTTTAAATCCTTAATATTTAGTATAGCACAGGTTTTATGGCATTTAAAGATTTTTTCCCAAAGTCCTTAACAATTCGATACAATAGGGTCACGTCTCTGGTAGCCTGGTGCTGCTCACCCTCAAGCCCATAACTTGTGGCTGATGACAGACGATCGATCGCTATCGATCGCAGAGAATTTTGTTCCCGATCGCAGAGAATTACCTTAAAATAAAGATATGATATGTAAAATTTTGTTACTTTACGGCTTGAGTCGGCGTATCCATGATCTCTAGCACTCTCCTATTTTCCTCGGTTGAAGAAGACCTGCGACTGTTGACAGAAAACTTGAAACAGTTAGTGGGTGCCCGTCATCCCATTTTGTACGCGGCTGCGGAATACTTATTCGGCACAAAGGGAAAACGGGTGAGACCCGCAATAGTCTTGTTGGTCGCCAAGGCGACAATGCCCCATCGGGAAATCACGGAAAAACACCGTCGCCTCGCCGAAATCACGGAAATGATCCACACGGCAAGTCTAGTCCACGACGACGTGGTGGACGAGTCGGATCTGAGGCGGGGAGTGCCGACGGTGCACAGTCGGTTTAACAATCGAGTGGCAGTATTGGCGGGAGATTTTCTGTTTGCTCAATCCTCCTGGCATTTGGCAAATCTCGACAACCTGACAGTAGTTAAACTACTTTCAGAAGTGATTATGGATTTAGCAGAGGGAGAAATTCAACAGGGACTAAATGGGTTTGATACCAGTTTGTCGATCGAAGCGTACCTAGAAAAAAGTTATTACAAAACAGCCTCTTTAATTGCCAACAGCTCGAAAGCAGCGGGCTGTTTGAGCGAGGTTTCAGCGGAAGTAGCAGACGATTTGTACAACTACGGTCGCAACATTGGTTTGGCATTCCAAATAGTAGATGATATATTAGATTTCACCGCTTCAACAGAAACTTTGGGGAAACCCGCAGGTTCCGATTTGATCAGCGGTAATCTGACAGCACCAGCACTATTTGCCCTGGAAGAAAAGCCTTACTTGGAAGTTATCATAGAACGAGAGTTTGCCCAAGAAGGAGATTTAGAGCAGGCCCTAGCACTGGTGGCAGATTCTCAAGGTATAGCAAGATCGCGAGAATTAGCCACAAATCACGCACAGAAAGCGGTCCAATACTTGGCATCCATGCCCCATTCAGAGTCCCGCCAAGCTTTGATTGATTTGGCGGAGTACGTTTTGAGCCGACTTTATTAGAAGGAAGAAGGAAGAAGGAAGAAGGAAGAGGGGACAGTGGGAGAGCAATGCCCAATGCCCAATGCCAATTCCCCATTCCCCATTCCTTGCCCCCTGGGGGCTGGGCGGTTGCCCCATGAACAATTCCCAATGCCCAATTCCCAACTAAGCAATATCCGGGGGGAGATTGCTAGAATTTGACAGTAAAGTCGATCGATACTGTTGCAAGTAAACATTAATTAAGTTCTGCACTTGCTCGCGACTGACTTCCGTGCCGACTTCGAGATTGCCCGGAGTTTCAAAAAAAACTATACTGTCGAGACCTTCGAGAGCTAGCATCTGAAATAAAATGTGAGTAACAGGCATGGATACGGGCAAGACACGATCGCCCGCAGCAGCCGGAGCCTGGGAAGCATCTTTCAAATTACTCCAAGCATAAATCACCCGCTTCTCTTGCCCAGGTTGCTTGAGATTGCTCAAAACCGAGAGCGCCCAACTTCGATCGAAGTTTTGCAAAATAAAGTATTCCAGATGCTCGAGCTGTTGGGCAAGTAATCGTAGCGCCGGGGAAATCGCCTCTAGAATTTGTGGTGTCGAACCGTCAGGGGGAGCTTTGTCGATCAGTGCTCGAATCTGTAGATCTAAATCCATCGGTCGCTATAATTTGAGATTGGATATTCAGAATTTCAGGTTAGCAGGTGCGCGTCCAAGTATTGTAAAACTTCATTAAGATGGTAAGCATCAATAAACAATAGTAGTATCATATAGTCAGGAGAGTTAAATGAAATTGTTTCGCTCGTTACGAAGGTCGAGTCTGGATGCAACTAACAGAAAGGCACATCATTAAATCGACGTCACACCGTTTCGCACTGATTGATGAATTAGCTTTTAAATCCAAAAATCTCTACAATGCCGCTAACTACGTGATTCGTCAGAGTTTTATCTATGGATGGGGCTATATCAACTACAACGAAATGAACCGTTTGATGAAGTATCATCAAGCCTACAAGGCTTTACCTGCTAAGGTTAGCCAACAAATCTTGATGATATTGGATAAGAATTGGAAATCATTCTTTGAAGCAGTCAAAGCTTACAAAGCCGATTCCTCTAAATTCACCGGCCGCCCAAAACTGCCGAAGTACAAAGATAAAGCTAAAGGGCGAAACATTCTTGTCTACACGATTCAAGCGATTAGCACTACACAGTTGAGAAAAGGAATTATCAAGCTTTCGGGTACGGAGCTTTTAATCAAAACTCAAATCAATCCCGAGGGAATTTGTCAAGTTAGACTGGTTCCCAAATGCGATTCCTATGCAATTGAGGTGATTTATGATGAACCGGAGTCCACCGTTAGTAACGGCAACTCTGTAGCTAGTATTGATTTAGGATTGGATAACTTAGTGGCGTTAACTTCAAATCAGCCGGGTTTTATCCCTCTGTTGATTAACGGGCGACCATTGAAATCAATCAACCAGTTCTACAACAAACGTAAAGCACAGTTACAATCTCAGTTGAAAGGAAGCCGCAAGATTTCACCCCGCATTCAACGCTTAACTCGCTGTCGCCACCAAAAAGTCGATAATTACTTGCATCATACAAGTCGCCTAATTGTTGACCATTTGGTAGCCAAACAAATTGGGACGCTAGTAATTGGTAAGAATGCACAGTGGAAAACCGAGATTGATTTAGGAAAGCAAACTAATCAAAACTTTGTCAGTATTCCTCACGCTCGATTAATTGAGATGTTGGAATACAAGACTCGGTTGGTTGGGATTAAGGTAATCGTGCAAGAAGAATCTTACCACTTCGCGCGCAAATTTTCTGAATCTCGACCCAATCCCTGTTTACGGAAAAACCGATAAAGACCCTGTGTTCCAGGGTAAGCGAATCAAGAGAGGTTTGTACAAAACATCAGGCGGTCAATTGATTAATTCTGATGTTAATGCTGCGTATAACATCCTTAGAAAAGCAATCCCAAATGCTTTCAGCAATGGGATAGAGAGCTGCGTAGTTCAGCCGAGGCGGGTTAATCCGCTCAAAGTGAAAGTGAAGGGGGAGGGACTTGACGCCTCCCATGTCATGTGCAATAAATGACTATACTTTTGCCAGCTATTGTAAAACTATGGGATAGCTGGGACAACCTGCAAGCATCTCACAAATCTAAAATCTTCCATCTAAAGTCAAATGAGTGTGCTAATTTCAAGGTTAGTTGTAAACAATCATGCGGGAAATCTGCCAGAGCGTGGAAACCATCTTTCAACTGCTGTTAGACGAACTTACAAAGTCCACTCGCGCGTCTGAGCAGAATTGCCGGGATGTAGCAGGACGACTCGCAGCAGAAGTCAACAGGATATGCACAGAAAGCCAGCGGATTCAAGCCTCTGGAGACATAGAAGGTTCTGCCCTAGGTCTCGCCCAGCACCGCTTGCAACAATGCCTCCATTATTACAATTTAGGCTCCGGGCCAGGACGAGTAGAATTACACAGTACCCTCAGTGCGATCGTCTATCGGTACATCACTCCACCCCAGGTGCAGTCTAGCTACCAGGCGCGGATTGAGCTGATCAAAGATTTCTTGCAAGGATTTTATCTCGAAGCTTTAAAAGCATTCCGGCGCGAAACGCAACTGCCACCCACCTACAGCCCCCGCACTCGCTTAGAATTAGCAGAGTACATGGCATTTGTAGAGCGCTTTGGTAAACGGCGTATTCCTTTGCCTCGGAACCGCAGCCAGCAACTAATTATTTTGCGGGCCCAAACCTTTTCCCAGCAGCAGCCCAAAGAAACCTCCGTAGATATGGAACAAGCCGCAGACGGAGGGGCTACAGATTCTGACCAAACCTGGAACGACTCTTCAGTACACTCAGTACGAGAGGCGATGGCCGGACAAGGTGCCACGGGAATTCGCCCCAACGGCGAGGAGTCAGAGTCTCTGCGACAGAACGTGATTGACGAATTAGTTGCTTACTTGAAAGAGCGCAACCAACAAGAATGTGCAGATTATTTTGTGCTGAGGTTGCAAGATTTGCCAACCCAGGAAATAGAGGCAATTCTGGGCATCACTCCCCGCCAAAGAGACTATTTGCAGCAGCGGTTCAAATACCATTTGCTTCGGTTTGCTATGTCTCACCGCTGGGAACTGGTTCACCAGTGGCTAGAAGCAGACTTAGATCGAAACTTGGGCTTGCTGCCGACTGAGTGGCAAGCTTTTTGTGAGCAAATTGGCCCAGAGGGACAGCGTTTGCTAAAGTTGAAGCAACAGGGTCTGTCAGATTCAGCGATCGCACAAACCCTCGGCAGCACGGTAGCCCAGGTACAGAAAAGGTGGTTTAAGTTGCTGGAACTGGCCTGGGAATTGCGTAATCGTTCAGATTCCGGAGAAGGGGCATCTAGTGATGAATAACGAAACGAACAGGGATGCAGAGGCTTTCGAGCGCCATTTTTTAGACTGGATATTGCAAGCGCCTGCGAATGCCTTGAGTGAAGATGAGGAAAAATTAACTGGGTCGTTTCCCTCCCAAGAGTGGGACGACACAGGAGAGCATTCCGAGAGGGAATATTGGGAATGGGACGAACCAGACCCACTTGAGTATCAAGTAGGGACCCAAAGCAATGAAACCGCACAACCGCTGACAATGGGAGAAATACCGACCGTGCAAGATCGTTTTCAGACTTTGTTAAAACAGAGGCTAAGAGCCTCCATTGAATCCAACCCGCCGCTGTTTCCTTGGGAAACAGAAATTCAAAGCTACGACCACGACTATCCAGACGATGTAGCCCCCCAATGGGTTCCCCCCCTGCACCTCTGGACACCCCAACTCCAAAATATCAGATGGGGACGCCTGCCAATTCCGATCGCCCAAGGGGTATTTGCTCAACTCCTAGAACCCTGTCAGAATCTGGTAATGTCGTCGCTGCGAGAAGGATCGAAATTAGTTCAGGCTGTAGATAGCTTGTTTCCCGACCAATCTCAGGAACTCAACGAATTAGCTGGCTTAGTGCTCAGAGGTGCTGTCCGCGGAGTTGAAGTTTTAGATATAGAGGATTTTCCCAATTACGAAGCCGCAACAGCCGACCAACAAATGCTACTGTCGCTGATGGCCGCGCGGGAAATTCTCGATTCTCTAACTTTGAATTGTCCGGCAAATCAGTCGCCAGTATCACGAGAATGGCTGACTGCATTGGGTTCCCTCACTCTAGAAGCCCAATACCAGTCAAGGACTGACACAGAACATTCGATGACTTCTTTGAGAGTTGAGTGTCAATTTCCCGGAGGAGGAAGTTTGGAACTTAAAGGAGAAAATGCACAAGCAAGTGCACAGCGACCAAATTCAGGTCATTTAAGTGTCGAGTTGTTTGACCCGCAACCTGACAAAACCTATGCACTAGAAGTTCGGTTCCAAAACTTCGATGCCAGACCTTTGATGTTTGCAATTCGTCCTACTTTGTCCGTCTAAAATTGCAACGAAAAAGGCAAATTTTAAATAAACAACTGCGTTTTTGAATAGAATTTTTACCGATCGCAATTTGGTAATCAGCCCCCAAGTCAATCGGTAGAAACAATCACAAATAATCCAGGGAAAATCGAAGGGGTGCAAATGACAACTGATAACCTGCGAAAAATACCTTTTTTTGGTAAGCTGTGGGAGCAGATTGAGGCAATGCCTCCGCCGGCGACTGAGGATTCTTTACTGCTGCGAATCCTGGTTCAGTTGTTGGTAATAGTGGGAATTGTGGCTACGGATGTTGCTGCAGAAGAGAATCTCAATCTTTGGGCAGTGCCTGTTAGTATTGTGGGGGCAACTTGGAGTTGGTATCGCCGGCGCGATCGCAATGTAGCAGCTAAATTCTGCATCGCCATTGGTATGCTGGTGGCCCTGTTCGCCTTCTTCAGCCGTTTGGTAGGAGAATTGAACGATACAAGGTTAGTTTTAGCCCAACTATTAATTCAAGTTCAAGTGCTGCACAGCTTCGATTTGCCGCGCCGCAAAGATTTAGGCTACTCGATGGTAATCGGGCTGATTTTGTTGGGAGTAGCAGGGACTCTCAGCCAAACCTTGACTTTTGGACCACTGCTGTTACTGTTTTTAGCTTTAGCACTGCCGACTTTGGTTTTGGATTATCGATCGCGCTTGGGACTCTCCCAGCTAGACAAGACTAAGCAAAATGTAGATAATCAAGAGAAAAACCACAAAAAGTGGTCATTATTTGCAGCCACCTTATCTCCCAAATATTTTGGTTTATTGTTGCTAATAACTGTGGGATTGGGACTAACTATATTTGCATTTTTACCACGCCTCCCTGGCTATCAATTACGGACTTTTCCGGTGAGTGCTCCCATTGAATATAAAGGGGAGTTTGACTCCCGCAGTATTCTGAATCCGGGGTATGTCAGAGGGGGAAATCAAAAAGGAAGTGGCACAGGAAGGGGGAGAAACCCAGACAAAGGCCCAGGAGAGGTTGACTCTAATTTTTATTACGGTTTCAATCAGCGCATCAATCAAAATTTACGGGGGGAAATGACACCTCAAGTGGTGATGCGGGTACGATCGCAGGCGGCGGGTTTTTGGCGGGTATTAGGCTTTGACAAATACACCGGTCAGGGCTGGGAAATTTCTCGCAACGAACAAGCTCAAAAGATTAACAGACCAAGGTGGTCCTATCAATTTTATCTGAATCCGTTTCCGAATGCACCCCGGACTCAAGAAGTGATTCAAAGTTATACTATTGTTGCTCAATTGCCGAATTTGATTCCGGCTTTAAACAAGGCTAAGGAGCTTTATTTTCCGACAGTGGATGTCGCGATAGATGCGGAGGGCGGATTGCGATCGCCTGTGGAGTTGGCTGAGGGTTTAACTTATACGGTGATTTCTAATGTGCCTTATCGCGATCGGGATTTGTTGGATAAGACTGGTACTGATTACCCGAAAAATATTCGCAAGTTCTATTTAGATGTGCCTCCGAAAATTGCGGCCAAGGTGCGGGAAAAAACGGAGGAAATATTGCTGGCTAGAACTAGAGTAGCTAAATCAGATAGAGCGATCGACTCTCCCTACGAAAAAGCTTTATATTTAGCTCAATATTTAAAGCAAAATCCGAATTATAAAATTGAAAAAGCCTTGCCTTATTTAGAAGAAAATGAAGATTTAGTCGAGAGTTTTCTGTTTGGTTATCAAAATACCCAGGGCGGCAAAAAGATAACAGGTGGATATCCAGACCACTTTTCGACAGTGCTGACAATCATGCTGAGGTCGATCGGAATTCCGGCGCGGATGGTAGGCGGATTTGACACGGGGGAATTCAACCCATTTACGGGTTTATATATTGTCAAAAATACCGATGCTTTCTTGATGACGGAGGTATATTTTCCCAATTACGGCTGGTTTGCTTTTAATCCGATTCCCGGTTATCCTCTGATTCCGGCTTCGGTGGAAGATAACCAGACTTTTAGTGCCCTGGAATCATTTTGGAAGTGGGTAGCGGGTTGGCTACCAACACCTCTGAGAAGTGGGTTAGATTCAGTCATAGGTTTTGTAATTGGCTGGATTAGTTTAATTGTGGGCTGGTTTTTGGCGCAGTTGGCGAACGGCTGGGTGGGGCTGTTTACTGGCTTAATTGCTGCGATCGCCTTTGGCTTCCTAGGCTGGTTAATTTGGCAACTGTGGCGCAAGTGGCGTTACCGTCGTTGGCTGGGGAAATTACCACCTGTGGAGGGGGTTTATCAGGAAATGTTGAAGGATTTGGCTAGTCGCGGATTTGCCAAACAGAAAGCTCAAACGCCTTTGGAGTATGCTGAGGCGATGCGCCCAAATCATGGAACTGATCAAGCAGACGTGATTGAGGAGGTTTCTCAGGTTTATGTACGCTGGAAGTACGGAGGGGAAATGGGTAATTTGAACCAGTTGCGACAGTTGGTGGAGAATTTGAGACAATCTCACTTAAAAAAACTGAAAAAGCGGTGGTTTTAACTTAAACAGTTCTGGGCATCAATTGAAATGAGTCAAACCACTAATCAGTTGTTTGAGATTTAATAGTTTATGAATGTTGACTGTCGTTCAGTAGTTATTGTAACAACAGTCAACAGTCAACTGTCAACTAACTACTAACTAAGGCTTTTTCTAGCACGTTCGGCTCTTTCTTCTGCGGTATCCATCACCTCCGCCATCTTTTCCACTATTTCTCCTGGATAATTTTCCAAAATCCGGGTAGAAAGTGAAATTCTGCCCCTGCTTTCATCGAGGTCAATCACAATTGCTTTGAGAATTTGACCTGGGGAAAACACCTGGGAAAGGTTTTCAATATATTTTTGGCTGACTTGCTTGATGTGCAGCAAACCGCTAATTCCTTCCATGTCTATAAACACGCCGAAAGGCTTAATGCTGCTGACTTTTCCTTCTACTAATTGACCGATTTGTAACTGACTGAAGGCAGAGGATTGAGTTGCTAGGCGCTGGGAAAGTACCAGTTTTTGTCTCTCTTGGTCTATTTCCAAGAAACTCACAGTTAAAGCTTGACCGACCATGGATTCTATGTTATCTCGATCGATTAAGTGCGATCGGGGAATAAAGCCACGCATTCCCTGAACATCCACCGTTACGCCGCCCTTATTTGCCCCCAACACCCGTACTTGAAGCACCTTGCCACTTTCCTGCAATTCCATGAGCCCTTCCCAGGCTTCCTGAATTTGTAGCTGTCGCAAAGACAAAGTAACTTGGCCATCTGCATCTTGTTCGCGGATAATTAAAAAATCCCGTTCCTCTTGCAAAGGCACGACTTCCGACAAATTCGCGATGGTTCTCAAAGCAGCTTCTTGGATGGGTAAAAATGCCGAAGACTTGCCACCGATATCAACATACGCACCATTTGAGTCGTGCTCCAAGACTTTGCCACGCACAACTTGTCCCTTCTGAAACTCGTAATTGTGCTGTTCAAGGGCTTTTGCAAAATCGTCCATTGAAAAGGATGCTTTTGCGCTTTGAGAACCTGTAGATTTGGAATTCATGTAAGTTTAGTTGTCAGTTATCAGTTATCAGTTGTCAGTGGTCAGTTGTTGGTTGTTGGTAGAAAATTTTCCCCGTCTCCACATCTCCCATTCTCCTCATCTCTAAACAGGTTGAAGTTCCTGTTGAAATAGATGCTTGACTTGCTCCCACGATTCGGCTGCTGCGGTAGCGTCATAACTGCCGCGGTGGTTGCAGAAGAAACCGTGATCGGCATTGTAGCGGAAAATTAGGTGAGGAATACTGTGTTTTTCTAATTCTGTGGCAATTTGGTCAACTTGTTCGGAAGGAATGCTGGTGTCTTGAATGCCGTAAAAGCCGTAGAGAGTGCCTTTAATCTCTGCTGTGCGAGTGATGGTGGGGGGGCCACCACCGGGGGTTTGGGTGGCGATACCAGCACCGTAGAATGAGGCTGTAGCCTTGATTTCCGGTAAGGTGGCGGCGAGGTAGGCTACGTGTCCGCCAAAGCAGAAGCCGATGCAGCCAAAGTCTGGTTGGTTCACAAATGGCAAGGTTTTGAGGTAGTCGATGGTGGCTTGGATGTCGCTCAGAAGTTCGGGTGCGGTAGTTTGTTCTTTGTATTTTCTGCCGATTTTGATGTCTTCGGCTGTGTAGCCTGTTTCAAAGCCGGGGGCGAGGCGTTGGTAAATGGCTGGGGCGATCGCCACATAGCCCTCTTTTGCTATTCTTTCGGTAACTTCGCGGATGTGCGAGTTAACACCAAAGATTTCTTGAATGACGATAACTGCGGGAAATTGTCCTGCTGCTGCGGGTTGGGCTAGGTAGGCGGCGATTTGCAAATCGCCGTTGGGGATTTTGACGTTAGCTGTATGAATTTCTGAGTTGGTCATTTGTGAATGAGATTTTTGTTATTGAACCGCGAAGGCGCGAAGAACACGAAGGAAGAAAAGAGAAGTTTTGTATGAATATTTTTCCTATTATACCAAGATTTTGGGATGAAGGTTTTTTTGTTTTGGGACTCTGGGTGTCTTGGCGGTTGGTTAATTTTACGACACCACGTTATGGGGAAATTTTTGTTTCAAAACTGGCATGACTGGACAAGGCTTTAGTTCTTGCAAATTATCGGGTTTGTTCCAAGTGAAAGGGCCTTTTTTTTCGGCTGCCATCCACAGCAAGCTTTTGGCTCTTGTCATGGCTACATAGAGCAATCTAAATTCTTCTGCTGTTTTCAAATATCCGGCTTGTTCCCAGGCTTGACTGAGGGTTGGAAAAGCTTCTTTTTTGTGTAAGCTAGCTCGGATTTGTGCTCTGGCTACTTCTGCTAAGGTAAAATCTCCTAAAAATTTTGCTTGTGGTAACACTCGCAAACTTCCGGGTATAATTTGGTCGTGTAAAAATGGGATGAAAACGCAATCCCAATCTAATCCTTTTGCTTTGTGCATGGTAATAATTGTTAGTTGACCTTTGCTGGTGTAGCGTTCTTCTATTTTTTCTTCGGCTTCTACTGGCTCAAATCTTTCGGAACTGACTATTTCGCTCAGGACACTCAAAATATTGCTCATTGAATTGTTGCCGATTGTTTGGATGGCGACTCGTTCTGCTAATTTTTCGGCGGTGGCTAATTCTGTTTGGTCGTATTGCAGTGCTAGGGCTAGAAATGAGATGATGTGATTGGGTGGAAGTTCGAGGCGTGCTTGCAATAAACCGCAGCAAAAGTAGCGACATTTAAGTACGGGGTCTAACTGTTTTGGGTCGAGGGGGCCTGGGTACAGAAATTGCTCTGGGCTAGTAGCTAAAGCATTGTAGTCTTGTTTGGGTATGAGTTGCCGATCGCTCAAAATCTTGAGTGCTGCTTTCAGGTAGTCTGGTGAGTGGGGGCGATCGAGAAATTGCAGTAATGTTAAGATTTCCCAAGGTACTTGAGAATGGCGATCGCGTTCTCCCACATCTTCTATCTTAATCCCATATTTTTTTAAATCTACGCTTAATCCATATTTATGAGGATTTTCTAGCACCTCTTTGATTAATTTTCCTTGTTTATTTTCTCTCACCAAAACAGCCATAGACTTGAGATTTTCTAAGGGTAATGTTGGCTGTGCTTTTTCCTCTCTCACCTCCCCTAACTCTTCAAGTTTATTTTCGGTAACTTTCCATTCAAAATCAGCAGGTAAAAATTCCTCGACTAACTGAATAACTCGCTTGCCAATTAATTCGATGCTCTGGTAGATATCGCGGGGAGTGTGCAATTCTAAGCCGCGGCCAATGGGTTCTGGGTTGGCATTTATTTGCTGGTCATCGCTGCCAACAGCTTGAATATCTTGCTCGCGAAACGGCGGTTCTGTTCCCGCTAATTCCGACTCATTTACCCATTTCAAAATAAAGTTGGCTGCATCGATAATCACCTGACTACTGCGACCAGCTACATACATTTTGGCTAACTTATTTTGACCTTCGCATTCATCACAAAAGTCGTTAAAATAAATCGGGTCTGCGGGTGTGAAAGTAGAATTTATCGCTTGATTTGGGTCGCCAACTCTGATCAAATTTTCCGGTAATTCTGGATGTTCTGGATCTTGAGCTAATATTTTTAAAAGCTGAGTCTGTAAAGGTGTAGAATCTTGGGCTTCGTCTTCAAAAACGGCAAATACTTGTTTTTGCTCGATCGCCCTGGCTCTCGGATTCTCTAACACTCGCAAGGCTGCTAAAATCATTTCGTCGTAATCGATAAAATCCCGACTCTTCAACACAGCTTGATATTTCTGATATAAACCGCCTGCTACAGCTAAAATTTCATAACTGTCTCCCGCAGACATAGCTCCCATTTCTAACAAATCTTCAGGAAATAAACCTGAAGATTTGGCTTCGTGAATTACAGTGGTAGCTAACTGTGGCAAAATCTCTGTTCGTAAAACAGACTGTCGTCGCATTCTCTCGGTTTCCTCACCATCAAATTGCTGTCCTTCTAACAAACTTTGATATCGGCGGGGATTTTCCGCTATCCAACTTTCTACACAGGCGCGAATTAAGCGGTGACTTTGAGTGGTATTAACTAAAGTTGAATTTTCTAAATTTAAACCAGATAAATCAGGATGACGCCTCGCAATATTTAATGCCAAACCGTGTAAAGTATTGACAACAAAACCGCCTTGGGGTAAGGACAATTCTTTCAATCTGTCGCGGATTTTCAGTTTAATATTAGCAGCCGCCGATCGCGTAAAAGTCACCACCACTAACTGACGGCGGCTGTGAAGTTGATGGCGGGCGATCGCAATTGCTGACGCAGCAGCCATTCCCGTAGACTTCCCAGCCCCAGGCACCGCCGAAACCGCAAGGGGGCCACCTTGCCAATTTGCCATGTCTTTCTGGGCGTCACGCAAGCTGTCGCGAATCTTCTGACAAGCTTGTTCTCGCAAAATGGATGCTAACTCCGATCCTGATTGTGAAGTAAACAGGCTTTCGGGGCTCTTGATACCACTAATTGAGGAAGCAAAATTAGGCTCGAATTCGTCAGTCATGGGATTTTAGATAGGAGATTTTAGATAATAAAAATATTTTTCACGCTCTACCGTTTCAATTTCTGTATCAGCTATCCTGAGACTATTGATTCCCGCTTAAGCTAAAACCACCATAACATTTAATACCCACAGGTTTTTAGAGGACAAACTAATCATGACAATTTACCTTAAAACCAATTTGCAGCCACCAGTAAAGCCAAGTCGGAACCGATTAAACAAAAGCACAACTCGCTTTGCCCTAGTCGCCTTTTTAACTTTATCCTCCACCATTGCTTTGCCTAGTTGTGGTGCTCCACCCACCAGCCAGGGAAACCAAGTGGCTGCTGGCGATCCACAAGCTTTTCCCGCACCTGCGGCACCCCCAGCAACCAGCGCAGAATCGGCAGCATCAAAAATGGCTGCTGCACCAAAAGATGCCAAAGATGTCAAAGCAGAAACTCCTACCACTCGTCCTCAACTGATTAAAAAAGCCGAACTTGGTGTAGTTGTCAAATCTATTGATGCTAGCACTAAATCTGTGACTAATATTGTCGAAAAACAGCAAGGTGATATCTTGGGTTTCCAAAGCGAAAAGCCGCCCGATTCTAGTATCCGACAAATGGCAACTGTACAGATTCGCGTGCCTCAAGAACGATTGGAAACTACTTTAGATAGTTTAGCAAAACTAGGGACTGTCAAGAATCGCGCTCTGACTGCGGAGGATGTGACTGCTCAGTTGGTGGACAGTGAAGCGAGACTGCGGAATCTGCGTAAATCGGAGGAAATGGTATTAAAAATTATGGACCGTTCTGGTTCTGTGGGTGATGTACTCAAAGCTGCTCAAGAATTGAGCAAGATTCGGGAGTCTATCGAACGAATTGATGCTCAGTTAAAGAGTTTGCGAAATCAAGTGGCTTATTCTACTATTAGTCTCACTTTAGAAGCAGCAGTATCTTCTCAACAAGTTCCAGAACCTTCTCTTGGTTTGCGGATTCAAGAAACTTGGGGGAAAGCTACTCATTCTGTAGGAGAATTAACTTTTGGTTTGTTTGATTTAGGTCTTTGGTTGTTGGCTTACACTCCTTATTTTTTGGTGATTGGGGCTGGGGTTTATGGTTTTAAGAAGTTTAAAAAATCACAGTCTGCTCCCAAAATAGAGGAACAGAAATCCCTTGATTAGTTCTTGGTTATAAATTTTAAGAACAGGCTTTCGGGCCTGTTCTACTCGTTACCAGGCAGAGCCTGGTAACGCAGATGCGGAGGAAGAGCCTCCAATTTCGATCGCAGCTTTTTGAGGCAGAGCCTCTGGATATAGGTTCCCAGGCTCTTCCGGGGAACCAGTTACCACCAACAAATCACAACTAACCGTTAACTAATCATCAATTTGCCATCCATCTTTGGTGTAATCTTCATCCAAAATCTTTTTCGGACGCATCACCAGCACAACTCGTCCTAAAATCTGAATATCCGGTGCTTCTTCAAACCAGTGCAATTCCAAATTGCCACCGTTATCTGCCAGGAAATAACTATCAGCATCCCATTGTCTTTGAGCTCGATCGACAATAATTAAAATTTCTTCAATTTTGCCTTGCAGTGGCACTGGCAGTCGATCGCTCATTTCCAGAACCGCTACCGGATCTTCAGCATTCAAAATCACTTGCCAGCCCGGAATTGCCACCCAAGCTCCCGCTCCCGCAAATTTTACCATTCTCAATGGTCCGATTTCTTCTAGCAAAGGCACTGCCTGTAAATCTGTCACCGCAAGTGGCAATTTACCCACCACCGGGAGCATCCGGGGTAGTTGTTCCTCTGTGTCGAGCCTGTAAACGGGCAAACGGGGGGCTGAACGTCTCCGAACTACGGTAAAATCTACCAGCAACTGCTCGATTTGTTGTCGGGCGCTGTTGCTGCTAGCTAATTTTAAACCCCGCGCAATTAAGCGCGATCGCTCTTGCAAGTCACTGTTTTGTCTGGCTAATTGCCAGCACTGGTAAGCCATAGCATCGCCAGCAGTATCTGTGAAGCCTTGGGGCAGACTTCCAAAGCGTGAAAACTCCTTCATGGCTTTAGCGACATCACGGGCGTCGTCAACGTCCAAATTGTGGGCCAGTATCAAAGCCGCGGCGGCCGCCCTTTGAGCTTGAGACAGAATCCGAAATTCATACAAAATATCGCTACCTTTTGCTAAAAAGTGCGATCGTACTTCTTCGGAAGCCCCAGCAGTTATCATGCTAGTGTAGACTTGGGCTGCAACGCTGACCTGATTTTGCTGAATTGGCTCAAAACCAGTTTCTTCAAAAATTCTTTGAGAACTGTAGCCAGCTTTTTGCAGTGCTGTACAGGCTTGTCCCCAGTGTACCCAGCCACCTTCTTTGCGGCGGAGCGATCGGACTAAATTTTCGAGTTCCACAGCATCAGCAGAGGGTTGAGATGCGGGCCCGGAGGAATCTTGCGGTGTATCAGTCATAATTGGATCAAAAAGAAAGGCTCTCGTTAAGTGTGATTGAGTACCAGCAAAGATCGTATTGTGGCAAAGGTTAGACTTTATAGTAAGTGAGATATGAGACTATTGTTACAGAATAGTTCCTCGCCTAAATTTACAGACGGGAGTTTATCGTATTGTTATGGATAGTGCCATTCCCGAGCTAGACCAAATTAAACGCCAGCTCATGACCTTAAACCGACCGAAAAAACCGAAAATGCTGGTAGTAGATGACGAACCAGACAATCTGGATTTACTCTACCGCACTTTTCGACGCGATTTTAACGTACTCAAAGCAGAAAGCGGAATTCGTGCTTTAGAAGTATTGGAAAGCGAAGGCGAGGTTGCCGTCATCATTTCCGATCAGCGGATGCCAGAAATGAAGGGAACCGAGTTTCTCAGCAAAACTGTGTTTCAGTTTCCGAACACGGTCAGGATTATTTTGACTGGTTTTACGGATATTGAAGACTTGGTAGATGCGATTAACTCTGGACAGGTTTACAAGTATATCACTAAGCCTTGGGACCCGAACGAGTTGAAAATGGTAGTCCAAAAGGCTGCCGAAACTTATGAAGTTCTCAAGCAGCGGACTGAGGAATTGCGTCGCGCCCAAAATCAAATACAACTGTTAGCCACTATCATGCAGACGGCTTTGGAGTATCCGAATTTGGCCGCCACTTTAGACCCCATCGCTACTGCTATCAGTGATAATTTTTTGGCCGACACTTGCATTTTGCAACTGGTGGAAGGCAATGTTTTAGTCCCTGTTCAAGGTGGTCATACCAGCGGTGGTGCTCTGGAAAATTGGCTAGCAGATGACCCTCTAGCTAGGGAGGCGATCGCTTCTCAAAATATTCAGGCTGCTGTGAATATTGCAACGGATGCAAACCTAGCTAGCCTGCCACACTATCAGCAATCTGCCATTAAATCCCATCTGAGCATCCCGGTGGTTCACGGAGGTCGATCGATCGCCCTGATTTCCCTTCAGTGGAAGCAGCCTTGTACCCTTCGCCCCGACGAACTGACAACTGTTCACCTCGCAGCTCAACAAGTTGCTTTGGTAATGACAAGTTTTCAGGGTCAGTAGTTATTAGTCAGTAGTCAGTAGTCAGTAGTCAGTAGTCATTGGTGATGAGTGATTAGTGATGAGTGATTAGTGATGAGTGATTAGTGATTGGTTATTGGTTATTAGTAACAATCAACAACTAACCAATAACAACTAACCCATAACAACTAACCCATAACAACTAACCTATAACAACTAATCAATGACCAATAATTCAGAACAAATTAAAAATATATTTAATCGAATAGCACCCATTTACAATCAATTAAACGATTGGTTGAGCTTGGGGCAGCACCGAATTTGGAAACAAATGGCGGTGAAATGGAGTAATGCCCGCCCCGGCAATACTTGTTTAGACTTGTGCTGCGGTAGCGGAGATCTAGCTCTACTTTTATCACAGCAAGCAGGCCCTAGCGGTTCTGTCTTTGGAGTGGATTTTTCGCAAGCACAATTGGCTGTTGCAGCCCGTCGCGATCGACCTTTTCTCACCCCTTCTAGTCCTATTTCCTGGGTAGAAGCTGACGCCCTCGATTTGCCTTTTCCCGACAATTACTTCGACTGCGCCACCATGGGTTACGGCCTCCGCAATGTGACTGATATCCCCCGCAGTCTTCAGGAATTGCACCGCGTACTCAAACCCGGTGCCACAGCAGCGATTCTTGACCTCCACCGCCCCAAAAATTCCCTGATGCGCAGTTTTCAGCAGTTTTATCTCCAAAGTCTAGTAGTGTCCATGGCTCAGCAATTTGGCATGACAGAAGAATACGCCTATATCAATCCTAGTTTAGAAAAATTCCCGATGGGTTCGGAACAAGTGGCGATCGCCCACCAAGCCGGATTTACCAACGCCACACACTATCCTATTGCTGGAGCTATGATGGGAGTATTGGTCATTAGTCATTAGTTGTTGGTTATGGGTTATTCCCAATTCCCAATTCCCAATTCCCAATTCCCAATTCCCAATTCCCAATTCCCAATTCCCAATTATTGATGAATCCATCTGATATTTGGCTGTTTTTTGCCCCACCTGTAGTGGGAGGAATTATTGGCTATTTCACCAATGATATAGCTATCAAAATGTTATTTCGCCCTTACCGAGCCATCTATATCAAAGGGCGGCAATTACCATTCACTCCCGGCTTGATCCCCCGCAACCAAGAGCGCTTAGCCAAGCGAATTTCTGACACAATTATGGGTTCGCTCCTGACACCAGAGGAGTTACAAAAATTAGCCCGTCGCCTTTTACAAACCGATCGAATGGAGTCGGTCATTCTCTGGCTATTGCAGTTAGCCTTGGATCAAGTTAAAGCAGATGCCGAGCAAAAAACTGCTAAAATTCTCGCTAACATTCTGCGAGATTTGCTAGGGGAATCAGTACCAAGAATTCTCAAAATTTTGGCGCGACGGGAAGATTTTTTAGAACCTCAGTTAAATCAAATTTTTGACCAAGTTTTGCTGGAAATTCAGCTAACTGAAGCTCAGGCTGGTCAGTTAGCTGATTGGCTGTTACAGGTAGTAATACCGCCGGAAGTGTTGCGGCAGACTTTGATTGACTTTTTGACCGATCGCAATATTTCGATCATCGATGAAGGGTTTCGAGAAAAAACCAGCGGTACTTATTGGGTAGTCGCCAATTTGTTTGGTTTACGGAACACTTTAACTCGATTGCGGACTTTTTGTCTCGATGACAGAGAAGCGACAAATCAGCGCTTAGCAGAATTAACTGTGGCTTTGGGAATTCGCGGGCGGATTCAGGAGTGGCTGCAAAACTTGTCGATGCAAAATCTACCAGTTTCGACAGTGCGACAGTTACGCAAAACTATGCGTGACAGCGTTCGCAGCTACGTTCAAGAACGGGGGACGGAGGTACTTCAGGGATTGAGCAAGTCTGTGGACTGGGAAAATATTTCTAAGTTAATTCTGAGTCGATTGCAGACTTCAGCCGTGATGAGTGCTTCCCTGGAAATGGTTAGCAAAGAACTAGCTTTGGTTTTAGAGCGGTATCTGGAGCGGGATTTAGAAAATATTGTAGCTCAGGCGATCCCTATTTTAAATATCGATCAGGTGATTATCGATCGAGTTAAAGGTACTTCTCCTGAAGACTTGGAATTAGCAATTCAGGGAATTGTCAAAAGCGAGTTGCAAGGAATAGTCAATTTAGGTGGGATTTTGGGTGTTTTGGTCGGCGGCTTGCAGACCATCGTCCTCTTGGTGCAGCAATGATTTTTTTTTGATGATTGTGAGATATTTGTTGTAGCATAAAAAACACCTCTTATTTAAAATTATGCCAACTTCCAATCCCGGCGATCGCCCCTACCGCCCGAAAAACCCTCGCAACCTCACTCCCGAACAATACAAACGTTTAACAGCAGAGATCGCCGCTCCCTATCGACCTCTGCGACAGTTGGTCTATGTGGCTTGTGGCGCATCTGGCTTCATTGGTGGCTTGGTTTTCCTTGCTAAAATTGCCTCCGGCCAGCAAGTTAGCTCTACGTTGCCCAATTTTGCCCTTCAAGTGGGAGTGGTGGCTCTGATGGTGTTTCTGTTTCGTTGGGAGCAGCGCGCCCAGGACCAGCCCCCAAAACAGAAGTAATAAAACTTTACAAATAGAAACAAAAGTACATTTAAGGCAAGGAAAAGTTAGAATTATAAAGAAATCATTATGAAACCCTGGTTTGCGATCGATCCCTGTCATTATTAAGCAATGGGTTCAATTGGGGTCAGCAAATTTAAAGACCCTAATCATAAACCACTTTTAAGCCGTTCAAATGGGGTCAGCTTTCATAAAGACCCTAAACATAAAAATTAACTTTAGACTCACCGCCAGCCTTCACTTATAGAAGACCTGGTGGTGAGTTTTTTTGATGGTGATTCCGGTGTCAACGGACAGAATACTATCTAACACTACGTCCGGGTGATTCACCCCCCTTTTTGATCTGAGTCGCTAATTTCTCCCCCTCTGCACCTGTCACCCTCTCTCCCCCTTTCCCCCATACAGCAATCAAGGGTTTTTTTACCCGGATTTGAAATCGCATCTCCCGAACCAATTTAGCTGGGTGGTAAGTAAATAAATATCGCTATAGTCAAAGTGGACAACAATATCTGGGGACTTTAGTATGAGATGGTCATTTTTCCAACAGCCATGGAGTTTATTTTTAGCCACAGGGGCGGGAATGTTGTTTTATAGCGGTGCTGCGCTGGCCTCTGAAAAGGTAGTCCTCAAATATAGTGTGATTCGGATGACCATACCAGTCAGCGAATTAGAAAGTTTCGCCGCAACTGGGAAAATGTCTTCTGGCTTAGAAATGCTGTTGGGACAAGCTAAACAAGACCCGGAAGCTATTCGTCGCAGTCTGACGAGACCGGTGAAAGTCAATCACAGGTTTTTGGCTCAGACCCTGAATAGTAAAGTTGGAGACATGATTCTGGATGAAGTAGGTCAGGTAATTCAAACTCCTTCTGGGAATGCCAATAAAGAGGCTTTGCGCGCTGCTTTGGTGCTGTCTGCCAGCAGTGATAATGAAATTACGTTACTGGAAACCATCAAGAATTATCCGACCACCGAAGTTGACGTTGAGGGCGATCGTTTGGTGGAAGCTTATGGCAAACTGGTAGCCTTGTCAGAACAATTGGGCGGTGTTTCCGAACGGCTCCAAGACCTTTTGAATAAGATTCGTCTACCTAGACTTTAGGAGACGATCTCAAATCAGGCAAATTTCTGAGTTCGTAGACAGAATCCTTATAAAAGTTCCGTATTTTCACTTATAAACAAGTTTTTTACCCAAAAAAATAGCACAAGTGTTTCTGTAACTTTCATATAGTGAAATCAGAAACTATAGACATTAGGAAATATCTATCTTAAGATATAGAAAAGCATCTCAAATCCCAAGATAACCCTAGCTCTTAGGGCGGTTGACTCCCATTCCATAGACTTTAATTACTGGATAACAACTAGCAAAATGAACAACAATCCTACTCGGTCTAAAGATCGCTTCCTCGTATTTGGCTCTCCTGCGATCGAAGATGCTGAAATTCAGGAAGTCGTATCGACTATGCAAACAGGCTGGTTGGGTACCGGGCCAAAGGTCATGCGCTTTGAGAATGACTTCAAAGCTTACAAGGGTTCCGAGTACGCAATTGCAGTCAATTCCTGTACGGCAGGGCTGCATTTAAGTATCCTCGCTGCTTCGTTAAAACCAGGGGATGAAGTCATTACTACTCCGATGACTTTTTGTGCGACAGTTAACGCGATTATTCACGCAGGGGCAACACCTGTACTGGCAGATATCGACCCGGTGACCATGAATATTGACCCGGCGAAAGTAGAAGCTAAAATAACTTCCAAAACTAAGGCGATTTTGCCAGTTCACTTTGCAGGTCGTCCTTGCGATATGGATGCCCTGTGCGAAATTGCTCAGCGCCACAACTTAAAGTTAATCGAAGACTGTGCTCACGCCATCGAAACAGAATATAAAGGACGGAAAGCAGGGACTTTTGGCGATTTTGGATGCTTCAGTTTTTATGTCACCAAAAACATCACCACGGGTGAAGGTGGCATGATTCTAAGTCGGAAACAAGAAGACGCTGACCGGCTCAAAATTTTGGCGCTGCACGGTATGAGCAAAGATGCTTGGAAGCGCTTCGGCGATTCAGGATACAAGCACTACCAAGTGGTGGAAGTCGGTTTTAAATACAATATGATGGATCTGCAAGCAGCGATCGGGATTCGTCAAATGGAACGAGTTGCTCCTTATTGGAAGCGGCGCGAAGAGATTTGGCAGCGCTACAATGAAGCATTTGCCGATTTACCAATTACTCTGCCCTCAGACCCAGAACCAGACACAATTCATGCCTACCACCTATACACCATTTTGGTAGATGAAGCCACCGCAGGCATCAGCCGCGACGAGTTTCTTAACGCTATTAATGCTGAGAATATCGGTGTTGGCGTCCATTACATGAGTATGGCAGAACATCCTGTCTATCAGGAAATGTTTGGATGGCAGCCGGAAGATTATCCGAATGCAAGTTACGTCGGACTCCGCACTATAAGTTTGCCAATTTCAGCAAAATTAACAGATGCAGATGTTGAAGATGTCATTGCTGCTGTTAAAAAATGTTTGGCCAAGGGCAAGGTTCTACCTCGATTAGAGGTGACAGCAGGCAAAGCTGCCTAGACTATATAGCCCCACAAACCTTTAATACTAAATCCGGGCAAAAACCCCCTTTATTCCTGTATGGGCAAGAAGCAAAAATTAGGGACCCACAGCCCAAATGGGGTGAAAAACCCGGATTTATTCGGATATCTTTTTGGCTGGTCAGTATCTATTGATAGGAATGACGCATTTTAACTTAAGTCTTGGAAGCTATCAAAAAAATGGCTGGTCACCGGTTTTACTGCCAAAAAATCTACGGTCTCAAAAAAGACTACAGATAGTTTAACACATTTCAATTGGTCAAGTTGCTAAGGAAATAAATCAATAATGAATAAACAAATTGGCTACTTTATCCCTGAATTTCCAGGGCAAACTCATACTTGGATTTGGCGTGAATATCAAGCAATGGTGGATATTGGTATGAAACCTCACATCATCTCCACCCGCCGTCCACCCACAAAGGTCGTACATACTTGGGCTCAGAAAGCCCAAAGTATCACCGATTATTTAGTCCCCTTTGAACTCAAAGATTTTGTCAATGTTCCCATCCAACTCATTAAAGCTGGTCCGATTGCTTGGTGGCGCTGTCTGAGTGTAATTGCCAATGCGAAGGATGTGTCTTTAGCTCAAAAGCTTTACTACTTGGTATTGGTCGTTATGGGTGCAAAGCTAGCTTGGTTTGCCAAAACCCAGGGCTGGTCTCACGTCCACGTTCATTCCTGTGGCAATGCTGCTAATATAGCCCTATTTGCCTCCATACTTTCGGGCATTACTTATAGTGTCGCCCTTCTGGGTCAGTTAGAAGATTTTGGGGCCAATCAAGAGCAAAAATGGCAACATTCTGCTTTTGCTTCTGTGATGTCTGAACAACTTCTATACTCTATCAAAGATGAGCTAGAAGGTTTCTTGCCCAAGGAGGTGAGAGTTTCACCAGTGGGTGTTAATCTCGATGAAATTAAGCGTGAAACTTCCTACACTCCATGGCAGGAAGGGACTCAATGCCGAATTTATACTTGTGGCCGTCTCAATATAGCTAAAGGACACAAGTACCTGATTAAGTCAATCAAGTTGCTTCGAGAACGAGGCTTGGACGTCCGTTTGCAGATTGCTGGGGAGGATGGAAACGCTGGTAATGGTTACCGGAAAGAATTGGAAAAATTCATTGTAGATGAATCAATGTCTGATTATGTTGAGCTGCTGGGTTCGGTCTCCGAAGAACGAAATCGCCAAGGTTATAAAGAGGCTGATATTTTTGCTTTACCCAGCTTAAAAGAGGGAATTTCTGTAGCAGTGATGGAAGCAATGGCTATGGAAACTCCCGTAGTAGTTACCCAGGTGGGTGGGATGGCGGAACTGATAGATAACGGTGTTGACGGTATGCTGGTCCCGGCGGAAAATCCCGAAAAAATGGCAGATGCTATAGCCAAATTGCTACAGGACAAAGAGTTAGCCTTGAGTCTGACTAAAAAATCACGACAGAAGATTGCTGAGAAATTCCATCATCGGCGCAGCGCTCAGATTTTACTTGAATCCTTGGAGCATCTCAACTAAATTTTGGGGAAATTCAAGGCACTGATTTTTTGACTAGGGCCCGTAACGTCCTAGCTCCTGAATAGAAGGAGCTAGGATATTTATATTAATTTTCAAATGCCCTTGCTGTTGAAAAATCCTGAAATTAACGCCGTGTTTAAAGTTGGTTTTAAACCAGGGGCAATGGGAAGCTACTATGGGTTACAACATTTTGCTCCGCAGCACTCAGTAAGCCAAAGTTGCTAAAGTTTCTCGCAAATAGGAGCGAACTTGCTGGTCGATGCTGACATTTGCCTGCTGATTCTCAAAATTTCGCTCTAGCTGCCAGCGTTGAAATCCAGAACTTGCGCCGATCGCTTTTTTGAGACTGCCCCAGATTTGAGAATCTTCGTACAGCTCGATCGGCTCTGCTGCTTGAGGTTCTTGTGCGATCGTTTGTGCATTCGCCATATTTTTATACCTCTGTTTTAATCCTCAGTGAGGACTGAAAGCTTACCTTGACAATTTCCATTATATATTCTCCTCTCCTAATAGCAAATGAAAAATCAAAATAACCTTAAATTAAAAATTTGATATTAAATGTTAATAATCTCAATAAATTTCACTTGATAATTATTGATTTATTAGCACATTATTTTCAAATCAGCAGTATCTTAAAATACAATTGAATCCAGGGCGGATGATTTTTTTAATCCTAAATCCCCCATCGCAAATCTCGCATCGCCACCCTCAAATCCCATCTCCCTCTTCAAGTTTCGGCTTATCCCCAGCCTCGGCAAAAGCGGGCAAAATGCGATCGACCTGCCAACCTGCGATCGTAAAATCAAGCCCAACTTTTTCCAAAACATGAGGCTGTCTCGCTGCAAATTTTGATTCCGGTGTCAGTAATACAGCCAGGACACTCCCAGGCACCTGCAAGAACAAATTGCTAGCTAGAAAAGCGCCAGCAGCCAACAGCAATCCAGCCAATCGCCATTGAGGAGGAAAAGGAGCCACGGAAGCTACCAGGGGAGAAAATCGATAGAGTTGCCACAAAGTTACTGCCAGCAAAATAGCTAAAAACAGAGCTAATCCTTGATTTAAGCGAGATTTAAACCCAGCCAGAATCCGCTGCTGTGCATTTGTGAGATTCTGGGGTTTCACCGCCACCACTAAAATACTAAAAATGTAAAAAGGACGAAACCATTGCATCCAGAGCACAGGCCCAATACCTGCGGCCCCGACTAAAAATACTTCGAGCCACACTGGTAGCAGCGGAGAACCCACCGCTAGTCCCAGCCAACAAAGTCCAAGGAAAATCGGCAATGCAGCCAGCCCAGCCAGGTGAATCCACAAAAAAGGTTCAGACCAAAAAGAACGCATAAGGAAGAAGGAAGAAGGAAGAAGGAAGAAGGAAGAAGGAAGAAGGAAGAAGGAAGAAGGAAGAAGGAAGAAGGAAGAAGAACCCCCCCCAGCCCCCCCCCAAGGGGGGAAGGAAGAAGAACCCCCCCAAGGGGGGAAGGAAGAAGGAAGAATGCTTAAAACTCAAGGCTGGTAATTAACCAGCCTTGAGTCCCCGATCCACAATTGAGAATCCAAAATTATGCTGAGAGCGTGCGACGTTTAGTCACCATTCGGTAGGCTTCAATCATATCGCCTTGAACCCAGTCACTAAACCCATTCAAGGAAATGCCACATTCAAAGCCAGTATTGACTTCCTTGGCATCTTCCTTCATCCGTTTCAGGGAGTCTAGGACACCTTCATAGACGACATTGTTGGCACGGCGCACTCGCACCTTGCAGTTGCGAATGACCTTGCCAGAAAGTACCATACATCCAGCCACAGCTCCACGACCGATCGCGAACACAGCGCGCACTTCCACAGTTCCCAGAGGTTCTTCGACCAGTTCGGGTTCCAGCAAGCCTTCCATCGCCCCTTGAATGTCATCCAAGAGGTTGTAGATGATGCTATATTCCCGCACGTCTACCCCTGCTTGGTCGGCTGCTTGGCGAGCGCCGGTGGCGAGGGTAGTATTGAACCCGATAATCACGGCATTACTAGCCGCGGCGAGGTCAACGTCGGTTTCTGTGACTTCTCCAGGAGCAGATAGCAGCAATCGGAGTTGAACTTCTTTTTGAGGAAGTTGGGTCAGAGCGCCGACAATGGCTTCTAGGGAGCCTTGGACATCTGCCTTCAAGATCAAGTTGAGTTCCTTGAGAACGCCTTCCTTAGCTTGTTGAGAGAAGCCACTGAGGCTGATTCTGCCACCTTGCAACAGACGGGAATCTCGTTGGGATGTAGCTCTGCCGCTGGCGATCGCCGCTGCTTCTTTTTCGTTGGCGAAGACATCGAATTCGTCTCCAGCCCTGGGAACTTCTCGCAGTCCCAGCACTTCCACCGCAAAAGATGGACTTGCTTGTTCGACGCGATCGCCGCGATCGTCGATCATAGCCCGCACCTTACCCAAGGCCGAGCCTGCGACCACAATATCGCCTACCCGTAGAGTACCGTTTTGGACTAGCAGAGTTGCCACCGGACCCCTTGCCTTGTCGAGGTGAGCTTCAATCACCGTACCCTTAGCCGAGCGATTCGGGTTGGCGTTGAGGTCTTCCATTTCCGCGACTGTCAAGATCATTTCCAACAACGTATCGAGATTTTCGCCTCGGATCGCGCTGACTGGAACCATCGTGACATCGCCACCCCAATCGTCTGCAACCAAGCCGTACTCTGTCAGCTCTTGCTTCACCCGTTCCGGCTGAGCGCCCTCCTTGTCAATTTTATTGATCGCCACCACAATTGGCACTTTAGCCGCTTTGGCGTGACTGATAGCTTCAATTGTTTGGGGTCGCACGCCGTCATCGGCCGCCACCACCAAGATGGCAACGTCTGTGACACGAGTTCCGCGAGCACGCATTGCTGTAAAGGCTTCGTGACCAGGAGTATCCAAAAATACCACCTGCTGGCTCTTGCCTTCGTGTTCCACATCTACGTGGTAAGCACCAATGTGCTGGGTAATACCGCCAGCTTCTCCCTGAGCCACCTTAGTTTTGCGGATCGAGTCGAGCAAGGTAGTTTTACCGTGATCGACGTGACCCATAATTGTGACTACTGGCGGACGGCGTTGGAGGTATTCCAAATCACCTTCCTCCACCATACCGGTTACTTTGATAGCTGGGGCCACTTTTTCAGGGGTTTCTACCTCTATGCCCATTTCTTCAGCTACCATTCTCACCGCTGCAATGTCCAAGGTTTCGGTAATATTGACCGCAATACCTTTAGAGAATAGGCGCTTGATAATTTCGGTTTCGGGAACAGCCAGAGTACCTGCGAGTTCCTGAACCGTCATCGGCCTGCTCAGCACCAGTGTTTCTGGACGTTCTACTTTTGTTTCGGCTGCTTTGCCACGATTATTACCCCGTCCCCCACTGGAACCAGAGGAGCTCTTATCGTGAGAAGGGCCTGGTCTCTTGTTTTTGCCACTGCTGCCGGGTGCGCCCGGAGTTGGTGTTGATTTTGGTGCTGCTGGTGACTTCGCCTTAGCAGGGCGGGCTAGGGACAGGCTGACCATTACTGGTGCTGGCATATCCAAGCCGTTTTCTAAGTCATCGTCATCCTCGTCGATGGGTTTTAGGCGAGAACGTTTGACCTTACCAGCTTTTGCTGCTTTGCTAGCTGCATCTGGGTTTTCATCGTCATCTTCTTCCCAAATGACCTGGGTTTTTTTGGCAGGACGAGGGAGGCTTGGTCTGGTCAGGAGAGGAATCTCCACCAGCAACGGTGTATCTTCTTCAATATCGTCACTGTCTTCCACTGCGGATGCAGTGTCACCGCCACGGCTACGCAGCCCGGTAGCTGATGTTACCGGCGCCAGGCTCCGGCGTGGGCCGCCTGGGCTTGGTCGATCTGCCAGTTGAGTTTTGACGCTTCCTGGTCCATCCAAGCGTGGTCTTTGGGCGCGAGATTCGGTACCACCGGCCGCTGGTCTGGTCGGTCGAGTCGGTTTAGCAGGTGCTTCCCGACTTTCTGCCTGTTCTGATTGTTCTTGCTCAGTTTTGGCAACTTTGATGATCGGCCTATTTCCCTGAGTCAGTTGGGTGCGATTAGCCGACTCTCCGGCGGGTCTGACTGGTGGCGATGTCAGCTTTGCCGACGGCCCCGGAGGGGGGAAGGCAACGCGCTGAATTCGTTCAGGGGATTTTTCTAAGGAAGGTTGGGCTGCTGTCGATCCCGGAGCCTCGGTGTTGGTTTCTGGGTCGATATCACCTACGGTTTGAGACACTGTTGCTGACGAAGGAGCTGCTGATGGAGCATTCGGCTTCGACAGTACGGGTCGATTGATATTTGGCTTAGCCGGAGGTTGGAGCTGTTGAGCCGCCGGAGATTTGGGAGGAGTGGCGACGGTTGCCTGCGTTTTTTTTCTCTCCTCGTTCCCCGGCTGCTGGGAGTTTGCACCAGCCTGGGGTCGTACTTTTGGACTGCGTATTTCTAAAATTTGCTGTTTTTTTTGTTGATCGTTAGGATGAGGGCCAGATTCTCTAGATGGCGCTGCTGCTCTTTCTGGGGGAGCTGGCTTGCCGGGGGAAGAGTGGCTGGCTACGTATTTTTCCGCCGTTTTGCGAATGCGTTCTGCTTCTGATTCTGTGATTGTGCTGCTGTGGCTCTTGACTGAAATATTGAGCCGCTCGCACACTGCCAAGATGTCTTTATTATCCAAATTTAGTTCCCGTGATAACTCGTAAATTCTTACTTTGCCGTTGTTCATCCACTCTGCCCTCTGTTATGCCAACCAGTTTTTACATTTTGATTTTTTGTTCTAATGACGACATCATTCGCTGTGATTGATTTCAGTGTCAGGAATCGGGGTTTTGGTACTCTCTCAGCAGTTCCATCTATAAAAATGCAACCTAGCTGAAGTCTGCGATCGAAGAATTCTCAAGTTTTTTTGAGAACTTAGAACTCAGAAGTCTAAGTTTTGGCAAAAGCCACTTTCTCCAACTTCTTAGTTCCCTTTTCTACCTTGAGGATACCTCTGCTAGTACCCCACCCTTATCTAATCTGACACAAATCTTTCCAGACTGGTGGGCAGATCGGATTGGGGTTTTAGTGGTCGCACTACCGGTAATTACAGGTAGGGCTGCCAAGAGGGTTTGTACGGAGGAAGCCGAGGGTTTGTCGGCTTTGACCTTTAACAGGCGCAGTCAGAGGTGGCTAAACGCTGCCAAAGTGTTTGGTACAGTTCGTCAGACACAGGCGCTTTGAGCGATCGCCCAAGTCGATTTTTTTTCTGAGCTGCTTTGAGGCATTCTGCTTGCGGACAAAGGTAAGCTGAACGACCCATGCCAAGATCTAATTGTACCTGATGAGAAGGATAGACCCTGACTACTCTCCAAAAAGCTTCTTTTGGAGCTACTTTTCGACAACTTGCACAGCATCGGTAGTTCGGTTTCATCATTTACGATCGGACCCTGGCTTCGGTTTCGTCAATTGTACCGACATCTTCTGCCTCCGATGAACTTTCCTGGTCCTCCTCGAATTCTGCTTCTTCCTCTGCTGCTAGTCGATCGAGTGTAGTCTCTTCTGCTGCCAATTTACTGTCTTCTGCCTCACGATCGTACTTAGCAATATCTTTGATATCGATTTTCCAACCTGTGAGGCGGGCTGCGAGGCGGACGTTTTGACCTTCTTTACCGATCGCCAGACTAAGTTGGTCTTCTGCGACCAAAATGTGTGCTCGCCTGCCTTCTGGCGCAACTAAACGCACTTCATCTACCCTAGCCGGACTCAGAGCATTAGCAATATAAGTTGCGGGGTCTGGAGACCAGCGAATCACATCGATTTTTTCCCCGCGCAATTCGTTAACTACTACCTGAATCCGCGATCCCCGCGCTCCGATGCAGGCTCCTACGGGGTCTACATCTCGATCGAGAGTATCAACTGCTATTTTAGTCCGGGGGCCGACGTGACGGGAAGGGGGATTTGCCTCTCTAGCTACGGCAACAATTCTCACCACTCCGTCTTCTATTTCCGGCACTTCGTTGGCAAATAAATAAACTACCAAACCTGCGTCTGCTCTAGAGACAAGTAACTGAGGCCCTCTAGTAGAGCCTTCGCCTACTTTTTTGAGGTACACCTTAAATGTAGCATTGGCGCGGTAATTATCATTGGGCAACTGTTCGCGCTTCGGGAGTTCGGCATCTACTTCTGGCTGACCAAAACTGCTAGTGACAGCTAAAATTACCGACTGCCTCTCAAACCTGAGCACTCTTGCTTGAAGAACAGTTTCTTCTAAATCTTTAAACTCTTCTTGAATCATTTTGCGCTGTTGGTCGCGCAGTTTTTGAGCCAGCACTTGTTTAGTCTGGATGGCTGCCATGCGACCAAATTCTTTTTGATTTGGCGTTACATCTACGAGGACGATGCTACCGGGTTGAGCTTCTGTGGCTACTTCCTGCACTTCAGAAAGTGCTATTTCGTGGTCGGGATTGACGACTTCTTCGACAATAGTTTTGTTGGCTAAAACGCGAAAACCTTCTTGTTCTGCATCTAGTTCTACATCAAAATTATCAAAGTATTCTTCGCTGAAATGGTCTAATTTTTGGGTACGACGGTAGCGTTCGTATCCTTTGAGGAGGGCTTCTCGTAAGGCTGCTTGAACTGCGTGTTTTGGCAAGTTTCTTTCTTTACTAATACCTTCGACCATTTCTTTGAGTCCGGGCAGAGGAACCATTGACATATAAAACACTCCTTTTTGTAATTGGGTAATCGGGCATTGGCACTTGTGCCGAGCCTAGTGGAAGTATCGGTCATCGGCAATTGTCAAGGGTGAATTATGAGTGATGAGGGATTAGTAGAACTCAAGACTCAAAACTTCCTTTTACATCTCTTTTCCTTCGTCTAGTTCAACTTTGGCAATCTGAAGACGGGGAATTTTAATCTGTCGCCCTTTTTGATTGAGATAAACTGTTGTTTCATCCCGACCCACCAGTAGTCCTTTCCACTCTTTGATTCGCGATTCCGGTTCGGCGGCTTTGACTGTGACGGGGAAACCTTTAAAGGTAATGAATTCTCGCTCGCTGCTGAGCAATCGGGATATACCAGGACTGGAAATCTCTAGCACGTAGGCATCGGGTATGATGTCGGCTGCGTCTAATTCGGGTTCCAGGGCTATGCTCATCCGCTCGCAGTCGGCTAAACCGGTGTCTTGCTGGACGTTGCGGATGTCTATCCGTAAGACTGGTGGATTTTGGTTGGTGTGAAACACTGCTCCCACTACTTCCAATCCCAGTGTTTCGGCAACGGGGGTAGCTAAGTCAATGATTTGTGGGATTAGGGGATGAGTCATATTGAATATTTAAGCTAAAACTCCTGAACTCGGACACGGGCCTGGATCAGTCCTAAACTTGCAAGTCTGATGCACTGAGCTTTTTTCCTGCGACTAATGCAACAAAAAAAGTGGGCTTGACCCACTGCTTCATAAAACTTACCTAGACTTACCCAAAGCTATCCTTTGGATAATTAGTGTTCACTTCCTACGCTGTTGGGTGGTCGGCCATCCCAAGATAAGTAGGCTAGCCCCCTCAAGCCGAGGGTTGTTCCCAGTTGAAAATGTTCTCTCCTGGCGTTTAAATCGCGGTCAATTGACATACCACAAACAGGGCTATCATCAGTCCTGAGACTCAGTAGTGAAGTTTGAGAACTATCTCCGGTATCAAATATTGCACAATTGTCAAAAAGTTTTTGAGGGGCGGGCCATAAGATCCCCACTCCACAAGCAAATTTACTTTTTGTGCAACAAGCATTTTGCCTGTTGGCAACAGAGGTACAAGCTTTGAGTTCGATCGCAGTTAATCTCAAATCTCAGTTTAGCTCGATCGCCCGCCCAGTGACAAACCCCCTTGGGAGCTCGGCGATTCGGCGACGGGGGGGAGTGGGGAGAGTGGGAGATAGGGAGAGAATGGGGAAAATCTTCGATCTTCCTAACGCGGGGCTATGCGTTGCAGTTCTTTGGCTTGTTCTAAAATTTTCTCGAAGTCTTCTTCACTCAACCGCTGGATGTAGTTGATTTTAAACTCTTCCAGGAAGTCGCAAAGCAACATTTGTATTTCTTGCCAAGTTTGCTGCTGTTGCAGTTCAGCTCCCAAAGCTTGCCCGAAATGCTGGACTAGCTGGCCTGAGAGTTTGGTTCCTATGGGGTCTTCGCTAGCGATTTTGAAGGCTTCGTAGGCATCTTGGGGACCGAGTGTGGCTAGTTTGGAGAGTTCTGCAACTAATTGCTCTGCTAGCTGTTCCGGCAGGTTTCCCAGTCCAGGTACTTGCTTCCATCCTTGATAAAGGGGGGATTGTTTGAGAAATAGTTCTATATTGTAACGCAGGAGGGCTTCTAGGTCTGGCTGGAGTTGAGGGAGGACTTTGTAGACGGTGATTTGGACTAAATGAGTGGCGATCGCTTCTATTTCGTTGATATTATTAATGTCTAAATATCGCTGTTTCTGAGATTGAAAAAGTTGCTTTGCTAGTTCGCCACTACTAATTGATTGTTGCATCTGGTTGATGAGCTGAATTACCACTACTTCTGTTAATTCTTGGGCAAAGTTGGCGACGAAACCCCGGCTGATTTGGGTGCGTATGGGTTGAAGATCGGGCATTTTGGCTTGGTGGATGCGGATGGTGACAGTTAATACTCGCAATAGTCGCCATCCGGGGATCAGCATGAAAATGTCGTACCACCGCCAGAGCATGGCTGCTCGCCAAGTGACGCTGCGGTGGCGGCGACTGATGGTGTAGGTACGGGCTAAAAATTCGATCGCAAATATGATAATAAATGGCAGGTCAATTTTCCAAAAATTGTCGGTAAATTCGCCGTTTTCTCCCATCGCCCGGTAATAGTTGGTCGCGATTAATGGCTTGATTTTGGCATCAAACCAGTTGATTTCTGGTTGCCAACCTTGTCTGGTTAAATAGTCTTGGCTCCAGAATGTTTTGAAGGATTGTTTGGCTGAGTCTTCTGGGTTGGGAGCGCGATCGCGCATTCTGTCTTTAATTTTTTCTAGCGTGCCGCTTTTTGATGCTACTCGAAAGGGGTCTTCGTCGATCATTTTGGCGCTCAGATTGTCTAGTTCCTGCAATTTAGCTGTTACTTGAGGAGAGGCTAAGCCTGTTTGCAGCACTTGATTTTTTAATTGATCTAAGCTTTCTAGATATTTTTGGGTATCTCGGTGGGGTTTAATTCCTTTAAATGGATCGTAGACTTGGGTGAGCAGAGGCAGTTGCCGGAAGTAGAAATCACGCCACGGAAGGTAACTGATGTCAAATAATACTACGCTTAAATTTCCCAGAGCTATCAAGGCCATTAAGCGCTCGAACCAAGGTATTTTTGGAGATTTTTTGGGCGATTTGGAATTGGGAGATGGCTGAAGTTTCAGTGTCATTATATTTGGTATTTGGGATTATAAATTTGGGATTCCTCAGAAATTTAAATGATGAGTTGACCTGATTGTTTTATTGTACCGAGGATGGGAGCGATCGAGTATGATGTCTGTTTTAGGCTCTACAGGCTGGCTGTGGCAAAAATTGAAAGTAGTTGGGGCGATTGACCTTTTTGAGTGCTAAGTGACAACTGGTTGGGATGAAGCTCTGTTTGTCGAAGATACTGCATCGATCGAGCTTCGGTGTCAAACTGGGACTCTGAGTTTGAGGTAAAAGGCTCAAGAGAGCTATACTTGCTGTGGGGCAGTCTGGCGAGAACTCCCCTCAGCTTACCCCAGGCAGCCTCTGTGCTGATGTTCTGAGTTTGGCCCCAAAAAAAACAGCTCGCGATCGCACTCTTGAATAAAATGACACTCTAAGTATAATTTTGTTCACCCGTTTTTAATATATGACCTACTGCCTTAATCTCGATTGCCCCAAAGACAAGCGTCAGAACCCACCAGGCACAAAGTATTGTCTTAATTGCGGTTCCAAGTTGCTGCTAAAAGACCTTTATGCAGCAACTGAGCCGCTGCGCGATGGGGGATTTGGCAGAACTTTTCGGGCTGTTAATCACGGGAAGTTTGAAGAACTGTGCGTAATCAAACAGTTGTCACCACCACAGGAATTTCAGCGGAAACCGAGTCATTTTAAAAAGTATGTCAGGTTGTTTGAACAAGAAGCAAGACGGCTATATGAACTCAAACATCCACAAATTCCGCAGTTAATTTCTTATTTTGAGGAAGATGGGCGCTTGTATTTAGTGCAAGAGTTTATTGATGGCAATAACTTAAAAGATGAGTTAGAAAAATATGGTGCTTATAGCGAAATTAAAACTAGAGAACTGCTCTTAGATTTGTTGCCTTTGCTGAATTTTGTTCATGAGCGGAATGTAATTCACCGGGATATTAAGCCGGAAAACGTGATTCGCCGCAATCGCGATCGCAAATTGGTACTGATCGATTTTGGGGTTTCTAAACAGGTAGTAGCAGCAGCTCCTAGCCAAGCAGGAACTAAGTTGGGAACTCCGGGCTATGCAGCTCTAGAACAGCGGCACGGTAAGGCTGTTCCTGCTAGCGATCTTTACAGTTTGGGGGTGACTTGCATTCGGTTGCTAACTTCTGTTATGCCTTATTTGGATATCTACGGAGACATTCATGATGACCTTTATGACCCTCTAGAAGGTCGCTGGCTGTGGAGGGAGGCTTTGCCTAAAGGTACAAAGATTAGCCAAGATTTAGGGCAGATTTTGGATAAGTTGATTCAGGAGTATGTTAAAGACCGCTATAAATCGGCTCTGGAAGTTTTGGAGGTTTTAAGACCTACTTCTGTGGTGGTTGTACCATCAGTGCCTAAGTCCCAGCAACCAACAGTTGTTGTTAGTCCTTCTATACCAACTCAACCTGTAACTCAAACTCCTTTAGTTTCCGTTAATTTAGAATCGGAAAAAGGTATTGACTATTCTCTGTTGGAAAAACTGCTGACTGAGAAAAATTGGCGTGCTGCGGATGAGGAAACTTCTGTGAAAATGTTGGAGGTGATGGAGCAAACATCAAGAGGTTATTTGAGTGAGGAAGATATTAGGAAGTTTCCGGGTAAGGATTTACAGACTATAGACCAACTTTGGGTGCGTCACAGTCATCGCCGGTTCGGTTTTTCGGTGCAAAAGGGTCTGTGGGTAAAGTCTGGTGGGAAGCCTGGAGTTTATGATGCTACTGTGTGGGAAAAGTTTGGCGATCGTGTGGGATGGCGAATTAATAATCAATGGGTATACTATTCGGAGATAAATTTTACTTCTAAGGCGAAGCCTGGACATTTGCCTGGTGGGACTGTTTTTGGATGGGAAGGTGGGGTTTTGTGCGGTGTTTTGGGTTTGGGTGGCATTTGGTTTCTGCTGTCACGGCGAGATGTGTAATCATTGGTTATTGGTTATTGGTTATTGGTTATTGGTTATTGGTTATTTGTTATTGGTTATTTGTTATTTGTTATTGGTTATTTGTTATTCCCAATTCCCAATTCCCAATTCCCAATTCCCAATTCCCAATTCCCAATTCCCAATTCCCAATTCCCAATTCCCAATTCCCAATTCCCAATTCCCAATTCCCAATTGGCCTAAATGATGTGTTTTTGATAAATGCTATAAAAATAATCAGTAAATAAGATATAATCACAAACTATTTTTTTGTGATATGTTTTGAGAGAAGGGCAAGTTTACAAAGTCAAAAGCCAGTTCTCAGCGCTGTCTAAGCATGGTTGACTGGCTTTGGCTCCCATTGAAAAAGGAGATATGTCTATATATGCTGCAAGAAAAATGTCTGAAGCCGTGGACTGTAGTTCGATCGCTTCCGAATTTGGAAAAAGTGGTTGTAGGTCAGTTTCGTAGTTGGTCTGATGCAGACGGTCACTTACAAATTCTCAAGCGCATGGTTCCGGCCGACAGGTTGACTGTTGTGTTCGATCCTGTAGTTCCAGCCTGATCCACTACCCACTGATAACTTTGGCGAGGTAAACAAGACCCTTCGTAGCTGTATACACACATTTACCGAAATATAGCGTGCATTAGGTAGATACTGCGAAGGTGGAGGAACAGGAGCAGAGTTTCCCACCCGATAAATGGGAGTCTCCTTTGGAGATGGTCTCTTTCCTAAAAACTGGAATTGTGAGGATTTTTAGATGTGGGTGATTGACAGTTGCCCACATTTGTTTACTCAATCAATGATTAGAGGGTTAGCCGATCGACTGTCCGTAGCCACAGTGGTCTGGAAAAGAAAACGCTAACATAAAAGAAATTATACAATTTCGGAGTTAATACTTGATACTTCCACAAGGGCGCGAAAGCGTCCTAAATTGGCTCAGAGACCGCGTTCCTGCTGCTCGCATCACACATATTCTGGGAGTTGAGCAATCCTCCGGTGACTTGGCTCGCCTTTACGGCCTCGATGAAGCTAAAGCTCGAGTGGCCGGATTGTTACACGATTTGGCAAAATACTTCAAACCTCAACTGCTACTGGAAATAGCAAAGGCGGAAGGTTTAGAGCTAGACTCGGTGTTAATAGCGCACCCACACCTGCTACACGCGGATGTCAGCGCCATTGTCGCCAGAGATGAGTTCGGGGTGGTCGATCGAGAAATATTGGATGCCATTGCCAATCATACCCTCGGCCGACCAAATATGAGTCAGCTCAGTTGTACCTTATTTGTAGCCGATACGATCGAGCCTAGCCGCGGTAACACCCCCGAACTAGAAGCGCTGCGTTCAAAAAGCGTGCAAAATCTTTATGCCGCCGTCTGGCAAGCCAGCGATTATGCTCTTAAATACTTGCTAGAAACTCGGTGCTACATCCACCCGCGGACGGTACTTACCCGCAATTGGGCGCTGCAAATGACTACAGTGAAAGAAACAAGAAATTTGACGGGGGAGTCGATCGCACCAATCACAAGTTAAAAGCAAAATTTACATATTGAAGCTGAAAGTGGCGTTGCAGCTTAACACCTGCTTTCAATTTTTGGTGACTGATTGTCTATTATAATAAGTAGCAATTATCTCAAAAAACGACTACCCAAGACTGTCTAATGCTCAAAGGTCAAAAAATACTCTGTCCCCAAAAACATCTGTGAGCGTTAACAGAATCTACCAAAATCATCGTAGAACAACTGCTGCAATTATCAAACAACCTGTTGAACGTTGTCACCTATGAGACCCAGAGAAATAATTTACTGATGGTCATCCACTCAAATCAAGAAATCCAAAGTTTCATCAAACTCAAGGGAGAATCGAATTTGATTAATTTCCCTAAGTTCGAGCCTCCTAATCCCCGTTTCTTGACTAGAGGGGAGTGCCAACTTGAGATTTTGCCCGCGCTGCCATTTCCGGTCTCAAACTGCCAAAAACCGATGGCAGATCGTCAATTAGCCCTTACTTAGGAACTTAAACACTGAATGTCAGATAGAACCCAACTCGAATATACCTTGGCTCAGTCTACAGCCACTCCAGGTGCATCCCCAGACCCGACCCGCCCCCTAGCTTTGACCATTGCCCGTGCTGCCGAAGACCGCAAAGGGGATGATATTGTCTTGCTTCGGGTATCAGAAGTGTGCTACTTAGCAGATTACTTTGCGATCGTCACCGGCTTTTCCAACGTGCAGGTACGAGCTATCTCCCAAGCGATCGCCGACCAAGTAGAAGCAGAATGGGAACGCTTGCCACTGCGCATAGAAGGGCAATCAGATGCCAGTTGGGTAGTGATGGACTACGGCGACGCGATCGTCCACATCTTGAAACCTCAAGAGCGTGAATTCTACAATTTAGAAGCGTTCTGGGGACACGCCGAACGTATTGACTTTTCTGTCGCGCCTAGAGGTTGATTAACAGTAAGACTTTTTCTGACATTTGCCAACAATCACTTACATTAGCCCGATGTCTTTATGTCATGTAGAATGAATTTAGCCGCTCGGATTTAGGTGAAAAACCTTGGTAGTAAGCAACCTCTATCTAAATAAGTTGCCTCTACAGTATCAAAGCAAATAATCAAATTGGCTAAATGCGGTCACGCGAAAACCAAGCTGAACGCTGATAGTACAAGTGCTTGTAGAGATTTCTACGGGCATTGGTTGATACGCCTTAGTTGAGATCAGTTCTCAACTTATGTATTTGTTAGCAAACGTTAGCAAAAAAGTATCGGATAGCTAATGTGAAAGACACTTATGTTTCTATTTGTCCTGTTCCGCAGGAACAGCGACCACTCAATGAATACCAAGAACTCAAAGAGTCCTGGTTTTTTAGTTGGGCCACCCTGAGTTGGCGGCAGTATTTGACAAAACTGGCTTGGGTGTGGGGTTGGAGTTGGTTGGTATCCGGGCCGATAGCTGCTGCTAGTTTTGTTCCGGTCAAGTATCCAGTTCAGTTTGCCCTTAGTGGTGCCGCTGGTGCCAGTTTTATTCTAGGATTAGCCTTGCTGCGACTGTACTTGGGTTGGTTTTATGTGCGATCGCGCCTTTCTAACCCCACAGTCGTCTACGAAGAATCCGGCTGGTATGACGGTCAATCCTGGGTGAAAACTCCTGAAGTCTTGCTTCAAGACCAGTTAATTGTCAACTACCAGCTAGAACCTATTCTGAAGCGTCTGCGGCAGACATTTTATGGTTTGACGGTATTCCTGGTTGCCGGGGGAGTAATTTGGAGTTGTTTGTAATCGGCAATGGGTGCTGGGGGATTATGAGTTGTGAGCGATCGGTTTTGGCTGCAAGATCCAATTTGTAACTGACAAATCGCAACTGATAAATTACACTCACAATTCATAAATTCCTCAAGCCCAATCTAAAATCTAAACTCTAAAATCTAAAATTGATATGACAAGGGGAAAACGAACCCAAGCTCCAGAACTGGAAGTCAGACTGCTGCGCGAAGGTATTGTGGAATCTAAGCACCGGGTCCAGGCTGCTGTCTGCGACAATCGCGGCCGCGTTCTGTCCGTTGCTGGTAACTCGGAAACGGCAACCTTTGTCCGTTCTTCACTCAAACCTTTTCAAGCTTTGGCTGTGACAGCGACCGGTACCTTAGAACGCTACGAACTCACGGATCGAGACTTAGCGATTATGTGCAGTTCTCATCAAGGTACGATCGAGCAATCGCGACAGGTGTTTAACGTCCTGTGGCGCTGCGACATTGACCCTTCTAAACTGCAATGCCCGATTCCTGAAGGTAAAAAGAGTTCCCTGCAATACAACTGTTCTGGCAAACACGCCGGGATGCTGGCAGTCTGTCAGCAACTGCACTGGCCGCTGGAAACTTATTTGCGGCGCAAACATCCCGTCCAGCAGCTTATTTTGGGCAAGGTGGCTGACTTACTGGCAATGCCAGCCGAAGAGTTTATCAGCGCTCGCGACGACTGTGGGGCTCCTACTTATTTATTGCAGTTGGGGCAAATGGCTTCTCTCTACGCTAAGTTGGCCAGTGGCGACAATGTGGATATGGAGCGGATTGTTCGCGCTATGACTCACCACCCGATCATGGTCGCGGGTGAGGGCAAATTTGACACGGAACTGATGCGCTTGACCCAAGGGGAGTTGGTGAGCAAGTCCGGTGCCGAGGGCGTGCAGTGCATTGGCCGGGTTGGCGAAGGTATGGGTTTGGCAATTAAGGTAACAGATGGGGCCAAACGGGCTAAATATGCTGTGGCGATTCACTTGCTCAAGCAGTTGGGGTGGATCACCGCGACGATCGCCGAAACTCTTTCGGAAACTTACATGACTCTGAGTGAATTCAAGCGCTTGGAGGTAGTCGGGGAAGTTTCCATGCTTTGAACTACAAGATCAAGAAAAAGCCGTCAAGCGAAGGACGAGGCTTTAGACACCATTTTTCGGTAAACTTTGCCTACCATTTCGGCTTTGTACTTGAGCATGGTGCAGCATATGCCCCAGCCAGCATCAGACTTTCTAGCTAAAAGTGCTGATGGCAAGCCGATTTCAGCAACCCCACCCACCCTCTCAAAAGTTTTTTTGATTTAGGGGTTGCTATTTTCCTAAAGGTATGTTTATATTAGAGAAGAGACAAAGCGACGCGGGATAGAGCAGCCTGGTAGCTCGTCGGGCTCATAACCCGAAGGTCAGTGGTTCAAATCCACTTCCCGCCACCAAATTAAATAAAACAATCCCCTGTAATCCAAAAGGTTATGGGGGTTTTGTTTGATGAGACCACTAAAGATGAGACCACTACATTCGATCGCTAAATCTGCTGGGCTTGCAGCCAATCAAAAATCAGGTTGAGTTGTTCAAGTGTAACCAGCCCGTACTGCCACAGAACCAAAGGCAGTTGACCTGCATCTTGTTCGCCGTGTCGCAGAGCTAGGGCGATCGCCGAATGCGAGATCGCCAACTCCCCCTGCAAATAATCGATCAGTTGAGCCTTTCCCATCACCTTCACCGCCAGTTTTATACGCTTTTTGTAAAGATATGTAGCTAATCGGGCTTTTTCAGACATCTAATTGTCCTGATTGTCGGTGGATAAGGGCGAGTTTGGTGTGATGAGAAGTGTCTATAAATTGTGATATAAATGCTCAAAAAAGGCGATCGCTATCACAAAAAATCAAATTATTGCAAATTCCTACAATCCTAGCTGAATTTGAACTCCCCCTCCAGTACCAGTGTCACTAGGCGCTGGAGGTAAAGGATTGGCTTGACGCTCGGCATCGGAAGGAGTTGCAATCGAGTCCAATTGGCGATCGCTTTTGATCCGAAAAGTGTTGCTCCAGCGACTAGCTCTGATACCCGAATCACCCACGGTTTGTGGTTCACCAAGCCAGTATTGATAGTCAGAGTCAAGGGTTCTATCTTCCACCGTCCTCAGCGAATCTCCTGATAAAGTCGTTTCTGAATTTTGTGGCACTATTTGGGGTCTTGGTTGGGCTAGAACCGGCAGAGTCATACCGATTAAGATCGAGCTCAGTCCCACAACAGTGCCAAGAGTAGCCATAATTATATTCACGATCGCTCCTTGTGTGGCGTTGCATCCTAGTATTCTGATTATATCCAGTTTAAAATTCATAAAGTGTCGAATTAACCAGCGTCAGCCAGAAAGCCAAGCTCCTAGTCCGCGGGGGAAAGCTATCGAGAAGGCGCGGCTTCTGGAATGGTAGTCAGAAATCGCCCCTGTTGCGAAAGCGGGCGATCGGGTTAAGATAATGGTGACATAAGTGGCAAATTTAATCCGTGGTGCAAAAATATGAGTTTTTAACAGCAAATTGCCCGAAAAAACTCTTTCAATTTCAAAATCTACTCTACTGAGGTTGCAGTTTACCTAAACATTGTGGGTTATTAAAACTTTAGCTTCATCATGCCAATCAGATATCTGACCAACCAGATTGTAACAATGTTGGGCAAAGTACCAATTAGGATCGTCCTAGTGGTGCCTTTTGCCCTCCAGACTTTTGCTGCTGTAGGTCTAACTGGGTGGCTATCGCTGCGGAACGGGCGCATAGCAGTCAACGATGTGGCTGCCCAACTGCGCGCAGAAGTTACATCGCGTATCCAGCAACATATTAATAGTTATATTGCCACGCCACACCAAATCAATCAGCTAAATATTGATGCCATCCGTCTCGGTATTTTAAAAGTAGATGATTCCGCTAGTTTGCAGAAATACTTTACCAAACAAATCCAAGCCTTCGATAAAATTAGCTATATTGAATTCGGCTCAGAAAAAAAAGATTTTATTGGAGTTGAACGCCTCACTGATGGTAATTTACAATTTCAGATTTCTAACAAATCTACGGGCTATCATTTTCAGAGCTACGCAGCCTCGGAGTTAGGGACACCAAGCAAGCTGTTAAAAAGTAGTCCCAACTACGACCCTCGCATCCGCCCCTGGTACACAGCACCATTGGAAACTGGCAAACCGACTTGGAGCAAAATTTATACTTATTTTGACTCGCCAAAACTAGCGATTACGGCGGCTGCACCGGTTTATGGCGAAGGGGGCAAACTGATTGGAGTAGTGGGTTCAGACTTGATACTTTCGCATATCAATAAATTCTTGAATCATCTAAAAATAGGTAAATCTGGAGAGACTTTTATTGTAGAAAGGTCTGGGGAATTGGTGGCAAATTCCACTCAGGAATCGCCATTTATTGTTAGTAATGGTGTGGCAAAACGGATTAGGGCAACGAGCAGCAATAATCCTTTGATTCGATCGACTGCTCGCTATTTGACCAAGCGCTTCGGGGATTTGAGGAAGATTAATGACACTTACCAGCTAGATTTTGCGATCGACGGGGAACGGCAATTTCTACAAGTAACGCCCCTGGTTGATGGGAGAGGACTCGACTGGCTGATTGTGGTGGCGGTTCCTGAAGCCGATTTTATGGAAAGGATTCACAGCAACACTCGTTACACTGTGTTGCTGTGTTTTGGTGCTTTGGTGGTGGCGATCGCGATTGGTGGCTTAACTTCGAGGTGGATTGTGGTCCCAATTCAGCGTCTGAGTAAGGCTGCGGAGGATTTGTCGCGGGGAGAATGGGACTCAACAGCACTAGAACGGCAGTTGATGGCATCTGTCAAGCGCGAGGATGAGGTGGGTGTTCTGGCGCGTTCTTTTCATCGGATGGCGGGTCAGTTGGAAGAGTCTTTTACTACTCTAGAAGATCGGGTGGAATCGGCGATCGCGGACAAAACTCAATTAATTAGCTCTCTCAAAAACTCCCAGCAAAAACTCGCTCTCCACCTGCATCAAACTCCTTTAGGGGGTATTGAATGGAATCTCAATTTTGAAGTAGCGGAATGGAATTTATCAGCCGAAAGAATTTTTGGCTACAACCGTTTGGAAGCTATGGGACGTCACGGAGTCGATCTGATCGTTCCTGAAAGTGCTAAGGAGTACGTCAGGCAATTATCTATCACTTTGTTAACTAATCAAGGAGGAGTTAGTAGCATCAACGAGAACGTCAGAAAAGATGGTAAAGTTATTCTGTGCGAGTGGTACAATACTACTTTGGTGGATACTGATGGTTGTATAATCGGAGTAGCATCGCTGGTTCAAGATGTGACTGATTTTCACAATGCTATGGCGCAGTTGCGGGCTAGCGAGGAGCGGTTTCGTCAGTTGGCAGAAAATATTCACGAGGTATTTTGGATTAGAGAACCAAATCACAAGCAGATAGTTTATGTGAGTCCAGCTTGTGAGAAAATATGGAATCGGAGCAGTGAGATTTTGTATTCTGAACCAACATCTTTTTGGGATGCGATTCATCCAGACGATCGCGATCGCATCTATGCTGCTTTTGAGAAACAGGTGCGGGGTGATTATGATGAGGAGTATCGAGTAGTGCGCTCCTCCGGCTCAGTCTGTTGGGTACGCGATCGGGCTTTTCCGGTACGGAACGAAACAGGAGAAATTTACCGCATCGTCGGCATTGCCGAAGATATTACCCAGCGCAAATTAGCAGAAGAATTCCAAAAAGTCGCTCAAACTGCTCAAGCCGCCAACCAAGCAAAAAGCGCATTTTTAGCCAACATGAGTCACGAATTGCGAACTCCCCTCAACGCGATTATCGGCTACAGCGATATACTCAAAGAAGATGCTGAAGACTTGGGTTGCGAAGATTTTATCCCTGACTTGCTGAAAATTCAAACTGCTGGGAAACACTTGCTATCTTTAATTAGTGACATTCTGGATATTTCTAAGATAGAAGCAGGGCGAATGGAACTTTATTTAGAAACTTTCAGCCCTGCTAATTTAATTAATGAGGTAGTTTCGACTGTCGAATCTTTGGTGCAGAAAAATTCTAATAAGTTTGAAGTTGATTGTGTTCAAGAGCTGGGAGTGATGTATGCTGATATTACTAAAACTAGGCAAATATTACTCAACTTGCTGAGCAATGCAGCGAAATTCACTCAAGGTGGCCATATTAAAATCAGCGTTGAAAGAGTGAAAAACCAAAGCTTAAAAGTGCACCAACAAAAAGACTCTTGCGAATGGATAGTTTTCCGCGTAGCTGATACAGGTATTGGTATTCCCCCGGAACAATTACAGCATTTATTTCAAGCTTTTATACAGGGAGATGCCTCCACCACGCGCCAGTATGGCGGCACGGGTTTAGGATTAACCATTAGCCGTCACTTTTGCCTGATGATGGGTGGGGATATTCAAGTCGAAAGTCAGTTAGGTTGCGGTTCTATTTTTACTGTGCGCTTGCCCGATCGCGTTACATTAAAAAGAGAGAGTTAAAGTCATGAATACCAAAGGATTTTAATTTTTAATTTTAGATTTTTGTCGCCCCAAAAGTTGGGCGGTTAATACACCCCCGACAAACCCAAAAAAATGGGCTTGCCATGAAACTCCTGGCTGAGATGGTAATACTCCCCAAATTAAACTGCCGTAGAAGAAACCAACAATTAAAGATAGTAAAATTGAAGTAAAGCTACGCTCAAAGTAGCCCCGCAGCAGCAAAAAGCCGAAGTAACCAAAGATTAATCCGCTGGCGCCAATATGAACGGAATTGGGCGCGCCGGTTAACCAAACTCCCAATCCGCTAACTAGCATAGTGACGCCACTCACGACAAAAAAATCGCTAACTTCTCGTAGCATAATCAACCAACCCAATGTCACAAAAGGAAGGGTATTGGCTGCTAAGTGGGCAAAACTGCCGTGTAGAAAAGGCATTAACAGGATGCCTTGAAGTCCGTCAAGGTTGCGGGGGCGCACTCCGTAGGAATTGAGTGCGCCTCGGAAAACAAATACATCGACAATCTCTATCATCGAGAAGAGGGCGACGCAGCCACCGAGAATGGCGACATGACTTTGCAATTCCCTGGTGATAGTTTTGGTATTTGGGTTGCTCATGGTTGGTGAGGGTGATGATTGACGGCTATGTATAATTGTAGGATTTTTTGAGCGATCGCTCACGGAATAGTTGAGGCTGGGTTTCTCAGAATTTTGTAGCCACCCTCATTTGTAACTCTTATCACTTTTATCTAAAATTCCGCATTTTCACCTATGGAATAATTCACAAAAATACGTCAGAATTAAAAGAGAACTACAAAAAGTGAGTAAACCTAATGTAAAAAGTAAAACATCAAAAGCAGGATTTCTACCCCATAGATGAATCCTTGGTCTGGAAGTAAGGACACTTTTTCGATCGCACACTCTGTGTAAAAAAAGTATTGTATTAGACAATACAATGCAATGGTAAGCAAGCCGAGCAAAATTTTTTCCTGCTGGTTTGAGCATCACTGCCTTGGTGCGATCGCACAGCCTGGAACTAGATCAAAAATTCAAGGAACTAATTTTTTCGCCAAAAGTCATTAATTCAAGAAGTTCAATCCGGTAAAGCAAAACGGGATGCTGTAGATACTGATTGTAGATAATCTCCTAACTCTACAGAGAGTTCTTGGCACCTCGTTGTAAAAGAGGAACAGATCAAAATGAATGTATTTGAGCATACAGTACCCTACCGCACTCTGCCAATTTGGGTATGGGTTGGTAAAGAAAAAAACCCAGCTAGTGTCGCTACAAATCCTCAACCTTACGGAAAAAAACCGCGCTTTGACTTATTGCATCCGCTGAAACAGTGGCTGGATAGCACCGAAATTAAAAGTCAAAAATTGGCTCGATTTTTGTGTAAGTTTATTCCCTCCCAGTGTCCCTTTGAGCGGGAAATTAAAATTGGCGATCGCACTTTATTTTACATTCCGCCAATGTGCAAGTTAAACCCGCTTTACGAACAAGTAGTGGGGATGCGGTTTCGAGCTTTGTGTTATTTGGCTGATGAGTGTGGCGAGGATGTGACTCCCTATTGTTAATTCTGTAAAAGCTTCAATTTCTAACTCTATTTTATGGTAACTCTCCCTATTCCTTGTTGGGGAGGGTTTTTTTGGTTTCAGGGATTAATTGATTCTGATGTTGGTTTCCAGTCAATACACGCAGAGCCCCAACTTCTTCAAGGAGTCGGTCTAAAAAGAAACCGGGTTTTTTGCGTTTTTTGCCACTCTAACGAGGTATTCTCGCACCAACCCGGTTTCCCGATCGCCCGTGCATCCAGAAGGATAAGTGCTGATCGCCTTTGGTTTGAGAAGGCGATCGTACAAATTATATTTCAGGCTCGATCGGGATTGTCCTCTTCGTAATCCATTAAGTCTCCGGGCTTGCAATTTAGTGATTTGCAGAGAACGTTTAACGTTGCTGCGTCTATTCGGGTCAGGTAACGGCGAGTTTTGAGCCGAGAAATAGACCTGGGATTCATGCCCGTGAGGAGGGCCAGTTCTTTGTTACTGATATTCCGATCGGCCATGACAACTGCTAATCTCCACCGGATCACTGTTTAACTGCTCGCATAACACAACCTTTGCAAGGCAGATGCTAGCACCTTGTCGGTCAAATTTTTTCCTGCATAGACTATATCAGTAGCAAAATAGACCGTTGCGGTTGTCATATTACTTTATTTGGATTAAACTAGGGTCGTTGTCGGTCGCTTTCGCAGTTGGTCTGATGCAGAGGGTCACTTGCGAGTTCTCAAACAACTGCTTCCGGCTGCGAGATTGACTTTAGTTTTCGATCCGATCGACTAATTTTGATTGCGAGTTGATCAGCGTGCGATCGCCTTTGGTGTGAAAAGGGCGATCGCAATTTACGTATATTTAACAATTATTTGCAATAAGTGGAAATTAAAGCCGTCCTAGAAGGACGGGGCTTTAGACCCAATTTTTTGGTAAAAACCCGGTTTCTGACCACCCGTGAATAAGTCCTAATCTATTGAATTGGGGAAAAAACCGTGACAGCTATTCTACAAGTAACAGAACAGCCAACAGCACAAGACTACTTCACTCCAGAAGAATATCTCGCCCTGGAAGAAGCAGCAGAGTACAAAAGTGAATATCTCGACGGAGTAATTATTCCCATAACAGGTGGAACTACGAATCATAATCGCATTTCTTTGAATATGAGTATAGCATTACGTCTTGCTCTTAAGGGACTTGACTATGATGTTTTCATCGGTGACGTGCGTCTGTGGCTGCCGAAAAAGCGATTTTATACTTATCCCGATGTGATGGTAATTCCGGGCAAACCTGAGTATTACAATAATCGCCAGGATACGGTGATGAATCCTCAAGCGATTGTGGAAGTTTTATCTAAATCTACGAAAGCTTACGATCGCAGTGATAAATTTAAGTTATATCAAACGATTCCGACCTTTCAAGAGTATATTCTGATTGACCAATCCCAGGTTTATATAGAACAGTATTGTAAGTTGGCAAACAAGCGGTGGTCTTACCGTCAGTATGATGAGGAAGATGCGGCGTTAGTTTTTAATTTCTTTCAAGTTGAAGTTGCGCTGGCTGATGTTTATGAGAAGGTGAATTTTGATGCGGAAAATGAGGCGGAAGAAAGCGGGGAGGAATAAGGTATTTCGCTTGGTTGGGAATGCGGGTTATCATTTAAGTGAGCGATAGCACTCAAAAGAAATATTTGTTCAACATCCTTGTGGGAGAATATCAAGATGACAGCCACTTTGCAAACAAGCGAGCAACGTTACTGCACAGAAGAGCAATATTTAGCACTGGAAGAAACAGCAGAGTACAAAAGCGAATATCTCGACGGAGAAATTATTCCTATGACAGGCGGATCTACCAATCACAATCAAATCGCTGGCAATTTGTACATTGCTTTGAGTCTTGCTCTCAAAAAACGAAATTACCGCATCTTCATCGGTGACGTGCGTCTGTGGGTACCAAAAGTCAGACTTTACACTTATCCTGACGTAATGGTAATTTTGGGAGAACCAGAGTACCACAACAATCGCACGGATATGATTACCAACCCTCAAGTGATTGTGGAAGTTTTATCAAAGTCTACTAAAAACTACGATCGAAGTGACAAGTTTGCATTTTACAAAACTCTTTCTACTTTTCGAGAATATATTCTGATCGATCAAACACAAATTAAGGTTGAGCAATATTCTAAAACCGAGAATAAAAGATGGTTGTATCGCGAGTATGACGAGGAAGATACGGCATTAGTGTTTAATTCCTTCCAGGTAGAAGTTCCTCTATCTGATGTTTACGAGCAAGTTAATTTTGAGCAAGTTGAGCAAGAAGATAGTCAAAAGGAGGAGTGAGGGTGATTCCCTACGGGATAGCTTCGTTAGCTTAACTTTACTCCGTACTCACTCGCATTCCTCGTCAACGTCAAATTAATCTTGGGTTAGCACAACGGTTAATTGTAGAGAATTTGAGTAGTTTTAATAAAGTTGTTCTGATATTTATTTGCACTCGTATTCTTGCCGATACCTTTCAATCGCTGCTTTCAGCTTAGAGTTAAGTTCTGGTGGATTTTCTATCGCTGAGGTAACAATTTCCCAATTTGGTTCGGAAAGAACGATCTGTTCTGGTTTAACTGGCATTTCTTGGGCTAGATTTAGAGCAACTTCGAGCAGATATTCGCTCAGACTAAGACCCCACAGGGTAGCTGCTTTTTCTAACAGTTCTTTTTGTTCCCGATCGATAGTTATCTCAAGGGTGCTTGTTTGGGGAGTTTGTGTAGGGGTTGACATATTTTTTCACTGAGAGCAAGGTTGGCTCATTTGATATTATAGCAATTTTTCAGATGGGCGATCGCACGCTTGTTGGAAAAGGGCGATCGCTCTTCCCTCGTGTTAAACTGAATAAGGGCGATCGTGTTAAGCAAGGAAAAAATAGCCGTGATGCGTATCCAATAAATAAATGTTGCTCAAATGAAGAAATAATTCATCTATAATTGAAAAAACATGACTCAAAATAACTTACTGTCTCGCATTTCAATCGACTCTAATATCTGCTTTGGCAAACCCTGTATTCGCGGTCATCGCATTTGGGTTTCTCTGATTCTTGACTTTCTTGCTAGCGGCATGACTTTGGAAGAATTGCTTGAGGAATATCCGGGAATTGAACGAGAAGACGTTTTGGCTTGTATTGCTTATGGGGCTGAGTTGGCAAGAGATTGTTATGTCGAAATTCCTGTGGGTGAAAAAAAGGTAGTTTTAAAGTGAAGTTAAAACTTGATGAAAATTTGGGCAGCATCCGCGTTGTTTCCATGTTACGTTTGGCTGGCCATGATGTTGCGACTGTACGGGAACAAAATTTGAGTTCAACACCGGATGAATTATTAATTGATATCTGTCGAAGGGAAGATAGATGTTTGGTGACTTTGGATAGGGGGTTTGGCAATCGCCTCCGCTACAATCCTTCTGATTATTCTGGGATTGTGTTACTGCGTCTGCCTTCTCAAGCGAAACCGCAAGATTTGCAAGCGGCAGTAGAAATATTAATTCGCGGATTGGATGCCGCAGAAGTTGCGGGTAAATTGTGGATTATCCGAGGGGAAAAGCTTTTGGAGTATCAAGCAATATCGTCAGATGAATCTGACTAAACAATTACCATAGATATTGTAGGGTGCGTCGCTATCGACAATCTTGAAATAGCGATCGACTAATTTTATTGTAGCAATAATGATAGCCAGATTGGAGCGTTTGATATCATAGCAATTTTTCAGATGGGCGATCGCACGCTTGTTGGAAAAGGGCGATCGCTCTTCCCTCGTGTTAAACTGAATAAGGGCGATCGTGTTAAGCAAGGAAAAAATAGCCGTGACACCTATCCAAGAACAAATTGTTGACAAACTGAAAAATTTCTCTGAAATCGAACTGCAAGAAATCCTCAAGTTTGCTGATTTCTTATTATGGCAGCAGAGAAAGCAGGAAGTAGCTTCGCCGCCAAAGGAAACTGGCAACAGCCAACCAGTAAATATGGATGAAGAGTGCGAGGTTCATTATATTGGTGGAGTCTTAGTCGTCAAAGCAGCATCAATAAAAACTGAAGAAGTAATTAATTGGGATACAATTATTCCCGATATGCGCGAAGAAAGAATCGGGAAGTTTATCTAAATCTGAATTACCCGATGCACTTCTGCTAACGGCAGTTCTAAAGATTCCGCAATTTGTTCAGCATTCAAACCCAGTTTTGCCAATTTAGGGACTGCTTCTAACTTAGCTTTGCGTTCGGCTTCTTCTAAAAGTTTTTGATAATTTGGATATTCTTTGACATCATTATCACTTTTATTATTTGATGCCGAGCGTTCTGACGAAAGTGATTCAGATTCTTGTGCGGGATTGGTACAAAAATTAATATGCCCAATTTGTACAGGACTTCCCATACTTGAGAAGTTTGCTACTCCCCATCTTTCTACCGTAGCGCGAAAGTTTGATTTGTTAATGTCTGCGCCCAGCGCAGTTGAGAGCATCTGCCATAGCTCATAGCTAGCATCCCTTACATGACCCTGACTACAGTGATATTCTTCCGCAATTTGTGCGTATTTCCGATTATTCAAGACTCCCTTGAGGATTGCTACTTGCAGGGTGTCGAGGTGTTTGCCAGTCTTGGCAAACACTAGCTCATCAATAGAGTTTAAGACCTGTTGGGCATCCATCAGCATATCTGAATACAACACTATTTTAATATAACCCGTTTTTTTCCGACTTTATCCGCTTTTTTCCGACTTGCCAAAGCTGCGATCGGTTGACATGATAAGTAGTATCAAGTTGGTTAAATTACTTACCAAATTATCGATGGGTGTATTTGGAGCGTCAGCCACAATACGGAATTGATATAGCCAACAGTTATTACTTCACTTTGTCAATATGAACAAGTTATTTCCCTTCGTTTTCCTCTCGTCTGTTCTCCTCTTTGCTACAACTGAAAGCACTTTTTATAAAGGTGTTAACGCTCAGTCATTCCAACGCAATCGCCCAGATTTAAACGGTCTTATAATTAGAAATCCGGGTAATAGTATGATTTTCTGGGTTGACCGTGGTCAGCGCCGCCATATCGCAGGTCCGAGTATATATGGAAGATTGTTTGTACCCAACCAGCGAGATTATTTAGACACCGATGCTGTTGAACCCGGACCATCCATAACAAATGATAACAGACTTGTCCGTTGTGGAGAAAACGGACATCCTTTGAAGAACCGCATATACCTTTTAGACCAGGGTACAAAAAGGCACGTTACCTCTCCAACTGTTATGAATAAGAATAACTTTAACGGGAAAGGGGTTAATACTATTGATTGTCCGGTTCTAGCTACGATAAAAGACGGAGATCCTATCCGGTAGAGTAGTCAAAAAGAAGCAAGGGTTGCAGACTTCATAACTGTCATTCTTCGCTGAACCTTTTAGCTACCACTAGAATAGCGATCGCGCATTTCTTTCAGGAAACCTCAACATTCTTTAAACATTCAAGTTGATCTGCAACCGAATTTCGTCGTTGACTCCTCCGCTGCAAAAGTGCATCTATTCCCGGATTAATCACTTTCTGAATTTCCCCATTTTCACCATAAATCACCACCTCAAGCCATTGCGCCTTTGCGGCTCCTACTGCATATTTAAGCGCAGCTTCCTGAGTAGGAAATAGTCTCTCAACTGACTCAACACTTGCCTCATTCACCGCCCACCCATTTGGATGAGGTGCTACGTGCAGTTTGTGATTCAATTCCTTCAATACCCGCTGCCGCAATCCAATTAAAGTAATGCCGACAATTGTTTCACTATCCTCATGATAGCGGGCGATCGCACCATCGCTAATATCCACAGCTACGCCCTCGCGCGGTTCTCCCAGCGAGATATACAGAACATCCGCTTCTTTATCGTAGAAACCTGTAATACTTGTGGAATCTTCGAGAATTTTTACTCTTGTGTCCATATTATTCGCTTATTTAAAATTTTATAAATAAGCAAGGGCATCCACAAGAGCATTGGTGTCAACTTAAGCCTGAAAATCTTTTTATCTCTCGTTTATAGCGGAGTCTCGATCCCCCTAAATCCCCCTTAAGAAGGGGGACTTTGAGCATTTCCGGTTCCCCCCTTCTTAAGGGGGGCTAGGGGGGATCGAAAGCCTAATCGTCAAACAGTAGAATTGTAATACATTTGACGCGGTTGTTAACACTAATGTCACAAGAGATGCCCTTACCCCACTCATAACCTAGGCGCCGACAGCTTCCTTCGCCGCGTACAACACCTCAGCATTGATGAGAGCAATTCCCCGATCGCGCGCGAACTTCTCAGTATTTCGCTTGACTTTCCCGCGCACAAAACCAGGGATTTTATTCAACTCAGCCTGTCCATCCTTCGTCCAATTCATATCCGAATCAGCCGAAATTCCCTTAGTAATTACTTCCTTGGTATCGTGGCCACCGAAGATTTCTAGCAGGTGGTCTTCCATGCCCAAAGTAAAGGAATTGTAGACCAAATCGACGCACTGATTTGTGCCTTCGTAACCCAAAAATGGCTTGTAGCCGATCGGGAAATTTTGGACATGAATCGGCGCAGCAATTACGCCGCAGGGAATATCCAAGCGCTTACCGACGTGGCGTTCCATTTGGGTGCCGAAAATGGCGGAAGGTTCGGCTTTGGCGATCGCATCTCCGATCGCCCCGTGATCGTCGGTAACAATCACCTCATCGCAATACTCGCTTACCTGTTCCCGGAACCAGTCAGCATCGTGTTTGCAGTAGGTTCCTGCCCACACAACGTGGATTCCCATCTCGCGAGCCAAAATCTTCGTCATGGCTGCTGCGTGGGTATTATCGCCAAATACAACGGCTTTTTTGCCTGTTAAGTTTTGACAGTCGATCGATCGCGAAAACCAAGCAGCCTGAGACACAAACCGCGTTTGTTGGTCAATGAAATTTTCGTAATCAACATCCGCACCTTGAGCATTCAAAACTTGCTGAATCTTCCGAATACAACGAGCAGTTTCTACCACACCCATGGGGGTAATATCCACCATTGGCGTACCGAATTCTGTTTGCAAATACTCTCCGGCCATCATCCCTAATTCGCGATAGGGAACCAGGTTAAACCAGGCCCGTGGCAGTCTTTTTAAGTTATGAACTGAAGCGCCTTCGGGAATAACTTCGTTGACTTCGATGCCCAAATCTGCCATCAAACGCTTCAACTCGGTGCAGTCGTGGTTGTTGTGGAAACCCAGCGTAGACATCCCGATGATGTTGACTGATGGTTTTTCGCTTTTGGTTTCTACTAAATCGCCTTTTTTGCGGGCTTTGTTGATGTAAAATTTGACGATTTGTTCTAAAGTGCGATCGGCTGCTTGGAGTTCGTTTACCCGATAGTGGTTAACATCAGCCAACAACACATCGCCTTTGGCTTCCAATTGAGCTCGCTCCACGAAGTTTTCTAAGTCTTCTTGCAGAATGCTGGAAGTGCAAGTGGGAGTCAAAACAATTAAATCTGGGTGTTCTTCTCTGTCTTTACGGGTGATATTGTCCACCACTCGTTCCTGGGAACCGCGGGCGAGTACGTGTCTGTCAACGACGCTGGTGGTGACTGGGGTGAAGTCCCGTTCTCTTTCCAGCATGGAACGCATGACATTGAAGTAATCGTCTCCTATGGGTGCGTGCATGATTGCATGGACGTTTTTGAAGGAACTAGCAACGCGCAGGGTGCCAATGTGGGCTGGGCCTGCGTACATCCAATAAGCCAATTTCATAGGTATTTTTCCTTGTGCTGGTTGAGAGTTGCTCGATCGGGCGATTACTGCTAAATTTTAGAGTTGTTTCCGATTCTCTCACCGAATGAATCCTTTAGAAATAGTAAGTTTCTCTAGATTTGTTGATTTGGGCGATCGGTCAAACCCTCTTCCTGCTAAGGATTTGACCCCTGAATAAAATAACTTTACTCTGCTTTTATTGCAATAATTCTTAACCTTTTGTCAATTTTCGTTAACACCTCGGCAAATTCAATTCCTACAACGTAGATATTAAATCTTGAACTGATTCCTCACAGCTAAATATTAATCAATTTGATTGATTTTTTAAAGCCTACTAGAAATACTATTAATATAGTAAAATACGCATTTATTTGAAAATTTCTTCCATACTGACGCAAAAACTGCAAGTCTTGTGATTAATCATACAAATTCCTGAAAAATCCGGTTGGGGCGGGGAAGTCCAGAATGATTATGCAGCGAGTATACAGCAATAATTTCATTCTTTAATCTAAAATACTATGAACTCTCTATGGCTGACTCCTGTGGATGCCAAAATCCTTACGGTGGGAGGCTACCGGTAGTGGTTTGCTGTCAAGGCCCACTTGCCCACGCATCCCAAAAAACAGCTCTTGAGTGATAATGGAGAGTAATATTAACTTAGCACACCTAATTTCAGAGAACCCAACTATGATGGCAATTCCCGGCGTTGCAGTTCTCGCTCTCATTTATGAAAGCAGCACATCCCTGGTTTACCGCGGCCGGGATGAGCAGAACAATCAGCCTGTTATTATAAAACTTATCAAAGAAGACTATCCGACTCCAGAAGAGCTGAATAGATATCGGCGCGAATATCAAATTACTGCCAGCTTAAAGTTAGACGGAGTGGTAACAGTCCACAAGTTGCTATCTGTGAGAAATAGTTTGGCAATGATTTTAGAAGATTTTGGCGGCGAATCTTTGAGAATCTTCATGGCTTCCCAAAAATTCACAACTTTAGGATTTTTAACTACGGCCATCAAAATTGCTGAAACCTTGGGAGAAATTCACGCTAAAAATGTAATTCACAAAGATATTAACCCTGGTAATATTGTTTTTAACTCAGCTACAGGTAAAGTCAAACTAATAGATTTTAGTATTTCCACGGCCAGCGAATTCGATAACATTCCCAATAAAGACCCTAATTTTTTAGAAGGTACTTTAGCCTATATGTCGCCGGAACAAACCGGTAGAATGAACCGGGTAATAGATTATCGCACCGACTTCTATTCCTTGGGTGTCACCTTCTATGAAATTCTGGCAGGACAACTCCCTTTTAACACAGCAGATCCCATGGAGTTGGTTCATTGTCATATCGCTAAACAGCCAGTACCTCTTAAGGAAATTGCACCGGAAATTCCTCAAGCTGTTTCAGATATTGTGATGAAATTGTTAGCCAAAACCGCTGATGAACGCTATCAAAGCGCCTGGGGACTGAAAGCAGATTTGGAATCTTGTCTGTTTCAGTTGCAGACATCCGGGTTGATTTCTGAGTTTACTCTTGGTAGTCAAGATATTTCCGATAAATTTAAAATTCCTCAAAAACTATACGGCAGACAGCGAGAAGTAGAAACTCTTTTAGCAGCATTTGAACGGGTAGCAGCCACAAATTATCGTTCTAACCGTCGCACCGAACACTCTCAAATTGCTGTGATTAATAAAGATATAAAATCCACGGCAGAAACTTCCCAATTATTGCTAACAAGAAGAGAATATCATAAATCTCGCAGCGAGATGATGCTAATTGCTGGTTATTCCGGTATTGGCAAATCCGCCATGGTGAAAATTTTAGAAAAACCGATTACTTGCAGACAGGGATATTTTATCTGGGGTAAGTTTGACCAGTACAAAAGGACGATTCCTTACTCGGCGGTTGTGATCGCTTTTTCAGAACTGGTGCGACAGCTTTTAACTGAAAGTGAAACGCAGTTAGCAGTATGGCGGGAAAAACTTCGTAGCGCTTTCGGCCAAAATGGGCAAATTATTATTGATGTCATTCCCGAAGTAGAACTGATTGTGGGACCTCAGTCTCCTGTAGTTGAATTAGGGCCAACGGAGTCTCTAAATCGCTTTAATCTGGTTTTTCAAAATTTTATTCGCGTATTTTGTCAGCCAGAACATCCTCTGGTAATTTTTCTGGACGATTTGCAGTGGGCTGATTCGGCAACTCTCAAGTTGATCGAATTGATGATGACAGATGAGGCTACGCAATATCTGTTTTTAATTGGGGCTTATCGCGATAATGAAGTCAGTCCCACTCATCCTTTAATGATGACTGTGGAGACGCTGCGAAATCAAGAAGCAATTGTCAATCAGATTGCTTTATTGCCACTGGGAGTGGACAATATAACTCATTTGATTGCAGAGACTTTGCATAGCGATCGAGAATCTGTCAAACCGTTAGCTGAGCTTGTTGTCAGCAAAACTGATGGCAATCCTTTTTTTGTAAATCAATTTTTACATACATTATATCAAGAAGACTTGCTGGTTTTTCATCCGCCTCTGTCGGGAAATAAAGGCGGCTGGCATTGGGACATAAATCAAATAGAGCAGTGCGCTATCACTGATAATGTGGTAGATTTGATGGTGCAAAAGTTAAGAAAACTGCCTAGTTCCACTCAGCAAGTTTTGCGTTTAGTAGCTTGTTTGGGTAATGAATTTGACTTAAACACCCTGTCTTTAATTAATGAAAAAGAAGCTTCAGAAACTTTTTCCCAGTTGTTACCAGCGATTAAGTCGGGATTGATTTTGCCAAGTTCGGAGTTGGAAAGTAAGTCCTTAGATTATGTAATGTTTCCGCTGTTAATTCTCAATTATAAATTTTTACATGACCGGGTACAACAAGCAGCCTATGCTTTAATTGATGATTCGGAAAAAAAAGCTGTTCACCTGAAAATAGGTAGGCAAATATTAGAAAATACTCCTACTGAATATCGGGCTGACAGAATCTTTGAGTTGGTCGATCACTTGAATGTGGCTCGAACTTTAATCGGGGAAGATAAAGAATTAATTGAACTGGCGACGTTGAATTTAGACGCGGCGAGGCGAGCGAAAGATGCCACAGCTTATGTTTCAGCTTTGCAGTATTTAACCGCAGGTATGGACGGCTTGACGGAGGATATTTGGGATTCCCACTATGACTTAGCCTTTGCTTTGCATATGGAACGAGCAAATGTTGAGTATTTAAACGGTTATTTTGAAAAATCCGAAGGGTTTATCAATATAACTTTAAAAAAAGCCCGATCGCCTTTAGAGAAAGTAGAAATTTACAACCTACTGATCGTACAGTACACCCTGCGCGCCAAGTACGAGGATGCAGTCAAAGCGGGCATCAAAGCCTTGAACTTGCTGGGTATCGATTTACCCCTAGATGGGCTGCAAACCGTGATTTCTGAAGAATTTGAGGCAGCCAAGAGCATTTTGGGCGATCGCGAAATTGCTTCATTGATTGACGCCCCAGAAATGACTATCCCAGAAAAAAAAGTTGCCGTTAAATTAATCACAAATTTACTAACATCCGCCTACCTAAACAATCCAGATTTGTGGAAAGTCAGCGTATTAAAAGGACTAAATCTGTCTCTCAAATACGGTTTAGTTCCCGAAGCATCTCTTTGTTACGCAGGTTATGGTATGTTTTTAAATGCGGTTTCAGGAGATTATAAAACCGCCTATCAATTTGCCATGCTGTCCCTGAATTTGAGCGAAAAATCTGGGAATTTGGGTCTAAAATGTCGAGCTTGTTCATCTCTGGTCAGTATTTTTCATTACTGGTTCAATCATATTAAAGAAGCTTACGCAATTAGTAATGAAGGATATCAAGCGGCCTTAGAATCGGGGGATTTAGAATATGCAGGTTATATTCTGTCTAACCGCATCGCGAATTATTTCTTTCAAGGCAGAGATATTGCCCAAGTGCTCGCAGATACCAAAGGATATTTGCAATTCAGCCAAAAAACCAAAAATCAACTGGTAACGGATACATTATTAGGAGTTGAGTTAATCCTCCGAAACCTCAGCAAACTCACTACGGACAAACTGGTTTTTGAGAACGAAGAAATTACCGAACTTGAGTATGTATACAATTGTCAAGCCCATCAAAATTTGTACTCGTTGTGCTTGTATCAAATTCGGAAATGTCAGGTATTATACTTGTATGGTAACTACAAGGAAGCATTACAATTAGCTTTGGAAGTAGAAAAGCAGCTTTCCTTTATTACAGGAGCTATACCCGCAACCGAATGGAATTTTTACTTTTCGTTAGTGCTAATCGCTGTCTATCCCAATGTTTCTAAATCAGATCAAACGCTGTATTTAGAAAAATTAGAAAAGAATCAAAGAGAGATGAAAATTTGGGCAGACAACTGTCCAGAAAATTTTCTTCACAAGCACGTTTTAGTGCAAGCAGAAATAGCCAGAATTTCCAAAAAAGACTCAGAAGCTGTAGAATTGTACGACTTCGCCATCACTTTAGCTCAAGACAATGAGTTTGTCCAAAATGAAGCCTTGGCTAATGAACTAGCCGCCAAATATTGGTTAAATAAAGGCAAATATCAATATGCTAAAATTCACTTACGGGATGCTCATTCCTGTTACCAACGCTGGGGTGCCGCGCGAAAAGTAGATGATTTAGAACAAAAATATCCCCAGTTGCGGGAAATGACACCTCTCAACGGCAATTTTGCCCTCAACCAAACTACCACAACTATTCATACTTCTACTGGTAGCGATGCGAGGGCGCTGGATTTAGCAACGGTAATGAAGGCATCTCTGGCAATTTCTAGCGAAATTGTCCTGGATAAGTTGCTGGCTTCTTTGATGAGAATTTCCCTGGAAAATGCTGGTGCTCAATTAGGTTTTCTGATTTTAGTTAGAGAGGGAAAACTGTTAATTTTAGCGAAAGCTTCAGTATTTGCCGAAGATGTTACGATGTTCCCATTTACGCCTCTTGAGGAATGTCAGGATTTACCTGTGACGGTGATTAATTATGTGGAAAGGACTCGCTCAGACTTGGTGTTGAGCAATGCGGCAGCGGAGGGACTATTTACGGCAGATCCCTACGTCGCCCAGCACCAACTCCAATCTATTTTGTGTACTCCCATTGTGAATCGAGGGAAACTGCTCGGCATTCTTTATCTGGAAAATAATTTGACTATCGGTGCTTTTACTCCTCACAGATTGGAAGTTTTAAGGTTGCTTTCTTCCCAAGTTGCTATTTCTTTAGAAAATGCTCTGCTTTACAATTCTGTGGAACAGAAAGTGCAAGAGCGGACGCAGGAGTTAAATGAAAAAAATGAGAGTTTAGAACAAACTTTGCGGGAGTTAAAACTCACTCAAGCTCAATTGATTCAAACCGAAAAAATGTCTAGTCTGGGACAAATGGTGGCGGGTGTAGCTCACGAAATTAATAATCCTGTAAGTTTTATCTATGGAAATCTGACACCAGCGGGCGAATATGTCCAAGATTTGCTGAAATTGATTGAGCTTTACCAGCAGCACTATCCAGACCCTAGCGATGAAATTATCGATGAGATTGAAACTATTGAACTGGAATTTTTGATCGAAGATTTGCAAAAGTTGCTGGATTCTATGAAGGTGGGAGCTGAAAGAATTCGCGATATTGTGTTGAGTTTGCGGAATTTTTCGCGCCTAGATGAAGCGGAAATGAAGTCGGTTGATATTCATCAAGGGATTGACAGTACGGTGATGCTGTTGCAGCCTCGTCTGAGAAAGGAGGGCGGGCGTTTGGGGATTGAGGTGATTAGAAATTACGGGAATTTGCCGCTAATTACTTGTTATGCGTCGCAGTTGAATCAGGTGTTTATGAATATCTTGACTAATGCGATCGATGCGCTGTTGTTGGTAAGAGATAGCCCGGAAAATTATCAACAAAAGCCTGCTATTACGATCGCCACGGAGGTGACGGACCGGAGTTCGGCGATAATTAGAATCCGGGATACGGGTCCTGGGATGACAAGGGAGGTGCTGCACAAGATTTTTGACCCGTTTTTTACGACTAAACCGGTGGGTTCTGGTACGGGTTTGGGATTGTCTATTTGTCACTCGATTGTGGTGAGTTCTCATGGTGGGAAATTGACTTGTGTTTCTGCGCCGGGAGAGGGGAGTGAGTTTATTATTGAAATTCCCATCGCCCCACGGCAGGTGATGTAAAAAACATAGCCCAGAACACACTTTATACTCCCTGCTGGCACTGGAAAGTTGGGGATTTGAGCATTTTGACAGATGACTTAATTTGACTTAAAACCGAAAATTGCCATAAGTCACTCGATCGGGTGAGTCTCTAGCATTCGGCGAACAGGGATGCCCGATCGCTCACTTGTGTAGTACACTTGTAACTTAGCTGCCTACAGAGTACAGTTTCAGATTTAAGTGTTTGCAAGGGTTCTATCTCAACAAAAATTTATGGCCAGCTTTCGGGACATCTTAAAATACTACAGCCACTACTGGAAAATTTCAGTTTTGAGCATAGGCGCATCCAGCCTGTTGGCACTAGCCGATTTGCTTGCGCCCTACGCGATCGGTCAAACATTAAACGTATTGTCGGGTAAACCTACAGACAATGTTACCCAAAAACTGATCTCCGCGATCGCCTCTGTTACCCAGCAACCAGTCAACCAAACATTATCACTGGCCGTCTTGCTGGGGTTAATTTTTGTGGTAAGTGTAGTAAAATCACCGATCGAACCTTGGGTAGGAAATTGGTTCCACTGGGTAATACCATTGACAGCTAGGCGCGATCAAATGAGAAATGCGATCGGCAAAATCCTCACCTTACCCCTAGAATTCTACGACGAAAACAACGCCGGACGGATTTCCAGTCGCATCGCCAAAGGCGTCGCTAACTACACCTGGACCTACCCAGAAATTGCTGGGGAATTCATCCCCGAAGTCGTCCGCTTAATTGGCATTTTTGCAGTCATCTGGTTAATGGAGTGGCGAATTGGCTTATTAATTTTGCTTTCCTTCCTCTTGATCCTCGGTTTCACCCTCAAAGGTTTGCAAGAGGTTACTAAGCGGGAAGAAATTCTGGATGAATACATCGAAGATACCGAAAGTCGCAACTCGGAAATTATCACCAACATCAAAACAGTCAAAGCTTTTGCGACAGAAACAGAGGAACTAAAAAGGCAAACCACCAGACTCGATCGCGAATTAAAAGTAGTGATCCACCGCATTCACAAAGGATACGTCACCCTGGGGACATACCAGCAGACATTTGTCCAGTTGTGTTTGTTTTCTGTTCTCGGTTTTAGCCTCGCAGCCACGGTGGGAGGCAAAATTTCCATCGGATATTTTGTTACCATCTACACTTTGGCAAGCATGGCCTATTCCCAACTACGGCCGATTAGCATTATCGCCGAAGTATTTGCCCGCCGCTATGCTTCCATGATCCGGTTCCATGAGTTTATGGAAACGTCAGAGGGTGTAGATGCGATTAATTTAGCAGAAAATGCTAGAGCCGCACAGCCACCTTATAAATTTACTGGTAAGGTTGAGCTTAGCGGTTTGACATTCGGTTACGACAGTGAAAAACCTGTGTTGCAGGATGTGAATTTATTGATTCATCCCCGTCAAACCATAGCATTAGTAGGGCGATCCGGTTCGGGGAAATCGACTTTAGTGAAACTGCTGTTTCGCTATTTTGAACCCAACTCCGGGCGGATTCTGATCGATGGGGAAGACATTCGCAGCTTAGATGTGACTCGTTACCGCCAGCGTTTAGCCATTGTTCACCAAGAAGTAGACGTTTTTAACGGTACTTTGCTCGAAAATCTGACTTACGGAAACAGAAGTGCCACTTTCGAGCAAGTTGAGGATGCTTGTCGCATCGCCAAAGTAGACGATTTTGTACAGTTGTTGCCCCACGGTTACTATACCGTGGTTGGGGAGCGAGGAATGCGCTTGTCCGGTGGTCAGCGACAGCGATTGGGTATTGCTAGGGCGCTGTTAGTGGAGCCGGATGTGTTAATTTTCGATGAGGCTACTTCGAGTTTGGATTATGAAAGCGAGCGATCGATCCAGATAGCCATGCGAAATATCCTGGGTACGCGCACTACCATCATTATTGCCCACCGACTCAGTACCATTCGTGAAGCCGATGCGATCGTCGTACTCGATCGCGGTAGAATCGTCGAAGTTGGCAGCCACAACGAACTGTTGAAGCAACAAGGGGTTTACCGGAGGCTGCACTCCCTGCAAGAAACCGGCCAGTTGCTTGATTAGTCAAAGGATTTTGGGTTTGGGATTGAAATTTCCCAATTCCCGATCCCGGAGCTACGGTGTCCTATACCCCGTTTTTTACTTATATATTCCACGTATTTGATTAATATTTTAAATATGTTGTTGCAAACCCAGAAAATAGTGATAAGGTATTTAACTGTGGTGCAAATGGGTCGATGCCCGAGCGGTTAATGGGGGCGGACTGTAAATCCGCTGGCTACGCCTACGCTAGTTCAAATCTAGCTCGGCCCACCACTTTTTAATTAAAAGTTAAAATTTAAAAGTTAAAATTTTTAATTTGATATTTTTAATTGTTTATGCCCGTATAACTCAGTGGTAGAGTACCTCCTTGGTAAGGAGGAAGTCACGAGTTCAAATCTCGTTACGGGCTTACTGCGTCAAGGGTTTCAGGATAGCCAGAAAATACTTTTCCGGCTCCACTTTGGTGCTAATGGTTTTATCTCAACCATACTGTAGGAGTGCAAGTGGAGTCGATCGGATTTTTTCGATTCAAAACACTGTCCCGTCACTGGTTATCTGAATTGGCGGCACTCCACCAGCCCTCAATTCTCCGGCGATTTTCCGCCCCGCGCCCCAAGTTCCTCCTTGCAAAATTTTCACCAGTGGCAATTCAGTCGCATTCAAATCCAGCTTTTCTCGAATAGCTGCGGCAATTTTATCTAACAGATGCACCGTGAGCGATCGCCATTCTACTATCACCTCCGAACCCGGTAAATAACTCTCGGCAAAAATCCCTAAATCTTTTGCCTGCAATAGCCCAATATCCAAACAAAAACCGCCGTTGCGATACTCAGACAATCCCGTTAACTCATCTAATTCCACGACTTCTAAACCAAGCTCTTGTAGCGGTTCCAACAGGGAATAAGTTAACCACTGAGAAAGTTTGTGAAACGGCACAAATTCAGAGTGCTGATATTCTCCCAACAGAGCCGGATGTGGCCAAACATCGCCTAAATTCACACCTCCAATTACATATCTCCCAGGCCAAATTTCCCCAAATCCTGTCAAAACAGCGCTCAAAACTTCCTGGGCATTGATAGTTTTGAATCCACAAGAATGAGTATCCAGCAAGTATGCGGCCAAATTGCCAGGGCGCGGGTTTTCTGAGCCAAACAATAATGGATGTTGGCAAATCGCCTTTCCCAAACGCTGCAACAATTCTAATCTACCCCCTAAACCAACTAGCGGATTTTCTTGACTTACTTGAAATCCCGTCGCTAAGGTTTCTAAGGTTAATTCAGAAAGTCCTAGAGCATCAGCTTGCCACGGAAAATCGGGATTGCTGGAAAAAAGACCTTGACAAAACATCCGAAAAGTGGCGACGGCTAAGCCTTCGGAGCGGCGGTAAATCTGTCCTGTTTCGGCTTCGCAATAGTGCCAATCTGCACCAGCACCGGCATCAAGCAACACACTGATAATTGCTAAGTCAAATTTGATTTGAGTCTTTTCCAGGAGTGTAAATTTTGCTATTGCTAGATCTAATTGAGCGAGTCGGGGCTGGTTTCCCACTTCAAAATGCCGCCAGCGACTGTGAAAGGGTATCTGGAAATCGGGATACTGTTCCCTAGTTGTCTCCATCACATAATTGGCGGCTTGGTCGAGTTTGGTTAAATCGATGCGGAAATGGCGGAGTTTATCTTCGGAGGCTAAATTAAACAGCCGATCGCACTTGTGGCGAATAGCAGCAGGTGTCCTCAGATATTCCACGGTTTCTAACTCTCTACTATTCAAGTTCATATAACTAGGAAACGGTAAACATCATTTTCTTTAAAAAAATCAAACTGACTATAATCTAAAATATTATCTAATATAACATTTTTATCGATTTTAATCAATTGATATTCCCACTTAGAACCGCTCACTTCCCGTTTGATTCTTTCAGAAACTATCACCGAATTTTTATCATATTTCGGAGAGACTATTTTGCTTAAATCTTCCAGTCTGTCAGCTATGTTAATATCTTTACCGTAGGTACAAGACCGAAATATATACAAATTTCCCTTAGCAACTCCCACCGACAACCCACAAGGTATTTGATGGGAATCGATAAAGATTTTCCAATTTTTACACAAACTTTCCATAGCAGCCAGGGCCGAGTGAGATTCCGGGAAAGTGAGCAGGTGTGAATCGCCAACTATACTGCGAATTGTGCCACCATATTCTTCGCAAATTGTTTTTTCAAAGGCATCAAAATTGGTGAGTAAATATTCTACATCTTTGATAGAATTAGATTCTTGATAGGCAATAAAACCTCTCAAATCAGCTTTGATGATGGCTTGATTTTCTACAATTCTCGTCTTATGACTTTGGTCAACTTTGTAGACTCTTTCAGGTTCGCTCATTCCTTTCAAAGAAAATTCATTGACGAAGGATGTTTGCACTTCTGCTTTATTGAGGGCTAACCAAGCTGCTTGGGATAAATATATTTCATCCTGGGGAGTAACAGATTCTATGCGAGCTGTTAAATTTACTGTATCACCAAAGATATCTTTATCTTGGTGTAAAACATCTCCTAAAGTAATTGAGACGCGAATCGCCAATCGTTCGTCATTGGATTTGCTAGATTGTTGTGCTCTCAATTGTTGCTGCATTTCTATGGCGGCCATAGCTGCGGCTGTCACACTCGGAAAAATCAGCCAAAATGAATCACCTTCTCCTTTAATCAAACTGCCTTCATTTCTGGTGCTAATATCTAAAATAAAAGTTTTGTGTTCGTTCAACAAGCTACTTAATTCCGACTGAGATAATTTTTTTACTCTGACGGTATATCCGCAAATATCTGTTTTTACTATCACAGTAGAACGTAAATTAGCCATAACCTGCCTTGAGCGCTCAAAAAAAATAGCAATGAGTTTGATTTGACCAAGATGCGATGAATCGCGATCGAGCTCACATCAATCTTCCAAATCTCGTCCTTTAGTTTCTGCGAGGATTGTAGCATCGGGTACTCCCGATGGAGTGTAGTAGCCAGCAGCTTTTTTAGCGATGATTTCGACTTGTGCATCTGCGGGAATCCGATCTTCGGGAATGGGGATGCGATCGACTACTTGAATGCCAGAATTGACAATTGCATTGTATTTGAGATCGCTCATCGAAACTAAACGGTCAATCCGAGAAATTCCCAACCAGTGCAACACATCTGGCATTAGTTCTTGAAAGCGCATATCTTGAACTCCAGCAACACATTCAGTGCGAGTAAAATACTCATCTGGGCGATCGCCTCCAGTCTGCCTTTTCCTCGCATTGTACACCAAAAACTTAGTTACTTCACCCAAAGCTCTGCCCTCCTTGCGAAAGTAAAGAATTACCCCCGATCCCCCTGCTTGTGCTGTTTGGATGCACATCTCAATTCCGTGTACCAAATAAGGACGACAAGTACAAATATCAGAACCAAAAACATCTGAACCATTACACTCGTCATGTACTCGTACCGCCAACTGCTTCTGTGGGTCAGAAATATGAGCTACATCCCCAATAATATAAACTGTAGTTCCCCCAATCGGCGGCAAAAAAACCTGCAATTCTGGTCGCTTCACTAAGTCGGAAAACATTCCCCCTGTTTGCTGAAACAGCACGCGACGGAGAACTCTTTCTTCCACACCAATCCGATGAGCAATTCCAGGCAAATACCAAACTGGATCGATCGCGATTTTGGTTACTGCTAAATTTCCGCCAGCTTTGACAATTTTGCCATCAATTAGTACCCGATTTTGGGCAATAGCTTCTTGAAGTTCGGGCAGATTAATGTGAGCTTTTGTCACTGCAATTGTCGGTCGAATATCGTATCCCTGCTGATAAAACGAGGTGTAAATTTCGCTAACCAAAGCGCCAAAAGGATCGAGAGAAACAATCAAGTTAGCATCACCCCAACTGGGGTGAGGTCCGATGTCGGCGGCGGGAGACGTGTTAGTAAAATCGGGGCGGTGATTTGCTTGGAGTGTCCCCTTGGCTACAGCTAGCGCCCGATAGACAGAGTAGGAACCGGAGTGAGTGCCGATCGCATTGCGGTGAGAGGATTTGCTGAGACTAGCAATCACGGGGCCTCGTTTCAGCGGATCGATTTCTCCCCAATAAATAGGAAGAGGTTTTCTGGGAGATATCTTGGGGTGAGAACTTAAAAATATATCCTTGGGTGTTGACACAGTTTTTCTGGCTCTAGTTATGGATGCTGCTAAAATCTAAAATCGATTGACTAGGGAAATTTTCTCAAAAATTAAAGATTTTTCATTTGTGATTCAGCGATCGGGGCTAAACTGCCAATAATCAAGGTACATACTCTACCCTAGTTTATCTAGTAATTTTATCTGACTTTTGGCTGATTTTTAGGCAGGAAAATACAGCAAAATACAGAGGAGACGGAAAAATTAACAAACAGATAAGTTGGGGAATTATAGAGGTTTACAACTCCTGAAATAGTTGCTATAGTTACAAATGATAGCACTAAATTATCCATAAATATTAACTCATAGATTGAATGTTGCCAAGTACATCTAATTATTTGCTAAAAAATGCTTGCGTGCCGATGTCTCTGTTGGAGATTCCATCGATCGCACTCAAGTCAGATCCAGTCGCAGTCAGAGAGACTGGCGAGGGTTTGTGTGTAGTGGATGTGGAAATTGGCGCCGGGGCGATCGCCAAAATTACCCATTCCGGTAAGCAACCTTTATCAGAAGTTGCAGATATCCCAGTGGTAGATTGTCGAGGAGGGCTAGTTTGGCCTTGCTTCGTGGATCTACACACCCATTTAGACAAAGGTCATATTTGGGAAAGAGCACCCAATCCCGATGGTACATTTGCCAAAGCAATCTTGACAGTGGGCGCTGACACTCAAAAAAACTGGAACCCAGAAGACATTTATCGGCGGATGGAGTTCGGGATTAAGTGCAGCTACGCCCACGGCACCAAAGCCATCCGCACCCACATCGACAGCGGAGGCGAACAGGGAAACTTTAGCTTAGCAGCATTTGAAGAGTTGCGGACACAATGGGGCGATCGGCTAATTTTGCAAGCAGTTTCCCTAGTGTCCCTGGAATATTTACTAACACCAGCAGGCGAAAAATTAGCCGATAAAATGGCAGAAATAGGCGGTATTTTAGGCGGTGTTGCCTATATAAATCCAGACCTAGACCAACAACTAGATCGAGTTTTTGCCCTGGCTAAAGAACGAGGCTTAAACCTCGATTTCCACACCGATGAAAATGACGATCCAGAATCAGTAACATTGCGACAAGTAGCCAAAACAGCCATCCGCCATCAATTCCCAGGTAAAATCATCTGCGGACACTGCTGTAGTTTAGCCGTCCAACCCCCAGAATTAGTAACAGAAACTATCACCTTAGTCAAGGAAGCCAATATTGGCATTGTCAGCTTACCAATGTGCAATCTTTATCTCCAAGACAGACAAGCCCAGCGGACACCGCGCTGGCGGGGAGTGACGCTGGTGCACGAACTCAAAACAGCAGGAATTCCCGTTGCTTTTGCTAGCGACAACTGTCGCGACCCCTTTTATGGATTTGGCGACCACGATGTTTTAGAAGTCTTCAATATGGCAGTCAGAATCGCTCACTTAGATAGACCCTATGGAGATTGGCCCCGTGCAGTGACCAAGACTCCGGCAGATTTAATGGGATTGCCTAAATTGGGGAAAATAGCAGTAGGTTTACCAGCAGATTTGATTTTGTTTAAAGCCAGGAACTACAGCGAATTATTATCTAGGTCCCAGCGCGATCGCACAGTGTTGAGACAAGGCATTAAAATAGATACAACCTTGCCAGACTACCGCGAACTAGACGACTTGCTAGCAACTTAAACTTATAACAATCCTCACATCAACTGTCAACTATTTCTCTTTCCTTCTCTTCCTTCGCGTCTTCGCGGTTCGTTAAAATCCATCGCTGTAATCTTGTCAATTCACAACTAATTTGATATAAATATAAAAGCTAATTTAATGGAGGTGATTTTAAATGAAAGCAGTTATTTTATTGTCGGGAGGGCTGGATTCCTCAACAGTTTTGTATCAAGCCAAAGCCGACGGCTGCGAATGTTACGCGATTTCCTTTGACTACCAGCAAAGACACCGGCGGGAGTTAGATTCAGCAAGAGCGATCGCACTTTCGGCTGGTGTTAAAGCACATCAGATAGTCAACTTTGACCTCACATTGTGGGGAGGTTCGGCGCTGACGGATAATCAGATGGATTTGCCGATCGACCGCACTTTGGGAGAAATGTCTCAAAACATCCCCAGTACCTACGTTCCAGCTAGAAATACCATTTTTCTCAGTTTTGCCCTAGCCTACGCCGAAACCCTAGGAGCTCAGCGAATTTATATCGGTGTCAACGCTTTAGATTATTCCGGCTATCCCGACTGTCGCCTCGATTATATCCAAGCCATGCAGGAAGTATTTCGGTTAGGAACCAAGCAGGGAAGGGAAGGAGAAGTTATTAAGATTATAACACCTTTGATTGAACTTAAAAAAACCGAAATTATTGAATTGGGTAACAAATTAGGAGTGCCTTGGGACCAAACTTGGTCTTGCTATGCAGGCGGGGAAAATGCCTGTGGGGTTTGCGATTCTTGTCGGTTGCGGTTGGCCGCTTTTGAAGAATTGGGGTTGCAAGATCCGGTTTCTTACGCTTAAATATGGCTGGCGCGCGGGTAGTCAGAAACCGGGTTGTTTCGAGTCTCTTCGCTGCCGCCCGCAGATATTGAGATTAATTGCTTGAGTTAAAAGTTCAACTGATTCTTTATATTGTCCTTTGCGACGGAGGTGCATTTGCAGAGATGCTGTACTTTGAGGAAGAAATGGATCTCCTATTCCTCTCTGACTTTCGTGAGGTTAAAGCTGAAGACATTGACAGTGCCTTTCGCTTTACTTACGCTTTTATGGAGGAGCAAGATATCTATATTCCCTTTGTACATTACGAAAATGTGAAGGCTGGCGATCGCGTTAATTTGCGCCCCAAAGGCCCGACGTTAGATAATTTAGTACGCAGCGACTTCGAGCGAGTAGATTATATAGGCATTAACTAAAAGATTCTGAACTATGAGCTTTCGCCACACCTTTTAACGCGCTATTCTTGCGCCCTTTTCCCACAATTTCCCCATTCGTCTGTCCAACTTCGCTGAAAGTGCGATCGCCCGCCACCCCTGACAACAACTGAATTTGAATTTGATCTAACCGCGGCCCGCACACAGAAACCACCGCCAGTTCCACATTTTCGCTGCGCCACACTTCCCCCACCGCCGGCATTCTTTGCAACTGATAGCTCAAAAAACCTCCAATGGTTTGATATTCGTCAGTTACAGGCAAATCCAAATTCAATATTTGATTCACATCATCTACATTTAACTGCGCTTGCACCAAAAAAGTGCGATCGTTCAATACTTGCAAAGCTATTTCTTTACTATCTTGCGATTCGTAACTGCGGCCGATAATTTCCGCAATCAAATCCCGCAGCGTCACTAACCCGGAAATGCCCCCAAATTCATCGACTACGATCGCAATTTCTTCCGAGGAACCCTGCATCAAAGGTAGCAATTCTCCCAACAGCATCATCTCCGGCACAAACCTCACCGGACGCATCCACGTTAGAATAGGCGTGTCTGGTGATAACAAACCTTCGGCTAGCGGTTTAGCAAGTTGTTTGAAGTCTATCACCCCGATAATATCATCGAAGGAATCTCCTGTGATCGGATACCTAGAATGGTTGGAAATCGCAATTTCTGAGAGCAATGTTTGAAAAGTAGCAGTCTTGGGAAGCGCGACAATACTTGGCCTTGGCACCATCACTTCTTGTACCCACACTTCCCCAAACTCAAATACGTTGTTGAGCAATTCTCGTTCTTCTGCTTGTAAGCCGCTGGATTCTGTGGAAGTAGCGATAATTAATTGTAGTTCTTGGGGAGTCACTGGCCGATGGGTGACATCGTATTCAATACCCGCAAGCTGCAAGAGCGATCGAGTCGATTTATTGAGCAAGGAAACAAAGGGATTGAATAAACGAGCAATCTGTAAACTGGGAGTGCCTAGGCCTCTTGCTAATTGTTCGGAATAAAGTAAGGCTACAGATTTCGGCACCAGTTCGCCGAGTACGATTTGTAGATAAGCCAGCAGAAAAAAAGTGACTATGGATATGCTAAAAGAATGGGCGATCGATTCCTTGATATAAGTTGGCAGTGGCAAAAAGTGGATGGAAGCTCGGATCAGCACGGCGATCGTATCTTCCCCAATCCAGCCGAGAGCTAAACTAGAAAGAGTGATTCCCAACTGCATAGTTGAGAGCAATCGCTCAATACTTTGGATCAAAGATTGAACCGTCAGAGCCGGAACATCCCCCGCCTCAACTAACTGATTAATCCGCGAACGACGTACCGTCACCATCGAAAACTCAGCCGCCACAAAAAAAGCATTGATCGCTATCAGCAGCAGCACTGATAGCAACCGTGACAGCACCTCTGTCCAAGTCATAGCAGGCAACTCAGCCATCTCCTACACTCTCCTGACCCAGGCCTGTGGGAGTGATACAGATCCTCCATAGCAAGCTAAAATTGTTGACAATCCCCCTAACACGAACACAACAGGGGCAAGCATCTGCAAATATTTTCCCAATATTGAACTACTCACCGCTTACCTGGACTAACAGGTATAGCAGGGGACTTCCCGGCGCTGTAAGTTAATTCACTTCGGCACTGGAATGCCCGCTATTTGCAACTGAAGTTTTTGAGCTGGATAATCTGTCAGCGTCAGCGAAATTTCTTTACTATTTTCCAGTAAAGTTGTGGGAATACTAATCGTGCCGTAAAACACCTGCCCGTTGGGGGGCAGTTCCCCAGGCAAATCCTCGGCCGTCGCACTTAGGGGCTGGCCTTGGTTATTCGTGACGCTCAAGAAACTGTATAAAAACTTGACAGATTGGGAGCCTTCGTTCTTCATGCTCACGTCTAGCAGCATGGAGTTACCTCGCTGATTGGCTGCACTCACTTCTAGGGTGATTCCCCCGTCGCGACTGTTGAGGGGAAACTTGGTGCTGGGATTTTTCTCAGTGGCTGGTTTTTTGGCTGTAGCTGTTTTAGAGCTAGCCTTGTCTGTTTTGGTATTCCCTTGACCCGCTACTTTCTCAGGATCGCGACCTTCAATCCGTGCTTTGACGGTTTTGAGAATGTCTTTTTCTTTCAAAATGCTCACTTGGTCTTTGCTAGCTGGTGTTCCCTGTTTGCCACCTGCATTATTGCTGGGGCGAACGTCTGGTTGAGTAGTTCCTTTCAACGCTTCCCGACCTAAAGTAAATCCGAAAACAGAACTCGTCACACCAGCTCCCAACATCATAGTCAGTAGAATCAGAGTCAGCACTACCGTCGAATTCAGTACCATTACCTGTAAGTTCTATGCCAAGTCTTAGAAACTGCTTTGTTTGACCGATCGACTTCAACTTCGGGCTGATGGCGATCGGGCGTTGCAGATCGAAGATTGTGATTTTTGTTCTCTAGTTTTAGCACGGACTGGGAAATTATGTTATAATTCATTTTAAGTTCGATCGCACCAAGCGATCTAACGGCAGTTGGCCGAGCGGTTTAGGCAGCGAACTCATAATTCGCCTCAGGCAGGTTCAACTCCTGCACTGCCGATTTTGACAATACTTCGACTTCGCTCACTCAGGTTTGGGCGAGAGTTACCGTTTCCGTTAGACTAGGGGTCTGAGAAACTGGGTTTCTGTGGTCTCCTATCACTGTGTGTCTGTTGGCGCTCAGCAACGGGTCGATCGGCATATCAACCTTTAATTAACTCCACTCCGTCGCGCCCATCAATTTCTTGAACGTAGACTTTAACTTGTTCTTCCTTGGCGGTGGGCAACTTCTTACCCGTGAAATCCGGCTGAATCGGTACTTCTCGGTGTCCGCGATCGACTAACACTGCTAGCCAAATTTTCTCCGGTCTGCCATAATCATTTACTGCATTCAAAGCTGCTCGAATAGTTCTACCTTTATATATAACGTCATCTATCAATACAACAGTTTTGCCTGTCAAATCGAAGGGAATTTCGGTTTTGGCTGGTGTCCGCATCGCCACTCGATCCAAATCATCTCGGTAAAACGTAATATCCAGAGCACCTACGGATACTTTGACTTGTTCGAGGACTTCAATTTGAGCCGCCAGAATTTGAGCTAAAGGTACTCCTCTAGTATGAATACCTAACAAGACTAATTCTCCTGGGTGTCCCGATTTTTCCACTATCTGGGAAGCGATGCGGGTAAGAGTGCGTCGCACTTCATCCGGCGATAAAATTTCAATAATTTTAGTCATTGGTGGCTGTTGCTAATTTTTGGCTGTGGGTCGATCGACAGTTAGCGGACAAAAACGAAGCGAGCATAAAAGAGCAATGATAATCCCAACCAAATCAGAAAGCAATACCGAGTTAATTGCAATGCTTGGTGAATATGGTGCACTGTGATAGGTTGATTGGGTTCCCCTAACAGGGGTTTGTGTTTAACAACTCCCCGATAGGAATTTGTACCTCCTAGTTGCACTCCCAAGATGGCGGCGTAGGCGCATTCGCTCCAACCGGAATTGGGACTGGCATCTTTTACCGCATCTCTTTGACAAATCCTCCAAATGTACAGAGGTTTTCCTGATATCGCAGCTAATGTCATCACTGTTAATCTGCAAGGAAGCCAAGTCAGGACATCTTCGAGTTTGGCACTAAACCATCCTAAATCTGTGTAGGGTGCTTCTTTGTAGCCCACTGTAGAATCTAATGTACTGGCTGCTTTATAAGCGATCGCCAAGGGGACAATGGCGCTCATTGACATGGAGTAATCCGCGATCGGCAAATCCCTCACACTTAATAATAGATATAGATGTGGGAGAGCGAACCCAACTAAGGCATAAAATAGGGGAGCACTCACCCCATCCACGGCATTCTCTGTTACAGTTTCTAACAATGCTCGCAGAATTTCTGGCTCGGATAAGTTTTCAGTATCCCGACCGACATAAAGACTCAACCGTTCTCGCGCCTTGAGTAAATCTCCTAGATTTAGAGGTGCCAGTACATCCTCGGCAGCAGCCCTCAAACTCCTACCTGCAAAACAGCTTGCGAGTAAAATGGTCTGTAAAGCAATGCCCAAAAGAGGATGCACCCAACTAGCAGCTTGCACCATCAACCAACTGACAGTATAACTGCCTACAATCAACCCGATCGCTAGTATTGTACCCGCAGCGCGAAGCAACAGTTTAGGGCGATCGCTTGGGGGACTATCGCCCAAGTTCGGTTTTGTAGCTGGGGGATTATTCCAGATATTAAAGACCAGTCGAGTATAGCGCTCAATGGCCCAACCCATCGCCTGTACAGGATGTGGCCAACCCCAAGGATCGCCGATGGAGTAATCTAATACAGCAGCTAAAATCAAAACAGACAATTCATCGGGCATCATTTATATATAGACAGTTTTAAGTTCACAGATTGTTTTCGTCCCGCAGTAGGTGCACGTTCTGCTCCCAATTAGCACCATCAAAGGGTACGATCCGAAATTGAGTAACTGCATCGGAGTCGAGACAGCGGACATTGACATCAAATTGATCGGGATGCGATCGGGGGCGATAAAACGCATGAATACCACAAATCCGGCAAAAATTATGTTTGGCAATGCCCGTATTAAACGTATAGGTTGTCAAAACATCTTCGCCGCTTAGCAACGTAAAATGTTCTGGTGGTACAATTAGGTGCAAAAATCCCTTCTTGTGACAGATAGAACAGTTGCAATCAACAGCTTCGTGTTTTTCCACCGCGACTCGGAAGCGGACAGCGCCGCAATGACAGCCACCTTCGTAGATAACAAGTGTGAGATCCATATTTACTGGCAATCTTATTTTGGAATGGATCTTAACATTCTTGGTAGTTAGGGCGTTTTTAATTGCCCAAACCATTGATTTTATTGAATTGTCATGATTCCTGATGCCTTACCATCTAAATGATAAAGCTAGTTTCTTCACCAAGAGCAGCTTGCCAACTTCGGGCATCATAGTATAAGTCTTCCAGAGAAATACTGTACAGCGCCAGCACCAGTTTTTTGTGCAGTTGGTTCCACAAACTGAATGTTACCCAGTCCTCTGGAAGGCAAGCATCAGGAGAATGGCGACGTAAAGGTTCAATAGTTTCCCCTACAGCCTCTAAGATTTGTCCAAGAGAGATTTGAGCGGGTTGGCGGGCTAATTTGTAGCCTCCTTGTGAACCCCGAACTGATTGCACTAAACCGGCTCGTCGCATTTCAATTAGCAATTTTTCGAGATAGGGAGCGGGTAACTCCTGTCGTTTAGCTATCGATTTTACCGATGTCGGCCCGAACCCAGGTTGCAAACTTAGATCCAGTAGAGCTTTGACACTGTAGTGTCCGCGTGCAGTTAACTTCATCGGATTTTAAGATGTGGGGCATATATTCAGCTAGCTGATAGCTGATAGCTTATGCTACAGAGTTTAGAGATTGCTCGCAATCGACAGCTACTCCTCAAGAAAGACTGCACATTGTTAAAAATATTTAGATAATAGTGGTTAACAATCGAGCCAATCGGTGTAATATGGTTTTACGACCAGCTATAAAGCTAAACTTTCTTGGCCAAATCAAAAATCAACCGAGAAAAAAACCGTACACCAGTTGAATATTTCAGGACTCAGTAGATGGTTAAAAAGAAAAGTATCGAACCCCTAGAAGGCGAAGGTCTGATCAAAAAGGTTAAAGACCTAGAGAACCTTACCAAAGAAGAAAAAGCGAGAGCCTGTGGCTACTACACCGTTACCAAAAATGGAGTAGAACGGGTCAACATGATGAAATTCTTGAATGCTCTGATTGATGCAGAGGGCATTCAGCTAGATGGTAAGCAAAACGGCAACGGACGAGGCGGACGCTCGGCTAGCTATCGGATTAGCGTTCAATCTAACGGGAACTTACTGATTGGAGCAGCTTACACCAAACAGATGGAACTCCAGCCAGGAGATGAATTTGAAATCTCTTTGGGACGGAAACACATTCACCTGCGCCAAATCGATCAAGAAGAAGAAGTAGCTTAAGCACTTACTTTTTGATTTGACTTGCTGGGACTGGTTGATTGGAGTTCAAGCAGAGGTTTTGCTCTGAAATATTTCTGTGTGGCTAAATCTGTGAGTCTGGAACAGGATAGCTAGAGATGGCAATGGCTCGACAACAGCCACTGCCACCATTTATCAGATCCGAAATTAGCTATTTTCTCCCTCGCTAGATCCAATTGGAACAGCGAGGTTTTTCCGCGTATACAATCTCGAAGAGGTGGATAAAGTGTAGTAGGGAAACGGGAGTGCCGTGTCCCTAGGGGGAGTAATTGAGGCTCACTTATTAAGCTGGGTTTGCGGCAGTTCGTCTTTGCAAGAGTCGGGCAATTTCAGCTTTTTCGATCAGTCCGACGAGAACACCGTTGCCGCGAATCACAGGGAGTTCTTGGACTTTGAGTTGTTCCAGGAGAGTCACAACTTCTAGGAGGGATTGTTCTGGTTCAACGGTGGCGGAAAATTCGATCGGCTTGAGGAGTTCTTTCACTTGAACAGAAGGCCAGTTACCCGTAGGAATTGTTTTGAGCTCGTCAAGTTCGATCGCACCTACCAATTGTCCCTCATCATCTGTTACCAGATAGCGACGCCAGTTTTGAGGATTACCGATGACGTAGTTATTGGCAAATTCTCTCAGAGATAAGTTTTCTGAGACGATGGGGCTTCCAGGAGTAACAGCATCTGCGGCTGTCAGCCCAGCCAGTTGATTTTGGACTGTGGCAGATTGTGCAGATTGACCAGCATTTTGCAACAAAAACCAACCGATTACTAAATTCCAGATGTTGCCAAATATCCCTGTAGCAATGGCAATCCAACCAATGATTTGACCCACACGGCTAGCAAAAATGACACCTTTGTAAGGGTTCCCTGTAATTTTCCAGACGATCGCTTTGAGGATGTTACCACCATCTAGGGGCAAACCAGGAATCAGGTTAAATAGAGCTAAAGCTAAGTTAATCGAAGCTAAAAGTTGGACGATTGCCGCCGCGGGGCCTGTGAGAGCAGCACCAATCCCGATCGCTGCTAACAAACCAGATAACAATAGACTAACTAACGGGCCTGCGATCGCCACCCAAAAAGCCTCAGCCGGAGTTTTAGATTCTCTTTCCAAACTAGCCAATCCACCAAACAGAAATAGCGATATGGATTTCACGCCAATTCCCTGTTTGATAGCAACCCAACTATGTCCCAATTCATGGGCTAACACCGAAGCAAATAACAGCAATGCTGTGAATAATCCCAGCATCCAGGGCGCTAGAGGGCCCAAGGTAGGAAACAGAGCAGCTAGTGCGCCACCATACTGCCACGTTACTAAGCCCAGGACTAAAAACCAAGATGCGTTGATGTAAAAGGGAATTCCAAACAGGTTGCCGACGCGAAATGTACCATTCATAATGGCTACCTCTGATACTATGGGGCAGAGTTTTTTTCTCTCTGTTTCCTTATAGTAACGAAATGTAACGAGAATGTTAATCTGTCGATGGGCGTGGTATCCGCCTGGGTAGGTTCGGTAAAGAGCGATCGCCCTTGGACAGAGAAAGTGCGATCGCCCTTGACGACTACTCAAACAGGTTTGAGATTAATCAGGTATCTTGCCCAATCTTTCCCTCAATTCATCAGCCGATAACTGCGGCAGTTGCTCTACAAATAGTGCCAATTCTGCTACAGACAATGCCAATAAATTAGTGATGGCGATCGGCAAAAGATCCCCCAATTCATTTGAACTGATTTTCAAGACACTTTCAGCTAATAATTTCACCGCTGATTCTCGCCCTGATACATCGACTGTCAGCATTGATAGTGCCAGTAACAACATGGTAAAATCCGTTGCAGACAACTTTGATATGGGAGCTAGAAAAACCGTCATTTTTGGGTTTAATTCTCCAAACCTGACTTGCAGAAAATTTTCTAAAATTAAGCGCTGTTGTTCTTGTCTACCTCGTTCTAGCCCTTGTTCTAGTCCTCGTTCTAGTCCTCGTTCTAGCCCTCGTTCTAGCCCTCGTTCTAGCCCTTGTTCTAGTCCTTGTTCTCTACCTTTTTGCTGTGCTGCCTCTATTTGTTGCTGAAAAAGTGGTGCAATAGCCATAATTAACTCCCGCTCTTCTGGCTCTAATTCCTGTGGGATATCAGTTACTAAATTTGACTGTAACCGATACAATAATTCTAGCGCTACCATCCGCAACGGAGCCTCCGTTGGTAAAGCACTCAATTGAGCGATCGCCCTTTGCTGCACTTTACCTTTGCCCAAAATCCTCAACCACAAGGTTTCTGGAGTTTCTGGCAACTGGTGAATGGCCACAATGGCACTTCGCAAAGACTCGCCCAAAAAATAAATTCCCTCCATCCAATTCTCTGTATCTGGCTTGGCATTAAAGCTATCCACCAATGCTTTTGATGCTGTGGGCATCAAAATCCACAGTTTGGGTAACTGAGAATCATCAAGGCGAGTATTTTCTCTTCTAGATTGTCGCTCTAATTCACCTCGCACATCCAATAACTTGCCTAGACAGCTACAAATTTCGCTGACGTTGGCCGGATTCCGAAACGGTTCAATAATAGCAGTTGTGCTTGCCATTTTTCCCAACAATCCCAGAGCTTTTAAGTATTCTGGATTTAGGGTGATGGGAGTGAAGTAAACATCAATTTCTCGGACTTCGGAAGTTACATCTCTGCCGATATTGACTGTTCCAATGGGTGACAAAAGTTCTTCCAGGTATTCTTTGGCAAAACGATCGTGAATAAATCGCGTCATAAAAATATAGGATTAAATTTTGAATTATAGCATACTTGACTTAATCACCATCGAATCCATCCCTTCTCCCCCGCTGACTATAGCGCTTCAATTAATCAACTAATTAAGTATGATTAGAAGCTGTTCTCGCCCCTGTTTCGGCCGCCCAGCGCTTCAAATCTTCGATTTGCGATCGCGCCATGGTAGCTAGAGGTACTGTCTCCTCGATCGACTTTAACATATCCTCAGTCGTCAAATCTCGCCGCTGACCGTTGACAAAAGTCCCAAAAGCCCGATACAATCCATCAATTACAACTTGCTCAATTTCTGCACCACTAAAATTCTCAGTCCGCTTAGCCAAAATCCCCAAATCAAACTCTCGCCAAATAGTCGATCGCAACCGCTGTAAATGGACTTGAAAAATATCTTGCCGCTCCAATTCTGAAGGCAAATGCAAACAGAAAATCTCATCAAACCTGCCCTTTCTCAGCAACTGGGCGGGCAAAATCCGCACATTATTTGCAGTTGCGACAATAAACACCGGACTGGTTTTTTCCTGCATCCAAGTAATCAAACTACCCAATACCAGACGGGATGTTCCCGAATCGCCATCGCCGCTAACAATATTGCCAAAGGCATTATCTATTTCATCGATCCACAAAACGCAAGGGGCGATCGCCTCTACCAATTCTATCATCTGTCTGACCCGACTTTCGCTATCCCCGACCCTGCCACCAAACAGCCTGCCAGTATCCAACCGCAACAGTGGCAAACGCCATTCCGAGGCGATTGTTTTGGCTGATAAAGATTTCCCAGTACCTTGAATTCCCACTAACAAAACGCCCTTGGGATTTGGTATGCCATAGCTGCGCGCTTCGTCAGTAAAAGCATCTTGCCGTATCTCGATCCACTGCTTCAATTTTTCCAATCCGCCCACATTTTTGATAGATTCTTTGGAATTAACAAACTCCAAAATTCCCGTTTGGCGAATGGCTTGCTGTTTCTCTTCTAAAACTCCATCAATATCTGACTCATTAATCTCCTGTTTGGCCGCCAACGCTTTAGTTAAAACCCGCCCAATTCTAGCGCGACTCAAACCTTGACAAGCTTTAACTAACTGTTCCCTTCCTAAACCAGTAACTTGCAACTGTTCCGGCTGAGACACTAGGTGAGAAATTAAACGATCGATTTCCTGAACGTTGGGCAAAGGGAAATCAATTACTGTCACTTCTTCCTGCAATTCTTCTGGTAATTCCAGGGCGGGAGAAGTCAGAACAATCGTTTTTTTGCTGCGCTTCAATTCCCGCGTTAAATTGCGTAATTCTCGGACTACCGGCACATTTTTTTCGGTGTAGGGATATTTCAAAATTGGGTGCAAGTCCCGCAACACAAATATGGTATATTCTTCTACAGCAGTTTTGCCAATGCGATCGAGCGCCGCCATCACCGAACCTTTGGCGGAACCATTATCTTCCCAGCCCCGCACGATATCCCAGAACAACACCCGGCGCGCGGGAGTTACTTGCAGTGCTACTTGAGCAATTACTGCTTCCACAGGTTCTTCTTCCGCGCCTACAATATACAGCAGCGAATAGTGGGCGCGAATCATCAAATCTAGTCGTTTTACCAGGGCCTCGAAAGGGTTATGGCGATCGCCCTTAATGGCATCACCTGCTTTTAGTTGGAGGTAATTTTCTGTCATTTTATTTAAGCTCTTAAAGGGTTTAAGTGAGATTAAAAATAAGGTTCCTAGTCGAGATTTTAGTCCTGATAAAATCTTGAAAAAGGACTAAAATCTGGACTAGGAACCTTGAAATTATAACAGAAGAGGAGACTATTGGCTATGGGGCAACTTTGCGAGCTTGTTTCAGCATTTCAATCAGAGTGTGGTGAGCATCTTCAGCATCTTTCAAAGTGCGATCGAAATTGACTCTGACTGGGAAAGTTTCGCCATTGACTTGAGCCGTTAAATCCATGCCAGTTGCATCAATCGCCAGCATCTGAGCTTCGGTTGCATCCGGTTTGTTGCCAAAAGCTTGAGCATAAAGCACTACAGCACTAGCATGATCTTCGTTCATGTGGTTGCAGATGCGATCGCTAATCTCAGTAGAAAACGGTTCTGACATAGGGAAATTCCTCCGATCCAATATAGATAGATTGTACTGCGAATCGTGGTTGACAAGTCACTTCGCAATTTGCTAAGTTAACATCAATAGGATGCTCCCATGAAAAACTGTAGCGTTTATATCGAACTACTACAAGCATTTCCTCCACGACCTATAAATGCTGAGGAGGAATTAATAGCAACTCAAGCAGCGATCGACTCCTTGTTAGATAAAGGCGAACTGACTCCAGACGAACGCGATTACCTCCATGTACTAGGAACCCTGGTTTATGAGTACGAGCAAACTTTAGAACTCATACCTGACATTTACGGAGTAGAACTGTTAAAAGCTTTAATCGAAGAATTTGAACTCAGACAAAAAGACTTAGTTCCTATTTTTAAAACCGAGTCTATTGTCTCAGACATCCTCCGCGAAAAGCGCCAACTTACAACCGAACATATCCAAAAACTTGCAGAGTTTTTCAGCGTCTCCCCGGCTGTCTTCTTTCCGCTGCATCCAGTTAAGAAAACTGCTTGAATTTAAAACCAATTTAATGGGTCGTTGCACATATTCCGATCCCCCTAAATCCCCACCCCCCCCTACCCCCCCCAAGGGGGGAAAAAAGAGGAAAGATCGGATTCTTGTCCCCCCCTTAGTAGGGGCGGTGCCAAGAGTGCCCGCCCTCTTTGTTAGGGGGGATCGTATTCTATGCAGCCTCATAAAAAATTGGTATAAAACCATATTTTTGTTTGTAGTCAGGACTTGAGTCCAGAAACCTGATTTTTACGATAAGACGCATTGTCACCGAGAGATTCTCTAAAAACCCGGTTTATTGAATCGGAATGCGTAAATCCTGAGAATGCTTCCTTTTCATTGCTTTTTAGAGGCGAGACAGTTTATCATAATGAGCAATTAGAGAGAATTTAAACAACCTGCTATACTTATGAGCCAGTGTCTAAACCCTGATTGCCTCAACCAAAACCCATCCGGCACTACAAACTGAAGAAAGACTATTTTGATAAGGAATCGATCGAGAATTTTCCTGGCGATGATTTGCGGACGATCGACCAATTGTGGGTAAAATACAGTCAGGGTCACTTTGGCTTTAGCGTCCAGAAAAAAATCTGGTTGGAAGTAGGCGGTAAAGTTGATTATGACACTGAATGCAAGTTGGGCGATCGTGTGGGTTGGAGAAAGAGGAGAAAGGGGAGGAAAGGTTGGTTGGAGTACGATGACCTGACGTTTAATCTAAAGCAAGCATCACGGGGACACCTCCCGTCGTGTGCGCGTGTGTTTGCGTTGGGGGGAGAAGGATTCGGTTGGGTTGTTGGGGTGTTGGGGTGGTTTGGGTTGGTTGTGTGGTTCTCTCTTCTCTCGCATCAAGAGCTGTAAGCTGTAATTTATAGCAATTTCAGCCCCTTTTTAAGTATTTATTCTAGAACCTTTTTCTACGAAGTTATCGGCTTTTGGTCATTTCAATACCTGCTACGCGGGGGTTTACTCTTCAAACAACAGACTCGCGAAATTCGGGTGATAGCAATTGGCCAACACAAACTGTTTGGGGCTCAGAAACCGGGTTTTTTACGAAATATTTGGTTGTAGCCAGCAGATTCGGTAAAAACCCGGTTTCTTTGGTCAGTGCGTCAATCCTAATCTACTCTAAAGTCGAGACTAAATGATGCGTTATGCCATTGTCATTGAAAAAACACCCAATAACTATTCAGCTTATGCACCAGATTTACCCGGATGTGCAGCTACAGGCGCTACCCTTGCGGAAGTACAGCAGCAAATTAAAGAAGCGATCGAATTTCACTTAGAAGGATTGCGAGAGGACGGTTTACCCATTCCCGAACCAACTACTCTCTGTGAGTATGTAGAAGCACGGTAGTAGAGCAAAATATTTCATAAATTAAGTCGGCAAAATTCAAGGATAATAAATTTATGCTATACTCAAACTCTAATTTTTAACCCCAGATTCACCTAGGCCAACTTTAACCGATGTTGGCACTTTGATTACCCGCGATCCGCAAAGCTAGGGAAATAAACCTAAACGAATCCATAATTGTCGCGCTATTAACTGTGCTTGAGAATTCATTCCCAAAGCTGTAACTGTTACTCTACCTACTGGTGTCATTCCTGCGATCGCACCTGACTCAGCTTGCACTTGAAAATTCTCTTCCCACCTATTTTCTCTTGGGTGAAACAGCGAAACTTCTGTATTAGATGTAGAATCAATTCCGCTTGTATTAGTTCCTTTCCGCAGATTGCAAGAGCGACAAGCTAATGCTAAGTTTGAAATCTCATTATTACCGCCTCGATAAAGTGGAACAATATGTTCAATCTCGAAAGGAAAGTTAAATACGATTTCAGGTGCGCGGCAATATTCGCAACGATGAGCAGCACGATCTGCTACTAAATTGTAGTTAGGATTCATCAGATCGATTGTTGTAGGAGAACTTCTGTCCGAATAGTAGCAGCTTGAAGTTCAGTTTCGACAAGACTTTCTAATTCCGCTTGTTGTTGGGGAGAAAGAGTTTGTCCTCGATCGCGCGCTGTACGCCACAAATTCATTAATTCTGATAATTTTTTTTGTTGCTGTATAGTAAATAATTCATCAGGATTAAACCTTTGAATGACTATTAATGCGCTGAAGTCCGTTTCGCCTAACAAAGAAGTCAAAGCATCTAAAGCTTGACCCGCAGTTTGACCGACAGATTGCCGATCGCCCGCAATAGCGCGATAGGATTTCTCACCGTTGGTATTAAGTACAGGCAGGATAGCTACCGTAGTCATATCTGAGTGAAAGTTAGTTACTAATTTAGTATAACCTGATTCCCTACAATTATAGCTATAGCAATCCTAAATGATTCAGGTAAATTTGTAGGGGTAGTGCCCCCGTGCCTACCCCCTATCTATCGGGCAACCACGGGGCCAAGAGCCCCTACAAGAATTATGCAAATGATTTAGGATTGCTATAAGTTTATCGCTCGTAGATCGATCGCCCGCTCTCAAGGATTTGCAATTGCAGTTAAAAGCGCCTAAAATTAGTTAGATAAATGCTATTGAAATCCATTTTTTTTTACGTTCATCATCACCAGGATTAAAAGACACTATTACATCACCTCGTTTTCAGGAAAAATGGTGGCCACATACTGCAAAGAAAATGTCGTCACATCGAGTTTATCTTCTTCAGTCCAAGTCTCGCTTTCATCGACAACCGACAGATTTTGCTGCACCAAATCGTTGAGAATAAGAGTTGCCAAGCGCAGTCTATTCGTTGGCGAAAGGGTAGACAGAACGCGATCGTAAACTTCTCGAACATTAGTTAACATAGCAAATTTTTCTGCTTCTTATGTTGTGGAAAATTTAGGAAAGGTTGATTTGATTATAGCTCAAAAATAGATTTTATACCAATTTTTTATGAGGCTGCATAGAATCCGATCCCCCCTAACAAAGAGGGCGGGCACGGGGGCACCGCCCCTACTAAGGGGGGACAAGATTCCGATTTTTCGTCCCCCTTCCCCCCTTGGGGGGGTGGGGATGCGAGGCAGGGCTGTTTCATTCTCTTGTAGGGGCGGTGCCAAGAGTGCCCGCCCCAATCTCACCAAACACATACAAAATCGTGGACGAAGAGGGTAGGCACTCTTGGCACTACCCCTACAAAATCATCGTTTTCCTGAGAATGAAACAGCCCTGGGATGCGAGGGGGATCGAGATATATGCAACGACTCATTAAATTGGTATTAGATACCCTGAGTTCTTTAAAAAGTCAGGGTATCCGAGTATTCTATTCTACAAACTACACACCCTAACTAAAAGAGCGATCGTCAAAGGGCAATTCATCAAACAGCGACTCAATATCATTCTGTTCCGCAGCCTCAGACTTAGCCACTGGCGAATTAGTACGAGATGCGGGAGACTTCACCGCAGGCGCTTTTGCTACTGGTAAATTCGCCGCAGGTTCCAACACAGAAGACTCAGATTTGGGTAACTTAACTACAGGTAATTCCCCACCATTTTGACCATTTTTGCTAGTTTGATTCCACATCATCATCCCCAACAAACCATCAACCAAACCGCCGCCGCTACCATTACCGCTTACCGCCACATCCGGTACAACTCGTACATGGCGATCGCCTATAATTTGCATTAACTGCAAAGCTGTATAACCGGAATTACCCAAAGCTATCACACCAGCGCGATAAGCCTCAGCTTGAGCATTTCCCCTCACCCGAATCGACTCAGCTTCACCTTGAGCTTGTTTCACCTGAGAAGTCGCTTTCAACTCCGAAATCTTCACACCTTGTTCCGATTTTACCATCTCTTGCTGAATCTCAGCCAGCGCCGTTTCCCGCACCAATTGTTGCCGCTGAGTTTGCGCCAATTGCTGCACCTCATAAGTCTTACATTGTTCTTCCGCAATTTTGCGATCCGTTTGAGTTTGCATCAACTCTCCCGGTGGCAAAATATCCCCGATCAAAGTATCAATTGCTTGCACATCATAGGTACGCAAAGCTGCTTTAATATACTCGGCGGCTTCCGCTTGTCTGCCACTTCTTGCCGAGAGAAAATCTAACACAGAATAAGCTTGAGCCGAATTGCGGAAATAATTGCCAATTGTCGGCTGCAAAACGTGGTCAACTAAATTCTGCATTGAACCGACACGAGAGATGACTTTCGGAGCATCCAAGGCTCCCACATGAATAATCTGAGCTACTTCTAAATCAAAGGCAAAACCATCTTGAGAACGTACAGTTAAAGATGAAAGTTGAGAGTCGTAACTGTGTCTTTCTGTTTTGCTAGACCAATTCAAAACAATATTTGTAGTCGGTACTAATTCTACCTTCAAAATGCGCGTATTTAGCGGATGTTTGCCAGGATAAAGTGGAGTTATCCACACGCCTTTGTTGCCAACTTCCACCAAATTGCCGTGGGTGAAAGCAGCACCACTGATATCTTCTGAGGTTTTACCGACATAGGAAATAACTGCGCCCACATAGCCGATCGGGATTTCAGTCATTGCCACTTGTTCCACCCCGACAAACCAAGGATTTAAGTTCCACGAACCCGATAGTAAAACCTGCTCCTGCAAGCCGCGCCTTCCTCCACCAATGATGAACTTCTGTGCATTTTGGAAATTATCATGATTCGGAATAATCGGGCCAGCAATTTCGCCATCTTGAATAGGAACACCGTCATAAGTGGTCACAATTCCCACTTTATCGGGAGCAATTTTGTACAGTTTTAACTGTTCTGCTGTCATTCCATGTTTCTGTGCATTAGCTGCGGTAATTATAGTAAATAATGCTGTATTAATTCGATAGCTACCTCCGGTTAAAATTCCTAGTTGTCTACCTTTTTCGCCACCGCTCTTGAGGAATTTTCGAGCATCTTGAAAATTGTCGCATTCGGTGATTTTACCAAGGATGCGCTGGGAGGGAATAGACTGACCACCTGCTGCGATAATTAAGGCAATTTCACCTTGGGGAACTACTGTTAAAGATTCTTTACGAACATTGTATTGCAAAGGCCAATAACCCCAGTGCCAACCGGGAGGTAAAGTATCAGCTTGATATCCCGCTTCTCCGTTTAGGGCAATTAAATCTCCGGGTGGTAAAGCTTTGCCACCGAAGCTAAACTTTTTACTGACAATGCCTACTTCGCGATCGCCAATTACTACCAATCCACCAAAAAATAATGGTATGCAAAGAACGATCGCACCACCTACGACAATTGGTACAATTGAGCCGAATAAGTCCATCTGTGTTGTCTGCACAGCGATAGTAGTTTGAAGTTGCTGTTTCGATAGTAACCCAGGTTTAGCTACTAGCTGCGTCGAAATTTGACTGGTAGGGGGGATATCGCTAGCAGCTAATACGGGCGATGTTTTTAAACTGCTTGTTGCGCCCAAAGCTATAGCAGCCGAAACAGCCACTGCTAATTGTTTGAAAACAGGAACTTTTATTTTTGACTTGGGTTTAAATAAATCAAGCATTTGTTTAATATGGGCTAGATTGTCCTATTGGTTCAAGCTTAGCCTCGATCGCAAAGTTTGACCCAAAACTTAAGCATCTGTGTTTGGCAAATATATTTGTAGGGGCTTTCGCATGACCCCTGTAAATCTCTGTTTATTACTAATAAATTGTCTGCGGTCATGCGAAAGCCTATGCAAAATCGGGATGCTCCCTAGGATTTGACGAGTTTTGAGATTTCAAAAATATTATTTATTTTCAATAAGTCACTTTTATTGAAAATCAGACGGAATCATTTATCTCTTGAAAGTCATGTATTGAAAGGGTTTCAGCCTCTGAAAGCCACCTAGTGATGCACTCAATACTGCTGCCTCAGAGAAAGTGCTAAGACAAAAACTCACAGCAACCCTCATAAATTTCGAGGGACGATCCCAATAAATTAATAAGACACACAGCACGCTCTCCCAACCACTATGCTCAAGCTATTCCCAAAGTCGATCGCTCCCTCACAAACATCTGGGCCCTGGTACAGGCGATCGACCTTTCAACAGAAAACAAGTGCATCCATCCTAGGACTCATCCAATCAGTCAGAGAAAAAACACTAGGATAAATCTTTAAGTCGCTTAAACTAAACTGGAGAAAGACTCAAACCGGCAAAAATTCCCTCCCCTGCGTCAGACTTAAAATCTTTCTTTATTGTGATTGGAGAATCGACCAAAATGACCACTTACTCTCATCGAGAAACCATTCCCATATTACCAGATCGTCCAAATAATACCGAGGTTTTTTCTACCTATCTCATGCTCGATACCCAAAACTGTCCCCCACTGATTAAGTGGCAGAATATTCCGGCTCTCAAACGCAATTTTGAGTTATACCAAAAACACAACCCGACATTTAGACAGTTGTTATCTCAGCCAAATATCATCCAAAGTCTCTCAATGTTTTGGCGGAATATAATAATTACTTCAGCGCCTATACTTGAAGATTGGGAACCCAAAAACAGCAGAAGATTAGCCTTAGAGCATTTAGCTAGTTTATTTGAAAAAAACTGCTATTATGCCAGCAAAAAAGTATGGCTAAATGCACAAGACCGCTCTTGGGAGGAATATCTATCTTCAGCTCGGGTTTTTGTTTACAGTTCAGATAATCTGGTCAAAGTGTTAAATTCTTATGACGAAGCTCAGGCTACTCTAGATACATACATTCAACAAACCTTAATTAAGGAGATTAAAAACCAACACCAAATATGTAAATTTTCCCGGTGGCGACTGGTAGTTAAAAAAAGTGATAAAGAGCTGCGGGAAGCACTGCAAAGAGCCGGATATCAGGAACCTTACATTTCTCAATGTATCTTTGCACGCAAATACTTTCAACAAGTTTATCGCTTTAACAAAGTTCAGAATCCCGCCCTGAGAAGATTGGGGGATAAATGGCTGGAGCCTGACATGGAAGACTTTCAAGCTGCCACAGAATGTTATAATGCAGAAAAGTCTCTCTCTTGTGCTCCCCATGAAGTTTCCGCAGGCTCAAGTATTAGCAGAGAGCAAATGCAAGCTTGGATGGAAACCTCCATTGAGGCCTTAAAAAAATACGATCGAGTTATTATTTCTAGCCCTGAAAATATTCAGAATGTATCCCCAATAACTCAGCCACAAGACAGTAACCAATTATGGGATGCCTTAGAGTCAGAAATAATTAGTCTGGAAGCTGAAGAATCTGATTCAGAAGCCAATCCCCTATTGAATCAAACTAAACTGGATTTCCATGAAGAACTCGATCGCCTCAAACCCGCTCAACACAAAATTCTCCTGCTTTATTATGGTGTCGGCTTGAAGCAAAAGCAACTGGAAACTCAATTAGGAACGAGCCAGTCCGCTATTTCTCGTCGTCTCAATACTATTAAGAAGCAACTCTTAAGAACCTTGATTAACAAATCACAACCCCAGGCATGGGTAAAAAATTATGTAATTGAATGGTTACATAAAGATTTCCGCGCCCCCCGGCACTCAGATTTAATTGAAGCAGCCTTAGTACAAGCAACAAAAGAACTGAGACGGGAAGCTCAAAATATTTTGTTTAGGCGCTACGGTCAACAGCTTAATGAACAGCAAATTGCCAGTCAATTGGGTCTTAGTTTATTAGATGTGAAGACCATAATTTCTGAATCTCAAGACAAGTTACAAGCCTATTTAATCAAGGAACTACCTCATTGGGAAAAAGAGTATGTAGAAGAGTGGCTCAAGAGTTTTTATTACTCTAAAATTTGCCTAGCTCATGAGCATCTAAATCTATCTTTAGATATCATCTATGACGGCGAAACAATTGATAAAATTGTAGCAGAATCCTTGAAAACTTTAATCGCTTATAAAAAAGGGGAATAAACCAATGTTTGATTTAACCAAATTACAATCAGTTGATTATAGTAATTCTTGCCTCGTGCGGTTGACAATTGACCCAGCAGATATAGAGACTGCATGGCACGAAGCTCAAGAACATTCTAATCCACTTTCTCGTTACAATGCTTATCTAAATAGTGTTTGTTTAAAGCCTTTTTTGAACTGGATTTCAGAAGTGTGGGCAGAGGAAGATTTGCCTCCAATTTATGTTGGTAAACGTCAGGATATTGCTAGTCTTTGGGAAGTTGTTAATGGCACTGCTATCGAAATTGGCGAAACTAGATTAGTGTTAATTCCTAGCGATGAGGGAGATTTGGAGGAATTTTGCGTGCCGCAGGAATGGGTTGATATTCCTAATTGGAATGCTGATTATTACCTGGCGGTGCAGATGAATTTGGATGGGGATGATGGGGAGTGCTGGATGGAAGTTTTGGGGTTTGCTACGCACCGCCAACTTAAGCATGAAGGTAAGTATAATGCCGCCGATCGCACTTATGTTTTACCCATACAGGAATTAACTAAATCTCTCGTTGTCATGGACATAACTCTAGGGTTGAATTTGCAAGCAGAAGTCTCACCCTTGCCAATTTTATCCAAGGTGGAATCGACTCAATTATTACATACTTTGGGTAATTCTGCGGTGTATTCTCCCCGGTTGCTAGTTCCATTTGGGGAATGGGCATCTTTCTTGGCTAATGATGAATGCAGACAACAACTATATAATCTGCGTTTAGGAATTATTCAGGAACCACTGGTGGTGGAAAGTCAATCACGTTTAGTTGAGTGGGCCAAGACTTATATTCAAGCTGGCTGGGAGACGATTGATGACATAATTGAGAGGTTGGGACTGTTAGATTCTGGCTTAATGTATGCGATGGAAGGTGAAGGTTATCGTTATGGTGATTCTAGCAGCCCTAAGGGAATTCCGACATTGCTTGATTTATTGCGCGATCGCCGCCATAAAAGCAATCAATTGCGGGCTGCGGAATTATTAGGTTGCGTTGAGCCTGGAAATCAGGAGGCAATTTCCGCACTGACACACTTGCGGGAAACTACCGAAAATGATGCCTTGAAGCGCCAAGCAGCAGTCAGTTTGGGAAAACTTGACCCCAAAAATGCCGCTGCGGGGGTGAGAATTGGTAAGATGATTGAATTAAAAATGGAGCTCGATAGCGATCGCGTAGTGCTAGAAATCACTCTGTTACCTGAAGGAAGTGATAAAACCAATATTTTCTTGCGGGTATTACCAGTGCGATCGAAAACTCTACCACAAAATCTCGAACTAATTATCCTAGATGAAGATGGCGAAGTTTTTTGGGAAGAAAAAGCACACCATTTTACCAATAGGCTAATGTATGAATTCAGAGGTGCGATCGGCGATAATTTCCAGGTAAAACTGGCTTGTGGCGAAGTTAGCATCACAGAAGATTTTACCATTTAACTAAATTAGGATCGGGAGGTCAAAAGCGATGAGCAAGCTTGTAATTTTGGAAATACGCGATGCTGACAATGAGCAACGCTATCCTGTCACCCTCAGAATTTGCGATAGCATTAATTATCAGAATTTTCAAAGTACAGTTAGCGGGAAATTTCCACCAGCTAAAGATTTGATAGAAAACTATGATAATTTGAAGCGAAATCGCATGGATGACGGTTTTGGTTCTTATCGCAAATTAGAAAAGCTCAAGAAAGCGCAAGTTACCAATGTTTCAGTGAAAGAATTAGCCAAGGGGGTAGAAATAAGTGTAAATAATTGGCTAAATTTTCCAGATTCTGATTTTCAGGAGGTGAGAGATTTACTTTTAAAAGTATTGAGTGCTCATAAAAATGATGTCAGGGTCATTATCGAAACAGACAATATTAGTTTGTGGAGTTTTCCTTGGCATTTATGGAATAAGTTTCAAGAGTTGGAAGTCGAACCTAGTTTTGCTCTTTTAACTACTAATATTAATTCTAAATTAAGCCAAAATAATTATAAGAATAAAATTAGAGTTTTAGTTATATTAGGAGATAGTTCAGACATCAATGTCGAGGCAGATTTAAAACTATTAAAAGAATCTATTGCCCATAATGATGCAGAAATTACAACTTTAACAGCTACTAATAGTAGCAAGCTTGATGACGAGTTATGGAACCAGAATTGGGATATTTTATTTTTTGCAGGTCATAGTTCTAGTGAAGATGATTACAGTCAAGGTAAGCTGGCTCTGAGTGAAACTGAAAGTATAGCGATTAAAGATTTAAAGTATGGTTTAGAAAATGCGATTAAGCACGGTTTAAAATTAGCAATTTTCAATTCTTGTGATGGCATGGGATTAGTCAAGGAACTAGCTTCCCTGGAAATTCCTGCGATAATTGCCATGCGAGAGCGAGTGCCGGATGAAGTTGCTCAGAAATTTTTGGAGCATTTTCTAAACGCATTTGCTAGAGAGAAGAAATCTTTGCGCGACTCTGTTATGCAGGCGCGGAAAAAGCTGCACGTTATGGATATTCAATATCCCTGTGCTAGTTGGCTACCGATGATTTATGAGCATCGGGCTGTGGAGCCTCCCACTTGGGATGAGTTACTCAAGGGGAATGAGGAAGAGCGGCAACGTGTTTCGATTTGGCGCAATCTTCGGGCTGTGTTGGTGGCTAGTGTGTTAGTCACCGGCGCTGTGATGGGAGTGCGGTGGCTGGGATTGTTAGAACCTTTAGAAAAAAAAGCTTTTGATGAACTAACACAGATTATGCCAGATAAAGCGCTAGATTCTCGCTTATTAATTGTTGAAGCTACGACAGACGATTTCAAGAAATTAAATAATGAATATCCCCTACAAGATAAAACAATAGTTCGGGTTCTAGAAAAATTAAATAAGCACCAACCACGAACTATTGGTTTGGATATTTATAGAGATATCCCACAAGGGCAAGGGCGTGATGATTTAATTAAATACTTACAAAAGCACAATCATATAATTCCTATATGTATGTTTCCTTCGGAAAAACTACCAGAAGGGATTCTACAAATACCAAACCTGCCAGATAATCGACCCGGATTTGGCGATATTATAGAAGATTCCGATCGCGTGATTCGGCGACATTTATTGGCTATGAAGCCCTACCCGTCTTCTCAGTGCAAAACATTTTTTTCGCTAAGTTTTCAGCTAGCTTTACATTATTTACAAAGCCAACCCAATAGTAATGGAACTCGGATTTCCAAGCTGCCAGTCGAGTTTCGAGAAAATTATTGGAAAATCGGTAAAACAGATTTCAAAAATTTAGAAATTGACCGAGGTTTTTATCAAAAAGAAAAATTAGGTGGATTTCAAATAATCTTGAATTATCGATCGCGCCGCTCTCTAATTGACATTGCAGAGCGAGTAACCCTTATGCAAATTCTCAACGAACAGGTTAACCCATCTGATATCAAGGAGAAAATTGTTTTAATTGGTGTTACGGACCCAACTAGAAACAACGCAAACTATAACACGCCTTACAACCAAGAAATTCCTAGCTTAATGTTTTTAGCCCAGAGGGTCAGTCAAATTATTACTGCCATTGAAGATGGTATACCTCTGATGTGGTTTTTACCTCAGTGGGGCGATACTGTTTTGATTTTGCTTTGGTCTGTGGTGGGGGGTTTTTGTGCCATCGGCCTCCAATCTCGACTGCATTTAGGATTAGCTCAAGGAGCGCTACTCAGTATTTTATATGGGAGCTGCGGGTTTAGCTTGCTGACATTAGGATGCGTGCTACCCCTTGTACCATCAGGATTGGCTTTGTTGGGTGCTAGCGGATGTTTAATAGTATACAATGCTAGGAAAGACTCATAGCAGCTCCCATAGCACACCTATATGAAAACTCTGTTCACCTCCGCTTGGACGCTGGCGGTTATTAACGTGACAAACTGCTTAGTTTTGGGATATGTGCAACTTAATTTAAACAATCTCCTAGTTTCTGATTCTCAACAACCACCTGTAAATAGTAGACCTTCAGAGCGAAAACCCACAGGTACTCGTGGACCCTGTGAAGACACAGCAGGCGTACCTTTTACCCCTTTGTTACCCCCTAGGAGTTCAGATTTTTTAGCCTCGACAATTACCGATCGTCCGACTTTCTGGTTTTATGTTCCCTACAGCAGTCAAAGCGTCAGCTACGGGACTTTTTCTTTAGAAGATGCAGAAGGAAATCGGCTCTATAAAATGGATTTTAAACTACCTGACATTCCGGGGATTGTTAGCGTCAACCTTCCCCAAGAGCAAAAATCTTTAGAGATTAATAAAACCTATCGCTGGTATTTCCGACTTTACTGTTCGTCTCAAAACTCATCGGGATCTAATTCGGTTTTTCATACAGGTTTGGTGAAACGGGTCGAGGGAGTAAACCTTGAGGCTCAGTTGCAGGCTGCAACGATCGAAAATCGTGCTGCAATCTATATTACTAACCAGCTTTGGTATGATATGCCCGATCTAGCGCAGATTCGCAGTAGTCCTAATGACTGGATTAACATCTTGAAAGCTATGGATTTGGAAAAACTGAAGGAAGAAAAGATAACTGGATCGGTGCTACCTCGATAAAATTTTATAAATAGTTCTCAGAATCAGACTATTCTTATAACCAATTTCCGAGCATCACAAAAGGAGCCCAATAATAGGAGTCAGGTTGTTTTGCTAGAAGCGATAATTGAGCTTGGCGGAGTGCTTCAGCTTTATTCACATTGGGTTTTTTTAATTCGTTGTAGAACCGAATCATTACTTCCGTTGTAGACTCGTCGTCAACATACCATAATGTGGCTAATGTACTGCGCGCTCCCGAACGCACGGCGACTCCAGCTAGCCCCAATGCAGCTCTAGGATCGCCCTTGGCTGTTTTACAAGCACTCAAAACCAATAATTCAATACTATTACTTTCGCCGGCACGCCTGCCCCTCAGTATATCGCTTAACTCTTTACTCTGGATCAGGTCATCATAAGCAACAATAAAAGTCTGTTCGGGATCGGAGCTGAATTCACCATGAGTTGCTATATGAACCACTGAGGAACGCAAAGAGTTAATTTCGTCTCTTAAGCTATTTTTAAGAAAATCTTGGTTAATTAGCGACTTTTCGCTGCTAGGAACCTCTTTTTTGAGATTTCCTAACTCCTGGTTTATATATTTAAGAGCCGGGAATGGAGTTCTCCCTGGAAAAGTCCGTTCTTCACTCAAACCAGCTATTAAAACTTTCAACCTTTCTGGTTGCCAGGTATTGGGGCTGATTAGTTGCAAACCGGGTGCTAAAGCTATAGCATATTTTTCGATTAAAAAATTGCCTTTTTGAGTAACTTCATCATAATCATACAATACACCCATTGGAATATTGCGCAAGCTTCCATCTAGGACGAATACTAATGTTTTTACATCGGGGTATTGTCTCAGATATTTATTAAAAGGTTCAATTAACCAGTCATAGAAAAATTTAGAAATTTTGGGAACTTCAGCACGTTCACCGGCTTCGCTCAATTCCTGTTGCAGTTTTTTGATAAGCTCCTCAACTTTTTTGCGAGGTGCACTAGATGAGCGATGGTGTAATAATTGGTTGGGGAGGGAGACAATAACTTCTAAACGATCCTCTAAAATAATTGGATAAATCACTGCTGCTGTTCGATCTATCCCATCAATTTGTTTGGTTTTAATCTGAATGCAACCATCCCTAAAAAAGTTATCCAACTCAGCCACCTGAAGCGCCTCAATTACATTCCTAGCTTGCTTCAAATTGTCTTGATTAGGGTCATTTTCTTGTAACAATAAATCCACAAATTCCCGATAAACAGGCTCTACCCGATCGCGAAAATCGAACTGTCCATCCCGACTAATTGGCACAAAATCGTTGCGTAGCGACTGTAACGTATTAAATGCAGCAGTATAAGCTTCGATCGCCCCTTTAACATCCTTCGCCTCCCCAAGCCAACGAATCCGCCCCAATTGCCACTGCCACTGATAAGCCAGATCCGGCGCATTTAAACTAACATTCTGCGACAACAACAAAGCTTGTTCCGTACACTGTTGAGCCTCCAGCCACTGCTGATTTTTTTCATACACAGTACCCAAATTGCCCAAAGCATAGGCTGTTGCCCTGAAATCGCCCAAATCCCTAGCCAATGCGATCGCCTTTGCACCCAATCTGCCAACTTCTCCCCAAGAGACAGACGCCATATTTCCCAGCACATTTTCAGCCGCCATTGCAGAATTTGGCAAACAGTAATTGAATATCTTTTCTGCATTTAACTGAGAAGAGTTTGAAACAGGATTAGGAGTTTTTAGTTGATTATTGAACTCAACTAAACTATTCATCAAATTGACTTCCGCATAAACTAGCTTGTGACTTGGTGGCAACTTACTCAATTGAGACCAAATTTCTAACCGCAATTTTTCGATTTCCTTTCCATTTTCCGTAAATTCACTTTTACGCTTAACTAAAAGACTTAATAAATTCAGTTGTCCCTGGACTTTTACAAAAGAATTATTCGCAGCTACCAGCGCCGATTTTTCATAGGATTTTCTAGCCTTTTGGTAGTATTCTTCAGACTGATTCAATTCAGACAAGAAGTTGTTTCTATTTCCCAGAGCTTGATAGGTATCACCTAAACTTAGTAAGACTAAAGCTTGTTCTTGAGGAGATTCTTGTTGAGTCACAACTCGCTCTAATTCTTCCAGCAACTGTTGAGACTCTTTCAAATAACCAAGCTGTCTCCACACATCGCCAAGGAGACGCGCCCCGGTAATTTGGATATTTTTCAAATTCGGATTTGATGGCGTTTTGACACTTTCTTTAATTAATTTTTGACTAATTAACTGCTGACAATCCTGACTGGGAATGACGAAGTTTTCGGAATTGCTTGATTCGACAACAGGGATGATGGCTTGGCAAGCTTGCTGATATAAACCTAATTCTTGCAAAGTTTTAACTTGAGCAATTAGGCTACGTTTCCAGCCTAAATTATCCTTTAATTTAACATAAATATTCGTTGCTTGCTTCCCAGTTTCCAAAGCAAGATTAATTTGTCCTTGTTCCCATTCCCCATTGGATTGAATATCGAGAATTTGACCGATCGCCTTTAATTCCCCTGGCGACTGTACCTTCGACTCCTCCGGTAACAAACTGCGACTTTTGGCGATCGCACTATTGGCCTCTTTCCAATCCCCCAACTGTTGATAAGTTAACGAAAGATTACCCAGGGCGATCGCCTGATTCAACCAATCTCCCCCCGCCGCAAAACCCGCAACAGCTTGCCGCCAATACTTCGCAGCCTCTGCAAACTCTCCAGCAGCATAACTGGTTCTAGCTAAATTCTCCCAGGCTTGGGGCGATCGCGACTCATTCCCCATCCCTAAATTGCCAGGAATTATACCAATTCCGGTTGTATCGGAATGATTTAACCGCGAAGGCGCGAAGGACGCGAAGGAAGAGAAGAGAGAGTTTAATAATTCCGATGCTAACGGATTTGATATTACTGCCAAATCATCCACCTGTTGCCAACTCACTGGAGAATTTGACACCCCACTTTTTGCCAAATTCGATATAGATTGAGCCTTGACATTGACCGCAAAAAATGCTATAAATCCAGCTAAAACTATTATAGTAAATAGCCTCAGACTGCGGCGAAATCTGGGGAGCATCCCGATTTTGTAAGGGCGAAGCATTCCGGCTCTAAATTTATGGCTATCGCTAATAAATTGTCTGCCGGAATGCTTCGCCCCTACGAATATATTTGCAAAACACAGATGCACCCGAAATCTGTGAAGAACAGGCTTCAAAAAGAGAACCTGGATAGAACCGAAAAATGTAAACCTTTTTCTTGCCATGTTCTCCCCCTCGAATTCACATCAACTAAAGGAATACCCCAGTAAAAATTAGCCGACATAGTATCACCCAATTCCCACCGCAAACCCGTACCTACAGACATCAAAAATTGACGCTCAGAATTCTCTATACCCGAACTATTCCAAACCGTGCCAGCATCAACAAAAGGGGCAATTTGTAAAACTCCTAACCCTCGATCGGACCTGCCAACAATCGGAAACCTCAACTCCGCCGATGCCGAAATCCCATTATCAGCCAACAGAATATCCTGGCGATAACCTCTGACACTATTGCCACCCCCAATCCCAAATTGTTCTAGAGGTAAAAGCGTCCTATTCGCCAATTGTATATCAGTTTTTGCCACCAAAAAAGTGTCTCTCCTGAAGCGGCGAATCCACTGTCCCTGTCCCCGCCATGCCAAAAATCGGCTATCAGGAGCCTCGCTATTAACAGTAGCATTAAAAACTCCCAATCCCAAACTAAATTGAGAGCGCAAAGCCAACAATTCATCATTGTTCCGCAAAGTCCAATCTTGAAAAAACCTGACCGCGGATATTCCCGTGCGCCCTTTGGCATCCGCACCCGCAGACAGGGGAAAATCTTCCCCTAAAATGGAAGTGCCACTTTCTCGCCTAGTTGCTGTCACTCCTAGGGCTAATTCTTGTCTGGGATTTCTCAAGACAGGCTGGCGCAAACTTAGGTCAAAATATTGTGCTGCTGCGGTTATATCAACTTTTTCAAAAGGTTTTTCGATAACGCGATTGTCAGTAACACCCGCTGATAGATTAATTGTGCCATTCTGAGGATTTAAGGGCAAAGTATAGCTGAGGTCAAAGGCATTACTACCATCAGTATTGGTGTAAGCCAGACTTAAACCATCTCCTTTTCCTAATAAATTAGCTTCTGTTAGTTGTATTTGGCGACGGAAACTGCCGATGCTCGGAGCTCGTCGATTATCTAGTAGCAATGCAGCACTAAATGTTTTTTCCTCCTCGAATTTAACTTCTAGGGCACTTCTGTGGAACTGGGAACCGGGTATTAATTCAGCAGAAATACTTTTAATTAAGGGATCTAGTTGGAGCAATCGCAGGGCATCTAATAGGTGAGGAACTTGTAAGGGTTGGGAGGCGCGAGCCAAACGGCTGCATATATAATTGAGATTGAGTCGCTGTTTTCCCTTCCTTCTTCTAACTCGAATTGATTCTAAGCCACCTTCGACTATTTTAACGATCACTTCCCCAGCAGCGCCTCGGTTTTGTAACCTTTGATTTGGTTCTTCGCTAGTGGTGGGAATGTAGGCAAAGGAATTTATATATCCTTTCTGATTATATAGTTTTGTTACTTCGGAAATCAGTTGCTGCAATTGAGCAAAGGTGATTCTGTTAGTATTGTTATCTAATTTGAGGATTTTCTTAATAATTTCTTGTTCTAGGGTTTTTTGACTGAAAACTGTATTGCCAATGAAGCGAAAATTAGTAACGGATATCGCTTCGATTACTTCATCGGTTTTGCTATCTTCTGGTGTTTGGGTTGGAGGAGATTGGGGTTGGGCCGATCGCACTGAGAGCGGACATTCATAAACCTCACTGGTATCGGAATTAGGTTCAGTTTTCCCTTCTTGTAAGGTAGGGTCTGGTTTAGGCTGGGGTACATTTGGCTCGGAAGGGACTGTTTGCGGTGCCAAAGGTTCTGAGAAGTTAGGAGTTTGAGCTTCGATCGGTGTTTGTGCTGTGAATTCTACGGGAAATAGGGGGACGGTTTGTGCTTTCAGGGGCAAAACAGTCCAATTATTAGCTAATATTCCCACGGCTATTGGTAGGAGGCGATCGCCCTTTTTCGGATTTCCTTTATTGACCATAGCAACCACGGGTAGGTTGAACGGGGCTATGGAGGGGAACAGTACCAGGATTAGCAGTAAAAATCACTTCTCCTTTGCTGTTCATCGCCCAACCTTGAGCCGATAGGATGGGGCGGTTAGGGGCTCCGAGTTGTTGGGGTGGAGCGGTTCTGGTTCGTTGTTTTACAGGGGCTACAGTATCGGCTAAACCGACTGCGTTGGAGCCATTACCGGGTGTTTCTCCCGGATTTGCGGGCAAGCCGCGGCCTACTCTGGTGAAGGTTTTGTCGGTTCCTGCTTGTCGTTGATTGGGGCAAATTTGGGCGATCGCATCAGGATTGGCGATCGTCCGTGGTAGTTGAACCACGCCTTGGGTGGGGTCTGCGTCGGGCGTGTTGAGGAGAACTTGGCCGTCGAGTTGCGGGCCTGCTAGGGATGTGGCGGTGATGTCACTGCTAAGGTTGGAGGTTGGATCTGTGGCACGGCGCGATCGGGCACCGAAGATTCCTTCTGGGGCGGTAATTTCAACGCGGCCAGCTTCGCGGTTGACTGCATTGGCGGTGATGTCGCTGTTGATACCAGCGATTAAGGCTCTGCTATTAATCTCGATATTGCCACCTGTGGCATCGCCCGTGGCTGTTACCGTAATATTGCTGTTGTTACGCATCTGTAAGAAGTTGGAAACTTGGAGGTTGATATTGCCGGAGTCACCGGATCTAGTTTCGGCGGTAATGGTTCCTCTGTCTAGTCGGATGTCGCTGGCTGTTACGTCTAAGTTGCCGGCTGCTGGTGTCCCTGTTCCCAATCGACTGCTAACTGTTAGTGTTGCTCCCCCCTCAACCGTCAATCTTTCAGTAGTGACGTTCAAACTACCAGCATCACCAGAACCGCCCCGCGTCCGAGCCAACAAACCACTGCGGAGTAGCTCGCCTTCTTCTGTCCGCAATGCTTCACCTGTTTCTGTCCTGCCAATGCCGCTCAATTCTACCGAGTCGGAAGCTCTCACCTCGATACTGCCTCCTGGCCCTGCACCCAGACTAGAGGCTGTTATCTGTCCGCCGTCCCTAGCAACCACCCGCCTCGCGTCAATTATGATATTGCCCCCAGCAGCACCTGCTTGTGTGCTGGCAAATAAAGCGCTGGGACTCCCCTCAGTTGAGGTTCCGATTACTTCCACCAATTCCGCAGGAGTCACCGCTGCTGTTTCTGCTGACCCAATACCTCGAACTGTCAAGGTTCCTCCTGACCCTTCGCCGAACGTTGTTGCGGAGATCCGACCGCCCCCCTCGACTGTTAACCGTCTGGTTTCCACCGTCAAATTACCTCCGTTTCCCGTTGCTGGCAAAATTTCTCCCTGTTCTGTTTGTTGACCGTTAACTTGAGCGAATAAGCCACCGACACTCCTTACCTCCACTGAGTCAGAAGCGCGAATTAGTAAATTTCCTGCATTGCCAGAGGCAAAAGTAGACGTTGATATCTGAGCTAATTCCTCCACAATCAACTGTCTCGTATTAACTGTTAAATTTCCTCCATTTCCCTTTCCTTGTGCATTTGCAAATAAACCACTAATTCCTGACAATTGCACCAAATCGATGGCGTTTACTGTTAAATCTCCCGATCGACCAAAACCGCTAGTAGTGCTGGAAATCTCAGTTGGACCTTGCAGAAACAACTGTCTGGTGTCAACAGTTAAACTACCTCCGTTTCCCGTTACCTCTGAACCGACTCCAGAAAACAAACCGCCAGTAGTGACTTCAGAATCTGTGACAGGGCCAATCAGTTCCACGAGTTCCCTAGCTCGGACGGTTAAATTTCCAGCATTACCAGCCGCAAAGGTAGCAGTTTGTGCAACGGCTCCTTCTCGAATACTCAACCGCCCTGTGTCAATGCTTAAATTGCTGCCAGTGCCATCGCCCTGAGTTTCTGCCAGCAAGCCGCTACGGAAAAGGGGGCGTTCTTCAGTTGTGGTGCCGATCAGTTCTACGGAATCGGAAGCGTTTACAGTTAAAGAGCCTCCTGGCTGCGATCCTTCAGTGATACTTAACATTGCCGAACCGCCTGTCAGGGAGACATTTCTGCCCTGTACTTGAATCGTTCCACCTCCAACACCACTAACGTCCGCGGATGCTGCGTTGGTGAATTGGATGTCACCATATTCGGTGGCGGGCGCAGCATTTTCGATTGCGATCTGTCCGCTGCTATTCAAGGTTAGTTGACCGTTTCTGACTGACCAAAGCTCAATCCGCCCTCCTTCAGCTATGAGGTTTCCGCCGTCTAGGGTGAGATTGCCCCCAATGAGCGCTAAGGTGTTCCCGGCTGTTACTTCAAGACCAGCAGGGCGATCGCTCCTATCTACTTTGTCATCATCACCTAAGCTGAAATTGTGGCCAATCCCCTCAATGCGAATTTCTGCGGGAGTTCCTGTAAATTGCAAGCTCGTAGGAATACTAATAGTTAGCAGAGGAGTTGTTTGGGGATTAGTAGCACTGAATGATGTACCGTCAGCGAAATTGATGCGATCGGCTGTAGTACCAAGAAACGAGCCGCCGATATTCAGGCTGGCATTCGGGCCAAAAATAATCCCGTTGGGGTTGAGGAGAAATAGGTTAGCGTTACCGTTGGCTTGGAGGATGCCATCAATGTTAGAAATTGACCCGCCTGTGACGCGAGTGAAGATATTTTGAATGCTATCAATGTTGTTGAAAAATGCTGTACCGCCGGTGGGGACCGAAAACTCGCGAAAGCTGTGGAACAGGTTGCGCCCCGCTTCCGTACCGCCTTCAATGGTGAAGGTGTTGCCATCTGAGGTGACGGTGGAGTTGATCGGTAAAGTGGCATCCGGGACAATTTGGGCAGTTGCCAAAGTGGGAAAGCCACAAACATAAAATAGAGTACAGAATATTTTTGCCTTTGTTTTATTGCTCACAGGGAAGGAAGATATAAAAAGGGGCGATCGATGAAAATATTAAGATGATTAATCCTGGAGGCAGAAACCGGGTTTTTTTACGAAAATACTGCACCCCAACCTTTAAGACTGGTGAAAAACCCGGTTTCTTTGGTATTTACACGCAAGTCCTAATAATCTTACAACACAACGAGCTGAAGATATCATCATCGCCGGATTAATTGTAGGGACACGGCACTACCCATTGGTGTCAACTTAAGCCTGAAAGCCCGCCAAGTCTGTCTGTGGGCCCGTAAGTCCGCCAGGGAATGAATTCCCTGTCTAATAGCTAAAGTCCTCTAAAAGAGGACTCAAGAACTCATTATCATCAGTCCTCTTTGAGAGGACTTGCGCTTTGAGGCAGGGGTTTCAACCCTTGCCGGACTGTGGAATGAACCTTAAGTAGCACTTATACTTATACTTCCAATTGCACCTACACCTAAAACTGTAAAGCTGCCTTCAGTAGCAAAAGTCGAACCTTCAAAAGAAGTATCAATTGCTTGGACACTCCAGTAATAAGTACCCGGTTTGAGATTTTTAAGCGTCCAATTTGTTTTTTGATTGACATTGCCCATTTGGACTACTTTGCGGGTTCCATTACTATTAGCCATCGGAGACATAATATCTGAACCTCCAGGAGTTGTTCCTACCCGCAAGTTATATGTCAAACCTTGTTGCGGTGTTTCAGCATCAGTAGCAGGGTTCCAGTTTAGGGTAACAGAATTGCCATTAACTGAAGAAATCAGCCCCAGGGGTGGTGTGGATGGTGTATTTACAGTAAAAATGTTATTTCGGTAAACCTTAGTGCTACCAGATGAAACCCCCAATTGATTACCAACCAAAAGAAGATCTAGGTCGCTATCATTGTCGTAGTCTCCCCAACTTACTGAACTACCAAACACTCCTTGTAAGTTGGTACTAATATCAGTGAAGCTACCACCATCATTTCGGTAGAGTTTTGAGACCCTGGATGGCGTTGCACCTGTCAAAAGAATATCTAAGTCCCCATCATTATCATAATCACCCCAATCTACAGAGCTATAATAAGCTCCCTGCAAGCCAGCATTAATCTCGGTAAAACTACCACCATCATTACGATAAACCTTAGCAACAGGAGATGAATTATTTGCCATTAAGCCTGTCAAAAGTACATCTAGATCGCCGTCATTGTCATAGTCTCCCCAAGCTGCGTCACCAGAAGAAACACCTGTTAATGATGCGCTTATATCAGTGAAACTGCCACTATCATTACGATAAATCTTAGAGACATCTGATGAAGACGAATCATCAGAATTACCAGTTATGAGAATATCAAGGTCTCCGTCTTTGTCGTAGTCACCCCAATCTGTTGAACCCTGCCAAACTCCCTGTAAATTAGCCGCTATATCTGTAAAACTACCACTGTCATTGCGGTAGACTTTCGCAATCTTAACAGAAGAACCAGAAATAATGGTAACACCGGTCAGCAGTATATCGAGATCGCCATCATTATCATAATCTCCCCAATTTGCTGAACTATTCCAAACTCCAGGCAAGTTAGCACTAATATCCGTAAAATTACCCCCATCATTCCGATAAACTTTCGAGACTGGGTTGGAGGTATTATCCAAACCTGTTAGCAGAATATCAAGATCGCCATCTCTGTCATAATCTCCCCAATCTACTGAACTATTCTTAACTCCATTCAAAGCAGCATTAATATCCGTGAAGTTGCCACTATCGTTTCGGTAAACTTTGGCGATAGAATTTGGTCCCTTTGTGCCTGTCACTAGAATATCTAGATCGCTATCGTTATCATAATCTCCCCAGGCTGCTGAACTGTAATAAGAACCATCCAAATTAGCATTAATGTCGGTAAATAGTTCGGTGGGTGCTTGATTAGCTACGATCGCAATTCCTTGAGAAAACTCCGAAGTGTTATTCTTCGGATCGGTAGCCGTAGCAGTAATAAATTGACCAATGGGCACAGCTACTGGTAACTTAATCTCAACATTCGCATTACCACTGCCATCTGTCGTCACAGTCTGGAATCCCAGGAACTTCTCTCCCTCACCATAGCCGCCACCACCAAAACTACCATCACCAAAACCACCACTGCCAAAACCAGAGTCATCTAAAACCTTGTTAGAGAAGAACTCTACTCTGAATGTAGTATTGGGAGTGCTATTTATCTTGCCTTTTATTGTCGTATTCCCACTGCTAAATATAGCGGAAGTCAACTCAGGGAAATTCTGGAAGTTGTTAGAGCCTGTGTCGCTATCTCCTAAATCATTCACGGTTAATCCATTATCTCCCAAATCAATTCCAAAGCTATCGTTCGCAGAAATGGAATTAGATAAAACAGCATTACCAGTGGAACCAGAACCATTAATAAAGACACCATTTTTACCGTTGCCGAGTATCAAGTTCCCTGCATCAATCGTTGTACCGCCAACAGTGTTATTACTTGCGTTCCAGATAGCAACACCACTATATTTATTGCCCAAATCTTTAGTACCAGTGACATCGCTACCGATATAGTTGCCTTGAATCAAATTGCTATTAGCATTTAATCCGCTAATGTAAACACCATCGTTATCATTGCCAGATATGATATTGCGTGCTTTAACCGTTGTACCGCCAATAATATTATTAGGCGACCAAACTGAAATGCCACTATAGAGGTTGCCGAAATCTTGAGTGCCAGTGACATCAGTACCAATGAAGTTTCCTTCAACGATATTGTTACCATTATCAATCAATCGGATACCCTCAATACCAAAACGATTGATGGTTAATCCTCTGACTGTACTGTTGCCAGCAGAGATATATAAACCATCCACTATGCCAGCATTACTGCCATCTAATTCAATCACTGGACGATTTGAAAATCCAGGCTGAGTAGTGCCATCAATAATCGCTGAATCGGTAATCTTTGGCAGTGGTGATAGTGGTCGAATAGTAAAAGCATTGGTGCTGGTATTGTAGCCCGGATCTGTGTTCGGAATCTTGAAGATAACCGTATCCTTACCCGGATTGCTATTAGCCCAATTTAAAACTGCCCGCAAACTACCAGGCCCGCTGTCTTTGGTATTGGTAACAACATTGGGAGACTCATCATTATCAGCGATCGCCACTGTTGCACTGCCATCTTTGCCAATAGTATAACTTTGACCTGTTGATAACGTGAGCGCTACCGTCTCCTCTCCTTCGACTAAATTGTCATCAACTGGAACGATCGGAATTGCCACACTCGACTGGCCAGCAGGAATCGTGACACTCCCACTTAATTTCTGATAATCTAGAGACTCACTAGCAGTCCCTCCCACCAAATAATCGACCTTCAAATCATATTTTGTTTGACCCTTCCGAGAAATAATCACCGTACCCGGATCGCCATTTTCTGAAGCACTCGGATCTGTTGCCTCTATAGATACATTTGGCTTAGTTCCGTAAATATTCAGCTTCCAACTATCCGAGGAACCTTTTGTGTCATTTCCGTTTTCATCAATAACTTCTAATGTCCAGTCACCCTTAGAAGATTCTCCCCAGGTGCGATTAGAAGTGAATAGCCAAGGTGTTTTAGTTGATTCAGGTTTTATTTGATAGTTATTGTTTGGATTTCCTTCTTTAGGTAATGCCTGCATTAAAATCGAATTTGTACCGTCTGGCGATTTTAGTTTGACCGTTAAATCGCTCCAATCCTTGTGGTCAGTATCAAACAAAACTTCAATTTTTTCGACATTAATATCTTCATTAATTGTTACCTTTGAAGACAAACCTGTTTCTGCACCATCAGGGATACTTTCCCTGACAACTTGTAAGTTAGAACTCACCTGAAATTCTCGATCAACAGATGTCCAATTATCAGCTTTTTTCACCGCTGCTACCGGATCGACAGCCCCAAACCCGTATTTGTGGTTAACCCAAGCCCCCACTCCATTTTGAGACCAACCTGGATCGAAAGCATCATTTTTCTGAGCAGTTTCTACTAAGATATGCTGCACGTCCCGCCAACTCAAAGAGGAATTTTTTTCTAACATCAAGGCAGCAACCCCTGATACGAAAGGCGCGGCTGCTGAAGTTCCGCCAAAGCCAGTGGTGTAGTCCTTCTCGTCGTATCCCCTGCTACCTTGCAGATCGGGTGTAGTAATACCGATTCCGTTGCCACTCGAATATGCAGATACTAATAGAGAGGCTCCCGGTTCGCTATAAGGTGACTTGTAGCCCCTATTATCGATCGCACCTACGGCGATCGCATAGCGAGAATTCGCCAATCCGTTATAGTTGACATTTCCCTCATCTAAGGCATCGTTACCAGCACCAAAGACATAGATATTACCAAGTTCGCCGCGCCCCTGTTTGACTCCCATCTCCATCGCTTTCACACCAGGACCGGAGTCACTCAGCCAATTCTCTTCCTTCCAACTATTGTTGTAGATATCAATGGACTCATTTCGATTTTTACCAGACACGTCATACAGCGCATTCGCTAAAATTGTATCGTCAAATTTATCAGCAATTAGGCGCAGTCCAGCGAAGGAAGCTTCCGGGGCAACTCCACTGCCTTGATAGCCATTGGAACCATTAGCAATCGCAACTCCTGCTACCGATGTTCCATGAGGATTGTAGGTACTAAAGTTCAAACCAAACTGATTGACTTTTCCAGTGTTTAACTGTCCTTCATTGTTAATCCTTAACTGCCAATAACCCGGTGCCCACTGGTTATTAGCGCCGGTTAAACTCCCTTCCGGTTGGAAACTGCCCGTAAAAGGCGCAAAGGCGGTCGATATCGGTGTTGTTGCTAGATCGTCAAATATTGTGCCAGAAAAATTACTGCCACTACCGACGATATTTCGGAATAGTTCAACTTCTGGCGGTCCAGCAGGCGGATCGCCTGGTCTGGGAGACCAATTGCGCCACGAAGACAGGAAAACGAGGGGGTCGAACATTGGTTCCTTGGGACTTACCAAATATCCTTCCAAATCCGAGATTTTGGGGTGCTGGATATTCAGTTCAACTTTCACGTCTGTTACCACTCCCGTCAGAGGCACTTTTATACGGAACATCGTCTGCCGAAAGTCTTTGATTGCACTATTCAGGGAACTGTCCGGGGAATATTTATCAATCACTTCCTTCTGGTAAGTGGGTAAGGGATCGGCATCATTTTCGTTGAAATCCCAACTCAGATCCGATCGATATTGAGAGCTCAATTCTGGATGGCTATACTCAAAGCCGTCATCAACAATGCCAATAACTACACCCTTCCCTCGCGCTAACTCCCAAGCAGACATCACATTAGCGGTTGGGTTAATGCCTGTTTGCAAGTGCCACTGAGTTCCATCTTTTACCAAAGGTTCATCCTTGGGTTCCGACAGCAATTTTGGCTGTATGGGAACAAGGGGATAAGCAAATTCCACTCGACTTAGTGATAGTAAAGACTGTTGCACCTGTAATGGATCGGCATCTTCTGGAAATTGCCAGCGGTAGGTGTTGGGGATGTGTCCGGCTATGCCTAAATCTACAGCATTTAAACTGCTAGCCAACTGTGAGGATGAACTACCGGGAGTCAGCCAAACCAACCATTCTCGCGTGTTAGCCAGTGCTTCTGGATCGTATTTTTCTAGGTTAGCTGAACCAACGATCGCCAATCTGACTTCATCAGACAACCCATCTTCACCCGGATCGCTAATCAGCGCAAACCTTTGACTCGATACTGTACTAGCATTACCTACTTTATCATAGGCGATCGCCGACAATTGATAACGACCCGGTGCTAAACTGCTCAAATTATCACTAAAATTGAATCTACCAAACCCATCGCTATCACTGGTGAATTGAGTAACATCATTAGCGATTTCAATTTTCTCACCACCTTCTTTTTGGAACCAGAAATCGACTTTAGCAATATCGCCGACTCCTTGATCGTCAAAAACCTTAGCGCCATTAAAACTAATTTTTTCACCCTTAGTATAGAGGGGTAAAGTTCTAAATTGTAAATCTCTTGGCGCTGTATTCGTTGGCGTCGGCGTCGGAGTTATTGTCGGAGTTGGAGTTGGCGTCGGCGTCGGAGTTATTGTCGGAGTTGGCGTTGGAGTTGGCGTTGGAGTTATTGTCGGAGTTGGAGTTGGAGTTGGAGTTATTGTCGGAGTTGGAGTTGGAGTTATTGTCGGAGTTGGCGTTGGTGTTGGAGTTGGAGTTATTGTCGGAGTTGGAGTTGGCGTCGGCGTTGGAGTTATTGTCGGAGTTGGAGTTGGAGTTGGAGTTATTGTCGGAGTTGGAGTTGGTGTTGGCGTTGGAGTTATTGTCGGAGTTGGAGTTATTGTCGGAGTCGGAGTTGGTACTGGCGTCGGAGTTGGTACTGGTGTCGGAGTTGGTACTGGTGTCGGAGTTGTTACTGGTGTTGGTGTTGGTGTAACGATAGCTTCGTTGACAGTCAAGCTTTTGAGTACCGTATTGCTGGTAGCATTTTCTTTATCATAGGCGATCGCCTTTACCTCATACTTCCCTACACCCAAATCCGGCAAAGAATAGCTAAAATTTCCCCATCCAAGGCCATCAGCCACGAAAGTTTCAGCATTACTAAGCTTAATCAATGCACCGCCTTCCTTTTGCACCGAAAATTCTACACTTTTCAGGTTTTCCACACCATCAGCATCGTAAACTTTACCACCCGTAAAACTAATTTTGTCTCCCACCGTGTATGTACTTGAAATCTCAAATTGCAAGTCTTTTGGTGCTGTATTTATTGGTGTTGGAGTTGGTGGTGGAGTTGGAGTTGGAGTCGGTGTTGGTACTGGTGTCGGAGTTGGCGGAACTACCACTTCAGGAGTTTTTACTGTAAATTCTTTAGTCACCGCCGTGCTAGAATCACCTGTTCGATCGTAGGCGATCGCAGTCAATTGATAATCACCAATTCCTAGGCTATTGAGCGAGTAGTCAAAACTTGCAAACCCAGCGCTATCGGCTGTAAAATTTACAGCATCACTGCCTAGCTTTTGCCAATTATTATTATCTTTATTCAGCCAAAAACTTACTTGCTTAAGGTCACTAACTCCTTCCGCATCATATACTTTGCCACCAGTCAAACTCACTATATCATTGGGATTATAAATTTCCTTAACATTAAACTGTAAGGAAGTAGGTGCTGTATTTTTAGGTACTATATTAACTTGGTCGTTAATGTATTTCACTACATCTGGTAATTTCGGTCGCCAATCAAGTGTAGGCTCGATCACCCGATCTAGTACGATCGCCTTTCCTGTCGCATTCGTGATTTGAAAAATCGTATCATTATAATCGCGATCGCTCCCTAAATCCACCCGTAAATCTTCCATGACAAACACATTGCCATTCCCATTTACATCTGCTATTTGACCTATATGAAAAGCCTCAGAGGGATTAGCTTTAGCCAGGGAAAACAAAGGACGCTTCGTACTACCGATAGTGGGATTATTAAACACTTCTTGTACCGTCCCATTAGGGACCAGCATCAGCCCAAATTTATCCCCAGGTCTCATCGTAAAGTATTGAGCGCCTTTATATTCTCCCGAATTTTGGTTAGCTTCCCAGGGTAAAACCGCATCAAACTTAGCTCCTTGATTGAAGTCGGAAATTACCACATGACCCAAATAAGAATTGCTGATAATTCGCCGACTGGTTTCCTTAATAAACTCTACAGAATCTGGATTAAATGCTCCCAATCCCTCCAAGCTGAACATCCCTATTTCACCTTGGTATGTGCCACCATCCAGCAGCAAATCAAAACCCACTTCCCCTGCCGAATGAACATCAAAAAAACCTGATTCAAAAGGTGAACCTGTCAGAGAGTCAATGGTTAGCTTATAATTGGTATCACTACCTGCTTGTTGAACTTCTAAAGAATAGTTGCCTATTTCTAAATTGCCAAAATTGATGACTTGAGGAGCGAGGGGGTCTAGTTGTGTTATGGATAAAATCCTGTCATTGCTATCTTTTAGTAGCCAGTTTACAGGAGCGCTTAAACCAGAAAATGATATGTTCAGATTGCTCGGTTCCGTAATCTTAAATTTATAAGTATCATTGGGGGCTGCAAAGTTAACCGAGTCTTGGTTACTGTATGTATTTTTAAAATTACTAATATCTAAAATCGACATTGTTTATATTCCCCTGATAAGTTGACAACACACAAAAAAAATAGCCTTAATTTTGGCTATAAGCAAAATGCGCAGGATTTAAAATGCCGATGTGTTGCCGAAACTCGCCAAGCCGTTTCACGGGAAAATAAGTAATACTTATGATTTCCTGATTCTCAGCTTAGTCTTCGACTTGCTTTTACAGCAATTCAATTCGTTTGCAGATGCTTCTCACCCTGAAATTGAAAGTCAGAACAGATATATGAATATGATGTATTCGATTTTTGGTAGAACTTTTATCTAGACGGTTAGCATTGTAGCTGAATTTTAGAGATATGTTGCATTTTTTTTATAAAGATTTTGCTTTCCGCCTGCTGTAAAGCTAACCTCACGGGATTAAAAGAAAGTGAGAGCAAAAGGAAGAAAAAACAAGAAATCAGCAAAAAAAAGCCATAAAATAGATGTTTTCAGCGATTAAGAAACTCTTGATGCCCATCCCTCATGCCTTTAAACACTATATCCGCATAACCACTTAACAGGTTAAAATATTTATACCAACCCCCAAGGAGGTTCTATAATTCTGTCATTCCGATTCTTGACAAGGTTCAGGAGAGTGAAAAATCTCGGAGATACTTCGCTACACTAGGTGTCGCTCAGTATGACAAATATATCAACCGTCTTGAGGGTTGCGCGATCGCATCTATTTAACAAGGGAACATAAAAACATGACTCGTCCTCAAAGTGTTACTATTCTGGCAATTTTACAGCTAATCAGTGCTGTTTTTAGTCTGCTTGATGGCTTATTTATCTTGTTTTTTGCGGGGATTTTTGGTGGCCTCGGTGCTGTTGTTGGTGGCGCGAAAGTGGGCACTGTCATCGGGGGGGTTATTGCCATATTTGCCGCGATAAGTCTGATTTTAGGAGTTATTTCTTTAGTTTTAACTTGGGGTTTGTTTCAACTCAAAACTTGGGCTTGGACAGGAACATTAATTGTCCATGTCATTGCTACCCTTGCACAGGTGGCGAAAATGTTTGGTAGTGGTGGTACTGCGGTCAACTTTTTGACTCTCGGTTTTGCGATCGCTACAATTTACTACTTACTGCGATCGGAAGTTAAACAGGCTTTCGCGATCGCGCCATAGCCATCTTATTTGATTATTCCCTTCTCAATTGTCCCCAATTGACCGATAATCAAAGATTGTCCAATATTCACAAATTCCCATGAGTACAAAAAAAGCTACAGATTTAATTAACCAACCAATTCGAGTAGGGGTCTTGGGTTATGGCGGACTCGGCCAAGCAGCCGCCCGTTTACTCGCTCCCAAACGGGAAATGCTCTGGGTAGCCGCCGCGGACCAAAAAGGTTACGCCTATGCTGCTGAAGGCTTAAATTCTAAAGATTGCGAAGCTATTTATAAATCTCAAGGTTCTTTAGGTTATTTGGAACCAGCGGGAATTTTGAGCGATCGCAGCATTCAAGAACTGATCCAAACAGCCCAAGGAGTAGACGGCTATTTCCTCGCATTACCAAATCTTCCCAACACATTCATGGCATCGGTAGCCAGACAATTTATCGAATCCGGCTGGAAAGGAGTATTAGTAGATGCCATCAAACGCACCAGCGCCGTCGAACAAATTCTCGCCCTCAAAGACGAACTTCAAGCAGCAGGAATTACCTACATGACAGGCTGCGGTGCAACACCAGGGTTACTCACAGCAGCAGCAGCATTAGCAGCTCAAAGTTTCGCAGAAGTGCACAGCGTCAAAATCACCTTTGGAGTCGGAATTGCCAATTGGGAAGCTTATCGAGCCACCATTCGCGAAGACATCGCACATTTGCCCGGTTATGATGTACCGAAAGCTCAAGCCATGTCTGATGCAGAAGTGGAAGCGCTGTTAGATACCACCAAGGGTTTATTGAAGCTGGAAAATATGGAACACGCCGATGATATCATGTTGGAATTGGCAGGAATTTGCGATCGCGATCGAGTCACAGTCGGCGGCATCGTCGATACCCGCAATTCCAAAAAACCCCTGAGCACCAACGTTCAAATTACCGGCCGCACCTTCGAGGGCAAAATCTCCACTCACACCTTTACTTTAGGCGACGAAACCAGCATGGCTGCCAACGTTTGCGGCCCAGCTTTCGGTTATCTGAAAGCCGGTATAATGCTGCAAAGAAAAGGCATTTCCGGCTTATTCACCGCCGCCGAAATCATGCCTCAATTTGTCAAGTAATACCAATTTAATGGGTCGTTGCACAGATCTCGATCCCCCTCGCATCCCCCTTAAGAAGGGGGACTTTGAGAAGAATCTTGTCCCCCCCTTATTAAGGGGGGCTAGGGGGGATCAGATTCTATGCAGCCTCATAAAAAATTGGTATAAGCTAAAAATCATCGTCCTGGACGCACTCCCACCCAAGAAACCGGGTTTTTACCGAATATTAAAGGCTCTAACCAGTATTCTCGTAAAAACCCGGTTTCTGACCCTGGACGCGCTACCATCCAAGAAACCGGGTTTTTAGCGATATTAAAGACTATAACCACTATTCTCGAAAAAACCCGGTTTCTGACCACCCACTGCGAGCCAAAAAAGTTCAGGTATTCTGTCACTAATTCACTCCTACACCAACTGAAAAAAAACCATGACAACCCTGCTAATTCCAACCCAAAGCGTCCCATTGACGATCGATCTCCCTGCGATCGAACCAATGACTGTTGAACAGTTCTATCAATTCTGTCTAGCCAATGGCGATTTGAGAATCGAACGTACCGCCAGTGGGGAAGTGATCGTTATGTCACCAGCTTTTTCGGATACAAGTAATCGCAACGGTAAGATTTTTCAGCAACTTGCGAACTGGGCAGAACAAGATGGCACAGGTGAAACGTTTGACTCCAGTGCAGGCTTTACCCTGCCCAAGGTCGCAATCCTTTCCCCCGATGCCTCATGGATTAAACTAGAGCGCTGGAATGCCTTAACTGAAGAACAAAAAGCCTCATTTGCACCGATTTGTCCAGACTTTGTGATTGAATTACGCTCCTCTAGCGATCCTCTCAAAGGATTGCAAAACAAGATGCAAGAATATATTGACAATGGTGTATTACTCGGCTTGTTGATCGATCGCAAAAACCGAAAAGTCTACATCTACCGCCCCAATCGAGAACTGGAAATCTTGGATAATCCCGAAACAGTGAGCGCCGATCCAGAGTTAACAGGATTTGTCTTACGGATGGCCAAAATCTGGTGAATCATCTGCATCAGGATCGATACCCATTGCTAATAGTCTTTCTGCAAGTCGCGCCGCTTTTTGTTCCGCCCGTTCAGCACGTTGACGCTCTTGTTCAGCACGTTGACGTTCCTGTTCAGCACGTTGATGTTCCTGTTCAGTTCTGAGTTTTTCAAGTTCAGCTCTTTCATCACCAATTAATAACAAATTCCCCTGACTATCCCACCAGCGCAACCAAAGTTGCGTTTGATTTTGATAACTTCCCTGCCAAAGTCCCAACTCAATTTCTAATGGTTCAATCGGATAGTGACCGCGTTGATTAGGTTCGAGTTTGTGATAAGCAAAATCTCTCAAATGATAGACTTCTAATCGCTCGTTGCTCATCTCATAAATGCCGTAGTAAGGAATCCGAATAATTTGCTCGTAAACCCAAAACTTACCCGGCTTTTGCACTTCTCCTGCATCAGTCATCAACAGAGGAGTGTCATCTCGTTCTTCATTGCCATTTCCGCTAGCAAATTCCAAAGCAATTAAAGGTGCTAAATGTTCTCTCCATAGCACGTAAGAACGACGATATTTGCCCTGTTCCGGGCGTGCTGAAACATTCGGCGCGTAGAACCAGTCAGGAGCTTCTGCCCCTTTTTCCGGTGGTTCAGTTTCCCGCCAATAAATCCCAGAATCTTGTCCGATGCAGTAGCGTCCGTCGGGATGTCGGCGCTGCAACACAGGCCCGATGGAATCAGTGAGAATTATACTTTGAGGATGCTCCTGAAAATTTTTCACGAAAGTACCGTCAGACTCAGGAAGTTGTGTATGATCTGGAAATTGGGGAGGCAGACTTATATCAATTAATGTTTCCGACATAATTTTAGGGCGATCGGAGCTATTGTTAGTTATTTTATCATAATTTATAGCGAGGGGAATCCAATTAGATGGAAAATTTTTCTCTCTTTTTTTTAGAGCATTAAAGTGTCATCTAAATTATTAGACTTAGCAATTATAGGGATTTAATTCTTGCAAAGGCGATCGGTCCATAAGATTCATGAACTTGAATATTCATTTATTTACCTACAACTCATAACTCTCTTCACCCAGACTTCCCACTTCCCCAGTACCCAGAAACTCTTCCTCCTCTGCTTCCTCAATCCCAGAGTCGAAACTTTCCACCACAAACGGCAAACCAGCCCCCATTAAACCTCGCTGAATCAGTTCCGGCGTTTCATCAAACAACACAAATAAAGGATGAATAGCCTCAGCTTGATCGCTGAAAATATGCCTGTAACGATGCGGCATCACCCACTCGTAATCTTTATCCAGCCAAACCTGACACTGCCGCCAACGGGCAAGTAACTCAGAAAACTCCTCATTTTGGCGATGAATAAAAATCAAAATTTCTACCCCAATTTTCACTTTCCATTCAGGATCGCACATCAAAATCGCCAAATCACAGGGCAAACAAACTGCTTGTCCCGGTGATATACTAGCACCGCTGCTTCGCGCATAGGAAACGCCCTCCCGCAGCCGCGCAATGGGCAAAGGAATTGCAATCAAACTATCATCGCTCCGACGAATACTCGGAACCATTTCCATGTAAATTCGATACTTCTTAAGCAGTTCAAGGGCCGCAGCAGATTCACTGTATTGTGCTAGTAACGCTTCGTAATTATATTGTTTAATAAACATTTTAAATTCAGGATTTATTAGTTAATTCTTATTTGTTATTTCTTATTTGTTATTAGCTGTTTAATTACTGGTTAGTGATTACTTGTTTTAATTTTTACCAATTAATAAACAATAACCAATAACCAATAACGCATAACAAATTACTGTTTTTTACAGCTTCTGAAACACTGCAAACATCGGCAGATACATAGACAGCAAAATCGAACCTACGATACCACCTACAACCACAATCATCAGCGGCTCTAGCATACTTGTAAGTCCTTTTACAGCCTCTTCCACTTCCGTTTCGTAGAAAGCGCCAACTTTCATTAGCATCTTGTCAAGTTCCCCAGTTTCTTCGCCAATTGCCATCATCTGAATTGCCAAGGATGGAAAAACTTGCTGTTCTTGCAAAGCAATACTAATCATGCCACCGCTTTGAATTTCTTGTCTTGCATATTCGATCGCGTTTGAGATAGCCTGATTCCCAGCCACATCTCGCACAATTTCCAAAGAATTGAGAATCGGTACACCCGATCGCGTCAGCGACCCAAATATCACACAAAATCTAGCTACAGCCGATTTTTCGATCAAATCTCCAAAAATCGGCAACTTCATTGCTATTTTATCAATTTGTAGGCGTCCTACAGGAGTTTTGTAGTACATATCGAAGGCAAATTTTAGTGCTATAATCACACCAATAACTGTCAACTGTTGAATGGGAGGCCAAGCGGTACAAAACGCACTAATTGCCAACATAAATACCGTAAAAGCAGGCAAATCTGCACCAATATCCTTAAAAATTTTCGCAAAAGTTGGTAGCAGAAATATGGTCATTGCGAAAAAAATCACGATCGCGATGGAAAGCACAGTCTTCGGATAAGACATCGCCGAATTAATTTCCGACTCTGTTTTGTGATTTTTTTCCATCATCAGAGCAAGACGGTCTAGGGTTTCATCTAACACACCCCCGACTTCTCCGGCCGCCACCATACTGATAAACAGTTGGTCAAAAACATCAGGAAACTTCGCCATCGCTTCTGCCAAGTTTATCCCCTCTTGTACGTCAGCATTCATGCTCCTGAGCGCTCGTTTCAACTTAGCATTAGAACACTGTTCGTGCAAAACAGAAAGACATCTAACGATGGCGACACCTGCATTAAACATAGCCGCAAACTGACGAGCAAAAATAGCTAAATCTTTAACAGTAACACTGCTAAAAGTGTAATCTATTTTCTCTTGAATTTGTTCAAAGCTAAAACTGCCTTTAGGCTTTTCGCGGATTACATTGGTAGCCATACATTACCTGTGAAAGTTTATGGAAAATTACTAATTAGTAGTTATTGGTTATGGGTTATTTGTTACTTGTTGGTTCGTAGTTGTTTGGTTGGTTGATTGTTATTAATAACCAATAAACAATAACCAGTAACCAGTAACCAATAACCAGTAACCAATAACTGAATTAATGACCGCCTGTCTTTGCACCAATGGGTGCCGGGCCAATTAAGCGTTCGAGTTCATCAGCTTTAGAAGCCTTAGCCATTGCCGATTCCCAAGTGACTTTACCAGTTTTGTAAAGTTCAGCTAAAGCCATTTCCATTGTCCTCATACCCAACTTCGCCCCCATTTGGATTTGAGAGTAAATCATCGGAGTTTTCCCCTCCCGGATCAAGTTAGCCATAGCAGGAGTATTCACCATGATTTCCATAGCGCAGCAACGGCCACCACCAACTTTCAGAACTAAATTTTGGCTGCAAATTCCCACCAAAGAGTTAGACACCTGAGCGCGAACCTGGGGTTGTTGAATGGGGGGGAACACGTCCAAAATCCGATCGATCGTAGCAGCCGCAGAATTAGTGTGCAGCGTTCCCATTACCATGTGACCAGTTTCCGCCGCCGAAATTGCCAGACCGATAGTTTCCAAGTCGCGCATTTCCCCCACCAGAATCACATCAGGATCTTCCCGCAGAGCAGCCTTCAGGGCATTAGAGAAGCTCTTAGTATCCTCGCCCTTTTGACGCTGGTGAAACAAACTCTTGATATTGGGAAACACATATTCGATCGGGTCTTCAACTGTCAGAATATGTTCCGCCCGCGTCCGGTTGACGAGATCCAACAAAGCCGCCATCGTCGTTGTTTTCCCAGAACCCGTTTGTCCCGTCACCAACAGCATACCTCTGGGTCTTTCCGTCAGATCCCGCAAAATCTGAGGCACACCTAAAGCATCGGCGTTCGGAATCTTAGAAGCCAGAGCCCGCAAACAAGCAGCCCAAGCACCCCGTTCGCGGTAAACGTTCACCCGGAACCGAGCCAAACCCTTCACCCCGTAAGCGCAGTCTAATTCCCACTCCATTTCCAATTGCTTGCGCTGCATATTGTTGAGCATTTGGAAGATCAGGATCTGCACTTCCTCAGCCGACATAATTTCGCCGTATTGTGGCTGAGGAGTTAGTCTCCCGCTCACCCGGAAGAAAATAGGTGCGCCCGCTTGGATGTGTATATCTGAACCCCCTTGCTCTACGAGGGACTCCAGTACGTCTTCAATCATCAGACCCATAGATATGTCTCCCTAATCAAGTTGATAGTTATTGACCAATTTAACTCAGTTGTCTGTTGTCTGTTGTCTGTTGTCTGTTGTCTGTTGACTGTTGACTGTTGACTGTTGTTTTTCTAATAACCGATTACCAACAACTACTGACTACTGACTACTGACTACTGACTGCTGAATCAATCTAAAAAACGCGCGGCGTCAAACAGTACGGACAATCCAGCATCTCCGGCTTCAATTCCGCCTGACAAGTCTTGCAGGTTAGTCCCTGCTTGCGTTTCGCTTTCAATTCTGCCTCCAGCCCAGAGTCGGTAAAAGTCACCCGCTCCACTTCTTCAAAGGTAGTCGCCCCTTCTCGCACTAACTGCAAGCTATAGGCCAACAAGGTTTTCATCCCTTCTTCTACTGCTGCTTCCTTAATTTGCTCTGTGGGAGCACCTTGAGTAATCAGAGCTTGCAGCCGTTCAGTATTTTTCAGGAACTCGTAAACCCCTACCCGTCCTTTGTAGCCGATACCACCGCACTTGGTACAAAGTTGATCCCGGTCTGCCAATTCCTTCCTCTGTTCAACTGGTATAGTGTTAGCCTTGTAGACTGTCAGATCCACTTCTTGAGAAGCCGACAGACCGTACTTGCCTAGTTCTTCGGGTGTGGGCTGGTAAGGAATGCGACATTTGTCACAAACCCGGCGCATCAAACGCTGAGCCAACACGCCTAACAAAGCTGCCGAAACCATGAAGGGTTCTACGCCCATTTCGTCCAAACGGGCGATCGCACCGGCCGCATCATTAGTGTGGAGCGTAGTCAACACTAAGTGTCCGGTCAAAGCAGCTTCCAGAGCGGTTTTCGCCGTTTCTTTATCCCGCGTTTCCCCCACCAGCAGCACGTCAGGGTCTTGCCGCAAAAACGCCCGCAGAATATTGGAAAAAGTCAAGTCTTTTTCCCGAATTACTTGACACTGGGTAATTCCCGGCAAAGCATATTCGATCGGGTCTTCCGCCGTACTGATATTAATCCCCGGATCATTCTTTTCTGCCAGAATGGAATAGAGCGAAGTGGACTTACCCGAACCCGTCGGCCCAGTCACCAAAATCAGTCCGAAGGGACGACTCGCAGTTTCTCGCACCAAAGCCAGAGTTTCTTGATCCGAGATTAACAAACCCAGACCCAACTGAGTGCTGGAACTGTCCAAAATCCGCAGCACAATTTTTTCGCCGTAACGAGAAGGCAAGCTATTTACCCGGAAATCCACCGTCCGTCCTTCAAATACCCGGCGGATGCGACCATCTTGAGCTTGTCTGCGTTCGGCAATGTCCAAATTGGCAATAATTTTAAATCTGGCAGTAATCCCTTGCACCACTTGTTTGGGAAATCGGAAATATTCTTGCAGCACCCCGTCCTTCCGCATCCGAATTCGCATGAACTCTTCTTGAGGTTCTACGTGGATGTCAGACACTTTTTCCGATAAAGCTTTAGCCAAAATGATGTTCACCGCTTTGATGACAGGAGCTTGGTCCATGTCATTTATGGTGTCAGCGATGTCTTCTGTATCGGCAGAAACCTCTTCTAAGGAGAGTTCGCCAAAGTCTCCCTCCCCTAGGGAAAGCTTTCTCTCCTTTTCGGCTTCAGCCATTTTGGCTGCTATCTTAACTTGGTCTTCTTGATAGGCAGAAGTAATGTCTTGATAGTCATCTGGCGTAATCACCCGTCGCTGAAAACTCAACCCCTTCAAAATCCGCCGCAAATCTTCTTGAGCATCCAGGTTGTCAGGATCGACCATTGCCACTACTAGCGCCGGAGGTTCAGTTTCTGTCTTCGCCACAGGCAAAAACCGACGTTGGCGACAGATGTCGATCGACATTTTCAAGTCATCGAGCATTGCTCCAAGTTGCTCGTTAGACAGTTCGTTCAATTCCGGGTCAAACGCTTCAACCCCATACACTATTTTGAGTTCAAACATCTGCTGCTTTTTGTAAAGCCGCAGCAATTCAGGTGGCAATGGCAGCCCCGTAGCAGATTCTAGTACCTCTGTCAACCGCTTACCTGACTTCCGACTTTCAAGTTGAGCTTTTTTCAGTTGGTCGCTGTTGACGTAACCAGACTGAATCATCTTGTTGAGAGCCGGAGTAAAATTGCTGATAGTAACTATAGATGTGGAGAAACGCCGATCGGATGTGTTAGTCATTTACCTAAAACCCGCGGGAGACTCCCGTGATAGCAGAGAGGGCACAGCACTTGGGCATTGCCCTTACCGGGAGAGGAAAGCGGGGCGGGGTGTATCGCTTTCCAACGATAATTTTATATTCTGTTCAAGCTTGCTTGACGGGAATCTATCAGCCATAACTTAACATTGGTTTCCTCTTGCAACCAGAAGAGAGTAATCTGGAGGCAACAGGCTTAACTTGTTGAATTTGACCGCAGGATGTTAAACATTGCCTGTTCTGTGATGATAGCTTTTAGAAAGTCTGCGATCGGTCTAGTGAGATATATTTTGATTAATCAACTGCCCATCCTCCGGTCTTCACCAAGGCCGATTTGAAGCAGGTCTAATTTGCCGTCAGCAAATACTACACAGAGGGCGCGTCTCTTCCGACTGCTAGAATTGATAGGGTTCTGTCGCACAGATATATGTCAGGAACCTCAGCTATCAAGGCGTGAGGCTTGAAAGAGAAATCTAGCAAGCCGTTCTGACCAGCCTCAGTCTTCATTGACTACGTTTTTTGAGTCACGACACCCTGTGGATGGTTTCGCTAGTCCCCTGCTCTGTCGCTAGTGGTTAAACAGTCTTAAGGTCACTGAGACAGTGCTGCTAGCCTAACAAGCTCACTAAACTTTGGCGAAGCTAACATTACCCCAGTAATGGGAGGCTCTGTAAGGAGCGAAACACTATGCGTACAGGGTTGCAAAATTTGAAACGGTAACTGTCCCGTTGAAAGTGCATTACAAAAGTACACCAAATTAAACAACCCCAAGGCGGTAGTGATAAATGTAAAGCCGTCCTAAAAGGACGGGGTTTCAAACCCATTTTTCTGATGATTGACGAGGAAAAACAGCAACATCAAGATCCTAGCTCAACGGGGGAAACCCTAGAGAGTTCGCCAATGGTAAGCGAAAATCCGCCGCCAGCATCCGCAAACTCCAATGCAGCAGCCGATTGGGAGCTGGAACTTGCTCAAGCTTATCAAAGTGCTCAGGTCGATCCCGGAGCGACTCACAATGCCGGGGAAACAGGCTCCTCTAGTTCCAGCAATAGCGTCACTGCTGATGCTACGGAGTTGCTCAAGAGAGAGCTGGCACAAGCCACCAGCGACAAAGAGAGTTTAAAAGCTCAGTTGCAAGCCTATTCTACTCAATTAGAAGATCTCAAAAATCAAAATCTCCGCTTAGCAGCAGATTTTGAAAACTTCCGCAGGCGCACCCAAAAGGAAAAAGAAGAGTTAGATTTACAGGCAAAATGTTTAATTATCAAACCCCTGTTGCCAGTAATTGATAACTTTGAGCGGGCAAGAGCCCACATTAAGCCACAAACAGATGGCGAAATGAACATACACAAAAGCTACCAAAGCGTTTACAAGCAAATGGTAGAATGCCTCAAACAAATCGGAGTTTCTCCGATGCGTCCAGAAGGTGAACAGTTTGACCCCAACCTCCACGAAGCTTTGCTCAGCGAACCAACTGACGAACACGAGGAAGGCACAATCATCCAAGAACTAGAACGAGGCTATACTCTGGGCGATCGCGTCTTGCGGCACGCCAAAGTTAAAGTTGCAGCGCCGGGGCTATCTGTGGTAGCCTCAGATGACAATCCTGATAGTTCGGAAGGTTGATCGGGATCGAACCTACTGCATTCTGGAAGCTAAAGCAGAGGGTACGTTCACATTTAAGAAACGTTGCAGTGCGATCGTCCCTAAAATATCGATAGCCTCAACGCTTCAAACTGTACAGGCCGTAACCGACCCCCGAATAGAATTCGGGGGTTTGAAAAATTTTTGTAAATATCCCACGAAGTTTTATGAGGCGCTATGGGAAAGGTGATAGGCATCGACTTAGGCACAACCAACAGTTGCGTAGCTGTGTTAGAGGGCGGTAAACCAGTCGTGATCGCCAATTCTGAGGGCGGTCGCACAACTCCGAGCATAGTAGGATTTGGTAAAGGGGGCGATCGCTTAGTAGGTCAATTGGCCAAGCGGCAAGCTGTGACTAATGCTGTAAACACTGTCTACAGCATCAAACGATTTATCGGACGTCGTTGGGATGACACAGAAGAAGAAAGATCCCGCACTCCCTATACCTGCATTAAAGGCAAAGACGATACCGTTAACGTCCAAATTCGGAACAAGGTTCACACCCCCCAAGAAATTTCGGCAATGGTACTCCAAAAGCTGAAGCAGGATGCAGAAGCTTATTTGGGACAACCTGTTACCCAAGCAGTAATTACAGTCCCGGCCTACTTCACCGATGCCCAGCGGCAAGCGACTAAGGACGCAGGTACGATCGCGGGTTTAGAAGTCCTGCGGATAGTCAACGAACCCACAGCCGCGGCCCTTTCCTACGGCTTGGACAAACAAAATATAGAACAAAAAATCTTAGTATTTGACCTCGGCGGCGGTACCTTCGATGTTTCCATCCTGCAACTGGGAGACGGAATTTTTGAAGTCAACGCTACTGCGGGTAATAATCATCTGGGAGGAGATGACTTTGACAACTGCATCGTGCAGTGGCTGGTTGAAGCTTTTCGCACCAAAGAAGGCACGGACCTGTCAAAAGACAAAATGGCCTTGCAACGCCTCCGAGAAGCGGCCGAAAAAGCAAAAATAGAACTTTCTAGTTGCGAATCAACCTCCATAAATTTGCCCTTTATTTCCTCAGATGAAAAAGGACCGAAGCATCTGGAAATGCCACTTTCCAAAGCTAAGTTTGAAAAACTGGTCGCTCATTTAGTCCAAGCCACGATCGACCCTGTGACTCAAGCCCTCAAAGATGCCAGTTTGACCCCAAAAGACATAGATCGAATTATTTTAGTAGGAGGGTCAACCCGGATTCCCGCAGTTCAAGAGGCAATTAGCAAATATTTTGGTGGCGTGTCTCCCGATAAATCGGTCAATCCTGACGAAGCTGTAGCCGTAGGTGCCGCCATTCAAGCCGGAGTTTTGGGTGGCGAGGTCAAGGATTTGCTACTGCTAGACGTGACTCCCCTGTCCCTAGGACTCGAAACCTTGGGCGGAGTGTTCACCAAAGTCATTGAACGCAATACCACTATCCCCACCAGTCGATCGCAAATGTACAGCACGGCCGCAGACGGCCAAACTTCCGTAGAAATTCATGCCCTGCAAGGTGAACGGGCATTAGTCAAAGACAATAAAAGTCTGGGCAAATTCCTGCTCAAAGGTATTCCCCCAGCACCCCGTGGCATACCTCAAATCGAAGTTACCTTTGAAATCGATGCCAACGGCATTCTAAAAGTTTCAGCTCAAGACAAGGGAACCTCAAAAGAACAAAGCATCCAAATTTCCAATACAGGGGGATTGAGCGAAACCGAAGTCGAGCGGATGAGACAAGAGGCAGAACTTTACGCCGAGGAAGACCTCCAACGGGCCCAACTTGTCGAACTCAAAAATCAAGCCGACACCCTGGTCTATAATTGTGGTGTCACCTTAAAAACCAATGCCCAATTATTAGGCGACGACCTGAAGGCAGAAGCCCAAACAGCATCTGTTACCTTGCGGGCAGCGATGGCTAACCCAGACATCACCTGCGAAGAACTCGAAGCACAAATCGAATCTTTCAAGCAACTGCTATACTCGCTTGGTACTGCTGTTTACGAGCAAGCTCGGAACGAGGAAGCCACTTCCCCCACTGTGGTTGCCAGCGAATCGGTGCCAGAATTAGATGAGGTTGCAGTTAGCGATGAAAGTATCTTGCCGACAGAAGACCTAATGACGATCGCGGAACCAACGCTGAAACCAAAGGCGGAACCAAAGCCGGAACCAAAGCCGGAATTAAGGCCCGAACCAAAGCCGGAATCAAAACGGCAACCAAAGCCGGAATTAAGGCCAGAACCAAAGCCGGAACCAAAACGCGACAAACAGCAAAATCTACAGACAAAACCAAAACCGCAGGTTCCCGAACCTGAAGTTGATGATATGAATCCTTTCCTTTAAAAATTAAAAATTAAAGATTAAAATTTACAAATAAACGCTCGTAATTTTTAATCTTTAACATCTGGAAAGGTCAATAGTTTCTTTTTCGTACACTTTTTGTTATTTACCTCCAGGCAAACAGCTTTATGGCCGGCGATTACTATGAAATATTAGGCGTTTCTCGAAGCGCAGACAAAGAAGAAATTAAGCGTGCCTACCGCCGCCTAGCTCGTAAGTACCATCCAGACGTGAATAAAGAACCCGGTGCCGAAGACCGGTTTAAAGAAATTAACCGCGCTTACGAGGTACTGTCAGAGCCGGAAACCCGTGCTCGCTTTGACCGTTTTGGCGAAGCAGGGGTTAGTGGTGCAGGAGCGCCGGGATTCCAAGACTTCGGCGACAGTTTTGCTGATATTTTTGAAAGCTTCTTTCAGGGTTTTCAGGGAGGGGTAGGCGGTCCACAACAACAAGGTCGCAGACGCAGCGGGCCCGTGCGTGGTGACGATTTACGCCTCGATTTGCGACTGGATTTTCGCGAAGCAGTGTTTGGTGGGGAAAAAGAACTCCGCATCAAGCACCTAGAAACCTGCGAAACTTGCACAGGCACGGGAGCCAAACCGGGAACCAGACCCCAAACCTGCTCGACTTGCAGTGGCGGTGGCCAAGTCCGGCGCGCTACCCGTACTCCCTTTGGCAGTTTTACTCAAGTTTCAGTTTGCCCCACCTGTAATGGCACCGGGCAAGTGATTGAGGACAAGTGCGAAACTTGTGGCGGCCGGGGCCAAAAAGAAGTGATGAAAAAGCTGAAAATTACAATTCCGGCAGGGGTTGACAATGGTACTCGTTTGCGCGTTTCCAATGAAGGGGATGCTGGCAAACTGGGGGGGCCACCAGGGGATTTATACGTGTTCTTGGCTGTGAGTGAAGACCCCGTATTTAAGCGCGAAGGTACTAACATTAACTCGGAAGTGAAAATTAGTTACTTGCAGGCAATTTTGGGGTGCAGGTTGGAAGTGGAGACTGTAGACGGGCCGGCGGAATTGTTGATTCCCACCGGAACTCAGCCGCATACTGTTCTGACTCTGGAGAAAAAAGGCGTGCCTCGATTGGGAAATCCAGTCAGTCGTGGGGACCATTTGATTACGGTGTCTATTGACATTCCTACTAAGGTGACGACTGAGGAGCGGGAATTGTTGATGCAGTTGGCTAAGCTCAAGGGCGATCGTACCGGAAAAGGTGGCTTGGAAGGATTTCTGGGAAATTTGTTTCAGAAATAACCAAAAAAATGAGCGCAGTTTATTATTTCTGAAACAAATGAGCGCAATTGCGCTCATTTTTTCTTAAAATAATAATAGATTGTATCTCCAAGACTGACCCACGCCAAGACGAAGAGGGTAGGCACTCTTGGCACTACCCCTACAAAACCATGATTTGTCACCAGAATAAAACAGCCCTGGGGGCAGGGGGGCTGACTTCTTCCTTCTTCCTGAATTTCCCCCCTTGGGGGGGGCAGGGGGGGGGTGACTTCTTCCTTCTTTCTTCTTCCTTCTTCCTTCTTCCTTCTTTCTTCTTGATCCCTATGAATTCAACATCGAAAATTGAAAATCTCAAATCTCCAGATGCTCAGCTCGATCTGCGGGGTACGCCCTGCCCGATCAATTTTGTCCGAACTAAACTGCGGTTGGAGCAAATGGCTGCGGGAGCAGTGTTGGAAGTTTGGCTGGATGCTGGGGAGCCGATCGAACAGGTGCCGGATAGTCTAAAAATGGAAGGCTACCAGATTCTACAAACCCAATTTGTGGCTGGTGAGGATAATTCTGGTTTTTTTGCGATGCAAGTGCAGCGACCTGAGCAGGAAGCAGCATGAGCCGGGATTCCTCCTTGATTACGGGTACTGTTGTGGCTGTTCAGGCTAACTTCTATCAAGTGAGGTTAGATCCAGATGCTAGCACTGAGGGGGAAAATCCTCTCTGGGCAGATCTACGAGTTCTCCTGTGTACTCGCCGCACTAGACTGAAAAAAATTGGTCAACAGGTGATGGTGGGCGATCGCGTCGTGGTAGAAGAACCAGACTGGAACGATCGCAGGGGTGTGATTTCTCAAGTGTTTCCCCGCCAAACGGAACTCAATCGGCCACCTGTGGCTAATGCCGATCGCATTCTCCTAGTTTTTGCCCTCACGGAACCGGACTTAGACCCCGCATCATTAAGTCGGTTTTTAGTCAAGGCAGAATCTACAGGTTTGGAGGTGAGTTTGTGTCTCAACAAATGCGATTTAGTCACGGCCGAGGATTTGGCACAGTGGCGCGATCGGCTGAAAGGATGGGGATACGAACCCATGTTTATTAGTGTCCGTAGCGGCTTAGGAATCTACAAGCAAACCGCTAATGACAGTCAAAATCAAGTTTCTGCCACAAACCCAAATTTATTAGACAAAATCGACACATCTTGTCTTCCTCTTGAGGGGGGCGAGGTGCTTCTGACTTCCCCCCTTGGAGAAGCCTTATCTCTCCAAAGTCACCTCCAAGGCAAAATAACCGTAATTTGCGGCCCTTCTGGAGTGGGTAAGTCCAGCTTGATCAACCAACTAATTCCGGCGCTGAATCTGCGAGTCAGTGCTGTTTCGGGCAAACTAGGGCGTGGCAGACACACTACTCGCCATGTAGAATTGTTTGAACTCCCAGGTGGCGGACTTTTGGCCGATACTCCAGGCTTTAATCAGCCGACACTTGAATGCGAACCATCTGAGTTAGCTCAATATTTCCCAGAAGCTCGTCAGAGGCTGGCTTTGGGTAGTTGCCAGTTTAGCGACTGCTCGCACCGCCATGAGCCTAACTGTGTCGTGCGGGGCGATTGGGAACGCTATGAGTATTATTTGCAGTTTCTGTCTGAGGCGATTGTCCGTCAGCAACAAGAGCTAAACTCTAGTAGTGCGGAGGCGAGTTTGAAGCAGCAAACTAAGTCTGATGGTACGCAGCAATACGAACCCAAGTTGCAAACTAAAAAATATCGCCGCTCTTCCCGCCGCCTTCAACACCAGTCGCTGCAAGATATGTGTCAAGACGACTTATTCTAGGTTGGAGCAAATAGTCGATCGGCTCCAGAACACGGTAAATTAATAGCTAAAATTAAATGGCCTTAAATTTCTTAAAAAAAAAGTACAACAGAAGTATCATTTAGCAGGTTATGCGGGAGTAAAAATACTGTGAATATTCAAGAACTGTTTCAAAAAGGCGGCCCAGCCATGTACCCCCTGTTGGTGCTGTCTATTCTATCTGTAAGTACAATTATCGAGCGCTTGTGGTTCTGGGCGAGCCTCCTTACTAAGGAAAAGCAAATAGTCAACCGCATCCTCGATGCCGCTCGCAGCGATTGGGGCGCTGCTAATGAAATTGCTAGACAAGCTAATCGACAGCCCATCGGTCGATTTTTATCTGCTCCTCTGCGACTATACAATCCTGAACCAGAATTATTTCGACTCGCACTGGAATCTGCTGCTGATGAAGAATTGGCTTCTATGCGCCGTGGAGACAAAGTATTAGAATCGGTGATTGCTCTAGCACCTTTGTTGGGATTGCTGGGAACTGTTTTGGGCTTGATTAACTCCCTGAGTTCCATTCGGCTGGGTGACATCGGCACCGCAGCTACTACTGGCGTGACTTTGGGGATTAGCGAAGCACTGATCACTACAGCTTCTGGGATGGTAGTAGCAATTTTTACTTTAGTCTTTTATCGCATATTTCAAGCTTTTTTGTTCAATCAGGCAAAAATTTTTCGCAAAGCTGGAAATGAACTGGAATTGCTCTACAGACAATATTGGCCTACGGCTAACGCTAAAGGTCGATCGTCGAGTACAGAACACAGCAATTCTTCCTTTGGTGTCGATGGCTTGAACCGCCATTCCCTCAATTCTCAAGAATCTATAGAACGGAATCGAGAGCCAAAATTTAAAGGTCCCGATCCTGATGTGGATTCGACTTCTAACAAGTGAACTACCTACACCAACCGCTTAGGCGGTAGAGCTTAAGCTTCCAACTTCGACGGCAGAAACCCATTGGTTTCAACCCGTACTAAGCTGAGTAAAGCTATAGTGGCCCAATTCCCGCCGAGCTAGTTAAAACCTTGAAAAACAATGAAAATTAATCTAGATACTCCTGCTGAAGAGGCTCGGATTGAACTGGTACCTTTAATTGATGTGATATTTTGCATTCTGACGTTTTTTCTGCTGGCTGCTTTGCAACTGACTCGCCAGCAAGCAATTAATGTCGATTTGCCTAAAGCCAAAACTGGACAAACCCAGATGCGAGAAATGCTGATTGTTAGCATTGATGACTTTGGGCAAACTTATATTGACCAATTGCCTGTTAATTATCAACAGCTCGATCGAGTTTTAAACAGTTTCCACAAGCAAAATCCTGCGGGATTGACGGTGCTCTACGCTCCTCAAAATGCCAAGTACGCCAAAGTTGTGGAGGTTTTGGATAAATTGCGAGAAGTAGGAGGCGATCGAGTCGCCCTAGCAACTCTTCCTAGTTCGGCTCCATCCCCGCAGCCAACTCCCTCGCTTCCCAATTCTGGCATTCCCGTCGCACCACCCACGGGAAATCCGACTCAACCCCAGCCCTATCCTCTGGCCACTCCCTCGAACCCTCGACAACCTCAGTTAGAAGTACCACCGCCCCAGCAGCAGTTCAATCCGAATCAGTTTCCATCCCCTCTCCCTACTCCTAGCCAGGGGGTTAGCAAATCTCCTGTTTCCCCTGCACCCACTGCCCCTAATATCGGGCCGGGAGTCGCCACTCCATCGCAGAATGTTGCGCCTCAAAATTAGGCAATATATTGATTTATCATCTAGGCATTGGCCAAACAGGGCATTGGCCTTCGGACTTCGGACTTGGGACTTCGGACACTGAGCGTAGTTGAAGTGTCGAATAACCTTCTTCCTTCTTCCTTAAAAAATCGGTATAAATCGCTGCAATTATTTTGGTTCGTACTGAGCTTTTTTTCTCTAGACAAGTAGATATATTTATATATATCTACAGAAGGAACCTTTGTCTGCTGCTAGCCATCTTTACTCATAGATTATTTCTTAGGAAAGATGGCGATTTTGTCAAATAATTGTTACCTTTTGTAATATAGCTAAAGCAAGATGGGCTTTAGGTCATCCTGAAACCAACTAGCGTGAGCTGGAACAACTTACAAAACCGGTGAATCCAGGTTTGTACTTTCAAGTCACCTCTACTTGTCAAGGAGTCAAAGTCATGAACCAACCAGCAGAACTATCTTTGGAACAGCAATTTAGCCTGTGTTCCTTCAAAACACAGGTCAATGACATGAGCCGCGAGCAAGCTCAAGAGTTTTTAGTTAAGCTCTACGAACAAATGATGTTGCGGGAAACCATGTATCGTCATTTTCTGAAACACCACTGGGGCCTAGAACCAAACCCTGGTCTTGAGTAATGTCAAGTCGCAGTGGGCGACCTCCGTCTCTTACTCTCTTCCCAGATGGAAATGAGTTGGGGGTGATGGGGCGTCAACTCGAAGCGACAAGTTACAAATTATAGAAAACAGAAGGTATTTTAACAGACTCGTCCTTCGATCTGAACATTTGAGGCTTTCTGTTCGGCAGTTGCGATCGCTCAGAGCAAATTATTTAAAAAAATCAAATATATTCGTCTCAACTTGCAGCAGATAAGGCTGCACAAAAATTTAGTGAGTCGGACATCTGAAACCGACATCCGACTAACAAGACTTTAAATTTTTCAATCAAAGCCTATAAATCAAAAGTGATAGTTTTTCCCGTGACTTACGCCAAAACCGGGTTTTTTACGAAAATACTGGGTTTGAACCTGGAAAACTTGTAAAAAACCCGATTTCTTTGGTATTTATGCGTAAGTTTGCTATGCAAAACTTGGCTAAACTTATTCGAGCTTCACCATTCAACTAGAAGTGGTTTCTAGAGGTTCTGCTTCCTGCTTCTGCCAAGGGAGTCGGCTCGTACTTGTCCACAGGCGTAAATTCGGGCGTAGCCCACCCTATGCATCACGTTGTATAACTGTTGAAGCTTTTAGCCATTGTTCAACCTGTATTTTCAACCTATTTAACGAATCATGGTCTCCCGTTCGACCTTTTTACAGGCTGGTCAGTTTTGAATCGACGCTCGGCTTACAAACCAGATATTTTGCCCGATCGTTTCGGCACGAGCGTCAAATTAGCAGAAAATTACAACGCTGTCAATATCATCACGCCAGAAGAACTATGAGCAACTTTAGACAAGTATTTGGCTATTTAGTCTAGCTCAAAACATCTATTCCGACTGACGTTCCAAGGTAGCCTCCATGGTGCTGGTTAAGTAATGACCAGACATGATGCCACTAGAGTGGTAGTAGCGGTTGCTATCGACGCGGTGAAGGGTATCAAAACCTGTTCGCCGTTGGCGTTCGTCTCCGAGTACCCAGTAACGTTGGACGATCGACTGGGGAGCGATCCAACCTTCGCCCTCGACGCGGCCAAGTTCGCTGTGCTGGAGCACAAAAGTATACTGCCGTTCATCGCTGTTGAGGTGTCCTCGGTACTGCAAAATAAGTTCTTCGCGATCGCCTCCAGGAAACACGAGCTTCGTCACCATACTGAACCAATCTGTTCGGTTCCAGCTCACTAAAGTTTTGCCTTTAACCGTAATTGGCACGCCATTGCGCTCAATCCAACTTCCTTCGAGCGTCCATTGGCCTGATTCCATTAAAAACGTGTGAGCCACAGTGCTGTTCCTATGCTTTTCCTGCTGGCTAAAATGCTGTTGCAACAACGCACAGCCGTTGTCTCTCAAAGTATATGGTATCATGCCCAACTCTACCCAAAGGAGTTAATTTCTCCTAAAAGTACGGGGGCTGAAGCACCAGTAACTTGAGGGAGATTACCCGGAATACCTAGAACCCGCCAGTGGGCTAAAACCGCGAAAGCGATCGCCTCTTTAAAATCTACATTCAAGCCCGCCTCAGAAGTAGTCAACACTTGCACAGAATGCAATTGTGCTTGTAATCGGCTTTTTAAGTAGAGATTGTGGCTACCGCCCCCGCATAGCAAAACTCGATCGGGCATCTGCGGTAAAAAAGTTTGGTAACTGTGAACGATGGAGGCAACTGTCAGTTCTGTCAGAGTAGCCAGCACATCAGCAGGACTGAGCTTGTAATCAGAAGCCTCGACCAAACAACGGTTAAAATAGTCTACACCAAATAACTCTCGCCCTGTAGATTTTGGCGGTTTTTCCAGGAAGAACTCTTGCTGGAGCCAAGCTTCTACTAAAGCTTGACAAGGAGTACCAAGGGCGGCCCCTGCTCCATTTTCATCACAAGTTTTAGTTCCCCCGGAGAAGTGTTGCACCGCCAAATCTAATAGAGAATTTGCCGGCCCTGTATCCCAGCCCAAAATGCGATCCCCCCAATGGGAAACCACAGAGTTGTCCTTCAAGGGACTATTGTCCCTGGAAGGTAGATAAGTCACATTGCCAATTCCACCCAGATTTTGGATGCACAGATTCAGATTGGGTTGTGCCAACAAGTAAGCATCAACTATGGGCACTAAAGGAGCTCCTTGACCCCCGGCAGCAATGTCTGCCGCTCGAAAGTTGCTCACAGTAGTAATGCCTGTCAATGCCGCTATCAGCGCGCCCCGCCCTAGTTGCAAGCTGTAACCCATCTCCCCCTTCAGGGCTGGTCGGTGGTAGACGGTTTGCCCGTGAGACCCGATTAATTCAGCTCGATCGTACTTTGCTTGAATAGTCAAGGCTGCGGTGGCAAATTCTTGGGCGATGGCGTCATCCAATGCAGCTAGTTCTGCCATGGACAAAGCAGCCCCGCTGCAAACTGAAAGAATTTGCGATCGCAAATCAGGAGAATAAGGAAAAGTGTTACCTGCTAACAACTCAATTTTCAAGTCAGTTTGGGAACCGACCACATCCACCAAAGCAGCATCAATGCCATCCACTGAAGTGCCGCTGATCAAACCGATAACGCGAGTCATTCGATTTTAGATTTTAGATTTTAGATTTTAGACTTTAGATTGTACGGGGGTGGACTGGATTTATTTGAGGTCGATGGTGACAATCACCAGAGTAATATTGTCACGGCCGCCTTTCTCCTTAGCTGCTTCAATCAAAGCAGTTGCAGCCGCTTCACAGGGGCGAATCGACTTGAGAGGTCCAGCAATCAAAGGATCGGAAAGTTCCTCAGTCAAACCGTCGCTACACAACAGCAAGCGATCCCCAGGTTTGACATCCACCGGCAGAATGTCTATCTCACGCAAATCCTCACGGCCCAAACACTGGGACAAAACGTGACGCCAGGGATGATTGCGAGCCTGTTCAGCAGTCAGAGCTTTTCTTTGTACAGCTTGAGCCACCCAAGTTTGGTCTTCAGTAATCTGATCCAAATGAGACCCATGCAGTCGGTACAAGCGAGAGTCACCGACATTAGCACACCAAGGCCGCCCCTCATCCCGGAACACTACTACCACAGCAGTAGTACCCATATCAGCCCGTTCGGGATGGTTGAGCTGATCGTTCAAAATTGCTTGATTGGCGATTAAAAAAGCCTGTTCTAACAACAGGGGAGAATCCTCTGGGCCTTCCCAATGTTCTACCAGATAAGATTTAATTGCCTCCGTAGCAATCCGGCTAGCTTCTTGACCTCCTGCGTGTCCTCCCATGCCGTCGGCAACGATGAAAAATCGCCCCTCCGAGTCGATGTAGTACGAATCCTGATTTACTGAACGAACTAACCCTGTATCTGTCTGACCTGCGAAAGAGAGTTTCATCTCAAACCTCCAAGAAACCTCCACCATAGCTGTACTCAGCACAGTGGTGGGAGGAAGGTAGGCTTAATTGTAAAACATCCCTTAAGTGTATTTGTGCATCAGCACCTGCAATGAGAGAGACTGTTGAATAATTAACAAATTTCTTAATTCCCATAGGAGTAAATGTCCTGTTTGTGAATATGTGTGCCAGCTCTGTGAGTTATCCTTTTTAGCAGCCCCTACGTGGTTGAAATAAAATTTCCAGACTTGCACTCGATCGCAATTCTCTCCATGTATTCGCCTAATTTTGGGCAACGGAGCGCTGCAACTATAACAATATCACTTGTTTGAAAACTAAATTGACATTTTGTTCTCTCACAGTTTGACACTGGGATTTTTGTATCTTCAAGGCTCAAAGTCAAATAATAGCCATCAGCTTTTTTAGTAACTGATGCGACTTTGAGCTTAAATCACTCTGGCATGGGAGGATGCAAAATAACCTTAACTAGAGCTAATCTTGAGCTAGTTAAGTAGAAGCCATAAGGATGATAAACAAGCAGGTAAGCTGTGATGGGGGAATACTTTTGTTCATACCCATTCCAGCTATCTGCCCATTAATAATTGTGAGGAAATGCCAGGGCATGGAACATCTCAATAACTGATATTGGTAGTAGGGAGAAATCTCAATTATGCAATTAAAAATCTCCCATTCCACGGCCGTGACAGAGCCAGCACAGAGCAAGAGCATTCAGAGCCTCAAGACATTCTATCCAAGCGATCGAGTCGCTTAAACAAGCGCAGGAGAACAAACCCAGTACCGACTGCTAGCAAAGCCATCACGAGGGCGGGCCATACTTGATGGCTGACAAACAAAATGGTCGCCGACAAAGTAAAAGCACTCATCAGCAAACTATAGTTGGTTCCCATTTGAACGCTGCTAATGCGGCGCAGCAAACGGTCTGTTTCAGAAGAACGGACGCGAATCCGTAAATCTCCCTGTTCAAGCTTGTCAATAGTTTCCTCAATCCGGCGAGGTAAACCCAAAGCAGTGGAACTTACTTGAGCCGCCTGACGGCCAAGTTCGTTAAAAATACTGCTAGTTGTATCATGCCCATTTCCATTACTCATAAGCTGCATGGCAAAAGGCTGTGCCACCTCCATAAAGTTAAACTCTGGATCTAAACCGCGGCCGACCCCTTCAATGGTCGAAAAAGCGCGCATCACAAAAGTAAAGGTAGCTGGGAAGCGAAAAGGTTGGTCGTAGGCAATATCGTAAAGGTCATCTGTAATCGCGCTGACGGACTGATTTTCAAAAGGCTTGTCCATGAAGTTATCCAGCATATACTGGATCGATCGGCGCACCGGACTCATATCACCCGTAGGAACCAAAGCCCCCAAATTAATCAAAGAATCCATAATCCGTTGACCATCTTTGGAAGCAATACCGTAGAGAGTTTCCATCAGTCCTTCCCGAACATTGGCCTGAATTTGGCCCATCATGCCAAAATCGTAGAAAATCAGATCCCCATCAGCACTCACAGCGATATTACCTGGGTGGGGATCGGCATGAAAAAAGCCATCATTGAGCAACTGGTGCAAATAAGCTTCAGCTCCTTTTTGGGCGATCGACTTGCGATCGATCCCAGCAGCCTCCAAAGCCTCATAGTGACTGATTTTAATCCCCGGCAGGTACTCCAAAGTCAGCACCCGCGGAGCCGCGTAGCGCCAATAAACCCGTGGCACCCGCACCCAGTCGCGATCGCGAAAATTACGGCGAAAAGTATCAGCATTCCGCCCTTCATTGAGATAATCAATTTCCAGCCACAGAATGCGACAGCACTCTTCATAAATCCCCAGCCAATCTCTGCCCCTGCCCCATTTAGGATGATTTTGAAAGTAGCGAGCGATGCCCTTAAGAATTTGCAAATCAATCTCGAACAGCTTCCGCAGTCCAGGTCGCTGCACCTTCACTACCACTTCCGGGCCAGAATGGAGTTGAGCCTTGTGTACCTGACCCAAACTGGCAGCAGCCAGAGGCACCGGGTCAAAACTCTGGTAGAGTTCGTGAACCGTCTTGCCCAAATCCTGCTCAACAATTGCCTCTAACTGCTCGTAGCTGAAAGCAGGGACTCTATCTTGCAGCTTAGAAAGTTCCTCAACATACTCTGCGGGGAACAAATCAGCGCGGGTGGAAAATAACTGACCTACCTTAATAAAAGTTGGGCCCAAATCCAAGAGAGTTTCTCGAACCCAGATAGCCTGAAAACGGCGTCTGGCAACTTTCTTTTCTTCAGTAACACCTTTCCAGTAGCTCCAATCTTTGCTGTCGAGCCACAGCGAAGCCAACCAGAGCAATACAAAGGTCCAAATGTCGAAGAAGCGCCGCTGCCGGGAGTATTTTTCGCGGTTCCAGCGATAAGCTTTATTGCCGTAGGATTTACCAGCGGTGGGTGGCAAAACGGCATCGCCGGTAGGCTTGGCGTATCGCTTGCGATTAACAGAGTCATCAAGGAGAGCAGACACTTGGGTTCCTAAATTGCTTATTTTATGTCGTTGCTGTGATGAGAAGTAAGAGCGCATAGTTTTGCGCTCCTAGGGTAAATATTTGTTAGTGACTGTTAGGGCAAACTGCTGCGGTAGCGCTGCAATTCCGATCGCACTAAGGCCACTTCTGCACGTAACTCATCAATAGTTACTTGCAAGTCGGCTGGTTGGATGTCTTGAATAGTAGTTGTGCTGACAGTGCCTGTTCTACCTTGCATTGCCGAATCAGCTTCTCTATGAGCTCGTTCCACAACTCGATCTGTGAACTGCCGCAGTCGCTCTCTTTGTTCGGCATCAAATTTACCGAATTCAGAGAAAGCGTTAGTGGCTGCACTCTCCAATTGTTCGTATAGTGCTTCTGCAAGTGCTCTGCCTATGAAAAAGGCATGAACTGGGGGTTTACTCATAAAAAACTCCGGTAAGTAGGGAAACTCTATGTTTTTAGACTATGGTTTAAACACGATTTTCACAGATTCTGAATCTGTGTCATGCTTCAACGAATTTCATGGATGTAAAAAATTTTGTCTCATCTTTTCATCCCTATAATTCGCGATCGCTGACGAGAAAATTTTCTGTGTACTTCCCCAAACAATTATAACTTGGTTATCCCTTCTCTGAAACTTCAGGAGCATCTATTCAGGGTATGATTTCAAGTTCTTTTCCAGGCACCATCTTGGGAGTCCGCTCCTCACTTGTCCACAGACTAATTCGTAGCAGGTTCTGGGAAAGGTACGGTTGGTTCTGGAACTGTGAGCGGGGAGTCAGGTACGATCGGACTATCGAAACTGCCTTCATTACTGCTCGGTATCGGGACTTGAGGCGATCGATCTGGCACAATTTCTGGTGAAGGCTGCTCCTGTGGCGGGGAGAAAGTTTCAGCACTATTAGCCACTGGCGGAGTGGGAACCCCGAAGGATTGGGGAGGCGGTTCCGGGGGCAGAGGAGGAACTTCTGGTACCGGTGCTGGGGCGATGGGAGGAGATGGAGCGATGGAGATTTTAGGCTCTGGGGTAGGAGTTTCTGAAGGCTCTGGTTGCGGTGCTGGGGTAGGAATTTCTGAAGGTTCTGGTTGGGGTGTTGGGCTGGGAATTTCTGGGCTTGGGGATACCTCTGGTTGGGAGCTAACTTCTGGGGACTCGATGGGTTCGGGCGTGCTGCTATCTGGTGTATATGTGGGCAGATTTTCAACTTCTGGCGGTGCCACAGGACTACTTTCAACGGAAGGCTGTCCAAACATGGGTCCCGACAAATCGCGGGATTTGAGTAAATCTTCCAAAGATGGCAAGGAATCAGTTTTGCCAGTGCTATTCCTGCTGAGATTCGTACTATTGTAGCGCCATGCTAGGTCAAAACCCATCCAGCCTGCAATTAGAGATGTGACGACAAAGACCAGCAGAGTCAACTGTGGGGGCGGTGGTGCGGGCAAAAGCAGAGTTGGCTTTGTTTTGATTGCTGGTAATTGCTCTGTTTCTTGTAGCATAGCGAGCCAATTTTCCACGGTTTGGGGGCGTTTGTCGGGTTCAGTTTCTAGTCCCCGAAGGATAGCTTGCTCAACTCCAGGGCTGAGGTTAGGTTGCCATTGTCGCAAATTTGGCAGGGGAATCCGATCGCGCAAGGGTGCTGCTATGGGTGGTTGGCCCGATAGTAAGTAGTATAGGGTTGCCGAGAGGGAGTAAATATCTGTGGCGGGTGTACATTTACCATCATGGAGGTATTGTTCGATCGGTGCATATCCTGGGGAGAGCAAGTTAGTGTGGGTTTGTTTTGTGCCGGCTGTAAAGTCCCTGGCTATGCCAAAATCTATGAGCATGACGATGTGAGTATCCTCTCGCCGGATCATATTTTCTGGTTTGAGATCTCGGTGTAGCAAGCCGCTGTGGTGTACTGTGCTTAAGGCTGAGGCTATTTGCCGAATGTAGTGTAGGGCTTGAGCTTCTGGTAGTGGCTCGCCTGTGGCAACTATTTTGGCCAAAGTTTGGCCGGGAATGTAGTCCATGGCGATAAAGGACTGTCCGGCTTCTGTAAAAAAGTCTATAACTCTGACTATGTTGGAATGCTGACACCGAGAGAGGCGTTGGGCCTCGGCGATGAATTGCTCCTGAAATTGGGCAGATTCAGGGTGTTGGCGCAGACTTTCGTTAAGGGTTTTGAGTACGACGGTTTGGTTTAAATGGGAGTGTGTGGCTCGGTAAGTGATCCCGAACCCTCCTATACCTAAAGTCGTGTTAATTGTGTATTTGCCCTGTTGCAGGACTGTTGTTGGCGCTAAGTTCATCTTTAGTTGATGCCGTGTCCCAACCTATGCTATCGCCTTTGGGTAATTAAAGCAGACTGAGGGCGAGCGCTTCCATGGAGCCGAAGCCTGATTTTACTCTGCTTTGTCTAATTACTAGACTTTGTATCTGGCGATCGTTTTATGGGGATGTCCCAATCAGTTTATCTGTAACCAGCGTCTTAAAACTTAATATAATAGTTTTCCAATAAAAATCCCGCTCTTTTGGAGCGGGAAAGCCATCAGGGTGCATCTATATCTATGACTATAGCCTATGGGGGGTGTTACCCCTCTCTACTTTAACAAGTCTTTACACTAAACTCACTTTTGTAAATTTTTAGTTTTGAGCTTGACTTGTGAAAATAATTGTGGTAAGGAAGATAGTCTGAGGGCGATCGCCAGCTTAAAAAAATCCACCCACCAATCAATATCCAGGCTAGCCGCTCCCGATCGCACGTTCAATTAGCGTGTTTCGGCAAATGGTGCAACAAATACCAGAATACAGCCACATTCAAATAAGAATCATCAATTATATTCTAATAATTGATGATTCTTCATCGCCAAAAGCAAAGCAATAGAAGTCACTGTCAAGAGGGAAGCCACAAAAGTCTTGTAAATCACTATGGCGATTAAACCAGAGGGGCGCTGTTTTTTCACCGGATTATTTTTACCTATTTTGAGAGTGGATAATGTGCTGCCAAAAAAGCAATAGCCGAAGTGCGATCGCCCAAATGCCCATCCAAAGTTGCAGCCAACAAATCATCCAACATGAGTTTAAACGCAGGCCCAGGTTTGTAGCCCAAAGCCTTCAAATCATTGCCATTCAAAGGGGCTTCAACCTTCACCCACTTGGTGAAAAATTCCCAAATTTGGTGTCGAACACTTCGGGGACTTTGCAGGGCGATCGCAATTAACATCGGTAACTCATAATTCCGCAAAAATAGCACCAATTGACTCGGCAACTCACACTTTGGCAAACGCTCTAACACCTCACAACTGCAAGCAGACAAATCTTGAAGTCGCTTAATGCTATCAGCAGGTAATTTAAGATTGTGAGCCACCTTACCCCGATATTCCGGCGCTAAATAAGCGATTAAAACTTCTAGCCGCATCTGCCAATCAGGAATATTGATAATGGGGAATGGGGAATTGGGAATTGGGAATGGGGAATTGGGAATAGTGTCTTTTTCTTCCTTCTTCCTTCTTCCTTGTTCCTTCCCCCCTTGGGGGGGGCAGGGGGGGGTTCTTCTTCCTTCTTCCTTCTTCCTTCTTGCTTCTTCCTTCCTTCCTTGCAAAAAACGTTCTAGCAGACGCAATTGATGCCAGAGCGCTTTGTCCAAATCTAACGTAGGATGAATGCAGCGCAACGCCTGCAAATCTCCCAAAATTTGCAAAGCAACTTGCCAATAAGGAGCTTGCAAAATGTATTTTAATTCACTTTTGAGCCTGGTTTCCAGAGCCGGAGCGCGACCATTTTCCCCTTGAATTCGATAATAAATCCCGCTGGCTAGAGCGTGGCGAATATATCCTTCCGTCTGTGGCTCAATGGTAAATCCCAGCCGCACCGCAAACCGCACAGCTCGATAAATTCGCGTCGGATCTTCAATAAAACTATTGGCGTGCAAAACTCGAATTTGTTTAGTTTCCAAGTCTAACAAACCGCCAAAAAAATCTAACAATTCGCCCGATCGCGGCGTACCCAATTTGACTGCTAGGGCATTAATGGTAAAATCTCTACGGTACAAATCCTGGCGAATTGAACTGGCTTCAACTTCAGGATTGGCGGCGGGATAAGGATAAAATTCAGTACGAGCCGTCGCGATATCGAGCCAGAGGGAGCCGAAAGGGGAGTCTTTGTGCCACAACAGGGCGGCGGTTTGAAATTCACCGTGAATTTCTAAACGGGAGGTGGGGTATAGTTTTTGTAGTTCGGAGGCTAATTCGACACCAGCACCGGAATTGCCCGATCGCCCATCACCATCTACAACCAGATCGATATCCATTAGTTGCAGTGTATCATTAGCCTCTAACTGAGCGCCGGCACTCTCAGCAACAGGCATCTTGCCTATAGCACCAGAGTTGGATGTTGTTGTCGGGAGTAGGGGTTGGGCATCTTGCCTGTCTGATGTCACAGTTAAGAGTAAATCTCGAACGGCTCCACCAACAATATACAGTTGCCAGCCTCGCTCTCGTGCAATGTTGGCGGAGAGCGACAATAATTGCCATAATTCAGGACTAATACGCGATCGCAACAACGGCTCAACCACTTCAGGTAAATGACAATAGGACAATTCGGTATCACTTGCTGTGTCTGGTCCTTTTTGTTGGTGCAATTGGCGCAACACATCAGTGCGAGTGACAATTCCCACCAGTAAGCCATTTTCCAACACCGGCAAACGCCCGATATCATAAGTCACCATTAAAGATTCAATTTCTGGTAACAAGGTATCGGGGGTGATAGTTTTGAGCTGCCAAGTCATGTAACCCTTGACAGGAGCGTGACTGAAGCCGTGGTGCAGGGCAATGTCAATGTCGCGACGCGAGATAATTCCCGCCAGCCGATCGCCGTTATCGACCACAGACAGCCCGGAATGTCCGTAACGTAGGAGGATACGGTGAGCCTCACCCACAGAAGTTTCTGGGCGAATACTCCGCACTGGAGATGACATTAATTCACGGGCTGTGGGCGGATGGGGAATTTGAGCTTTGAGTTCCTCAGCTAACTGATTTAAAGTTAGTAAGGGTTCCACATCTCTGACAGCTAGGGAGGCGGCGCGGGCGTGGCCTCCGCCACCTAGGGGTTTGAATAATGTGCTGAGGTTTGTGCCTTCTATGCGCGATCGACCGATAATAGTTAATCGATTGGAAACTGAGGATTCGAGAGAGTCGGGATCGATGGTATCACTGTTTTGTTTTTCACCATATTTATACACATTTCCTAATAGCAGAGCATCGGTTTCAGTCAAATCCAGCAAGCGAGATGCTAGGGCAGAAAGTCCTGGAACATAGGCATCAGTTGTGAGCAATACCCAAGCTACACTGTTACCGCGTACAGTTTCCGATCGCAAGTTATTCAGAGCTTCTTTCAGCAAATCCTGCAATTGAGCAGACAAACCGGGTTCTACATATTCAGCGATGACTCCCAAACTCGCTCCCTGCTGCATCAACCACGCCAAAGCCATAGCATCTCGCGCCGTTGCACCCTCGAAGGTGAGGGAACCTGTATCGACGTGGATACCGAGGGCCATAACTGTGGCTTCTGAGGGATCGAGATGGAATTCTTTGTTGGTGTTTGGGACTTGATTTGCGAATTTTTCCCTAAGTTTTTCGACTATTAAAGTAGTGGTAGCCCCGACTGCTTCGATTTGGCTCAGGGTAGCCCGGATGTCTGAATGCGCTTCTAAATGGTGATCGAAAACCGTAATTTCGTTAAGTTGTGGCAAATCTAGCCACTCGGCGGCTTTTCCTAGGCGATCGCGCGTGCTAGCATCAACAATGGCGATCGATCGAATTTGTTGCGGATTGACCGATCGACGTTCGATTAACGGGTACTCATCGCGGTGTAGCGCCAAAAAATCCCGCACCGTGGGGTGACACCCACCAGCAAGCACGATTCTGGTACCGGGGTGCAGCACGCAAAGTCCCACCGCCGCTCCCAAGGTGTCAAAATCTGCTGTAGTGTGGCACAAAACTAAGTCCATAAACAAATCCTGCATCTGTAACCCAAAGTGTCCCTGAATCTGGCTTACGAACAGCGCACGAGCCGATCGCACTATAACTCAAGCTTAGTCAAGTATTGATTCTAGTTTCAATCGCAGCAGCCAATAATGGTAAAATTTAGGTAAATCTCAAGAGCTGCTGACTGCTGTTCGCACCACTGAGAATTTGTACGGGCCAGTCGAATTTCAACAACCGACAATTTTCCGATCAATCGTCCCACCGCTATATCGAAAGGAGAAAAAATGTTATCAATTGTGTTTCAACTTGTTTTACTAGGTTTGGTACTGCTATCTTTTGTGATGGTAGTTGGCGTTCCCGTGGCTTATGCTTCTCCCCAAAACTGGAATCAGTCTAAAACACTGATTTTTGCAGGTTCTGGTCTCTGGTTTTTGCTGGTTATTGCCGTGGGTGTTTTAAACTTTTTGGTAGTTTAAAATTCGGTATAGAACGAGGTAAAATAGTTGTGAGTTTTAAATTTTGACTTAAATCTAGGCTATGATTAGTGGTTTTAGGTTTGGGATTAATTATTGATAGAAGTGACTTTTTGAATCAGTTAATTCACAGCCAAAATTTAAAGCTCACAACTCATAAATAAACCTAAGAAAAATCAACTTACCAATTACAAATTACCAAAGTATAAAATTATGGCAGTTTTCGAGGGTACTTTTACTCAAACAGAATCTTTGCGGTTTGCGATTGTCATTGGTCGTTTTAACGACATGGTAGTCAATAAACTTTTGGAAGGTTGTCAAGATTGTTTGAAACGCCACGGGGTTGATATCAATCCTCATGGTAATCAGGTTGATTTTTATTGGGTTCCGGGATGTTTTGAGATTCCCTTGATTGCTCGTCAAGCTGCATTTTCTCGTCGCTACGATGCAGTAATCTGTCTGGGTGCGGTGATTCGCGGCCAAACTCCTCATTTCGATTTTGTCGCTGGTGAGGTTTCTAAGGGAATTGCTGCTGCTGCTTTTCAAAGTGGAGTACCGGTGATTTTTGGGGTGGTGACGACTGACACTATGCAGCAAGCTTTGGAAAGGGCCGGAATTAAAAGCAATTTGGGCTGGAATTATGCAATGAGTGCTTTGGAAATGGGCACTTTGATGCGTCAAGTTAATGGCTTGGGTGGAAGTTCTTACGATAAATTAGCTGCTGCGTCTGCTGTTGAAGTGCTGTCAGGCGATCTAGCCTAATATATATCATTATGTGATTCCAACTGGTTCCCCGGAAGAGCCGGGGAACCCATATCCAGAGGCTCTGCCTCGCTCGTCGCTTGTAGAATGCTAGGTAAGCAAAGCTATGACTACTGTAACTGCAAAACGATTCTCGATCGCAGAATATCACCGTTTGGGAGAACTAGGATTTTTCGGTCTTGATGAGCGAGTAGAATTGATTCGCGGAGAACTTATCAAAATGGCTGCTAAAGGTAGACTTCACTCTTTTTGCAACAGTCTTTTAGTTGAGGAGTTAGTAATTTTACTAACAAGACGCGCTCGTGTCCGCGTACAAGATCCGATAATTTTATCTACTACAGATAGCGAACCAGAACCTGATGTGGTTATCGCCCGCAATCGTTCTGATAATTATTTAGATTCTCACCCGGAACCTGCGGATATCTTGTTAGTGATTGAGGTTTCTGATTCTACTTTAAAGTACGATCGCGAAATCAAGCTATCTCTGTATGCTGAAGCTGGGATTTCTAATTATTGGATATTTAATTTAGTCGATAATCAACTGGAAATGCACAGCGAACCTTATCAAAAAAGACAAGGGGATTTCAATTATCGATCGCAAAACATCGTTCTACAAAATGAGACTGTGGTAATTCCGGGCTTTCCCGATTTGTCTCTAGATTTGTCTTTGGTGTTTCCAGCTTAACCTGAATTGAGACTTTAAGTTAATTTATAGCAACCTCCAAGGCTGTTAAGGCGACCCCGATAAAACTCTCTCACAATTTTTAGTATATTTTTATACATTTATTTATTTGGCGGTCGAGCGACAGCTCGATCAGTATCGTTTTACACATAAATTAATTAAAATACTGAAATACGATCGACTTTTTAACTGAAAATTGCTGACTATCTAATATTTCTCAACAATTTTATGAGATTTAGATGAATCTGGTTGCACAAATATGAGAAATTCGTTATGTTAAGTTTTGTGTAAGCATTAAGGCAGTCTCAACTAGATCCTAGGATAGCTTTCATCATAAATACTGTATAAACAGTATTTAACGTATTCTTAACGAACAGCCCTGAAAATTAATTTTCAGGTCAATTGTTAATGCAATCTTAAATAATCAATTTGTTCAGTTAACACCTAGAAAGCTTGCCAGAAAAGGGATTGATAATTTTGAGGGTAGCCCGGATACTTACAGTTACTTACCAGCCGGAAATTGCAACAATCTTATGGGTGACATTCAAGCTAAGTTTACAGCGACAGACCGTGCTTTTCATGTTGAAGGGTACGAAAAAATTGATTTCAGCTTACTCTATGTAGATGGCGCTTTCAAACTTGAAAATCCAGAAATTGCCGATAGCTATCGCCCCTTTGGTCGCTGTTTAATGGTTGTAGACCAGACAGTGTATGGTTTGTACGGCAAGCAAATGCACGCTTATTTCCAGTATCACCAGATAGATTTAACAGTCTTTCCAGTGAATATAAAGGAACCGGATAAGACCTTAACAACTTTTGAAAGCATCATAGATGCCTTCGTTGATTTCGGACTCGTCCGGAAAGAACCTGTGTTAGTGGTTGGTGGTGGATTGACTACTGACGTCACTGGATTTGCCTGCTCCTCCTATCGCCGTCGGACTAACTACATCCGCGTACCGACAACCTTAATTGGGCTGATTGATGCCAGTGTAGCGATCAAGGTAGCTGTGAATCATGGTAAACTCAAAAACCGCCTCGGTGCTTACCATGCTTCGCAAAAAGTAATTTTAGATTTCTCTTTCCTAAAAACTCTGCCGATCGACCAAATACGCAACGGCATGGCAGAGTTAATTAAGATCGCAGTTGTTGGCAACAAAGAAATCTTCGAGTTGTTAGAAAACTACGGCGAAGCATTGCTCAATAGCCATTTTGGTTATTTAGATGGCACATCTGAACTGCGCGAAGTGGCACATCGCTTAACGTATAATGCGATTCAGTCGATGCTGGCCTTAGAAGTGCCAAACCTGCACGAGTTAGATTTAGATCGAGTGATTGCCTACGGTCACACCTGGAGTCCGACACTGGAACTAACACCGGAAATTCCGATGTTCCACGGCCATAGTGTCGCCATTGATATGGCTTTTTCAGCGACAATTGCCCAACAACGGGGTTATATTTCGATCGCCTCGCGCGATCGCATCCTAGGATTAATGAGTCGGCTGGGACTAGCCATTGATAGCCCCTATCTCACATCAGAACTGCTTTGGAAAGCCACAACATCCATCGCCCGTACCCGCGATGGCCTTCAACGTGCGGCGGCACCCAAGCCCATTGGTGAATGCTTTTTCATGAACGACTTGACTCGGACTGAGTTGGATGAAGCCCTAGCAGTGCATCGAGAAATCTGTCAGGGCTACCCGCGCCATGGTGATGGCGAGGATATGTATGTAGTATTGGACAAAGTTGGAACTCGTTCCACAGCCGGGGTATAAAGATGAGACCTGTTACCCCTATCGGGATTTTAGCCGCTAAACTCGAAAGTCTGGTCGAGGAAGCAAAAAAAATCAATCATCTAGATCCAGCTTTCAAGGCAGAATTAAAACAAGCCTACGAATTAGCAAATGGTCTCGATCCCTACCTGAACCTTTGTACCACCCCGGAATCTCCAGCCTTAGCCACCTTAGTAAAGCGCACCCAATCAGAAGATTGGAGTCAGCGATTCTCTGACGGCGAGACAGTGCGGCATTTGGAACAAGAAATGCTATCGGGCCATGTGGAAGGCCAAATGCTGAAATTTCTCGTCCATCTCACCAAAGCACAGCGCGTGCTGGAAATCGGGATGTTCACTGGCTACTCAGCATTAGCAATGGCCGAAGCCCTGCCGGTAGATGGGGAAGTAGTAGCCTGTGAAGTAGATGCTTATGTAGCTGAGTTTGCCCAGAAGTGTTTCAACGAATCGAATGCTGGCCACAAAATCTCAGTTAAGGTGGCACCAGCTTTAGAAACAATGAAACAATTAGCTGTGGCTGGAGAAGTGTTCGATTTAGTGTTTATCGATGCTGACAAAGCTGGATATACAGATTATCTCGATTTACTGCTCACTACTGGTTTGTTGGCTCCCAATGGCTTGATTTGTGCCGATAATACTCTGATGCAGGGACAGCCCTATTTGTCCGGTACTGCTACTGCTAACGGAATTGCGATCGCCCAATTCAATCAGGCTGTAGTTGACGATCCGCGCGTAGAGCAGGTGTTAGTGCCGCTCAGAGATGGGATTACCTTGATTCGGCGCGTTTAGATCAAAGTCGCGATCGATCGTTTTTAGGGGCTATTTTCTAGCCACAGATTAGATCCCCCCTAGCCCCCCTTAATAAGGGGGGGACAAGAGCATTCTCAAAGTTAACCCGTACTCCCCTTAATAAGGGAGAAATTGCTCAAAGTCCCCCTTATTAAGGGGGATTTAGGGGGATCTAATCTGTGGCGATAGTCCATTGATTTAGTATTAGGAAAATTTTTACGGTCATACCAGAAACTTATTATGAAAACAATTTCAGTTGCAGCGATGCCATCTGAACAGGACACAAACCCAGAGAGCCGACGCTTCCAAACAGCACTTAAAACCCTAGCAACTCTCACTTTGTTGCTATTAGTAATGCCCCTGAATCTCGCTTTGACAATCCTAGCCTTGCTCAGAGCCATCATCATCAAACCGTTCCAGTCTCCACCGACTACAGCTAATCCCCAAACAATTTTGATAAGTGGGGGTAAGATGACTAAGGCATTACAGCTAGCGAGATCTTTCCACAAAGCCGGTCATCGAGTAATTTTGATAGAAACCGAGAAATACTGGCTGACTGGTCATCGTTACTCTTGGGCGATCGATCGCTTTTACACAGTACCCAATCCCCAAACAGAAGAATACTCCCAAGCACTCTTGAAAATTGTTCAACAAGAGGGAGTTAATGTTTATGTTCCCGTGTGCAGCCCCGTCGCGAGTTACTACGATGCCAAAGTCAAAAGTGTACTTTCTCCCCACTGTACCGTAATGCACGTCGATGTGGAAACCTTGCAAAGATTGGATGATAAATATACATTTGCCTCCGCTGCGGAAGCCTTGGGGCTGCGAGTCCCGAAGTCCTATCGCATTACCAATGCCCAGCAAGTAATTGATTTTGATTTTAGTGATGCACAGCGCCCGTACATTATCAAAAGTATTCCCTACGATTCTATCCGCAGGTTAAACTTAACTAAATTACCCTGCCCAACCCCATCAGAGACGGCCGCTTTTGTCAACTCTTTACCAATTTCTGAGAGTAAACCTTGGATTATGCAAGAGTATATTCCAGGACAAGAGTTTTGCACTCACAGTACCATCCGTAACGGTCATGTTCAGTTGCACTGTTGCTGTGAATCATCGGCATTTCAGGTAAACTACGAAAATGTCGATCGCCCGGATATCGAAAATTGGATTCGTCAGTTTGCCAAAAGTCTCAATTTGACTGGACAAGTTTCCTTTGATTTCATTCAGGCGGCGGATGATGGAGAGATTTACGCGATCGAATGTAATCCCCGCACCCATTCAGCCATCACGATGTTTTACAACCATCCCGATGTAGCTAAAGCTTATTTAGATCCGAATCCGCTACCAGAAACTGTGCAGCCCTTAGCATCTAGCCACCCGACTTACTGGATTTACCACGAAATTTGGCGATTGGTGACTAATTTGTCCTCACCAAAGCTAGTTTCTGAGCGGTTAAAAATTATCACCCAAGGTAAAGATGCCATCTTCGATTGGAACGATCCGTTACCATTTTTGATGGTGCATCATTGGCAAATTCCCTTGTTATTGTGGGGAAATTTGCAGAAGCCGAAAGAGTGGATTCGGATTGATTTTAATATTGGCAAACTTGTGGAAATAGGAGGAGATTGAGTATATGTCAGTATTACGAGTTTTGCATTTAGTTGGATCGGCAGTCAGTGATTTTTACTGCGATTTGTCGCGCCTTTATGCTCAAGATTGCTTGGAGAATACGGCTAATTCAGCACTGTATGAATTTCATATTGCCTATGTTTCTCCCGATCGCACTTGGCGTTTTCCGACATCTCTCGATCGAAGTGCGATCGCGGCGGCTAATCCCATGTCTTTAGCGGGGGCTGTGCAGGTGCTGACCGACCTCAAAATTGATGTAACGATCCCCCAGATGTTTTGCATTCCAGGAATGACTCAATACCGCAGTTTGTTCGATCTGCTGAGTATTCCCTATGTGGGTAATCCGGCGGAGTTGATGGCGCTGGTGGCGGATAAAGCGAGGACGAAGGCGGTGGTAGCAGCGGCTGGGGTGAGTGTACCGTTGGGAGAAATTGTCCGTGCGGGCGATCGAACTTTGATTGATTTCCCAGTCGTCCTCAAGCCACTAAATGGTGATAATTCCATTGGAGTAACCTTCGTTAAAGATGCTGCTGACTATGATGCAGCTTTGCAGAAAGCATTAACTCATTCGGATGAAGTATTAGTAGAAAAATTTATTGAATTGGGTAGAGAAGTTCGCTGTGGAATTATCGTCAAAGCAGGGGAATTAATCTGTTTGCCACTAGAAGAATATGCTCTAAATGCTGAGACAATGCCAATTCGGAGTTATGCCGACAAGCTGAAACAAAATGATGATGGCAGCTTGGGTTATGCCGCGAAAGATAGTACCAAATCGTGGATAGTTGACATCAGCGATTCGGCAACTGAGAGAGTTTGGGATATGGCGAGAAAATCCCATATTGCTTTGGGATGTCGCGATTATAGTCTATTTGATTTCCGCATCGATCCGCAGGGAAAACCTTGGTTTTTGGAAGCAGGATTGTACTGTTCCTTTGCTCAGAAAAGTGTGCTTTCTGCGATGACGAAAGCATCAGGAACTTCTCTGGATAGTTTTTTTGAGAGTATGTTGCAAAATGCTTTGCACAGATGACTTATATCAGTTCCGTTAGCATCGGAATTATTCATTTCTCTCTGTTCTCTCTGTGTTCTCTGCGTCCTCTGTGGTTAAATCATTCCGATATAACGGTCAACGATATTTGGCTCAGTTTGCGATCGGAGTAGGTAAAACATCACAAAATCTGTGAAATAATGATCGTATCAAGAATTTCTGTAGATACTTTGAGATTCAGTCGATCGGCGCGATCGGTATTTTGATATTATGGGCGCTATATAATAACAAACTTCACTTCCTATGTCAAGAATTTTCAGTATTTTACCGAAAAGACTTGTGCCATCTTTTAGCTTTCCGCATACTAATCACCAGACAGAGGAAACAGCAACATGATCCAAACCATATCGAAAACAATCACGTTTGATGAGTTCGTTGCTTGGTATCCAGAGAACTCTGTCCATAAGTACGAACTACACAATGGAGTAATTGTTGAAATGCCTTTAGGAACTGGCGACCATGCCGACGTTATAGGTTTTCTTTCCAGTGAAATCAATTTTGAAATCAGACGACTCCAATTACCCTACTCAATCCCTGGTCACTGCCTACTCAAACCCGTCCGTGACGAAGCAGGCTACCAACCAGATGTAATTGTCCTAGATAGAACCGCACTTGCAAACGAACCGCGCTATAAAAAAGAATCCATCATCACGATGGGTTCTTCGGTGCGACTGGCTGTAGAGGTGGTCAGTACCAACTGGCGGGACGATTACCATCTCAAATTCGCCGACTACGAAGAAATGGGCATCCCCGAATACTGGATTGCGGACTACCTCGGTTTGGGCGGCCGCAAGTTCATCGGCAATCCCAAACAACCCACATTATCGGTTTGCCAGTTGGTTGACGGCGAGTATCAGGTAAAACAGTTTAAGGGCGATGACATAGTTGAGTCGCTGGCTTTCCCAGAGTTGAGGTTGACGGCGGAGGTGATTTTTCGAGCTGGATTGCCTGCAACCGAGCCGACTTAGAACGAATGCTGCGATCGCGTATTAAAAGAATATCAAATCGGGTAGAAAAGAACACCATTTTTTTAATAAATCGTCGTTTTGTACCAAGTGCTGTTTTGTCGGGACGGGCGATCGCACTTTTATCAGCTACAGTCCAATTTGTCAACGATAGCATCTATCATTGTGCCATCTTCTAGCTTTCCGTATACTAATCAACAGAGGAAACAGCAACATGATCCAAACCATATCCAAAACAATCTCGTTTGATGAGTTCGTTGCTTGGTATCCAGAGAACTCTGTCCATAAGTACGAACTACACAATGGAGTAATTATTGAAATGCCTTTAGGAACTGGCGACCATTCCGAAGTTACGGGTTTTATAAACTCAAAACTAGCAGTTGAAATTGACCGTCGTGAATTGCCTTACTCAATTCCAGGTGATTGCTTACTCAAACTTTCCCGTGACGAAGCAGGTTATCAACCAGACTTAATAGTCCTAGATAGAACCACACTTGCAAAGGAGCCACGCTGGAAAAAAGAATCCGTCATCACGATGGGGTCTTCGGTGCGATTGGCTGTAGAGGTCGTCAGTACGAACTGGCGGGATGATTATTTTTTCAAAGCTTCTGACTATGAGGAAATGGGCATTCCCGAATACTGGATTGTCGATTATTTAGGATTGGGCGGTCGCAATTTCATCGGCAATCCCAAACAACCAACACTCTCGGTTTATCAATTAGTAGATGGGGAGTATCAGGTCAAACAGTTTAGGGGAAGCGAGAGGATTGAGTCGCTGGCTTTTCCAGAGTTGAAATTAACAGCGGAACAGATTTTTCGGGCTGGATTGCCGAATTAGCGAGTAAAAATTATGCAAATGGCGATCGAAGATTGGATGATATTACGATGGGTTGGCGACTATTTAATCTACTAAAAACAACTTAACTTTGACAGCAACAAACCAAAGAGCCTCTATTTCTTAGTCCGCGTCGGCGGACTTTGTTTGACTATACGAGCGGTTTCAACCGCTCGTATAGTCAAGGGGGGTTTACGCACGGGTGGTCAGAAACCGGGTTTTTTCGGGTTTCTGTCGCCCTAACGCAGTATTCTCGTAAAAACCCGGTTTCTCTAGTTTTGACGCTTCAGTCCCCGATCGCATCCACCGACACATTGCTATTTGTAAAATTGTGTGATACCATAAAACGTTCTCGAAAATAGCGCAACAGCAAATATTACTGCATGGCAACGAAGCCAACGATCGCATTTACCCACCTCGGCTGCGAAAAAAATCGCATTGATACCGAACACATGATTGGCTTGCTGGCTCAAGCAGGCTATCAAGTCGATTCTAATGAAGAATTAGCGGATTACGTCGTCGTCAATACTTGCAGTTTTATCCAAGCTGCGCGAGAAGAATCAGTCCGCACCCTGGTAGAATTGGCCGAAGCTAAGAAAAAAGTAGTCATCACCGGCTGCATGGCACAGCATTTTCAACAGGAATTGCTCGATGAATTGCCCGAAGCAGTGGCAATTGTCGGCACTGGCGACTATCATAAAATCGTCGATGTAATGCAACAGGTGGAAAAAGGCGATCGAGTTTCCCTCGTCTCGAAGGAACCAACTTACATCGCTGATGAAACCACTCCCCGCTATCGCACGACATCCGAAGGTGTCGCCTATCTGCGAATAGCCGAAGGCTGCGACTACCGCTGTGCTTTTTGCATCATCCCCCACTTGCGCGGAAATCAGCGATCGCGCACCATCGAATCTATTGTCGCCGAAGCTAAGCAATTAGCCTCCGAAGGGGTAAAGGAAATTATCCTAATTTCTCAAATTACCACCAACTACGGCAAAGATATTTATGGGGAACCCAAACTAGCCGAACTGCTTCGGGCTTTGGGTAAAGTAGATGTACCTTGGATTCGGATGCACTACGCCTATCCTACAGGTCTGACTCCGCAAGTTGTCGAGGCAATGCGAGAAACGCCAAACGTTTTGCCATACTTGGATTTACCTCTGCAACATTCCCATCCCGAAATTCTCCGGGCAATGAATCGGCCTAGTCAAGCTGGGATTAATGATGCTATAGTCGATCGGCTGAAAGCATCAATTCCCGGTGCGGTAATGCGGACAACTTTTATTGTCGGCTTCCCCGGCGAAACAGACGAACACGCAGCACACTTGCTGGAATTTGTCAAGCGCCACGAATTCGATCACGTAGGAGTTTTCGTATTTTCCCCAGAAGAAGGAACGCCAGCCTACAGTTTGCCTCAGCAATTACCAGCAGAAATAATGGAAATGCGGCGCAATTTGGTAATGGCGGCACAACAACCTATATCATTGAAGAAGAATCAAGCATCTGTTGGTCAGGTAGTCGATGTCCTGATAGAACAAGAACAACCAGAGACAGGTGAGTTGATTGGTAGATCCGCCCGGTTCTCCCCCGAAGTAGACGGACTCGTCTATGTTACAGGACAAGCGAGGCTCGGTTCAATGGTATCCGTGAAAATTACTGGTGCAGACGTCTACGACCTTTACGGTCAAGTCAGTAGTTAGTCTCTACAGAACAATCAGAAAGTTTTAACAAATTTAATGTTTTGTTTCTGAATGTAAACAGCTATAATATTAGTAACAAGCCAGACATAAGCGGGATGATCTTAGATTGCTTCGCCGTCGGCCCCACACCACAACGGTATGCCGAAGGAGTGTAGAGCTGATAGGCGGTGACGGTCGCTACATCCCTTACTTAATCCCGTAGACGAAAGATTGCGGGATAGCGCCTGAACCAATAAACGTGGTTACTACTATTTAGTGAAGTGGGGCTAGTCATAATCCTCACTATAAAAAGCCCAAGAGGGAAAACTGGCGAGTACCTCAAAGGAAGTTCAATATCCTGTTAAAGGCTGTTGAAAGCTTACAACAAACCGCTGGCGGTTTGTGTAGGTCATGTCACAAAATCAAAGACGGCTGTCGAATTGGTAAATTAGTCACCATCGACGGAGCTGCCCTATACTCGATTGCTATTTAAAAAGGTGCGCGCAGGCGCAGCACCATACAGAACTCTTATGAGTTCCTGCCCTAGAGCAGAAATCCGCATCCGAGTTGGGCGACTTAGAAGGCTAAGACTCGTTATTAGGAGCATTAATGAATTTATTGTTTGAAGGCTTGGGTCTTTCGGAAGAACTCGTTCTCCATCTGGAAACACTAGGCTTTACAGAACCTACTCCCATCCAAGTACAAGCAATTCCGCACTTGCTAGCAGGTCGCGACGTTGTGGGTCAAGCCCAAACTGGAACGGGCAAAACGGCAGCATTCTCGTTGCCCATCTTGGAGCGGATTGATTTAGATGTAACTGCGGTGCAAGCACTGGTGCTGACACCAACTCGCGAATTGGCGATGCAAGTAACTGAAGCCATCCGTGATTTGAGCGGTATTAGTAATGATGGCCCGGTGAAAGTAGGTCGCTCTCTACAAGTTTTGACGGTGTACGGTGGTCAGTCGATCGAGCGCCAAATGCAGCGCTTGAAACGTGGCGTTCACATTGTGGTCGGTACACCAGGACGTATCTTGGATATGTTGAGCCGGGGAAGCCTGAAACTCGACAGAGTGAAATGGTTGGTTTTGGATGAAGCTGACGAAATGCTGAGCATGGGCTTTATTCAAGATGTGGAAAAAATCTTGGATGCAGCACCAAAAGAACGTCAAACGGCATTTTTCTCGGCGACAATGGAACCTTCCATTCGCAAATTGGTGGCACGGCATTTGTGCAATCCAGTTAACGTCACCGTAGAACAACCAAAAGCAACACCGAAGCGCATTGGCCAAGGCGTCTACATGATTCCCCGCGGCTGGTCGAAGGCAAGAGCTTTGCAGCCTATTCTAGAAATGGAAGACCCGGAATCGGCGCTGATTTTTGTGCGGACTCGGCAGTCGGCGGCGGAACTCACCAGCCAACTGCAAGCAGCAGGTCACAGCGTTGATGAATATCACGGTAATTTGAACCAAGCACAGCGGGAACGTTTGCTGTCGCGGTTCCGCCAATGTCAGGTGCGCTGGGTAGTGGCGACTGACATCGCAGCCCGCGGTTTGGATGTGGATCACTTGACCCACGTAATTAACTACGATTTACCCGACAGCGTGGAAAGCTACGTTCACCGGATCGGCCGCACGGGCCGGGCTGGTCGGGAAGGAACCGCAATTACGCTGATCCAACCAGTAGACCGCCGGAAACTGCGCTTGATCGAACGTCACGTTCGCCAAAGTTTGACGGTGCGAAATATTCCGACGCGGGCGCAAATAGAAGCGCGGCAGTTGGAAAAGATGCAGTCTAAGGTTCGCGAAGCCTTGGCTGGGGAACGGATGGCATCTTTCTTGCCTCTGGTGTCTCAGTTGTCTGAGGAGTATGACTCCCACGCGATCGCCGCTGCTGCTTTGCAAATGGCTTTCGATCAAAGCCGTCCAGCTTGGATGGGCGCGGATTACGCTCAACAAGAAGATCCCCCGATCGCCGAAAATGGTGTGAAGCCGATCTTGATCAAGAAGCGGCCTAAGAATGGTACGGGACCAAGTAACACTCCGTCACCGAGCCTTTCAGGAGCATCAGGTTCTCCTGTTCCACAAAACTACTAATTTGTAGGTAATTTGTAGGGTGCGCTGCGCGCGCCTTACTTTAAATTTTGGTAGAGATGCGATCGACGATCGCATCTCTACTTTGTTTCAAGGGTGTGATATCGTTTCAGGTTGTATCGGAATGATTTAACCGCGAAGGCGCTCATGACGCGAAGGAAGAGAAGAGAGAGATTAATAATAGCGAAATTCTGGCTTTTGAGAAAGGAATTCAGCAAGCTTTAAAACGACTAGGTAAGTAAAGATGCAAGTTAGCGATCGGACAATTTCTGTAACTAATTCTACGCTGAAAACGTTAATTGATGAATTGGGTACTGAGTGTCAAAATGTGATTACTTTAATCCATCAGCTTCAGTTACCTGATTTGAGCGATCGACAAAAAGCTGAAATTCTAGCAGAGTTCATAAGTGTTGCAATTCATCTTAACGTTCACTGCGGAGAGGATTTTCAGACGCTTGTTGCTGAGGAAATGGAAAAGTTGTCGGATGTTGACGAAGAAGATTCCTAGCAAACAAACCGGGTTTTTACCAAAAAATTGGGTCTAAAGCCCCGTCCTTCTAGGACGGCTTTAATTTCCACTTATTGCAAATAATTGTTAAATATACGTATTTTGTAACTAAAAGCTTTCGCAAAAGTGATAAGATTTTG
>JAHRFD010000069.1:0-2500 GCA_020882975.1 Microcoleus sp. EPA2 | reverse complement strand
CACCTTCTCTGGTGCAGCTTTCAACTGCTTTGTCTAGTTTTCAGGTTCGTTGATGACTGTCCCACGACCCCAGAAGTCAAAACCTCTGGTTTAGGCTGTTTCCCGTTCGCTCACCACTACTTGGGAAATCGCTATTGCTTTCTCTTCCTCCAGCTACTAAGATGTTTCAATTCGCTGGGTTCGCCGCACCAATCTATGTATTCAATTGGTACTTACTGGGTTGCCCCATTCGGACATCTCCGGCTCAATGCTTGCTTCCAGCTCCCCGGAGCTTATCGTCGGTCGCCACGTCCTTCTTCGCCTCTGTGTGCCTAGGTATCCACCGTTAGCCCTTTGTAACTTGACCACTTTCTGTGGTCGATGGTCTCTGGTTACCCCTCCTGATTTCTCAGTTGGTTCACCTGTTTGATGATGACTTTGTGTCTATGCAGTTTTCAAGGTTCTGACTAGAGTTGTGACTCCAGCATTCTGACGAGCTTTTGGCTGGTCTAGGTGCTGATTTCTACCCTGGTTGGTTGAGGCTAATTTTTGGCTTCTGGGTTGAGTGAGAGTGGAGGTAAGCGGACTCGAACCGCTGACTTCCTGCGTGCAAGGCAGGCGCTCTACCAACTGAGCTATACCCCCACTAAGTGAGTGCGTGATGTTTCTGTGACAACACTGAAACTTGATCACTTGTTTCCAGGTGGGCCATCCTGGATTTGAACCAGGGACCTCACCCTTATCAGGGGTGCGCTCTAACCAACTGAGCTAATAGCCCGTTACCTGAACCCGTTAATAGTTTGAAAGCTTTGACTCTATTATCTCGAACGACCAGGGATGACTGATTCTAGACCTTGATTGTTTAGGTTCGGTCTGTCTTCAGATGGTCTCCCTAAAAGGAGGTGATCCAGCCACACCTTCCGGTACGGCTACCTTGTTACGACTTCACCCCAGTCATCAGCCCTGCCTTCGGCATCCTCCTCCTCGAAAGGTTAGAGTAATGACTTCGGGCGTGGCCAACTTCCATGGTGTGACGGGCGGTGTGTACAAGGCCCGGGAACGGATTCACCGCAGTATGCTGACCTGCGATTACTAGCGATTCCGCCTTCATGCAGGCGAGTTGCAGCCTGCAATCTGAACTGAGGCAGGGTTTACGGGATTAGCTCTCTCTCGCGAGTTGGCTGCCCTCTGTCCCTACCATTGTAGTACGTGTGTAGCCCAGGACGTAAGGGGCATGCTGACTTGACGTCATCCCCACCTTCCTCCGGTTTGTCACCGGCAGTCTGTTTAGAGTGCCCAACTTAATGATGGCAACTAAACACGAGGGTTGCGCTCGTTGCGGGACTTAACCCAACATCTCACGACACGAGCTGACGACAGCCATGCACCACCTGTGTTCGCGCTCCCGAAGGCACTCCTGTGTTTCCACTGGATTCGCGACATGTCAAGTCCTGGTAAGGTTCTTCGCGTTGCATCGAATTAAACCACATACTCCACCGCTTGTGCGGGCCCCCGTCAATTCCTTTGAGTTTCACAGTTGCCTGCGTACTCCCCAGGCGGGATACTTAACGCGTTAGCTACGGCACTGTCCGGGTCGATACAGACAACACCTAGTATCCATCGTTTACGGCTAGGACTACTGGGGTATCTAATCCCATTCGCTCCCCTAGCTTTCGTCCCTGAGTGTCAGTTATGGTCCAGCAAAGCGCCTTCGCCACCGATGTTCTTCCTGATCTCTACGCATTTCACCGCTACACCAGGAATTCCCTTTGCCCCTACCATACTCTAGCTGTTCAGTTTCCACTGCCTTTCCGAGGTTAAGCCCCGGTCTTTGACAGCAGACTTGAACTGCCACCTGCGGACGCTTTACGCCCAATCATTCCGGATAACGCTTGCATCCTCCGTCTTACCGCGGCTGCTGGCACGGAGTTAGCCGATGCTGATTCCTCTGGTACCGTCATTTTGTTCTTCCCAGAGAAAAGGAGTTTACAACCCAAGAGCCTTCTTCCCCCACGCGGTCTTGCTCCGTCAGGCTTTCGCCCATTGCGGAAAATTCCCCACTGCTGCCTCCCGTAGGAGTCTGGGCCGTGTCTCAGTCCCAGTGTGGCTGATCGTCCTCTCAGACCAGCTACCGATCGTCGCCTTGGTGAGCTGTTACCTCTCCAACTAGCTAATCGGACGCGAGCTCTTCTTCAGGCTATAAATATTTTCCCTTGCGGTACATCGGGGCTTAGCAGTCGTTTCCCACTGTTGTCTCCGTCCTGAAGGTAGATTCTCACGCGTTACTCACCCGTCCGCCACTAATGTATTTCTACACCCGTTCGACTTGCATGTGTTAAGCAGACCGCCAGCGTTCATCCTGAGCCAGGATCAAACTCTCCGTGTTGTTGAGTTTTTTTCGGCTCGTCAAGCTCTTTTCCGGTTATTTTGGCGATTACACCTGATTTCCTTCCTTTTTACTTGACTTTTTTTTCGTTGTTTGTGATATTGAGTATCAGCTACTGCTTTTACTCTCTATCTC
>JAHRFD010000068.1 GCA_020882975.1 Microcoleus sp. EPA2 | reverse complement strand
TCAGGGTGTTTCCCTAATGGGCCGGGTGTTACGCTGTATCTTTTGTGTCTAAGCGCGAGGCTATAGGCAAAAGGATGCCGCTTCACCCCCTAACACGTCCTCCGCTAAAGCCATTATTAATCCGATGTCATCTCCCCCAGATTCATACGATTATAAAAAAGTGCATAAAACAAAAAACCCCAACACAAGGTGTTGAGGTTTTTAAAAGATATGGCAACGACTTACTTTCCCGGGTTTTATCCTAGTATCATCAGCGCTGATTAGCTTAACTTCTCTGTTCGGAATGGGAAGAGGTGGACCTAATCGCAATAATCACCATAAAGATCTTAAAGTTCTTTATTGACATATATTTGAAAGAAAACACACAATAGAAAAGGTTTAAAGTTTATTTAAATAAAATTGTTAAGTCTACGAGTAATTAGTACTGCTCGACTTTGATGTTACCATCTTTACATCTGCAGCCTATCAACGTTGTAGTCTTCAACGACTCTTAAAGGAAGTCTCATCTTGAGGTAAGTTTCGTGCTTAGATGCTTTCAGCGCTTATCTTGTCCGTACATAGCTACTCTGCGATGCAGCTGGCGCCACAACAGATACACCAGAGGTACGTCCGACCCGGTCCTCTCGTACTAAGGTCAGATCCTCTCAAACTTCCAACGATCACATCAGATAGGGACCGAACTGTCTCACGACGTTCTGAACCCAGCTCGCGTGCCACTTTAATCGGCGAACAGCCGAACCCTTGGGACCTTCTCCAGCCCCAGGATGTGACGAGCCGACATCGAGGTGCCAAACCTCCCCGTCGATATGAGCTCTTGGGGGAGATCAGCCTGTTATCCCCGGCGTACCTTTTATCCTATGAGCGATGGCCCTTCCATGCAGAACCACCGGATCACTATACTCTACTTTCGTACCTGCTCGGCTTGTCTGCCTCACAGTCAAGCCTGCTTATGCTATTGCACTCTACGTACGGTTACCAAGCGTACTGAGCAGACCTTTAGAAGCCTCCGATACTTTTTTGGAGGCGACCACCCCAGTCAAACTACCCACCATGCAATGTCCTCGTATTAAACGAGTTAGACTCCAAGTAAACAAAGGGCGGTATTTCAAGGTTGACTCCACAATGCCTAGCGACACCGCTTCAAAGTCTCCCGCCTATCCTACACATTATTTACCCAAAGTCAATGCAAAGCTATAGTAAAGGTGCACGGGGTCTTTCCGTCCCGATGCGATTAACCGGCGTCTTCACCGATACCACAATTTCACCGAGCTCACGGTTGAGACAGTGCTCAGATCGTTACACCATTCGTGCAGGTCGGAACTTACCCGACAAGGAATTTCGCTACCTTAGGACCGTTATAGTTACGGCCGCCGTTTACTGGGGCTTCGATTCAATGCTTCGCTTACGCTAACATCCCCTCTTAACCTTCCAGCACCGGGCAGGTGTCAGGCCATATACGTTATCTTTCGATTTTGCATAGCCATGTGTTTTTGTTAAACAGTCGCCTGAGCCATTTCTCTGCGGCCCTCCGAAGAGGGCACCCCTTTTTCCGAAGTTACGGGGTTAATTTGCCGAGTTCCTTAACCGTGAATCACTCGAGCACCTCAGGATTTTCTCCTAGACAACCTGTGTCGGTTTTGGTACGGGCTTTTGTAGATTAAGCTAGCGGGTTTTCTTGGCAGTCTGATTAGGATCACTATCCCATTGTCCGAAGACGCTGAGTACTATCACCTTCGACATTCGTTGCGGATTTGCCTACAACAAATATATCTACAAGCTTTAACGAACTATTCCGTCAGTTCGCGGATCTTTCACTCCTGCGTCACCACTTCGCTCTACAAAAGGTACAGGAATATTAACCTGTTGGCCATCGAACTCGCTTCTACGCTTATCCTTAGGTCCCGACTAACCCTGATCCGATTAACGTTGATCAGGAAACCTTAGTCTATCGGTGGGCGGGTTTCTCACCCGCCTTATCGTTACTTATGCCTACATTGGCTTTTCTAATCGCTCCAGCAAAACTCACGTTTCACCTTCTGCGCCATTAGAATGCTCCCCTACCACTTACATCTCTTGATGTAAATCCATAGCTTCGGTACTAGATTTGATGCCCGTTTATCATCCGCGCTCGATCGCTCGACTAGTGAGCTGTTACGCACTCTTTAAATGAATGGCTGCTTCCAAGCAAACATCCTAGCTGTCATTGCGATTGAACCACGTTTGTTCAACTTAATCTAGATTTGGAGACCTTAGCTGATGGTCTGGGTTCTTTCCCTCTCGCCCTCGGACCTTAGCACCCAAGGGCTCACTCCCGAGAAACATGTCTGTAGTATTCGGAGTTCATCTGAGCTCGGTAGGATTTGACTCCCCCTCACCCAATTGGTAGCTCTACCTCTACGACACTCTTACTCGAGGCTGTTCCAAAAAACATTTCGGGGAGTACGAGCTATCTCCCAGTTTGATTAGCCTTTCACCCCTACCCACAAGTCATCCGAGAACTTTTCAACGTTCACCAGTTCGGACCTCCAGTACCTGTTACGGCACCTTCATCCTGCTCATGGGTAGATCACTCAGGTTTCGCGTCTAGCCCTACTAACTAAGCGCCCTATTCAGACTCGCTTTCGCTTCGGCTTCGTTCCTGAAGAACTTAACCTTGCTAGTAAGGACTAACTCGTAGGCTCATTATGCAAAAGGCACGCAGTCACCCCAAAGGGCTCCTACCGCTTGTAAGCGCATGGTTTCAGGTTCTTTTAACTTCTTTGTTCAAGATTCTTTTCACCTTTCCTTCACAGTACTAGTTCACTATCGGTCTCACAGTAGTATTTAGCCTTACCAGATGGTGCTGGCAGATTCACGCAAGGCGTCTCCGACCCCGCGCTACTCAGGATACTGCTAGGTAATATAAACTTACATTTACGGGGCTATCACCCTATACTGCTTAACTTTCCAGTTAATTCAATTTCATTTATATAGTCCACATTGCAGTCCTACAACCCCAGGTATGCCGAAACATAACTGGTTTGGGCTCTTCCCCGTTCGCTCGCCACTACTTAGGGAATCATTAATTATTTTCTCTTCCTCCGCTTACTTAGATGTTTCAGTTCAGCGGGTTGGCCTTAGGTCATCTTATAGATGACGGGTTTCCCCATTCGGATATCCACGGATCAAAACTCCTCAGCAGTTCCCCGTAGCTTTTCGCAGCTTGGCACGTCCTTCTTAGCCTCTGTGAGCCTAGGCATCCCCCATACGCTCTTAGTAACTTAACCTTTTAAATCCTTTTGGTTTGTGTGTTTTCTTTCAATATGTCAAAGAACAATTCAGTCTGTAGACTGATGGTGGAGAATATCGGAGTCGAACCGATGACCTCCTGCGTGCAAGGCAGGCGCTCTAGCCAGCTGAGCTAATTCCCCAATAGCTTTTTTTTGGTAGTCCCGCCCAGATTTGAACTGGGGACCTCTACATTATCAGTGTAGCGCTCTAACCAACTGAGCTACGAGACTATTTTTAAGGTAATCTTCGAAAATCTCACGAGGTTGAGCCCCATGTTTTTCGCTATTGGCTTTCCTCTTTTGTATTCTGTAAAGAACTAAAACTATGAAGTAATGTTGAAATAGCAGAAACTATCCTTAAGTCTCTAGAAAGGAGGTGGTCCAACCACACCTTCCGGTACGGTTACCTTGTTACGACTTAGCCCCAGTTACTGGTTTTGCCCTAGGCCGATCCTTGCGGTTACGGACTTTAGGCACTCCCAACTTCCATGGCTTGACGGGCGGTGTGTACAAGGCCCGGGAACGTATTCACCGGATCGTTGCTGATATCCGATTACTAGCGAATCCAACTTCATGAGGTCGAGTTGCAGACCTCAATCCGAACTGAGATTGGCTTTTTGAGATTAGCTTCACATTACTGTGTCGCGACTCATTGTACCAACCATTGTAGCACGTGTGTAGCCCCGGACGTAAGGGCCATGATGACTTGACGTCATCCCCACCTTCCTCACTACTTACGTAGGCAGTCTCTTTAGAGTCCCCAGCTTAACCTGATGGCAACTAAAGATAGGGGTTGCGCTCGTTGCGGGACTTAACCCAACACCTCACGGCACGAGCTGACGACAGCCATGCAGCACCTAGTTTCGTGTCTATTGCTAGAAAAACACCTTTCGGCATTCGTCACTAACTTTCAAGCCCGGGTAAGGTTCCTCGCGTATCATCGAATTAAACCACATGCTCCTCCGCTTGTGCGGGCCCCCGTCAATTCCTTTGAGTTTCAATCTTGCGACCGTACTCCCCAGGTGGCATACTTAATGCTTTCGCTTAGGTCCTAACTGTATATCGCTAAGACCGAGTATGCAACGTTTACAGCGTGGACTACCAGGGTATCTAATCCTGTTTGATCCCCACGCTTTCGTGCCTCAGCGTCAGTTACGGTTTAGTAGCCTGCCTTCGCAATCGGTGTTCTGTAACATATCTAAGCATTTCACCGCTACATGTTACATTCCAGCTACCTCAACCGTACTCGAGAGAATCAGTTTCAATGGCAATTTGATAGTTGAGCTACCAGCTTTCACCACTGACTTAATTCCCCGCCTACGCACCCTTTAAACCCAGTAAATCCGGACAACGCTTGGATCCTTCGTATTACCGCGGCTGCTGGCACGAAGTTAGCCGATCCTTATTCTCATGGTACCATCAACACCCTACACGTAAGATGATTTTTTCCCATACAAAAGCAGTTTACGACCCATAGGGCCTTATTCCTGCACGCGGAATGGCTGGATCAGGGTTGCCCCCATTGTCCAATATTCCCTACTGCTGCCTCCCGTAGGAGTCTGGTCCGTGTCTCAGTACCAGTGTGGGGGGACATCCTCTCAGACCCCCTACTGATCGTTGGCTTGGTGAGCCATTACCTCACCAACTACCTAATCAGCCGCATGCCCATCTTTAACCGATAAATCTTTAATAATCAAAAAATGCTTTCTAATTATACTATGGGGTATTAATCTCTCTTTCGAGAGGCTATCCCCCAGTTAAAGGTAGGTTGCATACGTGTTACGCACCCGTGCGCCACTCTCAAGAACCTATTGCTAAGTTCTATCCCGTTCGACTTGCATGTATTATGCCTTCCGCTAGCGTTAATCCTGAGCCAGGATCAAACTCTTCATAGTAAAAGTTTATTTGATTTGAATTTCTCAAGGATAATTTTACCTCGAATTGCTTCGAGATTTCTGCTATTTCATTACTTCAAAGAACTTTATATTATTGTGTGTATCGCTACACTCTACTAATATGTCAATTTCTGTTTCCCCTTATTTGTTTAAGGGGATGCAAAGGTAAGTGTTTATTTTATTTTGTCAAGTTTTATTTGAAATATTTTTTTTATTCCTTCTTGACTCCATTCCTTTATGTATACTCGATTTCTCTTTCTACTTATCACCTATCTTCTCAAAGAACTTTTATTGATTCACCCCTAATTTTTTAAGGGGATGCAAAGGTATATGTTTGTTTTAATTTGTCAAGTTTTATTTGAAATATTTTTTTATTTCTTCTCGACTCCTCTCTACTAATCAATCCTTATTTCAATGTACTTTAGTTTCCCTTTTTAAAGGGATGCAAAGGTAATCGTTTGTTTCTTCTTGTCAAGTTTTATTTTTACATGTATTACAAATGTTTCTAAAACTCTCCATCTCCAAAACCCTCGTTAATCCTACTCCTAAAGAACTTTTTCCACCAACCGCTCTCGCTGTAAGGGGATGCAAATGTAGGCCTATTTATTGCCCTTGCAAGAACGGC
>JAHRFD010000067.1 GCA_020882975.1 Microcoleus sp. EPA2 | reverse complement strand
CGATGGCCATATAGGCGCAGGGGAATAGCAGGATGCCAGACCAGCCTACGAAGACGAAGCGATCGCGTTTGAGCCAGTCGTCGAGTACATCAAAGATGCCTCGTTCGTTCTGGGCGCGTCCGACTGCAATTGTCATTACGCAAATCTCCAAATTGATATAATTACAACGGACAAGTTTCTATTCTTTATTTTCCAAGTCTTGCTGCTTAGCAGAAAATGACATGGATTATGAACAGACTTTACTTTTCTTTACCGTAATCCAGATTATAAGGGTAATTCTTTACAAGAGCAAGTATTTCTTCTGGATTTTCCCGATCTTCTCTCTGGGCTTCACATCCCGGCAGTTGTCCTTGGTGTTTCCATGGCTCAGGGGACTCCTACTATATATACTGAAGAGAGAGCTCCAAACTTAAATTGTTAAGACTATATGTTCAGCATTGACATGATTGTGAAGAACACCCCCGTCTCCCTGTCGGTGCAGCGGAAGTCCGCGGAGGACGCTGAGGCTGTTTACCAGCAGGTTGTAGAGGCGATTCGTAACTCCCAACCCCAAATTTTGGAACTCACCTGCGAGAAAAATCCTGAGAAAAAAGTGGCTGTGCTCAGTAGCGAGATTTCTGGGGTGATCGTCTCTCAGAAATCGGGGGCTGCTTCTACAGGGAGAGCACCGGGTTTTGTCTCGATGGCTGTAGCAGAATGAGGGCAGGGGGTGCTGGTGGCGATCGCACTTCGTTAGCCGTTGCGGTGCGGGATTTGGGTTTTTGCTGGCCTTCGGGCGATCGAGTGTTGCAAAGTTGCTCTCTCGATGTACCCAAGGGCGAGTTTTGGATGCTCTTGGGTACTAATGGCAGTGGCAAATCTACCTTGCTGAGGCTGATGGCTGGGCTGCTGCACCCCCAGTTTGGGGAAATCGATCTGAGTGGAAGGGTGGGTTTTGTCTTCCAAAACCCCGATCACCAACTGGTGATGCCTACAGTTGGTGCAGATGTGGCTTTTGGTTTGGTGGAAGAACAGTTATCTAATATTCAGGTGCGGGCTAGGGTGGCGGAGGCTTTGGAGGCTGTGAATTTGTTGGAGTTGCAGCGACGGCCGATTTATGCTTTGAGTGGTGGGCAGAAACAGCGAATTGCTCTGGCTGGAGCGATCGCCCGTCACTGTGAAATTCTACTATTGGATGAACCGACGGCTTTGTTAGATCCTGATTCTCAGTTGGATTTGGTGGCGGCGGTGCAGCGTTTGGTGAAAAATCGCGGAATTACGGCTTTGTGGGTGACTCACCGTTTGGATGAGTTGAATTATTGTGATGGGGCTTTTTTGTTGGAAAAGGGCCAAGTGGTCGATCGCGGAGATCCAGCCCGTTTGAAGCAGCGCTTGATGCAAAATCAAGATGTTTAGCTGTGGGTGAATCATTTCTCTAAATTGATAATAGGTTCGGTATCCCCCGATGGCAGATTTGGTTGAGGTTGTGGAAACTTCAACCAATTTGTCATGGGCAAAATAGTCGATCGCGATCGACTCTTATGTTGCTATTATAGGAAAATCCAGTTTAATGTTGTGCCTGATTGGAAACAAAAGATCGCCCTTAGTTTCAGCCGTCACAAGGCGATTTTTGTACTGAGCACTTTTATTACAGAATCAGGATGTAGCTGCTGTTTAATTTAGTGTAGTGAGAGTGGAATTAGAGCTTATGTTAAATACAGCAAAACTTTTTGAAGAAAACGCAATTCAGCGAAATACAGCGCTTTTCTCAGCGGAAATTCCCGACTTATTTGGTAGCAAGTTCGATCGCCTTAATCCGACAAAAAACATGGCTGCGGGCGATACCAATGTTTTATTTGATACCAGCTATGATTTGCCTCAAACATCAAATATGGGTGTGGGCGCAACTGATAGTGCGATCGACCTTTTTGACAAAATCACCGATTTCGGAACCCTGGAAACACGAGACAACAATCTCAAATTTGATGGTAGTTTCCCCTCATCGCCAGATATCGCCCGTCAAGTTGAGCGAGACGAACTTACAGGCATAGATTTTGCCGTTAGCGATGCAGCCAGTAATCCAGAGCGATTGGCAACTAGAACTGCTGCCCCATTCCCTTCAGAAAACTGGGCTTTCAACTTTAAAAATTATACCATCGACCACCAAGGTTTAAACACCTTAAATATCAAAGTTGATTACGAACTAAAACCGGGAATCACCAAACAAGAATATCCCGATTTTGTGCCAATTTATAAAAGCATTGATAACTTCCTAGTCAACTATCCCAATGAAACGGATGCTTGGGAAACTATTAACAAGAATTTGAGCCAAAAAGTGCTAGATGAAAATCCAGCACTCACCAATGTTACCCTGCAACTGGAAATTTTGCCAACGGACAGATTGCCCTACGATCGCGCCAGCACAGTTTTCCGCAGTCGTTCGGGCCAAATCCAAGAAGACTTTGATTTTTATTTGCAAAACTACGCAATTAATCACCAAGGCTTAAACAAACTTAACCTAGATGTAAATTACCAGTATAAGTCTGGAATTACCCCAGCAGAATATCCAGATTTTGTGCCAATTTACAAAGGGATTGATAAGTTTTTAACTAACTATCCAAACGAGACAGATTTTTGGGAAATTGTCAATAAAAAATTAACCCAAAATATCCTGCTCGAAAATCCTGCCCTAGCTGCGATCGATATCAATTTGAACGTTTTGCCCAGCCAAAACATACCCTACAGCCGCACCAGTAAAGTTACCCGCACTCAACCCACTAATCCTCAAGGAACTTTCCTTGTGGGTAATACAAGGGGCAATAATGTACTCCGCTTTGATGGCAAAACAGGGAATTTGGTAGACGAATTTATTCCAGCAGCAAGTGGTGGCTTGTTCAGACCAGATACGGTCATCTTTGGGCCCGATGGCAACGGCGATGGCAAGTCGGATATTTACATTGCTAGCGGTGACAAACCAGCAAAATCGGGAGAAATTGGAGCATCGGCTGTATTGCGCTATGACGGAATTACTGGTGCATTTATTGACCGATTTGTTGGCGACAATCCCAACACTACGACTGATGAAAGTGGTGGATTGTCTCGTCCTTATGGTTTAGCTTTTGGTCCTGATGGTAATTTTTATGTCAGCAGTTTTTTGACTGACCAAATTCTCCGCTATAATGGCAAAACTGGGCAGTTTATTGATGTATTTGCTACGGGAAATCAGCAAGCGGGAGGATTGAATGGTCCTAATGGTTTGGTATTCGACCCTGATGGTAATTTGTACGTGACAACTCAGGGGAGTGTGGCTAAAAATGGTCAGGCAGATTTTAGCGATAATTTCCTGAGTCAGGTACTCCGCTATAACCTAGAAACTAAGCAGTTTAGTATTTTTGCTTCACCGGATGTTTCGCCTAGAAGTCAGGGGTTTGTGAGTCTTTTGGGAATGGCGATCGGACCTAATGATGACGACCTTTATGTGAGTGATTTTGCTAACGATATCCGGCGTTACAAATTAAAAACGGGAGAATTAGTCAAGGTTTTATCTACTAATTATACTGATACATTGCCCAGTAGCAATTATGTGGGTAGTTTGGCATTTTCCCCTAGTGGCAATTTGTTTGCCGTTGGCTTTGACAACCGCGCTAATGCTAATAATGCCGGGGCTGTGTTGCGGTACAATGGCAATACAGGTGAGCCTCTGCCCATTACCGGGAATCTTGGTTCTGGCAACAATTCTATTTTTGTTCCTCCCGATAGTAAACTACAGCGTCCAGTGGGGATTGCATTCTTTCCTACCGATGCTCAATTGACCGAGAAGTGGAATTTTACAGTCCCAAATTACCCCATTAATCATCAAGGGCTGAACAACCTGAATATTGATGTCAATTACCAGTACCAAAATGGGATTCAAAATTTTCAGTATCCCGATTTTGTGCCAATTTACAAAAGTATTGACAATTTGTTGGTTAACTACCCCAATGAAACGGATTTTTGGGAAGTAATTAACAAAAATGTTACCCAAAAAGTGCTAGGGGAAAATCCATCACTTTCCTCGGTAACAGTGAATTTGGATGTGTTGCCGACCAACCGATTACCCTACGACCGCAGCAGTACGGTAACTAGGACTCAAGATGGTAAATTATCGGAGGCTTGGGATTTCCAGTTGGCTAATTACTCCATCGACCATCAGGGCTTAAACAACCTAAATATTGATGTCAAGTATCAGTACAAACCAGGAATTACTACGGCTGAATATCCTGACTTTGTGCCGATTTATCGCAGCATCGACAATTTTTTGGCTAGTTACCCTAACGAAACTGATTTTTGGGAAGTTGTGAATAAAAAGTTGACTAAAAAGGTGCTAGCTGAAAATCCAGCTTTGGATTCGCTACAAATCAGTCTTGAGGTTTTGCCCACGAATCGATTGCCTTATGAACGAGCTAGTATTGTATCGATCGCCTAGGAAGTAATTTGATAAGATTGAAAAACCTGGTTTCTCAGCTTGGGAGGCGATATTCGACTGAAAATGCTGGAAATCTGGTTTTTTACTTAAAAAAAGCATAAATATCTATCTTGCGATAGATATTTGTCTAATCAGATGAAATAAAACACAAACGGTTAATCTTGTGAATTTTGGCAAGATCAAACTACTCCCGGAGGCTAGGGTGAAAACGCTAAATATCCTCTTATTAGAAGACTCTAACTTGGATGCTGAATTGATCCAGGCTTATCTATTAGATGGTGGTCTAGATTTTTCTCTGTTGTGCGTGCAAACACGGGCAGACTTTGTGGGGGCACTGGAAAATAATTGCTATGACCTGATTTTGGCAGATTATATGCTGCCAGAGTTTAATGGACTAGAGGCCCTGGAAATAGCCCGTGGTATTTGTCCGGGATTGCCGTTTATTTTTGTATCGGCTACTTTGGGTGAGGAGTTGGCGATCGAAATTTTGAAAAATGGGGCTACAGATTATGTGGTCAAACGCAGTTTGACGCGCCTAGTACCGTCTATTCAGCGGGCATTGCGGGAAGTTAAAGAAAGACTCGATCGCAAACTTGCCGAAGTACACCGCCAAGAAAGCGAAGACCGGTTTCGGATGATGGCAGATACCGCACCGGTCATGATTTGGATGTCTGGTATCGACAAAGTTTGCAATTACTTTAATCAAGTTTGGCTGGATTTTACGGGCCGAAGTTTGGCCTCCGTCATGGACTGGGGCTGGAAAGAATCGGTACACCCGGAGGATTTGCAGTATTGTTTAGATACTTATGGGAATGCTTTTGACGCGCGAAATGAGTTTCGGATGGAATTTCGTCTGAGACGCTATGATGGCGATTACCGCTGGATTTTGGCGACGGGCTTACCGCGGTATAGGCCCGATCGCACTTTTGCAGGTTACATCGGTTCTTGCATTGATATTAGCGATCGCAAACTAGCAGAACAAGAACGCGCCGTCGCCTTTGAACGGGAACAAGCAGCCCGATTGCAAGCAGAAGAAACCGCAAAAGCTCTACAAGCAGCCAAGGATGGAATTAGTAATATTCTCGAAAGTATTACCGACGCTTTTTTTGCTGTCGATTGCGACTGGAATTACACCTATGTCAACCGGAAAGCAGAGGAGATTTTAGGCAAGTCTCAAGCTGAGTTGATCGGAAAAAGTATGCTGGATGTGGTTCATCATCTACAGGATTTAGAAAGTTACAAAATGGCTGACCAAGCCATGTCAGAAAAAGTAACAATCGAATACGAAGCATTTAACGCATCTGTAAATAAGTGGTTTAACGTGCGATTTTATCCGTCGGATTCGGGTTTGTCGGCTTATTTCCAAGATATTAGCGCCCGCAAGCAAGCAGAAGCCGCACTCCAAGCTAGCGAGGAAAAACTCAGGTGTTTAGCAGAAGCTAACTTGATGGGAATTCTGTTCGGTAATATCCACGGTGCCATTACCGAGGCTAACGACGAATTTTTGCGGATGGTGGGGTACAGTCGGGAACATTTGCAACGTGGGGAAATGCGGTGGATTGATATGACACCTGTGGAGTATCTACCCTTGGATGCGATCGGCATGGCAGAGGCAAAAGCCACGGGGGTTTGCACTCCTTACGAAAAGGAATATGTGCGCCCAGATGGTAGCCGGATTCCGGTGTTGGTGGGGTATATTTTGTTGGGTGAAAAACGGGAAGAATCTGTTGCTTTCATTCTCGATTTGAGCGAGCGCAAACGATTAGAAAAAGAACTTCAGGAACGAGCGGAGGAATTAGAGATCCTGAACCGAATTAAAGATGAGTTTCTCGCAACTTTGTCCCACGAATTGCGGACACCGTTAAATGCGATGCTGGGATGGACGCAACTGCTACGTTATCGCAAGTTTGATGAAAATACTACGGTGAGAGCTTTGGAAACCATCGATCGCAATACGAGGTCTTTGGGAACACTAATCGAGGATTTGTTGGACGTATCGCAGATTATTACGGGTCAATTATCGCTGAATTTGCGGTGGGTGGATGTGCTGGCAAATGTTGAGGCGGCCATTGAAACTCTGGCAACTGCGGCCAGAGCCAAAAATATTCAAATTGTCACGGAATTTGACCAGACTTCGGTGCGGATATTTGGAGATTCGGGGCGCTTGCAGCAGGTGGTGTGGAATTTGCTCTCCAATGCAATTAAGTTTACTCCTGCTCAAGGACAGGTGAAGGTGGGGGTGCGGCAGGTGGAGGGTGATATTTCCCCTCATTTAGCATCTGGGGGCAAATTGTCCTCAGCTAGGGTGGAAATTGAGGTGAGCGATACGGGAGAGGGTATCAGTGCGGAGTTTCTGCCCCATGTTTTCGATCGCTTCAGTCAAGCGGACACCTCTGCGACTCGATCGTACAACGGATTGGGTATGGGGTTGGCGATCGTCCGCCATGTGGTGGAAATGCACGGGGGGACAGTGCAAGCGGAATCTGCCGGGAAGGGAAAAGGAGCGAAGTTTGTGGTGAAGTTGCCCATGCAACAGGGCGAGGGTGGATTTTCTGCGCCTGGGGCTGGGGAGTTTGTGAGTAGAGAAAAAAGGTCGATCGCACCTAGAAAGGAGTGTTCTTTTAAGATCGATCTTTCTGGCCTGTGGGTGTTGGTGGCCGATAATGACGAGGATTCCTTGGATTTTGCGCGGATGGTGCTCGAAGAATGCGGGGCCGAGGTGGAGACTGCTGTCTCGGCATGGGAGGCTCTAGAGGCGATTAAAAGGCGATCGCCGGATGTATTTGTCAGCGATCTAGGAATGCCGATGGCACACGGAAAAGATTTGATTGGGCAAGTCAGAACCATGTGTGGTGCAACGGAAGTTCCAGCGGTGGCTTTGACCGCCTATGGTAGGGTGGAAGAACGGGTGCGGGCGCTAAGGCTGGGTTTTCAAATTCATCTGCCTAAGCCGATCGATCCTGTGGAGTTGGTGGTAACAGTGGCAAGTTTAGCGAGTCGAGTTAATTGACATACTCCCCGGCGTGAACGCGCGGGGATTCTTGACACTTCACGGAGATGTGCCACAAGTGGTCTTACCTTCTCTCTGTGTCCGAAAGCGAGTCGTGGCAATGCCCTATCCCGACTTTGTTT
>JAHRFD010000066.1 GCA_020882975.1 Microcoleus sp. EPA2 | reverse complement strand
AAAAAGTCGGGATGGGGAATCGCCACGACTCTAAACGGGCGCAGAGGGATTGTAAGACTATGAAAGGTAGCAGAACCCTGTGAAGCGTCAAGAATCACCGTGGCTTTAGCCCGGTGAGTATTTCAACTTCAGACTGATGCCAGATCCAAATCTACCATCTCACAACAATTGAGGTTTATTTATGCTTTTGCCCCTAGGCTTCGGTCAACGATCGACAGTTACTTCCCAAGGCCGAATGGTATACTACACTGCGGAAAAAACCCCTTGGATCAAGATACCTAACTCAACTTCGGATAATTTGCCGAACTTGGTATTTTTTCACGGTTTTGGAGGTGGTTCCAGTGCCTACGAGTGGTCGAAAGTTTATCCGGCTTTTGCCACTGACTATCGAGTTTTGGCACCGGATTTAATCGGCTGGGGACGATCGGAACATCCGGCGAAAAACTACAAGGTAGAGGATTATATCACATCTTTAATTGAATTTCTCGAAAAAACTTGCGGGAGTCCGACGGATGTGATAGCTTCTTCTCTGACTGGAGCGATCGCAATTCGAGCGGCGATCGCCAGACCAGACCTGTTCAAATCCCTAATTTTGACCACACCTAGCGGTTTGTCTGACTTTGGCAAAGATTACAGCAGAAGTTTCTTTGCTCAAATAGTCCGCACACCTATTTTGGACCGCTTGCTTTACAGTACCGGAATTGCCACCGATGGGGGCATCCGCAACTTTCTAGAACAGCGGCAATTTGCCGATGACCGCCGAGTTTACCAAGAAATCGTAGATGCTTACCTAGAATCTGCGTTGGAACCGAATGCAGAGTATGCCGCTCTTTCTTTTGTGCGAGGAGATTTATCCTTCGATTTATCCCTATACATCACTCAGCTAACCACGCCGACTGTGATGATTTGGGGAGAAAATTCACAATTTACCAGCCCTGAGATTGGCCAGCGATTGGCAAATCTCAACCCCGAAGCCATCAAAGTCTTCCAAATTTTGGAAAATGTCGGTTTGACACCGCAGCTAGAAATTCCCGCTGTCACCATTGGCTTGATCCGGCAATATTTAAAGTTGCTATCGCAAGGGTGAAGAATTACACTGACAACGGTCAGTTGTTATTGTTTATTGGGTAGGGGTTCTTGGTTATTGTTTATGGGTTATTCGTGATTATAAGAGTGTAAATAACAAATAACAAATAACCAATAACCAATAACTAATAACTAATAGCTATTTGACACGCACATCAATGACGCTGGCGTTGAAAATATACTTATTGCCTTCGAGTTCTAGCGTAGTGCCAATTTTCACCTTAGTACTGCCTAAAACAGGGCCGTTGTCAGTAATTTGACCTTTACCTTCTAAGGTAAACATCATATTTCTGCTGAAAGATTCTTCTTCTCTGGGGTCTGGTAGAGCTTTTAATGTGCCGTTGGGCTGAGGAACGGCTAGGGTTCTGGTCAAGGTTTTGACAGCTTTGATCGTAATCTGACCGGAAGGTTGGTTACGGATAATCACATTGATTTTATCCCCTGCTTTGAATAAATCTTGAAAGTTTGTCCCTTTAAGACCGATCGCAATGGCATCGATTTCGACGGGTTTGACATCGGCGCCACCAACTTGGGCTACGGAACCACCAGAAGTACCAGGGAAGAAGAAGATTCCGACTGCAACTAGCAGAATGATCAGAGCAGCACCTAGGTCTAGGATGCTAAGTTTACCGAACAAGCGGCCTTGTGAATCCAAAATTTTCATAAAAAATCTTCGGGAGTGTGGAAACCGCGTAGCTTGATAGTCGCGGGCGAAACACGAGCCACTGAATTTATCCAGCGTCTTCTGTGAGGGGTTGATAGCTTAAGAAGTATCTGTACAAGCCAAAAGATATTACCACAATCGCTGCTCACAATCCGCAGGATATAAAATGAAAAAGTCCGAGGATTGATTCTGGGAATCTCCCTTGTCAATCAAGCTATACTTCAAGGATGCCATAGATCCAACTCACAAAAGCGGTCGAAAGAAAGGCTATATTTCTCATGTTTAAAAAATTTTGGTTGACAATACGACGTAGATGTGGTAAAGGAATTTATTTATTTCTGTCTCTGATTGTGACTGCGGGAATCTGGGTGGTGTCGCCAGAACCGATGCAAGCATTTTCTTTGCCAGAACTGATTTTTCGAGGTATTCAAGTTATTCAATTGTCGAATGTGTCCGATCGCCAAGAAGTAGCTATAGGTAGAGAAATCAATCAGCAGTTGGCTGGACGGGAATTTAAAATTTATCCCGATCGCGCCACCAGAGCATATATCAACCGCATCGGTCAGCGACTGGCCCAAAATAGCGATCGTCCGAATATTCCCTATACCTTCCAAGTCGTTGACGATGACAATATTAACGCCTTTGCGACAATGGGCGGTTTTATTTATGTGAATAAAGGTTTAATGACAGCGGCAGATAATGAAGCTCAATTAGCCAGCGTGATCGGCCATGAAATCGGTCACATTAGTGCTCGCCACGCGATTAAACAAATGCGTCAAATGGCGATCGCCTCTGGTGTGGCTTCCGCAGCGGGACTTGATGGTTCTAAGGTAGTGCAGCTAGGGGTGGAACTGGCTTTACGCCGTCCCCACAGCCGTCAAGCTGAATATGAAGCAGATCAGTTGGGATTGCAAACAATGGGGCGATCGGGCTACGCTCAATCGGGGATGGTGGATTTTATGAAAAAGTTGCTCAACAGACCTTCTCCTCCCAGCATTTTGAGCACTCATCCGGCTACCGATTCCCGCATTGCGGCGATCGAACAGGGAATCGATCCCAGTTTGGCTACGGGTGAAGGCTTAAACAATGGGACTTACAGACAGGAAATCCGCAGGCTTCTGGGTTCCTCGCGTCAGTAGTCAACAGCTAGCTTGGTGAAACCACTGGACTCAAAACCGATTTCTGGAGGGGAATTTCCGAGGAGTTCAATGGTCTCACCAATTCGTCTAAGGGCAAAATTCGGACTTGATGGTTAAATACATTGACTTGATAAACTCGGCGGTAGTTAAGGTCAAATCCTGTCAGCCAGCCACTCTTGGGATGATAAGCACCCGTGTCAATATCTAGCCACCCTTGTCCTCTGACTAATTCCCCCGGTCTGACCCCCTGAAACGTAAAGGTGATCGTGTGACCGGTGATAATTAATTTATCGGGAAAATAGGGTTGAGAGATGTTGTGAAAATCCTTGCGAATCCAGCAGAGTTGTTCGCTAGACTGCTGGTCAACCGGGAGTGTGGGATCGACCCCGGCGTGGACTAGCCAGATATCGCCCAAGTCGAGGTGGGTGGGGAGCGATCGCATCCATTCTAAGTGCTTGTAGGGCATCATCCCTGTATTTCTGTAACTGTCTATGGTGGCATCACCGCCACTGCAAAGCCAAGCTTGCCACGATCGCATATCAGTAAGGCCATCCACTAGAGCATTTAACATCAGTTGTTCGTGGTTGCCTAACAGAGTTTGGTAACAACTTTCCTTGACAAACTCTACTACTTGAGCACTCTTGGGTCCGCGATCGATTAAGTCTCCCAGAAAATACACGCGATCGTCCGACCCAGGGGCAAGTGCCTCTAGTAAGGTCATTAAGCCATCGAAATGCCCATGTACGTCACCAATAACAATGCGCCGATGCTCCATTGTACTTATTCAGTTTCCTGACTCTCAACAAAAACCCGTAGCTAACAGCATCTGATTTTGCTGCTAGGCTTTTTGCCCTCTGGTTCCTAACAGGGGGTGTCACCCATTATACTGTTTCGTATAAAGATTTAGTAAAGTTTACGACTATTTACAGAACACCGAAAATTTGGGTTGATGCAAAAACCCAGTAGATTTAACCACCAGCGACATAGCTCTTAACTAGCCTCGCATCGAGAGGGTGTCGCGATTGCCCACATAACCTAGGCAGTTGTCAAACTTCTATATTTCAAAATCAGCCTGAAGAAAGGAGACTCGAACAAGTCAAAGTCCCCATTCTGAACCAGGGCTATTTCATTCTGACGAAAAACAGGGCTTGTTAGGGGCAGGTCCCTGTTCTGCGGCCGGGAATATATCAACCATGCGCTAGCTGTGTCCCGAATTGCTGGGAATACCCGGATTCAAAGCTTGCTCTCACCAATAACTGATAACAAATAACCAATAACAACTAACTTTAGTTTTTGCCGATGACGGACAATCCTTCGACAATTACAGAGGGTGTATGGCAAGAACCGTTCCACTCGGAGTCCCCTCCTAATTCTACTAATTGTTTGAGGACTGTATAGACGTTGCCGGCAACCATTGTGTCTTTGACTCTGCCAATTATTTGACCTTTTTTGACGCGGTAGCCGAGATCGATATTAATCGAAAAGTCGCCGGAAATGCCCGCACTACCCCCCAGCATTTGATCGACTACAATTCCGTCGTCTAATTGGGCGATTAAATCAGCGAGCGATCGCTCTCCTGGTTTAATTAAAACATTGAACAAACTCGGTGTGGGATAACTGCCCAAACCAGGCCTAAATCCGTTGCCGGTGGTGCCACTGCCTAATGTTCGACCGGTGGTGCGATCTGTGTAAAATAACTGCAATACTCCATTGTGTAGGAATACGATCGATCTAGTGGGAGTGCCTTCGTCATCAAAGGGACAGCTATAGGGCCCCGTATCCGGCTGTTGGGAGAGTGTGACTAGGGGGGATGTGACTTGTTGGCCCAATCGATCGCTCCAAGGCGAAGCCCCTTCTAGTACCTGTTTGCCGTTGAGGGCTGCACAGACTGTGCCCCAAAGTAAATCGGCGGCTTTGGCGGTGAACAAAACTGGTACCCGCCCTGTGACTGGTGCTACATTGTCTTTAGCCCATTCCAATCGTTGCAACACTCGCTGGGTGATGGTGTGGATGTCGATGGTGCTGCGTTCGGTTTCGCCCTCCCAAATATTCAGGAAGTCTTCTCCCCGCACTAATTCTGCTGACAAGTAACCGCTGAGGGTGGTGTCGGTGTGGCTGCAATCCAAGCCTCTAGTGTTCACCAAGCGGGTGCTTTCTATTTCGCAGTCAAATTCGGCGGTGCAGATGCTTTCTGGATACGCTTGGCGAATGCTGGCGATCGCACTTTTGCCCCATTCTACTAGCTGTTGTGCTGCGATCGACTGTCCGAGATCGGGATAGACAATTTTGTTACCGCTACCGAGTTCGATGATTTCCGGTTCGTTGAGTTGCGACAGGGCGATCGCGCGATCGACCAAAATCTGCGGTTCCACGGGCCCGTAAGCCACTGCCAAACCCGGCCGCCCATCCCTCCACAGCCGCAGCGCAATGCCTTCTGCTTGGGCTGTTTCTAGCTGTTTCAGGCGGTTTGCTTCAAAAAATACCGGCCGCGATAAGGATTGTGACTCCAATACCTCAGCAGCTTCGGCACCTGCTTTGGTGGCTAATTCTAGCAGTTGTTCTGCTGATTGGTGATTGGTCATTGTTGTTGGTAAGTAGAAGGAAGATCGAAGATGGACTTTTTATCGATATTTACGAGCATTAGTTCTTGGTTATTTGTTATTTGTTCTTTGTTATTGGTTCTTTGTTATTGGTTCTTTGTTATTGGTTCTTCACCTAACAACTGACAACTAACAACTGACACCTAACACCTAACACCTAACACCTAACACCTAACAACCCTAAATACTTAATTCATGCAGCAGCCAAAATCCGGCGAAAGATTCTGATTCAGGATTAGACTGGATTGCCAAAAAATGTACTTTTTTTGCTTCTTTTTTCGCAGCCTCAAATTTTTTACCTTCTGCTTCAGTTGCCGAGTCTCTGAGATTAGCTAAAATCCAGCGATCGTTAGCACCCGTATCCAGTATCAACCTAGGGGGGGTAGGAGGGGACCCGGAGTCAAATTTCATAAAAGCTAACTCCAAACCGGACATCCAACCGGCCAGGGCTGTAGCTCTAGACGAAAATATAATTAGCCCCGGAATTTGGGTTTCGGGGCTCAGCCCTGTCATGGGTAGCCCAAAAGCTTCGCCAAATCCGATATCCCACTCGGACATTTCATCAAAAGCGGCGATCGGCAAACTCACAAATGCCCATTTTTCGCCGATTAAAGCGTCCGGCAGTGCCACAGGCGTTTCGGGTACAAATTGCACCGAAGGGTTAACAGTGGCTTGATAACCCTCTTGTGCGGGGTAATACGATCGCATCCGTTCTTCTAGCCACAGGCTGAGGGCAAGGGTGCGGCGACTCGCTGCCACGGGTATCTCCAAATCTTCGCAGGCTTTGGTAATCATGTTGGCCATTTGGCGACGGAAAAAGCGGATTTTTTCGGGAGGTTTCGGTGCAGAGGCGATCGCCTCTTTAATTGCACCAGCCAGCCACAGGGAATTTACCGTTGAACTGGGGCACCACTGTGAGTAGCGAAACAGAGATTCTGCATTGTCACCCACATTCAGCGGACTTTCGCAAATCAACACTTCCCATTTTTTTTTCTGTCGATCGTCTAAGATCGGACGACTGTAAAAATCGAGTTCCCAAATAGTAGCCATGCCGCGCCGTTCAAATTAATGCTTTCTAATATTACCGGACATCGGGCAAGTTTCTGATTCCGAGCAGTGGCAAATGATTTTAAATCATGGAGGATTTTAAGGCAATGCTGAGGCGATGGTTGACCCCAGTAGTCACAGCCCACAGGTTTGTTAGTATCTTGCAACCTCAATCTATCAATATGGTAAACTGGTTAAGACTGCCACTGTAAAAAACAACAAATAGAACATAATTAAAGGTCGATCGCCTTTACTCAAAAACCAACAAATCGAAATTCCATGACCAAACTCAGCGTCAACATCAACAGAATTGCCCTCCTCAGAAACTCTCGAAACATCGGCATTCCCAGCGTTACTGAAGCTGCCAAAACCGTAATTGCCGCCGGAGCCCACGGTGTCACAGTTCATCCCCGTCCTGATGAGCGACATATCAAAGCCTCTGATGTTTATGAATTAGCCAAAATGCTAACCGTAGAATTCAATATCGAAGGTAATCCTTTTCAAGATCCGTTTATGGATATAGTTTGCGATGTCAAACCAGCCCAGTGTACCTTAGTGCCAGATGCTCCCGATGTACTCACCTCTGATAGCGGTTGGAATATTCCCGAAAATCGCGATCGACTCCTACCAATTATTCAAAAATTAAAAGATAACGGCATCAGAGTCAGTCTATTTATGGATGCAGACCCTGCTCTCATGGCCCTAGCAAAAGAAGTGGGTGCAGACCGAGTAGAATTGTACACAGAACCCTATGCAACGGCTTTTCGCGAAGGGAAAGTAGAATCAGTTTTTGAACAATATGTATTATCAGCTAAGGCTGCTCAAGCTGTCGGTTTAGGTGTGAATGCAGGACATGATTTAAACCTGCAAAACCTAGCTAAGTTTTGCTCCATTCCCGATATCCTCGAAGTATCGATCGGTCACGCTCTCATTGCAGAAGCATTAGAAATGGGTTTGTCTAACACTGTACAAGCTTACTTAAAAATTCTCTCGGATTTATAGTAGACATCTGCCACAATTATTGTGGCGAGTACCGGTGAGGCCTCCGGGCTGTCCTTGATATCAAATCGTCTCTCGATCGGAATTATTCAGTATTATTCAGTTCTCTATTCTCGGACTCTATCTCAAGATTGTTCTAGAAACGTTAAATCATTCCGATGCAAGGGTCAACAATATGACCGTTGTCACTTTAGGGATAGCATATCCCGTGCGATCGCACAGGATATTATGAGCTTGTCTCCGAGACTGGAGTTTAGACTAAAACAGAATAAAGAGGTGCATTACTGTAGATTGAATCCACTAAAAGATGAGCGATCGAAAACTTCTGATTAAGGGGACTTTTTGGCGGTTATTCTGGAACGAGAAAACCCTTTTTTGACCACAGGATATCGAATTCTGGGCCGTCGTTGTTTCCCTTTCATCCAACCGTCCGATTTACCTCGCACTTTCGGAGATCGAGCTGGTGTGCCTAACAGGGCTAAAATGCTTCCAAAAGATTGAGCTACCCGCCCAGGGGTGAGTTTGACCAGAGATTTCTGCCACGGCAGAGGGCGTTGCGCCACCAAATGACGACCCAACCATAATTGCCAAGTCACAATCGGCATTAAATCGCTCCAACGGTCGCATTGAAGTGGTGTACTGAATTGAGGAACTGTCCAATGCAGGCGATTTTTAGCAAAACGATACCAATGGTCGATCGCAAATCTTCGTAAATAAAGTCGCCAAATTTCTGTGACAGCAGGCATTTTTAACCCCACAAACGCCAACCACATCGGCTTCGCAATCCTGGTAGAGCCATCAGCAGCTAGTCGTTCCACCAGCAGAATCGACATCTCATGAGAGGGGGACAAGCGAAAATGTAAATTGTTGAACAGCCTGAGAAATTGGACTGTCCCAACTGGTAATTCTCTCGTGTAACAGTGGCAAGGCCCAACTTCCTTATGCTTCAGGTATCCACGCCAATGTACTGTAACCGTATCCTACAGTCACCGGGCGACCTCCCAGTTGTGATGGGGAATGTTCGTAGGTACGTTCTTTCAGTGTTTTGGCGAACGGTCTCGACCAACTCGTATGGTCGCCCGCGAGGACAATTCGTTCCGATCGCGGGAGTTGTTGGATGTAAAGTTTCATTAATTGTTGTCGATCGGGTCGAGTGTCTTGTAATGCTTCGTAAACGCTTGGCCATTGACGGCGAAACACGCAAGATAATGATAAATCCGCTAAACTTTGAGCTGTTCTGGTCAACAAGAGCGCATCCATTAACTCAAAGGTAGCATCTTGCGCTTTACGACGAAACTGTTGCAATTGAGTGACAACATTATTCATACCGGTCGCTCGGGGTTGTGATATTTCCCTATCTTCCGCTATCCGGGTCAACTCAAGCAGAGTTGACCCGGTATTTTTTTGCCTGTTGTTGGTTCTCTCATCTCTTCGATTGTTCTTAGGCGAACTCACTTTTGTTTGAGGGCGATCGTACTTTTTAGTCTAAACTCCAGTCCGAGAGACAAACAGCCAGAAAGATTAGACGAGCGACGCAATTTTGCGAAATGACAAAGGGGGGACGAACCCCAAGTTTGCCTAAAAAAAAATAAAGCGGCTTTGTAGAAAAG
>JAHRFD010000065.1 GCA_020882975.1 Microcoleus sp. EPA2 | reverse complement strand
AAATCAGATGAACCGGGATCTAAACGGTGCTCGTGGGATCTTCCTTCGGGCATCGGTTGATACGCCTTGGTTGAAGTCAAACCTCAACTTATATATTTGTTAGCAAAAGTTAGCAAAAAAGTATCGGAAGAAGATTTAACCGCAGAGGGCGCAGAGGGCGCAGAGGGAGGAGGGAAAAAAGGAAGGTTGCCTCGAATTGCGATAGGGTTTGTGTTAAGGGTTTTGGTCTTTTGTACTGTTGAATTTTGAGTTTTTTAGTTCTATGACTTCTTCTACGTTAACTACTGTTGCACCTCAAACTTGGGTGTGGAAAGGTTTTCCGATTTGTTACCAGACTGCGGGAACCCAGGGACCTGCGGTGGTGTTTGTCCACGGTTTCGGTGCGTCTTGGGGCCATTGGCGCAAGAATTTGCCGGCATTGGCTGTTGATTGTCGCTGTTATGCGATCGATCTGATTGGTTTTGGCGCTTCTGCTAAACCTGTGCCGAAATTGGAAATTGACTATTCTTTTGAGACTTGGGGTCAGCTAATTGCTGATTTTTGTCGGGAAGTTGCGGGGGGGCCTGCTTTTTTGGTGGGAAATTCGATCGGCTGTGTGGCAATTATGCAAGCTGCTGTGGATTTTCCTGAGATTGCTTCTGCTGTGGTTTTGCTTAATTGTTCTTTGCGCTTGTTGCACGATCGCAAACGGGCCCAAATGCCTTGGTATCGCAGTTTAGGAGCGCCCATAGCACAAAAAGTTTTAAATGTCAAATGGATTAGTCAATTATTTTTCAAACAATTGGCCACGCCTAATACAGTGCGAAAAGTGCTTTTGCAAGCTTATCACCGTCCTGAAGCTGTTACTGATGAACTGATAGAAATGTTGTTGAAACCAGCGCGAGATCCTGGTGCTGTGGAAGTTTTTGTAGCATTTATTAGTTATTCTCAAGGCCCGTTACCGGAGGATTTGTTGCCTCGTTTGAGCTGTCCTGCTTTGATTTTGTGGGGTACGGATGACCCTTGGGAGCCGATCGCCCTTGGGCGGGAATTGGCTAAATACCCGGCGGTTGAACAGTTTATTCCTTTGGAGGGGGTTGGCCATTGTCCCCAGGATGAAGCGCCGGAATTGGTGAATCCTATTTTACTTGATTGGATTAAAGGGCGATCGGGATTGCCAGCAAATTAGTAGGATTGAACCGCGAACTTGTAGAGGACTGGATTGATAAGCTTAAAGAGGAAAAGCCGTCAAGCGAAGGACGGGGCTTTAGACCCGGTTTTTGGGTAAAAAGGACACAGCACTGCTGTGTCCCTACAAATACCATGTTTAAAACTATCGACCTGACTGAGACTTTTTACTCAACCAATCCTTGCCCAATCTGATCGTCACATCCGATTGCAAAGAACCGGTACTCTCAACCAAAACATCCCCAAAACCCACAGACTCGCGAATTGCTTCCGCACCTTTAATATCGCCATCTTGAGCCACAAAAGTAGTGACATCCAAGGGTTCTGGCCAATCTTTATAAACCTGAACATTCCGATAGCCAGCGCGAGTCAAAGTATTGACAAAATCTTCCACCGCAGCCTCATCGCCGGTACTATCTTGAATCGCCACTTTCAAAAAAGTCGCATCAGCATTCTCGATTTTCCAAGTATTTTGACCGAAGTCAAAATGTTCGGCCACCAGAGTTTCGATCGCATTTTGATCGGGCAACCAGTAACTAGCCTTATAGTCCTTGGCATCGCTGAACTTACCGGGAACCATCAACATTTGCACGCTAGAGCGATCGGTTTTCGTCGCAAAACCAGCCAAAGCCACTAATTCCTCAACACTCAAATTTGTGTCAATATGAGACTGAATTACCGACAAAATTTTGGGCAATCGAGAAAGCAAACCGACATTAACTTCCTGTTCCACAAAAGCGCGCATCAACAATTGTTGGCGCTGCACTCTACCGATATCCCCCAAATTGTCGTGGCGATAAAGCAAATAGTGTACGATTTGTTCGCCGTTTAGCTTCTGCTTACCAGCCTTTAAATCTATATATAAATGCTGGCTTTCATCGGTATATTTCATGTCTTTAGGGACATTAATTGTCAGGCCACCAAGGGCATCAACTAAGCTTTTTATGCCTTGAATATTGAGGGTGACATAGCGGTCAATTCCCACACCGCCCAGGAGTCCGCTGACCGATTTGGCTGAGGAAGCCGGACCGCCATAGTAATTAGCCTCGTTGATTTTCACCTCCCCCCTACCTTCAACATAGGTGCGGGTATCTCGCGGAATAGAAAGTACGCTTAATTTTTGATTTTGAGGGTCGAACCTAACCAGCAACATGGTGTCAGTTAACCCTTTAAAAGAGTTTTGCCACACATCGTATCCCTGTTCCTTGTCGGGATGGCCGTCAAGGTCGGAACTCAGAACCTTAAGTCCTAAAACTAAAATATTTACTGGGCGAGTGAGCTCTGGCATTTTCATGCTCAGCTTGGCCATATCCCCTTGAGAAAACACCGCCGCTTCTTCTGGGGTCAACTTCTGTTGCTGAAGCGGGGTTGTGGACAGAGAAACGGCTAGCAGTGCTCCGGCTGTGGCTGAGAGCATGGCGACTCCAGCTAAACCAAAACCAAATCCCAGCCAACGGCCTCGATGAGGCGGGGCAGATTTTCTGGTTGAGGGATTGGTGGCTGGTTGTTTGGTAGGGTCTTGATTAGGATTTGTTTGAGCTGGCACTGGCTTCCTCACACACAATAAGAATAAAAAAAGATAATGGCAATTTGTAGTATCAACCTGAAGAGACAATCAATCAATACGCTAAGGGCAGAAAATAACCCTAAATTATGATAGATGTTTGCCGACCAATCGTTCGGCTACGTGGCTAAGGCCGGGGAGCCAGAGTGGTTGGCGTCTCCAAAGCCGAAACATCAGACTGAGGCTGATGATGAAATAGCTGGTTGTCAACAGGCTACTCATTAATAACATGGGAAGTGTCCAAGATTCCGCAGAAATGGCTCCTGCTTCTAAAAAAATATGCCCTAACAGCCAACTTAAAGCTAGGGCAATGGCTAAACGGCTGACGGCTTTGTGTTCGGGGCTGCCCTGGTGGCGGTAAAGTTTCCACAGGGCAGGAAAAAAGCCGATGACGGGGATTAGTAGTACAAACAGACTTACTCGATCGAGTTCAGGATTTTCTAAGGGATCTCTGTTTTTCATATTTTTATCTACATTCGCAAGTTAAAACTTCCAACTCAAAATTCCTCAGCCCCCAGACCCACATTTTGATAAACTGGATACAGCCAAGGAGACAGGAGAACAGACGAAAGCCATGACCAAATCCCAAAAACCGATCGTGATTGCTCCATCTATATTATCAGCCGATTTTAGCCGTCTTGGAGATGAGATTCAGGCGATCGACAAAGCCGGGGCTGACTGGATTCACGTAGATGTGATGGATGGTCGCTTTGTTCCTAATATTACGATCGGACCGCTGATTGTAGAAGCAATTCGCCCCGTGACTAAGAAACCTCTGGATGTCCACTTGATGATTGTGGAACCAGAAAAGTATGTTGAGGACTTCGCTAAGGCTGGTGCTGACATTATTTCCGTTCACGCCGAACACAATGCTTCGCCTCACTTGCACCGCACTCTCGGTCAAATTCGGGAATTGGGCAAAATGGCTGGTGTGGTTCTAAATCCTTCGACTCCTTTGGAGTTGATTGAGTACGTGCTGGAACTTTGCGATTTGGTGCTGATTATGAGCGTCAATCCGGGTTTTGGCGGCCAAAGTTTTATTCCGACTGTGTTGCCAAAAATTCGCCAGTTGCGCCAAATGTGCGATGAGAGAGGTCTCGATCCTTGGATTGAGGTGGATGGCGGTTTGAAGGTGGACAATACTTGGCAGGTTTTGGAAGCGGGCGCAAATGCTGTTGTCGCCGGTTCTGCCGTGTTTAAGGCGAAGGATTATGCAGGGGCAATCGAGGGTATCCGCAACAGCAAGCGCCCGACTCCTGAGTTGGCCGCTGTTTAATTCCAAAATGCGATCGTGTCCGTCAAGTTACTCATAAAAAAAGTGGTTTGCCATCAGGACTAATAGTCATGATTAAAAAATGGAAGAGTAGATTCTTCCATTTTTTTTGTGGGCGATCGAGTAATATCGTTGACCGTTGCATGGTCATGATTTAACCGGACCTAGAACACAGAGAACACAGAGAGAAATGAATACAGGACGATGAAGAGAGGAATTGATCTAAAATTATGCTGTTTTACGATCGCACCAGCAACGTCAGCCGCACTGTATCCCCAATAAAGTGAGGAATGCGCCAGCTAAAGAGCCATTTTTTAATTGTTTTGAGCAACTCCACATCCGCCAAAGTCGAAGCATCAGCATCCACAACTATGCGACTGGCGCGCACCTTACCGAAGACAATTTCTAACACCAATTCGCCGCTTGTACCGGGCGGCACAGTCAGAGTTGCCAAGTGTTCGTTTAAACTATCGATCGCCTCTTCATCCAACCCCGCAGCGCTAACGACTTCTATAGGTAAAGGTGGTTTTTCTATAGGTGAAGGTGGTTTAGAGCGCGCGCGCTTCCGCTTTGAGGGTGCACTCGGGGCGCTACCGGGGGCTGGTGCGGACAATTTATACATCCGTTCTTCTAGGCGGTTAAATGTGATGCCGCGTGCTCTTTCTACATCTTCTTCATCAAATTCAAAATGGTCTGTAAACCCTGCAACAGGTGCATAACCTCCAACCATTTCCTGCATCATCCAGTCTGTGTTGCCACCAAATACACCCAGATATTCCACAGCTTCCGGCATTTCTACTGGCACGTTCATCGCGATCGATTCCGTACCCGGTTCGACGCGCAAATCATCGCTGACGGCCACAAAAGCCGTGTATTGCGACAAAAGCTGATAGGTTAGCGCCGTTTCTGTTACCGTTTCCACTCCCACCTTGGTTTCGTACTGCACCATCTGATTCATCAAATCTTTGATGCGATGTCGCCCCCAAAGTTGGGCAACTGCCGGATTGCCAGTTTCGGTAAAGTTCATTTCATAGGTTTGGACGTACTGGTGTCCGCCTGCGCTAACCCCTTTTATCTGAAGTTTTCCAGGTTGGCGATCGCCCTTTTTGCCAAATAAAACAAGCGGTTGTTCGGCAAATAAATCCGGCGCAACAGATGGATAAATTACCGGATTTTCGCCCTCTCCCTCCCAAGTAATTTCCAGATTTATTAACACCGGATTGTTGATTTGCCGGAAGAACTTTTCGACAAATTCGTTAACAGGTTCGTCGTGCCGAATAATCCGCGAGATTCCCCGCCCGATTTCCGCCATGCGATCGAGCAAAAAGCGATTTACGGAACTCCCCGCACCGAAACTGTACAGGCGATTCCCCGGTTTGAGATGCTGCTGCACTTCGGCGAAAATCTCGTTTTCGTTGCCGATGAAACCGTCGCTGAGGAGTACCACAGTGCGCAAGCGCCCGGATGGTGCGGGAAAATCGATCGCCGCGCGAATCCCGCCCAACATTTCCGTACCGCCACCAGCGTGGAGTTTGTTGATATAGGCGATCGCCTGTTGTCGATTTTCTGCTGTATTCGGTAGCGGTTGTTTTGACAGTTGGCGCACAGAGTTAGAAAAATCCAGAATCGAGAAAGTATCTCCTGGATTCAGCCCGTTAATAAATTGCCGCAACAATGCCTGACATTGCTGCAAAGGCGCGCCCGATTGCGAACCGGAAGTATCGACTAAAAATACGACATCTTTCGGCACAATTTCATCGATTTTGTACTCGATAGCCGGAATCAAGTAAACTGCAAAATGCCCGCCGCGATCGTCCGCTTGAGTTAATACCGTCGATTGGGTTTCTCGACCCGCAATTTGATAGCGCACTATCAAATCTTTGTTGGGAATTGTATCTGTATTTCCCAACTGAACGCGCACCTTCAGTCCGTTTTTTTGCTCGCTGACTGTGGAATCTTGGGGAGAGTCAAAATATTCAATTTGCAGTTGGTGGGAGGGGGAATTGACATTGCGAATCGGTACGCCCGCCTCAATTTCCAGCGTCACGCCGATCTCGTGTCGCGATCGCATTCCCGGTGGTAAAATCGGGGCATTCAGCCGCGACGCATCGGGGACAATATCAGTATCGGAATTAACTGTCATTGGGGCTGGGGCGCTGCCGCTAGCTGCTGTTTCATCCAGCGGCGTACCGGGAATATATCGCGGCCCAACTACCATCGGAAACACAAATTCATAATCCCCAGCGAGAAATTTCAAGCTGTCGGTATAGCGAATCGTGACCTCGATTTCTTCACCGGGTTTGATGTTGGCGAGGGATTGGGTGAAAATATTATCTCGCTCTTGTTCCAGCAAACCGGCTGTCCGCCCTTCTTGTTTGGCTTGTTCGTAAATTCGTTGGGCTTCTGCGCGTTTTTTGATGCTGCCTTTAATTGTGCGATCGCCAATTTTAATTTCCATCTCATCTACCGCTGCTTCGGCTGGTAGCGGGAAAATATAGATGGCTTCTAGCGGCTTGGTGAAAGGATTTTCAAATTTCTGCGAGACTTCAACTCGCGAGAGATTTCCGGCTATTTTGGCTCTGATTTCTGTCTGTTTCAGGGGAAAAACGAGTTGTTCTGCTTCGGGGGAACGCACGTATAATCCACTGGTGCGATCGGTTGGAGATGTCAATGATGGCATAAAAGTAGTCCTCCCTAGGTGAATAACAGTTGACAGTGGACACTTGACGGTTGGATTAAGGGAATCAAAATTATTTTCGGTTTTTTATGCTGTTTTTGCGATGTAGGATATATTGTATTATAATATCATACAATATGAAGTACGCAAGTGATGGAGGGATAAAAATGGCACGGATTTCAGCCCAACTCGTCAAACAGTTGCGAGATTTAACCGGGGCGCGGATCGGGGATTGCCAGCAAGCACTGACAGAAAATCAGGGCAATTTGGAAGCTGCGATCACGTGGCTGGGTCAAAACGACTTAATCCGCGCTCAAGCCTTACAAAGAAATGAAGCAACTCAAGGCATTGTCGAGTCTTATATTCATCATAACAAGAGCATTGGCGCGCTAATAGAAGTGAATTGCCAAACGGATTTTGTGGCTCGGTCTGCCACATTTCAAGAATTGGCAAAAAACCTCGCCATGCAAATTGCAGCTATTCCACTTGAGTCGGTTGAGGCCTTGTTGGAACAAACTTATATTCGCGATTCACAGGTTACTGTAAAAGTCCTGCTCGATCGCTATAGCGCTGTTGTAGGTGAAGCTATTCAAGTTAAACGTTTCTCGCGCTTTGAATTAGGTTGAGAGCGGGCCAAAGGACACGGCATTGCCGTGTCCCCACTGGTATCGATTTAGACCTCTACAAAATCGGTAACATTAATCAGCTCTGCTGCTACATTGGTGAGAGTAGCTAACAGTGCGATCCAAGGGGCGATCGTAGCAGATAACCTCTGTATTCTTCCCGTAACCAGAATTAACTTTCAAATTGCCAGTTGACAGGTTGCCAATCAAATCCACCACCATTGCGATCGCGCAAATGTCCGATACCTGGATAAGGAAAATGATAAGCAAACATTAACGTGCGATCGCGCGCAATTTTTTCCAGTACGGCTTGGCGAGTTGTGGCCGCCATCTCGCGATCGGCATCAAAAATCGGTTTCCAGCTTGGATTCCACAAATTAATTGTATTAGTGTGAACCGTATCGGCCGTATGCACCATCACCGCATTCCCCGATGCAATTCTAATCGCAACGTGACCGGGTGTATGACCGTAGGCAGGAATGGCTGTAAATCCCGGCAAAAACTCTTGGTTAACATCAAATTGAGTAACGCGATCGCGAATCAAACCTAACTGAGTTTTAGCAATCTCAATCATCTGCTTTTTCATGTCTGCCGGCCCCCCAAACTTGGGTAAATCCACCGAATTACTCGTCCAAAAATTCCACTCTTGTTTCCCGATGAAATAGCGAGCATTGGGAAATGTCAACCCGCTTTTCCCATTCAAACCACCCACATGATCGCCATGGGCGTGAGTCAAAATCACCGCAGTAATATCGCTAGGTTTAATCAGTGCCTGCTGCAAGTTGTCGATTAACTTGCCCACTGTTGCTCCATTCAACAAGCCACTGCCTGTATCGATTAAAACTTTGTTCTGTCCGGTATCCACCAACAGCACATTACAATCTAGAGTGAGCTTTTCCCCTTGAAAACCCTGCTGCAACACCCGATTAAACTCTTCTGGTGTGGCATTGCTAGCAAAGATGGCTGCGGGAACGCTCAAAGTTCCATCGCTAATCGAAATCAAGTTGAAGTTTCCCAACTTAAATCGATAGATGCCAGTATTGCGGGGCATCATGGGTCGAGCAGTTTGTGCCCATAAATTGCCGGTGATAGGTAGAGCGAAAGAGGTGGCGATCGCCCCTGTGAGAAAAGTTCGACGAGAAATAGGCATAGTTACAAATACTCTCGTTCGAGTCAAGGATGGTACCAATTTTGACCGAATATTACCTCATAATACTACTTTGTTTAGGTTATGTGACAACTTTTAACATTAATCAATAAAATCGTTAATTTTTAACAACACATTGCAGGATATTTTGCCCGATCGCCGCCAGCAGCAAAATTCCAAACAAAATTGCCCAACCTCAAATTCAGCCGGTGGAGTTCCTAACATGATTATTGAATGGGATATAGCGGAAAATTAACGAGAGCAATCGACCGGAAATCATATCAAATATAAAATCGAAAATCCATTGACTCATATCAAAACCGTTGACATCGGAATTATTATTTCTCTCCTCTCTTTCTCTGTGTCCTCTGTGTCCTCTGTGGTTTAATAATTCCGATACAACCGGAATGGAGATCGCTTGATTCAACTACTTACAGGATTGCAAAATCCGTAGCATTAATCAGTCCTGTGGACACATTGGTGAGAGTAGCCAACAGTTGACCGGAACTGGTAACTCGGATTAAAGTAGAATTATTTTCTACATTAATGCTCAATTGCGAAAAACTTAAACCGCCAATTAAGCCGATCGCATCCCTGCCACTTTGAAAGTCTAAAATAGTCTCGCGGCCGTTGTCGATACCTAAGATAAATCGATCGCTCCCAGTACCTCCAATTAAAGTATCATTCCCCTCATCTCCAAACAGCCAATCGTCCCCAGCACCGCCCAGTAAACTGTCTTCATCCTTACCACCGTTAAGAGTATCATTTCCAGCATCCCCGCATAAAGTATCCATACCTTCATTGCCAAACAGCAAATCATTGCCATCACCGCCACATATTTGGTCTTGACTGCCCGCAGAACCAACGGGCACGGGGCTGCCAATATCCCCGTAAATAGTATCCTCTCCGTCCCCACCACAGAGAGTATCGCTACCCTCATCACCAAACAACAAATCACTGCCCAAATCTCCCACGGCTAAATCATTACCTTTGCCACCATGTACGGTATCATTTCCATCGCCGCCAGAAAGGGAATCTGCGAGTGCTTCCCCATTCAAATAATCATCGCCACTGAGCCCAAATAGCAAATCGTGACCTGTAGAATCGATATCTAAAGAGTTAAGAGTGCCGCCGTATAAAGTATCGTTACCCTCATCGCCAATTAAAGTATCATTTTCCTTGTCTCCAAACATGATGTCATCATCTTTGCCACCGTAAACAAGATCATCGTTTTCCCCGGCAAAAATTACATCTTCCCCAGCGAGTCCATTGAGGTAATCATCGCCTTCATTCCCAAAAATCCCGTCGTCATCTTGGCCCGCGCCAATCCCGACATCGCTGTTAATTCCACCATAAATATTGTCATTCCCAGGGTTGCCAATTAGCAAGTCGTTGCCACCTAAGCCGTTGATATTGTCATTGCCAATCGAGCCCAGAAGCCTATCCTCATTTTCTATATCGTTGATGCTGCTATTTATGGTGTTGGGGCCACGAATATCAGTTTGGCTGGGGAAGGTTATTTGCTGGCAAATGCAATCTTCGTCTGGAGATTCTGGCGTGGGAGTGGGAGTGGGAGTGGGAATTGGAGTGGGAATTGGAGTGGGAGTGGGAGTGGGAGTCGGAGTGGGAATTGGAGTGGGAGTGGGAGTGGGAATTGGAGTGGGAATTGGAGTAGGAGTCGGAGTGGGTGACTGCAAGTCATCATTAGTAATAGTCCCCTGGCCAGTGGCTGTGGCGATAGTCCCATTGACAGGATTGCTGAGATTGACATTGAATGTTTCGTTAGTTTCTAACTTCCCATCACCATTGACAGGAACAGTAATTGTTTTGGTGGTTTCTCCGGCGGCAAAGCTGATACTTCCTGTGGTTGCTAAGTAATCGCTATCGGCGGTAGTGGCAGTGCCGTCGGCAGTAGCATAATTGACGGTGACGGTTTGGGGACTGGGATTATTTAAGCTGACAGTAAATACAGTATTTGTAGTGCCACTGTTGCCTTCTGTTACCGTGACATTATTAATACTGATGCTACTGGAAGAAGATGGAACATCATCATTAGTAATAGTCCCCTGCCCAGTGGCTGTGGCGATAGTCCCATTGACAGGATTGCTGAGATTGACATTGAATGTTTCGTCAGTTTCTAATTTGCCATCACCATTGACAGGAACAGTAATTGTTTTGGTGGTTTCTCCGGCGGCAAAGCTGATACTTCCTGTGGTTGCTAAGTAATCGCTATCGGCGGTAGTGGCAGTGCCGTCGGCAGTAGCATAATTG
>JAHRFD010000064.1 GCA_020882975.1 Microcoleus sp. EPA2 | reverse complement strand
GCACAAAGTAAAACCCCCGACCGTTTTCACGATCGGGGGTTTTGGTGTAGGTGCTTGACGATGACCTACTCTCACATGGGGAAACCCCACACTACCATCGGCGATGCATCGTTTCACTACTGAGTTCGGGATGGGATCAGGTGGTTCCAATGCTCTATGGTCGTCAAGCGATTCAGCTGGGATGTCGCGTTAGCGCTATCCCGAATTGGGTATGTGATGTCTTGGTTTGTAGTCTTGCAAATTTTCGGCTGTTGCAGTCTTCATAGAGACACACAAACATCAAATTGTTTGGGTGTTATATGGTCAAGCCTCACGGGCAATTAGTATTGGTTAGCTCAACGCCTCACAGCGCTTACACACCCAACCTATCAACGTCGTAGTCTTCGACGGCCCTTTAGGGAACTCAAGGTTCCAGTGAGATCTCATCTTGAGGCAAGTTTCCCGCTTAGATGCTTTCAGCGGTTATCTTTTCCGAACATAGCTACCCGGCAATGCCACTGGCGTGACAACCGGAACACCAGAGGTTCGTCCACTCCGGTCCTCTCGTACTAGGAGCAGCCCCTCTCAAATCTCAAACGTCCACGGCAGATAGGGACCGAACTGTCTCACGACGTTCTAAACCCAGCTCGCGTACCACTTTAAATGGCGAACAGCCATACCCTTGGGACCGGCTTCAGCCCCAGGATGTGATGAGCCGACATCGAGGTGCCAAACACCGCCGTCGATATGAACTCTTGGGCGGTATCAGCCTGTTATCCCCGGAGTACCTTTTATCCGTTGAGCGATGGCCCTTCCATACAGAACCACCGGATCACTAAGACCTACTTTCGTACCTGCTCGACGTGTCTGTCTCGCAGTCAAGCGCGCTTTTGCCTTTATACTCTACGACCGATTTCCGACCGGTCTGAGCGCACCTTCGTACTCCTCCGTTACTCTTTAGGAGGAGACCGCCCCAGTCAAACTACCCACCATACACTGTCCTCGATCCGGATAACGGACCAGAGTTAGAACCTCAAGGTTGCCAGGGTGGTATTTCAAGGATGGCTCCACGCGAACTGGCGTCCACGCTTCAAAGCCTCCCACCTATCCTACACAAGCAAACTCAAAGTCCAGTGCAAAGCTATAGTAAAGGTTCACGGGGTCTTTCCGTCTAGCCGCGGATACACTGCATCTTCACAGCGATTTCAATTTCACTGAGTCTCGGGTGGAGACAGCGCCGCCATCGTTACGCCATTCGTGCAGGTCGGAACTTACCCGACAAGGAATTTCGCTACCTTAGGACCGTTATAGTTACGGCCGCCGTTTACCGGGGCTTCGATCAAGAGCTTCGCGTTAGCTAACCCCATCAATTAACCTTCCGGCACCGGGCAGGCGTCACACCCTATACGTCCACTTTCGTGTTTGCAGAGTGCTGTGTTTTTAATAAACAGTCGCAGCGGCCTGGTATCTTCGACCGGCATGGGCTTACGTAGTAAATACTTCACCCTCACCGGCGCACCTTCTCCCGAAGTTACGGTGCCATTTTGCCTAGTTCCTTCACCCGAGTTCTCTCAAGCGCCTTGGTATTCTCTACCTAACCACCTGTGTCGGTTTGGGGTACGGTTCCTAATTACCTGAAGCTTAGAAGCTTTTCCTGGAAGCATGGCATCAACCACTTCGTCATCTAAAAGATAACTCGTCATCAGTTCTCGGCCTTGATTTCCCGGATTTACCTAAGAAATCAGCCTACCACCTTAAACACGGACAACCAACGCCGTGCTGGCCTAGCCTTCTCCGTCCCTCCATCGCAGTAATTAGAAGTACGGGAATATTAACCCGTTTCCCATCGACTACGCATTTCTGCCTCGCCTTAGGGGCCGACTCACCCTGCGTCGATTAACGTTGCGCAGGAAACCTTGGTCTTTCGGCGTGGGAGTTTTTCACTCCCATTGTCGTTACTCATGTCAGCATTCGCACTTCTGATACCTCCAGCAAGCTTCTCAACTCACCTTCACAGGCTTACAGAACGCTCCTCTACCGCTCAACTTACGTTGAACCCGTAGCTTCGGTGTATGGTTTGAGCCCCGTTACATCTTCCGCGCAGGCCGACTCGACTAGTGAGCTATTACGCTTTCTTTAAAGGGTGGCTGCTTCTAAGCCAACCTCCTAGCTGTCTAAGCCTTCCCACATCGTTTCCCACTTAACCATAACTTTGGGACCTTAGCTGACGGTCTGGGTTGTTTCCCTTTTCACGACGGACGTTAGCACCCGCCGTGTGTCTCCCGTGCTGACACTTGCTGGTATTCGGAGTTTGCATCGGTTTGGTAAGTCGGGATGACCCCCTAGCCGAAACAGTGCTCTACCCCCAGCAGTGATACACGAGGCGCTACCTAAATAGCTTTCGAGGAGAACCAGCTATCTCCGAGCTTGATTAGCCTTTCACTCCGATCCACAGGTCATCCGCTAACTTTTCAACGGTAGTCGGTTCGGTCCTCCAGTCAGTGTTACCTAACCTTCAACCTGCCCATGGATAGATCGCCCGGTTTCGGGTCTATACCCAGCGACTAAACGCCCTATTAAGACTCGCTTTCGCTACGCCTCCCCTATTCGGTTAAGCTCGCCACTGAATATAAGTCGCTGACCCATTATACAAAAGGTACGCAGTCACCCAACAAAGTGGGCTCCCACTGCTTGTACGCATACGGTTTCAGGATCTATTTCACTCCCCTCTCCGGGGTTCTTTTCGCCTTTCCCTCACGGTACTAGTTCACTATCGGTCAGTCAGTAGTATTTAGCCTTGGAGGATGGTCCCCCCATATTCAGACAAAGTTTCTCGTGCTCCGTCCTACTCGATTTCATTGATAAGAGAATTTCGTGTACGGGGCTATCACCCACTACGGCGGCACTTTCCAGAGCCTTCCACTATTCTCAAATCAACTTAAGGGCTAGTCCCCGTTCGCTCGCCACTACTAAGGGAATCTCGGTTGATTTCTATTCCTCAGGGTACTTAGATGTTTCAGTTCCCCTGGTTCGCCTTACACACCTATGTATTCAGTGTGTAATAACCAGCTTATGCTGGCTGGGTTCCCCCATTCAGAGATCTCCGGATCAAAGTCTGTTTGCCGACTCCCCGGAGCTTATCGCAGGCTACAACGTCTTTCATCGCCTCTGACTGCCAAGGCATCCACCGTATGCGCTTCTTCACTTGACCATATAACCCCAAGCAATCTGGTTACTGTCTCTAACGTGAAGACGACATTCGCCGAAAATTTGCAATTGAGAACTACAAATTTTACCTTGACCAGATTAATTACCAGTGAAAGTAATTAATCAGTCACTTCTATCACATACCCAAATTTTTAAAGAACGATTTTCTTACTGGTCAAAGACCAGAAATCAACATTCATCTGCCTATGCAGGAACGTTCATTTCTGAACTCTAAACGAGGGTGTAAGTGGTGGAGCCAAGCGGGATCGAACCGCTGACCTCCTGCGTGCAAGGCAGGCGCTCTCCCAGCTGAGCTATGGCCCCAATTACATCTAAGGCCTCACCCCACAACAATTGGTGGGTCTGGGCAGATTCGAACTGCCGACCTCACCCTTATCAGGGGTGCGCTCTAACCAACTGAGCTACAGACCCAATCGTCTTTCGCAATGAATCAAGCAATTCGTGTGGGGACTTATGAAGAAGCTGAAGTCTTCGATTAAGGAGGTGATCCAGCCGCAGGTTCCCCTACGGCTACCTTGTTACGACTTCACCCCAGTCATGAATCACACCGTGGTAACCGTCCTCCCGAAGGTTAGACTAGCTACTTCTGGTGCAACCCACTCCCATGGTGTGACGGGCGGTGTGTACAAGGCCCGGGAACGTATTCACCGTGACATTCTGATTCACGATTACTAGCGATTCCGACTTCACGCAGTCGAGTTGCAGACTGCGATCCGGACTACGATCGGTTTTATGGGATTAGCTCCACCTCGCGGCTTGGCAACCCTTTGTACCGACCATTGTAGCACGTGTGTAGCCCTGGCCGTAAGGGCCATGATGACTTGACGTCATCCCCACCTTCCTCCGGTTTGTCACCGGCAGTCTCCTTAGAGTTCCCACCATTACGTGCTGGTAACTAAGGACAAGGGTTGCGCTCGTTACGGGACTTAACCCAACATCTCACGACACGAGCTGACGACAGCCATGCAGCACCTGTGTCTGAGCTCCCGAAGGCACCAATCTATCTCTAGAAAGTTCTCAGCATGTCAAGGCCAGGTAAGGTTCTTCGCGTTGCTTCGAATTAAACCACATGCTCCACCGCTTGTGCGGGCCCCCGTCAATTCATTTGAGTTTTAACCTTGCGGCCGTACTCCCCAGGCGGTCAACTTAATGCGTTAGCTGCGCCACTAAGTTCTCAAGGAACCCAACGGCTAGTTGACATCGTTTACGGCGTGGACTACCAGGGTATCTAATCCTGTTTGCTCCCCACGCTTTCGCACCTCAGTGTCAGTATCAGTCCAGGTGGTCGCCTTCGCCACTGGTGTTCCTTCCTATATCTACGCATTTCACCGCTACACAGGAAATTCCACCACCCTCTACCGTACTCTAGCTCAGCAGTTTTGAAAGCAGTTCCCAGGTTGAGCCCGGGGATTTCACTTCCAACTTACTGAACCACCTACGCGCGCTTTACGCCCAGTAATTCCGATTAACGCTTGCACCCTTCGTATTACCGCGGCTGCTGGCACGAAGTTAGCCGGTGCTTATTCTGTCGGTAACGTCAAAGTAGCAACGTATTAGGTTACTACCCTTCCTCCCAACTTAAAGTGCTTTACAATCCGAAGACCTTCTTCACACACGCGGCATGGCTGGATCAGGCTTTCGCCCATTGTCCAATATTCCCCACTGCTGCCTCCCGTAGGAGTCTGGACCGTGTCTCAGTTCCAGTGTGACTGATCATCCTCTCAGACCAGTTACGGATCGTCGCCTTGGTGAGCCATTACCTCACCAACTAGCTAATCCGACCTAGGCTCATCTAATGGCGCGAGGTCCGAAGATCCCCCGCTTTCTCCCGTAGGACGTATGCGGTATTAGCGTCCGTTTCCGAACGTTATCCCCCACCACTAGGCAGATTCCTAGGCATTACTCACCCGTCCGCCGCTCTCAAGAGAAGCAAGCTTCTCTCTACCGCTCGACTTGCATGTGTTAGGCCTGCCGCCAGCGTTCAATCTGAGCCATGATCAAACTCTTCAGTTCAATACTGCTTGGGTTTTGAGAAAACCCTAAACTTGGCTCAGCAATCGCAAAACTCTCAACTTAATGAGAGGTAACTCTCGAATTAACGAGTGTTGCTTTGTGATGCTGATAATCTTGCGACTAACAGTCTTACCTCACAAGCACCCACACGAATTGCTTGATTCAGTTGTTAAAGAGCGGTTGGTTAAGTCTTTCGTCTCAACCGAGGCGCGCATTCTACAGCAGCCTCATTCTGCGTCAAGCTATTTTTCAAAGAATTTCTCTTTCTACTCAACAACTTACAAGTGACGCTCAAGCATCAGGTTCTGCCTTTAGCAAAACTTCATGCTTGTACTAATAGTAAAACCCCCGACCGTTTTCACGATCGGGGGTTTTGGTGTAGGTGCTTGACGATGACCTACTCTCACATGGGGAAACCCCACACTACCATCGGCGATGCATCGTTTCACTACTGAGTTCGGGATGGGATCAGGTGGTTCCAATGCTCTATGGTCGTCAAGCGATTCAGCTGGGATGTCGCGTTAGCGCTATCCCGAATTGGGTATGTGATGTCTTGGTTTGTAGTCTTGCAAATTTTCGGCTGTTGCAGTCTTCATAGAGACACACAAACATCAAATTGTTTGGGTGTTATATGGTCAAGCCTCACGGGCAATTAGTATTGGTTAGCTCAACGCCTCACAGCGCTTACACACCCAACCTATCAACGTCGTAGTCTTCGACGGCCCTTTAGGGAACTCAAGGTTCCAGTGAGATCTCATCTTGAGGCAAGTTTCCCGCTTAGATGCTTTCAGCGGTTATCTTTTCCGAACATAGCTACCCGGCAATGCCACTGGCGTGACAACCGGAACACCAGAGGTTCGTCCACTCCGGTCCTCTCGTACTAGGAGCAGCCCCTCTCAAATCTCAAACGTCCACGGCAGATAGGGACCGAACTGTCTCACGACGTTCTAAACCCAGCTCGCGTACCACTTTAAATGGCGAACAGCCATACCCTTGGGACCGGCTTCAGCCCCAGGATGTGATGAGCCGACATCGAGGTGCCAAACACCGCCGTCGATATGAACTCTTGGGCGGTATCAGCCTGTTATCCCCGGAGTACCTTTTATCCGTTGAGCGATGGCCCTTCCATACAGAACCACCGGATCACTAAGACCTACTTTCGTACCTGCTCGACGTGTCTGTCTCGCAGTCAAGCGCGCTTTTGCCTTTATACTCTACGACCGATTTCCGACCGGTCTGAGCGCACCTTCGTACTCCTCCGTTACTCTTTAGGAGGAGACCGCCCCAGTCAAACTACCCACCATACACTGTCCTCGATCCGGATAACGGACCAGAGTTAGAACCTCAAGGTTGCCAGGGTGGTATTTCAAGGATGGCTCCACGCGAACTGGCGTCCACGCTTCAAAGCCTCCCACCTATCCTACACAAGCAAACTCAAAGTCCAGTGCAAAGCTATAGTAAAGGTTCACGGGGTCTTTCCGTCTAGCCGCGGATACACTGCATCTTCACAGCGATTTCAATTTCACTGAGTCTCGGGTGGAGACAGCGCCGCCATCGTTACGCCATTCGTGCAGGTCGGAACTTACCCGACAAGGAATTTCGCTACCTTAGGACCGTTATAGTTACGGCCGCCGTTTACCGGGGCTTCGATCAAGAGCTTCGCGTTAGCTAACCCCATCAATTAACCTTCCGGCACCGGGCAGGCGTCACACCCTATACGTCCACTTTCGTGTTTGCAGAGTGCTGTGTTTTTAATAAACAGTCGCAGCGGCCTGGTATCTTCGACCGGCATGGGCTTACGTAGTAAATACTTCACCCTCACCGGCGCACCTTCTCCCGAAGTTACGGTGCCATTTTGCCTAGTTCCTTCACCCGAGTTCTCTCAAGCGCCTTGGTATTCTCTACCTAACCACCTGTGTCGGTTTGGGGTACGGTTCCTAATTACCTGAAGCTTAGAAGCTTTTCCTGGAAGCATGGCATCAACCACTTCGTCATCTAAAAGATAACTCGTCATCAGTTCTCGGCCTTGATTTCCCGGATTTACCTAAGAAATCAGCCTACCACCTTAAACACGGACAACCAACGCCGTGCTGGCCTAGCCTTCTCCGTCCCTCCATCGCAGTAATTAGAAGTACGGGAATATTAACCCGTTTCCCATCGACTACGCATTTCTGCCTCGCCTTAGGGGCCGACTCACCCTGCGTCGATTAACGTTGCGCAGGAAACCTTGGTCTTTCGGCGTGGGAGTTTTTCACTCCCATTGTCGTTACTCATGTCAGCATTCGCACTTCTGATACCTCCAGCAAGCTTCTCAACTCACCTTCACAGGCTTACAGAACGCTCCTCTACCGCTCAACTTACGTTGAACCCGTAGCTTCGGTGTATGGTTTGAGCCCCGTTACATCTTCCGCGCAGGCCGACTCGACTAGTGAGCTATTACGCTTTCTTTAAAGGGTGGCTGCTTCTAAGCCAACCTCCTAGCTGTCTAAGCCTTCCCACATCGTTTCCCACTTAACCATAACTTTGGGACCTTAGCTGACGGTCTGGGTTGTTTCCCTTTTCACGACGGACGTTAGCACCCGCCGTGTGTCTCCCGTGCTGACACTTGCTGGTATTCGGAGTTTGCATCGGTTTGGTAAGTCGGGATGACCCCCTAGCCGAAACAGTGCTCTACCCCCAGCAGTGATACACGAGGCGCTACCTAAATAGCTTTCGAGGAGAACCAGCTATCTCCGAGCTTGATTAGCCTTTCACTCCGATCCACAGGTCATCCGCTAACTTTTCAACGGTAGTCGGTTCGGTCCTCCAGTCAGTGTTACCTAACCTTCAACCTGCCCATGGATAGATCGCCCGGTTTCGGGTCTATACCCAGCGACTAAACGCCCTATTAAGACTCGCTTTCGCTACGCCTCCCCTATTCGGTTAAGCTCGCCACTGAATATAAGTCGCTGACCCATTATACAAAAGGTACGCAGTCACCCAACAAAGTGGGCTCCCACTGCTTGTACGCATACGGTTTCAGGATCTATTTCACTCCCCTCTCCGGGGTTCTTTTCGCCTTTCCCTCACGGTACTAGTTCACTATCGGTCAGTCAGTAGTATTTAGCCTTGGAGGATGGTCCCCCCATATTCAGACAAAGTTTCTCGTGCTCCGTCCTACTCGATTTCATTGATAAGAGAATTTCGTGTACGGGGCTATCACCCACTACGGCGGCACTTTCCAGAGCCTTCCACTATTCTCAAATCAACTTAAGGGCTAGTCCCCGTTCGCTCGCCACTACTAAGGGAATCTCGGTTGATTTCTATTCCTCAGGGTACTTAGATGTTTCAGTTCCCCTGGTTCGCCTTACACACCTATGTATTCAGTGTGTAATAACCAGCTTATGCTGGCTGGGTTCCCCCATTCAGAGATCTCCGGATCAAAGTCTGTTTGCCGACTCCCCGGAGCTTATCGCAGGCTACAACGTCTTTCATCGCCTCTGACTGCCAAGGCATCCACCGTATGCGCTTCTTCACTTGACCATATAACCCCAAGCAATCTGGTTACTGTCTCTAACGTGAAGACGACATTCGCCGAAAATTTGCAATTGAGAACTACAAATTTTACCTTGACCAGATTAATTACCAGTGAAAGTAATTAATCAGTCACTTCTATCACATACCCAAATTTTTAAAGAACGATTTTCTTACTGGTCAAAGACCAGAAATCAACATTCATCTGCCTATGCAGGAACGTTCATTTCTGAACTCTAAACGAGGGTGTAAGTGGTGGAGCCAAGCGGGATCGAACCGCTGACCTCCTGCGTGCAAGGCAGGCGCTCTCCCAGCTGAGCTATGGCCCCAATTACATCTAAGGCCTCACCCCACAACAATTGGTGGGTCTGGGCAGATTCGAACTGCCGACCTCACCCTTATCAGGGGTGCGCTCTAACCAACTGAGCTACAGACCCAATCGTCTTTCGCAATGAATCAAGCAATTCGTGTGGGGACTTATGAAGAAGCTGAAGTCTTCGATTAAGGAGGTGATCCAGCCGCAGGTTCCCCTACGGCTACCTTGTTACGACTTCACCCCAGTCATGAATCACACCGTGGTAACCGTCCTCCCGAAGGTTAGACTAGCTACTTCTGGTGCAACCCACTCCCATGGTGTGACGGGCGGTGTGTACAAGGCCCGGGAACGTATTCACCGTGACATTCTGATTCACGATTACTAGCGATTCCGACTTCACGCAGTCGAGTTGCAGACTGCGATCCGGACTACGATCGGTTTTATGGGATTAGCTCCACCTCGCGGCTTGGCAACCCTTTGTACCGACCATTGTAGCACGTGTGTAGCCCTGGCCGTAAGGGCCATGATGACTTGACGTCATCCCCACCTTCCTCCGGTTTGTCACCGGCAGTCTCCTTAGAGTTCCCACCATTACGTGCTGGTAACTAAGGACAAGGGTTGCGCTCGTTACGGGACTTAACCCAACATCTCACGACACGAGCTGACGACAGCCATGCAGCACCTGTGTCTGAGCTCCCGAAGGCACCAATCTATCTCTAGAAAGTTCTCAGCATGTCAAGGCCAGGTAAGGTTCTTCGCGTTGCTTCGAATTAAACCACATGCTCCACCGCTTGTGCGGGCCCCCGTCAATTCATTTGAGTTTTAACCTTGCGGCCGTACTCCCCAGGCGGTCAACTTAATGCGTTAGCTGCGCCACTAAGTTCTCAAGGAACCCAACGGCTAGTTGACATCGTTTACGGCGTGGACTACCAGGGTATCTAATCCTGTTTGCTCCCCACGCTTTCGCACCTCAGTGTCAGTATCAGTCCAGGTGGTCGCCTTCGCCACTGGTGTTCCTTCCTATATCTACGCATTTCACCGCTACACAGGAAATTCCACCACCCTCTACCGTACTCTAGCTCAGCAGTTTTGAAAGCAGTTCCCAGGTTGAGCCCGGGGATTTCACTTCCAACTTACTGAACCACCTACGCGCGCTTTACGCCCAGTAATTCCGATTAACGCTTGCACCCTTCGTATTACCGCGGCTGCTGGCACGAAGTTAGCCGGTGCTTATTCTGTCGGTAACGTCAAAGTAGCAACGTATTAGGTTACTACCCTTCCTCCCAACTTAAAGTGCTTTACAATCCGAAGACCTTCTTCACACACGCGGCATGGCTGGATCAGGCTTTCGCCCATTGTCCAATATTCCCCACTGCTGCCTCCCGTAGGAGTCTGGACCGTGTCTCAGTTCCAGTGTGACTGATCATCCTCTCAGACCAGTTACGGATCGTCGCCTTGGTGAGCCATTACCTCACCAACTAGCTAATCCGACCTAGGCTCATCTAATGGCGCGAGGTCCGAAGATCCCCCGCTTTCTCCCGTAGGACGTATGCGGTATTAGCGTCCGTTTCCGAACGTTATCCCCCACCACTAGGCAGATTCCTAGGCATTACTCACCCGTCCGCCGCTCTCAAGAGAAGCAAGCTTCTCTCTACCGCTCGACTTGCATGTGTTAGGCCTGCCGCCAGCGTTCAATCTGAGCCATGATCAAACTCTTCAGTTCAATACTGCTTGGGTTTTGAGAAAACCCTAAACTTGGCTCAGCAATCGCAAAACTCTCAACTTAATGAGAGGTAACTCTCGAATTAACGAGTGTTGCTTTGTGATGCTGATAATCTTGCGACTAACAGTCTTACCTCACAAGCACCCACACGAATTGCTTGATTCAGTTGTTAAAGAGCGGTTGGTTAAGTCTTTCGTCTCAACCGAGGCGCGCATTCTACAGCAGCCTCAT
>JAHRFD010000063.1:8365-11135 GCA_020882975.1 Microcoleus sp. EPA2 | reverse complement strand
GTGAACCCGCCCCTACGATGATGTAGATTGAGATTTGTCGTTGGGTGGGGGCGGGTTTATTTTTTATCTCAATGAGTGGCGAATCTTGTTGGTGAACCCGCCCCTACGATGATGTAGATTGAGATTTCTTTGTGGGTGGGGGCGGGTTTATTTTTTCTGTCAATGAGTGGCGAATCTTGTTGGTGAACCCGCCCCTACGATGATTCCAAAAATCTAAGAAACCGGGTTTTTATGGGTTTTTAGGTGGTGTGACGAAGTATTTCGGAAAAAACCCGGTTTCTGACTACCCAATAATTGCTTATGCGTACCGTCTACGTTTCTCAACCTGGTTGTTACGTTTCCTTGCACCAAGAAATGTTGGTTATCAAAAAAGGGGAATCTGTGCTGGGTGAAATACAGCTTCCTCTCCTCGAACAACTGCTGATTTTTGGTAAGTCTCAAGTCACAACTCAAGCAATTAGAACTTGTCTGTGGCGGAATATTCCCATTGCTTATCTTTCGCGGATGGGTTACTGTTACGGGCGGATTCTTCCTATCGAACGCGGCTACCGACAACTCTCTCGCTATCAGCAACAGTTGTGTTTTGCTGAACGCCTGCAAGTAGCCAGACGCATTGTGCAGGCCAAGCTGAAAAATAGTCGCGTGATCCTGATGCGACAGCAGCGCCGACAAGCTTCTGATGTCATTGCTTTTGCCATTAACTGTTTGGAACATTTAATCAAAAAAGCTGGGGAAGCTGAAACTATTGAGAAGTTGATGGGGATGGAAGGTGCGGGGGCGGCTCAGTATTTTGCCGCTTTTGAAGAGTGTTTGAGCAATCCTGATTTTGTGTTTGTGGGTAGGTCGCGCCGTCCTCCGGGTAATCCGGTTAATGCTATGCTCAGTTTTGGCTATCAAGTTCTCTGGAATCATTTGTTGAGTTTGATTGAGTTGCAAGGGCTCGATCCGTATTCGGCTTGTTTGCATCAGGGAACGGAACGTCATGCGGCTTTGGCTTCGGATTTGATTGAGGAATTTCGGGCTCCAATTATTGATTCGTTAGTTACTTATTTAGTCAATCGCCGATTTGTGGATGCTGGCAATGATTTTGTCTATAGTAACGGCGGATGTTTCTTAAATGATTCTGGGAGACGCAAATACCTGAAAGCTTTTTTAGAGCGAATGGAGGAGGAAATTGAAACGGATTCTGGTAAACAACCTAAGTGGGATTTGCTGAACCAACAAATTAAAGCATATAAACAGTTTGTTTACAACCCAACCGAGCTTTATAAACCTTACCAAATTCGCTAAGCCGTGCTTTTTTATGTGGTGATTTACGATATTCCTGACAACAAACGGCGCTGTAAAGTGCATGATTTGTTGGAAGGTTACGGAACTTGGGTGCAGTATAGTGCTTTTGAGTGTGTACTCAGTCGAGCTAAGTTTGATGAATTAAGATCGCGACTTGGGAAAAAGGTAAATCTGGAAGAGGATAGCATCCGGTTTTATCCGGTGTCTCGTCATACTTTGGGACAGGTGGAGGTTTTGGGAGTGGGAGCACCGGTGACAAAAGCACCTGGATCAGTGATTATTTAGCTGGTGTTGCGAGGCTGGCGGTAAATTGGCTGAAACGTCATTTTTGTGTCGGGAGCCTCGCAGCATTACTGGGTAAGGGTTTCAGGATTTTTGTTTAGCGGGCACAGGTGTGATTTCTAGAAAAAATTCCTGAGCCTCGCAAATGGCCTCTAGACATCTTGCGCTGTATGAGGTTTAATATAGAGGACTCCCCACTCGTTGGGGAAACTAATTGAATGGAAACTTCTGCACAGCGTTTTTGTGCTTTTCTATTCTGTAAAGCCTCCCCACTCGTTGGGGAAACTAATTGAATGGAAACTGCTTTGTTGTGTTTTTAATAAAGTCACGAAGACTTCTCCCCACTCGTTGGGGAAACTAATTGAATGGAAACTAGCTTGAACGTGGTCAAGCCATTGTTATGGTGTCTAACAAATTTCATCTCCCCACTCGTTGGGGAAACTAATTGAATGGAAACTTGGATAAAACCTAATTAGTTTGGTCATACCGTCGATCTCTCCCCACTCGTTGGGGAAACTAATTGAATGGAAACACGCTACTTACCGCGCCATTGCTTATTGTAAGTAGTTTATTGGCTCCCCACTCGTTGGGGAAACTAATTGAATGGAAACTCCATTAGGAGGCCGGCTTTACCATGCTGTTGCATGATTCGCACTCCCCACTCGTTGGGGAAACTAATTGAATGGAAACTTGTAGTAGTGGAACTTAGCTTGTTTCTGGATTGCAACTCCCCACTCGTTGGGGAAACTAATTGAATGGAAACATTAGATTTCTGTCAATTTCCGCAATGTCAATAGCATCAAAAATTCTCCCCACTCGTTGGGGAAACTAATTGATATGTATTAGGATTTGTCGTTGGGTGGGGGCGGGTTTTAGAGATGTTTGGTTTTTCACATAGATGGTTGGTGAAACCCGCCCCTACAGGTCATGGTAGGGGCGGGTTTTACGAAGGATATTTGATACATATAAACAATCTAGATCAACCCGCCCCCATCCCACGCATAATCTAGATTAACCTGATGTGGGAGTAGATTAGGATTTGTCGTTGGGTGGGGGCGGGTTTTAGAGATTTTTGGTTTTTCACATAGATGGTTGGTGAAACCCGCCCCTACAGGTCATGGTAGGGGCGGGTTTTACGAAGGATATTTGATACATATAAACAATCTAGATCAACCCGCCCCCATCCCACGCATAATCT
>JAHRFD010000063.1:6936-8265 GCA_020882975.1 Microcoleus sp. EPA2 | reverse complement strand
AGATTAACCTGATGTGGGAGTAGATTAGGATTTGTCGTTGGGTGGGGGCGGGTTTTAGAGATTTTTGGTTTTTCACATAGATGGTTGGTGAAACCCGCCCCTACAGGCGATCGATTCCATGTTACAATACGATCGACTGTATGTAAGATTTGCCATTCCATTCGATCGCCAGGGGACTAGATTCATTAATTTTGACTGAATTATGAGGATATAATTCATCTTTTCCCCACGAAAAAGGATTATTAATGATGTATTCGCGAATACCAACTAATGATTCTTCATTGCGGATGATATGTTCGTAATAACCTCGTTGCCACACCGATACGCCAGTCAAATCTCGCATTTGGTTAATTCGCCGCGCTGAAGATGTTTTTAAACCCCGGACAATTTCCGATAAAGGATGGATTTTTGATTTTCTCAGCACTAATTTATTGGATTCTGTATCATTTATTTCTGGGCTATCTTTCAAGAATATAATTCCGTGGACGTGATTTGGCATCACAATAAAATTGTCTAATGCCACATTTGCGTAACGTTTGGGAAGAATGCTCCAATTGAATAAAACAGTTTTACCATAGGGACTCAGTTGCATTGTATCATCAATGACTTCGCCGAATAAACATTCGCGCTGCCAACTGCAAATAGTGATAAAATATGCACCGGGATTCCTATAATCATATCCAGGTAGGCGAATTGAACGGCGGTGGTGTTTGTTGCTATCGTATTTCATAATTTTTTTCCTAAAAACACACCCGGTAGCGACGGGTTTAACCAACAATATCTGATGAATACAAACAATCTGTAAAGCCCCCACCCCACGCATAATTTAGATTAACCTAATGTGGGAGTAGATTGGGATTTGTCGGTGGGTGGGGGCGGGTTTTAGAGATTTTTGGTTTCTCCCATAGATTGTTGGTGAAACCCGCCCCTACGGGAATTTTGGCAATTAGTAAGAGGCCTTGTAGGGGCGGGTTTTACGAAGGATATTTGATGCCTATGAACATTTTCGTAAACCCGCCCCACCCCACGCATAATTTAGATTAACCTAATGTGGGAGTAGATTGGGATTTGTCGGTGGGTGGGGGCGGGTTTTAGAGATTTTTGGTTTTTCACATAGATGGTTGGTGAAACCCGCCCCTACGGGAATTTTGGCAATTAGTAAGAGGCCTTGTAGGGGCGGGTTTTACGAAGGATATTTGATACCTATGAACATTTTCGTAAACCCGCCCCACCCCACGCATAATTTAGATTAACCTAATGTGGGAGTAGATTGGGATTTGTCGGTGGGTGGGGGCGGGTTTTAGAGATTTTTGGTTTTTCACATAGATG
>JAHRFD010000063.1:0-6836 GCA_020882975.1 Microcoleus sp. EPA2 | reverse complement strand
CCCGCCCCACCCCACGCATAATTTAGATTAACCTAATGTGGGAGTAGATTGGGATTTGTCGGTGGGTGGGGGCGGGTTTTAGAGATTTTTGGTTTTTCACATAGATGGTTGGTGAAACCCGCCCCTAGGGGAATTTTGGCAATTAGTAAGAGGCCTTGTAGGGGCGGGTTTTACGAAGGATATTTGATACATATAAACAATCTAGATCAACCCGCCCCACCCCACGCATAAATTCAAACTATGATATCCGATCGATTTGCCGTCTCTGCCAGAATCTGCTTAATTTGGGTCGGAGTCAGATTCGGATTAGCCTGCAACATCAAAGCTACTACCCCAGCGATTTGGGGCACAGCCATGGAAGTACCCGCGAAATAACGATAAGGAATGCCCGGTACGGACAGGGGTACAGTGGAATAAATATCCCCTGAATCGGCTTTACCACCGTCACCTCCGGGAGCAATAAAATAATTAATTAATTCAGTTCCAGCCCGGTTAGAATAATCAGCAAACTGCTTGTTCCGCTCTATTGCACCGACAGCAATTCCAGCTTCATTAGCAAACCGAGCTGGATAATCTGCCTGGGGACGAGCATCATTTCCCGCAGCAGAAATCACTGTTACGCCCTTAGCTTCGGCCGCTCGAATCGCATTCAATTCTGGTTCGTTCAACTGTAAGCCACCCAAACTTACATTCACTATCTTCGCCCCATTAGCCACTGCATAATTAATGGCTGCAATTTCATCCCTAATCCTTCCCGAACCGGATCTATCCAGTATTTTCAAAGGCATAATCTTGGCAGTGGGAGCCACACCTGTCATCCCCACTCCATCCTTTTTCGCAGCTACTAAACCCGCTATATGAGTGCCGTGATTGTTATCATCCATGGGGTTATTATCGTTGTTCACAAAATCCCAGCCGCGGAAATCGTCCACTAAGCCATTCCCATCATCATCAATCCCGTTATTAGCTTTATTTCGACCCTGGGCATCAATGCCGTTTTCCCCATTATTACTCCAAATATTCCCGGTCAAATCTGGGTGATTATAGTCAACTCCGCTGTCAATTACCGCTACCACAACTCCGTCTCCAGTTAACCCCTGGGCCCAAACTTCTGGGGCTTTAATTAAGTCTCTGCCCCAGTCGTCGCCGCCTAAGTCTGGAACATCAGGAAAAGTGGGACTGTTTCTGGCTTTAGCAACGGCGGCGGCGGCATTGACTAAACCAAATCCAAAACGAGAGTCAAAACCTTCTAAGTTGTTAAGATTGTTGGCAGAAATAGTTGTGGGTGTTGCAGACAGATTTAGGGTAAAGTTTGTATTACCTTGGGATTGAGAAACTCGCACGTAGTAAGTTCCTGGTGCCAAAGCATTTAGTTGTAGGGATTTTGATGATAAATTAGACTCTTGAGCTGAAGCAATAATATCTGTGAAGTCCACAGCATTGTCGCCATTAATGTCTTTGATTATGGTCAGGTTAACATCGGTATTCAAATCACTGAGATTTAAGCTGAAGTCGCTAGTTACTGATAAGTTAAAGCGGTAAATATCGTCTGGTTGAGCGTTGCTAACTGAGTCGGTAATTGTTTGAGGGCTGCTGAGAGTGCCGATGTCGCGAGCTTGGCTGAGTTGGTTGCTCAATACGGGAGTTGCAGAGATGAATTTACCGGTGAGGTCTTGTGGCAATTTGTTGGTAACTACGCCTAGAATAGCACCGGATTGGCGAATTTTGATTATGGTATCGGAAATAGAAGGGGCCATCGCCTGTTGTTCGAGGATTAAGTCTGCTTCGGTAAGATTGTCAGTAAGTCCGATCGCATCCACTGAAGTATTAAAATCAGTAATTATGTCTGCCGCCATCAAATCCATGACTGCGCCATCGGTGCGGAAGACAAAGGTATCGAAGCCCAACCCTCCTGTCAGGGTATCTTTGCCGCCCTCGCCGATCAAAACGTCGGCACCTTTACCACCGTTGAGTAAGTCAGCTCCTTTGCCTCCCTGCAAGGTATCATTACCAGAGTCGCCGAAGAGGATGTCGTTACCGATACCGCCGTTGAGGATGTCATTGTCGGCACCACCGAAGAGTGTGTCGGAATTTGCTCCACCCAGGATTCTGTCGTTACCGTCATCACCGCTGAGGCGATCGGCATCCGAGGCACCGACTACAAAATCGTTGCCGCCCAGAGCAAATAGTCCATTGGGGTAAGGAGTTAGAAAGCCCGGTGTTAAAGTGAAACTATTGGGGCTATTATCTAAAAGATAGGAACGACCGTCAGGACTCGGGCCAGCCATAGAAAGATACTCCGTAATAATTGCGATCGATCTAAATTTTAAATTTAAAACATGAGATTGTGGTTAAGAAATCAATAATCCCAAATTCAAAATTGGTATCAGAAAATGGGAAACAAAAATTTACGTCTTATTCAGAACTTTTTCCAGGTGGCAAAATCGCGTCTCAAACCTTATTTACGCTATTGTATTTTGGGCGGGACGTTTTTATTTATCGCCCAAGCTTTTGTCACTCACTGGCAAGAAGTGGCGAATATCCGAATTGTGGCTACCAGTTTTCCCTTATTGGCGATCGCCCTCGGTGTCACTTTATTTTCGCTAATTTTTGTCGGCTGGGTGTGGATGTTGATTTTGCGGGAATTTCGTCAACGTGTAAATGCGGCTTGGGCGATTCAAGTTTTTCTCAAAACTAATATTGCTAAGTATTTACCGGGAAATATTTGGCATTTTTGGGGTAGGATATTGGATGCCAAAAAGGCTGGTATTTCGCCGCAAGTTGCTACTCTCAGCGTGTTGTTAGAACCTCTGCTGATGGCTGCGGCAGGTGTTTTGATTGGCTTGTTATGTTTTGATAAAATTAATTGGTTTTTGCGGATTGTGGCTGGTGCTGCTATTTTAACGGCGATTCATCCGCGAATTCTGAATCCGATCGTCCTATTTGTAGAGAAGTTGAAGTTAAAGAAGCAGGATGGGAAAAATTTAAATTCTGGGGAGTCGGCTGCTGAGGGAGTGAATTTTCCTACAGAGTCTAGCTCCAATCTAGCGAAAATAAGATCGAGTGTCAAGGCTAAACACAAAATAAATTTACCAATTAAACGTTATCCTTTAGTACCGTTAATTGGACAAATGTGTTTTATCGGATTGCGGGGAAGCGGTTTTGTGTTAACTGTGATGGCTTTAACGAGGGTGTCTTTGGGCCATATTCCGAACTTATTCGGTGCTTTTTGTTTTGCTTTTGTGGTGGGTTTAGTTGTCCCTGGTGCACCGGGAGGTATGGGAGTATTTGAAGCTACGGCGATCGCTCTGCTTGGCGATCGCTTTTCTACGGGTATAATTTTGAGTGCGGTGGCTTTGTATCGGATTATCAGTATTGTGGCGGATGTTTCGGGTGCTGTTTTGGCGAAGTGCGATCGGAGGCGCGATCGGGGCAGTAAGTGAGTGGGAAAGTCAAAATATGTATTTTTATTAAAATTTTTTGCCTACGTAAGTATACAGGCTAGAGTTGACTTTAGACAAAATTTGGTCAAATAATCTGTTTGGGTAGTTAAGAAACAAAGCGACAAACAATATAGTCTGAATTAATAAATTTAAGACTTGCCAAAAAACCGATTTGTTCTCAGAAATATCACAATTTTAGCTATTTGTACTGTCAAAAAAACGGGTTTTTTGAGTTGTGGTGTGCTAGTCCTGGATTTATGAAAAATTGTTAACTTGATTCCAGAGGGTGTACAGCCATGATACGAGTTTTATCAGCAGTATTTATCGATGCGGCAGTAACAGACTATCAAACACTCCTGGATGGAGTGAAATTAGGAGTAGAAGCAATAATTCTCGACTCCGACAGAGATGGAATCGAACAAATTACCGAAGTCTTAGCGAATCGCACCAATATTGACAGCATTCATCTAGTTTCCCACGGCGAACCGGGAAGCTTGCAACTTGGTAAAACCCGGCTATCTATCGATAACCTCGAAGCTTACAGCCAGCAATTGCAACAATGGCGGCGCGCCTTAACAGTTGATGCAGATATCCTGATTTACGGCTGCAATGTAGCAGCAGTATCCGGCGCTTTCCCGAAAGTCCGCCAGGGAATAAATTCCCTGTCTCAAAGCGAAAGTCGGTTGAAACCGACTGAAAATAACCTCACGATTAAACAGTCCTCGACCGAGGACTTGCGCTATGAGACGGGGGTTTCAACCCCTAGCATTTGCCCCAAAGTCCGCCAGGGAATAAATTCCCTGTCTCAAAGCGAAAGTCGGTTGAAACCGACTGAAAATAACCTCACGATTAAACAGTCGTCTTTAGAGGAGTTTCGCTATGAGACGGGGGTTGAAACGAACGGCGGACTCTTCCTCCATCGCATTGCATCCCTCACGGGTGCAAATATCGCCGCATCCAAGCATCTGACGGGGAGTGCAAAATTAGGTGGGAATTGGGAACTAGAAGAAAAAATCGGCAACATTAAATCGCCCCTAGCCTTCGAGTCAGACGCAATGGAAAATTATGCGTCTGTTTTGGCTACCTATACCGTTACCGATACTTCTGATAGCGGTACGGGTTCTCTGCGAAGTGCGATCGACCAAGCCAATTCCAATCCCGGATTAGACACAATTAACTTTAACATCCCCGGAACAGGCCCTCATACCATTACCCTTTTCAGTCAAGCCTTACCTGTTATCACCAGCCCAGTTATTATCGATGGCAAATCTCAACCTGGATATGCTGGAAAACCAATTATCGAACTCAATGGCAGTTTTGTACAACAACCAGCCTTACCTGCCAATAATAATATCAATGGTTTACATTTAGGTCAAAGTAGTAGCAGCCAGGGAGATTCCAGTGGCACTACCATTCAAGGATTGGTTATTAACGGATTTGGAAAGGGTGGAAATTTTAGAGGTGACGGCATTATTGTAGCAACTAATAACAATACCATCCAAGACAACTACATTGGTACTGATATTAGCGGCACGACTGCTGTAGGCAACACTACCAGTGGAATCAGACTCGAAAATTACACTCAAAACAATTCTCCTAATGTCACCCCTGTAACAGGTAATATTATCTCCCGCAACGTCATCTCTGGTAACGGCTTTAGTGGCATATTTGTTGGGAGGGGTGGAGTTACCAACACCAAAATTACTGGCAATTACATCGGGAATGATGCCACAGGGACAATAGCTTTAGGTAACAAGGGTGATGGCATTTTTATCTTAGGCCAAAACTCGAATAATACTATCGGCGGCACTGCACCTGGGGAAGGTAATATCATTGCTAATAATAGTGGCAGCGGTATTGAGATTAATAAAACTCTAGGCAGTAACACCATACAAGGCAATCGTGTCTTTAATAACAAACGCTTAGGTATTGACTTAATCGGTAATAATGGTATCACTCCCAACGATTTGGGCGATGCGGATACAGGCAGCAACAACCTGCAAAATTACCCGGTTCTGACCTCAGTTAGTGGCAACACAGTCAAGGGCATTCTCAACAGCAATCCTAACAGCAACTTCCGCGTCGAATTCTTTGCTAATACAAGTTATGACCCCGCAGGTGCAGGTCAAGGTGAAACTTTTCTAGGTTTCCAAGACATTACTACAGACAGTGCTGGCAATGCTAATATCAACTTCGCCTACACTCCAGTAGCAGGCCAACCGGTTCTAGCTGCTACTGCTACTAACAAAACTACAGGCGATACCTCGGAATTTTCCCGTCGCAATCAATCTCCTATTAATTCAATACCGGGAAGAACAACCACCACCACAACTAACCCGAATAAAATTACCATCAACAGCGGACAAGGTGGACAAGGTGGATTTAACGTTTTAGCGACACCCTATCCGTCTGCTATAGACGTTTCAGGTGTAACAGGAAAAGTAGACAGCGTTACGATCGCTCTCAACAATGTTCAAACTTTTGATGGCTCTGGTGTCACTGTCGGCGGTGAACCGCAGAACCTCAACCTCTTGCTAGTTGGTCCAGAGGGACAAAATGTGGTGTTAATGTCTTACGTTTCATCTGCACCACTTAACAGCGTCACGCTGAAGTTGGATGATAATGCAGCCTCTTTTTTGTCCACTCTTTCTAGTTCCCCAGTACCAACGACGATCGCTTCAGGAACTTACAAACCTACAAACTATTCATCGAACAATTTTATTGATGTTTATTCCTTTTCGTATACCAGCGGTACGCCGACACCTACAGGGGTACCAGAAGGACCTTACGGTTCGGCTCTTTCTGTTTTTAACAAAACTAACCCCAACGGCACTTGGAAATTGTATGCAGTTGATGCCAACCAATATAGTGCTCAAGTTTCCAATGCTACTACTCCAGGAAATATTGCCAGTTGGAGTGTAAACATTGCGACTGATATCGGCAAAGAAACGACGAATCAAAATACTCCTCGGATCTTCTCTACTAGCAACACCAATAGTATCTCTGTATCGGATGCAGATAGCGAGTCGGTGGAAGTTAATCTCAGTGTTACCAGCGGCATTCTGACACTGAATTCGCTGACGGGAATTACCGGATCGGGGAATGGCAGCAACAGCCTGATTTATACGGGAAAACAGACTGATATTAATGCTGCTTTAAATGGTTTAACTTATACGCCGAATCAGAATTTTGTCGGCACGGATACGCTGATTTTGACGACAAACGATCGCGGATCTCTAGAATTAGGCGGTGCTCAAACGGATAGCGATCGTGTGAATATTACCGTCAACCCGACAACTCCGACTCCCACAACTCCGACTCCCACAACTCCGACTCCAACCACTCCGACTCCCACAACTCCGACTCCAACCACTCCGACTCCCACAACTCCGA
>JAHRFD010000062.1 GCA_020882975.1 Microcoleus sp. EPA2 | reverse complement strand
TCCCTAGACGCAGAACATTCTTTAACTACCGATTCCCAGCCAGCAACAACTCCGAGAGAAACTTCCCTAGACGCAGAACATTCTTTAACTACCGATTCCCAGCCAGCAACAACTCCGAGAGAAACTTCCCTAGACGCAGAACATTCTTTAACTACCGATTCCCAACCACCAAAAACTTCGCCAGAAACTTCCCTAGACGCAGAACATTCTTTAATTACCGATTCCCAACCACCAAAAACTTCGCCAGAAACTTCCCTAGACGCAGAACATTCTTTAACTACCGATTCCCAACCAGCAGAAACTCCGAGAGAAACTTCCCTAGACGCAGAACATTCTTTAACTACCGATTCCCAGCCAGCAGAAACTCCGAGAGAAACTTCCCTAGACGCAGAACATTCTTTAACTACCGATTCCCAGCCAGCAACAACTCCGAGAGAAACTTCCCTAGACGCAGAACATTCTTTAACTAGCGATTCCGCACCTCTGGATGTTTCTAGAGAAACTATGATAACAGCAAATATTCCCCATACTAATAATGACACAGAAACCACTGTAAATCCTGCTATTACAGAAGATATTTTAAATACTAAAATTCAATCAGAAAACAGCGCTGAAACTACCATAAAAAAAGATATTTTAATGGCTAATTTGGAAACAGAAACAGAAACAATTCCTATGGAGGCGGACATCCTACCGCCAACCATTGACTATGACAATTACCCAACTCAACTAAATCCCACTCCGAATCCCGAACCCAAAAAAACAGGAGTTTGGCAAGTTGTAGCAGTTTTTCTGAGCGGAATGTTAGTCGGTTCTGTGCTAAGTCTGGGTACTTTGTTAGCCTGGAGAATGTATCAGGAAAGAGTCAACCTACAAATCAAGTTGCCCGCCGATGTACCACTTCCTCCCAGCCCTTCCCCCATCCCTGCCACTCCAGCTAATCGACTACCTGCGATTCCCCCCGCACCCGCAACTCCACAATCACCTGTCTCCAGCATCCCGTCGCCCACTCCCACTCTGACACCAACCCTGTCAGGAGTGCCGCAATTGGCCTCTCCATCGCCCTCAGCATTCCCCTCTCCTGCGGCCCAAACGGCTGTCACTGAGCGAGTTAGCTTTGAACCAGGGGCGATCGGAGTTACTCTCAGGAATACTTTGCCAGACAACAAATCAAAGCGCTACTTAGTTGAGTGTAATAGTGGCCAAAGCATGACATTAAAAGTTGAAGAAGGCACAGTTAGCGCCGCAATTATTGCTCCTAACGGTGAAAAATTAGGTACGGCGAATAGCACAAGTCCGTGGCAAGGTCAACTACCCAGCAGCGGGGACTATACTATTGAACTTTCTGGCGACAATAAAGCAAACTATGGAGTTAAAATTGAAGTAAAATAGTAAATCTGTCTCTGGTTCTTATTAATTATCAATCACCAATGATCGCACAAGTATCTCCAAGTATCTACGAAGCAAAAACTCAGGAAATTGCTAAAGAAATTCTTAAGGCAACTCAAGATAAAAAACGCTCCTTTTTGGGTCAACTACAAGACCAAATGCGTTGGGATGACAAGCTGCTAGACTGGGCAATGGCTAGCCCCGGACTCCGGGTGCAGTTGTTTCGATTTATTGATTGTTTACCAGCCCTCCGCAGCAAGCCGGAAATTGCTCGCCACCTGCAAGAATACCTGACTGCTGAAGAGGTAGAATTGCCCGAAGCTTTGAAAAAATTGCTCAATTTTACTAATTCTGATTCGATTCCCGGTCAATTGGCGGCCACAACCGTTGCGCCGGCGGTGGAAACCTTGGCGCACAAGTATATCTCTGGGGAAAATATCAAGCAAGTAGTTAAAACTTTAGAACGACTTCGCAAGGATAAAATGGGTTTTACCGTTGACCTTTTGGGGGAAGCTGTAATTACTGAAACTGAGGCGCAAAATTATCTCGATCGCTATTTGGAACTAATGCAGGAATTGAGCATCGCTGCGAAAAATTGGTCTCAGGTAGATGCGATCGATAAAGCTGATGGTGAAACTTTACCACGAGTACAAGTATCTGTCAAGTTGACCGCATTTTATTCTCAGTTTGACCCGCTGGATGCCAAAGGTAGCGAGGCCAAAGTTAGCGATCGAATTCGCATTTTACTCCGTCGCGCCCAGGAGTTGGGTGCTGCTGTCCATTTCGACATGGAACAGTATGTTTATAAAAGTTTAACTCTCAGCATTCTCAAAGAGTTGTTGTTAGAAGAAGAGTTTCGCGGGCGCACAGATGTCGGTATCACATTGCAAGCCTATTTGCGCGACAGCAAACAAGATTTGCAAGGGATTATTGATTGGGCGAAAAAACGCGGCAATCCGCTAACGGTGCGTCTGGTAAAAGGCGCTTACTGGGATCAGGAAACGATTAAAGCGATGCAGAAAGATTGGCCGCAGCCTGTCTACAATGACAAAGTTGCGACAGATGCCAACTTTGAAGAAATGACCCAGTTGCTGCTGGAAAATCATGAATATTTGTATGCAGCGATCGCCAGTCATAACGTTCGATCGCAAGCCAGGGCGATCGCGATCGCCGAAACCCTAAACATACCACGTCGTCGCTTTGAAATGCAAGTATTGTACGGCATGGGCGACAAATTGGCTAAGCTATTAGTCGATCGAGGTTATCGCGTCCGAGTCTATTGTCCCTACGGCGATTTACTCCCAGGAATGGCCTATTTAATCCGCCGTTTGCTGGAAAATACCGCCAACAGTTCCTTCATCCGGCAAAGTTCCGAAGAAATGCCGATCGACCAATTATTAGCCGCCCCAGTAGCCAAGGGCAATGACCAGCTAGTTTACAGCAAAGTATTTCCCAACGTAGCCGATACAGACTACGCCAATACCGAACTCCGCAAACAAGCAGAAACCGCCATTAAATCAGTGCGCGGAATCCTCGGACAAACCTATTTACCCCTAATTAACGGCGAATACCAAAACACCGAAACCACAGTCAACTCCCTCAACCCTTCCAACCCCACAGAAGTAGTTGGCAAAATCGGATTGCTTTCGGAATCACAAGCCAGACAAGCCCTGCAAGCCGCCAAAGATGCGTCTACCAGTTGGCGGAAAACCCCCGTCAGACAGCGCGCCGGCGTGCTGCGCAAAGCCGCAGAATTGATGGAAAAAAGACGGCACGAACTGTCAGCTTGGATGGTATTTGAAGTCGGTAAACCAGTCAGAGAATGCGATGCTGAAGTTTCCGAAGCCATTGATTTTTGTCGCTACTACGCCGACGAAATGGAACGGTTAGACCAAGGGCAAAATTACGACATCGCCGGAGAAACTAACCGATACAGCTATCAGCCCCGCGGCATTTCTTTAATCATTTCTCCTTGGAATTTCCCCCTAGCAATTCCTGTGGGGATGACAGTTGCTTCCCTAGTTGCAGGGAATTGTACTTTACTCAAACCTGCGGAAGTATCCTCAGTAATTGCCGCTAAAATTACTGAAATTTTGCTAGAAGCGGGTATCCCCAAAGGTGTATTTCAATACGTGCCCTGTAAAGGTTCCACCGTGGGCGCTTACATGGTGAAACATCCCGATGTCCACATGATTACTTTCACCGGTTCTCAAGAAGTTGGTTGCAAAATTTATGCTGATGCTGCGATTTTACAGCCCGGACAAAAACACCTGAAACGAGTGATTGCCGAAATGGGTGGCAAGAATGCCATTATTGTCGATGAAAGTGCTGATTTAGACCAAGCTGTGGCGGGTGTTGTTTATTCTGCCTTTGGATATAGCGGCCAAAAATGTTCCGCTTGTTCGCGAGTAATTGTCGTCGAATCGGTCTATGACACTTTTGTGCAAAGATTAGTAGAAGCCACGCGATCGCTCAATGTTGGTCCTGCAGAAAATCCCGGCACTCAAGTCGGCCCAGTCATCGATGGGAATGCTCATGGCCGCATCCGCGAATATATCGCCAAAGGCCGCGCCGAAGCTAACATCGCTTTAGAAATGTCAGCACCCGAAACCGGCTATTTCATTGGCCCAGTGATTGTGACGGAAGTACCACCCACAGGAACTCTTGCCCAAGAAGAAATTTTTGGTCCGGTTTTGTCAGTGATTCGGGCCCAGAATTTTAATGAAGCGATTACGATTGCTAACGGCACGAATTTTGCTTTAACTGGCGGATTGTATTCTCGCACGCCTTCCCATATCGATCGCGCCGTCGCGGATTTTGAAGTAGGAAACCTGTACATCAATCGCGGAATTACAGGGGCTGTGGTATCGCGGCAACCCTTCGGAGGCTTCAAACTTTCGGGAGTTGGTTCCAAAGCCGGTGGCCCAGATTATTTGCTACAATTCCTCGAACCTCGCACCATCACTGAAAATATTCAGCGACAAGGTTTTGCTCCCATTGCAGGAGTAGACGATTAATCTCAAATTTCTTTGATTCTAATGCCATACCTGACTTCAACTAAGCAGTCAGGTATCCCGATTTTGCATAGGCGAAGCATGAGCGCAGACAATTTATTAGCTCGCGCCATAAATTTACAGCCCTCATGCTATAGCCTATAGGAATATATTTGCCAAACACAGATGCACCCGGTATCTGGGTATTCAATCGGGCTTTTTCATGTCCCTAGGTTAACCATAGATTAACTCGGCAAATCTGCCAGACAGCTCACATTTACTAAGGTTAAATCGGGAGTTGTTCGTTTAATCAAACCTGTGAGCACTTTACCTGGCCCAATTTCCACAACTCGATCGATTCCCTGTTGTGGCAATTGTAGGGAAATTTCTCGCCACCGCACGCCTTTAGTCATCTGCTGAGTCAAGCGCTGCTTCAAAGTAGCTGCACTTGTGGTAGCTGTGGGTTCCGAATTGGAGAGCACCAGCATCTTAGCATCTGAGAATTTGGCCGATTTTAAAGCTTGTTGAAACTCCGCAGCCACTGGTGACATCAGGGGAGAGTGAAAAGCGCCGGAAACATTCAATTTTACCGCCCGTTTGACTTTGATTTTGGCCAGCAATTCTTCTACGGCTGTGGGGGTTCCAGAAATGACTACTTGTGCTTCGCTGTTATCGTTAGCTAGCACCACGTCTCGACTGTATTGAATTTGCAATTCTAATTCCTGTCTGTCGAATCCGATCAAAGCTACCATTTGCCCGCCGGAGACATTATCCATCAGTTCGGCGCGACGTTTCACTAAGCGCAATCCTGATTCAAAGTCAAAGACACCCGCAGCATACAGGGCGGTGTATTCTCCTAAACTGTGACCGGCCACTAGGGAAGGTCGATCGAACTTTTCGCGCACTAAATCGGTCAAAATGCTTTCTATCACGTACAAGCAAGGCTGAGTGTAGAGAGTCCGAGAGAGTTTTGCTTCTTCTTGGCAAATCTCTGGGACAGACCAGCCTAAAATCTCTTTTGCTAGATCGAATTTGGCTTTGGCTTTTGGCAAGTTTAATAAGTCTGCACCCATCCCGATCGCTTGGGAACCTTGTCCGGGAAATACCCATGCTGTTTTAGTCATTTTTCCGGTAATTTACTAATTGGTACTTGCTAATTGGTGATTGCAAAAATTATTTGTTTCTCGCTCATTCACTATCTATGCGCGACTTACAATTATAACAGAGCGGGGAACTTTTTTCAAAATTTCCTATAATTTATTTGTGCTACTTTGAGGTTATTAATATTTGTGGACTAAATTATTAGCTACCGAGTGGCGAAAGTCCATCACAGCCCAAATAATTTTTAGTTTCACAAGCAAAAACTACCATCCACCGCCACCAGCATTGAGCAACACCCGATGATCGCCAGCCCGCCAGCGTTGATGCTGTGGCAAAATTGTCTGGTTGTGGATATTTAATTTTCTTGCAGAGCCCACAATCTCCCGATCGTCACCAGGATTAATTTACAATTGGCTGGCAAACCTTCAACTTCCCCATTGAAAAATCACCGCCCCCCAACTCAAACCTGCACCGAAACCAGCCGCAGCAATAGTATCTCCCGCTTTCACTTTACCCTGACGCACGGCTTCATCCAGAGCCAAAGGAATTGAAGCTGCGGATGTATTGCCGTAATTTGCCAAATTACTAATGACTTTTTCCGGCGGAATATGTAGCCTTTGGGCCACTGCATCCAGAATTCGCTGATTCGCTTGGTGTAACAGCAGCCAGTCAATTTCTGTGGCGCTAATATTTGCCCGAAACATCGCTTTTTCGATTACTTCCGGGACTTTTTTCACCGCAAACCGATAGATTTCTTGACCATTCATGGTGATGGGTTGAAATGTACCTTGTCCGATATTCACACCATCAATTAATTCTTGGGACTGTGCTTTGTAAGCCAGGTTGAGAGAGGAATTTTGAGTGCCATCGCTGCGAATTTCAAATCCCAAAAAGCGATCGATTTCTGAAGCTTGCAATACTACCGCACCCGCACCGTCTCCAAACAGAATGCAAGTACCTCGATCGGACCAATTCACCCACCGAGATAAAATATCTGCCCCAATTAACAACACATTTTGATAAACCCCTGTCCGAATGAACTGAGAGGCTGTCACCAAACCAAACACAAAGCCCGAACAAGCTGCTGTCAAATCAAAAGCCACAGCCTTTGTCGCACCCAAGCGATATTGAATTTGACCCGCAGTCCCAAACAAATCGTCAGGGCTCGATGTCGCCAAAATAATCAAATCTATATCTGTCGGCAAAATTTGTGCCATGGATAGCGCCTGTTGAGAGGCGAATGTGGCCAAATCGCACAAAGACATTCCATGATTTGCCAATCTGCGCGATCGAATTCCTGTGCGTGCCGCTATCCACTCATCAGAGGTTTCCACAATCTGACTCAAACCGTGATTATCTAGCGAAACCTGCGGTGTACAAGAACCGCTACCCGTGACGGCAATACCAAACCCTGATTGCTGCAACATTCTTCTCCATTTATGAGCGATCGGTCTAGAAATTAAAAATTAAAAACTACAAATTAAAAAAAATTAAGCATCCACTGAAATCAGTTTATTTCAGCCAAAAAACTTGTTTAATTTGACATTTTTAACTTGACATTTTTAATTTTTAATTTTCCAGTAAGTAGCTAAACATATATGTTGCGTGTCCACAGCTAGAAGCAAAGAAATCGCTCAGACTAGGGACAAGCTTTGTAACTCTCTGCGGATCTAGTGACGTTGATTTATGTCCATCTACCTACTAACTTTAATTCCTAGCTTCTTGTTCGATGGCACTGTGGCGATATTCCGATTGAATTCGCTCCAGAACTTGGTTATCAATAGCTCCCTTCGCCAAACGCACCGCATTAGCAATAGAAGCAGCTTGAGATGAACCGTGGCTGATAATGCAAACTCCAGCAACGCCCAACAACAAACCGCCACCGTGTTCAACGTGGTCTACCCGCTGCTTGAATCCTTGCAGACTTTTTTGCAGCAGAGGATCGTTAATTTGATGTTGGAGTCCTTTGACCAATTCTTCCTTGAGCACCTGCACCACAACTTCGCCCACAGCTTCGGCAAACTTCAACAAAACGTTGCCGACAAAGCCGTCACACACAATCACGTCGAAGTTACCAGAGAGCACATCACGACCTTCAGCATTCCCCACAAAAGGAATATGAGGGTTGTCCACCAATAATTGATGAGTACGCACTGCTGCGTCATTGCCTTTAGAAGGTTCTTCACCAATATTGAGCAGACCGATTTTGGGTTCCGCCACACCCAGTACGTACTGGCTGTAAATGGTGCCCATGGCCGCGAACTGCTCCAAAAATTTGGGGCGACAGTCCACGTTAGCACCGACATCCAGAATCAGTACAGCGCGACCAGCCACCATTGTCGGCAACACCGCACCGATAGCAGGCCGGTCAATCCCAGGAAGTCGTCCCAATCTCAGCAGAGCCGCAGCCATGGCCGCGCCGGAGTGACCAGCGGACACCACAGCATCGGCTTGCTGCTGCTTCACCAAATTCATCGCTACGTTAATCGAAGCTTTAGGCTTGCGTTTGAGGGCACTCAAAGGTTCTTCGTGCATTTCCACCGTTCCTTCAGAAGCAACGATTTCAAGCTGACCTGCACAGACGCGGCTCAGCGCGTCTTGTTGTCGGAGCGAGTCTTCTATTTGCTGCGGGTCGCCCACTAGCAAAATCTCTACACCTAATTCTGTTTGTGCCTTAAGCGCTCCAGCCACAATTTCGGCGGGGGCGTGATCCCCACCCATAGCGTCTATTGCAATTCTTGCGCGTGTCGATCCCATTGCCCAATCTTTGAGAAACCTTCAAGATTCTACCAGGAAGTCTGGAGCCTGAGTCGAGAAGTATCAATAAAGAATTACATTTGGCGATCGCCAAATGAGACTATTGCCATGGAGGAGCCTACTGATACAATCTAAAATCCTCGAATCTTCAACTTAAAATCTCAAATCGGTGGACGGGAAATTCCCAAACTCAATGCAATAGTTAATAGGACTTTAGGAGTGGAAAATGCTGGATTTATTTAGCTCTGGAATTATATCTGTGTGGCTGCATATGGCTGGGGTCAGCAGTGTGGGCGCAAATGCCGCCTCGGTGCTCGCTTGGGAGGGAGGGATACCAGGGTTAGGAGTCGCGATGGATTTGGCAAACGGGGGAGTCTCTGGGGCTAATCCCGATTTACCAGCCTCCACCGCAGTGCAGGAATTTCTCAAGGATTTGAAGAGGAAGGGGTTGACTGAGGGAAATCAGGGAGTTTGGGTCCAGGCGGGAATGTTGCCATTGGTAAGTCAACAGGGAACCACACTGATGCCAGGGGCTTCGCTAACCAAAATTGCCACTTCTCTGGCTTCCCTAGAAACTTGGGGTGCGGATTATCAGTTTGAAACCCGGTTCCGGGGGACTGGGCCGATTCGCAATGGCGTGTTGCAGGGGGATTTGGTGGTGAGCGGGGGGGGCGACCCTCTGTTTGTGTGGGAGGAGGCGATCGCCGTTGGTAATGCTCTCAACGATCTGGGAATTCGTCGCGTCGCGGGCAATTTAATTGTGACTGGCAATTTTCGCATGAATCAACAGTCCGATCCTGTGACTGCGGGGGAGTTGTTGCGGGAGGCCCTCAATGGTCGCAGTTGGTCGCGGGATGTCCAGTCAATCTATTCTAAAATGCCTCCCGGTACGAAGAGACCGCAGGTGGTTGTGGTTGGTAGCACAGTTCCTCAGCAGCAATTTGTGGGTTCTGGGCGGTTGCTGATGACGCGGCGATCGCTCCCTTTGGTGGAAATTCTCAAGCAGATGAACGTTCACAGCGATAATCAAATTGCTCAGATGTTGGCTGACAATTTGGGCGGGGCAAAAATTGTGCAGCAGCAAGCTACTTGGGCCGCTGGTGTACCGGCGACGGAACTGCAATTAGTTAATGGTTCGGGATTGGGAGTGGAAAATCAGATGTCTCCTAGGGCTGCTTGTGCAATGATGCAGGCGATCGGGCGTTATCTTCAAACTACTCCGTTGACTCTTGCTGACTTGTTTCCGGTGTCTGGGCGCGATGCAGGGACTCTCGAATATCGTCAAATTCCCCCCTACGCTGTGGTGAAAACAGGCACTTTGGACAGCGTGATTGCCTTGGCTGGAGCCATACCAACGCGCGATCGGGGTTTAGTTTGGTTTGCAATCATTAATCGCGGTACCGATTGGGACTCTTTGAGAGCCCAGCAAGATGTGTTTTTGCAAAAATTGGTTGGCCGTTGGGGAACAGCATCGACTTTACCGAAGGTAATTACACCCCATATTGACGGCCGCAGACCAGCCCTAGGGGCCGCCAATCGCACCGATATTTTACTAGGAGGTTGATGCCAGAACTCATTAGGCAGTTGGCCGTTGCCAGATTCCCAGGGCCCATCCCCCACACATAATGTGAAATTTCGCGCGTGAATTGTGTCACAATTAGGGGAGGACTATTGTGCAAGAAGATGATCAAACTGCGATTAAAGAGATACGGGAAGAAACGCGAGGCAAGCTACCGGATTGTAGCGATGAACAGTTCTACCCGCCGCGACGGCCGCCCTCTAGAAGAGCTCGGCTTTTACAACCCCAGAAATAACGAAACGAGGCTGGATGTTCCAGCGATTGTCAAGCGCCTGCAACAAGGCGCTCAGCCAACTGACACTGTGCGTGACATCCTGAGAAAAGCCAATGTATTTGAACAAGTCGGAGCCGGAGCCAACATTGAATCCAGCAACACAACCTCCGTCAGCTAGTCCTAACTACGCTGGACTGGTGAAATTTTTAATAGGCCCTTTTTTAGAGTCCCCAGGCTCTTTGCGGGTTGATTGTGAAATCCACCCCCGTCAGTCGCGGGTCTGGGTGAGACTAGCTTTTGACGATCCAGACAAAGGACGGGTATACGGTAGGGGTGGACGTAATATTCAGGCTATTAGAACTACCCTCGAAGCGGTGGCGCAGACGGCAGGCCAGTCCGTCTACTTAGACATATACGATGGTGAAGCAGGTGAAATGCGATCGCCTGCACCCAGGCCCGATCGCCCCGATCGCGGTTCTCGCGATCGAGGAGACTTCCGACCCCGAACCTCCGCACCGCCACCCACGACCTTACCTAGCAGAGCTCCCAGAGAGCAACCTCGCCGCACTAATACACCTACGTTTAGAACCAGCAGAAATACTCCAGGCTATTAACTGCTCTGTGGCGAACAAGTCTGCAACCAAATAGTTTTAGATTTTAGATTGTCTGTTGTAAACTTTTTTTACAAATCCCGTCTGATTTTAGTTGGCCGATTGTGCGATCGGGCAAAAAATTAAAATCTAAAATATGAACGGGATTAGATAGATCTAAAATCTAAAATCTCACATCTAAAATCTCACATCTAAAATCTAACATCTAAAGTTGCCTGACTTGATAGAAAGGAGATTTGATTTGTACCTCAAGCACCAAACTCATTTGGGAGCTAAATCTAAAACACGCCTTAGATACTAGGTAAAAGCTAGTACCGGGCGTTTTTTTGTTTGCAAAATGCGACCAATCTAACTGGTAATTGTTAACTTTTAATTGCTTATTTGGAGGGAGCTTATGTTGGCATGACTGAAACACTAACCATAGAGTTGCCGAGCCCTCAAAGCGCCATGTCGCTTGCCGGCCATCAAGAACAAAATCTAAAGACTATCTCTAAGCAAACCGGCGCAAACCTAGTCATGCGAGGCCAAGAACTGCTGATTTCCGGCACAAAAAATCAAGTAGAATTGTGTCATAAATTAGTGCGATCGCTCTCCGACTTCTGGAAAGCAGGTAAAACAATTACCGGAGTGGAAATCCAGACAGCGCGCCTCGCTCTCGATACCAACCGCCAAAACGATTTACAAGACTTGCAGCGAGACGTTCTCGCCAAAACCCGCCGTGGCGAAGAAATCAGAGCCAAAACCTTCAAGCAGCGACAGTACGTCCAAGCTGTACGCACCCATGACCTGACATTTTGCATCGGACCCGCCGGTACGGGTAAAACATTTCTAGCAGCTATTTTCGCCATCCAAGCCCTGTTAAGCAAGCAGTACGAACGGCTAATTTTAACCAGACCCGCCGTAGAAGCTGGGGAAAAACTAGGATTTTTACCCGGAGATTTGCAGCAAAAAGTCGATCCCTATTTGCGGCCGCTTTACGATGCCCTCCAAGAAATGATCGAACCCGAAAAAATGGCTGATTTAATGGAAAGAGGGCTGATTGAAGTAGCTCCTTTAGCTTATATGCGCGGGCGCACCCTCAGTAATGCTTTCGTAATTTTAGATGAAGCTCAAAATACCACACCGGCTCAGATGAAAATGGTGTTGACTCGTCTGGGTTTTCGATCGAGAATGGTGGTGACAGGCGATATCACTCAAACGGATTTACCCCCCAATCAACAATCAGGATTAGCAGTTGCACAAAAAATTCTGGGTAATGTTGAGGGGATTGCTTTCTGCGAATTTTCTCAGGCGGATGTGGTGCGACACCCGTTGGTGCAGCGGATTGTAGCCGCTTACGAACTGCATGAACAATAGTCAGTGGTCATTGGTTATTGGTTATTGGTTATTGGTTATTTGTGTTAATTCCAATTCCCCAATTCCCAATTCCCCAATTCCCCATTCCCAATTCCCCATTCCCAATTCCCCATTCCCAATTCCCCATTCCCAATTCCCCATTCCCAATTATGTCTAACCTAAAAGAATTCTTAGAAGCTTGCGAAAAATTAGGAACGCTGCGTTTAATTGTAACTAGCAGCGCTGCTGTCCTGGAAGTGCGAGGTTCAATTCACAAGCTGTTTTATGCGGAGTTGCCGAAAGGTAAATATGCAAATATGCACGCCGAAATATTTGAATTTCACCTGAATATGGATAAAATTAAACAGGTAAAATTCGAGACTGGTGAGGCAAAAAGAGGCAATTTCACTACCTATGCCATTCGTTTTTTAGATGAAAAAAACGATCCGGCTCTGAGCGCATTTTTGCAGTGGGGAAAACCGGGCGAATATGAACCGGGACAGGTGGAAAATTGGCATGAATTGAAGGATAAATACGGTGAGGTTTGGGAACCTGCACCTGTTGAGTCAATTTAAACCTGTTTTACAGAATAAAGTGCGAAGGAAGAAGTGCATCTTCTTCTTTCTATTCCTTCGCGTCCTTTGCGCCTTCGCGGTTTAATCATTCCGATTCAATCGGATTTGGTATCACTTATAATTCCTGAGAATGTTAGTTATTTGAATGTCCTGTGGTATGAAAGTAATTTGGGGTTTTTGTCTGGTTTTGGTGGTACTGCTGTGGGGTGGTGATGCGAGTGCGGGGGTTTTGGCCGATCGCCTATCGAGTTTTCCTAATTGGGACAGTAAGCCAACTGTGGCTGTAGCTAGAGGCGATTTGGTTTATCCAGACTGGATGACTGGTAATTGGAATGTTGCGAGCACTTTGGTGGATTTAGCAGCCCCTTTAGCCCCAAATATTGTCAGTCCTGGGTTTGAGGGAAATCGGCGCTATTTGCAGCAGCCAGTATTATTTAAAGTACGGTTTGAACCAGAACAAAATTTGGGTTTGATTTTAAATAAACAAAATAAGCGAACTCATAAAATTGTAGCCGATCGCACTTTCAACGGTTTCAATATCGCTAAGGCTTATTTGGGCGATGGCGCTGTACTTTCGGTGAAAGTCGATCCGACCAATCCCAACCGCCAAATTACTGTTTTGAAAGGGGAAAAGCAGCTCATTTCAATTGTGACCGGTCGGGGAACTGAGACACCAAATCCCGATCGATTTGTGTCTACAGAGATTTCTCAGCAGGTATTTCGGGGAGAGTCGGATATTTATTTAAATGAAGTGGAAACAACTACGGCTTATCGATTTGTTGGGGGCGACGACTCTGCAAATAACAGAATTGAAGCCGATCAGGTTACAGCGATTTATTTGTCGCCACAAGACCCGGATTATTTTACCGCTAGGGAGTGTCCTGTCGCTTTGTACCGATATCAGTTGGAGTTGAAGCCAGCATAATCACCATACCTTTGCATTCCCATCCACCTAGACTACATGAGACACAGCAACCAATCCCTTACATAAGCCCAGCTTATAATCGTCATCAGTTTAACTGTCGTTACACCCCTTTACAAATCTTAGTGATAGCCGTAATAATAGAGACATCATCCGAACATTGACAACCAAATACAGCAATCATAAAACCATGACAACGACCTTACAACA
>JAHRFD010000061.1 GCA_020882975.1 Microcoleus sp. EPA2 | reverse complement strand
TCACCTCCTTGCTTACATCTTAACGTCTTTCTCTGCTTTTAAATGTTACGAATTAAGAAAGATTCAAGGCGGTTGAAACCGCCCGTGCCGCTTGCATCTCAGGTCTAAAGACTCAGAGTTTTCCGCTAGCCGAATGTTTTTTTATAATTTCTTGGTATCTCAATCTGGTATCCATTGAAGTATTGCCTCACTTTTATGGTAAGGTGCGTCGCCCTCTACAATCTGCAAGTTCCATCGAATATCTCATAGCGACGCACCCTACAAATTAGCACCACATTATATAATAGATTGAAACTTGTGCGATCGCCCTTAATCCCCCCTACTATGCTTCAAATCCGCCGCCGTCCCCCCAGCACCTCCGTTTCCGTACTCTACCTCAGCTACAAAATCGCCGTACCCGACGCCGAACCCCAGCACATCCTCGAAGAAATCGTCTGGCAAAAAGAAGCAGAAGTAGCCCAAAAGCGCGATCGCACCCCCTTAGCAGATCTTCACAAAAAACTCCCCTTTGCACCAAAAACCCGCGACTTTCTCGCCGCCCTCAAACATGGCAAAACCAAACCAGCCATCATCGCCGAAGTCAAAAAAGCTTCTCCCAGCAAAGGCGTAATTCGCGAAAATTTCGATCCAGTGGCGATCGCCCAATCCTACCAACAAAACGGCGCCACCTGCATCTCCGTACTCACCGACGAAAAATTCTTTCAAGGCAGCTTTGAAAACCTCAGCAAAATCCGTTCCGCCGTCGATTTACCACTACTTTGCAAAGAGTTCATCATCTATCCCTACCAAATCTATCTCGCCCGCATTCATGGTGCCGATGCCGTACTTTTAATCGCAGCTATTCTATCAGATAAAGACCTACAATACTTTGTAAAAATTGTCAAGACATTAGGCATGACAGCCTTGATAGAAGTTCACACTCAAGAAGAACTCGATCGCGTATTAACCCTAGAAGGCGTCAACCTAATCGGCATCAACAACCGCAACCTAGCAGACTTTTCCGTCAGCCTAGAAACCACCAGCCAACTATTAGCCTCGCGCCAAACCGAAATTCAAGCCAAAGACATCCTCATCGTCAGCGAATCAGGCATCCACACCCCCGACGACCTCGCTCAAGTCGCCAAGGCCGGGGCCGGCGCTGTCCTGATTGGCGAATCCCTAGTCAAACAGCCAGACCCAGGCTCAGCCTTAGCCTCCCTTGTCGCCGAGATCGCTACTATTCATTAGCGACAACTTAAAATAACCAAAAATCCTAGTGAGAGGTGGCATCAGAATCCTTCATCTCTCTCTTCTCCTACTCTGCGCTCTGGAGCGGTCTGGAGCGCTTAAATAAATCCAAAATAATTAACAACAATATCAAACGCCAGATTCCTTGACAATATCCCTAAATTCTGATAATAGTTAAGTTAGAAGAATTATGGGAAATCAAGTATTTATAATTCAATTCTCATACCTCATGGCAATTCCCATGAGGTGTCGGTTCACTGAGGTATGTCGTCTTTAATGGAACCAATTCCCCTTCCGTCACACGTTCACTACGAATTGCTACTTCAATTGTTGGAACGTAAAACAATGTTGGCTGTCAGTCCGCAATCACCACAGCAACAACAAGTTCAACAACTGATCGTTACTTTGCGGAAAGCCCTTGCCCTTCAGAAGCAATTAGAACAAAGTTGCGATCGCTCCAAATTACCAGTAGAATACCGCTGGTCGCTGAATGAGACAAATCCTAGGGAAATTAAAACTTAAAACTTAAAAAACTTAGAGAGACGATTCCGCAACACAGCTTTTTGATCTATTCTGTTAACTCCCACAGAAATAGTTAGGACAACATCATGGATAACAAATCAATGCTGATGATTCCCGGCCCCACGCCGGTACCCGAAGCGGCTTTGCTGGCGATGGCAAAACACCCCATGGGCCACCGCAGCAAGGAGTTTGATGGGATTTTTGCAGAATGTACCGAAAACCTGAAATGGTTGCACCAAACCAAGAGTGACGTCCTGAGTTTAACCGTTTCCGGTACAGGCGCGATGGAAGCTGGGATTATTAATTTCTTGAGTGCGGGCGATCGCGTTTTAGTCGGTACCAATGGTAAATTTGGTGAACGTTGGGCCGAAGTTGCCGAAGCTTACGGTTTAAACGTCGAAATCGTCAAAGCCGAATGGGGCCAACCTTTAGACCCCGAAAACTTCCGCGAAAAACTCGAAGCAGACACAGAAAAGCAAATCAAAGCCGTCATCATCACTCACTCCGAAACCTCCACCGGTGTCCTCAACGACCTCGAAACCATCAACCGCCACGTTAAAGCCCACGGTGAAGCTTTAATTATGGTCGATGCTGTAACCAGTTTAGGTGCTGCAAATGTGCCGATGGATGCTTGGGGAATTGATGTGATTGCTTCCGGTTCTCAGAAAGCTTACATGATTCCCCCTGGTTTGGGTTTTGTCGCCGTTGGCCCCAAAGCTTGGGAAGCTTACAAAACTGCGAAATTGCCCCGCTATTACTTGGATTTAGGCAAATATCGCAAAGAAGCTGCCAAAAATACGACTCCTTTTACTCCACCGGTCAATATGTTTTTTGGGCTGCAAGTAACTTTGCAGATGATGACAACTGAAGGACTAGAAAATGTCTTCGCGCGGCACAAACGCTTGATGACTACTACTCGCGCTGCTGTACAAGCTTTAGGTTTGCCCTTATTTGCTGCTGATGATTGCGCCAGCCCTGCGATTACTTCCGTGATGCCGCCCGCCGAAGTAGATGCACAAAAGGTGCGGACGTTGATGAGAAAGAGATTTGACATTTCCCTGGCCGACGGACAAGACCATTTGAAGGGCAAAATCTTCCGCATCGGTCATTTAGGCTTTGTGTGCGATCGCGATATTCTAGCAGCTATTTCCTCTTTAGAAGTGGTGTTGCGAGAAATGGGTTACGAAGGCTTTGTTCCTGGTGCGGGCGTTGCCGCCGCTGCGAAAATTTTAGCTGAATCTTAATCCAACTTGTTAAAGGATTTTAGATTTTATCTAAAATATAAAATCTAAAATCCTTTTAATATGCTTGGGCCAACCAATCAAAGATTTTATCTAACTGTTCTAGCGTCACCAAACCGTACTGCCACAATACCATCGGCAGGGAATTCGGGTCGCGATCGCGTTGGCGTTGTTCGTTACCGCCCACACGTTCAGCGACATCAATTGACGCGCGAGAAATCGCCAAATCTTCTTGTAAAAATCGAATTAAACGAGTATAAGTAGCGGGTGTCATTAATTTTTCCTCCAAGTGTAGGACACCATTTTCTGATGCGAACCTGATGTTTTTGATGAGTAATAAGCCAGTTTTAAATCTGTCTTGAAACTGTGGATATCTGTTAAAACAGTATTTGCAGTTAAAAATGGAAATTTGGTTCGTGAGTGCGACTCTAAAGCCAACCTTTCCCCAAAAGTGAAAGGTTTTCGATTTTTGTCGCTGGGGGTTCGAGGGATGTGCGATCGAACCTAAACTGAATACCTCTGCATCTTTGCAGCGCGAATTTAAATCAATTCTGCTACCTACTAAACACTACTAAACCAGGTTCAGAGTTTAACTTCATCTGCCAAAATGCAGAATCCGCAAATCTACTTGATTAATCTAGGTTAGATTTTGCGATCCAACCACAACCTGCTATCTCAAGCAGTCGTGGACGCAACCAGCATCGTAGCATCAAGCTTCGGATAGATTTAGTAGATTAAGTTTTCTCTAAGGAAGTTCCAGAGAATTTCTCCAGAGTGCCAGATCGCTAAATCGATCGCAGCCCATATCGTCTCTCAGAATCACCAGGGGGTCACTGACTTGTTCTTGTAACGGCGGACTAAAAATCTGCTGCTCAGCCAAACAAGCTCAGGACTGGACTTACTAAGATCGACATCGTAGCAAATCTTTTGGTACTTGTACCAACTTAATTATTAATAATTTAACAGATTTAATCAAGTTTTGTAAAGTTTCTAAATATTTATCAAAATAATGGGCTATGTCCCTCGACCAATTTTCCGGGAAAATCAACCTAAAATGACTTAATTCGGTTAAATAAACTCGATCGCAATTCGATCGCCAACTTTGAGGCCAAGTTCAGCAGCCCGCCCGCTACGGAGTTCGATGACTCGATCGACCATCGTATCTGGACCATAGGTGGGACAAGGATCGGCAGTACAAGGAGGTGCCGCAGGTTGGATGGCTGTCACCACTCCATCCCGCATAAAAATCATATCCAGAGAAATTTCACAATTTTTCATCCAAAAATTCACCCATCGCGCAGGTTTGAACTCAAACAACATCCCTCTGTCATCAGGTAGAAAAGTTCTATACATTAAACCCATAGCCTGTTGTTCGGGGGTGCTAGCGACTTCAAGTTCGATCGAGCGATCGGCTATCCTAGCTCTAGCAGACACAGGTAAAATTTGACCTTGGGAAGCTGTCACTGTAGGCTGCAATGCCAAAGTACCAGTAACCTCAGAATTCGCTACAGGCATTGTCGGCGAACATCCCAGCAAACATACACTTAGCCCAATACCCAGCAAATTAGCAAAATAACTCATAAGTATAAGGAAGAAGGAAGAAGGAAGAAGGAAGAAGCAAGAAGGAAGAAGCAAGAATTCACCCCCCTGCCCCCCCAAGGGGGGAAGGAATATCAATTCCTCTCTTCATCGTCCTGTATTCATTTCTCTCTGTGTTCTCTGTGTTCTCTGTGGTTAAATCATTCCGGTGCAACGGTCAACGATATCATATAAAATCTTCTCTTCATCGTCCTGTATTAAACTCTCTCTTCTCTTCCTTCGCGTCATGAGCGCCTTCGCGGTTAAATCATTCCGATATAACCGGAATTGATATAAGAAGCAAGAAGTAAGAAGGAAGAATTCAGCCCCCTAGCCCCGCCCAAGGGGGGGGATGGGGGAAATTCAGGAAGGCTATTGATACAGTAAGGTTTTGGGCCATCTGTATAGGACGTTTAATTAAAAGGACTAAGGACTAATGACTGTAAGCTTCCAGAATTGCCTTAGCCGCTTGATGGCCAGAAAGTGTTGCTCCTTCCATGCTATCAATATAATCTTGCTGAGTGTAACTTCCTGCTAGAAAGAAATTGCCGATCGGCGTTTTTTGAGCCGGCCGATAAACATCCATTCCCGGTGCTTCCCGATACAAAGATTGAGCCAGCTTCACTACACTATACCAAGTCATGTTTAATTCCCGTGCTGATGGGAATAAATCCTGAACTTGCTTGAGTACGTGTTGGGCGATCGCCTCATTGCTTTGTTTAATAAACGGATCTCCAGGAGTCAACACCAACTGCAACAGAGAACCTTCTCCTTCTTTATAATAATCCTTGGGACTCGTCAGCGCCAAATCAGCAAAACAAGAAAAATCTGCATCTGCTGAATATAGCAAATTATCAATTCCCACAGCGTGGCTCAACTGTTTGCGTTTGGCTTCATCTTCCAATTCCGTTACCCAACCGTCAAACCGCAATTGCACTGTAGCAACGGGCACAGCATCCAATTGGTAAATATTATCAAATTCCGACCATTTCCGCCAAGCTGGGGGCAATATTTTTTGAATTCCCGGCACATCCAATGCAAAAACATAGGCATCGGCAGTAATAATTTCTTCAGTTTCCCCACTAGCTACAGCTAAGCCAGTGACACGAGTTTCTGCACCTTCTTGAAACTGAATTTCTCGCACTCTGCGCCGCGTGTAAATTTTTGTACCTTTGCTTTCCAAATATTCCACAATTGGTTTGTGCAAATATTCGCTAGGAGAACCAGCCAACATTCGCATCACCGAGGCTTCTGTTTTGGTAGCAAAGAATTGAAAAATTGTCAACATACACCGGGCTGAAATATTTTCCGTGTCAATAAAACCCAGGGCATAGGCGATCGGATTCCACATTCTTTTGAGGGAATTTTGGTTGCCACCGTGGCTGCGAAACCAGTCAGCAAAACTGATTTTATCCAAATCGCGGATAGTTTTCATCGCCCCATCAAAGTCGATCAAACCTCGGACGATGGGGCTAGTTCCCAGGGCGAGGGAATTTTGGATTTTATCCTGTACCGATAGCTGAGATGTAGTGAAAAATGCCTTCAATCCGTGGAAAGGAGCACCTACCGGGAAACGAAAATCTAAACTACCTGTTTCGCCACCTCGATTGATAAAAGTGTGGACGTGTTCTTTCAGAAGCAAATCGTCAAAAGCTCCCACTTTTTTCATGAGAGCAAATAAGTTATAATAGCAGCCGAAGAAGACGTGTAAACCCATTTCAACGTGATTGCCATCGGGATCTACCCAACTGCCAACTTTGCCACCGACAAAGGGGCGGGATTCAAAAATTTCTACTTGGTGGCCTGCATCCACTAAATCGACTGCTGTTGTCATTCCAGCCAGTCCTGCACCTGCGATCGCAACCCGCATTTTCCCTATCCTTTACACTATTTTTACAAATTGTAACAAATTTAAGAATATCAGAAACTTGAGGAAAGACAGTTAACTGTCAACAGTCAACCGTCAACCGCCAAGTAACATCAAAAGGTCGGCATCAATTGCAGTGGTCCAATGCCTAAATCTTTAGCAGACACCCAGCGCACTTCAAACAAAGCGATCATATCTTTAAGTTGAGGTTGGCCGCGAGAAGCACCCATCAACCCTTTAGCAATCACCAAACCACACCAACCTTGAGTTGATTGACAGCGACGCTCCCATTTTTGCCGCGCTGCTTGATGCACCGGATCGTCTTCATTAAACTCTCCAAACAAATACAAATCGCCATTTTTAGCTTGCAGAATACCCAAATCATATTGCTCATCTTGAAAAGGATCTTCCCCCGGATTAAAGCAAATTGCCTTGACTCCTTCTGCTTCCTTCAAATCCTGAATCATGGTTTTTGCCTTCGGATGGGAAGTTTGAATCATCACCACCGGCAAACCATCTCCACTGGGATTAATATCAACTTCTGCACCTTGATAAAACTGGGCATTGCCACGCAAAAAATCTACTGTTGCCCAAGGTACGACACCGAGACTCAAAAATGAATTAGGCGGTACTAAATCGTCCCGCAGTGGAGGCATTTCAAATTCATCATCGTCATCATCATCTTCCAGCATCTGCCACAATTCGTCGGATACCTCCGGCATCGTGGAAACTTTCACCGATACCTGCTGAGTTTCCCCGTCAGTAAGGGGAACGGGAATGCGGTAACGGCTGCTGAGATTGGGAAATGTTTCTGCTGCCAGTTTGCGCCGACTATTGCGGAAAAAGCGGTGAAATGCTTCGAGAGCAACTAACATTGTCAGGGCTTCTTCTTCATAAAGAATCGATCGCAAACCTTCTAAAGGATGGAGGTTGCCAAAATTCGGTTCAATTTCCGATGGAGGTAAATCGGCTAAATCAATTTCTTCCTCATCTTCATCAAGTTCCATGGCACTTTCAAAAGTGAGAAACAAACAATCTTGCCCTAAAAAAGCCTGTTCCAAATCTTCAAAAGAATCATCATTAACGACTCGCTCTCGAAACCGCTTCAACGATTCTAGGGAGCGATAGAGCAAAACTCCATAATCCATTCTGCCCTGACCCAATACAGACACGTAAAGGCTGGCGACATCCCATTGATTGACTTCAATAGATATAATCTGATGTTCTCTCAAAGTCTGCCATGGAGCATCATGCCAAATTTGAGCAGCTTTTTCCATGAGAACATCAGCATACTGAGGAGGCAATTCAGGAGGTCTGTTGACGGCAACCTCTTCCATTCCCCGAAATATTTCGTCTATGAGGGGTAATTCCGGTACATAGTCGATCGCAATACCTAAATCTTGAAGTACCCCCCGCAGATAAAATTGAATTTCTCGGTTTTTGACAACTATTTTTTGAGGGCGGACTGCGGGAGAGGGACTTTGGGGATGTTCCATCGCTCGCAGCAGTGCCCGGACGATCGCCTCTGGGCCAGCATCCGGGCCCACCATATCCATAGCCCTGACAACCCCTTCAGAGCCATCCACCCAGAGAATGCACTCGCCACCACCCTCTAGGAAGTCATCGTCGTCTACGATCATGTGTGAGTCAGCATTAGACAAGGGTCGGCGATCGCCCTCCCACACGCTGGGAATTTGAGGTAGGTTTTGTAGCCGACGAAGAGTAGAGCGATTCAGCGCTGCCATTAGAGTAAGCCCGTTGGGTGAAGCATGGTTGCGGTGCCCCACTAAGGGTCAACCGCTGCCTTTCAATCATAAACCCTAGGGGGAAAGGGGGGGACAACACCTGTACAATGGATGAATTAAGATGAAACTCTTAGGATCAAATAGTATCAGGAGTTCAGAAAATTATGACTCAAGCCATTTCCCAAAAGCGGGGCATTCAAATGACTGACTCCGCAGTCCGTCAAGTATTGAGCCTGAGAGAAAAACAAGGCAAAGACCTCTGTTTGCGCGTAGGAGTGCGCCAGGGTGGCTGTTCTGGTATGTCTTATGTGATGGATTTCGCAGATCCTAGCACCGTCCAATCCGACGATGAAGTGTTCGATTACGAAGGCTTTCAGGTAGTGTGCGATCGCAAAAGCATTCTCTATCTCTACGGTTTAGTCCTCGACTTCAGCGATGCCATGATCGGTGGCGGCTTTCAGTTTACCAACCCCAACGCTACCCAAACTTGTGGCTGTGGTAGTTCTTTTTCTACATAAACTTGAACATTGGGCAAAAAATCATTAATTGCCCAATGCCCTTTTCAATCCCAAATTCCCAATCTCAACTCCCATGACTCCTGAAGAATTGTTTAAAGATGGTTTCGATCGCTACCAAGCAGGAGAAGCCCCAAAAGACTTGATTCCCCTGTTCAAAGAAGTGTGTCTGAAAGCGCCTAAAAACGGCAATGCTTGGGCTAGTCTCGCATGGCTATACCTATTGGAAGATAAACCATCATCAGCCCAAAAAGCAGCGAAAACCGCCGTTAAATTGAACCCTCACGACCCCCAAGCCCGGATCAACCTAGCAGTCGCCATCCTCGACCTGAAAGAAAAAGGAGTGCGGCCTCATGTAGAAATAACTCAGCAACTCTTGATGGCATCCGACGAGTTGCTAGAAGAAGTTAAAAAGAATTTTGAAGATGGGTTAAGCAGAAAACCAGACTGGAAGAGTCTCACCCGCGTTCAGCAATGGCTTTTTGAGCCTTAACCACAGAAACCAGTCGATTTTTGCGCGGGGATCGCAGAAATCGGCTTGGGGATTTATTACGATGTCGTAATAAATCAATAAATAACTTTATGGAAATCTCAGGAATGCAGTGCTAGTATTTGAAAACTTAGCTAATACGAACAGTGGGGCTGGACGCATTCCTCACTTTAAAATGCTGTAGAGGGAAACAATTGGAGTACCTTGAAGGAAGTTCTAGATATCCTTGACAGGACTCTGAAACCCAAACCAAATCGCTTGCGATTGGTGTGGGGGCGCCACACGATTCAGAAATCCGCCCAGCGGAGTACAGACTTAGTTAACAATACAGTACCAGGAGTTTGAAGACTATGAGCACTGAGAACCACGTTAATATCAAGCCAGCGACTCGCAATCACAAAGGTTTCTTTATTCAGCCAGCATCCTACAAGCTGATGAGTATTGATAAGTCTGGTTGGGCATTGATTTGCATAGACAAAGCGGTTTGTCACTATGTCGATCCTGATGACTTGCAACTACCGAATAAATCGGGAAATACTGAAGGTTAATCCAGCAGTTTTGAGAGACAATAAAATGCTTTACAGAAGTAGCTGCCCTCGATTGAGAGGCAGCATCTTTTTTTTGTTGACAGTAATTGGCAGAAAATATTGATGATATCAATTCCGGTTGTATCGGAATGATTTAACCGCGAAGGCGCTCTTGACGCGAAGTTCGAGAAGAGAGAGTTTAATACAGGACGATGAAGAGAGAATTTTATATAAAAGGGGAAGTTGAGGTAAATTTCTAATTAATTGGCAGAAAATATTTATGAAGTGGGTTCTAGCCAACTTCGCCCCCAAGAGACGGCAGCTTTGGTCAAGAAGTTTTAAGATAGAGGGTGGCTTTAAATTTTGTGATGACCTATGCCTCCTACTTCCGTTTCTCAGGTGTACTCTTCTGGTAATTCCAAGGGTGCAAATCAGTCTACCAAGACGGCTGCTTCTGGTGTTAATTCTGGTAAAATTCCGCCCTTGTTGGGGGCGAGTTTGGCTGAGTTAACGGAGTGGGTGCAGCAACAGGGCCAACCTGCTTATCGCGGTTCGCAGTTGTACCAGTGGATTTATGAAAAAGGGGCTCGATCGCTTTCTGAGATTTCTGTATTCTCGAAACAGTGGCGCGAGACTGTGGCGAAAATTCCGATCGGGCGATCGACTATTCACTATCGATCGGTTGCACCAGACTCCACCGTTAAGTATCTCCTAAAATTAGCCGACGGTCAAATCATTGAAACCGTAGGGATTCCCACCGAAAAACGACTGACAGTGTGCGTGTCTGCACAAGTGGGCTGCGCCATGGGCTGCGATTTTTGCGCTACAGGAAAGGGCGGTTTTAAGCGCAATTTAGAAAAACACGAAATCGTCGATCAAGTATTAACTGTTCAGCAAGATTTCGGGCGTAGAGTCAGCCACATCGTATTTATGGGGATGGGAGAACCATTGCTGAATGCAGAGAACGTTGTAGCTGCTGTCAAATGTTTGAATCAAGATGTGGGAATTGGACAACGCAACATCACCATTTCCACCGTCGGAATTCGCAATCGCATCCGCCAATTAGCGGAACATCATTTACAAGTTACCCTCGCCGTTAGTCTCCACGCTTCCAATCAAAGATTGCGCGAAGAGTTAATTCCTAGCGCCCGTCCTTATCCTTTGGATGAATTAGTAGCAGAATGTCGCGAATATGTGCAATCTACGGGGCGCCGGTTGAGTTTTGAATATGTCTTGTTAGCAGGTGTAAATGATTTACCGGAGCACGCAGCGGAGTTAGCAACTCATTTGCGCGGTTTTCAGTGTCACGTCAATTTAATTCCTTACAATCCGATTCAGGAAGCAGAATATCAGCGCCCTACTCCCAATCGAGTTAATGGTTTTGTGGCTGCTTTGAAGGAGAAGAAAATTGCTGTTAGCGTGCGGTATTCTCGCGGATTGGAGGCGGATGCAGCCTGCGGACAATTGCGGGCTTCGGAGGTGTAATTTTGGTGATTGGTGAGTGGTTATTTGTTACCAATGTCCGATGGCTTTCCTTCCTTTTGACATAGAATCCTATAGCTGGCAATTTTTAATTGGCAATTAAACGGTCTAATTCCTGTTGCATTTGCATTGTAACTAAATCGAAACAAGCATCAACATAATCGCGATCGCCCGCAGCATCCGCACCATACCTCTCAAAGACGATGGGTTTGCACACGCGAGTCCGAATTTGTACGGGCAAAGGTAGATGGGGCAAAGGCCCAAAACTCAATCCCCAAGGCAATCCTAAATACACCGGAAACACCACCGGATCGATGCCAAATAACCACGGCATCCCCCATTCATGCAATTGCTTTACTTCCTGATAAAAATCTCCCAGCACCATCAAAGTATCGTGGGCACCGTGGGAGATAATTGGTACAATGGGAACTGTTTCTCGCAGGGCTAATTTAATAAATCCTTTGCGTCCAGCAAAGTAAATTTTATCGCGCAAATGATAGGGACGGAAAGTATCTTCTGCGCCGCCTGGATAGACGAGCACTGGAATATTTTTGCGCAAAGCTGCGATCGCCATTTTGGGATGGGCCTTGATCGCACCACACTGCACTGCCATGCTAGCAAGCTCAGGAGAAACTTTCCAAACCGTCGGGTGCATTAATCCATAGGCTAACCTTTCGGTGCCGTACCTGTGGAACCATTCGTATAGGAACATAAACATATCGGGTGCCACAATTCCGCCGTTGTGAGAACCCACAACCAGCATTTTTCCGCTCGCTGGGACGTATTGCCAGCCGTCGCTTTCTACGCGAAAATAGTAGCGGTATAGCCACTCCCAGATCGGCAACATCAGTTTAATGAATTCGGGATTGCGATCGTCTAAAGATAAACCGTCAAAGCGAGAGGTTGTGCTGTGGCTTCTGGGAGTGGATGCAGAATATTTCATTGCTTGATGTTTCAGGGCGATCGATCGGCGGTAACAAAGTGTATTTTTATTATGGCAAATTATTGAAAGTTTACCTATAGTTATTTATAATAGCACCAAGGGCAAAAATCTCATAATGTTTATACTTACATCATCGTAGATATACATTTTCATATTTCCGCAAAAACCACTAAAAATCAAACACCACAATCGCTAATTTTATAAAAACATTAATTCATAATTAGGGGACATACTGAAGCTCATTTAAAATAAATAAATTCAAAATATACCAATTAAAATTAACTTATTAACTGGCAATAAAAATTAAAAGGTAGAGACAGATTGGTTAACTGTCCCTACCCAAGCACATACAGTTAGGATACATTTCATACTAAATTTAGAGAAAAGAATTTAATGTCACAAAAATCACAAAAATAACTATGAACAGCACAGCATCTCCCATGACCGATCGCGATCGCGCTAACCTCAGCCGCCCGATCGATTATACTTCCATCCGATCGGTACCAGAAATTTGGGCGATCGCCCAACAGAAATTCGGTCAAATAGTCGCCCTCCACGACCCCCACCATTGCCGTATCTGACCTGGCTGTAAAGTTTTCTGGTTGAGCTGGTGGTTCCCACTTACAGATAGACTCTAGCTCGATCGGGCAAGTTTTGGGAGCGATCGGATTTCCGCCAAGGTTGAACTCAGTGATTCGGATAGCTAAGCAACACAATAAAATAACAGATACTCGCACCGACTTCCTGCACAAATTGTCAACCAATCTACGGCGGGTAGTATATCAAATCTCTGAAATTAAAAAGTACCTTAAATCATGCTTCTTACGATCGACCTTCCCGACAATCTGCCCGTGACTGAAGCCGATGTGAGGATAGAATTGGCGATCGTACTTTATCAGCAGCACAACCTCAGTCTAGATAAAGCCGCTCAACTTGCTGTAATGTCTGTGGACGACTTCTACCAACTATTAATCGATCGCCATATCGTCACCCCGCCCGCAGATATCGATGACGAACCCGCCGAACTCGTCCTAGCCAGCCTCCGCACTTCCCTCCAGCAAATTAAAGAAGGCAAAGTGCATCCTATTTCCGAACTGTGGGATGGGACTGATGACTGACGAGATGCCCCAAATCCAGATTCTCTTTTCCGATGAGTTCAAAACACCTATGCGTAAGTCCTGTTTGTGCTAGATTTGAGTTTTTCCTAAGAGGTAAGTATGTCAGCAACTGCGATCGACATCGGCACGCTGGTTGTCAGTACGCCTGAAACCTGTGGAGGGCGTCCCCGCATTGCGGGAACTAGAATTTCTATCGCTCAAATTGCCGTTTGGCATCAACAAGGGATGAGCCCAGAAGCAATACTTGAAGAAATTTCCTATTTAAATTTAGCACAAATTTATGCAGCGCTATCTTACTATCACGCTAACCGCAAGGAAATTGAGGCTGATTTAGCTGCCGAATTAGCTGAGTACGAGCGATTGGAAGCCGATCGCAGGGCTGGGAGAATTTAATGAGCCAGATTCGTTTGTATTTAGATGAAGATACGCTCAGAAAAGCTTTCGTGCAAGCCTTGCGAGAAAATGGGATTGATGTAGTAACTGTTTCAGATGCCAATAATTTAGGACGTATAGATGAAGAACCATTGATATGGGCAACAGAGCAAGGTCGAGTCATTTATACTTTTAATAGTCGAGATTTCTGTCGGCTGCATGGGAGCTTTATCGCAGTAGGTAGAAGTCATGCCGGAATTATTGTTGCGCCCCGACAAAGTTATTCTGTCGGCGAACTGTTGCGCGGTTTGTTGAATTTGATTGGTAGCAAGTCTGCTGAATAAATGATGAATCAACTGGAATTTTTAGGTACTTACATCAGGTCTGAATAAAGGCATCTAATATTAGGTACGATCGATCGCTGGTAATAGCTGATAATAAATTAACATCAACAAGTAGAATCAGTCTTGCTTCTTACGATCGACCTTCCCGACAATTTACCCCTGACTGAAGCCGATGTGAGGATAGAATTGGCGATCGTACTTGAGCGACAACACAGCCTCCGTACCTCCCTCTAGTAAATTATGGTTCCCAGTTACAGATAGACTCTGGCTTGAGAGGACAAGTTTTGGGGGCGATCGGATTTCCGCTGAGATTGAGCCTATTCAATTTAGTCAAAGATTGCAAGGGTTTGATGTCTCTGATTTTATTGGCGTCAAGGTTGAGTACAGTCAGGTTAGTCAAAGATTTTGACATACTCCCCGGCGTAAACGCGCGGGGATTCTTTACGCTTCATCGAGATGTGCCACAAGTGGTCTTACCTTCTCTCTGCGTACATTTAGAGTCGTGGCAATGCCCTATCCCGACTTGAAG
>JAHRFD010000060.1 GCA_020882975.1 Microcoleus sp. EPA2 | reverse complement strand
TGTCGCCGACTTGCTTCACCCCTACATTTCTGAAAAAGCTTGAGATTCTTTGTTATAGATGTCTAATGACTGCTGACTAATGACTGCTGACTAATGACTGCTGACTAATGACTGCTGACTAATGACTACTGACTACTGACTAATGACTACTGACTACTGACTACTGACTACTGACTAATAACTACTGACTACTGACTACTGACTAATGACTAATGACTACTGACTAATGACTACTGACTAATGACTACTGACTAATGACTACTGACTAATGACTACTGACTACTGACTAATGACTACTGACTACTGACTACTGACTACTGACTACTGACTACTGACTACTGACTACTGACTACTGACTTCTTTAATCTTCCTTCCAGCGTTTTAGAGGAACACAGTCAATACCCAACTGGTCTAAAGTACGAGCCACCACAAAGTCTACCAAATCCTCAATAGTTTGCGGATTGTGATACCAAGCAGGAATCGCTGGCACAATTCTAGCTCCAGCTTCCGCCAAAGTAGTCAAATTCCGCAGGTGAATCAAACTAAAAGGCGTTTCCCTGGGTACGAGTACCAATTTTCGCCCTTCCTTGAGTTGAACATCGGCCGCTCTTTCGAGCAAATCCGAACTCAAGCCAGCAGCCAATTTCCCTAATGTACTCATGCTACAGGGAATAATTATCATCCCTTGAGTGCGAAAGGAGCCACTAGCAATATTAGCACCGACATCTTGCCAGGGATGACAGCGGAGTTTGCCCATTGTCGGGACTCCTGCTTTTTCCCGCCAGAATTCCTCTTGAAGCGTTGGTTCTGCGGGCATTCGGATGTTCTGTTCGCTTTGCCAAACCATGTAAGTAGATTTAGATGCTACAAGTTCCACAGCGCGATCGGCTTCCAAGAGATATTTGAGAGTTCGCACCGCGTAAATCAGTCCCGATGCACCAGTAACTCCTAGGATTAGAGGCTTAGCGGGGACTGAAACAAAATTAGTCATGGGCAACGATCCAGCAATAAGCTCACTAATTATAGCGCGATCGAATTACACCAACATTGCCGACTCAATATTAATGTTTTTGGGCTTAATTTTATTTACAATTAGCCACAAGCCCTAGCCAGCCAGCAGACAGATTATTGGCATAATGGCAAGGCGAAACCTAGGGCTGCCAACTATCCCACCTGATACAGTAGACATCTCCTAAAAAGCTTATCAAGAACAGGCAGGATGCCTGTTCCACAATAATTATGGGAGATGTCTAATGACTAATGACTAATGACTAATGACTAATAACTAATGACTAATGACTAATGACTAATGACTATTCATCATCATCAAAAGCTTGACTACCGCCACCGACAGCAACTAAATCAATTTGCTGGCGATAGTAGTCAACACTCTTGACTTGAACTTCTACCCGATCGCCCAAACGGTACTGATTGCGGTTTTTGCGGCCGACGAGAGTTTGTTGGCGCGATCGATATTCGTACCAATCATCCTTCAGGGAAGAAACGTGCACCAATCCTTCAACACGCAGAATCTCACTCTCCGGTGGCCGCACCTCAATTTCCACAAAGAAACCGTAAGACTGAACACCAGTAATCAAGCCCTGGAAAGTTTGCCCGGTACGTTCTTTCATCAATCCGGTTTTCTTCAAGCCTTGCAAATCGCTTTCAGCGTCCTCAGCAACCCTTTCCCGTTCCGTCAGGTGTACGACTACTGATGCGAACTCCGTCTCAAATTCGTGGTGTAAGTCTGGGGGGAGAACATTCCAAGTAATTTGGCCGTGACAGGAGGAATGGTGCAGGTCAACTTTTTCCTTAGCCCGTGTGGTACGGCTGCTGCGGCCTTGCTCGAATACTGCTTGCAACAATCGCAGCACCAGTAAATCTGCATAGCGAGACAGTGGGGAAGTACAGCGGGTGTAACCTTCGGCCAAAGCTAAACCGAAGTGTGGTTTAGGAGTTGTGCTGTAAACAGCGGGCTTCATGGTGTCTTCCAGGAGGTAGGTGAGCACTCTTTCGGATTTCAATCCGGCAAACTGCTGGGTAAATCGCTGAAAGTCTATGGGCAGAACTTCTTCTTCATTTTCTAGGTACAGTTCGCCTCCGAGGTTGTTGGAAAGTTTGATGAACTCTTGAATGTCTGCATGATCTGGCATGGGCTGGACGCGGTATATTCCGGGGACTCCCAAGGCTTGCAGGTGGGTGGCTACGGCTTGGTTGGCGAGTACGACTAATTCAGATACGGCGGACTGGGCTGGGGGGGCGATCGCAAATGCTCCCAATTCCCCTTCATCGTCGAAGTGAGAGTTGGCGTCGGGCAAATTTAGTTCAAAAGCTCCTCGCTGGAGCCTTGCCTTTCTGGCTGCCTGGGAGGCTGCGGAGATTTGCTCTAGGAAAGGACGAAGGGCTGTGGATAAAGGCTGAGTTTCGTCATCGGATGTCGATGCCAGAATTGCTTCTGCTTGGTGATAGCTGAGCTGGTAGTCAATTTGAATGACGCTGGTTTGAATGGAGTATTCTGTTAGTTCTCCTGATTCGTCAAGGGTGAGCAACACGCTGAAGGCCAGTCGTTCGGTGTCTGGTAGCAAAGAGCAGCGCTCGTTGAGGACTGATGGTAGCACGGCGATGATTTTGTCTCCCAGATGGGCGGCAGTGCCTCGCTTGCGGGCTTCGCGGTCGATCGGGGTTTCCGGTTGCACGTACTCAGCGACGTCGGCGATGTGAATTCCGACTTGCCAACCTCCCGATTTCAGGGTTTCAATGGAGAGAGCACGTTCCACAGGCGGGTCCCACAGGAATGAGGCTGGATCGAATTCGTTTTCGGCTGTGGGAGAGACACTTTCTGGCTCGGTTTCTGGGACATCATAATTTTTGTCGCTGTTGGTTTCTCCCGGTTCGTTGTTGCTGAAAGTGACTGTGAGGATGTTACGCAAATCTAGGCGTTTTTTGATGTCGGTTTTTTTGAGTTTGCTGGGTAAATTTTCGGCGGCTTTGATGACTGCTGGGGGAAACGATCGCGGTAAGTCGTGTTTGCAGCATACGATGTCGAGGTCGTCGGCGGCTTCGGCGTCGGAACCTAGTACCTGTACTACTTTTCCGACTGGGCGGTGGGTGCCGAGGGGATAGCGTTTGACTTCGACGTGGACTAGGTGGTCGATCGCCTCTTGCAGATTGGTGCCGTTTGCCAGTAAGTCTAGTTCAAATAGCAGGCGATCGTCGAGGGGAATTGCTCTGTAGCTGATTCTGCCGGTGGGGGTGGCTGTTTGCTTGACTCTGGCGAGTACCGAGGGGTTGGCGCGTTCGAGTATCAACATCACTTCGCCTTCGGGGGAACGGCGGCGGCTACCTTCTTTGATGATTTTGACTAAGACTCGATCGCCATTCCATGCTGTCGAGAGATGACTTTCCCGCACGTAAACGTCTTCTGAACCTTCGGCGTCTTGAATTGCGAAGCAAAATCCTTTGCTGGAACAGCGCAGTTTTGCTTCTACCACATCGTCTTCAGTTACTCGGCGATATCGACCTTTGTCTTTGACTAAAATCCCAATTTTCTCTAGAGCTTCTAATGCGATTTGAAGTTTGAGTTGACTGGTGACATCATTGCAATCGAGTTTTTTCTCTAATGCTTTGGGAGCCACTAATTTGTCTTCTGTAAAATTTGCCAACAGTGCAGCGATAGAAAATTCCATGTAGCGATCGATCCTCTTTTTTCCAGCAATTAGTCTAATTTTGGCGAAATCGGCCACGCTCTTTCCCGCTTTCGCTGTGCTTACACGCCCTAGATCTGGCGCGGGTTAGTTAGGTGTAGACAAACACAGCCGCCTTGTTTGAGCGCGGAGTTTTTTTAGGAAATTCTCTCCCGACTCTACTGGCGGCAATTTTTCTGCTGTCTGTCTTCAACTGACTTCTGACGGTGCAGAAAACTGTGTCTTACCCTTACTACTTTTGCTTAGTTGCTTTGCCATTTCCTATAGGTAGAAATGACGCCCGGTGGCTGTTAGCTTAAACCGCGGGATGTGGCATGGGGTTTAGTGGCGTGAAAGGTGGCGTGGATGATTCACCTTTAATTTATTGTATGTTGAATAGGTGCTTTCAGAAAAAAGTTTTCTCGCTGATTGTACTACACTTAAGCCATAAGCCCCATCTGGTTTCGGGGTCAAAACATTATGTTTGCTCAATTTCGCGCCCTTTATCCCACTGGACAGTTAATCTGTGAATTGCTGACTGTTCATCACGGCAAGTTTGTGGTTCGCTGTCTGCTTCAGGTGGATGGCAAAACTCTCGCTACAGGTATGTCGGCTGCTGAGTCGGTTGAGGATGCTGAGGACCGCGCTCGGTGGCGATCGCTCGCTGTCCTGGGATTCGATCCGGCTCAATCTCCGACGATCGCCCCTGTTGCTCAGCCTCCCGTGGCACCTCCGCCTCCCGTGGCACCTCCGCCTCCCGTGGCACCTCCTGTGTTAGAAAGGCCTGTTACTACTGACAATTTTGCATTACCACATCAGAGCAGTTTTGTCAATAGTCCATCGCCATTAATCGAAGAGGCGATCGCACCGATACCGGAACCGTTGCCCGCCATGGTCGATCGAACTGTGACAGCCTCTAGAGAGGAATTTGACTCCGATGCTTGGCTGTCTTCCAGCTACGGCGCACCGATTCAGGAACGGGAGATGCCAAGGGCTAGCCAAACTGAAATTTTACAGGGGGCTGCCGAAGTCAGGGAGTTGGAACCAATTGCTGTTGGGATTCCGAGTGATGCGATCGAGGATATTTCTGAGACGATCGCCCAAGTCGAAGCCACCATGAAGCGCCTGAAATGGACTAAAAAACAAGAAACTGACTGTCTGCAACAAAATTACGGTAAACTATCCCAGGCACTGCTGTCTGCGGGCGAGTTGGTAGACTTCCTAGAATACCTGGAAATCTACAGCAGAACCACTGATGAAATCAAGCGCTTGGGCTGGAGTCCCAGTCAAGGAAAGGATTATCTCAAACAAGGTTACGGTAAGGAAGCGCGACACTTCTTGAGTAGAGAGGAATTGTTTGACTTTCTGCAATATCTGGAATCTTTACCTTAAGTTAGAAATTCTCCAATCCCAATTCTTAAATAAGTAGGGGATGGGACACAGAAGGTAGAATTTTGGGAAATTCTACCTTCTGTATTGGGTGTGCAAAAAACAGTTAAAAATCAAAAATATTTCCCCATTTTTGATTTTTAATTGTTAATTTAGGCAACGGCGGCGATCGGGCGAGTTGCAGAAGGACGGCGATCGATCACTTGATCCACCAAACCGTAATCCTTTGCTTCTTCGGCCGACATGAAGAAATCCCGTTCGGTATCTTCTTCAATACGCGACAGAGGCTGACCGGTATGATCTGCCAAAAATCCGTTCAGGCGGCGTTTGTGGTACAAAATCTCTTTAGCCTGAATTTCAATATCCGTTGCTTGTCCCTGAGCTCCCCCTAGGGGTTGGTGGATCATAATCCGGGAATGAGGCAGACTCATCCGCTTGCCTTTGGCGCCTGCACTCAACAGAAAAGCGCCCATGCTGGCCGCCAAACCGAGACAAATGGTGCACACATCGGGGCGGATGTGGTTCATGGTGTCAAAAATGCCCATACCTGCTGTCACCGAACCCCCTGGGGAGTTGATATAGAGGTAGATATCTTTTTCTGGGTCTTCGGCATCTAAAAATAGTAATTGGGCAACAATCAGGTTAGCCAATTCTGAGTCTACCTGTTGGCCCAAGAAGACGATGCGATCGCGCAGGAGTCGCGAGTAGATATCAAAGGCGCGTTCGCCACGACCGGATTGTTCTATAACTGTTGGGATCATTGACAGGGCCTGCCTCTTTACGTCTCTTTGTTTAATTTTAGCGGGTGGGGCTTATTTGTAGTTAGGGATTCGGTGGCGGGCGATCGGCTTTTAGGGCCAAAATCCTTAAGCTGTGATGGGTTGAGGCATTTGGGCAGCCGCAATTTCCCGATTCGAGAACTGAAATCGCTGGTTAGCGTCGCACGCTACTGGTATCTCGATCGGAAGTTCGATCTCCCTTATCTCATATCATTATAAAGTGCGATCGGCCATCCTTACATAAGTAATGAAGATCATTTTATGATTCTCTTTAGTAAAACATTAAAATTCACAACTTGCTACTATTCAATTGTGGATGGAAAATTATGTGAAACATATAATAGCCAAGGTATACCGATAGGGAATTCCGCAGAAGGCTTTATAGCTAACATATTCCTTAATGAAGTTGATGAAGCATTATTTAATTTAGGTATAAATTTTGGGAGATATGTAGATGATTTCCGCTTTTTTACTAAAGACAAAACTGAATCATTAAAAGCTTTAATAATCCTACAAGAATTTCTGCTGAAAAGAGGACTAAATCTAAATACTTCAAAAACTAAAATTATAGAAGCTCAAGAAAAAATTATTGAATTCATTAAACATTCAAATAAAAGCGGAGTTTATGGAATGCCGTGTGAAGAAGAAAGTTATAATGAAAACAAGCAAGAAAAGAAGCTAGATAAAACCCAAATCATCAAAGAAATTGATTCTCAAAAAACAAGTGAGGAATTTCAAAAATTATATTTCTCAAAATATCCAAAAAAAGTTATCAAAATACAAGATTTTGATGAAGATAGAGCAGAACAATTCTGTATTTTTTTGAGGAACATTAAATTCAACGCAAAACTAGAAAATCAAATATTTAGTCAACACATGGAATGGCTTTATATATTGTCAAAGAAGTACCCAAAATATTGGAAGAATTACTCTTGGTTGTTTGTGAAATTTATATTACACAATTATAGTAATGATATTCAAAAAATCAGCCTAAAATATCTTTTTAAAGTATTTGATGATGAACTTGTTAATATTTTTATCAAGACTAGAATTATTCATCACCTGGTTAAGCCACGAAAGGGGGCGTTAACCTATATAGAAAGAATAGGAAAGAATACAAAACTCAGAGATAGAATTATTGAATATATAACTAAGTTAATGAAAATCAGTTGTATCGCATTGCAATTGAATTGTATATATGCTTACTATCTAATTTTCAGAGATGGCTATCATCGTGGACATTTGCAAGACTTTGTATCTCATAACTTAAAGCGTCCAATACCAAAACCGATCCAACAGGCTGTTTATCAGATAGGAACTTTATATGATAACAATTCTCCTGGGTTGCCTTCTTTTGAAGAGATTTTGGAAGAGAGTGAGATAGAAGATGAATCCGAAGGCTTGAATTATCAGTAAATCTGTACTTGGAGATATGAGGTTAATGATTGAATCGGTGCGCTGCTCTCCAAGTTTTGTAAAATGTCCCTCCGCTTTATAATAATCGAAAACAGAAGATATCCAGCCACTAATATTTCCTAACTGAGGACGTAAAAGTAATATTTCTTCATGGGCTTCGGAGGGTAGATTGTTGACAACCCCATCAATATCAGGAAAAGCCACGCATTGTCCAATACAAAAATCTTTATTTTTAAAATTGTCGTGTTTACTGAGAAAATCCAAAAACTTAAACTTAATTTGTCTAGCTTGTTTAAAAGGAGATATTTTCATCTTGTGTTGGTTCTGATACCAAGCCATATTCAGATGATCGTAGGCGATTTGCCCTCCTTTGGCTTCTAGTATAATAATTCCTCGGTCGGGATGAAGAATAATGAAGTCAGCTTCCCTATCTTGAACGATATATCCGATGTGCTGCCACCATACTTCATGAAAAACAACGTAATCATTACTCAGATTATTTTCAAAAATTTGGAATAGAGTCTTTTCTGCGTTGCTCTTCGTTGTTGATGATAATTTTTTAGGAATCATTCTTGCCATAACTATTCACCTCTTCTCTTTTTAGATGGCTACTACTTTGTTGGTAAGTTTTTATATAGTAGTGGGAGGATAATTTTTATGCGTGTATATTACCGCAAAAGGCTTTTGTATGTCAAGCCCCACTAGCTACTATTTGCCATAGGAAGTCTCCCTTTCAAGCATCTAGTACCTCGTACACTCCGATTCAAGTAGATGAGGCGCTACCCAGAAAAGAGTTATATCCACTAGATACCAAACCACTCAAATTTTAATTTCCCAACCTCGGCGATACATTCCATACAAAATCAACCACCAAAATAACACCGCGGTTATGGCAAATGCCAGAGAACCATTCAGCGGGCCAGCCCAGGGCAAAAACCAGTTTTCGTAAATCCAAGTGTAGGTACTTGGAGGGCTATCGCCACTACCAATATGAGTTTTCAACAGAATTCTGGCGACAATACCGGAAGCCACAAACAGAAAGATAGCATTCAATCCCATGATTTCAAAGGGTCTCCCCCATTTCCAACGGCGCACTTCGATGGTTTCGTAACAAAATGCTAGCAATAGTAAGGCCCAACCGGCGGTAAATACTACATAGGAACTTGTCCAAAGTTGTTTGTTAATCGGAAATAAAAATCCCCACAAATGACCGATTACTAGGCAACAAAGTCCGCAGATTGCTAGGTTGATACTGGTGCGGGTTTTGATTGGCTGTACTCGCAGCCATTCTCCGGTAAAGTAGCCGATGAGGACTGTTACCGCTGCTGGTAAGGTGCTTAAGAGTCCTTCGGGGTCGAAGGGGCCGCCTTTGTAGAGGTGTTTGCTGCCTAGAATTAGCCGATCGACATATCCTCCAAAATTGCCCTCTGGCGTTAGTTCACCCGCACTGTACCCCCCTACAGGCACTATGGTTAACAATGCCCAATAACCGAATAATATGGCAATAGCGAGGAGTTTTTGGTGACGGGGGGAGAGGTTGATAATGGCGATCGCACTTATGAAATAAGCTAAACTAATCCGCTGCAATACTCCCATAATGCGGATTTTAGCGAAGTTTTCGATGGGGGCGTTGTTGAGAAGTACGTCAAGGGCGATCGAGGATGTGTTTAGCAGCAATCCTAATATAAATAAAATGGCGGCGCGCCTCGCAATCCGCCCGTAGATATTTGAAGAAGGAAGATGCGAAGTCAACTCCCCTTTACCCCCTTGAGGGGAAGTCAGAAGAACCCCCCCCAACCCCCCCCAAGGGGGGAAGGAATCAGCAAGAGGTTTTTTTTCTGCTTCTGGTTTTTCCTGTGTTTCTGTGGTTTTTGATGCTGCTGTTTCTATTTTTGTAGGAGTTTTAGTGTATTTGGATAGGGAAAATGACATCGCGCAGCCGACGATGAATAGGAAAAAGGGAAATACTAAGTCTGTGGGGGTGCAGCCGTGCCATTCTGCGTGTTCTAGTGGCGGATAAACTTGTTTCCAACTGCCGGGGTTGTTGACTAAGATCATGGAGGCGATCGCAATTCCGCGAAACACATCAAGGGATTTTAAACGCATAAATAAGTTATTGGTTATTGGTTATTTGTTATTGGTTATTTGTCTCTATTCCCTCATCCATTCCCCCCTTTGGGTAGGGGGGGTAGCCCAATGCCCAATGCCCAATTCCCAATGCCCAATTCCCAATTCCCCATTCCCTATATCTCTATCCCTTCCACAGTCAAAATTACCCCATTTTTCATCAACGTCTCGCAGCGCTCTGCATAAAATTGTGCTGCTTTATCTTGTTTATTTACTTGCAACACGCGCAAAAACATTTGTCTTGCTTGGGCGAATTGTTGCTGGTAGTGGAAAAAAATTCCCTGTTCAAAATAAGTTTGGGTTTGTGTTTTTAGTTCGATCATTGTATCTGAATCGCCGTCGTAGATTTCAAATACAGCCACAGGGGTTTGTTTTCCTTTGACTTGGACGCGATCGAGAAATCGGCACTTATAATGTTGGGGGTCGTCGATCCGACAAAGAGTTTGGACGCTAGCTACAATACCAACTCCGTAAAGCTTTGTCAATCCTTCCACGCGGGAGGCTAAATTCACTGCATCGGAAATCACCGTACTTTCCATGCGTTCCGCTTCGCCAATCGTACCTAACATTAAAGTTCCAGTATGCAAACCAATGCCGATGGAAATAGGTTGATAGCCACTATTTTGCCTGTGTTTATTATAAATTTTAACTTGCTGCTGCATCTCAATTGCTGCTTGGACGGCATCTTCTGGGCGATTGGGAAACAAAGCCATAATACCGTCGCCCAGATATTTGTCTATAAAGCCGTTGTACTGGCGAATCACAGGCCCAACTCTAGTTAAGTAAGAGTTAATAAAATCAAAATTATCTCTGGGAGACATACTTTCTGACAAACTGGTAAATGAGCGAATGTCGGCAAACATAATCGTCATTTCTGCTTGCACAGAGTCTCCCAATCTCGCATCAACGATGCTTTCTCTTTTAAGAAATTTCAAAAATTCGCGGGGGACAAAACGAGCGGAGGCGGCGGCAATTTTTTCCAGTTCGCTTTTGCTGGACTCGATTTGATTCAGGGAACTAAATGCTCTCAGTGCGGTGACTACTGTGGTAAATAATTTTTTATTTGTCAGTTCGGTTTTGGTTTTGTAATCATTGATATCATAGCTGACAATGACGACATCTTCTGGTACTTGTCCGGGCTGTCCAGTGCGTAGAATAATCCGCACTATTTTATTGTCTAAAATATCGCGGATGTATTTAACTACTTCTAAGCCTGCTTCTTCCGTTTCCATAACGACATCGAGCAAAATCAATGCTATATCCTGATTTTCTTTGATGATTTCCTTGGCTTCTTTGCCTGAGTAAGCGCTGACAAAATTAATTGATTTGTTTTCAAAACAAAATTCTTTTAAAGCTAATTTTGTAATATGGTGTATTTCTATTTCGTCGTCTACAATTAATACTTTCCAACTGGATTCTATAGTTTTTGTTTCCCGCTCGTCTTCTTCAATAAACATTAAATCTTCGTCTTCATTATCGAATATTTTTTGACTAGCTTCTGACATTGCTCCTACTCCTGAAGATTATTTTATTAATGCTTTAGCCTAGCTAATTAGCAATTTATGTTGGAATTTTAATCAAAAATTTTGTGCCACAACCTAGTTGACTTTGGCATTGAATTGTGCCTTGAAGTTTTTGATGCACTAAATTGTAAATAATGTGTAATCCCAATCCAGTGCCACCCTGACCTCTTTTGGTGGTAAAGAAGGGTTGAAAAATTTTACTGAGATTGTGGGGAGAAATTCCTTTGCCATCATCAGTATATTCAAATACTAACAGCTCGCCCTCTAGTTGTAAGTCAAAGGCCATCGATCCTTCGTCGTCTGGATCGTAAGCGTGAAGTAGGGAGTTCATTATCAGATTGGTTACAATTTGACAGAACACGCCAGGGTAGCTATCCAGTAAAATATTGTCAGGGCAATTAATCTTTACTTTGTGTTTAGTTGTTCTGAGTTTTGGTGTTAAAGATGTCAAGATTTCCTCTAGATATTTTTTCACGGGAAAAGTTCGTTTTAATTCACTGGACTGATCGACTGCTACTTCTTTAAAGCTATGGATCAAGTCTGCCGCTCGCGTGAGGTTAGCCAATATCATATTACTACTTTGCAATGCAGTATCCAGAAACTTTTCTAACTCAGATCGTTTAATCTGACCGTTGCTGTAAATATCGCAAAATTTTGTAACTTTTTCGGCCAGGAGTGAGGCGGCGGCGATGCCAATGCCGATGGGAGTGTTGATTTCGTGGGCAATACCAGCCACTAACCCTCCAAGGGCTGCCATTTTTTCTGATTCTACGAGTTGATTTTGGGTGGCTTTTAAGTATTCTAAAGTTTGGGAAAGTTCCGAGGTTCTCTCTTGTACTAACTGTTCGAGATTTTGATGAGTATCTAGCCCATTGTTGATGTTGAGGTTTTTATTTAAATATCCCAGATTATTTATCAAATTTGGGTATTTTGATTCTAAAATCGCTGCTTGGTCTTGGGCACCAAAGTGCTGATAGCAAGAGTGGGATTCTGTTAAGTAAATTTGCGCAATTTTCGGGATTCCTAATGAGAGATAAAACAGTCCTGCTAATTCTGCTGCTAATGCTTGTCCGTGGATATCCCCATTTTCTTCTGCTTCTTGAATTGCCAAGTCGTAAGATTTCATGGCTTCGAGGATGTTGCCGATTTTGCTAGCTTGTTCGGCTGCTAACAAGCTGTAATTATCCTGATAATTCATGAAATTAAAATTCCTTAATTCGGCATTTAATTGAGTTTAAAAAATTAGTGGCTTGTCTGTATAAGTCATGGAATATCCCAATATATCAGGGAAATTAGGGGGCGATCGCCCTGGAAAAAACTATAGATAGATGCTCTGTGGAATTCCTAATCTACATTTTAGCCTTCAAACAAGCCGAAACTGCACTTGGCGATCGCCACAGTGCAAAAATAAACTGGTCTGGGAAAATCTCAAGCTAAAATCAAAAAACAACTATGCAGAATATAATGACCTCAAATCCAGTCTCTAGCAGTGCAGACATTAAACTACTGGTAGTCGATATCGATGGTACGATCGCAGGTAAATCCAATAACATCCGAGAAGCAGTGAAGCAGGCTATTTTCGCCGCTCAGTCGCGGGGAGTGCAAGTTGCCGTGGCTACTGGTAGAATGTATCGATCGGCTTTGCGCTTTCACCGGGATATCGGCTCAACTTTACCGTTGATTTCTTACCAAGGTGCCTGGATTCAAGATCCCGCTAGTCAAAAAATGCTCCGCCACCAGCCCTTGTCGAAACAAACAGCTTTGGAATTGTTGGAACATTTTCAAGAACCACATTTACGATCGCTCCTTTCGGTGAATTTTTACATCAACGACCAACTTTACGTACCGGAAATTACCGCCGCCACCAGACTTTACGCACAACGATCGGGTATTCAACCAATTGCTATTACAGACTTGCGCCGAGATATTCCGGGTGAACCGACGAAAGTTTTGGCTTTGTGCGAAAATCCGGGGGTACTCGATGGCTTACTCAGCAGTATGCGAGAACGCTACACACCAGCAGAACTTTATTTGACTCGATCGGTTGCCACTTTTTTTGAAGCTACTCACCCTTTGGTTAACAAGGGAGCCGCAGTGCAGTACATCGCGGAGGAGTTGTTGGGTTTGCAGCCAGAGAACGTGATGGCGATCGGCGACAATTTCAATGATGTGGAAATGATATCCTATGCGGGCGTAGGCGTAGCGATGGGTAACGCTCCCTCGGAGGTAAAAGCTGGTGCTAACTGGGTGGCGCCGGATGTGGAGGAAGACGGGGTGGCTGCTGCGATCGCCCAATTTATATTGAACTCCTAGATCTTGCTAAATCCCCTATTCAACCATCGACAGAAGCGCACAGGGGGTGAATCAGCCGGATTTGGCATCAAACTCACGCTTCCAGGGCAAAGTCAAACAAGCGATGGGCCATTTCTAATTTACTGCAAGGTGCTATTTCCACTTGCTTTCCGGCGGCATTTATCAAAATTGCTTGATTGGTATTGCTACCAAAACCGGAGGCGATTTTGTCGATCGGATTTGCCGCAATTACATCCAATTTCTTGGCCCGCAATTTTTCCCAAGCTGGCTTGACAATATCACCTGTTTGTGCGGCAAACCCGATTAGTTTTTGATGTGGCTGTTTCAATGTTCCCAACTCTGCCACAATATCCGATACCGCTGTCAAGGGTAAAGCATCCGGGAGCGATCGCTTGGGCAATTTCTGACTGTGGTACTCCGTCGGTTTCACATCAGCCACCGCCGCCGCCATCACCGTCAAATCCGCATCGGGAAAACATTCCAGCATCCCTTGTCGCATTTCTGCTGCACTCGTGAGGGCGATCGACCTGACACCAGGCAATGATAAATCGCCACTTATACTATGTACCAGAGTTACCGTCGCACCTCGGTGCTGTGCAGCCCGCGCCAGAGCTAGGCCCATTTTACCAGTGGAAGGATTGCCGATAAACCTCACCGGATCGAGGTGTTCCCGCGTACCTCCCGCACCGATCAACACCCGTTTACCAGCTAAATCTCGATCGCCCTTAGTGTACAACAATGATTCTATGTGAGCCACAATCTCACTTGGTTCTGCCATCCGGCCCGCACCCACGCGATCGCACGCCAGCATTCCCGCCCCAGGCGACATAGCATGATATCGCCCATCTGTCAATATGTCGCGCCAATTTCGCTGCACCGCCGGCTGTTCCCACATATCCGTATTCATCGCCGGTACCAACAAAATTGGACACTGAGAAGCAAGTACCGTATTTGTAAGTAAATTATCCGCAAAACCCCCCGCCAACTTAGCCAAACTATTCGCTGTGAGGGGAGCGATGGCAAAAACCGATGCCCATTCCGCCAGTTGAATGTGCAAAGGGCGTCCGTGACTAGGTTCCCAGAAATCTTTGTCAGTAAAAGCAGCTTGGCGACAGAGGGTAGCAAAAGTCAAGGGCGTGACGAACTCTTGAGCCGCATCAGTCAGAATAGCTCTGACTTCAACTCCAGCCTTGGCTAAAGTTGAAACTACTTCACAAACTTTGTAAGCTGCAATCCCGCCACTAACGCCAATTAAAACTCGTGTACCCTTCATATCTTTTTGCATAAAAAAGAATTAGGAGAAGTCAAGATCGGCAGAGACAAAAATCCCTAACTCATCTATATAAATTGGCTACCAAATCTGTGGCTAACCTTCTCCTAAAACTTGCTGAGATTTTTGCTATTTTTGAGGCTATGCTTCGTCGTAGGCTTCCATGTCCAGAAGGTGAAGATAAGGCTCGACCAACTCCGGGCGCTGAAACGCAAGCGATCGCAGCAAATGCCAATCGTTCAATCCCTCAAAAGGATCGGTGTAATCGTCCACTTCTAGACGATCGGCCAATTGTGCCACATCCTCCGAAGTAAGTACAGCAATATCGCGCGATGCTTTGGTTAAAGTTTTCATCTTTATTCCGTCCCCGAGATTTCCGCCATACTATATCCTAAGCCTTTAATCCGATTTAGACACAGTTTCTAGAACAAAACTTCGCATTAGATCTACAACTTGTGGTTGAATCTCGTGTCCCATCGCAAATTCGTGGTACTGCACCGACGCCCCCCAATCCTTGAAACTATCGCGCGATCGCACTGCCGCACTCACAGGGACAATACGATCTTGAGTGCCGTGTACGATTAAAACAGGTGGCAACACGCTAAGAGCAACTGGGGACTGAGAATGCAAATAACCGCTCAAACAAATTAAACCAGCCAGAGGCAAAGTTAATCCCACATCCAGAGTCATGGCTCCACCTTGAGAAAACCCACCTAAAATCGTCTTAGACAAAGGCACACCCGTACTGCTTTCTAAAGACAATAAAAATTCTGTTAGCAATCGCCGACTTTCGATCAATCCCTTGGAGTCATTACCTTGAAGGTCATACCACATTTTGCCACCCGGTACTTGGGGGTGGGCAAAAGGGGCATCGGCAAACACAAACTCATAGTCTGGTAAATTGAATGCCGGCGCTAAAGAAGTCAAATCGCGAGCATTGGCACCCCATCCGTGCAAAGCGACAATCATACCGACTGGTGGGCGATTCGTACTCGGTGGAATGCTAATAGATTTTAAAGACATCGTAGATCGGTAATTAGTAATTGGTAATCGGGTATGGGAGGAATTATAAATTGTTGTGGCGAGTCCAGGGGAAACCGATACTTTTTTGCTAACTTTTGCTAACAAATATATAAGTTGAGGTTTGACTTCAACCAAGGCGTATCAACCGATGCCCGAAGGAAGATCCCACGAGCACCGTTTAGATCCCGGTTCATCTGA
>JAHRFD010000006.1 GCA_020882975.1 Microcoleus sp. EPA2 | reverse complement strand
TAAACGCCCAAAAGATATCACCACGCCGGACAGGCAAACGTGGTGAGTTTGGGAACCTGAGCAATCAGGATATTAAGAACGAAATTTCTTAAGAATCTCAGCGTCTTTAGACCTGAGAGTGTCAAAATTCCGTAAATTTGCTGAAAAATCAGGTTTTTTTAGTCGGAGGTTTTCTCGTATTTATGGTGATAACTAATGGTTATCATTTAATAAAATAAAGGGTTTCAGCTTTCCTTCTTAAAAAATTTTGTATCAATTGCTACATTGGAATTGCGCATTTCCTGTTAAGTTAAGCTTTCTAAATTTATGATAAGTGGTGTGAGTGTGATGGCGAACAATACAAATTCGTTTCCAGTTTTGTGGTTGTCTTTATTGATTTCTGGTCTCGCAGTGCCTTTGAGTCCGATCGCCACAATTGCTCAAGTTCAAGATAACTCAAATCCAGAACTTGCCCTAGAAAGTAGTACCGTCCAGGAGATTTCCTCAGAGCCAACCCAGAAAGCGGTTGAGTTTGAACCATCCCAGCTTAGGGGGACAATTACAGAGATTGACTCCGTAGCCGATCGCACTTTAGCACCAACACAGACAGCAGAGACAGTCACAACCATAGAACCCAAAATAATGGGGACAATCCGTGAATTGCCCCCAAAAGAGTTAGAAACTACAAACTTTCCTCAGTCTCAAAAAGTTTCTGAAGTTGGCGCAGTTGCCGATCTTAGCAGCGAGACTAACAGCGCTGATGACCTCAGTATACAACAAGATGCAGCACAAGTCACATCTGTTTCCCAACTGTCTGACGTGCGACCAACAGACTGGGCTTTTGGCGCCTTACAATCCTTGGTAGAAAGATACGGCTGTATTGCAGGATATCCCGATGGTACATTCCGCGGCAACCGGGCCATGACTCGCTACGAATTTGCTGCGGGATTAAACGCCTGCTTAGACCAAATCACCAAACAAATTGGTACATCAACCGCGAATTTAGTCAAGAAAGAAGATTTACTTGCCGTCCAAAAATTGCAAGAAGACTTTGCCGCCGAATTGGCGACATTAAGGGGACGAGTTGATGCTTTAGAAGCACGCACTTCCGAACTAGAAGCCAACCAATTTTCGACTACAACTAAACTCAGTGGATTTGCCTGGTTCAACGTGACGGGAGCTTGGGCAAATGATAAAATTAGAGTAGAAACTACCGACACAAAAGCTGCTTTACCGACTCGTCCAGCCGGAAGAGACCCTGTAACAAATAGACCAATTGTGCAGAAAGTAGACAACCCAGAAGTTACTTTCAGTCAGTTAGTTTGGTTGACTTTGAATACTTCTTTTACAGGCAAAGACCAGTTGATAACGCAATTAGCAGTAGGCAATGGCAATTCCCCAGCCAATCAATTTACTTCTGCGGGTTTGTTCAATACATTTGGAACTCCGTTTCTGGATCAAACATCAGGAAATAATCCTAATGAAGTAATCCTGCGAGAACTTTCCTATCGGTTTCCAGTTACTAACAACTTGCAATTAGTAATCGGTCCCCGAATTAATTTCTATCGCTACTTTGACAACAATAAATTTAACTTTTTTGTCGATGGTGCAAGTAGCTTTAATTCTAACAACAGCACATTGTTAACTGCTACTAAACGCGGTGCTGGTGCTTTGGCGTTGTGGGAACTGAGTCGCCAATTTAAACTGAGTTTTGGCTATTTGGGGGAGAGTATGGAATTTTTACCTTCTTCAGTATTTAACTCAGCTTCTAATCCATCTCAAGGCTTGTTTAATGCGACGAATACGAGTACCGTTGAGTTAACCTTTAGTCCGAGCGATCGGGCAAATTTGCGCTTTCTCTACTCTCGTTCCAACATTCGACAAATAGGCGGACTAATTGGTGCCCCGGTTGGTAAACCGATTAATGGTTTGGCAGATGACGGTTTCGGCGGGAAAGTTGGCGATGCTACTGCGAATACTTTTAGTTTCAATTTCGATTGGTCTGTCACTCGCCGTTTCGGTCTATTCGGTCGCTATGGCTACGGCGAAACCAATATATTTCCCCGAACTAATCGACCTGATGGCACGATTAAAACTCAATCTTATCAGTTAGGAGTAGCGTTTCCCGATTTAATCAAAAAAGGGGCTTTGTTTACGATGTCATTTTTAGTACCCTTCGACGTTACCGGCGGTCGCAGATTTCTGATTTCTGGGGGCGGCAATGGGGGTACTCAGTATGAAATTGAAGCAAATTATTATTTGCCAGTTACCGACAATATTTCGATTGTGCCGGCATTTTATGTGATTGGTAATGCCAATAATTTTGACAACAATCCGACTATTTTTGTAGGCAATTTGCGCACGCAGTTTAGTTTTTAAGCTCGACAATGATAAAGGCAAAGCCCTATTGAAAAATGGGGTTTTTATATCAAATCCGTTGACATCGGAATTATGATTTCTCTCTTCTCTTTCTCTGTGTCCTCTGTGTCCTCTGTGGTTTAATAATTCCGATACAACCGGAATTAACATTACCCAATTTTTTGATAAATAAAACCCCCCTTGCTTAAACAAGGGGGGTTAGACGCATAAAGTACGTCGGATTCTCCTTACATCGAAGAACCTAAACCGGCATAAGCACCGTAGAAGAAAAGAGCCAAAATGCTTAGAGCACCGAGGCCAGCTACAGTAGCTACTAGCCACAAAGGAATTCTGCCACCACTAGACATAGCCATAACCTCACTAATTCACAACTAAATTGACGCTTCCCGGCTTTTGGGGGCAGGGATTATCAAGAAACTACCACATGGTAATTCTTACAGGCTTTGTCAAACTGCCTTTAATCGACATCAAATTCAAAGACCAGTTAGTTAAAGAAGTAACTGGAAAACAAAATACCTAAAACAAAAATCAGCAACAAACCCAAATAAAGAGAAGTCCGGTTTAATTCAACAGGCTGCTCATTGGGATTAGGAACGCGCTCAGGCATTGTAAACTCCTATCTATCGTTGAATAAATTGCATTGCTGCGATCGCGCCCAAAAAGAAAAGAGTTGGGACACCTAAAGTATGAACTGCCAACCACCGTACCGTAAAAATCGGATAGGAAATCGGCTCATTGTTGGGGGTTCTGCCAGTCATTTTTTCTAACTCCTTGTTAAATTACTTGGCAATGAACTGATCTACTTGTTTTTTAGCTTCAAAGCGATCCGAAATAATCGGCACTTCTTCCCGTTGCGGGGTGAAATACTGGTTAGGGCGAGGAGTGCCAAAAGCATCATAGGCCAAACCAGTCTGCACAAACAGCCATCCAGCAATAAACAAAGCTGGAATGGTGATGCTGTGAATTACCCAATAACGGACACTTGTAATAATGTCACCAAAGGGACGTTCTCCAGTTGTACCGGCCATCTCAAATTCTCCTTTCAACAAATCTACAGACAATCTCTATCACTATTCTACTATCAAGCAGCTTGCGCGGAACCTTGATATTTAAGTAGAGTACCGTTGGCGCCGATCACAAATCCGCGTTCTGGGCCCATAAAGACAATCCTGTAAAAATTAGCAGGAACATCTTCTACTTCGCGGTCTTTTTGCCAAGTTTTCCCGCCATCCAAACTGCACAGCAAATTGCCGCCGCCGCCGGCTACCCAAACTTCATTATCAGTCCGGTAAGCCATATCTAGTAAACCCCAACTCGCTTTGCGATCGGGAAAAAACGGTTTTCCCCAACCTTCAGGATTAGAGGGGTCACTAAACTGAATTTGACCACCACGGGCGAGCATCCACAAACGCCCATCCTTGGTAAAGCCCATATTTTGCAAGCGACGAGAACTATTGCGGTTGTGAGGTTCCCAAGTATTCTGTCCTGGTTTCCACACCGAATAGAAATTGCCCTTGGATGAGACTGCAACATACTGCCCGTCTTCAGAACGGTTGATATTGCGAACGACTCCAAAGGAATCTTGAACGACAGCTTTCCAATTTTTGCCACCGTCAGTCGTCCGGTAAATCGCCCCCACATCCGTCGTCATTTCTGCCGAGTTGGGGCCCTGGGCAACGATCGTACTAGGAGAACCCGGTAACTGAGAACTCAAAGCAATCCGAGTCCAAGATTTGCCCTCATCCTCTGTGTGGAGCAAAACTGAAGGCTGACCGACTATCCAGCCTTCGGAACCGGAAAAACTCACCGCAGAAAAACGCGACCTGGTATCGTCGATATCCAGGGCGATCGGTTTCCAATTAGAGCCGCCGTCAACAGTTTCAAACAGAGTCGCCTCAGAACCCACAACCCAGCCGTGCTGACCATTGTCCGTAAAGGCAATATCCTGCAAATTAGCTTCTGTCGGCAAGGAAATTACCTGCCAAGGGTTGTAACTCACAGAACCAATGGTGCTGCAACTGGCACAGATGAGTGCCGCACTCAATAAAATTACAATTCGTTGCCAAAATCTCACAATCGTCTTACTGCAAACCATACATACTAAGTAAAAACAAGAAACCAACGACCAAGCCGCCAAAAATCAGTAAACTTTTCTGACCTTCGGTCATGCCGTTGACGCCGACACCGTAGCGCTGATTTGCCTTAAATCCCGATACTCCTTCCATCTGACCCAGATTTTGAAAGACCGACTTGCGGCCCGCGCAAACGGGACACACCCAAGTAGCGGGCAAATCTTCAAAAGCTGTGCCAGGGGCGATGTCATTTTTAGGATTCCCTTTTTTCGGATCGTAGACGTAGCCGCAGGCGCGGCACTCGTGCCGATCGAGGTTTTTAGTCTCAGTGGCTTGATCGCTCATAGATCGAAAAGAATAGGCTAGCTAATCTTAAAATATACATTAAAAATTATTGCAGAACACGGGCGATTAATCTCAACTAACTCGTAATTTTAGCTACCCAGAATCTATATAATGTAAAGACAAGTTACAGAACCCTTTCACAGAGGCAGTAATTATTCACCGTGTTTGCACTTAGCGGCTACGAGTATTTCTTAGGCTTCCTGTTAATTTCCAGCCTAGTCCCTATCCTCGCCCTCACGGCGGCGAAGGTACTGCGCCCCAAAAGTCGTCCCTACGACCGACGGACCACCTACGAATCTGGCGTCGAGCCGATCGGCGGAGCCTGGATTCAGTTCAACATCCGATATTATATGTTCGCCCTGGTCTTCGTCATCTTCGATGTAGAGACCGTCTTCCTCTATCCTTGGGCGGTTGCTTTCAACCAGCTAGGACTGTTGGCTTTTATCGAAGCCCTGTTTTTTATCACGATCCTCGTTATTGCTCTTGTCTATGCATGGCGCAAAGGAGCCTTGGAATGGTCTTAAGTTCTGACAAATCACAAAAATCCCTAATTGTCAACCCCGCGAGTCGGCCGGAAGTCACCTCGGAATTATCAGAGAATGTCATCCTAACTACGGTGGATGACCTCTATAATTGGGCGAGACTTTCTAGCCTGTGGCCGCTGCTTTACGGCACTGCTTGCTGCTTCATCGAATTTGCAGCTTTGATTGGTTCGCGCTTTGACTTCGATCGCTTTGGCTTAGTACCGCGATCGAGCCCACGACAAGCCGACTTGCTAATCACGGCCGGCACGATCACCATGAAGTACGCCCCCATCTTGGTGCGGCTGTACGAACAAATGCCCGAACCCAAATACGTGATCGCCATGGGCGCGTGCACGATCACCGGCGGAATGTTCAGCGTAGACTCCCCCACAGCAGTCAGAGGCGTTGACAAACTGATTCCCGTAGATGTGTACATACCAGGCTGTCCCCCCCGCCCAGAAGCGATTATTGACGCAATCATCAAACTGCGGAAAAAAATCGCCAACGACTCGATGCAAGAACGGGCAAACTTGCTGCCCACCCACCGCTACTACACCAGACCCCACAAAATGAAAGTAGTAGACGACATTTTGGATGGCAAATATTTGTCAATTCCCGGCCGGATGGCGCCACCGAAGGAATTGACGGAAGCGATGGGAATGCCCGTACCACCAGCTTTGCTGACTGCACAAAAACAGGAGGTAGAACGTGGCTGAGACAGAAACCTCAATTGTTGAAGCTGGGAAGGTTTCCCAGTGGCTGACTCAGAATGGCTTTGAACACGAAGCTTTAGCGGCTGATAATTTGGGCGTGGAAATATTAAAGGTCGATCGCGACTTCTTAATTCCCATGTCAACAGCGCTGTACGCCTACGGGTTCAATTATATGCAGTGCCAGTGCGCCTACGACCAAGGCCCCGGACAAGATTTAGTCAGCGTTTACCACTTGGTGAAACTGACAGATAATGCTTCCAAGCCTGAAGAAGTCCGCGTCAAAGTATTCATTCCCCGCGAAGATCCGAGAGTGCCATCAGTCTACTGGATTTGGAAAGCAGCAGACTTTCAAGAGCGGGAATCCTACGATATGTACGGCATAGTTTATGAAGGACATCCGAATCTGAAACGGATTTTGATGAACGAAGATTGGGTAGGCTGGCCGCTGCGGAAGGATTACATTTCCCCTGATTTTTACGAATTGCAAGACGCTTATTAAAGTTTTGAGTTTTTAGCTCAAAATACATTTGGTCGTTTTGCACCCACTTCTTTGAGGAGTGGGTGCAATTTTTGTGCAATTTTCGGGAAAGGTCGATTCCCTACGGGATAGCTTCGCTTCACGAAACTTTTTGGGATATGATGAAAGTGTGACCGTCACCTTGCCACATTTTTAATGTCTGCTTATGCCCAAAAAGATTAGAGAACTCAAAAGCCTGTTGCTAAAAGCTGGGTTTACTTATCGTTCGGCAAAAGGCAGTCATACAAGATGGGTTCATTCTTTACTACCAAATGAACCGATTACCATTGCTGGAAATGATGGCGATGATGCGAAACTTTATTTAGAGAGAGAAGTTAATCGAAAACTTGGAATATTGAAAGCAATTGAAGAAGAGGAATCAGAATCATGAAATTACCTTATATAATTGTTATTCAATGGTCGGATGAAGATAATTGCTACCTAGTTCACTTACCTGATTTTCCATCTCAGCAGTTCCACACTCACGGAGATACTTACGAACAAGCTTTGCAGAATGCTGTAGAGGTATTAGAGCTTTTAGTTGAAGAATATCAGGTAGATGGTAAATCTCTCCCAGCACCTAAAACTCTAGTAGAAAACTTGCTGTTTGCTTGAATGTAGATTTGAAGTCATTGAGCATTATTCAGAGATTCCGAGATTAACAACCTGCTATCCTTTGTAGTGCCGGGGGTAATAAAAGTGGCAAAGAATACAATTAAATTACTCGATGTCGTTGCCTTGACAGTTGATATTCCTGAATACAACCTGTGGCGCGGACAAGTTGGCACAGTGGTGGAACTGTTGGCTGATGGTGCAGCGTTTGAGGTGGAATTTAGCGATCGCAACGGACGCACTTATGAATCTGTCGGGCTGCAAAGAGAGCAAATCATGGTGTTATACTTTGAGCCAGCATCACCTGATATCAAACCCGAAATGGTTACAGCATAAGCGGCACAACAACGCCCATGCACCCTACCGTATCAAAGTTATTGGTTGCGATCGAGAGGTTATCTGCGGCGGGTGATGGGCAACGATCGATCGCCAGCTTAGCCTAGTAGGTTGTAAAATATAAAAGTATAGCTATAAAAACACCTATGACACTCACCCTCACTCTGACACGAGAAATAGAGCAATACTTAACACAAAGAGCTCAAGAGCAAGGGCTTTCGACAGAAGCATACACTCTGCAACTGCTGATAGAACATATTCTGCTAAAACAAAAGCAAACAAAATCAGTCAATCTGCTTCAATCTTGGATGGATGAAGAAGATGGCGAAGAGCAGCAAGAAACAGGTCAGTATCTGATTCAGGCTCTTGATGAAGATCGTTTGTCCGATCGCCAGCTATTTCCTATTGAATTATAGGTTTGCGACCGCCGATTTATGGCGAAACATCAATCTCAGTTGAGATTCTGGTGCTGATTGGAGAGATAGCAAAGGCAATCAAGGCGCGATCGCAGTTTATAACTATAACCGATGAGTTTCAACGATCGCAAAACAAGACTAGAATACGGCGATTTTCAGACACCGCCGGCATTAGCCGAGATGGTGTGCCGCAAATTAGTAGAACTTAATGTCAATCCTGGCACCATAATTGAGCCAACGTGCGGTGTCGGTAATTTTCTTCAAGCTGCTGCACATTCGTTTCCAGCCGCAGCCAAGATTATCGGGGTTGAAATCAATCAAAATTACTTAACACAAATTAGACTTAATAACCAATTATTTCACGATGAGAGATGTGATATTTTCCACGGAGATTTCTTTCAGTTTGATTGGGAATCCTTAGTCAGTCAGTCCACTGATAGACTGCTGGTACTAGGCAATTTTCCTTGGGTGACAAACTCACAACAAGAAACTATTCGTAGCGAAAACTTACCTAAAAAAAACAACTTTCAAAGTCACAAAGGCTTAGATGCTCTCACAGGTAAGAGTAACTTTGATATCTCAGAATGGATGCTGATTCAGGCGGTGCAATGGCTGCAAAAGCGCGATGCCGATCTGGCGATGCTTTGCAAGACTTCGACGGCCAGAAAGTTATTGAATTACCTTCACTCTCAAAAACTGAATCTCGCTGACTGTGCAACTTATACAATAGATGCTAAAAAATATTTTGATGCACATGTTGATGCTTGTTTATTAGTTTGCAAATTTGACGCTCATTCGCGCAACTATTTCTGTGATGTATTTAGCAGTTTAGAAAGTTCACACTGTCACCGAATCGGATATCACAACAATCTGCTGGTTAAGGATATAGATGCTTTTAGTCAAGTGAGCGATTTATATGCGGTGAATTCAGGGACTAAATGGCGATCGGGTGTAAAGCATGACAGCTCGAATGTGATGGAGTTTCGGAAAATTGACAATTATTTTGTAAATACATTGGGAGAAATTGCCGATATTGAGGAAACTTATCTGTTTCCGATGCTCAAAGGATCTGGTGTTGCTCAAAATCGAATTAATGATACCGATCGCTATATGCTAATTACTCAAAAATTCATCGGTGAATCAACCGAAAATATCAAAAATATAGCTCCTAAAACCTGGTGTTATCTGGAGTCTCGCGGGCAATATCTAGATAATCGGAAAAGCAAAATTTATCAAAATAGTCCTCGATTTGCGATTTTTGGAGTGGGCGATTATACTTTCAAACCTTGGAAAATTGCGATCGGCGGGCTTTACAAAAAATTGGAGTTCAGATTAATTGGTGAAATAGCTGATAAACCTGTGGTTTTTGATGATACTGTTTACTTTCTTGGCTTTGACGACGAGGGAGTTGCACGTCAAACTTTTGAGCTTTTGAATTCACCGGCTGCAATTAAGTTTTATTCGTCGATCGTATTTTGGGATGAAAAGCGTCCGCTCAAATCGAGTGTTTTAAATTGTCTGAATCTAGAGCTGCTGGCAGATTTGGAATTTGTAACCGCAGAGGACGCAGAGAACGCAGAGAGAGAGAATAGAGAGATGAATAATTTCGATGAAGCGCGAATTTGATATAATGAATATCTATACTATGCCATATTTTAACTGGCAGTCTTTGTATCTGAGTTAGCTAATATTCCAGTTTATTGATGTTTTTATTTTTTAACCACTGATGTAGGCGCTTCGCCTTCTTATTCGGTTTTTAATATCGCATCGGTGCGTCGCCATCTAGAATCTGCAAATTCTATTGAATATCTCACAGCGACGCACCCTAAAGATGAGAAACTTGCGTTAGTCCTAACTTCATTCCAACCGGATTAATTTGACCAACAAACTCATGATTTCTCCATGTTCCGGTGTAATATTGACACTCTCAGGTCTGAAGACGCTGAGATTCTGCGGACAGAATTAGTTTAATCTAATTCTCGCTACGATTGCCAAAGATCGTCTACTGAGTTGATCGAGCGACAAACCTAATCTTCCCGATACTTTTCTTAAAATATTGGCTGCCCCATTCAGGTCAGCATTAACAACAAAACCATCAGCAGTCCAATAAAGTCCACGCTTAATTCTGTTTCCAGATGCTTTCCACCCCATCGGTTTTTCACCGTATTTGGGTAGGGAGTCTCCATCCAAGAAACTAGCTTTTGAAGTGTAGGCTTCCTCAGTTTCAACAAATTTAATCCCGTGTAAATCACCAAGTTGTTTGACGCGGGATTTTAGTTTACCTAAAGGCATTTGAACAAACTTTTGATTATTCAAATTACCCAAATTAGCATTAATTTTAAACCCTTCATTCCAACCCATCACCAAGGTTCCTATACCATATTTAAGACAGTGGCTAACAATTAGTTTGGCTGCTTTATTAATCCCATCACGCATTTGGTGATTGCGTTTACGGGTTACACGGTCTAACCAATTATCCCAATATAGTGATTCTGTCAACCCCAAATTAAATAAATATGCTCCCTCTCCCAGAATACAGAACCCATAATCATGTAAAGCATTTAAGGGTAGGTCTAGTAATTTATTGAGAAAATATTTTCCACACTTGCTAAAATTACCTAGCTTGTGGACAAGTAGTTATTTTGTTAGCAGTGCTGGTAATATCAGCAGCGAAACTGTTAAAAAATATATGGAAAATCCACATCATTTAGTAAACTAATATTTCAAGGGGAATAAATTCCCCTGTGTCGTGTTTCCTCTCAGGTCTGAAGACACGCTCGTTTCCACACTCCCATCCTTTTCTTATGATGCGATCGTCGGGAATCGCGATTGGATGAGTCCAACGAACAGCTTCCTCGTACCGCAATGCGTGCAGTTGGTGGATAGTTCGGCGTACTCCCAGCGGTGAACCGATGATAATATGACGGACTGCTTCGCGACGATCGCCCTCAAAGGTTTGGTTGGTTAAAACATGGGGCGATGTTTGGTTCGATGATGAATCTTGCAACATAGCTTTGATGAATAATTTTGGATAGATTTGATGCTTTGTCACGGTAAAACCGCATACAATAACAAATTGAAGAAAAGACAACAATTCCCCTACAGCACAAGTATCTTACCTGGGGCTGTCTAATTTGTATTAGTCTAAATCTAAATTAATTTAGGGTTGATGTCAATTATTTTAGGCAAAACCCAAATAAATTAATATAAGTTAATAAACAGTCTATGGAAATCTCAGAAAGAGCCGATCGATCGCCCCTAATGCGACTGAGAGTTCAGCGGTTTATAACTCAAAAGCAGCTAGCAGAAGGACTTGGAGTTACGGAAGCGACAGTCAGCAACTGGGAAGCCGGACGATCCGTACCGAAGCTAACGCCTATTCAATACAAGAAGTTGCTAGAGATTCTGCAAATTACTTCTGCTGAATTACCAGACCAATTTGGTTATCCCAACGAGCTTGATGGATAGAATCGAGATCGACAGAGAGTTGCTGATTCGTATCAGCTTGTTCGAGCGATCGCCAGTTAGGCACGCAGCACTGACTTCGCTTTTTGCAAATAATCCCGCCGATCTTCGAGACCGTTGTAACCCCCATTCACGCGCAAGGTGACTGCTTCGAGGTCATCTCGATCGGCATACTCGTTGAGCTTTCGGGTATCCCAGTACCAGCCTGCCACCCAAATCGCAAACGGAATCTGTCCGACAAGTTGGGGTTGAGCGATAAAATCCTGATTCATTGCCTTAGAAAACTCCGCATAGTTCGATCGCCCAGTCAGTTGCATTAACCCCCGTCCCTTAAAGCGTACACCGTCGCCCGGTTGGGTGTTGCCCAAATCGTCTCGTCCCTCGTAGTCTTCACCAGAAGCATATTCTTCCATCGCATTGAAACAGTCCGACTCGTGAGCCACCTGAGCGATGAAATGGCAGATCCGCAGGGACGTATTAATCTGGTAGCGATCGAGAACTTCGTTGAGGCTGGAAGCCAGTTGGCGCAGGCGATCGCTCGGCCCCTTCGATCCGGCAATCTGAATCAGTTGCTCGCCCGTCATATATTGGGCGCTGGCCGTGGGACTCGCAGCCGTAGCCGTACCAGAGGCGAAGAGAGTTTGAGCTGTTTGGACTGGTGCAGTTTGAGCTGGTGCAGTTTGAGCTGGTGCGTTTTGGGCGGATGTACCCGGTGGGTTATTGCCGTAAAACAGCCGTCCCCAACCCGTTTTCGGACCATCTGCCGTCCAGCGGCAGGTCAATTCCCGGCGAGAATAGGTCAATCCGCCGCCATCTTCAGAAGCGTAGCCGTCCAACAAATTGCCGAAGGGATCGTTGATAATGTAATCGCCACCTGCCGTGCGACCGATCGCCACAATCATGTGTCCGCCAGAAGGAGCTTCCGGCGGGCCGTGATGCAGAATACCAATGACAGCAGGCAGTCCACTGGCTAGCGATTTATCCACATCGTCAAAATCTAGATTGGTATTCCAGGTGGATTGAATTCCCAGTTCTGTCAGCGCTTGAGTTTGGGCGCTATGGTCGGTGGTATCGCCATACTTAATCACGTACTGGAAGTAGTCGTCATCCCCCGAAATGTTTGCACCCAGGAACTTAGCCACCATCGCACAACTGGAGGTATTGCAAGTTCGGTAGGGTTGCTCCATATTGTCTCGTTGCGAGAAAAAGGGAACAGGGAGTTGAATTGCGCCGTTGCTTGCCACCGGGGCAGAGGAAGCCGGGGCGGGGGGAGCTGGGGGAGCAGTGGGCGCGGGGGGAGAAGCGCTGAGCATCGGTGCTGGAGCAGCAGAGGTCGCCATCATCGGGCTGGGAGCGGCGGCCGTTGGTGCGATCATCGGTGCTGGCGCAGCAGGGGGCACCATGAGATTGGGGGAACTAGACCCAGTATTGCCAACGATCGCGACATCGGATGCGCTGACAAACCAGACGTTGCGGTTTTCAGCGCCGATTCCGCGATCGATCGCCACTTGCAGGTGATTGTTGTCAGCTTGAGCATAAGAAATCAAGCCAAAGCTGTTGCCTGCACCGACCCAAATCTTATAGTTATCGGGCAACAATGATGAATGTTGGGGACTGAGCTTGAATTCGGTATTCTGGCGAACTTGGAGAATGCCCGCAGCCCCAGCGGGAGGAAGGGCGGGAGCCGCCGCAGGCATGAGTCCCCCCGCAGGAGCAGGATTTCCCCAAAGCTGTTGCTGTTGCTGTTGGGGGAGCCGAACGGGTTGGGGTCGATCGAACAGGGTTTTATCGGTGGCGACAGTGTTGGCGGTCTTAATAATTTGCTTGATTTGCTCGTTTTCTTTAGCTTGCTGCTGCTGCAACGTCGCGATGTAATTTTGTACGTCGTTCTTGATGATACTTTCGACCCGGCTGGCAAAGTTAGCATAGCCGTCGATATGCTCGAGCAGGTTGTCGTAGGAACCGCTCAATTGCACGTACTGCCAGCCTTCAGCCTTGAGGTCTTCTGCCATTTTGCGATAATCTCGCCAGCGATCGCCATAGCGATGAAACTCCTCTAGCGCCGCACTGACGGCAATCACCTGACTTAAGAAAAAGGGAACGTAAGGAAACCAATCCCGGAAGAAGACATTATCTTTAGAAAGTTGCATATTAATACCCACCAGAGCAGGCAGTACCACCCCGCTAATAATCGTCGTCAGACGCAATCGGTAGTGCATTCGGCGGCACTGATCCGCTTTTTTATCCGCCCACACTACCTGATCGATCCAGCGCTGTTTGAGCGCCTGTTTGTAGAGGTCGGGAAGTTTTAACTGTTCGACTAAGCTTGCTAACTCTTCGCGCAGATATTGTTCGTAGGTCTTTTTCTTAGCCATCGGGATATTCTGTTAGAGGGTAGAGGCTGGGATACATCTGAGGTTAGGCAAAATCCGCATAGGCGACCCATCTTTGAGGTCGATCGAGATGCTCATCAGAAAATCATAGCTAGAGACAGACACTGAAGAGCTTAATTTTTGGAGGAGGCATTCAGTCCCGGATTTCGGACACTCAATCCAGTCAGCATGATTAATTTTCAACTTTCAACTTTTCAGACGGTAAATGGTACTCTGGCCGCCGTAGTAGCCATCAAAATCCGTATCGCTTTCCCACACAAAGCAGGCTCTAGAAGATGAGTTGGAGAGGACTCGACTGCAACAATCGGTCAGTCCAATCCCTATGTGTGCTTCTCCATGCGCAACCACCAAATCCCCAGCTTTCGCCGATTCTCTCGACACCTGTTGTCCTCGCCTTTGTTGGAGCGCGTCTAAGACTGAGGGAACGTAATTGGGATTGTCGCCCAGTGGTCTGATACCTGCATCCTGCATGACTTTGTTGACCGTCCAGGCGCAGGCGTTATTACCGCCATCGGGGCCGTCGGCCGTAGACATTCCCCGCAGTTTGAGAGCGGAGGCGAGGATTTTAGCATTCACATCGGCGATCGCGGTTTGCTCCACTGGGGGGCTGACGGCGGGAGGCTGGGCGACAGTCGGCTGAGGGATTGGGGCACTCGGTGCGGGTGGAGGTGTAAATGCTGTCAGAGGTTGGGCGACAGTCGGCTGAGGGATTGGGGTACTCGGTGCGGGTGGAGGTGTAAATGCTGCGGGAGGTTGGGCGATCGCGGTTGGCGGCATCTGAGCCATCTGAGGGGGGGCTGGTGCGATCGCGGGTTGTCCTGGAGCGTTGAACATAGCAGGTTGAGCCGGGAGTCCCATTGCCCCAAAGCCATTGTGAGGAAGGTTTGCAGCCGGATAGGGAGGCAGTTGAGGCGCAGGAGTGTGCTGCGCGAACAAGGTTTTATCGGTGGAAACCTGCTCGGCGGTTTTCAGCATTTGCTTGATTTGCTCTTGCTCCTTAGACTGTTTTTGCTGCAACGTCGTGATATAGCTTTGTACGTCATTCTTAATCAAACTTTCGATCCGACCTGCAAACAGGGTATAGACATCTTGGTGGGTTGTAGATTCGTTGTTCTCACCCCTAGGTTTGAGGGCTTTCCAGTCTTCGACGCTGACTTCGGACATCCGGCTGCGCGGCAGGGGAGGCGGACTATCGTCTTCTTCGTGGGTTTTGTAGCGATAGGGGCCGGTCAATTGCAGGTATTCCCAGCCTTCTGCTTTGAGATCTTCGGCTAGTCGTCGGTACTCGCGCCAGCGATCGCCAAAGCGCAAAAATTCTTCGGCCGCGGCACTGACGGCGATGATTTGGCTCAAGGCAAAAGGGACGTAAGGAAACCAAATGCGAAAGTATTCATTATCTTTACCCAGTTGAAAGTTAATTCCAACTAGGGCCGGCAACACTACCCCACCCACGATCGCCGTCAGGCGCAAGCGATAGTGCCAGCGTCGGCATTCTTCGGCTTTCTTATCCGCCCAAACCACTTGATCGAGCCAGCGACTTTTCAGCGACTGTTTGCATAGATCGGGTAGCTCCAGTTGCTCGACCATATCGGTCATTTCTTGGCGCAGGTAGTCGTAATATGTGAGCTTTTTTGCCATGTGGATTTCTGTTCGCGCTATGTTGTTTAGACCCGCATCGTGGCTGGGAAATCCGAGTTGTTCACCCCCTTTATTTCACGAGGCAACAATCCGAGCGACCCTAACGAACGGCTGGATTCCCCTGACCTATGCAGTTTTGCAGATCGAAGGCAGCCCAACCCTAGAGGGGGTAACACTATCGGATGGTATAACCCAATTTATACCCGACCTTCGATCGAGGCAAGAGTCTGTTCGCTATTTCCCATTCCTAAGTATTTAGCTATGCCTGCGACACGCTAGGCGTTTCATGTCGCGTAACGAAACGGCAATAATTTCAGTCTCAGATGACATGAATTATCGCTAGGTATTGACCCCAGCTAGATAATTTTGCACATCACTAACATACAATATCCACTGTACAATTGTTGGATTGAATTATGATAATGACTCTGTTCCCTGTTTCCCGTTCCCAGTCCCCTCTTTGCTTATTATAGATATGACAACATTTTATGATGCTTTTATCTCTTACGGACGCGCAGACAGCTTAGGTTTCGGCAAAATTTTATACGATCGCCTGCGAGAGCAAGGGTTGAATATTTGGTTCGACCAAAACGATATTCCCCTGGGAGTTGATTTCCAAAATCAAATTGACGACGGCATCGAGAAAGCGGACAACTTCTTATTTATCATCGCTCCGCATTCGATCAACTCGCCCTATTGCGGCAAAGAAATCGAACTGGCGATTCGGCGCAACAAACGGATAATTCCCTTACTGCACGTCGAACACATCGATCGCAACATTTGGCAGCAGCGAAAACCCGCAGGAACCGATGAAGAATGGGAAGCTTACAAAGCCAAAGGATTGCATTCGAGTTTTAATAATATGCACCAGGCGATCGGCAAAATTAACTGGGTGTATTTTCGCGAGGGAATCGATGATTTTGATAAATCTTTAGCCGGGTTGACAGAGTTACTAAACCGCCACGCCGAGTATGTAAAACAGCACACGCAATTTTTAGCCAAAGCCTTGGAGTGGGAACGGCAGCAAAAACAAAATCGATGGCTGTTAGTTGGGGACGAAAAAAAGCAAGCCGAAGCTTGGCTGAAAATTAGATTTAAAGAACAACAACAACCTTGCGTTCCGACGGACTTGCACTGCGAATATATTACCGAAAGCATCAAGAATGGCAACAACTTGATGACTCACGTGTTTATCTCCTATTCGGATCTGGATCGGGAAACGATGGAGAAAATTCGCAGCAGTCTGAGGCGAGAAAGTTTGACTGTTTGGACGAATAAAACCGATATTCAAACCGGAGAAGATTTTCAGAGTGCGATCGATCGGGGAATCGAACAAACCGATAACTTGGTCTATCTGCTCTCGCCCGACTCGGTAAAATCCGAGTACGTTCGCAAAGAATTAGAGTATGCCGTATCGCTCCAGAAACGAATTATCCCCGTTCTAGTGCGGGAAACGTCAGCAGACGAAATCCCCAAGGCGTTACAGGGCGTGCAGTATATTGACCTCACCGACAATATAAAAGAAGACGATTACTTACTCGATGAAAGTCAATTGCTGAAAATTTTACATCAAGATGAAGCCTACTATAACGAGCATAAAGTGTTCCTAACTCAAGCCTTGAAGTGGGAGCGACAGCATAAGAATCCCAGTATTTTACTGCGAGGCTATAACTTACGAAGTGCCGAGGCGTGGTTGAAGGTGGCACAGAAACGAGAGCAGTATCTTCCTACAGCATTAATCGAAGAGTTTATCGCTGAAAGTTTGCGGCAACCGCCTTTAGAATCCCTCGATGTGTTTATTTCCTATTCTCGTGCCGATTCAGATTTAGCCCGGAAGCTCAATAACGAACTGCAACTACAAGGAAAAACGACCTGGTTCGACCAAGAAAGTATTGCATCGGGATCGGATTTTGCGCGAGAGATAGAGCAGGGCATCCAATCGTCCGATAATTTCTTATTTATTCTGTCACCGCAATCGGTCAATTCGCCCTATTGCGCGATGGAAGTCGAGTATGCTGCCAATTTGAATAAGCGGTTTGTAACCCTACTGCATCGATCGGTCAATTCAGCCGACTTGCACCCAGAGTTAGCCAAAGTTCAGTGGATTGATTTCAATCAAAACGATGGCGATTTCAATGCCAATTTCAACCAATTGGTCAGAACCCTCGATACAGACAGAGAACACTTACAGAATCATACGAAATGGTCTCAACGATCGCTAGAATGGGAGCAAAAAAATAAAACCAACGATTTACTGTTGCGAGGAAGTGAATTAGCCATTGCCGAAGCGTGGTTGAAAGACATTCAAACCCAAAAGAAACAGCCCGTCGCGACGGAGTTACAAAAGGCATATATAGCCAAAAGTAGCGGGTTAAAACGCCAAAATAAGATGCTATTAACGGGAGCGGCTGTGGGTGCGATCGGGATTATGACCCTTGCCACTATTGTTACCACAAAGCTGTGGCTAGACGCACAAGAGCAAACGAAGATTGCCCAGTTAGACGAGAATGCCGGCCGCGTCCAATCGCTGCTCGATGCCGATCCCCTAGAGGCACTCATTCTGGCGATTAAAGCCACGGGCGAAAGCCAATCTGCATCGCCAGAGGTTCGCCAGGAGACCTTTGCCGAGATCCAGTCTAGCTTGCGCGATGCCACCGGGGATGCCAGAGAACGTAATCTCATTCAGGGACAAGCCGCTGGAGTCAACTCATTAGCGTTGAGTCCAGACGGCAAAATCCTCGCGAGTGCGGCTAAAGACGGGACGATTCGCCTGTGGGATACCTCTGGCTATCCCATCGGTGAACCGCTCGACCCGCTGACCAATGGGCCTATAATCGCCCTCTATGCTGTGGCATTTAGCCCCGACGGCAAAAGGATCGTCAGTGGCGGTGCAGACGGGACGATTCGCTTGTGGGACATCTCTGGTAAGCTCATCAGCCAAAGCTTCAAAGGGCATCAAGGCAATGTCTGGTCAATCCGATTTAGCCCCGATGGTAAAACGATCGTCAGTAGCGGCGAGGACGGGACGATTCGCCTTTGGGATACTTCTGGCAATCCCGTCGCTCAACCCTTCAAAGGGCATCGGGGTGGGATTCGATCGATCGCATTGAGTCCCGATGGAAAAACCATCGCCAGTGGCGGCAAGGACAAAACGGTTCGGCTGTGGACTCGTCAGGGTCAACCCATTGGTAAACCTTGGACGGGGCATGAGGATGAGGTCGCGTCAGTGGCGTTTAGCCCCAATGGCAAAACCATTGCCAGTGGCAGCAATGACGGGCGGATTCGTTTGTGGGACACATCGGGGAAACTCATCACTCAACCCTTCATAGGGCATGAGGGGGCCCCGATTGGGTCAGTAGTATTTAGTCCCACGGGTAGAGCCATCGTCAGTGGGGGGAGTGATGGAACCATTTCTGTTTGGAATCTTCGGGGGAATTCTATGCTGAGTCATCCCCTCATCGGGCACGTGGGTGCAGTCTCGTCGGTGGCATTGAGCCCCGATGGCAAAACCATTTTCAGTAGCGACGATAAGGGGATGATTCGTCTGTGGGATACGCACGGCTACCTCATCGGTCAACCCTTCACCGGGCACGACTATGGAGTATACTCAGTGGCATTTAGCCCCGATGGCAAAACCATTGTCAGTGGCAGCGCAGACAAGACGCTCCGCCTGTGGGACACTTCTGGCAATCCCATCGGTCAGCCCTTTAAAGGACATCAAGGTATGGTCTTTTCAGTGGCATTTAGCCCCGATGGCAAAACCATTGTCAGTGGTAGCGAAGACATGACGCTCCGCCTGTGGGATCGCTCTGGCCATCCCATCGGTCAACCCTTTAAAGGACATCAAGGTACGGTAGGCGCAGTGGCATTTAGCCCGGATGGTAAAACCATTGTCAGTGGTAGCGATGACATGACGCTCCGCCTGTGGGATCGCTCTGGCCATCCCATCGGTAAACCCTTTGAGGGACATACAAATTGGGTCATGTCCGTCGCCTGGAGCCCGGACGGCAAAACGATCGTCAGTGGTGACTATAACGGGAAAATTCGCTTGTGGGATACTTCAGGCAATCCCATCGGTCAACCCTTTGAGGGACATAAGGATGGGGTCTACTCGGCGGTATTTAGCCCGGATGGCAAAACCATCGTCAGTGGTAGTCGGGACAATACGCTCCGCCTGTGGGATCTCTCCGGCAAACCCATCGGTCAACCCTTTAAAGGACACACCAATTCAATCTACTCGGTGAAATTCAGCCCGGATGGCAAAACCATTGCCAGTGGTAGTTACGATAAAAACATTCGCTTGTGGGACACCTCCGGTCAACCCATCGGTCAGTTTCTCAAGGGACATACACGTTCAGTCAGTTCAGTTGCCTTTAGCCCGGACGGTAAAACCATTATCAGTGGCAGTACCGATCGCACGCTTCGTCTCTGGCGCGTTGGCACTTGGCAAGATTGGCTCAAGAGCGCCTGCAACCGATTAATCTTACATCCCGTTTTAGTCGCACCGGAAACGCTGCTTATTAGGGATGCGGAAATGCTCTCCGTGGCGAAAGAGGCTGGCAAAACCTGTCAAACCTCAGCCTGGAACGACGCAGAAAATGCGCAGTTTTTAGTCAATCGAGGTCGATCGATCGCGTGGCAAGGCGATGTCAGCCAAGCCATCGCGACGTTCCAACAGGCTCAGAAATTATTGCCCAGCCTTGAGGTGCCAGCACAGGACAGGATTAAACAGTGGGCTGCCGACGGTTTGATCGAAAAAGGGGAAAACCTAGTCCAAGAGGGTAAAGTTCAGGAAGCGCTGGATGCCTTCGAGAAAGCAAAGCAGTTCGAGGCAACTTGGAAGATCCCTCAACAGTCTTGGCATACGCTGTGTTGGTACGGCGCACTGCACGGTGCCGCCCACGAAGGGGCAAAGGCCGTGATAGCGGCGTGCGATACGGCGGTGGCACTTGCACCTAAAAATGTCCGGGTTCGAGATAGTCGTGGGGTGGCTCGGGCGCTGACGGGGGATACGACAGGGGCGATCGAAGATTTTCAGGCGTTTATCAAGGGCACGGATTCGGCAGAGGGCAAAAAACAGCGGCAAGGCTGGATTGATGCCCTGAAGAAGGGTGAGAATCCATTTACCCAGAAGGAGATACAGCGGTTTTCTGAGAGATGAGCGCTTACTCCCTTCCTACCCAAAGAATTTGTATTTTAATCAACCGCGAAGACGCTCATGACACGAAGTAAGAGAAAAGAAGAAGTACATAATCTTAGACCGGAACATTGGTAACAAGTTAAGCCTGTATGCCAGTTGTCAAGGGGATTTCAGAAGAGGCATCAAAGAAAAATTGGTGATTGCCTCGCTGTCGATCAGGGAAAGGTGAAACAATTAACTTAACATTGGGCTTTCGTTGAGATTTAACAATACCTAAATCTTGGTTTTCGGGCGCGGCGAAATACTCGATCAAGTCAGTTGCCTTACCTTTTTGATGAGCCACATAAAAATGGTAAAGACCCCGGTAAATCATTTCTAATGAAATCGAATCTATTGGTAAAGAGAGTTGGTCAGCAACGGCATCACCTAAATCAACCAAGAGTGCATAAAATATCCAAGTCCCCCAAATTTGAAGCTGGATGCCGTTGAGAGAACCTGTCCACAAATAACTTAATCCCAAAAGCCTTTTTACGGTATTAAAAGCATCTTCAATCCTCCAGCGCCTGCGATATAAATCTGCGACGACGTAGGGAGGTAATACATGAGGATCTAGTACGCTTGTCAAATAAGAATGCCAAATTTTACCGGAACGAACTTCAATCAAACGTAAGGTAATAAATGGAGTTTTTGAAGTTCCTGAGCCTAGCCGTATCCGACTATCTCGGAGTTCGTAACTCTTGGTATATACTTGCTCTACTTTAATTGATGCTCCTTTTTTCAAACGAGTAATTAAGTGGATATCTCGTTCAATTAATTTGAGCCAAAAACTAAAATGATAAAATCCTCTATCCAGTAAAAGTAAGGTTTGAGTTGGGACTAATTGCAGAATATTTTCTTCAAGCTTAACATCAGAAGCTCTGGGATTTTCCAAAAACCAAATCTCGGCAGGAAGCCTGGTCATTAAATCTATGACTGTTGCCATTTTTCCTGCCAACTGCCCTTTGGGTATATCTTCCAGGCTTTTGAGCTTACAAAATAATGCTTCGAGTGTTGAGCTATCCACTATCCAAATTCGGGAAAATTTAGTCAAGGCAAATTGAATGCTTTCTGGTAGAGGTCTTTGGTTTCTCTGATACCAAGCAGTTCTTAAACTTGGTAATAAATTTTTGAAGACTCCTTCAAATAAAGTGGCAGGAAAACTTAAAAATCTTTGAGACATTGCTTGTTGAGTGACTGTTGTGGGTCCGCACCACAAAAAACCTTCTCTTGCTAGCATTCTTGTGAGTTCTGTCACTCCAGCTACGTCTCGCCATAGCAAGGTTAATACTGCTGCTACCATCAACGGTAAGTTGAGAATTCTACCTCGTAAACCCAGTTGACGGTAGTAATTTTCTTGTGAGGTGATGGCTGGTGTTAATAATGCAGATAGTTGCGAGGCGATTGCCTCATCTTCCACCATCGGTCTTGTGGTTTTTTTGGCGTGGTCACGGTTGGTTTTTTGACTTTTAGCCATATTTACTGACCTACACAATCGCTCAATTATTTGTCAATTATATCGTTTGATCATACCAACGCCTGCGACTCTTATCGATCGCCTGCGACTCTTATCGATCGCCCGCGACTAGAGTCAGCGAACAACTTATTAATAATGATAATCACTGCCGGTGGGAGAGTCCGCCGTCGGCGGACTCTCCCACCCTTACCCCTTGTTTGATTATCATTATTATTCAATTATATTTCTACATAAAGGGGTATTGACAAAATCTACTTCCTTCTAACTTGTTACCAATGTGCCCCAAGTGGGTTTCCAACTAATCCAAATCTACAATGATTACCTACAGTTGACCTGGAGAGAGCGATCGTACCCAACATTTTGAGCAAGTTCATTTTTCCAACCGCGATCGCGCTCGCATCGCTGAAAACTTTTTGCGATCGTGCAATGAAACCGCTAACTGCACAAGACATACTCCAGCGTTACTCAGAATACCGGACATATTCTGCATTTTTTATTAATTGTTCATTAAGTCCAAGCAAATCACTTGGTTTGGTGCGAGAACACCTCCGACTTTGATTACTTGCAGCTCTCCGGTTTCGTCGGGATATTGTCCTTTAACTTGAGCAATTGCTGCATCTAAACTAGATGCCTGAGCAATATACACCTTCTCAAGAGCACTTAGTACCCAAATAGGTTTGGGCCACTTATGTCGAGGTTGGAGAATTGAATAGTAAATCACTTGACCAGTGTACTGAACAATTTGCTCGATCGCAATTTCCGAACAAAACTCCCCCAATTCTGACTCAATACATTGTTTGAGTTCTTTCGCAGGAATCTGCTCAACAACTGATTCTAAGAGCATTAATGCCGGTCTTGTCTGCTCTAATTGAGTGTGTTCCTGCACGACTAATGACTCTACGAAATGACTCACCTGGTTGATGATTGAGTCAAAATCTAGCTCCATCAATAAATGACCTAAATACTCCCTTAACAAATTTCTTAGCTTTTCATCAGAGATATTGATACCGCAGGTTTTCAGATAAACTGAAGGTTTATTACCCAAATTCCGACCGCAGCCAACTTCTCCATTAGCTGCATCTTCTGCTTCTATCAGTTCCATCAAGCGCGGATAACTGGTTGTATCATCTATTGTGGATTGGAGCTGGGAGGGAATTGAGTTACTCATCTGTCTGTCCTTAATGTTTCAAAGTAATTAAGATTGTCGGGTTCTTCAGGATCTGGACCGCAGTCTAGCAGCCCCACTTTCAACTTTCTATAAAATACTAGCGCACCAGGCAGTGCGTGGAAGCCTATCCTTCCTTGGTATCCTAGTTCCTCACTACGAGCGATCGCAAAATCTATCAGAGTTCCACCTACTCCTTTATAAGTGGGAGGATTGCTAATAGCTGGTCGATTCCAGGGAGCCGTTGCTAGGGCTCTGACATAGACCAATCTTCGTCTCAATTGAGACTCAATATAGCAGCGTTTTTTTAAAATATCGATAGTCATTAAACCCTGAGTTATGCCATCACACTCAATGGCATATAGTTCATCTCCCGGTAAAAATTGAGTTCGATAGCTTTTGCTAACCCAATTCCAGTATTCATCTTCTTCTCCACTCCCTCGAAGGGTTGGTTCCCAGAGGGTTGTGGCATCTTCTAAATGCTTCTCAGTAACGGATGTCAGGATAGCATTAACTACCTGTCGATCTCGAACTCGAAGAAGCTGGATAGGGCGATTCAATTGCCAAACCTAATTATTGTGACAACTACATTATATGTCATAATCTTTAAATTTAAATTCAAGCAATATTTTCCCACCCACCTCCCTCTAAAAATCTTTTTCAAAATCTAATCGTACAGACGCTAACGCAGCCGTTTGTAAAAAGATTACAGATGGCAAACCAGGCTGCGACCTTTTAGGCGACACTTGGGATAGCCAAAACAACTGTTGCCGACTCTAAAGTTGGCAACTATTTTAAATCAAAACCAGGCAACAACTGGTTTTTTTTAGACCAACCGCCATCCTTTATGTCTCTTACCTTATTCCTAAAGTTCAGGACTTAAATTGATTTACAAAAAATAGACTTATAACTCAATACGCTTGGGTTAGCGCTTTCAGACGAATTTCATTTCACGCATTTATCGGAGCTCCAGACTTGTGAAAGGAAGTCAAATTGTTCTGAGCCCAAGCGTATTGACTTATAACTCGTATATTTCCCAAATAAAACTCATCATCCTCAAGCTACCTAATGTCGAAAACTCCTTAAAAATAGTAATATTTCGTGCATTGTGGACACATTGATATTCTTGTACTATTTTTATCGACGGAACTAATTATGAAACCTAATCCGCTAAACAAGCAGAAAATATCAACCGCTATCCCAACTCTTTTGACCCCCAATAAACTTAAAATAGCTCAGTTGCAACTTACACTTAAAACTCCTTACCAACTGATTGATACTGCTTTCAATCTTGAAACAGCCCTTCAACCATTTCAACAAGCAAAAATAATCGGTATAGACTGCGAAACGACAGGGCTTGACCCCTACCAAGCCAAAATTAGATTGTTACAACTTGCCATTCCCGGCCATCCAGCGATCGTTGTAGATTTATGGGCCATTGAACCGAGTTCCCTCGAACCATTACGCTTGCTCCTAGCCAGTCCTGCACTCAAAGTAGGTCACAACCTCAAATTTGAATGGCAAATGCTCGCTTCTGCCGGACTGGAACCATCCAAACCTTTTTTCGATACCTATCTGGCTTACCGAGTGCTGACGGCTGGACTAAAACGCCATTTGTCCCTAGATGCTGTCACTGAGAATTTGTTGAAAGTAAAGCTAGACAAAACGCAGCAAGTTAGCGATTGGTCGGGAAACTTAACACTCGCTCAACTCCAATATGCTGCTACCGATGCTGCAATCTTACTCCCACTGGCTGCTGCTCTGCAACAAAAATTGAAAGCTTCTAAGCTTTGGAAAACTGCTTTACTAGAGTTTTCCTGTCTGCCTGCGGTGGCTTCTATGGAACTCAACGGAATGCTTTTAGATAGAGAACAGTGGAAAGTTTTGGGAGTCAAGCTCTGTCATCAACGCGACTCTCTTTTAAAACAAATTAATTCACAACTCCATCGACCTAACCCTAATCAACAAATCTCTCTCCTGCCGGAATTTACGGATACAATTAATCCTCGCTCTCCCAAGCAAGTCTTAGCAGCTTTGCAAGAAAAAGGTATTCCTGTTACTTCCACTAGCTCTCAACATTTAATTCCTTTGCAAGGCGAGTATCCCGTTATTCAAGCACTGTTAGAATACCGCAGTTTATCGGCTCGTATCGATACTTTTGCTTTGGTTTTACCTGAACGCATTCACCCGATTACAGGGCGCATTCATCCCAATTGGTTTCAGATTGGTGCTAGATCAGGACGGTTTAGTTGTCGAGAGCCAAATTTAACGAATATCCCCAGAGATAAGCAAACCCGACAGTGTTTTAAAGCTGCACCCGGTTACGTCCTGCTCAAAGCCGATTACAGCCAGATTGAACTGCGGATCATGGCGAAGGTTTCCGGCGATCGCACGATGGTGAAAGCCTACTCTCAAGGGGAAGATTTGCACTCTCTGACCGCTTCTTTGGTGCTGGCAAAACCCTTATCGGAAATTACTCTCGAAGACAGACAGCTCGGCAAAATTATTAACTTCGGTTTAATTTATGGCATGGGAGCACAGAAATTTAAGAATATGGCTCAAGCAGAGCATGGAGTCACTTTAACGCTGCAACAAGCTTCACACTTTCGTAAGAAGTTCTTTGAATCCTATACAGGTATCAAACAATTTCACGGCAAAGTTCGGAGCGCCTGGAGCCGAGGTATTCGAGAGAGTCGGACAGTCTTAGGCAGAAGGAGATTATGGTCAAAAGATACTAAACCGCTGCTTAATGAGATGCTAAATAACCCAATTCAAGGGATGAGTGCTGACATTACTAAACTCGCTCTTGCTCTACTTTTTCTGCCTCTGAGCAGCACTGGTGGTAAACTGATTTGTGTCGTTCACGATGAAATTTTAATAGAGTGTCCTCTTGAAGAAGTGAGGCCAGTTAAAGCCTTGCTTAAAAAATGTATGGTCAGAGCCGGGAATAAATTTCTCTCTCCGATTCCTTGCGAGGTAGAAATTAAGGTGATGGAAAGTTGGGGAGGTTAACGGGGAAAGATTGAGCAGCGGGGAATTTCGGGTGGGGCTGACGGGGGCTAGTTTGGTGGTCGGGTACGGCAAACAGTGGCTTTTACAGGTTCTCAGTTCTCGTCCCAAAACGTTAAAAGCTTTGCAGAGAATCGGGTTCACGGGTTCTCAGATTGAGGTGCGAGTGGGCAGAGAGGAAAAATTGGGAGCTTCTAACGCCCTTACCCTATCGCTCGATGATTTCAACTAGAACCCTTTCTGCACCTCGACATCATAGACGACAAAGTTTGGATTCAGCACGACGGAACCGAAGACGGCATTGCCTATGAGCTAGAAGCCGCAGGTATCTCAAAACACCCTATCGTTCTCGCCTTCAAATCCCTAGAACGTCGCAGACTAACCGAATATGCTGTGTCTTGAGGTAACTGTAGATTACTCTTAGTTTAAGAAGTGATTTGCTAGTGAATTTTTTTTAGGTACTCCAAAATCTTCTCAGTTTTGGCAATCTGCCCTTGCTTTCTATACAAATCAGCAGCCTTTTGCCAATCTGCTTTAGCTGCCTGCTTATCACCCAACTTCAAACGACAACCTCCCCGCTTGTAGTGGAGATCGGCGTAATTGGGTTTGCTGAACAAGAACGTGATCGCCAAAACAAGGTCTGAAGCACGATCTGAAGTGGAATCATGGAACCCTCTGCGTGTAAATCGCTTCAACCGCTTTAGGGTAGCCAGGAGTGCAGAAAATAAAGCTACTGAACAATTCTGAATCAAGCCAATCGCCCGATCGCAATCCTGAACTGCGTTCAGGTAGTCTGCTTTTTGGATGTAAGCAACTGCGCGATTGTAGTAAGCTTCAATATGGTCAGGGTTGAACTCTAGCGCCTGACTTAAAACCTCAATGGCTGTCTGAAAATCTTTCTCTTTGATTTTTGCAAGTCCCAGTTGATTTAGTTTATCTGCCCTTGGTTTCCAGACATACTTATGACAAGTTTCACAGGCTTCTTGTGCCACCTGTATATCTTTCTGGTCTGTAAAAACCTCACTGGGATTATTCAAGGCAGGGTGAAACCGCAGGCGATTGCAACAAACTTGCAACCATTCTTGCCAACTACCTATCCATAATTGAATTAGACCATTTACACCACCAGTAGCTATTACTTGTTGGAAAGACTTTGCGTAGGGATTTAGAATTCTATGAAAGGCAACTGAAGAAACATTAGCCTCTTCTTGAAGCGATTGACTTACCGGTTCACCTTGTCGATTCCACAAGCGAAGTGTTCGATCATTACCAACACTCGCAATTAATTGCCCATCAGGACTGAAAGCCACTGCATTAACAGAATCATTATGTCCTCGGAAAATTCGTCCAATTTGATTACCTTTCAAATCCCAAAGGCGTAGGGTACTATCCTTGCTACCGCTAACAATTAGTTCTCCATCAGGCTCGAACGCAACCGAATATACACTATCCTCATGTCCTCGAAATGCTTCTCCAATTTGATTACCTTCCAAATCCCAAAGCCGTAAAGTTGCATCAGTACTACCACTGACAATTTTTTGTCCATCTGGACTGAAAGCCACTGATACAACAAAGCTTTCGTGTCCTCTAAAAGGTTCTCTAATTTGTTGTCCCTTCAAATTCCAGAGTCGCAGAGTCCGATCGTGGCTACCGCTGACAATTCGTTCTCCATCAGGACTGAAAGCTACCGCTTCGACTGGTCCTTCATGTCCGTAGAAAGGCTCACCAATAAGCTTGCCCTCTTTGTCCCACAATCTTAGAGTTTTATCCGAACTACCACTAACGATATATTCATTGCTAACAGCAACAGACTTAACAAACTCTTCATGTCCGAAAGGGTTTCCAATGGGCTTGCCTAGAATATTCCATATTCTCACAGTGCAATCATCGCTGCCACTGACAAACCGTTGTCCGTCAGGGCTAAAAGCTATGCCTCTAACCCCCAATCTATGTCCCTTAATAGGAGGCACAAGAAGGCTTCTTTGAAGACTCCAAAGCTGAATAGTTTTGTCAGAACCACAACTGATAATCCATTGTCCATCAGAACTAAAAGCTACGGCTCTAACATCACCCTGATGACCTTTAAAGGGATAGCCAACTGGATTACCCCTCAGATCCCGCAATATTAAGGTATTGCCACCACCAGAAACAATCCATTTTCCATCAGGGCTAAAAGCCACTGAGTAAACAGCAAATGTGTGTAAAGGTTCACCTATTGGATTTCCATCTATGCTCCATAGCCGTATATTTAGGTCATCGCTACCACTGACAATTTGTTGTCCATCTGGGCTGAAAGCAATTTCATGAATGTGAAATATACCGTCTTGCTGAAACGGTTGACCTATCGGCTCACCCTTCAAATTCCACAAGCGAATTGTATTATCTGCACTACTACTTGCAATTTGCTCTCCATTCGGACTAAATCTAATTGAAGTAATCCTATCTGAGTGAGCTAAGATAGGTTCAGCGATCGATTCACCAGAGAATCTCCAAAGTCGAATTACTCCACTAGCATCACCACTAGCGATAATTTGTCCATCTGGGCTAAGTGCTACAGAATTTACATAAGCTTCGTGTCCTTCAAAGGAGTACTCAAACGCCTCACCTCGTAGATTCCAAAGACGCACAGTGCAATCATTGCCTCCACTGAGGATGGTTTGTCCATCTGGAGCTATAGCAATCGATTTCACGCCGCCTTCGTGAGCTTGAACAGCTAGTACATCAAGCTGGCTAGCTAATCTGCAAATGTAAATTTCTCCTCCCTCATCACCACTGACAATGACATTGTTATCTTGGCTAATGGCTACTGTTCCGACGATGGAATGGTTGTGTCTGTAGAGAGTTCTTGAAACATATGCTTCTTCCATTGCTTTATTCAGACTTACCTGAACTGGAGCAAGAAGGTTACCTGGCAGTTTTTCTAAATTTGTACCAACTGATTGGATAGCTAGTATCAAACTATTTAGAGGTTGAGTCTCTATTGAGTTCATTACTATAGCGGACTGCTCTCGCAGTCTTGCTTCAGTTAGTGCTTTGTCAAGCTTTTTAATCCGATCTTCTTTCTCAAGAAGAAGGCGATCGCGCCACTCAACACTGGCGTCAATAAATTGATGTTCCCCAGGACTGAGAGGGATAGACCTCAATTCAAAAATACCTTCATCTCTCAGTTCTAATATTCGCTCTAACCTGGAACCTGCAAGCAGTTCCTCATTGGCTCTGTCTTTATCTTTTTGCAGCAAGTCTTTCCATCGTGCCATATCCTCAGCCAATCGGGACTTAATAGCAAGGACATCTTTTGCTTCTTCAATCCACTGTTTCAACGTATCCCAAGATGACAGCAAGGCTTCATGAGCAATCTCGATGGTGGATTGCTTGCTTTGGTCTTTATCGTCGCTAACCAAAAGATTTTCGTTGACTAGCTTATTGACAGTACTGATTGCTAGAGAGTCAGTGAACTGAGACCGATAAGCCCTCTTACTAACGGCTCTCCCAAACGTATCAGCGTCTCCAAAACCAGTAACATTGACTAGATTCAAAAAGATGTTTTTTGCGGCTGCCTGCTCATCAGCACTCAAATTGTTAAAGACTTGCTCTACTCTCTTCTGGAGTGATCCTCTCACCCCGCCCAGGTTCCGATAAGTTGACTTATTGAGCGTCCGATCGCTAACATCATCGTTGCGCCATAGCAGTTCCAAGGTATATTGCAGCAAGGGTAAAAACCCTGCCTGTCCTTGCACATCCTTGATAATCTCCCCAACTAATCCTTCCTCAAATACGACGCCATGCTGGGCAGCAGGTTGCTCGATTGCCAGCCACAACTCATCCCGATGCATATCGGCGATCAGACGCATATTGCCGTGCGCAATCCGACCCAGATCTGCATAGGGACTGAAACGGTCTAGAAAGTCAGCCCGCATTGTCATTACGATTTTGACCGAGCTGCTCTGAGACTCATGCAAAGTCTGGTACAGTCGAGTCAGACTCTCAATGAAGCGATCGCGCTTCCCTGGCTCACTAATCGTGAAGAGTTCCTCAAACTGGTCGATGTAGATGAACCAATACTCCTCTTCCCGCTTCAGTGTTGTCACAACTTTGCTTAAGGTACTGACCTCACTTGCTAAAGCCAGTCCAGCCTCCGTCTGGCTGCGACCTTTTGCGAGCAGGGCAGAAAACAAAGAGATGAATGGGTCTCGATCGGGCTTGAAGATTAACTCTGTAAACTTCGTGCCAAGACTTTTTCTTAGCCTAGTAATCAATCCAGCCTGAATCACGGATGATTTTCCGCTTCCTGATGCTCCCAGCAGTAGAATCAGATTACTCTGAGTTACATCCTGCATCAGGCTGAGAATTAACTGATCTCGACCAAAAAAATGTTCCGAGTCTCCCGGCTCAAACTTCTTCAACCCCTTGTAAGGGGAAGTCTGATTCAGCGTGCGAGTCTTAATCTCATCCACTGACACATATTGAATAACCTGTGTCGGAGAGAAATTAAAAGTATTAACCCCATCCCCAAATGTAACGTTGCTGACAGCGTTACTCATGTTCTGGTAGGAGTTGCCAATAGCTTCCTGGTTCATACCACTGGAATTCCCCAAGCATTAGCAATCAGTTTTGCCACTGCTATCGTTGGTCCAGCCAAAGTCTGTACCCCTTCCAAGCCTTGTTTGAGGGTAGCGATTGTCTGAGCGACTAACCCTTTGTCGGGTTCCGGCTTATTCAATTCCCCTTTGAGCTGATCGAGTTGAGCCTCTGCGCCTGCTTTCCTGAGAGGATCGATCTCGCTGTTGCTAATTGCCTGCTGCAACTTCTCTAAGGCACTCAGAATCTCCTGCTTGTGAGTCAATGTTTGGTTAAAAGTCGTGGAAGCAGTGTAGTTTCCACCCTGATTCTGACCGGGTTGGAAGTTAAAGGCATTATTACCATCCCCAAACGTGGTGCCACTCACAGCGTTCGTCATCTGTTGACCCCCTGAAGCAGTAGAGGGAGATGGTGCATCTAAAACAGTGTGCAGTTGAGCTTTCAATTGGCTCTTTTCTTCTGGCGCGAGATCTCGAATGATGCCCAGAACTTCATCTACGCTGTACTTTGGCATTTTTTACTCAGTAAATTTGAGAAATTACGGTTCTAGCACATCTATTGCATCTTTTGTCTGAGAATTCAGGGAAAATTTGCATTTACCTGGGTTTGCGAAGCTTACTCTTTTCACCTCACACTGTTACCCGCTCGCTAAATTTGGGCATTCTAAGAGAGAGCAAGCTTGAATGCGAGATGATTGAGATCTGTGTCCCGACCGATTAAGACGGGTACTCAAAAAAAGGGGGTCAATTGGAAGCGGGCAAGGAAGAGTCATCAAGGAAAACAAGACCCCAAAGTCCGAAGCCAAAAACAGGCAGATTTAGAGATGTTGGAATTATCGGCAGCTAGCAGAGAAATCGACTTAAAGTATTTAGACGAAATCAACAGTAAAAGTTTTTTCGATGCGAATAAAACCCTACTATTGCTGTCGATCGCACACTCAAGTTTTATCGCAAGCAGGCGGACGATACTCGAATAATTCTTGCTCTCGGGCCGCAAATAAAGACCGATCGCCCCCAGAAGCAGGCCGAGCAAAGGACGCTTTGTTCCGAATCCCCTGGATATCTTCAGAAGAACGCTCAGACGACAGCACAAACTGAGTTCTCTGATAACGCAAATGGGTCAATTCAATCGAACCCGGTCGTCCTTCACAATAGGCTCGTTCAGCACAGCGTTTAACTGCGATCGCAATTTCCGCACTCGTTGCTCCGGCATAATCAGATAGTAGCGAATACCACTGCCTGTCGCTCCAAAGGTTCTCTTTTCCTTCCCCAAACTGCTCTGGGAAATACTTAGCTAAGTGCAAATTGAAAATCTCATAGCGAGCGCCGCTGTGTGGCAAATCCACAAACCAGATTCCGCCGTCGTCAAATCTGCGGATAAGTTCAGCCGGCAGCATTTCTAAGCGGTTAACAGTAGCTAACATTAACACGGGGCTCTCATGTTCCTGCATCCAGGTGAGCAATTTCTGCGACAGTCGCCTAGCTACACCGCCATCAGCATTTGATTCCCAGCCAGAAAAACCCTTGTCAAAATCGTCAAAGAACAGCACGCAGCCGCCCAAATTATCGGCTGTATCCAGCATTTTGTTGAGAGCGCGATCTGGATTAGAGGAACCTAGAATATTGCCCCAACTTGCTGCTAAAAGCGCATAACCTAGCTTCTTAGCAGCTAGCTTTGCACTCAAACTTTTGCCCGTCCCCGGCGGCCCCCACAGCAGCATTCCTTTGGGAGGTCTGAGGTGATATTTCTTGGCATCAGCTTCTGACAGCTTTACGACTTCGCTCAAATAAGCGTCTAATAAATCTAAACCGCCAGCATGAGGCACGTCGGGAGAAGCAATGAACTCCAACCCCTGGTCTCGAAGTTGCGATATCTTATGCTCTAATACCAACTCAGCGATATGGACAACTGAAGTAGTCACAGAGAGCGATCGATCTAACACTAATTCAATTTCAGCAGTTGGTAGCCCTAGACTAGAAACAGCCAGCCGCTTTTTAGCAGCTACCGCATCTGAACCCCAATCAAGGGAACAATTGCGATCGCAAAACTTATCTACAAGAACTTCGACTTCAAAGCGATCGGGTAACGGACATTTGAGTAGAGGAATTAATGGACTTAGCTTTGATGGCAGTTGGATGTACTCACCCAGCAGTACCCAATATTGGTTGGCCCAACGCCCTTTCAGCTCAAAGAATGCGTTAGCCAATTGAGAATAACGGCGGACAAGAGGCTGTTCGGTACTGTCTGACTCCAAAATGTCCTCTAATAAAAAGATACCGGGGCAGTCATTTTCCAGCAGAAATTGCAGGACATCACTCTCGACAGATAGCTCAGTTTTACATAAGACGCATTCACTATTATACATCTCGGAAATATCTGAAACGCTTGCCATATCTGAATGACAACCTAAATTCGGGAGATGTTTATCCAAACACCGCACCTGTTGAAGAGTTGCATAGCCAGGATTCCAATAATAAACAGGTAAACAACACTCACTGGCGTAGTGATGAAATGATGACAATATTTTTTGGCGATCTGCACTGTAATATTCGAGGGCAAATATGGGAGTTTGAGTGGCTCTTAAATTAGACCATGTAGTGAAATATTTCATTAATTTATACAACTAAAGAGAGGATGTTTAACCTAAAAATTTAACTAACATAATTAAGATTTAGCTTCCTGCTAATGAGCGAAATTCTCCCCCTCAAGTGGAGGGGGTAATTGTGCCTAACGGCACTCATAAATTGATGTTATGTAAGTTAAATTGTCAATCATGGCCACAACTAAAAAACAAACAGCAGCCACTCCAAATCGCTCTCAGTCACCAGTGCCTGCTAAATCAAAACCGCCCGAAAAACAGAACAGTCAAACAGTCGGCAGTAACAATGGAGCTAAATCAAAACCTCAACCTAACCTCAGCCCTGAGCAACTTGCTGTCGAGCTAGTCAAACAGATTCGCAATACAATTCATAAGAAGTACGGTGTGACAATTCAGCGTCGCGATAGCCGTATTTCGACAAAGGTTGGCCACGCAATTCGCGAAAAACTGGGATTGGATATTCAAGCTCAGTTGAACAAGCGCAACGGCAATGGCAATGGTAAAAAATTCGACTGGCAAGAGTGGAACAATACTGTGTTTCCCAAGCTAGTTGGCCGGCCTGATGAACTCAAGTATGATGTCGAAGTTGTTGCTTTAGCGATGAGCCAACTTTACGATACAATTGCTGACAATCCACAAGCTGCTATTGCCGATTTAATGGAGTTCAATGCTCAAAGCTTAAAGCGTCGCAACGAGTTAGCTAAATCCTCTGAAGAAGATACTGAAGAACTCGATGAGGATGACGATGACGATGATGAAGATGATGACATACTCGATGAAATTGATGACGATGACGATGACGAGGAAGGCGATGAGGAAAGCGATGAGGATGACGATGAGGAGGATGATTTTAGTCTAGACGAAGACGAGGAATTTGAGGAAGACGACGAATAATCGCTAAAGTTTGATTAGAAAGCTCTGCTGAAAAAGCAGAGCATTTTTTGCCTCTATCGAGGCCTTTTCCACTAATTGCGATTCAGGGTAATGATTGTCGCCACCGTCCGAATTAGGGCGCTCTGGGAGGCATAGCCAAAAAATTCACAATCAATGAAATCTTGGCATTGGTTGTGAATTTAATTTTACCCACCCACCCACCCCAGGAATTTTTTGAATTAATTCTAATTAGCGAACTGTCGTCGCTTCAGTTGTGAAGAAAAAACACAAGGAGTGTTAATCATGGCTAATCGCAAATCCGCTCCAACTCCAATGCAAAAGCAATTTGCAGAAACTCTTGAAGAACAGCGCTTCGAGATGTTTTTGCACGTTGCCCGCGAGTTAACGGGACGTGCCAAACAGCGACAGTTGCAGAAAGGTAAAGCTCTTGACTGGGAAGCGTTCAATACTTGGTTTAACAAGCAATATGAAGGCTACTCGGCTGACGAGATGCTTGAAGAAATCTTGAGCAACGTTTACTGGCTTTCATCTGAGCAAGCAGTGATTGACTTGCACTTCCGTTATATCGAATCGGCAGTCAAAGCTTCTCATAAGAAAAAGGCAACTGACGATAATGAAGAGATTGATGATTTTGTCAAGTAATCAATGACGACCCCCGATAAAGGGGATAAAATCCTGCTTGGAGCAGGATTTTATTTACCCGCCCACCCACCGCATTAATTCGATTTGCGACATTTATGATCGCATTCTCACAAGGATTTAGTTAATAGCACTTATGGAGTAATAACTTGATTATGTCATTCTGAACCCTTGACGGAGTTTACCATCGAGCGTAGCAAAGGTTCCGCAAGTAAGGCGAATAATCTCAAAGCTTTGCAACACAGTTACAAAGCGTAAGTTATGGTTAATTGGTTTTATCCGAGAATGTAGGTTGCTCAATAAGTCAGCGTAAAACCCTTTTGCAATAAATTAAATAACTGTTTTTTTTTAAAAGCTTTGATATTAAACGCGAGCGCGTTTGAGAGATGTTCCACTTGCAAATTATAATCATGTACGAACCTATTCAGCATTTTCTTACCCTCACAATTGAAACTGTGGTAATTTTTGGTTACGGTGGCTTAATTGTTCACTATCTCGCTACGCTGTTAGCATCGAAGCGGATGAATCCTTCTGAAAAACTCTCAGCAGAACTTGCCCCAGATTTTGTGCCTCTTCTCAATAAAATTGCTTCCTTTCCTGCTGTTGCCGAATGTGCAGCAACTCCAGAACCCACAGAAGAACAGCGCCTCACCTCTTCGCTACAAGTTCAAGCCGAATTTGCTTCTAATATTCAACTCGATACCGACACATTAAATCTACCCTTCATTCAAGTCGATAGCCTGACTCTTCGACAATGCCGCACCGTTATTCGAGCGCTCAATTCCACTCTCCCACGAAGTGAGCATATTCGCATTAAACTCAACAAAAAAGATGTGCCAGCCGATTCGTTAAAATTTCAAATTAAGAAGCACTTTGAGCATCGACCGCAGCAAGTTGTCTCCCTAATTGAGCAAATTTTGAGAGTTAGTTAGCACGCTCGGGGAATCAACAAGCCAATTAGTCTTTTATTTCAAAACAACTTATGGTAACGATTTGATAGAAAGTTTTTTTATCTAACCTCCCTTTCCATATCTGGCGATTAGTTACTTTTTTCACCATTGCCAAGGGGAATCAGACCCCGGCCAATCTGTTCTATCAACTCGTTGAGACTCAATCCGCGTTCAATGGCGATCGCGCGAATTCCCTCCCATCCCACCGACGTTACCTGGATATTCCTTTGCTTCTTGGGTTCTTCATAGCGAGGTTGCCCGCCTGAGCGGTTGAGATTGGCTAACGAGTTGGGATGAGGCTGGATTCCTTTACTAGGTGGCATAGCGTCGATAACGTTTCCCTTTTTCAACTATTTTCGCATTTTCTTGACGGTTTTCGACAGTCGCTATGTTATCGTTGAATAATTAAACGAAAATTCAGCCCGCGCCTAGCCATAAGCTGCGTACAATAGTCAGCGCGGGCGCGACTGGCATGAGACAAGCGAGTCAGGAATGCGTCAAATGCAATCAGAAGCCGACAATCAAGAGCAACAACCGTTAATCGTTTTGCCAGGGGGTGTTGGTGTGTACACCTCCTCCGTTGCGGAAGAACTGCGGATAGACTCTGAATTCCAATCCCTCATCCCTCCCCTAAGTAAGGGCGAAAAAGCAGCCCTGCAAGCCAGTATTCTAGAGGAAGGATGTCTCAACCCGCTAGTAGTCTGGGCGGAAAAAAAGCTTCTCATCGACGGTCACAACAGGTATTCTATTTGTACCGCGCATAGCATCCCCTACCAAACTGTAGAGATGTCTTTCGATAGCCGGAATGCAGTCAAGGTTTGGATGATTGGCAACCAACTAGGGCGTCGCAACCTGACACCCGAATCTGTTAGTTACCTGCGCGGCACGTGGTACGAGCTAACCAAGCAATCTCACGGGGGCAAGCGTTTGGCAAACTGTCAAAATGTCAGCTTGACAGACAAAACAGCGCCAGAGGAGGCAAGCTGTCAAAATGACCACTTGACAGACAAAACAGTGCCAGAAGGAGCAAGCTGTCAAAATGGCAGCTTGACAGACAAAACAGCACGAGAGTTGGGAGAACGGTTCAAAGCTTCCCCTAGGACGATTTACCGGGATGCCAAATTTACTCAAGCTGTGGATGCCCTCAGTTCTCTTGGAGGAGAAGATGTGAAGTGGAAGATTCTTAACCGCTCTGCTGGGCTGACAAAGAAGGAAGTTCTTGCTTTGGCTTCGGATGCTCGCAGTCGTCCGGCTCAAGTTGCCAAAACTTTACAGGGGCGGTGCCGTTCGGTAAAGCCTGAAGATAAACCTGCTATCGCTCACCACCTGACGCTCAAAATGGGTGCCTTAGTGGAAGTGTACGCGCCCGATCGCCAGGACGTTAACGGTCGGTTGGGGCGCATTCAGTCAGTGGGCGAGAAAACGGCTACCGTGTGGATGCGGCACATCCCTACTCTTGCCATGAATTTGCATACCTTCAAACACTCAGCTCTTACTGCTGTACCGCTCGAAAATCAACCGGGACTTCAAGAAATTTGCGATCGCACTGGCCGACTTCACAAATTAGGAAATCTAGATCCCTTTGAAGTCGAAATTCTGAACTTGTTAGAAAGAGCAACGGTTCTTACTCCCACCGAATTGCAGTATTTAGAACAGATTGAGGATAGACACAAACTTGATTGAGTGCCTCACAACTATTCTTCTTTTTGATAACAGCAATAACTTCGGAAATTTTAGTTGATTCACTTGATAGTTCAAACACTGAGTCAATCAATTTTTGTTGAGCTGCTAATTGTTGCAGTGAATAACAAGCTATTGCTCGCACTCGCTCAGGACACTTGCTAGCATTTTTGGCAGCAAACGGTCCCCAGAAAGCACTCAGTACAATCTTAATCTGTTCCGATATTGGGTATGTTTGACTCAAACAGTAATCCCAAACCATCTCATCGAATGGGTCGTTTAGTGCAACTAAAACACCCGATATTTGCGACTGCACTTGCTTCTGATTTTGGTCAGGTAACGGCTGATTGTTCAAATTGGCAATCATAGATTTCTCCTGTTAAGCTAACTTATTTACATCCCACTCAAGACTTTAGTATTTGCCCTCAAGGAACAAACTGTCGTTCTTGAGGGGAGCGAATCCACAAAGTACAAAATCCTTTTTGTGCAGGTTTACCTTCTACTGTCAGCGTCACCCCCAATCGATTTATCTCAGTTTCACACAGTTTTTTGCCACCTTTCTCGCTCAACAAAGCTTGATTCCAGCTCATAAATTGGCGAGCATATTTTCCTTCATTGCTGGTTGCCCACTGAATTGTATCCGCGTTCTTGCGAGCAAACTGACCCTCTTTGCTCAGCCCCCATTCGAGCGCTACGGCTTGTTCTAAAGTGAGCTGGCGCGGCCCTTTTGGGTCGAGTTCAGGCGCTGGAATGAACCGGGGCAGCGCTAACCCGATAAACGCGCCGATCGCCATCGCCCCTAACACCACCCCGCTCCCAAAAATCACCGACCAAATATCGTGAGCAACTTTCTCTAAAGCTGCTTGTCGCACCAGGGTGTAAACTGAGTTGGAAATGTGGCGATGTTGCACCTTAACAGCCGCTTTTCCCTGCCGTTCTAAAAACTCCCTGCTTTCTTTTTCCCAATTTTCAGTAAGCTGGCGAACTTGTTCCAGTTCTTGAGAAATAACAGCTTGAGAATCTTTCAAATCACCTTGCCATTGAGATTGCCAATTCTTGAAAAACTGGTCAATTTCTTGCGGTTTTTTTTCTAACAGTAGTTCGAGTTGACCTGTCGCCAGTAATACGATAAAAAGTGGGTCATTTTTATTGAGGCCGTATCGGTAAGCTGTCTGAATGACATGAGAGCGAAATTTGGAGTCTTTTCCCTTGAGTACCTGGCTAATTAGTGACTCAGTATCTCTCTCGTACATGGGAGGGGCCGATAAAGGATCTCTGTTCAGAGCTTCTCTTTCCCTCGAATCATCGTCTATGAGTTCCCAAAACTCCTCTTCATTTAGCTTACTCCCATCTGATTTCAACTTTTCTTCTACTGCATCTTCTGGGAATGTATCTGGAGAATCGGACAAACTTTGCGAATTTTCAGCGGATTGTATGGAATTATTTTTGGTATTATTAAGTCTGCCCTGTTCCCTTGGCGTTTCCAATATCTCGCCAAACTCTTCAGAGTCAACTTCGGAAAGTTCTTCTAAAAGTCGATCGGACATTTAACCTCCTACCTAATCAAAATCCTAATCTTTATGCTGTTCTGCATCGCGCCTTCTATAGTCTGAGCTCACATTTTGTCCGTCCCATAACGAGTTCATCACGCATTGACTCTAAAATTTACAGTCCTGGACGCAAATTATCGGTTTAGACACTACCTGTAGTAGTAAGATGCGTTTTGGTACACTCAACCCGCTCAGGAATGGTGAAGAAGTTTTTGAAACCCAGGAAATCTCGTAGCGGGCGATCGATCAATCTTCTTACTTTCAGAGTTTAAACGCAATAAACAACGTTTATTGCTAAGATCCAACGCTTGGGATAACACAACTGCGTTGATTGCACTCAGCCAGCGGGCTGGTTTCGGCACACCCTATCAGTAGAGTCTGTGCGTAAGCCTTAATTTAGATTCTTAAAAGCTTACGATACCTTTTTTACAAATTACAGCCTCCTGAGACTTTACAACCTGTTGCTTATTTTGTTACTCATTTGGCTGCTCATTTTCTATCTGCATTTCCTCATTTATTTTTCGTTCGTAGGCACCGATAACTTCTTTTTTATTGCGATTGGGTGCGTTGTTAAACAAACCTACATCTTCTATGAGACGGAAACAGTCTTCCAGAAAAGTATGCAATCGCTGCTGACTAATCAAGAAGAATTCAGAGTGTTTCATTGCTTGAGAAAATGACAACCGCTTCGTATCAATAAACTTGCGCTCTCTTGCACTCAGCGCCGGCAAGTCTACGACAGGAATTCGGTAATTATTAATGAGCTTGTTCATTTCCTTATGGCTTTGTACGTGCGACCAATCTTTGCAAACTCCAAAATTACGGACAAAAATGTGATTGAGCTTACCTTCAAAGTAGTTGAAAGAGTCAATAAACATTTCAATGCTGTCAGTCGTGCCGCCGCAAATAAACCACTTGCAAACATCAACTCCTGACTGCTCTTTAAAATCAGGAGAAGTTAAATTAGCTTCGTCAATCCATTTGTTGATAATGCCGTAAACCCGTGCTGGTAAATTGACAATAACAGGAGTCTCCACTGCCGTTTCAAAAATAATGTCGATCTCGAAAAACTTCTCTTCATCCTCAACTAAAGCTACGATTTTTGCATTGTGTTCAGGATAGCGCTGCTGCACGTCAGGATTTTGAAAATCGCCATCAATTAAGGTGTACAGTAGTTCATACTTCTGATTGAATTCAACCAGAAGCCGAGTTAGCATCGACTTGCCAACGCCACCTTTCTCGCCGTCAACCAAGTGAATCATGTTAGTCATTTCATTCCTCCTTGCTGGATGCCTATTAAAGACTTAATAATTTTTAACTAAAGCTAGGCCCGACCATTGCGGGATCGAAACCAGCTAAGTTAAATGCGCTGTTTTCAAACTCAACTTCTCCCGCAAAGTCCTCTGGTTCTTTTTCTTCGGATAAACTTGCTGGCTTTGAACACTCAGTGGTAGTTAATTCCGTAGCAATAGATGCACCTGGATTCGACAAGTGAGAGAAAGTAGCTAAAGGAATTAAACCCGAAGAAATACCAGGGGCAATTGCTCCTAACTCGGTACAGTTAAATCCCACATCTCGGCAAACTTCATCTATCTGTCTGAGCAAAAAATTAATGCTTTCTCGCCTCAAATACTCTAAGTCTGTACTAGAATGATTACCGCTATTGCGTAAAGCTGCTAACAGCCACCGCGCTTTTATCAGAGGTAAAATCGTTTCCTTTAAACTAAAAAAAGGATGATTTTGCAGGTAAGACAGCAAGATAGCGTCTTCGGAATCTGGCAAAACTTGACAGCGCCAGCAAAATTCCTTGTAGCGTTTTCTAGGCATAATTTCTCACCTTCTTTCCAGAACCTCGGTAGGGCCCTCCCAATAAGAGGGCTGCATCTAAGTTTGATTCAGATTCCTCTAATGAAGGTTCTGTATTCGACTCATCACTCAATTCATCAGAAGCATCTAAGCTGCTATCTTTGATACTTAAATCAGCCTTTTGTTGAGCGGCAATTTCCGTGTTTTGTTCAGTAATATCTTCAGTCTTTTGTTCAGTGGGTTCCTCAAATTTTTGTTCAGTAATATCTTCAGTCTTTTGTTCGGCGGGTTCCTCAAATTTTTGTTCAGTAATATCTTCAGTCTTTTGTTCGGCGGGTTTCTCAAATTTTTGTTCAGTAGATAGCTCGGATTTAGCGTGAGTAAATTGCTCAAATTTTAATTGAGTAGGTTTCTCGGATTTTGGCTGAGTAGAGTGTTCAGATTTTGGCTTGGTAGATTGTTCAGATTTTGGCTTGGTAGATTGTTCAGCACATTCTTTTACACTCTGTATATCAGTCGGAGGGACTGGAGCATCTCCTGAAGTGGAAGTTGTATCTTCTGCCCTCTGAGAAGTTGCGGCAACAGACCTTTGCCTCAGTACCTCAAACTGAGATTTGAAGTAAGAAAATAGTCCATAAACATCAGCTATGCGGCAACCTAAGCCATCAGGATCGAGCGTTTTTGGCACTGTTATACCTGCGTGCCAAGACAGCGAATAATGAGAAAACTGATTTCGCAGTTCTGGCTTCATATATTCAGAAGTACCCCCGCAAAATACAATTTCATCTAAATCGGACGGCAGCACTTCATTAATCCAATGAGATAGCATTCGAGCGTAGTCGAAGCGAGACAGCTTGACTGCTTCAATCAATTGGTCAACTTCTCGATCTTTAGCTGTTTCCTCTCGATTCCGAGCAATTCGGTAAAAGTAAGGGCGGTTGTAGCTTACGCCCGCTTGAGCGATTGATAAAGCCAAACGGGAAGCATCGTAGTTAGAGGTTCGCTCTTGAACTAGATCCACCAACCTTACCATTCCTAAGTCTGAAGTTTTGCCCTTACCGACAGCACCGCGTGCCGAAACTATTACCGAAGCATTGCGAAATCCTACCATCACAAAGGCAGTTACCCGCTGCTTGAAGGCTGAACCTAAATTGCTGTTGTGGATCAAAGCAATGCCGCCGCCTTCTTGCAAAGCTTGGGTTTTGTCCAGGGTGACGGATAGCTTGCCGGTGGGTGTTTCAAATGAAGCAGAGTATTGATTTAATAGCTCAAAAAATTGTTTGGAGTCATTAAATTCACCTGGGGGCAAGAAAACGGAGATCCCAGCGCTGAATTGATTGCCTAAATCTAACTTCCGCGACACCACCCACAAAGCTGCTAGAGCTTTGTACAAAGCGCTACTGTACTTCAGTCCCGCCAAACCGATATGAGCATTGAATTGCGCTGCTGCCAGGTAGCCAACGGCTCGACATTCATTACCAATTGCCACCCAAGCGATATTTTCGGGAGATGCCGATGCAAGGTTAGGTTTTGTGAAACAATTGGCTATGTCTTGGCTCACCGGCCCCACCTGCGATTCCATTACAAAGGAGCTTGCTTTACTGCCTGCTTGCGAGCTTTGGCAGAAAACTCTAGTAGATAAGCCGCCAAAATCTATAGCCAGAATCGCATCTGGTATTGATGGTTTTTTCTTCATAAACGCTGGATTTTCTTACGTTATAAAATGATAGTATTGGCTTCTATTTAAGTCTGACCTCACCAATTATGGTGATTTAGGATAGTTTAAATAGCCCCCTCCAAATGACGGGGACAGACTGCCTTCTCCAAATGGCGGGGACAGACTGCCTTTCAAGGAAAATATCTCGGTTTGTGCCGATTGCTTTGCGCTTCCTACAAAGAGCAACTATGTCAAGGTTACGCTAAGATGAAAGGCAAACGATTAATTTTAATAACTATCCTGTCTTCGTTTAACTCAAGTTGAGCCGGGATTTCTGGAGCTTCAAAGAAATAAATTGGGTACGGTAATCTTCGGGCAGCTTGATTTGATGTTTCCGCTCGAAACTCTGCAACTCTGCTTCCGCAAGCGTTGGCCTCAGTTTGTATTGGTGAGAATCTGCGCGTGTTCCGTGCAGATTTTTATCTTCTTGCTGCAAGGGTTGAAGCAGTTCTGCTAATTCTTTAATATTCTTTGATATTTTCAATTGCCGATTCCAGAGAGCAATCCATCATATCCCAGTCAATGCCATCATCGGGGAACAGCGATAATTGTCCAGGCGAGACGTTTGATTGACCGCGATTGTGATAAGAAAGGTGGCAGGCGGTACAAAGAGCAATTAAGTTTTCTGGGCGATTATCCTCTGGTATCCGGTTGCGGTGGTGCACTGTTAAAGTTAAGGAACAACGTTCGGATTTGGTTAAGCCGCTTTGTTTACCGGGTCTGAGGCATTGTTGGTTGCACTTAGCACAGCGCCAGAGCGCACTTTCTTTCACCGATAACGCAATCTCTCGCCAATTTTTTGGATACCTTTTGGGTTTTGCCATAAACGTCAAAGCTCATCTCTCTATAGGGCGATCGCTTTTGTTGCCATTACTCAGAATACCGTCTCATCCGGGCATAAAAGCGATCGCATTCGGGGACTTTGGGCATGGTGGGCGGATTGGGTTTTGGTTCGGGTTTACCTTAAGAGAATTGGGTTGTTGGGAGCGATCGCACTCGCCTCGATACACCGGTGCTTTACCCGCATCAAGGATATCTTTTCTTAGTATCTGAAGACGCAAGTTCAAACTACTTCGCAGTACAGGGTATAGTTTGCTCCTGCAAGCTGCAATAAGTGTGCTAGTTAGTGCATATCGTCATGTCCAAGCGAGTCTCCATCAGCCGCCATTTCTGATAGAAACGTCAGGGGATTGCTCATATCAGCAGCGAAACCAAGAATGGCGCGATCTCGATGCTCGTAGACTAAATCTCTCTGAGCGTCAAACAAGAAAGTTGCGCCTCGCTGAGTGAGATAAGCAGCATTTGGAACATAGGTTTTCCAATGACTCAGCACTTCTGTCATATTCCGCAGCCGCAAGGTTGCCAGTTCAAACGGACGCTGGAAACCCTTACCGCCAGCCCACCGGAAAGTGGAACCTCTGAGGGGAGGAAGAGGAAAAGCTTGGATAACTTCATCATCACCAATTAATTGAGGTGCTCTGGCGTCGCCTCGATACCCTCGAAATACTTCTGCCAAAGTGCCGGGGCTACCAATTCCCGCACACATGAACAATAGATTGAAGTAAGCATTCGCAGCGGCCGATAAACCGGGTACTTGTAAGGATAAACCTGGATACAGATCAAGTTTTTGGTGCAGTTGACCAGTGGGATCTACAAATAAACAGTCACTAGGAAATCCTGTATAACTACAGAATCGCTGACCCGATGAGCGATCGCCAATTCCCACAGCTCGAATTGTTATCCCTTGCGATTCCAGCCGTCGAGCGTCCCGTCGCAGCCACCAGGCATATTCAAGACTGTCGAAATCTCCCAATTGTGGCAAGAGCAGCACCAATTGCCTCAGAGAGGATTCGCAACCGCTCAAGATGGGTAAAATGGCTCCATCGCTCACCCGTTGGCGTTCGGTTTGGCTCAAGAAGGTATGAATATTCATCGGCTAATTATTTATGAAGGAATTTAAGTGTGCATTCGGGGAACTTGGGCATGGGGAACTGTTAGGGTGTGGTTCAGGTTTCTCAGAACTGAGGTTGAACACTTATTTGAGTCTGCGATCGCCAGTTTTGAGCGCAGAGTTAGCAATCGCTATTGCAGATTCAGGCGTGCGCGCTTTTGACCAAACTTCGTACAATACGCCATTTCGCTTCCACTGCAACCGAGACCAACAAGCGGCACCGCACTGTTGAATTAGTAACGCATTAGAACCGTCGATTAATTGAATATCTTTAAACTTAGCTTTGGGGTCGGGTGATGTTTTTTCGATATTGCCATCTTTCTTTGCCTTGATTGAAAAGCGAAGAGCCGCATTTCCAACATTTCCAGGTGTATTGTTAAAAGTGACATCGTAGTCAGCATATTGTGATGCGGTAGATACAAAAGCATAAATAATTTCGCTGCTATCAAATTTATATTTTTCGACAGTATCTTCAGATGGCAATAAAATGGGAACATCCGTTTTCTTCGCAATCTGTAAAGCTATTGATTGGATGGAGAAGGTAGAAGCGATTGCTAACTCTATCCCCACAACCGCCGCACTCGCCGCTAAAACCGCCACGCTCAACGAGTATCCCATCCAGGAAGTAACCTTAAACATCATTCACTCCGCGCTACTGTACGTCAATATTGACAGCCTCAACTGTAAGTCTGTTCCCAGCGACCTGACCCAACAGTCCTAGATTACGTCTATCTTTGAGGACTTTGTTAATATCATTCAGGATTTCAATCACCAAACCAACATAAAGTAAAATACTTTAGTTTCTCCCAGAATTTGTGTGTTGAGAACGATCGCACTTCTGCTCAGTTAATCCCCTCTGGGTAGTACAGATCGTCACCCGGCAGCCGTCGCTCGATAACATCTTGCCGGTTGTCCAACATAACCGACTCAACGAATTCACCAAACCGCACATTGTACTCAGATTCAGTACGCTTGATAGTGAATGCCACGTCAGCCCGCCGTTCGATAGATTCTGCCATGCTAGCTTGCACTAAAGCTTGAGCTTTCACGTTACCTTTGCCTTTGGTTGCTTCATGTAACCAATATGCTGTAGCTAACGGAATGGGAATAGGCTTGATTAATTGAGCGTTATCTGCCACTGGAATACTTTGAGCTTGTGTAAAATTGTATCCGTTGAAAGGCAGAGCTAAAGCTGATTTTCCAGTGATAAACCGGGTCAATGCGCTACCCTTTTTATCCACCGCATTCATAACTCCAATCGCATCGACTTTGTAGCCGCCGTCGGGTAACTGGTAAACATGAAGTGGAATTGCACCTAAAAGGATGGTGGCAGAAATAGCTTTAACTGTCATTTGGTAGTTTAAATAAATTACAATTATTAGAAATTAGCCTGCTTTTGACTAATTAATTAATTATATTTACGAGCAAAGAATATAATATACGGACTACCGAACCCAGCAAGTACGGTTTACTCTACATAGAGTGCTGCACCTCGGCGATTCTCTCTTCGATCTGACGAGTTGTCACCCCAATTTTATAGAAGCAGTTCCCATCAGCTTTGACCTCTAAAAAGTAGAGCGAGTTTACCAGAATGCGACGCAACTGCGATCGATAAATCTGCAAGTCAGCCCGCCGTTCTTCCAAGCAAGATAACCCCGCAGATAAAGCAATCTCTACAGAGCCTTCTAACTTCATTAACTCCGACAGCAGCAAGGGTTCTTGGACTTTGTTGAACAACGCCAGGGGAAGCGCACCCATTGGGATTTTACCGAGATGAGTGAATTGATAAGTGCGTAGGAACGGGGCGTAGCCATCGCCCGACGATTCCACCAACTCTTTGAGCTCCCACCGAAAGTTTACCAAGTCTCTGGAAATAGCGTAACCCTTTGCCCCGTACTCTTTCCACAGCACTTTCAACTGTTCCAATTCCTCACCCTTAAGCTGTATGTTGAAGTTGTCGTAGAGGGGCAGCGAGGGGAAAGCTTTGGTTTTAATCCGCTGCGAAACAGGCTTGCAAGTTTCCCTGGTGTGAGCAAAATGGTGCTCTTTCACATTCCCCTTTTTTGCTGTCAGTCCGCCACCGCAGTAGAGACAAGTTAGCTGAGTTTTTCCCCGCACAACTCCATCAATGCCCGCCAGTTCGCCACTGGGAGCAACGCCGTATTTTAGCCACATCGCCTTTCAATTCTCCTAAAAGCAGGTTTTCGTAGGTGCACCCGCTCCACATGATTAATGATTGTAACAAATAAGACAGGTGAGAGCTTCTGGCCTGTGATTGAGAGCGACCGTCACCAATCTGGGAGTTCTTCAGCCGCGTCGAAGAGGGCTTGTGACAGTTGCTCTCTCGGCAACGGTGCAACTAGCTTTTCATCCTGTACGTGGGGAAAAGAACCTTTTATATCCTCAGTTTCAGGAAGTTTCCTTCCTCTAAATCTTTTTACCTGATTGTGGTTCAGTTCTGCTGAAGCTTGTATAAAGGAAAGTGAGCCAAATCATCGCTGTTTCTGAGGCTGGGTTAGGCGCAACCTGAAGCTGATATGGGCAAAACTCACCCCGTCAGACAACGGTAGACCAATATTCTCTCTGTTTGCGGTCATCCTTATCTAATACCAATTTCATAAAATAATGCTACAGATAATACATCTCAAACCCATACTCTGGTAATAACCATCTATCGCACTACTAAATGAAATTGGTATAATGTTTTACTGCATTACTGCATTACTGCATTTATCTGGGTATTGCTTAGCGCCAGGAGGCTGATGCAGTCAGGAAACATACTGTTTCAGGGGCACAGGTGGATGCAGAAAGGTTCGGGCGATCATTAAATCTGATGCTTTAAACAGGCTCATGCCAATAAATTAGGTCATAATGTCGATCGCCCACCTGTCTGATAATGTAAAGCGAGTCGTTAGCGGAGCCCTCTTCGAGGATCGCACTTTGACAAGGAACAAAGTTTGCACTCCGCACCAAACCAGAAGCTTCGTTCTTGAGGACAGGAGAGATGTCACCAAAGAAGAACGTTGGAGCAGTTCTCAATCAAGTAACCTGAGTATCATGCTCAACTTCCTGGAACATAGTTGATTTACATCAAAATATTTTAATTAGCTTGACTTTAGTGCTGTATGTCGTAAAACAATATTTGACACCTTAACTATGCTATTAAATAATCGGTATCAAGTTTTAAAATCTATTGGTTCTGGTGGGTTTGGGGAAACCTTTCTCGCAGAAGATACCCAAATGCCATCAGGGCGACGGTGCGTAGTTAAAAAGCTCCACCCAGTTTCTCACCATCCCCAAATCTATCCACTAATCAAAGAGCGCTTTCAACGGGAAGCGGCTATTTTGGAAGATTTGGGCAGCCACAGCGACCGCATTCCTACACTCTATGCTTATTTTGAAGAAAACAACGACTTCTATCTCGTTCAAGAACTAATAGAGGGCATGACTCTCACAGATATAATCCAATCACAATCCAGTTTCAGCGAAAGTTACGTCAGAGACTTTTTAGTTAATTTTTTACCGATTTTAGATTATGTTCATCAAAAACGGATTATTCATCGGGATATTAAACCAGACAATATAATTATTAGACAATCTGACCAAAAGCCAGTGTTGATAGATTTTGGTGCTGTGAAAGAGGCAATAGCTACTACCATGAGTTCTTCGGGAAGTCCACAGACTTCAATTGCGATTGGCACTCGTGGATTTATGTCTTCGGAACAAGCGGCTGGACGACCAGTTTATAGCAGTGACTTATTTGCTACTGGATTAACCGCTATTTATTTACTAACAGGTAAACAGCCACAGGATATAGAAACTAATAACTATACAGGTGAAATTCTTTGGAAGCAATATGCTCCGCAAGTTAGCCCTACCCTCGCCATTATTTTAGATAAAGCAATTTCGGCTCATAGTTGCGATCGATACGCTACAGCACAAGAAATGCTACAAGCCTTACAATCAAAAACATCCCAGGTTCATCAAATTATCCGTCCTACCATAGCAGATATTCCTGAGAATATTCAGCAACCAACAGTTATTTCCGTAGCTCCATCGAAACTAGGGAATATCCAACAAACTTTATTGCTCGGTAGTTTCATTGCAACGGCTATTATTGCAGGATTTTGGATAACCAAACCATTTGCACAATCACCGATTTCAAATCCACAGCCGAATCCAATTGCCTCCACTCCACCAATAGTTTCATCACCGCAGCCTTCTAAGTCTCCTTCACAAGTACAAGAACCTCCTACTGCTGCTAAAACTCCCGTTACTCCTAAATCACCAAATGTTATACCAGCACAACCATCGCCAATTCCTTCAACACCGATAATTACACCTCAACCTCAACCATCACCAATTTATCCATCTGCAATAGTTACATTTCAACCTCAAACATCACCTAATTATCCACCAACTCCACCACAACCATTACCAATTTATCCACCAACACCAACAGTAACTTTACCCAAGCCAACTCCTATGTCACCTGCTCAAATTTCGATTAAGCTGCTTGACAAGCCAGAACTCTATCTTGCTTCAACTACTTTAGTGTATGCTGATGGAGATAGATTGAAAGCAGATTTTAGAGTTTACTGTCCAACCTCCATGATTCGTCCTACTAACTACATTTTGACCAACAAACAAGGTGCTGTCAAAAAAGCAGGAGCGTGGTGGGAACCTTCATTTATACCCAGATATGATGCGGAGTATCAACTTATCAAAGAAGTTTGCAACAAAAACTAATACAATTCTGGACTCACAAACTATATTTTTTGAATAGCAGTTCATTCCTTGATATACTGCGTTTCATCAGGATTTAAATTTAATTGGGATTTGAAGCCTGACGTTATCGTGAGGACGCAGACACGGGAGGCAAGAGAGTTAAGATGAAGTTTTCGTTGGAACAGATGTACCCCAACATCGCCCGTTGGGTATACGAACATGAAGGCTGGATTGAAATAGGCGATCGCGCAGAGAGTTCTTTAACATCTTTTGTGCGAGCGATCGATTGTGGTGGGATGCTGTGGTTCGGAAAAGATAGCTATGAGAGCCTAGATGAAGCGCTGCAAGACCTAGATGCGGGATTGGCAGTTGTGTTGAAAGAGATTTACGGTGAATGAAACAAAACAACCAACAACGTGCTACTGCCAATAAAATCAAAAAGTGGATTCAAGCCACCAAGGAAGTTGAAAAAACTCGACTTGCCATACCGATAACCAGGCTGACGAGTATCAAAAGAATGTTGGAGTGTTTAATTCAGTCCAGAAAACAAACGACAAGTCTGAGTATACTGTTCATTGCCGATCCACCCGTAACAAACAACCGATGCTGTGCCATCTAAGCGATGACCGAGAAACATGGCAAGGGGAGCAAGACCTGCAAAAAACAAATGAATTTCTTTACTGCCAGTACGTCGCAAATTTCCAACGATAAGATCCTTAATGCGTCTGACAGCATCATTTGTCTGCTCTGGCGAAATGATAGGCTGCTGCCCATAGATATGAAGTTGTGGCATACCTTCTAATTCGTACTTAGCCAAATTTTTTTCTACATCAGGGCGAATATCTCGAAGGATGCTAATGGTGACGACCAGACGATCGCCCGTATCGCCCACCGTCTGATTTTGACAAGGATAGGCTGGTGTTTCACTGGTCGCATGAGAATCAGTTGCCCATATCTGACTGCGGTATTCCATTTCGATTGCATATCCCCGAACGGCTGAAAAGACAGAACCCAATGCCAAACAAGCTGGGAGGCGACGATCCCCTAAAAGTTTAATTCGTTTGGTATTTCGATGATTTTCGATCCAGTTTCGTGTCTTCTGGAGGTTAATGACTAACCCGTTCCAAGCTTCAGTCTGGGCGATCGCGCGAGTTTCTCCACCAGAGAAGTCAGCCCAATCAAAACGCAGTCCTGGATGAGTTGGATTGTCCGCATTATCGGTAGCTGTGTAAATCAAGATAGAACGTAGGTCTGGCAGTTGATTGGAGGGAATTTTTTCCCGAAGTTTGTTCTCCAAATCTTTGCGAGTAATGCTTTCATTCCTTTTCTGGCGGAGAAATATTCCTAAATTATTGTAAATATTATCTAACGTTTTAATCGACAAATCATTATACTCTTGAAGATAGTCAGTAAAGGATTGTTTAAAGAGTGCCTCTCCTTGTAATTTGGCCGTGATCCAATCAACTTCTATTTCTACTTTGTTTAACAAAAATTTAGCATCTTCTTCGGTTCCACCACTTTTTTTAACAAGTTGAATATAGTCCTTGAGAGAATTTACATAAACAAGGGAATTCTGTTCGTAGAAGTCGTTGGGGTTGCGAACTCGGCGTAATCCATTGACCAAAGGTTCCAGGTCTCTGGATATCCCTGTAGCAACCAAAATAAACACCCGGTAAGTATTTGGGCTGCCAGAATCAATTTCTTTAAACCGCTTAATTTCCTTCCAAAAATGGGAGGGTTGTAAGGTGTGAACCTTAACTTCAAGCAATTCAGTAACAAACCCTTGTTCGGGAACAAAAAATTTGGCTTCTACATCACCAATGCCTTCGCGAAGCATGGCTGTAAAACCATCCTGTGCCAGCCATAGGGGGATACGGGCAAGGATAATATGATCTTGAAAGGAGAATCCCCCTTCAGCAATATCCCCACCACGGGATTGCGGTTCTAAAAGTGAAGGAGTCAGGTGATCGCTCTCTGTCATGATTGCTGCTATTACTCAGATAGTTTATTCAAAGGTACGTTATCTTCAGTATAATTAGCCTTTTCACCCTGAAGTTTGCTATCAGAAGCATGGGAAGATGGGCCCAACCATTTACCTGTATCTAGCCATAATTCGTAGTAATAAAGCCACAACGCCGTCCACGGAATAATAGTGGTTGCAATTAGCATATCGCGCCGCCACTGTTTCTCCTGCGGGTAGTACAGGCACAACGTTCCGTCTTTCCATAAATGTGGTGCTTTTGGTACTAAGGCAGGACAGATCACCCGCACTGTAGGGAACGAGCTGAGCTTATAATACACGGCTACTCGATATTTTTGGGAAAACGGACGCGGCTGAAGTGTGCCGCGCCATACCGCGACGCCACGCTCGCGCCTGTATGCGAAATCTGGGAATCGATGTAAAATATGGAAACTTTGCAGTGCAGGATTAACGATAGGTTGTAGTTGCGAATATTCAAATTTGCTCAGTCCCATGAAACTTGGTAGATTGTGTAGGTGTGTAGATGCCCGAAACTGGCTGGCTTGGCAAAATCAACCCAGTAGAAGTGACAAAAGACTGACCTGGTAAACCGGCTTTCGCGAGTTCCGAGGCACTAATTTCCACTTCTGTAGGGAAATACTCTTCTCCAAAGATTTTTTGCCAGTACAGGATTGCTGTTTCGCGATCGTTGGTTTGTAGCGCTTTATCAGCCCAGCCGCGCCCATCTTGAATCCGTCTCATAAAAGTTTCAAAGTGGGATCGATTCCAATTCCAAGAAACGTTGTGCCCCAACATGGGATCGGGAAGATTCGGAGTTGCAGTTTTACTCGTCCAAATCAGATGATCGTACTGGCGATAAATAGCATCTAGCAAATCGTGAAACAGAACTCCTAACGATTGCGTCATGTCCAGACTACCTTCCTGAATGTGGTAAATCAACAGAGCACCTAACCAATAACTCTTAGGTTTGCGTGTTGTCATCTGGTAATCGCGGAAATGTTTCAGCAGTTTTCCCAATGGTTTAACTTTTTCATCAAATTTTTCATTTAACTCATTGAGCAAATTAATGTAACCAATTGGATGAGATGGTATCCATTTATTAAAGCCCCGATCTGGAACATACAACATTTCCTCAAACCCATCCGGCGCAATGCAAGGAACGAAATCTAGATGAAAATCCTTGTCCTTAAAATACACATGGATCGAGCGACGTGCTCGCTCAATGTCTAGAGCAGCATAACCTTCATATCCCAATGATTCGGGTAACTTATCCAACAACTTCTTTAAATCCAGGATTAGTTTCTTGGCTTCTGGTTCATTAGCCTCCGGGTCTCCGGGAACTCGCACCAGGGTATCAACATCTTTAACATCGCCTACTGCCATGTGTTGAGCATAGGAACCTGCTAGTCGAGTATGCGGATAGACAGTTGAAAAATCTTTACTGGCTTTGATGTAGTCGCGAATTTTCCAGGGCAACTCTTGGGCTTCTTCGAGCCGTTCTTTGGGTGGCTGAATATTTTTAAGCAGTTCTTCAAAGTAGATGGTAAGAGGAAACATTTATGATTATTACTTGAGTCAATTTATTTCATTAATCTATGATAGCGTACTTTTTTTATATGCCACTGGAAGGACTAAAATACGGTTTTGTTAACCGGGCTCTTGTCACGGACAATTTTATCGATAGCGGTACGTAGGTATGCGTTATTTGAGCGGTTTCAAGATTCCAAACGCTGACAGTTCTATCGAAGCTGCCGCTAAATAAAACTGAATTCTTTTTTGGGTGAAAAGCCACGCAAGTTATAGGATTTGAATGCCCTCTTAGGGCTTTAATTTCTTGCCCGGTTTTTAGGTTCCACAATCTAATGGTTTGATCGGTACTAGCACTCGCCAAAGTTTCGCCGTCTGGGCTAATAGCTACAGAAATTACGCTTGTTGAGTGACCTTTAAGTGTATAAAGTTCTTCTTCCTCGATCGGGTTGCAAAATTGCCTGAGTATCCGCAAAGCGATTCTGAAGGGGCCGCGCCATGAGTTGGTCGATAAAATCTGCAAACACGGGTGAAACGTGGGGTGCTTCATCGCGCCAAGTTTCTATTTCGTCAGTGTAAAGGTCATGTTCGTAGGAATTGTTGAATTCATTAGGATGCTTTCCGGTTAGCAAATAAACAAAAGTACGACCCAAGGCAAAAAAATCGGATTGTGGGGAAGCTTGACCATTAAATTGCTCCAAGGGAGCGTAGCCAGGGGTATGAATAGTCGTGATTTGCTTGGCTGCGTGTTTTCCTTCGTAAGTGTGGGTGATTTCCCGCACGGTTCCAAAATCTACTAATACCAACAATCCGTTCTGAGAAAGCATGATGTTGGACGGCTTAATATCCCGGTGAAACAACTGATTCTGGTGGAGGTCGCTGAGGATATAAACTAACTCCTCCAACCAAAGACGGGCTTTCTTTTCGCCGATCGGTCGATCGTCCCGCTGGGACATCCAATCTTGCAAATTTTCGCCTTCAATTTTTTGCATTACGAAGCAATGCACTTGTTCCTGACTGTTACCAGGAGTAAATATAAAATACTCTTCACCTTTGGGAATTCCTAAAATCTTGAGGCGGCATAGAACTTCGGCTTCTCGCTTGAATAGTTCTACAGCCTTGGGAGTGTTTTTAATCAAAACTTTTAGAACTTTCGGAGGTCGCCCGCGATCGCTAACCTCGTAAGTTTTGCCAAAGCCGCCTTCTCCTAGCAAGCGGGTGGCGCGATAGCGCCCTTCTAGCAACAAATTAGAACTACAGCTAGAGCAGCGCAATACATTATCGGCATTTTTTGGATTGGGGCAATGAGGATTAACGCACAAGCTCATCTTTGTAATCGGTTGGAAATAGAATCTAGTCAAGTGGAGAGGACACTAAGAGCGAGTCGCCTCGCGTACTGGGCTAATCACTCTCATCAGACCTCAATGCTTTCTGTCTTTCGCAGGGCAGGGGTCATTGCCGTAGCTGTCCTTGTCCCGAATCGTCCCGTCTCGCCGATGAATCACCACCTCCGATCGTTGGTTTTGAGCAATCTCTCGTGCTCTTTCAATCGCTTTCTGCTGGGTGGTGAATACCTGCGTGGCTTTGCTAGCGCCTTCTCCCTCCACTGCCCATCCGGTCTTATGGGGGACAACGTGCTGATTTTTCCCTTCAGCCATATAGTTCACCAGGGTTAATTACCTTTACAATTTAACATAACGTTTTAGAAGGTGTACGTTGAGAACCATAAGAAATGTTAAATTTTTCTTAAGACGTTGAAGGAATGGGTGTATGTTACGGGTAAAGGCAATTCCGTCGCAGTGGAGTTGCAGGAGGCTATCGCAGGAGAGCAAGTGCTATGGAAGGCTTTACCCGTCAAGAAACTCTAGCCCTAACTGGGACAACATCGAGTCGCCTTGCCTACTTGGACAGGACAGGGGTAGTAGTGCCTCAAAAATACGGCAATTCCAAGAAGCCGACGGTAATCTATACATGGGAGCAGGTATTAGAGATTCGAGCGATCGGGCATCTCAGGCAAAAAGTTTCCTTGCAGACAGTTAGGAAAATTATTCAGTTCCTTAACGAGACTGGCTTTGATGACAGCCTCAGAAATAAACACTTGGTCGTTGTTAATGATGAAGTGTATTGGGTAAAGCATGACTGGACTGATATGCCCCAGGTTATGAAAGTAGCTGACAAAAAAAATAAAGGCATCGGTCAATTTGTAATGATTGTTATTCCCCAGCTAGCTAACATTATTAAGGATGTGTGGGAAGCGGCTGTTAAGTCTAAAGTTGTAGACTTTGAAAGCTTTAAACAGAGAGCTAAAGCCAAGCCAGATAAAGCAGCTTAGGATAGGGAAGGAGGGTGGAAACCACAATCCAGAAACTTTGCTATCTCATTGAAATTACGCATTCTCAATTCCCTCAAATAGAGAGCGAATCGGTTTTTGTCATAAATATTTATATAAATCATGAATAATAACTCTCAAACAAGTACCTCTCAAGAATCGCTAAGAGCTGCGGTTTTTCAACTTGTTAATGCTGCATATAAAGTGGCTCCTGGTTTAGTAATAGTTGGGATTTTATTAGCAGTATTAATTATCTCAATTACTTTGCTATTTTCTCCTTTAAGACTAGCCTCTTTAATTCTTCTAGTTGTCTTCACCGCCCTATTAATTTTTATCCAAAGAGAGAGCTTTGGAGATGCTACACTATCTTTAGTTGGTGGTCTATTGACTGTTTTAAGAACAGAATGGACAATCAATCTCTACATTACCTTTTGTGTTGCATGGCTTGGCTTTGCCTTGATGGTTTTTCTAATCAGTAGTATTAAACTAGCTACACGGCAAGAAGATATCCTTAAAAGTTCAGCAATTGCACTATCTGAATCGAGTAACAGCGATATTGATACTCTTGAAAAAGAGTTAAATACCTTGGTTAAGTCAAGTGAGAATAAAATACTGAGTCCTATTCAACGTGCTGAGGTAATTCAATTATTAGTTTTTCGGAAAGCTCCCAAAAAAATGTTACCTCAATTGCTTAAGTCTGTAGAAAAAATATTCACAATAACTAAAGTCGATCTGAATTTAATAACTACTTCTTTAGTCGATCTATTTAAAATGAAAAAAGTTGAATCGGAACAAGAATCGATATTTTTATTAGATCGATTATACAAAATCATTAAAGATACTCCAGTAGCACCACAGGATTTTTTTGAAGTTTTTGTTGCTTCACGCCGTCTTTTATTACAGAAGACAGTCTCTCCTATAGAATTTCTCAATAAGCTGAGTGAATACCTAGAGATTGGTGTTGCTCCTAAAGATATGTACAATGAAATTTTGAATTCATCTAATATCAAGTGAAATATTTATAAGCTGAGGCGCTATACTCTTGATTACTACAGTTCCCCCTTAAATGCTTTGTCGAGTATAGATGGCAGCAGGGCATCCAGTTCGACGGCGGTTTCGGCTTGCAGGCGCTTGAGTGCGTCTACTTTGGCTTGAAGGTTATCGAGGTAGGCGACGATGTGGCGCTGTTCGGGAAGAGGAGGAACCGGAATGTTGAGCTTTTCTATGTTCTTAAGATTGATGTTAGGTTGTGTGGTTTGAGTTGCTTCTGAAAGGGCAATTTTCTTTACATACTCTACTGACCAGTAGATAAATTCGGAAATAGTAATATTTGGGTGAGGAGTAATTCCAACAATACTATCTGGAAAACAAGAATCAAAACCTAAAATTCCAGTCACACCTATGGTAGCACCTGTAATGGCTAGCACGACAGTTCCTTTGGGAAACATTCGGCTAATCTTTAGTCCATCTTGATTTAATGTTTGTGAATAGTCTTGAATATATCTATTTGATTTAGATATATCACCAATTTGAATAAACGGGATGTTTCCTCCATAAAATTTTGGCTCATTTCGAGGACGATAGGCAAATTTACCTCTAGATATTTCTGCGCCTTCTCTTAAAGGCTGAAGGTTCCATCCTTGTTTAATAATTTGCTTTTCAAAAATCAAAATTAGAGCAGAATTAATGAGTGCCTCAGCTTCCTCAGCACTCTGCCGGCGCAGCCCCCGCGCCTCTTGCACCTTAGCAGCCAGTTCCTCTATCCGCGCTACAATACGCCGCTGCCCCTCTAGGAGGGGTGGGAGTTCTGGAAGCTGCTTAATGCTTCCATCTTGCCTCTGTCTAACAATTTCTAGAAATTGGCTAATAGCCGATTGAATTTCATTATCAACAATTGGCACTTCGATATTCATTAACTTTTGACCATTAACATTGGGCTGTGCAGACCCTTCTTTTTCTTCAATGATTTGTCTCCAATAAACATCAGATTGAAAAAAATAGTATAAGTAGTCAGAGCGAACCTCTTTCTGGGGACGCACGCGAATTAAGTAAGATGCAAAAACAGCAGCAGGCGCTTCTTTTACCAAATGAGTTTTGCCAGTTGTGGCTCCCGTTCTAGCAAATAAAATGTCATTGGGTTGAAGCAAATATTTCTCCAGTTGTTCGCACTGGCAATAGGGAACTGTATCCCAATTAATTTTTCCATCTTGCAAATCTGTAATCCGAACCAGTTTAATACCTGAATTCTCTTGTGAAGCACTTGCGCCAAAACCATATTGGGGATGTTCGGTAATGCTAGATAATCGACCATTGGGAAATTCTGCTCTTAAAAGTCCATTAAATATAACAGTTGCAGCAGCCCGAACCATCATTTCTGATTGAGTTTGCTTGAAAGTCAGCTCTATCATCAATCTTCCCTTTTTAATATAGTCTTAATTTCACCCAAAATCTCTAAAATCCGCTGTTCTTTCGCCCAGATATCGGCAACTAACTGCTCTGGCGGCAGATGTTCAAAATCATCCCGAGCATTGGGGTTCTTCTTGTCAAGGTTAAAAATGGGCCAGTAAATTGCATCACCCTTAGCCTGAGACTCCTTAGCAATCTGGCGCTGTTGTCGCTCCTCTTCCCGCGCTTCGGCTTGCTCGTTCTTGAGCGTCCGAATCTGGTCTTGAATGACCTTATTTTGTTTAGCCGGCGCGAAGTCCAGAATTGAAGCATTGAGTGTCTGGATTTGCCCGTCTAACTCCTTGACTTTCCTGGTGCACTGGTTAGCGATCGCCTCAGCTTCTCTTGCAGCATCCCAACAGGGCTGCGCTTCAGCTTTAGCTTTGTCGTAAGTTTCTCTAAAACGGTACTTCCAAGTGCTTTGGTTTTCCTCCCGATTGTTCCACCAGGCTAAACACTCATTAAACTCATTATCTTGAATCGGCTTCGTTTTGCTGTAATTCTTGCGACCGTCAGATAACGTTAACTCATAATACCAAATTTCCTCAGTCGGGCCAGAAGCATCAAAAAATAACAGGTTAGTTGGAATGCCCGTATAAGGTGCAAAGACTCCATTCGGCAATCTAACAATAGTATGTAAGTTAAATTCAATCAGTAACTTTTCCTTAACTTTGGCGCAAAGACCATCACCGAACAATGTGCCATTTGGTACGACAATTCCCGCCCGCCCAGGTTTAGGCTGGCGTTTGAGCAAGCGCATAATTAGCTGGATGAAAAGCAGAGTCGTTTCCGATGTTTGCATTTCTGGGGGAAAATTATCCTTGATTTTTGCTTCTTCCTCACCTCCAAACGGCGGGTTAGTCAGAATAATATCAACTTGGTCTTTTACCCCAATCTGGTTAATCGCTCTAGCTAAACTGTTTCTCCGCTCAACATCTGGGTATTCAACGCCGTGCAGTAACAAATTCATTTGAGCCAGCATAAACGGCAAAGGCTTGGCTTCAATTCCAGATAAACTTGATTGCAAAATCTCCCAGTCTTTCGGCTGGCATTGTGTTTTGAGATGTTCGTAAGTTTCCACCAAAAACCCAGCCGTGCCGCAAGCGGGGTCATGGATAGTTTCACCTAATTTCGGGTCAAGCACCTTCACGATGAATCGCACCACCGGCCGTGGCGTGTAGAACTCCCCAGAATCCCCCGCAGCGTCCCGCATCTCCTTGAGCATCGACTCGTAGAGGTTGCTGAGGATGTTCACTTCCTCTGAGTTATCGAAGTGAATGTCATTAACCTTGTTCACCACATCTCGCAGCAGTGCACCGCTAATCATGCGGTTGGTGACATCGTTGAACACTTGGCGGATGACATCTTTGCGATCGCGCCCCGTCGCACTTTGAAGACTCCGCAAATAAGCAAACAAACCGGGGCTTTTTATGCCGTCCCGCAGCGTCACCTCATCATTGTTAATGAATTTCAGCAAGTCATCGCCGCTCATTCCTTCATCATCAGCAGCCCAATCGCGCCAGCGGTAGGGCGATTCAATCAGCGGCTTGTACTTGTCAAGCGTTCCCTCTAAAAAAGCTTCTTCTTCTCTGACTTTCTCCACATCATCTAAAAGCTTGAGGAAAAGAATCCAAGTGAATTGGGGCAAACGGTCTAATTCCCCATTCATCCCCTTATCTTTTCGCATGATGTCACGCGCAGACTTGATCGCGCTACCGAGACGTTGAGCGGTGGCAATGGGTTTATCAGTTTTGGAAGTGGTGCGTTTTGGCATTTCAATAAAAAGTCAACTAATGTTAGTTATATAAGGAGTTCTTGCGTTTCAGCTTACACTGAGTACAACAACTTTTGAAGCTGCCTAACTATATTTGTTAAATTTCGCTCATCTCCAAATAGTTCCAAAATTTTAAATATATCACCATACTGCTCAAATTCACTGTACTTCATTATTGAACTAGGAATTTCCAACGCTGCAACTCCTTCTTCTGCATATTTATCTAACAAGGTTTCTAAAACTGCTCTTGCTTCTTTACTATAATCCTTAAAAAAGTCTTGCTGATCTTTGCGTACTTTCTTGACTCGCTCCTTCCAGTCCAAGTTTGGAAAACGGATAAAATCAACGGGTTCTCTAAAGGTATAGTTAACTTGCTCAATACCTCCCATAGTACCAGAAGCATATACAATGCCTCGTCTACCTGCTTCTCCGCTTGGCTCTACCCAGTAGATTCTTTCAAAATCCATTTTTATATCAGAAATCATTTGATTATCCAATTCATATAAGCAATCTCCTTTAGTTCTCAAAATAGCATCTTTCCTTTCATTAACCCCATTATGTTGTACATCATTGCAATGGTAGTAAAGCTCAAAGCTTAATGCTAATTTTCCCTTCATTTCTGTGAAAAAAGCTGAAACAGATGATACTTTCATTGCAAGCCCAGCTATTTCAAATCCAATTTCGCTAACTAATTCTGGTTTTAATCGTAGATTAATAACGCTATCAATTTTTAGAATAATATCAGAGTAGTTAAGGGGTGGAACATTCTTTTGAAGAACTTTAAGACACGATGCCATATTATTATAAATAGATACCATTCCACCAATTTTTATACAATCATTTAACAAGTTGTCAGCTAGTTCATTAGTTTTACATTCTTTGCCTTTAAAGAAGGCTTTATCACCACTAATAAAATATATAATATATGAGTTTGAAAGTGTTAATATTGCTTCCCAAATAGCAGAATCTTTAAATTGCTGATTACTTTCTCCATTAGGCTGAGATTTTTCATTGATTCTCCTCAGTGCTGATTTGGCGTGTTCAAATGTAAAAGGAATCCTAATAATTAAGTCATTTAAGTCAGTTAATCTTTCTGTAACAGTAGCTTGCAATTGAGCTTCGTCCGGGACTTCATAAAAACACCTACAACCCATAATCACTTCAATAACTTTAAAGCCTTTGTTAATTTTTTCAACCGCCTCAAGTCCTTGTTCGACTGTATTTCTCGTCAGTTCCTCTTCTATAATTTCTGGCAGACCTATTTTTCCACTACTTTGTTTGAGGATGTAACGTAATGCCGAACCCATAGGAGTTCTCAGCAAAAGATTAGAGTCTTGTCTCCATATACTTGTGTCAATTACTACGCAAATCGGTTTTTGTTCTACTGACATTACAACCTCCTTCAGTTTTATTAAGCCGAATACAACAAAGTTTGTAACTGCTCGACTGCCTGTTTCAATTTATCCGCCCCGCCAAATTTAGCAGCAATTTCCCGCACGTTGCCATACTTTTCAACTGGTTTCACCTTCAGAGATGCTGGCATTACCAACTGCTGTGGCCCACCTTGAGCGTAACCGTCAACTAGAATTTCAAGGATTGCCTTAGCATCCGCGCTGTACCGATCGAAAAAGTCTTTATTATGCCGTTTTAGCCGTTCGGCCCGCTGCTTGCAAGTCATCACTGGCGCATTAAACGCAATGTGACACAGTAAATCAAAGGGGTCTGCGTCTGGTTGATTGGTGGCGGCTTTCAAGTCCTCAAAGTCAATTCCTCTGTCTGCTAACTGGTCGATAAGGAGCGATCGCTCTTCTGGATTTACCCACCGCTGCTGAATTTCTAGCACCGAGCGGTAGAGGGTGCGGACTTGCTCTTTGGTATAGTCTACCAGCTTGAAGGAACGAAGCCGGTTGCCATTGGGGTCGAGTTCATAGACCACTTCGCCGATGACTTCGCACTGGCCGCCATCAAAGTAATATTTGCGGGGTGGTGTGTCGTCATCATCAGGTACACCAGTAAAGCCGCGAGGGGCATCACCTTCGGCAGGTTCAACTTCATCCGCTTCTGGCTGTTCTGGTTCTATGACTTGCTGGCTGCCTTCAATTGTTTGCCCTTCATCGTTCATCGCCTCGGTTTCAATCAAAGCCGGTTTGCCGTCAAAGGCTGGATCGGCAAATAAGCGAGTGCTCTGGGTATAGTCGAGGATGTTGAAGAACAGCTTGCCGTTATCTTCATCGACACGGGTGCCACGCCCAACAATTTGTTTGAAGTCAGTCATCGATCGAATGACCCGCACCAGGACAACGTTTTTGCAGGTGGGAATGTCTACACCAGTTGTCAGCAGCCGGGAAGTCACTGCGATCGCCGGGGTCTGGGTGAGTACGTCTTTGAATTTATAAAGCTGCGATTTCCCTGTATCGCCGGCTGCTGCGGTCACGCGGCATACATAATCGGGGTGTTGCCTTGTCAAATCAGCGTTCAGGTTGTTGAGCGCTGCCACCATTTCCAAAACGTGTTCTTCATCCAAACAAAAGACGATCGTTTTGCCAAAGCGGTCAGTTTTTTTGAGGAAGTCGGTAATGTGGCGGGCGATCGCTTGCGTTCTGACTTTGAGAGCCACAGCCCGCTCAAAATCTCCTGTCTGGTATTCTTCATCAGGAATGGCGCGCCCGTAGCGATCGAGGTCATCATAGTTAGGCCGCCACCCCAAAGCATCGAAACTGGTGGTGACGCGATGCACCCGATAAGGCGCTAAAAACCCGTCTTCAATGCCTTGGGCTAAGGAGTAGGTATAAAGCGGATTGCCGAAATATAGGTAAGTATCAATGTTGTCATCGCGCAAGGGTGTAGCAGTTAGCCCTAACTGGTAAGCCGGTTGGAAATATTCAAGAATTTCTCGCCAGTTGCTATCATCCCGCGCACTTCCTCGATGACACTCATCAACCACAATCAAATCAAAGAAACCAGGGCTATATTCTCGATATAAACCAGGATTATTTTTATCTTTAGCAATTGCTTGATAAATCGCAAAATATATCTCGCGACTCTTGACAGCTTCCCCTTGGATTTTGTGAATGATATCTTCTGGAAAAGCTGAGAAATCTTTGAGCATCGGGTCATCAACTAAGATGTTCCGGTCTGCTAAAAATAGAATCCTGGGTTTGCGGTGTTCGCCAGTTGCATTCCATCCCAAATTCCACAACATTTGACAGATTTGAAATGCAACAGTAGTTTTGCCCGTCCCAGTGGCGAGGGTTAGCAGCAAGCGTTTTTGATTGCTGAGGATAGCTTTGATGGCTCGGTGAATGGCGATGCGCTGGTAATAGCGAGGGATTTTCCCGCCCGTCAAATCAAAGGGTGTCAGCAGTTCCCCTGCTACTTCATCGCTCAATCCCTCAGATTGCCTCAACCTTGCCCAAAGCTCATTAGGACTGGGAAACGAGTCCATTTGAGTCATTAATCCAGTCGTGTAATCAAATTCATAAATGCTTTGACCGTTCGTAGAGTAAGCAAACTTTAAACCCAAAACTTCAGCATATTTTTTAGCTTGCTGCAACCCATCCTGAGCGTGTTTGTATTTTCGCTTTGCTTCAACAACAGCTAAAGGAAAATCGCGAGTGTAACAGAGCAGATAATCAGCAAATAGGCGCTTGCGACGGCGAATTTTGCCTCCCGCTATTAAAATTCGACCCGCATCAATGTAATATTGCTCTGTTAGGAAATGAGGTTCTTTATCCCATTCTTGAAGTTTGGGCAGAACGTATTTGCGACAAGTATCAGCTTCATTAAGACCCATAGCCTGCTTACAGTCAAGTTGAATTAGGATAAGGTAGCCCGTTTGCGTTGCTGCTGAGCAGTATCCTAACTCTACTGCATTACTGCATTGCTTTTCAACATTAGTTGCCAGCGGGAGTGCGGTGTGTTTCCCCAACGTACAGCAGCTATCTACTAGCTCAACTTTTCTCCCGTACATCACAGATTTATACGTTAACTGTCAAGGCTGGCATAACGGCTGCGGTACTGCCAATTTCCTTACACTTCTTTTTTAACTTGATTTTTAATTCAATTCAGAGATGGTAACTTGACTATTAAATCAATTCGGATTTTGTTAAAAACGCTCTTAATCGCGCTTTTGTTTTGGAGGGTAAAAGTCTGGCAAATGCCGTATAAAATCAGGCAATAGCTGTACAAAAACAGGTAGAATCCAGGCAAGAGCCAGGACTGCATTATACCTGTTTTTATCCGAAAATGTCCGGCAATAGCCTGAGTTTTTCTGTCCCTTTGCTGCTTTTTTGTGCTGTTCGTGCCACCTGCTTGTTGAGCCAGGTTATGGCTGTTCTCGATTAGTAGCAAGCAATGGTTTTGTCCGTACAAAACCTTATTTATTACTTTTAAATAAAAATAATGCACCCTCCTTTTGCGGAATCCTAACCGCAACGTAGGGTTTAAGACTTTCTTAAGCTTTAATGACAAATGTAGCTAACTGTAATACAAATTAAGCTGAATATTATACAGCTCTAATAAATTAGAGAGGAGAAGGAGTTGACAACGCCGAGCGTGTCGAGCAAACACTTTAAAAAACAAATGGTAGGCTCATCAGTTATTGAGTAGCGATCGCAACCAGTTATCCTCAGATGGCGGGGGTCACTTTACACTCCAATTTTCCTCTTTTGGGTGAAGTTGGAAGTAGTTATATATTTATAAAATGAGATAAACTTAACTATTATCATGGCTATGAAGCTCAAAAAATTGCCTCAAAGTCAGCCAAATCAGTCAAATCAGTCAAATCACAGACTTTCAAGTCGGCTGGAAATAAGATTGTCTGACTCGGATTACAGCCAAATTAAAGCAAGAGCAGAGCAAGTAAATTTAAGCATGAGCGACTTCATGCGCCGTGCAGCATTGAAGAGAGCCATACCACGTCCTATAGCTGCATTTGACTTAAAAGCCTATCAAGTTTTGTGCAAGATTGATGCCCAATTTAGAATTGCAGGAAACAACCTCAATCAGATTGCTAAAGCTTGCAATAGTGCTGTGGCATTGGGAGAACCCGTTGTTGTCAATACAGGACTCTTAGAAAAAGTACAGCAACTCATTCGAGAAAACCAAGATGCAATTAAAGCAATAGTTGCAAACCTCGCCAAATCCACAGTACGCTAATTATTAACAAGCCTGGGCTTTACCGCCTGAGCAATCGATGCTGTGAAACTGACGGTTTTTCGATTATGATCGGCAAACAAATCAAAGGTACAGGCTTTAGGGGCTGTCTGAACTACGTGCTGGGCAAAAAAGACGCTTACCTGATTGGCGGCACTATGTGCGGACAGACTCCTGAAGAACTCGCTGCTGAATTTGCGATCGCCCGACAACTAAGACCTAACCTGAAAGTAGCAGTTTTTCACGCCACTTTATCTGTCGATCGCACCCAAAAACTACAAGACTCTGAAGAAAATGACCAGCGCTGGCTGGCGATCGCAGCCGACTACATGAAAACGATGGGATTTGATAACAACCAGTATACAGTTGTCAAGCACAGCGATACAGAACACGACCACATTCACATCGTCGCCAGTCGCATTCGCCTAGATGGAAGTGTCGTTGACGATAGCTGGGATTATTACAAAAGCCAAGAAACTATTCGCCAGCTCGAACAGGACTACAATCTAGAAATTGTCGCGTCGAGTTGGGAAAAAGACAAGCGAGCTCCGACTACAGGAGAACACAGGCACTTACAAAGCAAGGGAAACAAGAGCGTCAGGGTGCAATTGCAAGACCTAATTGATGAAGTTACCCTAGACAACCCAAGTATGCCAGAATTCGTTGAGCGGTTGCAGCAACAAGGTGTAGAGGTGCAAGTCAGACTAACTCGAACTGGGTTCAGTAAAGGCATTTCTTACAACTTAAATGGAGTCGCTTTCAGTGGCACTCAGTTGGGTAAAGCTTACACTTTTTCTGGATTGCAGAAGCATCGAAGCGTTAGCTATGACAAAGGGCGAGATAACGCCCTAATTGAACCTTTAATGCAGCCACAACACTTAGCTATCGCCCCCAGTGAGGCAGAGGAAAATGAGTTAGAGTCGTCACAATTTGAGCTAGTAGCAGGCGCGGCTGCAACTCCTGCAACAGCAAATGAGTTAGAGTTGTCACAATTTGAGCTAGCAGCAAGCGCACCTGCAACTCTTGCAACAACAGCAAATAAATTAGAGTTGTCACAATCTGAGCTAGAAACAACCGCACCTGCTACTCCTGCAACAGCAAATGAGTTAGAGTTACAACTATCAATCCTGCCTGAAAGGAATGAAACTCAGTGGCAAAAAGTGCGATCGTATCTAGCAGTCGAGTACAGTTTACCTTTAGAATTGCTTGAATTATTGCACTCTCATTCTTGGTTGTATGCCGCCTCCGAAAAGGCTGTCTTTACGGCACGGACGCTTGAGGGGGAAGCCCGGTTTGCTTTTGTTCTCGATGAAAGAGGCAACTTTACTACAACCCATCCCCTGTCATCTGAAGCTGCTTTCTGGGTAGCTACTACCGGAGAAATTGAGCGAGCTGTGATTGCTTGTAACCCAATCGAAGCCCTTTCAATTTTGCTTATTGAACAGGAAAATAACCCGGATAACTCTGCAACTGCACCACCCACCATTTACTTAGGAATTGAACGAGCTTCACAACTGCCTATACAATTCTTACAAGAACTCGATAGCGTTATTATAGCGATCGCAGAAGATTATATGCTCGCTCGAAATGCAAGCGAGCTGCTACCGAATGCAGAACTTGTTAATCCACAGTCAAGTTGGAATGATATCTGGATACAATTAATTGAGCAAGAACAACAAGATATTCAACAAAATAACCAACCTTATAAACAGCGCATCCAAGACATCCAACTGGATTAGTTATTGCCACTTAAAAGTTTTACTTTTATTAAATAAAAGCGCTAGCTAACAAATTTCATGGTTGCGACATAAATTCCTGGGTAGTTCTGCCATATCAGGGTTTTGATAACGGTGGGTCAACCGTTTTATCCCCCCAAGTATCCTTACCAGGTAGGAGTACCAATTACTGATTACTGCCACTAATTATGACAGCTTTCTTAACGTATTTATCAACTATTTTGGCGTAACTATTAAGTAAATTGAGACGGTGCTTGCTCAAATAATTTGTGAGTCAACATGGGTAAAAATAAATTATTTATACATTTTATCGTACTGACTAACATTTACGAAAAAACAAATTTATGAGCGCTGTCGCGCCCAAAAATAAAGCAATAAAGCATCGGACAAAAAAATGGAACTATCACAAACCTACACCTATTACTTCAATAATTTAACCTGCGTCCACCAAACAGAAAACGAACTGTACATCATGGGCAGGGAAACAACACTTGTACTAAATTTTCAACAAACAAGCTATCAAACGCTTGACCAAATAATCCACGCTCTGCGACTTGTGAGGGACAAAAAAATCCAAGACAGAAAGTCAATTATTGAGCAAGAACTGCTGGCATTAAACTTCCAATTCACTGAAGAAAGCAGCAACCGTAGCAACAACGGCAGCAGCAACGGCAGCAGCAACGGCAGCAACAAAAACTGCGAGCTAAAAATCGACTGGTAATTCAATTATGCCGGAGAGACAAGTTTGTTTCTCCGGCAGCCGCAAACATCTTTCACCACATTCAAAAATGGCAAACAAAATGGCAGGATACGTGTATCTTCTGCACTTTGAAAAGCCGATATGTTCAACTCATCCAGCCCAACACTACGTCGGCTGGACAAAAGATTTGGACGAAAGGCTTTGGAAACATAAAAAAGGCAGAGGTGCTAAATTTTGCGCCGCTGCCCGAGAACGCGGAATAAACTTTGTCTTGGCAGAATGCTGGGTTGCAGACAAAAGTTTTGAGAGGAAAATCAAAAGGCAAAAAAACCACAAACGTTTTTGCCCTCTGTGCAAAAATTGAAAGGAAAAATCAGCTTTTTTGTAGGAAATGCAATCCCACTAGGATGAAACATAACAGTTTTCAAACATTGTGAGATACAGTTGACCGATTACCTTTTTCCCATTACCAAGAAGCCAATTTTCCGATATACACCGCTTTCATTAGCTTGCATAAATAGTTGTAACTGGGTGTTAAATTTCGTACTTAAACTCAACACCAAGTTGTTTGTGCGTAATTCCTGTATCTATTAGACATCTCCCATAATGATTGTGGAACAGGCCCAACAGCCTGTTTTGAACTGTCTTTTTGGGAGATATCTATTGCTTTCGCCAACGCGCCTCAACTCCTCGTCCCCGACATTGCAAACGCCCCGCATCCCTTTCCCGGCGCAATAAACGGCGAATCAAATCAATTCCCACTGTTGGACACCGTTCCTGCAATTCCCTAATCGAGAATTCTTGAGGCAAATTGTTAATCGCATCCAATACGATCGCCGTTTTAGTTCCTTTCGCAGAAGTAACATACCCTACCCGCTGCTCAAACTCCCGATAAGCTGACAGCAGCATGACTCCTAAAAAATACTCCCACCAAGGTAATAAGTTATGCTGCCCTTCATGCCATCCTTGGGAAGATTGGTAAAGCGTATCATAATAGCTTTCCTTAGTTCTCTCCACAATCCGTTCCAAACTAATAAATCGCCCCACCTCATAACCGGCTTTGTATAGCAGCAACAAAGTCAGCAACCTTGCCATCCGCCCGTTTCCATCTAAAAATGGATGAATGCACAAGAAATCCAAAATGTAAGTTGGAATCAGCAATAAAGGTTCTATCTCGCCCGATTCCCAGAGACGATTAAACCGTTCTTGCAGGCGTTCCATTGCCGCAGGAGTAGCATAAGCGGGAGTAGGTTGAAACCTCACCACTTTAGTCCCGTCAGGATAAGTAGCGCTAATTTCATTATCCACTGTTTTCCAGCGCCCGCCTGTATTAACAGCAAATTGGTAAAGGTCGCGGTGCAGTTGTAAAATGACACCTGTACTAAAAGGAATGTGGGTATAATTGGTGTGAATTGTAGTTAGCACGTCCCGATAACCCGCAATTTCTTGTTCTGAACGATCGCGCGGCGTTGTTTTTTCTGTTACTAATTTCTTAATCCGTTCTAGTGGCACAGTAATGCCTTCAATGCGGTTAGAAGATTCGGTACTCTGAATAACCGCAGCTTGGCGCAAAGTGCCTAAAACTTGTGGGGCTTGTTGCTTGAATAACTCCTGCTTTCCCTTGTATTCTCCAATCAAGCGAATCGTTTGCAGGAGTCTTTGGTTGAGCTGTTGACTTTCAATGAACCCCTCTTCAAATGACAGCATATCTATTTTATCTCCTTTGTATTAAAAATAAACATTTATTGCCGGCAATAACTCGGATATTGCGTGCAATAAATCAAAACTTTGAAAGCCGATCGCAAGCAGAAGCGACACCAAATCCAGGTAAATAAGTAAGGCGATAGTTGCTTTTAGCCATAGCCCTTGCCTCTCTTGTTGTCCAAGGTTTGACGCTCAGCAAATCGGGTTGAGTTTCCAGTTGCCTTAAATAAGAGCGATCGCCCGTTACAAAGGCGATCGCCTGAGCCAGGAACTTGCAACAGCTCAAAGGAGCCTGAACCACCTGCTTTTCAGTAAACCTAACCACAATCCAATTCCACTCTAAGAATAATTGATTGCGGCGCATATCGCTGTCAGCATCGCAGCAGTGAGTGGGCTTCTTAGATTTGCCAGCATAAGGTTCATCAATCTCGACATCAATTCCGAGTCCAGATGGAGTGTGAATTACAGTAAAATCTGCTGAATAGCTCCTCTGAGATGACGGAATTTTAAACTCTGCTGCTTGGACAACTTCCTCGAAATATCGCTGCAAATATTGCAAAAAGCGCTCTTCGCTCACTCCTTGCTGAGCTTGAGATATGCCATTAGAATTAACCCGAAGTGACATCAAATCCTTGAGCGATCGATTTCTGGAATCTAACTCAATTTTTGCGGTTTTTAAAACAGTCTGCACCCCTTCTTTTTCTAGCTTAAAACTAGAAAATTCCTGCTGTTTGTTGGATAACGTCTCTTGTTGGAATAATCTTTTTTGTTGGGATAATATCTCTTGTTGGGATAATATCTCTTGTTGGGATAATATCTCTTGTTGTTTGTACTCAAGAACTTGGTGCTTATACCTAGATAGCAGTTTTTGACGGCAGCCAAACACATAACTATAAGCAGCCGCAATTAAACATGAATAAGCAGCTACTACCAACAGCATTTCCCACCACAGCCAACCCCAAGAAATAGCTAATAGCGGAAGTGCGATCGCACCATAGAGCCAAAACACCCAAATTAACCACAGCAACTTGACAGGTAACACCACAGGTGGTTGAGGCGGAGTCAGCAAAACAACAGGTTGCTCGCATTGTTGAGTTTCTTGAAGTTGGGATGAGGTGGCACAACTAGAAGTTGCCTCTGGCAAAGGATATTGATGGCAGAACTGCATTACCACTTTTGGGTAAAAAACTATAGGATAATTCATATCTTTAAATACTCCTTTTTTTAAGAGCGCGGTCGCGCTATTTTTAAGAAATTTTTTTGAATTGTATGCAAAAAATTACCCAGTCAAACTCACAAAATTTAACTCATTCTCAACCAGGTAGCAAGATTCAAAAGGACAAACAAATCTCTCTTAAATCCGACGCAGCAACAATGGCTGCGCTTACTCAACTCGAAGAACGCCGCGATTATTATCACACCTGCATCAACGGAGGATACTAAGCATGAATTTAGCCACAGCAACGCTTGCTCAAAGTTCAATAACTGCGGCTCAACTTTGGCATCAACTAGAGTCAGCAGAAAGCTCAGAAGAAATTGACCAACTGCTGCAATCCCTTTGGCAAACCCAAGAAACCCAGGAACTTGCTGTTGATGCCCATGCCGACTTAGCCGACCAAATTGATGCCGAAATTGCAGGAATTACAGCCAGGATGCAGTATTTGATAGAACTGCATTCAAAAGCTCTCAACAAACTCCAGGGGTGGAGAGAGCGCTTAGACAAAACCGTGCTCTACTTCAACGAGTGCGGCGTGTTAACTTCCGAAATTATTGGCAAACACCGTCGCATTACTGTTAAGGAAAATCCGCCTACCTGTGAAGTTTTGATTGACCCATCTCAACTACCAGAACCCTATCGTCGAGTCGAAACCAAAACCGTAATTTCTGCCGACAAAAAGGCGATTTCAGACGCTTGGAAACAAGGAATGCCTGTAGATGGCACTAGGGTTTTCCGCAAGCGTAAAGTGGTCTACAGCTTGCTTCCAGGTAACAATTTGCACTCTCTTCAAGCCAACCAGACGCTTGAGAGTCGTTCTTCGGATAAAACGCAGTCCAAAAAACGGCGTTAGCCATCTTTTCAGGTGTCAGGAATGCCTTGATTTGCCACCTAAATTATTAGACATATCCGAATTAGATACCTCCGAATTATACCATTTCTGAAAAGTCATGCAATAGTAGCAACAGTAAGTTGATTTCGTGAAATAAACCCAACGATGCAGATTTGAGCAAGATTTTTTAGAAATGGTATTAGAATGTAAATCGCTTGTTTTGTAAGAGCGACAACTTAATTTGGGTCGGTATTTCTTACAAATCAATCCAGTATTGAGGGTTTTCAACTTGTTCTTCGGTGACGTTGAATAAGTTTGACGCTCTACCTTTAATAACCTCGTTAGCATCGAGGTTCAAACCTCCGAATTGCTGAGTGTTTTCACCTTCTCCTAAAGCAACGCGAGCAAGTGCATCGCTATCGCTATCAGAGAAATAATCCCGTTGGCTTTCCATAGCCGTAGTTGTGCGAACTACTTTCACTTTTTTTCTCCACATTGGGATTGTCATTCTGATTGTAACACGCTACTTCTTTCTTCTAAACCCCTCCAATTGGAGGGGGTGAATATCACTCAGTAGCAGGAATTTGTGAAGGAACAACCTTGTCAAAATCTGGACTATTACTGTGCGTAAGTCCTAAAAATGTAAAAACTAGGATTCAGGAGCTAATCAATGAGCAGAAGAAAACTTACTCCAGAATATCGCTCCACAGAATGGGTAGCTGGGGAAGGACTAAAAATCCCAGTCTTTGATATGTCCTTGGCTGACGGTAGAGCAAAAGGGCGGTACCAAGCTGAATCAGAAGTGCTGCGTAACTCCCTGCTTGAACTGCTTTTTGAACCTGAAGAATTAGCATCCCTAACCATCGTTAAACCTGACCAAAATGATAGCAGATTCGACCCTCTCAAAAACATCGACTTCGGAGATGGCATGGGCAGAAGAGTTGCTTTCAGCTCAGGCAAAAATGTGTATTTTGCAGACAAAGAACTCTCAACCAAACTGTTGAGCGTATTCAAAACTCAACCCGACCACGCCTGTCGCTACGGCTCACTGCTAGTTAGCAGTTGCAACCAAGGAGCCAAATTGTTAGATAGCTCCCAAGAAGGCGAAACCTTGCGACTCAAAATTGTGGATTCTCAAAGCGATGACCAGAGTGAAAAAGCGAAAGCTCATAAGTGGCAAACCGGAGACTGTCACGGTAAAATTTCACCGGCACTAGCCCAACAATTAGGAGGAAATTATAACCGACCTTTTCAATTCAGATTTGCCTGGATGCAGGAATGGGGACAAGAAGACTACCACACTCCAGAAATTAGCTTTCTTGCCAAAGGAACGCTGTTGCCTGATGCTAATTTAACCTCGGACTTGGGTTATGATATCATTATGGATCGCTCCTCTATCAAAGGAGTTGCTAAAGAGCAATTAGCTGAACTTATCCCCTGTGGTGACTACGAATTTCCCAAAGCTATACTGGGAAATCGAGGCAACGCCAAAGTAACTGAATACGAAAATTCCTGGCAATTTTCGATTTGGTATTCCGAAGCAGCTATTGGGGCTGACATCGCCACACCGACTAAAGTTGAAGCCCAAAAGCTAGCTGACTTGCAAAATAACCGGCTGCAACTTGCCAAATACTTAGTAGAGCAACACGACAAAAAAGCTGCTTTTCAATCTAGCCTTCACGAAGACAGCAGCGGATTAGAAGACGAAACCGATGAAAAAGCCCAACGCAACGAATCCCGGCTAATTTCAATTTTGAGGAACGACAAACTCGGTCAACTCCTCGACTTTCCCAAAGTCGTCGATTTCATGCAAGAACAACTGGCTAAAAAGTGGAAAGACTTAGCAATTAAGGGAGCAATTCATCACGGTTCAGCAATGGCTCAACCTTGTGAAAACCTCCAACCCGGTACAATTGTTGCGCCTCACTTGCGACACGGCACAGAAGTTATCGTTACCCGATACCCAATTGTCAGTAAAGATAACATCCGTCGCTACACAGTAGACAACAAAAGCCATCCTGAATTAACGCAGTACAAAGGGTGCGTTTTCATTCGCTCTGACCAAGCCATGCAGCACCACCAGTGCGATTTTGACGGCGACCAACTGGTAGTTACGCCTGCTTCTCGGATGCCGAATATTGCCTCTGAAACCAGGCACGCTAATCAAGAGAATGAGTACGATGCAGTTGAGAAGCGAGAGAAAGTTGACTACACTAAAGCTACCGATAGTGATGGCGATCGCAAGTATACCAAATTGCGGCAAATTGCCGTAGCGATCGCCCAAAATAAAATCGGCTGGGTGGCTACCTTAATCGGGAGAGTGCAATCATCAGCAGCAGAACCGGGACAGCCAGAAAGTTTATTCAATCAACAGAAGCGGCAGCTTCTTGGAAAGCTATTTGATGCCCTGCAAATTGAAGTGGACAGTCCCAAAAGTGCTACTCGCACCGAAGACCACCACCCCACCCTGCTGTCCAAGGCTAAGCAGTGGTCAGAACAGCACCCAAGCTACTTATTTGACTACAAAGACGACCCCAGGCTTTACAAAACGGTGCCATTACCTATAGGAGACGGCACCGCTATCAATTGCATCGCTAAGGAGGCTGTTAATCCAGAGTGGGAACCGACTCGTCTAAAAAGCCGCCACCGCGACGAGTTTCGCTACCTGTTCGAGTCTCCTTCTGACTTAGATGAGCGAGAAAAATGGGAGAAACATTATGTCAGGTGGGCGCAAGATATTAAGGAACGCTATCGAGAAAGGATGGGTGAAATTCACTTGGAGTGCGGCGGCGATTCTAAGGCAATTAAAGAAGCAGTCAGCAAGTTATACGAGAGCTTAAGAGCCGATGTGACCGAAGCTTGGACTGACCCTGAAGAACGGTTTTTAGCTGCTAGTGCGATGTGGCACGTCGAAACCGCAAATCCCAACTTAGAAGTTCCTCGCAAAGCTTGTAAGGAACTTTCTCGCCAACTGCTGATTGAATTCAACCTTGAACCTGAGTACGAGCGACTGCACGAAGCAATGCCAAAAGACACTTACGTTCTGAGCGTCCCTTTCGAGGAATTTGAACTCGACGGCAGCAATAAGACTGTCAGGGATAAGAAGCGACAGCCAGTTGGCAAAGACTTAGCTGGACATTGGAAAGAATTGTTAGACAGCAAAGGCATTAAATATGAAGCAACTTTGCATCCGAGCCTGCCAATGGTCAATTTTGCCTTAATTGAACCCAGCGACAAACTGGTGGGAATTCTTGAGAAGAAGTTTTGCGAAAATGTCAACGACATCGACAGTTTAGACTTAACTTACCGCGATGGTCTTGGTCGCACCAAAGATGTCAGTTCACGTATTGTAGCTCCTGCTGATTATACTTGGCTTGAGTCCCAAAACCAAACACCTAAAGCAGCATTGGTTCTCAATTTGTTTACGGATGAAATTTGCCAGCAATTGCAAACCTTTCAGTTTGACAGAGCTGAACTGATTGGGCAGAAGTACAATGACTTGAAAGATGTTGACTTTAGCAGTCCCAAATGGAGGCAGAAAACATTGACTTTTGAGGTGGGTTCTGTTAGCGGTAGCGGTTCGAGGCGCGACGGCAGCCCTATTGTCCTTCTTGACGGACAAGAGCTAGCCATGTTCTCTGCTAATTCACCTAAATTGCCGATCGGCACTACCTTTGAGGCCACTATTGAACCCTCGCCTAAAGGCAGCGCTCTGATCTTAAACATCAACCCTAGCTCTGTGCAACTAATTGAATCAGTTGAGGAACTTTCAGAAGTCGCGCCAACTCCTTGTCAAGGGCGATCGCTATCCGTACCGGCAACTCCTTGTCAAGAGCGATCGCCATCCGTATCGCCAACTCCTTGTCAAGAGAGATCGCCATCCGTATCGCCAACCCCTACTCAAAAGCGATCGCCGTCTCAACCCCAAGACATTGCTGCCAGCCCCGCCCACCTCTCACAATTGCTGAAAGATGCCATTTGTGAAGCATATAACCAAACTGGAGAAACTACAATTCCTGTGGGAAATTGGACAGCTTTTATTAGCAAATCTCGCAACAATGTTAGGTGTTTAGTCAGAGATGAAGCTGATAATCCAGTCTTAGCTGCTGACTTGAAAACAGGTCAAGTTATTAAGAAGCTTTCGGAAAATAGCAGCGCTCACTTTCTCAAATATCTCTTAAAAGTCGATGCTGAATTAGCTTCGGAATCTTCAAAGTTTAGAGTTGCCGACGCACAACTTTAACGTAATTCCGGAAGTTATATTATGTCCGCTAACTAGACCGTAATTGCAATTCTATTACTTTGCTGTGGCGAATTTACAAATACCTGCTCATGCAAATCATAGAAAAAGCGCAAACCTTTTCAATGCGTGTTGCCTAAATGTGTTTTGCTTGTCGAAGGTGAAAGTCGAATGACGCAAGAAAAGACACATTCGACTTTCACCTCCCTTGAGGACATTTGTACAACACACATTGAAGCCTGTGGTTTTATAGGTGTTTTGACGGACATGATATGACACTTCTTTTGCTCCCGCTTAACCTTCCCCCTCCGATTGGAGGGGGTCACTTTAATTCCCCAAAACCGCTCTTTCGAGTGAAGTCACTAGCCACACTGCTCGAATTTCATGGGAAATATCCACTCACCCCGCCACAAAGATTATGCCCACAAAAACAGCATCCCGAAGCCGAAGCCAGGGAAATTACATCACCCCTAACACAGCCGAGGGCAAGAAAATCCTCAACTACCTAAGAAATCGCTGCGAGAAAGCTTTAGATTACTGCCTGGAAAATGGACTCACCAGCGTAGAAGATTTTGCCGATGCAATTGAAGAACTAACAGAAGCAGACGGCAAACCTGGCATTAGCGTGGAGGTCAAGCACAACGGACTCGTCCTCAGTTTGAGCGATCGACCTGAGTACGGCTCTACCACAGGAAAATACATGATGGAACACTTGGGAGAGCCAGACGACAACCGATTTACTAAAACAGGAATTGAAGCATTACTCGATTCGCCTCGAACTAAAACAAGGTCTAAAAAAGACGATTTACTAGATGAATTGGATGATGAGCAACCCTCCCTCAAGTCTAAATCTAAAGTTGCAACTAAGTCTAAAAAAGACGATGTACTAGATGAATTAGAGGATGAGCAACCCTCGCGTCGATCGAAATTTCAAACGGCAAACAAGTCTAAAAAAAACGATTTGCTAGATGACTTAGAAGATGATGAACCATCGCACAGATCGAAATCTAAAGCCAATATCAAATCGAAAAAAGATGAAATAGAAAATTCGGATGACGACGAGCCATCACCCAACTCTCAAACCAAAAGAAGACCCCGAAAAGATGACGTAGAGGAGTTGGAGTCGGAAGAACCACTGCTTAAATCTAAAGCCTTAAGCCGCTCTCCGAGAGATGAGCTAAGTGAGTTAGATGAGTTTGAAGTCAAAAAACCTCAACCTAAAGCTAAGCCTCAAACTAAAAGCCACCTTCAAAACTCTGAGCGAGAAGATTTGGAAGAAGAAGAATTATCAGCTAAATCCCAAGCCAAAAGAAAACTTCAGACAGATGAAGCGGTAGAAGTTGCTGAATCCTTAGCAGTCACACCTTCCAAAACCAGAACTAGCCAACAGCGACCTCAAGGCAAAAAATCAAACGACCAGAACATCGATAGTATCCTCGATGCTGCTGTACAAGTCAGTGGTAGAACAGCCATTTCTGGAAGTGAGGTAGAAGGTACAACTGTCAGCGGCATGAGTGCTCAAGTTGCGGTTCTCGCTACTCTGATTGGCAAAAAAGCAGCTTCTCAAATTATAGAAGCTGCTCTTGGAGCTGGAAAAGAGCGCCAAGTTGCCGATATTGTCAAAAGGCTCAAAGCTCAAAGCCAGCGAGCTGACTTGCTCTCCCAGCGGGTTACCAACTTGGTTGAAACGGATTCAGTTGCAGATGCAATGGTCGAATCCGAAGCTTTACCCATAGCTGAACCGGAGCCAGAACCGGAACAAAACATCTTACCTGAACCGGATGCCGAATTTGTCTCAACACCCGCTATGCTCTTAGCTAAAGCTGTTAGCAAAGTCCACGGAAAAGTTGATAAAATTTCCGGTCGTGTGACAGACAACAATTCTGAAAAGACGGCTTCTATTAAAATTGACACAGAGGCGAGTTTTGAAGAACAACTCGTACAAATAAATGAAGCACTCAACCGACTTGAAAAGCGACTCGATACCCTAGAAGAGCGAATAGAAGCTTTAGAGAACAAACTTTCTCTTCAAAGCGAGACAGGCGTTCAAGCTGCGGATACAAAAGTAGAACCGCCCGACAGCTCGACTCCATCTCTCAGCGACCAATTCGTACAAAACGCAACAGAAATAGATGAAAAAATTTCATTAGAATCAACAATCCCAGCTAGCAACAGCGCTAGCGCTACTGCTAAAAAAATCACTGTGACAGCCCAAAATCTTACTCAGGATGCCCAACTTGCAGCAACACTGGCAAAAATTTACAGCCTAGCTGAAGAAGAAGCAAATGCGGAAGGCATTGCATTAGAAGACGGCGTAGATTTTGGACAAGCCAAACTTTATGTAACAAATTTTGACTTCTCTACCGCTGTCAGCTTAAAAACTAAGGAAGGCGAGGAACTGTTTTCAGCAGTACAGGATAAAACTGGAGAATGGGAAGTTACAAACGACTTCCTGAAACCTGAAGAAAAAGAAGAACTCGACCGCTTAAAGATTTTTCAACAAGCTCTCAACCAAGAGCGGCTAGCTGAAATGGTAAAGAGAAGCAATCAAGATGAAGTCAGCTTTACCGATTCCCAAGGCTCGCGCCTCGACTTTGAAGTCGAATTCAGCGATAAATCCAAGTCGAAGGGTACTGTCAAAGGCTTTAACTCTCACAGCGAGATAGTTTTTGAGGCTAGCCTCCAAAAAGGTAATCTTGAGGTACTTCTGTGCGACATTCCACCAGAAGTAGTTGAAAATCTCCTCTCCCAACAGCAACTTGCTCCAAACCAGAACTCCAACAAGCAGGAAGCGAGAAAAACTGAGGTGGAAATGGAAATTTGAAATAATTTTTTTCACTTGTACCCTCCATTTGGAGGGGGTCACTCTCACTGTATAGAATCACCTTTTTTGGCGATTTTGCAGGGATTAGATGCAACTTAAATTAGCATTAAAGCACTAAATTAATCGAGATAGTGACATGGCTACTTACTTAGACCAAACAAGAAATGAACGAAACCGCAACTCATTATCACGCTGGTTAAAACAACAGAAAATCAAACTGGGCGACCTTCCATTCCTCGGCATTTGCCTAGCCTCGCTCATCTACTTCAGCATTCACGACCCGCTCTTAATTGCGACTTTAGGCTGCTCCAGCATTGTGTTTTTGAGTTTATGGCACACCGCTAAAGCAATCCCAATTGTAGAGCGATATATCGGCTGCAAAATTCGCTTTTGGCACATTACCACTGCCATCATCACCTCTACTGCACTCTGCTCCGTACTCGATTCCCCCGCCAACGCCATCTTCCTCTCCGGCTTAGAAGAATTTATGAAAGAGCTAGCAGAAGGAGCCTCTTCAGCGGGAGGCGAAGCCATTGATGCCGAGGTCATCGAACTGATTTTTAACCTCATTCGCGGAGCATTTCTTTTATTAGTAGCATCCGCGTCTCTTTTTGCTTACAACCAAGCGCAACAAGGCAATGACTGGCGACCAATTGTCACCCAAGTCGCCTTAGCTTTTGCCATTGTAATTGCCATTGATGTAATAACTTTCCTCTTCGTTGGCAATGGCGGTGGCGGAGGTGGAGCTTAGGGAAGAGGGAGAGAGGGGGAGAGTGGGAGAGGGGGAGAAGTTTGAAAACTTGCAACAACCCGATAAAAACTAGAGGGCTTCAACATCTAACATATACTCACCCAGTTGAACAGAACGCGAAGACCGACGAATTTGATCGGTCAATGAATATCGTTCCTCAACAGGAAACTTTTTAGAGAGTTCAAAAATCTGCATAGCCACATCTAATGCAAGTTGATACACTTCTAAATTTCGGTGGGATTGAATTGGTTTTCTGTTCATTTCAAACTCTAATTTCTTAACTCCACTTTCTATTATCCCCTCTCCCAATCACCCCCTCTCCCAATCACCCCCTCTCCCTCTCCCCCACTCTCCCCCTCCCCTATTACCATGCTTAAAGACCCAGATAAAGACTTTATTTCCGTCAATAAAATTCTTGGCAAACAAGCCAGCATCGGCATTATTCCAGCGGAACAGCTAATTCCGTGGATGCTAATCACCGTAATTTCCTACATCCTCACCAACGGCTTATTCAGTTTAGGAATGCCTTGGTTTTTCACCACTACTTTCTGGCTAATTGTAAGCTGGTGGCTCCTGACAGGTAACAAACCTCACCTTTTTGTAGACAGGTTTAGACCTCCGCCGGGGAATGAGTGGTACAACGGCAATCTTTTATACCTTTCTCCCCTTCCCCAACACCGACCAAACCCGATTCGCCACCGAATCAGCGATTCACAAGTCCGAGTCAAACTTAAACCCAAACTTGCTCCCAATCAACAAGGAGGTAACAGCCGACTTATGCCCTTCCAAAACTACCAAAACCTCCTGTGTTTAGTCACTATTAAAAAGGATGGTCGAGAAGTTTCTGGTTACTTACTGAATGAAGGCAGTCAATACCAAATTGTATTCGGATTCGAGACGGCTGGCTTTCACAACATTCTGTACCGCCAGGAAGTAAACAACGCAGCTACCGCCTTAGAAGAGGGGCTAAAAGACATTCCCCCAGGCGAAAAAATGACCTTTCACACCGGCTGCTACAGCAGCGATTGCGTTCGCCAGCAACAGTTAACTGAATTGGCTGACAACTGTCACCTCAAACCCATTTCTGTACTCGTTCGTAACGAACAGAAACGCATTCAAGAACTCAACTTAGCAGGCACCAGACAACTGTGGAACCAAACTATTTTCTGCACTTGGACATTCAACGCTCAATCTGGCTCCAAATCCAACGACCCTCTGAGTAAATTCATCAATGGAATTGTCAACACAGCCAACAGCGTTGCTGCACAATTTACAGGCAACCAACGCATCTACTCTGAACGCTTTTACAAACAACTGCTGCTCGACGCTTTCGAGCAAGGCTATATCCGGTGGGAACTCTTGCTAAACACCAAAATCGGACTGGAAATTCAACCCATGAATGCCCAAGCATTGTGGGGATGGCTGTGGCAAAAATTTAACAGCGCACCCGTACCCCCTATTCCCCAACTTCTCACCTTAAAAGAAACCGCGTCGGACTACAAACTAACCGAAACCATCAACAGTCACAAACACGCCTGCACCATTTTAATTGAAGGTATGAGCGGCCGTTCGAGCTGCCCGGAACACAGAAAAGCTAGCTCACGCATTTTGCTTCCCGGCAGAAACGCAGAATGCGGCGTGCTAACAATGGAAGAGGGCCCCGGCGGCTGGCTCAATACTAGAGAGCAACTGCAATGGCTCTGGAAAATTATGAGTAACAGCTACGTCCGCGACACTGAAGCCGTTGTCGAAATTAGCGCCGCTCCCAACTTTATTATTCAAGACAACTTAGCAAGGCAAGCTAAACAATCTAAAACTGCCAAAAAACGCGCTTTAGAAAAAGGTCAAGGTCGCGATGTAGGAGCAGAAGTCAAACAGGAAGAATCCTTTGAAGCCCAGAAAAAAATGTACAAAGGTGCAAGAGCAATTCACGCTGCTGTCACCTTCTTAGTCTACCGACCAACCCCGGAGCAACTAACACACGCTTGCCAAATGCTCTCCCACAGCTTCGGCTCTGCCAAGGTATTAAGAGAGCGCAACATTGCTTGGCAACTGTGGCTAGAAACTTTGCCCATTACTGTAAGCTGGCTGTTGCACAGCAGTTCGCTAATTAACGAACGCCGCCTCACCTTAGACACCGAAACTGTCCCCGGTATTTTGCCCTTAACTGCTGTTAGAGATATCGACTCAAAAGGAGTTGAATTCATCACCAAAAGCGGCAAACCCGTGTACGTTGACCTCATGCACAACCAAACCAGCCGCGCCGTTATAACAGGTGAATCCGGTTGCGGTAAAAGCGTTGTAGGATGGCGATTTGCGGTCGATGCTTTAGCCGCTAATATTCCAGTAGTCGGTATGGACATCTCAGCAGGAAGCGGCAGCACCTTTGAGACAGCAGTGAAACTGTTAGGCGACGACGGTGCGTACTACGACATCACCTCTGGTAGCTCAAATCTACTCGAAATACCCGATTTGAGGCGTTTTGACAGAGAAGAGCGATCGCGCCGACTAGACCAATGGAGAGAGTTTATCAGAAAAGCGCTAACTATTATCAGCATGGGCAAAGTTCACGACCCAAAACTAGCGCAGCGAGTCGATGCCATTTTGCTGCTAACTCTGAAAAAATTTCTGGAAGATCCAGAAATTATCGAGCGCTACAATACGGCTTTTGAAAAAGGCTGGAAATCGACCGCTTGGCAAGAAATGCCAACCCTCACAAACCTCCTGAAATTCTGCACAAAAGAGCAACTAAACCTACAAAACTTTACCGACTTCGACCGCATTGCCATCAACCAAATTATCACTCAATGCAACGCATTACTAGCCTCACCTTTAGGGAAAGCAATTGGCAGACCGAGTACATTTTCACCCGAACCCGCTGTTAAGTTTTTTGCCCTTAGCGGTCTGGGCAACGAACAAGACCAGTATTTAATGGCCATTAACGCCCACGCTGCTTGCATCCGTAACGCACTTTCTCACCCTAAAAGCCTATTTATCGGAGACGAACTTTCGATTTTGTTTAAGAAAGACGGATTTGCTGAAGTAGTAGGCGAACTCTGTGCAGTGGGTAGAAAAAATGGCATTTCAGTGCTCTTGCTAGCCCAAGATATCGACAGTATTTGCGATTGTAGTGCGGGAACTATGATTATGCAAAACATGGTGTATCGAATTACCGGAAGATTGACATCAAACGGAGCCACTTCTTGGATCAAAAATTTGGGATATCCGGGTGAAATTATTAGCCAGAATGCCACAGAAGCTTTCCTTCCCAGAGCTGCCGACCTTTATTCCAATTGGCTAATTGAAAAAGGAGGTCGTTTCTGGCAAAGCCGATACTATCCAGGCGAAATGATATTAGCCAGTGTGGCTAACAATCAAGCTGAATTGATGGCTCGTGCGCGAGTTATGGCTCAATATCCCAATACGTTAAAAGGGCAATTGCTAGCACTCAAACAATTTGCCTCTGAATATGTACAAGCCGTTAAAGAAGGGCGTTCATTAACCAATATTGGCAAGAATGCAGTCACTGATATCAATGGACACAAATCCCCTCAAGACCTTATTGCTAGCTAGACGGAGAAAAGCCGATGAAATCACCGAAATTTCTTGTCAAACTTGCCCTCAGTATTCCTGCAATTTGGCTGAGCTTAATACTAAATTCTGTTGAAGCAAAAGCTCAAACCTATGACAGCAATCCGACTGCAACACAGCTTCCCAGTTTAAACAATCCATCGGGCAGCACTTTCAACCGCTCCAGCTTCACAGTTCCCAATCAACAAATAGAAAGCCAAATCCAACAATCAGCTAATAACTTCTTGAGTAACCCGAAAGAAATAGGAGGTATAGAAAACACAATTAACGGCATAACAGGCGAAATTTCCGATACCATCTCCACCATCTCCGACAGCATCTCAGGCATCTGGGACAATTTGTTAAATAAAGTCGAAAAATTCAGCAGTGAAATAGAGTCAACCCTCTCTTCATTCCTGGGAGAACTGAAAGTTCCAGACCTAAAAGAAGCAGTTAAAAGCATAATGGACGGCAACACCTCCGAAAGTGAAGGGACAAAACTATCCGCTGCTTTAGAGAAGAGACCGCAAGATTCTTACAGCCTCAAAGAGAACATCGCAGAACTCGCAGAAAGAGAAAGTGCTGTTAGTGAAGCCAATAAAGCCACTCTCAGTAAAGAAGCTCAACAAAAGCAAGCTCAGATGAAAGAAATTGTCCAACAAAACGTAGAGAAAACTAATCGCGAAAGCCAAAATTCAATGGAATTGGGTGCTGATTCAGAAGGTCAAGATGTCACACAGAACATTATGAGAAACATATCTCAACAAAGTGCGATCGCAGCTAAGCAAGCAGCCTTATTAGCAGAAAATCAAAGTGCCTTAGTCATGCAGGGCCAGCAAGCTCAAATCGATCGCAGTTTTGCCAACATTCTCAATGCTCAACAAGCTGAAGAACTCAACGAAATTAACACAGCCCAGAGACGGCAGGATGCTGCGGCGGCTACCGCTTCTTCTACTCAAGCCGGACTCTTTCAAATGCCGGGAGGCATCACCCTGGGGGCAAGCGAAGACTAAAATCACAACAAGGAGACACCGCGATGCTAATACAATTTATTGCCCAAACTAGCACAGCAGGACAAGCCCTGGACACTCTTTCTGATGCCATAGAAGTCTCTCAAAAAACCATCGAATCCTGGAATTTAGTTTGGTTTAACACCTTCAACACTCAAGAATCCTCTCTCTGGATTGCTTTAGTTAAGCTCGGACTAATTCTGGCGGGAATATCTGTTACTTACCTCGCTGTCACCAGTGGCAAAGAAATCATCGAAAAACAGTCTTGGTCAGAGCTAGTAGCCATGTTTATCTGGCCGCTTGTGATTGTAGTATTTCTCAGTAACAACGGTAAAGTCTTAGCTGAGAGCATCAAATTCATCAAAGCTGTAGGCAGCACTCAAGTGCAAGAAATTATGAAGATTCAAGTCGGAGAAATGACCTTCAGAACTGCCCTGAGCGACGTTAACCTTACCAGTGCTGGCAAAGAAGAGATTGAAAAACTCTACAGCGAATGTCAGGGCAAAGTTGGATCAGCTTTAGTGGAATGTTGGAACAGCAAAAAACAGCCAGCTCAACAAATCCTTCAGGCAGCCGAACAGCAAAATGGAGGGCCTCTCAAAAGCTTGCAGCGATTTGTCGAAAACTTAGGCAATGTTGCCAATCTTCAGGATATAGGAAATGGCGATTTTGCAGGACAAGTTTTTAGGTCTACTGTCTTGCCCATCATTCGCTTAATTCTTAGATCGGTACAGTGGGCATTTGTCAACATTTTAGAAGCAGCATTGTTGCTAACAGCTCTATTCGGACCTCTGGCAATGGGCTTGTCACTATTGCCACTGCAAGGAAAACCAATCTGGGCTTGGCTAATAGGATTTATGTCCTTATTTGGAGTCCAATTAGGCTACAACATCGTCGTTGGCTTAGTCGCTGTAGTGATTGTCAAATCCGATGCAGAGTTAGTTACAGATATTGCCTTTTTATTCTTTTTAGCTGTGTTTTCTCCCATTCTTGCTGTATTAATTGCCAAGGGTGGAGGAACCGCTTTGTATAGTGCGATCGCTAATAGCACTAAACAGCTTACAGACATTGCCAGTAACGCGATTGGTCTTGTTGCCGGAAAACTCCTTTAGGACTGAATTCGTCCACCAAAATTTGTTCAAATTCACCACTACTCAACATTAGAATTTATGAATGTCAAACTTAAGCAATCTCAACCCTTACTTCCCGAATCTAAAAACACCTTAGCCTTGTGTTTTATCCTGCTAACCAGCTTTGTTTTTTTACTAACAATTGCTGTTTTAGTTAACACAGTTAGTTTGAGAGCTTTATCTCAAAAAAAAGTTACATTTGTTCAGCTCAAAGACGGAACCGCAGCCCGAATTGCAGAACAAGATGAGTTTTACAGAGAGCCTAAAACTATCCAAACTTTCGTGTCAAGTTGGGTGAATTTAACCTGGGCTTGGTCAGGCAAAATACCCGGCACAAATGACCCCGACCCCGGCATTAAAGTTAAAGGCAGTACGAAAGTTCCTACAACTGCTTGGATGGGTTCATTGATGATGGAGTCAGAGTTTGGCAAAGCTTCCCTTGTCGAACTTGCCCAACTCGTTCCTAACACCATCTATTCAGGAAAAACCCGCTCTGGAGTCTATATCTCTCACATTTCAGAACCCAGAGAAATAAAAAGAGGAGTTTGGGAAATAGATGTAATTGCTACTCGCGTAGTGCTAGAGCAAGGCATTGGAGAAAGCCGAGAACAGTTTAATCGAACCTTCACCATCAAAGCCGTAGAAATTCCCAAATCCCCTCTCCAAGAAAACGCTAATGAATTAGAGAAAACTATTCACTCTTTGAGAGCAGCCGGATTAGAAATTTCCCGAATTGTTGAATTTAAACCTTAGAGGGGGAAGGGGAAGGAGTACCGCCCCTACAGAAACCGATTTGTTTGTATTTCACTTACCTGACAAGTGCTGTATATGAACTTCAAGCGGTTGTATTTAACAACAAAGAAGTCGTGATTTTCTGCTCTTTCCCACTCACAGAAAAGCCAATCATTTGTTAATTAACCATCGTAATAAGCAACAACCGAGGTAGCCATGAGTAATAGACAAGAATCTTCAAACAATTCTCATCCAACAAAGTTGACAGCAGCAGAATTTGAGCAAAAGAATTCACTCCCTCTTGATAGCGAAAGTATCCTTAATAACGATAGTAGCAAGATGTCAGAAGATAACTTTTCCCCTTCCCCTTCCCCCTCGCAAGATGATATTGACGAGAACTTCATTGCTAACTTTGACCCCAATGCACCCCTAACATTGGAAACTCAATATCAACTTGCTCAAGATGAGGAAAGACCACTGCCGCCGCCTGTTTCCGAAAGAGGCGTTCCTAGAGCAGTGACAATGCTGCTATTGACTGGTGGAATACTATTGCTAGGACTGCTGATTTGGCAATTTATCAAGCCTAAATCACCTCGCGAACCTATCGCACAATCAACACCAAAAGAAAGCTCTTCTCCCACCATTAAAGATGAAAAACCGGAATTGCTGGCTAAATTAGCTTACCAAGACCAACAAAAACTGTTAGCCGAAAAACCGCAAAAAACCGCAAAACCCAAAACAGAACCGTCGCCCAAACCGTCAAGAGCCCCGCGAACTCCGCGAACTCCGCGTCTAGTCGCTACCCGGAGCTCCGCACCGCCACCTACTCCTCTACGCGAACCCCTACCCCCACCCAGAACAGTAGTGCGGACGGTAACACTACCCGCACCCATACCTCAAAGAGTACCCTCAAGAACACCTGCACCGGGCCCCATACTCAAACCGTTAATACCCCCACCTTTAATTCCAACTCCAACAGAAGAAAAAATCGATCCGTTTGAGCGGTGGAACCAACTCGCCCAACTCGGACAAACCAGGGGAAATTTTGACCCTAACCGAATAGCGAATGCCGTGAGTGCAACACCAAGCACTCCAGCGACAACAAGTGCTACCGCCCCCGCTAGTACGAACCCAACTCCAACAAGTGAATTCCTAACAGTCAATATCGGCAACCAAAAGTCGCAACCCTCATACGTTTCTTTCGAGCAAATCCCACAAGAATTTTATAACCGCCCAAATAACGCCACCGGGGAAAGGCTACACCCGGAGTTTCCCGCAGGAGAGGACAGCCTCGAAACCACCGACAACTCCCAAAACTCGACTAACCAATTAACTCCGGCTGCCCTTTCCCCCCAAACAAGTTCCGATTCTACCGATAGCCCAATCGAGACTGCGGCTCGACTGAGCGCTCGCCGAACGTCCTTGCCTGATACAGAATTTCAAACCCTTTCCCCAGAAACTGCTCCAGAGGCTTCTGCTTTAACAAATTCCCCAACTCTGGAACAAGTAAACTCCCCAGGGGCAAAAGGCATTCTCAACCGCACGCCCCAAAGTTCCTCAACCTCCCAAACAGCTCAGGTTTCCCTTGGAACCACAGCATCCGGCGTAGTTTCGGTTCCCCTGCTGTGGGATGAAGGCTCAGGCAAACAGCTTTACGACAAATTTGCCGTCACTCTCACAGCCGACGTAACGGCAACTGACGGCTCTATTGCTTTTCCTCCGGGCACGGTTGTCATTGCCAAAGCCAGCACCGTCAGCAAAACCAATCGCATGGTACAAGCTACTGCTGTGGCGCTCGTCTACTCTGATAGAAACGGTCAGATTAAACAGCAGCCCATTCCAGAAGGCGCAATTTTGATTGCAGGAGAGGGTGGAGGGCCGCTCATTGCTTCAGGCTACTTCGACCCAGGTTCCGATATTGCCGGACAAGATATCCTCACCGCAGTGCTGTCGGGAGTTGGACGAGTCGGTCAAGTGTTCGCAGAGCCTAAAGTCAGGAGCTCTAGCAGTATTAGCGGTGGGTTTGGAAGCAGTACAACCACCGTTGAAAGTCGAGAGCCCCAAATTTGGTCCGCCGTCCTCGATGGCTTCTTCAGCCCCCTGGCAAAACGGATGGAAAGCCGCTCAGATAGAGCAACTGAAGAACTTTTAAACCGCCCCAATGTAGCTGTGGTTAATAAAGGAACCCCGGTTTCTATTACTGTTAACAGCTTTCTCAACATTTACCGATAACGGAGCCGTCGGTAAACTGTTAAGTCGCCCCAACGCGACTGCGATTAGTAAAGAAAATCCCCGTTTCTACTGTCAACAATTTTCTCAGCATCAACCGATAACTGCCATGACGAATCGCATCCAATCTCCAATAATGCTTTCCCTCGGAGGGCTTTTGTTCACAGCAGTGTTCGCCGCTGCAAGCTACCGCGACTGTGCTTTTGCTCAATCCCCAGTAACAGGCTATCAAACTGTGGGTCGAGATATTGCCGTCAATAGTGCGATCGATATTTTAGTCTATCCCGGTCGCGCAAGTGCGATCGACTTCAGCTCAACCGATGAAGCTCTCGCCTACATTTTAATTGCCGACCCCTCAAAAATAGTTTTCAGCACCGATGCACAGTTGGCAAGCGGCCAAGCCAAAACTGTTTTCTTGCGTCCCATTCAAGCGCTCAATTTTCCGGGAGCTACCACAGCTACCATCACTAACCTTTCAATCAAAACTGTAGATTCAAAAGGGAAACAGCGACTTTACAACTTCAACATCGTTCCTACCAACAAAGAACCAGAACACTTAGGAATTCGCATCGCTCCCGTCACCCCAAGAATGTCGCCGACTGTGAACGTTGATAGAGGTCGCGCCCCCGCAGCATCAGATGTTGAAAAAGGATTGCTGATTGCCATTCAAAAAGGCTACACAGCAGCCAGCGACCCAGTAGTCTACAGCGTGCGACAATTTTTAGCTCTGGTAAGAAATCAGAATCTATCGGCGGCCGATGCTGCTGCACGAGCCGGAGTAGACTTGTCTGTGATTGTCGAGCTAGCCAAAATAGCTTTTGAATCAAACTACCGCTCACACATACCTACTCATATCTAACCAATATTAGACAGAGTTAGGCAAGTCCATTCGTTCCGGGGTCAACCACAGAGCGGGATAAAGGGCAATCCATCAATTTAAAATCTCAAACCTCAAATCTCAACTTGTTCCAATTACCCATTACCAGTCAAGAGCGGCTTTAAGTACGCAACTTGGGTTAGTTGAGATGCAAATCCTCTCCTCAATACTGCCAAGCTGAGTCAGGCGGGAGCCAGTGTCGCTAACCGCTCGCTCTGAGAACTTATGGCTTTTGACTGATTTTGATTGGTTTGAAGCTGCGCTATTAATAATAGCAATTAGTCAAACAGCATAATGAAAGTGAGCAGGGATAGTGAGTGAGGATGGGAGAACTTTTCTACTTCCTACTCAACGCGAAGCTGAGTTATCAGTTTTGAATAGACATCTTAAATAGATATTTTTTGAACGGTTCGGCAGTAATACTTTCTCGGAAGAACGTTTTTTTCCTCATTCCCACTCCCTTTTTTTAACCAATGTTCCGCCCAAAAAGCTCAGTTCAAAAAAAGTCTGCCCTCCCGCTGCGCGTTGTCCTTACAGTCCCCAACGCTCTTTTGATTTCAACCTTACTAGCTCTAACGGGATGGCTTTCTTTTCAAACAGGGCGGCAGACAATGAATGACTTAGTTGCACAGCTATTGTCCGAAGCAACGAGCCGCATATCTGACCGCCTTGACAGCTACTTAAAAGAAGGGGTTGGGGTTGGGAAAGGAGAAGGGACTTATAAAAAAATGCAAACTGGTTCGGTAAACCAACTTCCCCCAAGTCAAACAGCCGGAGTCACAATCAAACCAAATGGGAAAAGAAATGGGTCAGACTCTCCAAAAACAATATTCCGTCAACAAAAAACAAATCCTGCTTTTCCCACCCCAACCTCAACATTCAACTTGCACGATTTCCACATCAGCCCTAACTGTCAAGCCTTTATCTTAGACCGTTCGGGACATTTAGTTGCTCGGAACGAGGTAACTGAACCAAAACCGTCTATTTCTGTTGACGGACTGCAGCGAGAAAGCACCCAAGCTCTGCAACAAAAAGTAATCCGGCTTTCAACAGAGTATTTGCTTAAACATTATGGCAGCCTCGCTGCTATTAACAGCAGCCAAAATCTTAACTTTACTGCCAGCAACTCACTATACTTACTGCAAGTCAGACCTTTTAAAAACCCGAAAGGCTTAAATTGGCTGATTGTGGCAGTTGTACCCGAAACCGACTTCACCCAAAAAGTTCAGGCCAACACCCGCAACACTATTTGGCTCGTCCTAGTGGCTTTGGTTCTTTCTATCTGCCTTTTGCTGTCCATTTCCCTAAGAATAGAACAGCGGCTGCTGCGGTTAATAAAGGCAACAGAGGCGATAGCTGGTGGCGACTTCGACTCAACAGTTTCAGGTAGCGGCGTTGCCGAACTCGAAGCCCTAGCCTGTGCTTTCGAGCGCATGAATTGCCAGTTAAAGACATCTCGCCAGCGGTTAAAAGAATATTCTGGCGATTTAAAGCGGCAAGTTGCACAGAAAACAAAGGAACTAAAACAAGCTAAAATTGCAGCCGAAAGTGCTAATCGCGCTAAAAGTACCTTTCTGGCTAATATGAGCCACGAATTGAGAACGCCTCTCAATGCGATTATCGGCTTTGCTCACCTCCTTGTGCACTCTAAAAAAACTGCACCGGAACAGCAGTCGAGTTTAGATATTATCAATCGCAGTGGCGAGCATTTGTTGAAACTAATCAACGATATTTTGTCGCTGTCTAAGATTGAAGCTGGTCAAATTACCCTCGAATCAAATGCTTTTGACCTGTACAGTTTGCTCAATGATATAGAAGGGATGTTCCAACTCAAAACTCAATCTAAAGGATTGCAACTTGTTTTTGAACGCAGTTCAGATGTACCGCAATACGTCCGAACTGATGAAAGCAAGCTGCGTCAAGTTTTGATTAATCTGTTGGATAATGCTGTTAAATTTACTGAGGCGGGTAGGGTGAAGCTGACTGTAAAATGCCTTCAGTCTATGGCTAAAAAACCTTTACCCAAATTCTTTCTCCAATTCTCTGTGAAGGATACAGGTCCAGGCATTGCGCCTGATGAGGTTAGCCGTTTGTTTAAGCCGTTCGTGCAAACTGAAGCTGGCAGGAAATCGCAAACGGGAACCGGCTTGGGATTGCCAATCAGTAACTCTTTCGTCAAGCTGATGGGTGGCGAGATTAAGGTCAAAAGTTCTGTGGGGAAAGGAACGGTTTTTAGTTTTTACATTAAAGTCAGTCATGCAACTGAGAGCGAAATTTATGACAGACAGCCACAAAAACGAGTCAAGGGGTTGGCATCCAACCAACAAATATATCGCATTCTGGTAGCAGACGATGAGTCGGCAAATCGTTTGCTGCTAACTCAGATATTGAAGTCGGCTGGTTTTGTTGTGTGGTTTGCAAATAACGGAATTGAGGCTGTTAAGTTGTGGCGAAAGTACAAGCCGGATTTAATTTGGATGGATTTGAGGATGCCTGTTCTGGACGGCTTTCAAGCTGCTCAAAAAATTCGAGCTCTGCCTGACGGTTCTAATACTAAGATTATTGCTTTGAGCGCTAATGCTTTTGTTAAAACCCAGGAACTCGCCATGTCGAAAGGCTTCGATGACTTTGTTGCCAAACCGTTCCGAGAGGCAGTAATTTTTGAGAAGATGGCGCTTCATTTGGGTGTTCGCTATATCTATGAAGAGGAGTCGCCGAGGAAGTCCGAACAGGATGAGCCTGTTATGCAACTGACTCCTGAGTCGCTGTCTGTGTTGCCGAGGGAGTCGATTGAGAAGCTTTATAAAGCAGCCGCTTGTGGAGACGAGCAAGCGGTAAGGCTATTGATTGAGCGAATTCCGCTGTCGCAGAAGCAAATTGCTGCGGCTCTGACTAAATTAGTTGACAATATGAGCTTAGATATTATCAGCGATTTGAGTCAACACTACCTTTGAATGAATCCCACCCAAATCCAAGTTATGGCTATGGGCTACGCTCAACATCGGGAGCATCCCGATTTTGCAAAAACACCGCTGATATCCCTCGAAAGCCCTATACTGCCGTTGTCTTTTGAGACAACTTGCTTGCATCGGGATGCTCCCCTCAACATCTCTGTTCAATGCTAACTGCGATCGCAGTTAGTTATCAGACGCGGTTCTCAAAGTTCTTTCAAAGATTAGCCTACAATAAGCCGCAGTCCACTAATATTGTTTAATCAACACGTTTCAGAGCGTGCTTAAAAATAAATGAGCAAAATTATTGCGCTGTTCAACCAGTCAGGCGGCGTCTCCAAAACCAGTTTGACAATGAATTTAGGCTACCATTTAGCCAAGCGGAAGCAAAAAGTCTTGTTAGTAGATATGGACCCCCAAGCCTCACTTACCGCCTTCATGGGCTTGGAGCCATCTGAGTTACAGGAGACTGTCTACGAGTCCATTATGAACGGTTCTGAAGCGGTGCTCTGCAAAAACCTTCACAACATGGACTTGCTCCCTTCCAATATTAATTTGAGCGGAGCAGAGCTGGAACTGGTAGTGGCTGATATGAGAGATAGCCGGCTCAAAGAAGTCATTGACCCCCTGAGCTCGCACTATGACTTCATATTGATAGACTGCCCTCCTTCGCTAGGCATCCTATCCTATATCAGTCTAGTTGCCTCCACTCACGTCTTAATTCCGATTCAGACTGAATATAAAGCTCTCAAAGGAACCGAATTGCTGTTGCAAACCATTGCTCGCGTCAGGAAACGCGCTAATCGGAAATTGCAGATTGCAGGAGTGATTCCGACGCTGTACGATACCCGTACTGTACAGGCCTTTCAAAGTTTGCAGTCAATTACTACTTCTTTGGAGAAGATTGGTGCGATTTACCCCGCCGTCCCTCGGACTGTGGCTTTTGCCGATGCGTCACAGCAACACGTACCTCTGGCCGTGTACAATCCAAAACATCCAGCCGTCGCCGTACTCGATACTATTGCACAAGGACTCTTAGCTCTGCGATGAATCAAAAGCGCGACAATCAGCCTTATCAAATCAAAGGGGTTGAGGCTCTATTAGGAACCAGCGACAGTGCAGATGCCGCATCCGAATTTGTCTCAATACACAAAATTGTCTTGCCCCAGCAGCAGCCACGCCGCTATTTCGAGCCGACAGCTATGCAAGAACTGGTGGAGTCAGTCAAGCAGCTAGGGATTCTGCAACCGCTCCTGGTACGCCCCATAGATGGCAACAAGTACGAATTGGTAGCGGGAGAACGGCGCTATCGAGCCGCGTCGTCGTTAGGCTTGACTGAAGTTCCTGTTGTGATTCGGGAACTGACAGACACAGAGGCTCTGCAAATTGCACTGCTGGAGAACTTGCAGCGGGAAGATTTGAATGCGATTGAGGAAACCGAGGGGATTCTGCAATTGCTGGCAATGAAATTGAACTCTACCTCCTCGTCAGTTATTGCTTTGCTCGGAGCGGCCGCGCACCCGGAACGCGGAGCTGTGGATAACGTTATCCACAGCTCGGACTGGCAAATAGTAATCGATATATTTGCACTCGTCGGGAAGTACACTCCAGAGAGTTTCCGAACCAATCGCCTCCCCTTGCTGAATCTGCCAGATGATGTGATTGGAGCGCTGCGGAAAGGACGGATTGAGTATACCAAAGCCAGAGCGATTGCCCGAGTTAAGGATAGCTCGGAGCGCTCCCAATTACTAGAGGAGGCGATCGATCTCGACCTCTCTTTGACCCAAATCAAACAGCGCATTGCCGATTTAAAAGCCCAAAATACAGGGGAGGCTACTGCACAGGATCGATCGCTTAAAAGTCGCGTAGATGCAGCTTTGCAGCGAGTGAAAAAGTCCAAGGTTTGGGATGATCCCAAAAAGCAAAAGAAACTAGAGAAGCTGTTAGCTGAACTGGAAGCATTGGTGGGTGAGGGATTGGAAAATTGAAGCTGATTTTAAAGTAAAGCTACATGAACTACCTACACTGTGCTTTGCGGGTACAATGTAGGCTTCTGTTGTTTTAGGAAAACTTCAAAAACGCTCTAAATTCCTTGGGCTGAACACGCCTTTGAGGCGGTTTTTATGGGTTTAAAGCGAACGACCTCAAAAAAGAGCTTTTGGAGGCGTAAGGTTGCTGCAATCCGATCGACCGATCCAGATCGCTACAATATGTCAAATGAGTTCTATAGCAGTCGTCATACTACTTAGCACAAGGTAGGGTTCATGAATGACCCCTACCGGACTTTGTGTTCTAACCGACGAAAGCGGTTGCTATATTTGTCAACTGCGAGTACGGCGAAAGAAATAGGTTCTCCAATTTATGTCCGATGAATTCCCCATCATTATTGTCACCCCTCAAGCTTACGAACTCTCCAATCAGGAAGCAATGGGGAGCAAGTATAAGTTTTGGTTTGAACACCCAGAACTCGGCCGCTGCCTGTACAAACAAGCAAGACTTGATTTAGGCGAAGATTGGGCAGAGAAAGTGGCCTCCGAATTGTGCAAATTACTGGGAATTCCTCATGCTAATTATGAACTGGCTGCCACGAGTGAGGGGAATCTTGGTGTAGTCTCTTCTTACTTTTTACCCAACGGTGGCACCCTCGTTCACGGTAACGAACTTCTTACTCCCATCGTGCCAAATTACCCCACCTTTGCAACCTACAACCTGTCACAACATACAATCGATCTAGTGCTGAGAGTTATCTCTGATGAATCTGTGAACTTACCCATTGGTTGGACAGTGCCGAATGGCATCCAAAAAGCTGTAGAAGTGTTTGTCGGCTATCTTCTGTTAGATGCGTGGATTGGCAATGGCGATCGCCACCACGAAAACTGGGGTGTCGTCCGAAATAAGGCAGTGCCTACTACATCCGAAACAGCACACCTAGCACCCACTGCATCTGAAACAGTAAATCTAGCGTCCCCTACATCCAAAACAGCACACCTAGCACCCAGTTACGATCATGCTTCCAGTCTGGGGCGCGACCTCTCAGATGAACAAAGGCAAAAACGCTCAGTAGACGCTTATGCTAACAAATGTTTCTCAGCGTTTTATGGCAACGTTGATGACAAAAAGCCCCTCAAAACTCTTGATGTATTTGACTGCGCTGCACGTTGTTATCCAAATGCAGCGCATATATGGATTGAGCGACTTGAAAGTATCTCAAAGGTGAATCTACTAGATATTTTTAATCGAATTCCTAACACTCGTATCTCACCGATTGCAGCCGAGTTTGCTCAAAAAATTCTTGAATTCAATCAACACAGACTGCTTAACTTGAGGAAAACGCTACCGTGAAAACACACTCAACGCTTTTTTTGGCTTGGCAAGATCCAAACAGCCGTTCCTGGTTTCCCATTGGCAGGCTAACATTTGACGGAACGAACTACCAATTTACCTACACGCAAGGCGTTTTAGAAGCTCAACAGAAGTGCGGTTTTGAACCCTTGCCCTCGTTTCCGCGCTTAGGTGAAGTATATACATCAACCTACTTATTTTCCGTATTTGTTAATCGGCTGATGCCGAAAAATCGCCCCGATTACCCAAGTTTTATTCACTGGCTAAATCTTCCTCAAGATGAAAGCGATCCAATTGCCATGCTAGCCCGCAGCGGTGGGCGACGAGAAACAGATACTCTAACTGTTTTTCTCATTCCTGAACCAGATTCAGAAGGGCGGTATCGCCTTCACTTTTTCTTGCAGGGACTGCGGTATTTGCCACCCTGTGCAATTGAGCGAATTAACCGCTTAGAGACAGGAGAAAATTTGTGGTTAGCTCACGAATTTCAAAATCATTATGATTCTAAAGCATTGACTTTAAATACAGAAGACCACCATATTGTCGGGTATTGTCCGCGATATTTGAATAGTGAGATTTTTGAAGTTCTATTGAGGAATCCCAGTTTGGTAGAGGTGCGCGTAGAGCAAGTCAATCTACCGCCGACACCACTCCAGTTTCGCCTGCTGTGTAATATAACTGCTCAATGCTATAATGACTTTCGCCCCTTTTCAAGTTATGAATATCAGCCCCTCAGCAGCTCTTGGGTTTAATAACTGCATCTAAATAACTAGACAATACTGTATATAACTCGACAAAACATAGCGAAAAGGTCAACAAGATAGCTTCACATTAGAAGGAACAATCAAGATTGACCATCGAAAGATTCAACTACCCAAAATAGGACTACTGAAAACCTATGAAGATCTACCAACCGGATTAACTCCCAAGACAGCAATAATTAGTCGAACTGCCCAGCGCTGGTTTGTATCATTAACTTGCTCTTGCTGTGGACATATTCAAGAAATGCCGCTCAAAGAACGTGTGTTTAACTGCTCGGGGTGCAGCATCAGCATCGATCGCGATCTGAATGCCGCACTGAATCTCGAACATCAAGCTTTTATACTAGCTTAAAAGTATACCGGGTGCAGCTTGCGCCTGGAAGCCTGCAAAGAGTGTTAACCGTTCCCATGCCCGCGCCCGCGCAGGAAGTAGACTTCAATCTAGCTTGTCTAGATTTGTGTAGGTTCTATCGAGCGGTTTAAAGTGTACTCTAGTGGGGACTTACGGCGTAATAATTAAAAATCTGGCTTTGGGAAAAAATCTGTGCAACCTAAAAATAGCGGCAAAAAGCTAGTCTCATTGGTATCGTTTCTAGTCTCGCTGTTCATCCCTTCTTTTATGAGTGCAGTTGGATTATTTCTCAGCCTCTGGGTCATCGTACCAGCGCCCACACTGTCCCTGTTTCCTTTGGCAGTGGGAGCCCCAGAAATTAGCCCTTGGCTTGTGGGTATTAATGTGATCGCCCTTTTGCTAACCATCTTCAGACGACAACAAGGCTGGCTCTACAACACCTCCCTGGTCTGTAGCCTGCTTGCCCTGATCCTCAGCCTAATCCCCCTGCTACAGTTCCCCGCAGCCAATGCACGGATCGCGGCCGAAGTCCAAGCTGTTTTGGGGACAAACTATTTAGCAACGGTTCCTCAAGTTGAACAGGCCGGGCGACGACAACAACCGTTTATCCTAGCAGATGCCTTCCGGGGAATTCCCCTTCGGGAAGTTCGCATTTCTGAAGGCGTTGTATTTGCCAACCCCGATGGAGTGAAACTGCAACTAAATGTTTACCGGCCGATGCAAATTGGTAGATATCCGGCGATCGTCATCCTCTACGGAGGAGCTTGGCAAAGAGGCAGTCCAAATAGCAATGAGGAATTTAGCCGCTACATGGCAGCGAGGGGCTATTGCGTAGTAGCTATTGATTACCGCCACGCTCCCCAGTATCGGTTTCCAGCTCAGTTGGAGGACGTAGAAGCCGCTCTGTCGTATATCAAAACTCATGCCGATGAGTGGGAAATTGATATAGACAGAATTGCTCTGATGGGAAGGTCAGCCGGTGCCCATTTAGCATCGCTTTATGCTTATCGTTCAACTACAGTTCCAGTTCGGGCAGTAGTGAATTACTACGGGCCAAATAACCTGCTCCGGGGATATTATGACCCACCTTTTCCCGACCCCCTAAACGTCCGAGCCATTCTGCGTGACTTTCTGGGAGGAACCCCCGACCAATTAAGAGAGCTTTACCTTGAAGCTTCTCCCATCAATTATGTTAAACCCAACCTTCCCCCTTCTCTACTGGTTTATGCAGGTCGCGACCATATAGTTGAAGCCAAGTTTGGACGCTCTCTCTACGAACAATTACGAGCGACTGGCAATCGTGCGGTAATGCTCGAAATTCCTTGGGCTGAGCACGCCTTTGATGCGGTTTTTAATGGTGTGAGCAATCAACTGGCTTTGTATTACACAGAACGCTTTTTGGCTTGGGCACTGAAATCTTCTGATTATACCACATCCGGGTCAGCTACCCCCTTTATGATGGGGAGAAAGAAACTCACTCGAGCAATCGCAGGAGAATCTGCGCGATCGTTATTTTTCCCTCAGCAGGATTGTCAGCTTCCGGCTATCAAGGCAACAAGCCTTGACTTCCGGCTCATAAAATATGCAAAAAAGTCATAATTTCAGTTGCGAGAGTGAAAATAACGATCGCAATTATGAAGTTACCCGCCTCGAAAAATTATTAGTTATACTGTGGTGACAATTTCTGACGACGACCACAAATGATAAAACGACCTCAAAAAAGAGCTTTTGGGGGCGCTCGACTGCTTGCTTGCGAGCGAGCGATCGCCCTCAAGATCTCAAAGCGGTTCTATACTGGGCTTTTTTCTTGTTGGTGCAAAGATTCGGCAAATTCACGAAGTTGGGCAAGCGCTTCTTCGGATAAGTTTTCAAGGATTGAATTTAGCTGCTTTTTATTACCATTTTTGGGGTGGCTGGTGGCGAGAGATTGTGTCGGCATCCCAGAGGATTCGCGCTGTAAAAAATTTTCAAATAGCTGAAAAAATGTATCAAGCGCTTGGGATTCATCTTCTGAATAAAAAAGGATAATTCGCGCCCAAGACCGGGTAGATTGCTGGTTAAATTGGTTTTCTATCCAGTCTTGAAATTCGGCAAATTCTTGTTCCTGTTCAGTAACAGGAATTCCGAGTTGGCGACAGGCACAAGTGTAACCATCTAAAAAAGCTTGCAGACTAAAGATAGAACGCTTGCCAAGATAAAGGGCGGGTCTACTTTTGATTTTATCTAAAAGCTGATAAAAATTGTTGTCTGCTGTAATTGAGGGTGTAGCTTGAGGATTTTTCCAGACATATTCTTTGAGGGAGGGGGGTTCTGAGGGCTTTTCTCCTTGGTTAAATTCTGCAAGTAGTTCAAAAAAGTAATTGAAGGCTTCTCTATCATTGATGCAGAAAAGTTGAATGATGTTTGCCCAAGAGTTAACGGTTTTGACTTTTAATTTTTTCTGAATCCAAGGTTGAAAGTCTCGATAAAAATCCTGTTCTTCTGAAGTGATTGAGATGCGTAAATCTCGCTTTGCTATTTTGTAGCCATTTAAAAACATGAACAGATGAGGCAGGGAAGTTTGTCTTAAATATTTCGTGGGTTGATTTTTGATTTCTGCTAGAATGTCATAGAGTTGACTCATTTGATTGACCTTCATTTTGGTTAAAAGTTGTACTATCAAATTCTGTAATAATGAATTCTTCGCTAATGAATTGAAAGTCGTTTAGCCAATCTTCGCGGGTTATTCCTACTTAAACACTTTGAACTGAGGCGAAAATTTGGTCAGCAGATTCAGCACTTCATCTTTCAATTTGGTTCCCTTCACCGCCATCCGGCTCCTCAATTAAATCTAAACTTAGCTGCTAGGCGGGAAGCCCCGCGCTCTACCTGTACAAGGAGTGAGCGTCGGGATGAAAGCCGGGTCAATCGATGGGGTTCAATACCCCGGAGATTGACAATTTTTTCAGCAACTCACGAATGACATCATTCTGCGTTCGCCCAGCTAACTAACAATATTTCTGCAATGCTCTTTTTCCCTGTCTGGCAATCTGATACTGATTTGATTCATGACAGCAATTTGGTAGCAATATGCTAGAATTATACAATGAGACTAGCATACCAATACAAGCTACTTCCAACAACTGAGCAAAAAGCCGAACTGAACCGTTGGCTAGATATGCTTCGCCATCAATATAACTGGCTGTTGCAAGATAGATTTGATTGGTGGGAACGGAATCGTTGCGATATCAATGCTTGTCCATTGATATGTCACTTACCATCCTTGCGCGCTCATCCCGATTATTACAGTCAAAAACGCAGTCTTGTACAACTGAAGAAAGATAGACCCTGGTACAAAGACATATATTCTCAGGTATTACAAAACTGCGTAGACCGAGTTAAGCTTGCTTTTGACAGATTTATTAAAGGGGATTGTAACGGCAATCGTTCTGGAAAACCTCGTTTCAAGGGCAAAGGACGTTATCGGTCGTTTACCTACACCCAAATGGATATGGATTGCCTTAAGGGTAATAGAATTACCTTGCCTAAGTTTGGCGATGTTAAGTTGATTCTGCATAGGCTAATTCCTGATGGTTTTGACGTAAAAACAGCAATAATTTCCAAGAAAGCTGATGGGTGGTACGTGACGCTGACTATACAAAGCCATGCGGTGCCAGATATAGCTATTGATATTATCCCAACCTGGGAAAACAGCATTGGCATCGATCTGGGTCTAGAAAAGTTTCTTGCAGATTCCGAGAAAGAATTTGAACCAATACCGCAGCATTTCAGGAAATCGGAAAAAAAACTTGCTTTTTTACAACGCAAGGCTGCTGCTCGAAAGAAAAAAAGCAGAGCGAAAAATAGGCAGTACCGCAAAGTTGCTCGTTTACACCAAAAGGTTGCAAGACAACGCAAACAGTTTCATTTTGAGACTGCCAAAAAGCTTCTCAACAAAGCTGATGTTGTTTTTGTTGAGGCTCTCAAAGTCAAGAATATGTCCAGACGCGCTAAACCCAAGCAAGACGAAACTGGAAAGTTTCTTCCTAATCGGCAATCAGCAAAGTCTGGACTGAATAAAAGCATTGCTGATGCAGGGTGGAGTCAATTCAATGAAATACTGAGCTTCAAGGCTGAAAGAGCTGGCTGCTTGGTGATCGAGGTTGACCCACGTGGAACTTCTCAGCATTGCTCAGAATGTTTGAACCGCGTCCCAAAAGAACTGCGCGACCGTTGGCATAGCTGCCCACACTGCGGTCTAGAATTGGATAGGGACACGAATTCGGCAATACTAATTAAAAAAGTGGGGCTGGGTGTCTCCCTCACTATAAAACGCTCTAAGAGGACTTCCTCTGAGAGAAGCCCGCGCTGTACCGCCTAGCGGTCAACGTCGGGAGTACATCACCGCACCAAACTAGCCAGCAGCACCGACGCTTCTCGCTGCAAGCTCTGCCGATTGTCATCGTAGCAATTAAGGACGTTCGAGCTGGTATGGCGGCTCAACTTCTGCGCCATTCGCGTATTGCCGTTGCTTGCATCTAACAGAGTCGTAATTGCAGCGTGGCGTATTCTGTGCGGGCTGATTCTTTTAGGAATTCCCGCAGCGGAGCAAGTTGAGAAAACAAGCTTGTAAATAGCATACCCACTCAACCTCAATCCGTATTCCCGCTTTGTCAAAGCGATAAATAAAGGCTCTTGGGGCATTGCAGCTCCCCGGACGCTCAGCCAATCAGAAATCGCATCTGCCGTCGCGTTGTGCAAGTCAATTAGCTGCGCTTGAGTTCCCCTACCTTTGCCGTAAATGTTCAGAGTTCGGGCCAGCGGGTCAAAGTCGCCTATATTGGCTCCGCCGATCTCCCCCCGGCGCAGCGCATTGTCCCACAGCAGCCGGAGAACTGCATAGTCGCGCTTTCCCTGGGGTGTACTCCGGTCAGGAATGGACAACACCGACTGCATCGCCGCCACATTCTCAGAAGCAACTCGACCAAACCCTGTAGTATCCCGGTAAGGAACCACCTTCTCTCCTTCAACATCTACCAAACTCCACTCGCACTCGCCCACCTTCCGAGCAAAATTCACCAAACTTTTGATAGCCGCCAGCCGCCGATTAATCGTCGCTTCCTTAAGTCCCTTGTCGATTAGTTTGGCTTTATATTTGAGAACCACCGCGACAGCGGCGAAGCGGTTCAGCCGTAGGAACTCGCGCACCAATGCCGGGTGCGGTTCCTGCTCCGTCATTGTCGCAAAGAAATCGTACAAGTCTTTCTCATAAGCACGCCTAGTGTTGACAGAGCGCTTGGCAGCTAACAGCTCTGCCACTAGGTCGCGCGTCGAAGCTATTTCTCCAAAGGAATTAGTAGCGTGTTCTAAGTCCATAGCCGGCCTCATAATGTGGCTTTCCAGACCAGATTACCCTCATTAGGGGTGCAAATTGACGGTGGAATTGCTTGCTCTGTCAAAGAAGAGGAGAGTCGTCAATTACAAATTTTCTTTGACGATTTGACGATTCTCCTAAACTCTTCTATTTATAAGGCTTTCAGCTTCTAACTTTCATTGACGATTATTGACATTGTTTTTGACGATTCTCCCCAAACGCTTGTTTGGCATGGATTTTGGGGATGTACTGCAAGTTTTTGACGATTTTGACGATTGCTTGACGCCCGTCACCCTATCAAGCTGGTAGGGAAGCGGATTGTCCTTGTTGTCACCGCCGCTCCGCACGTCTGCGGGCGATCGTGAATTTATTGGGATGTGGCTGGGGAATCGTCAATGACGGGGGAACTGCTTGCTGTGTAAGAGTTTCAAACTATCGTCAAATCGTCAATGCAATTTTTAAACTAGCGGTAAATTTAGATGCCGGATAGTCCGTCGCGATCGTCCACAACCAACTTGCACCCCAGCATTTTCCGCTTTTCTCCTAACACAGCTTCTACAAAGGTTGGGATTCAGTGTCAAGCTGTTAACCAGAGCGCGACTAAAAAAAGAAATTTTCTTTGACGATTTGACGATTTTCCTAAACTCTCCTATTTATAAAGCTTTCAGCTTCTAACTTTCATTGACGATTATTGACATTAATTTTGACGATTCTCGATAAACGCTTTCTCTGCAAGGGCTGTGGGAATGTACTGCGAGTTTTTGACGATTCTGACGATTGCTTGACAACTTTTTGTAAGTCCCGCGAGTAATGTCAACAATGAATCGTCAATGACGATTCAGAATCGTCAAAGCTATTACTGACGATTGAAATGCTTACGGGGCAAGAGTTTTAGGGAATCGTCAAATCGTCAACACAAAATTTGGTGTTCTGCGAGTTTTCTACGATTCTGACGATTTTGACAAGTCCGGCTTGGCGAACTAGCAGTTTGTAGGTTGCCACTGTTACCAGTACGCTCACCTGCGGGCGATCGTAAATCTCTTGGGATGTGCTGAGGAATCGTCAATGACGATTTTCAATCGTCGAAGCTGCTATTGACGAGGGAACAGCTTGTTCTGCGGGAGTTTCAAACTATCGTCAAATCGTCAACGCAATTTTTAAACTAGCGGTAATTAGGTATCCGGTGACAATTGCGATCGCCCACAACCGACTGGGCTTTATTGTCTTCCGCTCTTCTCTCAACACAGCTTCTTTCTGGAGGCAACAGACGAAGGTTTCAATGCTCAGCTTTAGCCCTGGCTGCCAACAGTTACAAATTTCGCCCAACGTGCAAGACGATTATAGTGAACTGTTCTCTCTGTAAAGGTTTTAGCTTTTAAGAATCATTGGTGATTTTTTACAAAATTTTTGACCACGACTCACTCCGCGACAAAAAATGTGGTGGTTTGATGCGTTACGCTATCACTTCGCACCTTACATATAGAGGTTTTGCGTAAGTCTGGTTGACGATTCTCGCGATCGAGTTCACGACCTATAAGGCAAGAGGGATGCGCTACCTGGTTTTGACGATTGAAGTGCAAATACCCGCTAAGGTCAGATTTCTATCATGCGGTTTGAGGAATGCCCTACCTGGTTTTGACGATTCTGACTCCGGTGCGAGCAGCCCCACCGTGTAGAGCGCTCCAGGCGGGAAGCGCGATCGTCAATGATGGTTGAGAATCGTCACAACTGTCATTATTGATAACGTAATCGCTTACTCTGGAAGACTTTGGAAGAATCGCTGCTGTCGGAGGACGGCATTTTTTGCAAGTTGCCACAAATACCCTGGACTGCACTTGCAACTCGGTTCGCGCGATCGCTCTGCGGGCTTGCAACTAATACCATTTCCGAAAAATTCTGCAACAGTAGCAACTTTTTTGTTGGCTTTGACTTGCGAATCAACCCAACGCTCGTGTTTGTAGCAGGGTTTTTATGAAATGAGATAACCGCCAAAACGTGGCCGAGCAACAATTATCTTAGAATCCGCCACTTGAAAGACTTGCCGACCTTTTTTGTTTCACCGAGGTTCATCGAAACCATTTGGTTGAAGACCGCAGCCGTAAAGTCGGTGTTCGACATCTGGCGGAGTTTAGCTCCTGCAACGAGTTCGCGACAGTTGCGGTATGCTTCGCGGGTGCTGATCCAACCTTCAGCAACCGTGTCCCGCAACTCTTCTGATTTCTGAATCAGTTTCTGGATGACCGGGACTGTATCGTCCTCATCTTGCTGCTGCCCTTTGTAAAGCACTTCAGCCTGGTTGATGTAGAAGTAGCTGGTGGCGATCGCCTTTTGAATGATGTCGGCCCCAATCAAGGTAGGGATTTCAATCTCAAAAGGCTTGTCGGAATGTTCCCTGCCTGAGAGCTTCCACTCTTCTTTCAACTGCAAGTAAGTTTTGAGGGTGCCGTCCAGGTTTTTCAACTTGCAGATTTCGTGCAAGCAATGCAGGATGAGGGCAATCCGCAGGCAGTACCCACTCCACTTGGACATGGCTAGCTGGAAGCCTTCATTCAGTTCAGCTTCTTCGCGCTCGACCATCGGGTTGAAAAAGTGCTGTTCGTAGTAGTCGGCAGCCGAGTCGCTGAGGTGGTAAGTGATCGGAAAACCCTGGTAAACAGTGCGGTTCGTTTCATCTTTGAGCACTTCGCCTGTTTCCTCATTTTGAACGGGACGATAGTGCATTTTGAGGACGGAAAGTTTGTGGTAGATGTCTTTGAGAAAGGCGTCAATGTCGGGGTAGGGCAGTCGCGTCCGCCGCCGTTTGGGCATCTGGGCCAAGCAGATTACCCACCGGGCCATCCAGCCGCTGGAAATTTTGCGGGGCGTCATCTCTTCGTCGAGCGTCTTGCGCTGGATGGTGCCGGTGATGGGGACGCACGACCTCTCCACCTCGACTCGGCGATCGCGGTCAATGAGGATGACTTTGGGACCGCCGCCGTTGTTGAGGGTGAGGTAAAAGGCTTCGTCATCCCCCTTGCCAGCCCGATATTTGTTGAGGGCTTTGAAGAAGCCGTCGATTTCATCACGATGGACGAGGAAGCCGCGCGGATTTTCGTTGATGGTGCGGATTAGGGCTTCTACGGTGATGTGTTCGACCCAATACTCGCGGGGAACGGGTGGGGGCGGGAGTTCTTCTGGCGGCCCAATGGGGTCTCGATTTTGCTGGGAGGCTTTTTGTGCTTCTTTGTAGCTTTTGAGGGCAATGCAGTATTCGCTGTTGGCGTCCTGCTGCAAGAGCCGGATGGGGTTGACCATAACTTCTTGAGTTTGACTTTTGAGCTTCCCCGACCGGGCGGTGCTGATCGTCCACAGCACGCAGGACTTTTGTCTGAATCCAGGCCAAGCAACAATTTCAGCGGCCGTGCCGATCGCGCAGCCGAAGGTTGACCAACCTACTGTCATCAGGTGTTCGGCGCTGGTGGGCATTGCAGCAGCGATTTGTGCCAGGATGCAGGCAATTTCAGGCGGTAAAATTTGGTGCAAGTCGAGACTCTGCTTGCGCTTGCTAACTAAATCTTCAATAACGGTTTTTTCGCTTTCGACTTCTGCGAACTGCCATTCTTGCAGCCGGGTTAAAACGATTTGTTCGACGTATTTGGGGTCGAGTTCCAAAGCTTGAGCGATTTGGGCACACTCGGATCTTCGTTCTGACAGGGGAATGTTGCCCCGTTCCAGGAGCCGATCGATATATTTGAGGAGCAGGTTTTCTTTCTGTTTGCTGTCAGAATCCGGCGGGTAAAAATTATCTGTAACCTCACCGTTGTTTGGCGGGATGCTCTCTGGCGCATCTGCTTGTAACTTTTGAGAATTGAGCTGCTGCTGGCTCGCGGTCGGTGATGCCTTAGGGCGCTTGTCGATACCCCATTCTCCTAAAATCCTGTCTTTAATATGAGGGGGGCATGAAGCCTGGAAGGTTTCTCGATCCAGCCGGTAAATCTTTTTCCAGCAATTTTCAGAGTCTCCGCTGTGATATTCGGCGGCGGTTTGGCAAGCGGAGGGGCTAATGGTTTTGAGTATGCGCTGCCATTTGTAGGGATCTTGGCTGCTGTCTTCCATTTGCCCCCAGGCGTACTCGGCTAAGATTTCAGTGGTGCCGGAGTAGGAGATACTGTAGCGGTGGCAGAACTCTTCCCAGCCGTAGCATTCGGAGGCGAGAGCGGTCAGGGCGTCGGAGCGATCGCCTGTTTTGGCACCACCTGTCAGAATTTCAAGGGTGCGGGGGGAGATGAGGTCTTCTAGGCGAATTGCGCCGGGGCTGTAAGTGGTTGCAGGGCGCGGGTTGGCAGGAACAGGCGGGTGCTGTTGCCGTGTCGGGTAAATACCAACATCTTCGGGTTTGGCAACTGTAGGCGGATATGCAACAAAATATTCCCAGCGGTATGGGATGCCGTTCGCGCCGACAGTAGGGGGCAGCAGGGTGTGACCGCCGTTTCGGGCAAGCAGTTCGCCCATTCGGGATCTGTCTCTATCTAGGCTGAAGGCTGTCCAATCTGGTTCTTCTGTGAAGGCGAGGATGACTCGGTATCCGCCGGAAGGGGTGCGAAATCGAGGGGCGACATTCAGGAGGGGGTAGTCGTTGAACCACTGTTCAAGGCGCGCCTCAAAAGCTTGTGGCGAGGAGAAAACTTTTTCTTTGCGATCTAGATCGACAAAGGCGATGTAGTGACCCTGTGCATTAGGTCCGCCGCCGAGAGTGCCGATGCCAGTAGTGCGGGCGAACCACTTCGCTAAGTTTGCCTGAGTTGGCAATTGGTTTTGATAGGGTTTCCAACTGACTTTGACTGCTTTTCCTTTCTGGTTTATCCAAGCAGGCGCTTTGCCTCCGGGAACGTCGCAGTCCCTTTCGCATTCCTTGGGACATTCCGGCAGGGCTGGTCGGCCCAAGCAATTGTGGAGCCAGTCGATTGTCTGGGCGATCGTCTGGGGAGCCTGATTAATGTCGCTCATCGGTGCACCTCCAAGCGATATGAGAGGAATTGGGCGATGCCTGTTTTGACATCTTCCAAGTCCCTGCGAGGGTTACCGAGAAGTTTTTGCTAAAAATTCGGCAATTTGTATTGTCAAATCTCCTAATTTTGCTAGAGTTAAGTAGCACTTACTCTTACCTCCCCAGCCAAAAAGCTTTATTTTGCTGCTGGCGCAGGTTATCTCTCATTAACAAACCTCCTTTTTTACCTCAACTATTCACCCAGAGTAAATCTAGATTCACCTAGAGTAAATTAAAGTAACAAATCTTAATGCTGATCTACGAAGCCTTCAACGATACTTTGAAACGCTATAACATCAGTGGCAAAGCTTTAGCTCAAGTTGCTGGAGTCAGCGAGAGTCTCGTGTCGCAGTTTCGATGGGGCAAAAAGGGCATAACGGACGAGATGCTCGACAACCTGCTCTTGGCGATACAGAAGATTGCGCCTGGGTCGCGCAGGTATTTTTGTTCGCTTGTAGCTGGGGAGCCAATAGAGACAGCAGGCTGGGAGAATGTGCTTTCTGAGATTTCTGCTGAGGAGATTCCTGAATTGTTGATGGCGATCGCGCGTTGCTGGAAATCAGTCGATCATCGATCGATTTATGTAACAAGTGCGTTGATGCAGATCCCTCGCTAGGATGGTACCAATCTAAGATAGATGTAGCGCCAAACTTTTAATAATTTTATACCTGCAAAATTCATATTTAATGAAAATTAATATTTAATGTGATATGGAATTAATTTAACTACTTATTTAACCCAAATATAGTAACAAAAAGTAGTCATTTATCAACTACAACTACCATTTATTTACTAGATTTGTGCCGAGTTGTACCTGCTTAATTGATATTGAACGCATTCGTAAAGATTTTCCCTACCAGCAGATAGCCGAAAGTTTTTTTTGCCTTTTGAAAACGCCGCATTGCGATCGCTCCCCGAACATCAACAACTGAAAGTTTTTTTGACCTACTGGACTCGCAAAGAAGCCTATATCAAAGCAGTAAGGAAAAGACTTTCTATTCCCCTGGATAGGTTTGATGTTACGCTAACTCCGGGAGAACCACTTGTTGGACTGCGCTCTGATAAGTGTTTCAAATGCGGGAATTGCGGAGGTCGTGGTGACGCTGATTTGAATGGAGCAAAAATTATTGCTGCTATTGGGGCTGTCGTAAACCAGCCTGGAGACTCGAACAGTTTGTGTTGCAATATCAGCACTGACAGTTCAGGGCTACTAAAAGCCCACACTGTAGCCGCTTCGGGTCAGTGTGGGTAGTTTACCACTATCCTGGTTTCTGGGGAGAAGATTTTGGTTGTGGGGGAGGGATACTCTCTCGAACTGTATTTTCGATCGCATCCTTAGCCTCTTTACCCGTCAGGGGAGTATTGCGACCACCTGCTGCTCGAAGACTGTCTAATTCTTCAACAGGTAGGTCAAAAATGGCATCTAGGATGTGAGGACGGGTGTCGCACCAAAGGGCGATCGCATTGGAAATTTCTTCCAAATCATCAGGGAGTGTTGCCACCAATTGGGCAAAATCGGCGCGGTCTTCTGCTGTGAATAATTCGGGTTGCTTTTGGGCGACATAGATAAAATCTAGGATAGTTTCTTCGTAAGGGGACTGTGCCATTTTTTCACTCCTATTAAGGTACAATATCGAGTTTTTCTGAGAACCTGAAAGTAGGGGATTCAGTTCTTGTAATAGACCGGATAAAGTTTGATAAAGAGGCTTAATCGGGTCTATCTGGTCTTTTAATAAACGTAGCAGTATTAGTAATACATTCTCTTGAGAATCGCTGCGTTTTTGATCGACTAGAAAGCCAATTACTCTTTCCGCTCGCTCTGCTCGATTATTAATAACTTCCGGTAAATCATCGCGCCACGGTTTAAGTGGCTCATTGGCATCAAAGAAATTGAATAGTCTGTCGTGACTCTGAAATTGAGCGCAATCTGACAAAGCTTGTCGCAGTCGGGGATAGATTTTAGGCAGTTGGGGATAGATTTCAGACGGAGGTTCGCTAGCAATAGGTTCAGTAGCAATACTTTCCCCGACTGTAGCTTTTAGACTTTGCAGGCGATCGCCCCCTGTCCCCAGAGACTCCCGATCGACTTGAATTTGCCGTTGCAATTTTTTGCCGAACCGCAAAAACTCTTGACAAAAGCTCAATTTAGTGAATGAGAAATTCTCTAGCTTTTCCAAGTAGGTTTTGTAATTGGTTTCGTTCATAGCGATCGTCTTTTCGTGTTCTTCCAAATCATCGAGGTAATTCGTATAATCTAGCTCCAACTGTTGTAACTTAGCGTGCAAGTTTATTAGATTCGATCGCCGATTGGGTGTTGCAGAAATTTGATGAAAATTGCTTTGATACTCATCGTAGTTGCCAGATATTTTTTGAGCTTGTTTTACACACCAGCGCGACTGTTGATAAACATAGAGAATTTTATGGCGAAACCACAGCAGATGAAGTAGGATTTCAGCTACTCTATCCATGTTGTTTGCATTCATATCTTGGCATTTAAACCAAACTAGAATATGAAGTTTATTGTCTGGATTAGCTATTCCACTTTCATACTCAAAAATTGGATTGCCCAACAAGCTTCCTGTATCGACTAAATCGATTGAATTTTCACCTGGAAATAATTGGGCGACGCAAGCATCTGCCAAAGCCTGATAGTTATCTTCTTGTATTTCTAAAGGTTGACAAAACAGCAAAAGTGTTTGTCCCAAGGAAGCATGAATATTTTGTAATATCGCGTTTTGGGGATTGAGATAATTTAATTGTGGTAGAGTCAAAGCATCTTGAGAAAATAGAGTTAGATCGATCGCATAAGTATCGTGCAAGCGAAAAGGACAGAGCAAACCCTGAAGTTCCAATCCGCCTGGTTGAGGAGGGACTTGGAAGTGTAGGCTGGGTTCGTTATTTTGTAATAAGGTTAAGTATTCGGCTCCCCAAAAATCTTCGGCTTCTGGGAAATAGCGATCGCCTTCATAACATATCAGTTTTTGTCGTAGAGTTTGTAGTTCCAGAATGTTGAGTGCATTCCCCAAATCGACTAACTGTTCCCACAACCGGGGTGCTGCTGGTACGGTTGGCTGTAGTCCCTGATTGATGCTGTTGCGGAGATGGAACGCATAGACTGTAAGACTCGAATTACCTTGTCCGAATTTAGAAAGATAAACTCGATTGAGAAGCGGTACATTGACTCCATTAATTTCGATGTATCGCTTTTGACCTGGCAACCTTCTAAATAGTTCTTCGGCACTGATTTTATCGCCACAAGTTAACCTTTCTATTCCACGAACGTAAGTAATCAATAACGGAGAAAATTTTTGCAAAGGTTCGGCAAAAGTTTCTATTAATGAGGACAAGCGAAATAGCTCTTTCCAGTTTTTTTCTTGCAACCTAAAGTTAATGGCTTCTAATAGTTCGCGGCTAAGTTGCTCTGGTTTAGTATAAGCAAGAGCTGTCCAATACTGTCCCTGTGCTAAATTTTTTGTATGAGGATTGTCCCCAGCAAACTGTTGTTTTACATAGCTTGTCAAAAAATCTGCCAATTCCTCTAATCTGGGCTTATCTTGATTAAAATCCTCATTATCCTTGAGTTCTGTTAACAGCAAATTGCGGACAGCAATATCCATCTCGTAAAGCTCATAACCTACCTCGCGACATAAACGAGATAAAAGTACACGAGCAACTGCTGTCCAAGGTGCTTTTGGTACGAAGCGCAGCCATATTTGGTAAAGTAAGTCTGGCGTGATTACCAGTGGAAATGCGGCATGACAAGCTAAGTCGAAATGTGCGCGATCGAATTGTTGCAGAAACCCTACAACTCGCTCGACAGCAATTTCATAATCTGTTGTATTCGCTTCGCTCGTCATGATTGCACCATCCCCTGATAAGGACGCTCCCAATAAACATAGCGCCCTCGCAAAGTATTAATAGCCGCATTCAATCCCTCACGGCTCATTTCAAACATTGGTACGGAACGGGCAATTTTGCCAGCAGTAGTATCCTGCCAGCTATCGTTCGGCATGGGATTCAACCAGGCATAATAACGGACTGACTGTTCGAGCTGTTTTAAAAATTTTACCGTATACTCCTCTCGTAGTTCATTCAAATTTCCCCGTGCCGCTCCTGCATCGCTGACTATCAATACCCCTGTCCTGCTATCGATCGCTCCTAAAACGTCTGTCACTAGCTGATATTTGAGCCGATTGGGGTCAGTATATAGATATTTTTCAGGATAGTTATAAAAGTAGTAAACGCCGATTTTTGTAAGATTTCCACCCTGCTGTGCTTTATCTATTAATTGACGGGACAAATGATGAAAAGGCACCATCGAACCGCCTTGATCAACGAGTAACACGAGTTCCGCTCGATTTTTGTAGCTTGGCATCATCACGGGTCCCAGTAAAACCCCTTGCTGACAAATTTTTTCTACCGTACCTTCCACATCCAATTCTGCTAGCGAACCTTCCCGCACTCGACGGCGGAGAAAACGCCAATTTTGCTTTATCTGTCGGGGAGTAACAGGCAAGTATTCATCGACGGAATTTTGGCGGTAATAGCTCATTTCTAAGCTGTTATCCCAATTTTGCCGAATCGCTTGAATTACCTGTTCTGGTTCGTCTATGTCTAGGGGAATTTCAGTAGATGAAGTGGGTTGAGATATAGATTCTTCTAGTTTTTGTAATGGAGTTTGAGAGGAGGACTGTTCTGATGTTTCTGGAACAGTTTGTGGCGATTCAGTCAGGGTGGATTGAGGGATTTCCACAGGTTGCTTTATGACTTCATCGAGCAGTCGTTTTAACAAACAAGCTTCTGTTTTAGATTTTGTCCACAGCGTACAGCAAAGTCGTTCCAGAGAGTTGCGATCGCCGATACCAAAACCAGCTTGGAGCGATCGCACCGCCAACATATACTCTTCCACACCTAGAGGAAAACCCCACTTTCGCAACTCCTTAAAAAGACTCAGCAAAACATTCAGTAAATGCACTTCAGCCGGATTCATGTTTTCTCCTCCCCTGGCGTGCGTAAGTAGTTCCGATAATCTTTCCAAGACTTCAGCAAAGCGCCAGCAAAAGGCAGTTCTCCATTGAGTTTAGCTAAGGCTTGGTCTTCAGGATATTGTCGCAGGATAGTAAACCAATCAATTAACTCACTGGTACTCACCTTTTTACCTGTTCCACTATAGTCTCTTTCCATATGTCCTCGGAGTATTTTAAAGCGGGAAACTGCTTTTTCGATGACCTCTGATGATGGATCGGGAAAGTGAGCCTGAAGAATCTTAACCAATTGTGATTCAGAAGGAAATTCAATATAATGGAACAAGCAACGGCGTAAAAAGGCATCCGGTAAATCTTTTTCGTCGTTACTGGTGATAAAGATAATAGGCGGCTGCTTAGCCTTAATTTCCTCTCCTGTTTCCTGGATGATAAACCGTCCTTCATCTAACTCCTGTAGTAAATCGTTGGGAAAGTCAATATCGGCTTTATCAATTTCATCAATTAGTAGCACAGTGCGTCGATCGTTTTGAAAAGCACGACCCAAAGGACCTAATTTAATGTACTCGCTAATATTTTTGACTTTAGACCGGTGTTCGTCATCAAATCGTGCTAGTTGAGCATCGTGAAGGCGACCAACTGCATCGTAATTGTAGAGTCCTTCTTTTGCTCTAGTTGTAGACTTGATATACCAACGTTCACAAGGTAAGCCTAACTCGCGAGCAACTGCCTCTGCTAGTCGAGTTTTACCGCATCCAGGTTCGCCTTTCAGCAATAGAGGACGTTTCTGCAAAAAGATAGTAAGGTTGACCGCTTCAATCAACTCTTCTGAAGGGTAGTAAGGCTCTATTCCAAGTTCCCGCTCTTCTGGAGACGGTTGCTTTGTACCCGTATATACGCGAGGAATCACTGAATCTGAATTAACCATTGTGCCAACCTCCTTCCCAACTACAACCGCAGTAATGACAAATTTTTTGATAAACAAGTTCTGGAACACCATTTTGAGACTCGTTTAGCAATGTCTTAACTGATAAACATTCTGGTACGATTTCTGCTACTGTTGGTCTGTCCAACCATTCATGAATGTTTTCCTCCGAAAATCTGCTTATTGGAGGCAAACGCAGAGGAATTCTGGGGTATTCCTGCTGACACACTTTCCAAGCTAAAGGCATTCCAGATTGACAGACTTTGCCTTTATTATCCACTAGAAACATGACCAAGTAAGTTTCCTTTAAATTAACTCTATCTACGATCGGTTGCCAAAATTGTTCGATTAATTCAGGCAGAAACCCAATATAAGTACGGTGAACTTCAGTAAAGATAAAAATTAAGTGCTGAGTTTGCAAACATTCAAGAATTAAAGCCATAACTTGCTCTGCCGAAAAGAAACTAACCGGGTTGAAACCCGTTAATTCAGCAGCAACTGCATTCCATAACTCGGAAACGTCACCCATACCAACCATTGGAATCGGGATGCGCCGACCGTTCCGCAACTTCGATAATAGAGAGAGTCTATGAACTAAAGTTTTTTGTCCAAACTCTTGCTCACCATGAATTAGAAATGCGCCTGCTCTCTTGAGCGATTCTTGTAAGTTTAGAGCGTTGTTTACCTCCTCTGTCTGGTCTTTAAAGTCTATTTCTAGAATGGAGTTAAAGAGTATTTGGTCACGCCGATATCTTTGAGAATACTGTACTTTAGGCTGATTGCTACATGACTGTATCTTAGAATATAAGTCATTCAGTCTGCTTTGACGATCGTCATCTTTATAACGGGATGCCAAAGCTTTCACAAAAATAGGGAATACCCAGCCATATCGTTGATGTTTACTTTCAAGTAAAAGCGGTAAATTGAGGTTAAATAAAGATGAGGGACTAGCGTCTTTGCCTTTGAGTTTAAAAGTCAAAAAATGAAACTCTTCTCGCACTCTACAAAATGAACGGAGGCTGTCGTAACTCTCAAATTCGTCGCAGATCAAAAAGACCTCCTCGCATAGGTCGCACAGTTCATAAGGTAATCCTTCCACAGTCAATCTCCTGAAAGATTATACTCCTCAAGCAATTGCTGAGAAACCTCCAATGCACCCTGATAATCTTGAACCAACTTGCTAAGTTCTTGCTCAGTCCGCACACCGAGACAATCTTGCAACTCAGGCGGTAATTCTTCCATCCCAAAGGCTTCGTTCGCTCTTTGTGGTGCTAACTTGTCATCTACTTTAACTTGAGCCGCAGCAATAATTTCTCTGATTTCTGGTAATAAGAACCCCCGTTGCTTGCGAGCTAATACCCGAACCTGAGTCAGCGTAGAACGCCAGTCAATTGAAAGCTTGCGACGTTCTTGATCGTTAGCAAGTTCAGCATCCAGGATTTGTTCTTTGACAGCTTCCAAAAGTTCCCACCAGGGTTCGTCACGAGCTATTTCCTGTCCGCGCCGCTTTAATGCTAGGACTTGAATAACGGCATAAGAAATACGCGAAAGCGAACTCCCACTAACATCTGTCAGGTGTCCGTTTGCGTCGATTTTCAGTGAAGTCGGCAAAATTTCATTGCTGTGCGAGCCAACTAAAACATGATAGCCCGCCTTCAAATCTTGGAGGTTGAGGTCAATCGTGGGGGAGAAAATCTCCTGTTGGGAGCCTTCACGTAGTAGGTAACTCACCAATTGCCCAACAATTTTGCTCACTTTAAGAGCTACGGCCCAATCTGGCCGAAGTAACGATACTTGAGCGACTAAACCAGTTTGTTCGAGTTGAGCCATTAAATTCTGTAAGGGTTTATCCTTCCATACCGTATATTTCAAGTTGATACGCAACCAGTCAGTAGGGCGGGCAGGCAACCAGTCAGTTAAATTGATACCAAGACCCAAGCGACAAGGCTCATTTTTTTGCACAGAGTAGATTTTGTGCAGGCTTTGGGTCGAGGAACTTGGCTGAAAGGAGCTTTCGACTGACGAACTAAAAGTGACAAATTCAGGCTCAGTTAGCAAACCAGCTTTGTAAAATGCCTGGGAATCGTGCAGCTTAACCAGAAAGTAGCTGTTGTCCAAATCCAGGTTTAATCGGGGGTTAGGTTGGTTAGGATAAAAAAGTTGACTAGCACCTGTTGCCATAGTTCACTCCTTGTGCGATTTTTGTGCTTTCATGATTTCTTCGTACAATTGAAGACGATTTTGCTTCAGATCGGATAATATATCACTTATTAGAGTAGCTTCCCGCAGAGCTTCATTTTTCTTTTCCCCATTATGCAGCGCTATTACCTGCCAGTTGTTGGTTTTTAGAACGGGCGCTCCAGAAGTTCCTTTATCAGTAGGAGCATTATAGAGAATGCAGTTAGTATCTGGGGCAATCTTTACAAAATATCCACTACTTCCCTGCTTAGGCTCACCTTTTGGATGTTGAATAACAAATAGTTGAGTTTGAACTGTAAGCGGAGCATTTTGATTCGTTTCTAACTTCAAAAAGCCTCTTGACTCTAAAGAGAAATTTTCATCCTTTAATCGCAGCAAAGCATAGTCAAAATCTCGATTGTAATGTTCCAACTTTTTTACGCCATATTCAGTTCCTTGACCTGGTAATATATTGTCAAAAAATAGCAAGGTATTGGCAAGTTGTGCTTGAATATCGACCTCGCTAATACAATCTTCTCTATAACTTCTGGCCTCGATAACATGCCAACAGGTAAAGGCTAATTCAGGAGTTACTAACCAAGCTGTACCTGTAGGAACTTTAGGAACTTTATCTATGCATCCATTAATAATTTTCGGCACGCTTATCCGGGCAACTGAAGCGGCACAAGTTAATATTTTTTCATATTCTGAAATATAAACCATTGACTCACCTTGGGGATTAGCTTCTTGTGCCAAGCGATCTGTCGGTGAACTTTCAGAATGGGCAATATCAAGTTTCTTTGTAAAAGGTACAATTTTGGAGTTGTTATTAGAATCTGAAAGAACACTATTAAGTTCCTGTGCTAGTTTATTTAATATTTGATGACGACTATCTGCTGAGTCTATTCGATTTGCTAGTAGACGTACCAAGATAACTAGCGCATTTTCCTTAGTATCATCGCGATGTTTATCACATAGGTAGCCGATCGCCTCTTGAACCAGGTTAGATGGGCTGCCTTGTTGCCAATAGTTTCGCCAAGGGTTGAGTGGAGCGTTCCCCTTAAAGAATTTCCGCAATGTTCCAGCGTCGTCAAACTGGTCGCAATCTAACAACGCTTCATACAATCGATCGTAGATTTCAGAAGGAATCCCAGACATATTATTTTTTAAGGCATTATTCCCATAATAATGTAATTCTTTTTGCAAAGCAAGTGCCGATTTACACTCCTGCTCTCCAGACCCCTGACCAGACCAAGGTTCGCTAGCAACGGGTTCAGTGGTAATACTTTCCCAGACTGTAGCTTTTAGACGTTGCAGGCGATCGCGCCCTATTCTCTGAGAGTCCCGATCTACTTGAATTTGCCGTTGAAATTTATTGCCAACATGACGCAAAAACTCTTGACAAAAACTCAGCTTAGTGTGTGGGAGCTTCTCTAGCTTTTCCAAGTAAGTTTTGTAATTGATGTAGTTGATGGCGATCGTCTTTTCGTGTTCTGTCAAATCATCTAGGTAGTTAGTATAATCCAGCTCCACTTGTTGTAACTCAGCGTGCAAGTTTATTAGAGGCGATCGCCGATTTGTTGCTTCAGAAATTTGACTAAAATTGCTTCTATACTTCTCGTAGCTGCCATATATTTTTTTAGCTTGTTCTAGACAATGGCGAGACTGTTGATAGACATAGAGAATTTTATGGCGACACCACAGTAGATGAAGTAGGATTTCAGCTACCCTATCCATGTGGTTTGAACTCATATCGTGGCATTTTAACCAAACTAGGATATGAAGTTTATTGGCTAGGTTAGTTAATCCACTTTCATACTCAAAAATTGGATTGCCCAACAAACTACCTGTATCGACTAACTCGCTTGAATATTGACCTGGAAATAATTGAGCAACGCAAGCATCTGCTAAGACTTGATAATTATCTTCTTGTGTTTCTAAAGGTTGACCGAATAGCAATAGTGTTTTTCCCAAAGAAGCCTGAATATTTTGTAATATCAGGTTTTGGGGATTGAGATACTTTAATTGTGATAGAGTAAATGTATCTTGAGAACATAGGGTCAGATCGATCGCATAAGTATCGTGCAAGCGAAAAGGGCAGAGCAATCCCTGAAGTTCCAATCCGCCCGGTTGAGGAGGGACTTGGAAGTCGAGACTGGGTTCGTTATTTTGTAATAAGGTTAAGTATTCTGCTCCCAAAGTATCTTCAGATTCTGGTAAATAGCGCTCGCCTTCATAACATATCAATTGTTGTCGTAAAGTTTGTAATTCCAGAATGTTGAGTGCATTTCCAAAATCGACTAACTGTTCCCACAACCGGGGTGCTGCTGCTACGGTTGGCTGTAGTCCCTGATTGATGCTGTTGCGGAGGTGGAACGCATAGAGGGTGAGACTGGGAGTTTGCAGTCTCATATTCTGGGAAATTTCGTTCATGATTTGGGCTGCTTGGACTGGAAATATCGGGTCTGTGCTTCTATCGATATTGTTTCATTATTGACCGATCGCACAAAATGCAGCCCAGTGAAACGGGTCTTGAAAGGGTTTTTGGTCATCTTGCAACTTGTGCAGCCTTTTATTGAGATTCTGCCGCATTGTGGGGTCAAGTGGAAGGGAATTAGCTGCGATCCAGGCTTTTAATTCAGCTTTTGTAATGTTCCGCAGCCAAATTTGAGCTTGATTAATCGCCAAAACCACAGCCAAACCTTTTTGGAGGTTTTGATAAAACTGAATCATCAAAAATGTAGTGGATAAGTCGTTTACTGTCCACAGACTGCTGACTACACTGGGACTTCCTGCAACTATAAAGCCGCTAGGTAAACCTACATATTCATCGCTGAGTATGCGAAAATCGATAAAACCCGTTTCGCACGCTGATAGGGTAACGAGACGACATTGACTGAGATCGAGTGCAAAGATTTCTCCTAAAGTCAGACATTTAGTCAAGTCGATTGCACTGCCATCCGGAAAAGAAAGACAATATGGAGGATTATGGCTAGAACCGGCAGGAACTTGAGAATCATTCAGCAAGAGCGCTGAGAGCATAGAAATGTCTGAGTTGAAGTAGCCATGACAAGAAAAGTGGATACAATTGGCGGCGCCAAACAGCCGATTTTCAATCAATTCTTTCTTAGCTGCTTTTTTAATGAGAACATCATCATAGGGGTAAAAAAAATTCCGAATAGTTTGCACTTCAATATCACTATAACTCAGGTCTTCAGTGGGATTCTGAATAGCAAACAGATGGGTAAAGTTTGAACGTTTATGCTTTAGGCTCACCTGTAGTACCTGACAACTAGGCGCGTAGCTTACCCCTTTAGAAAAGCGGTCTAAAAGACAAGAGTCATCAACAATTGGAAGGGCGTGTAAGGGAAATAGGTGGAGGAAAAGATGGGGAATGATAATCAATTCTTGGCAGCTATTGGGTAAGTTACTGAGGATGTCATCAACATGAAGGATTTGAGCTAAATGCTGAAGGCTTTCTGATAATTGGCTCTGCCACTGATTTTTGTTTTGAGCGTAGTCTGAGATATATTCTTTTATCCAATCCAACAAAGCTGTTTTTTCTGCGAGGGAAGATTGCCAAACACGAGGATACTCCGCTTGCTGAGTAACCATGAATGTAAAGATGGCTTCACCAGTAATGTACCACTCAATAAGAACCGTTTGGTCATCAGTTAGTAATTGCCTAATTTCCTCAAACGAGATAGATTCAATTTTATGGGTAACGCTGAAGTCAGGGTCTATTGCCTCAATCTGATTTAGCAATTGATTGAATTCTTGCTGCAATGAATGCAATTCTTGGTGTAACTGCTGCCGATAGATGCGATTAGTTTCGTCTAACCGTTCAAGTTCTACTACTAGATCCAGTTGGCGCTGTTTTGCTGAAATTCCTCGGCGCAATCGTTTCAGTTCGTTGATGATGTTTTCGGGAATATCACCTTTGGTATAGAGGTCAAGGCTGGCGAGAAGTTCCACTAAACTCCGCGCTTTGCTACGCTCTACATACTCGATAGCCCTGGCGTAGTATTGTGGGTCTGCAATCGCCAATTCCAGGCAAACTTCCACCATACTCCAGTAATACCTAGCCCACTGCGAGGCTAATTTTTGCTTAACTGGCTCCCCAGAGGTGATTTTTCCGCTTTGGTATTCCACACATTCAATGGCAGAGTTAAAAGTGCTGTAGGCATCGTGAAGTTGCCCGAATTGTTGGTAGAGCAAACCCAGGGTAAATAAAATTCTGGTGTAATCTTGAGGAGAAACATCAAGGGTATAAAACCGTAGAGCTGACTTACAAGCAGCAATTGCTGCCTCCAAATTTTCCTCGCGACTACCGCGAATTCTGTCATAGTATGCAGCAGCCAGATTGGATTGCGCTCTAGCCCAATCTTCAGGAGATGTTTCGTAGGTAAAAACTTGCAAAGCCGATTTACAAGCAATAATTGCCGCCTCTAGATTTTCTTCGCTATCACCACGAATTCTTTGGTAGTACGTCCCTCCCAAATTAGTTTGAATCAACGCCCAATCTAGAGGAGATTCTGTGGTAGTAAAAACTTGCAAGGCAGACTCGTAAGCAACTATTGCTATCTCTAAATTCTCTTCTCGGTCTCCTTTAATTCTATCCCCATAGGCATTACCTAGATTACTTTGGGTTTGTCCCCAACTTTCAGGGAAAGTCTCCTTAGTATAGACTTGAAGTGCTTTTTGGTAGAAAGAAATAGCCAGTTCTAGGTTTTGACTACGGTCTCCTAGAATGCGACTGTAATGAGCAGAGCCAAGATTAACTTGGATTCTTGCCCAATCTTGAGGAGAATCTTCGCGAGTGAGAACTAATAAAGCAGATTCATAAGCAGCAATGGACATCTCTAAATTTTCAGCTTTGTCCCCTTTAACTCTTTCCTGATAAGCACTAGCCAAATTAGTTTGGGTAAGTGCCCATTGTTGTGGATATATCTCGCGGGTAAAAACTTTTAGAGCTTCTAGGAAAGCAGCAATTGCTCTTTCAAAGTTTTCACGGCGATTGCCAAAAATTCGAGTACGATAGGCATTTCCTAAATTCATTTGTACTTCAGCCCAACCTTGAGGAACCGTTTCGCGAGTACGAATTTGCAACGCTTCTTGGTAAACAGCAATCGCGACCTCCAAATTTTCGGCTCGGTTCCCTCTAATTCGCTCTTGGTAGGCAGTTCCCAAATTGGTTTTGGTAATAGCCCATTCTTGGGGAAAATCATTCTGGGTCAAGATTTGTAATGCCTCTTGACAAAAAGCGATCGCCTGTTCAAGATTACTAGCTCGGTCTCCATAAATTCTTTCACGGTAGGCATTGCTCAGATTAGCCTTAGTCTGTGCCCAGTCTGAGGGGACTGTCTGGCGGGTACGGATTTGTAATGCCAAATTGTAGCAGTGAATTGCTTCTTCCAAGTTCTGAGCGTGTTCTCCCTGGATTCGATCCAGGTAAACGTTACCTAAGTTATTTTGCGCTAGTGCCCATTCTTGGGGGAAAGCTTCAAGAGTAAAAATTTGTAGAGCAGCTTGATAATAAGTTATCGCTTGCTCCAAATTATTTCCGCGATTCCCATGAATTCGGAGATGGTAGATATTGCCTAAATTAATTTGAATCCCAGCCCATTGTGTAGGGAAAACTTGGCAATCGAAAAAGGTTGCTGCGATTTCACAGCCAGTCAGGGCAATTTCTAAATTACTAGCTCTACTCCCCACAGGAAAATCCTGTAGTATATTACTTAAGTTAGCAATTCCTGCGGCAATTTTCCCAGCGGATTCTGACGCAGCTCTGGATAAATTTGCTTTCGCCCATTCCTGTAACTCTCTCACACATCCCCGATCGAGTTTGTCTAAATTGTTATGAAGGAAAGGGTAGACAGTTTGTGGATTGCTGTCGCTTTCAAGAACTAAACGTAATGCTTCAGTTAAGAAATCATTGTATTCTAAGGAGTGTATTGTAGGTGATGTCTCGCCACTTTTATCAGTAGATTCTGCTGCCAACGACTCCAAAGCCCCAGCAATCTGACTAGCGACATTAGTTAAAAAATCAGCAGTGTTTTGCTCTCCTCGCTGTACGCAAACCGCTGCTACTTGTTTCATAACCTCCACCAATCCAATGTCAATGAAATCTGGGTTGGCTGCCATTATGACCTGCGGTTCTTCTCCGCTAGGACAGCCAAGCAGGGCATCGATTATCTCAAGATAGGCTTCTTGACGTTGTTCATCCATAATTACTTACCGATCGCACAAAATGCCGCCCAATGCCGAGGATTTTCAAATGGTTTGGCTTTATCATCTAACTGATGCAACCTACGACGTAGATTCATTTTCAGAGTAGCATCGAAAAATGTCTCATTTGTTTGCACCCAAGCTGCCAATTCTATCTTATTGATTCCCAGCAACCAGCGCTGGGCTTCATTAAGGGCGATCGCAGCCGCTACTCCCTGCTGAAAAATTTGGTAGAACTTCACCATTAACAAGGCGGTGGACAAATCGCCTACTGACCAGAGAGAGACGATTACACTTTTGACCCCAGCAGCGATCAAACAACGAGATAGCCCAACTACCCCATCTCCAGTAATTTTACCCTGCCCGGTACTGCAAGCGCTCAGCACTACCAGTTCGGCGTTTAGTTTCATCTCGTAGATTTCGCCAGCAGTAAGAAAGCCATTATCTTCGTCGCTGGGAGCAAGAGCGATCGCTCCTGGTATACCTAACTGTTTGATATCGCTTAATAACCCATGAGTGGCTAGATGAATCAATCGTGCTTTGAGCATCTGTCGCACAATCTCTACCTTAGTTGCTTGATGACCTGTGAGCGCTTGAGTATTGAAGAATGATGCGATCGCTTTCGCTTCTGTTTCGGCTCCTGGTAAACGCTCTAAGCATTGAGGTGGTTGCGAGAGAGGGATGATTGGCATTATTGGATTGCCAACTATAAGAGCATCGACGAAATTGTCAGCAGCTTGTCCCTTTTTCTGCTGACAGATCGACTCCAACACCAGAATGGATGGAGCCGTTAGAATCGCGTGTTGTTCGATTAAATAAATACCTGTGGCATCTTGCAGTGCTGTGAAGGGAACAAGAAATAAGGCTTCCTGGGGAATGAAGATTACAGGATCATTGGGTTCAGTAGGAAGAAAGTCAGCAATCGGCTCAATTAGGTATTGATGCAGTTGCCGTAAAGGCGGAGAAATATTTGTAGCTAATGAGATAGCGTCAAAGCTATTACCTGTTGCACCATCGCGCAGCCTTTCCTCGATACCAAGGGATTGACGGGCTTGCAGAACTAGATTTAACAAAACTGAGCGAAATGGGATAGTAGAGGATATATTTAGTGACTGTTCCAGCGGTTTTAAGTTAACTGAGCGAAAGATAATTTCACCACTGGGGCGGATAACCCAAATATAGAGTTCTTGCTCGAAAACAAGTGAATATTCAACGAGAGTTGCATTTTCTGCCTGAGCAATTTTTTGGATTTGAGTAATCGATGGGGTGGGCGCTGTAGTTGAGATTTGCTGTGTTCTTGTGGATAGCCGTTGGTCTAATAACTCTACAAAAGCCCGGGTGCGCCCCCGCTCGGCAATTTCCAGAGCAGTTAATGGTAGATTTTGTGCAACTAAAACGTTTTGCAGCAGGCGGTAAGCAGCGGTCTGCGTATCAAAAATTGACACTTTATTGATATCATTTCTACCCAAGTCTTTCCGTATAGATTCCCAGATTTCTATTGCCTTATATAGGCTGGTCTCCGCTTTGGCTAATTGACTAGATTCCCAAAAGGCCACTCCTAGATTGTTTAGAGATGCACCCTCTTCAAAGCGAGCGCCGATTTCTCGTGCGATGACTAATTGCTGCTCGTAATTCTGAATGGCTTGCTGGTATTGCCCTAAAGCGTAGTAAGTTAAGCCCAAATGACCCAGACAACTAGCTTCTCCACGGCGATCTCTTATCTCCCTAGCAATAGCTAGGGAATTTTCGTGATTCTCAATAGCCTGTTTGTATTGATGGTGGAAGTAGTACACGTTGCCCAGATTGCCCAGACAAGCAGCTTCCCCCGAACGATAGCCTATCTGGCGTGCAATGGCTAGCGACTGCTCATACTTACTAATAGCTTCTTGGTATTGGCTTTGGGCGTAGTAAGTCAAGCCCAGATTTCCCAGAGAAGTTACTTCTCCAAGGCGATCGCCTATTTCTCGCACGATAAGCAGTTGCTGTTCGTAATTGCTAATTGCCCGTCCATACTGCCCTAAAGAACGATAAGTCAAGCCAAAATTTCCAAGAGCACTGGCTTCCCCAAGGCGATCGCCGACCGCTCGTGAAATAGTTAGATTCTGCTCGTGATAATCAATCGCCTGCTGGTATTTTCCCACACAGTGGTAAACCAAACCCAGATTGCCCAGGGTTTTAGCTTCCCCACAACGATCGTCTATTTCTCGTTTAATCACTAATGATTCTTCATACTTTTCGATAGTCTGTTGATACTTGCCCTCGGAAAAGTAAGCACTGCCCAGATTATTTAGAGAATTGGCTTCCCCAAGGCGATCGTCTATATTTCTTGCAATGACCAGTGACTCGCCATACATTTCAATAGCCTGCAGGTACTTTCCCAAAGAATCATAAGCGGTGCCTAAATTGTTCAGGGCAGTGATTTCCCAACTGGACTTATTTACCTCCCGTGCAATTCCTAGGAACTGTCTGTGACTTTCAAGAGCTTCTTGGTATTTTCCTTGAAAATTGTAAGTGTTGCCTAAATTATTCAGTACAGTCGCTTCTACTTGCCAATTGCCTATTTCTCGTGCAGCTAGTAGAGATTGTTCGTAATATTCAATAGCCTGTTGGTATTTCCATTGGGATTCGTAAGCTCTACCCAAATTGTTTAGAGAATAGGCTTCTCCCTCGCGATCGCCTATCTCCCGCGCAAGAGTCATATCTTGCTCGTGGTATTCAATAGCTTGCTCGTAATTTCCCTGCAAGTAGAAAGTATTACCCAGATTGCCCAGACATTGGGATTCTCTCTGGTGATTCCCAAGCCTTTGATAAAGTGTTAAAGCTTGTTGCCAGCAGTGTAAGGCATCTTGAAATTGATTTGCCTGAAAGTGCTGAGTCCCTCGCTCAAAAAGTTTTTCTGCTTCAGAGTCAGCAGGAGTTGACGATGATATATTGTTCATAGTGTCAGCCACTTATTCATTCATAATTACTGTCCAATCGCACAAAAAGCTGCCCAGTGAAAGGGCGATTTAAAGGGTTGCTCCTTATCTGACATTTTATGTAGTCTGTGGCGCAAACGTATGTTGAGAGTTGCATCTAGAGAGATTTTATTTTCTGAAATCCATTCTTGCAGTTCTTTTTTGGTCAGGTTTCGCAGCCAAATTTGAGCCTGGTTGAGGGCGATAGCTACGGTCTCATACAACGACATATTTTGATAGAACTTAATCATTAAAAAAGCTGTTGATACATCTTGAACTGTCCATAAACTGCTGACAACGCTAGGACTTCCTGCATAGAGAAAGCTACTGGGAATCCCCACGTATTCATCGCTGAGGATTTTGTAGTTAGTTAGACCTGTTTCGCAGGCAGAAAGGGTAACAAGACGACATTGAGAAAGGTCGAGGTCAAAAATTTCGCCAAGGGTCAGACGTTCCCCATCTGCTAATAACAGGGCTGAGTCTAAAGGAGATTCAAAATTAAACTCTGCATGACAAGAAAAGTGAGCGCAGTTTGCTAAACCGAGTTGGGAGTTTTGAATGACCTCTCTCGTTCCATTATCTTTAATCTTTACTTCTACAAGAGTGGCTTTTTGGGCAGCATTTTCAATAAAAACATCAGTATGGGAGAAGTAATGCTGGATAGTTCCTACCTCAACAGTTGTATAGCCTAAGTCTTTAGTGGGATTTTGAATAGCCAAGAGGCGATTGAAATTTCGTCTCTCTTGATTGTGAGTTAGTTGCAATAGCTGACAGGAAGGAGCATAGCGCACGCCTCTAGGAAAGCGATCTAGAAGACATCCCCCTTCAGACAAAGGCAAAGCATGAAGGGGTATTAGATGCAAAAAGCGATGGGGAATTAGAATTAGTTGATCGCAACTCGCTGGAAGATAACTCAGGATTTCATCAATATGTATAATTTGAGCAAGGCGTCGGAGGTTTTCTGAAAGTTCTTCAATCCATTGCTGACGATTTTCCTGGTAGTTATGCAAGTATTGCTTAAACCATATTTGCTCCTTTTCAAATTCTTCTCCACCTCTTTCTTCAGTAGGAGAGGATGACCAGATGTAAGGACGCTCAAATTTTGTGGTAATGATAAAAGTGTGAAAACCATGATTTGTGAGATACCACTCAAGGATGGCAGTGCGGTCATCTATAAGAGATAAATTTTCATCTCTGCCTATAATTTCTTCAAAAGAGATCGGCTTAACTTGTTGAGTAATCTTAAATTTATAGTCTATAGGATCAATTTCATTAGTAATCAACTCATCTAGTTGTCTAAGTAATTCATTCAGCCGGTTACGATCTGCCAGCCAAGATGAAGGACTAGCCATCGATTTACTAATTCCAGAAATTAAGTTGGTTGTTCTATTCTGTTCAACAACATCCAGGTTACGTTGTTCTGTCACAATTTCCTGGCGCAATCGCTTTAGGTTATCCAGAACGATTGTTGGGATATTTCCCTTGGGGAATAGGTTACGGGTAGCAAGAAGTTCCGCTAGGTTGCGTGCTTTTATTCGCTCAAGGTATTCAATTGCTTTTTCTACCTGACCAGCTTTGATGCAGGCATATAATATGCCATCGTATACATCAATTCCTTCTGATAAAATGCTCTGGCGTCTGACCTCAGTTCTCGCCCATAGACGGCTTTGCTCGACGGCTTCAATAGCGAGGCGATATATCTCAATAGCTTGTTTCCACTGATTGGCAGCTAAAGCTAAAAAGCCGAGTTGACGTCCAGTTGTAAGGCACTCTAAAGGAAATGCAGTAGCGGTACGAATTTTCAGGGCTTTGCGGAAACACACCATTGCTTTGGCAATCGGCCCTAAATTAACGTAAGTCATTCCTAAATTGCCTTGGACCATCGCCCATCGTTCGGGAAACTCGTCTGTTGTATAGACCTTTAAAGCAGCTCTGTAAGCTTTAATTGCCTGCTTCTGGTTCTCTATCCATGCTTCCTTAACTCGTCCACTAATCTCTTGGTAAGGGTTTTGCGTCCATCCTTTCTCAGAATACTCACTGTAGGTAGCGCCCAGTAGCATTTGAGTCCAAGCCCATTGTTCTGGAAATACTTCAAAGGTGTAAACCTGTAAGGCGGCTTTATATGCTTTAATCGCTTGTTCCTGATACTGCTCCCAGTCCTCTCCAGTATTTTCGCTGTAAGCATTACCCAAATTGTTCTGATTCATCGCCCACTCTTCTGGGAATGTTTCAGGGATATATATTTGCAAGGCAGCTTCATGATATGCAATTGTACGTTCCAAATTGGCGGCTCGATTTCCTCTAATTCGCTCTCTGTATGTAACACCTAAATTGTTTTGGGTCATCGCCCATAGTTTGGGAAATGTTTCAGGGGTGTATATTTGCAAGGCAGCTTCATAAGCCACAATTGCCCGCTCTTGATTCTCTTCCTGATCTCCCCGAATCCGTTCGCTATAGGCATTGCCCAGATTGCTCTGAACCATAGCCCAATATTCCGGTAATGTCTCTTTACTAAAAACAGTGGCAGCAATCTCGTTACCTGTAATAGCAATCTCCAAATTATCAGCTTTGCTACCCAGTGGAAATTGAGCTATTAACAGGCTGAACTCGTTTATAATCTTCGCTATCCATTGGGCTTTTTCTGGCTCTGCTTCCGAAAGATTGGCTGTAGCCCAACGGCGCATCAGTTGTGCAAAATTATTATCCAGTTTGTCAAGATTTGCTTCCAAGAGTGGATACACTACTTCGGGGTCAGTATGACTATCTTCAGTTGCCTGGAGTACCTGTAGCAAAAACACTCCACAAAGATTGTTTTGAACTTCCTCCCATTCTTCTGGGAATGCCTCACGAGTAAAAACGGAAGCAACCACCTTGAAGCCAGTAGTGGCAATTTCCAAAATTCTAGTTGGTAAACCACACTGGAACTGAACCATCAGATTACTGAATTTCCAAATAACTGACGCAAGTTCTTGCGCTACTTCTGAATTTATTTCGTGCAACTTAGTGCTTGCCCAGTTATCCAAAACCTGAGCAAAATTATCATCCAGTTTGTCTAAGTTTAATTGCAGCAGCGAATACACTATTGTTGGATCGTCACTGCTCTTTATAGTTGCCTGTAAGACTTTAACTAAGAACTTGCGCTGTTCATCCAGCGTGATTGCTGAGGTTTCACCTGGTTTAGATATTCTATCCATTTTTTTTTGACAATTTAAAGTCTTACCAATTTGATAAGCAACACGAATGAAAAAATCAATCTCATTCTATACCAGTCCTAAATCAGTCGCAAAATCGATCAAGGTCAGAATCCTTGCAGTGTGAGCATCTTGCTCGCGTATAATGCAAGCAAATCATTTAGGATTGCTATAGTTTCCCATGAGTGCTAAATAGGGCTTGCTGAATAAAAGTAGAAAGCTTGCCAGATAAGGGGTTTAAGCTTTTTTTGCTTGAAAAAGTGCAAGTTATAGGATTATAGAGGCTCAAAACCCTTGCAATGAAAGTTGTTGATTTCTGGATAAATTTGGGATTTTAGCAATAAACCTACTATTTTTTAAGCTGTGTAGCCTCGTTTTTCCACTACGTACACTTTTTCAGCAAGCCCTAAATACTGATGCTGCCTGTTTATAATCTGTACTACTCTCCTCATGAATCAGCTCTATGATAACATTCAAGTGTCGGGTTTTGAAATTATGGTACAGCTCGCTAGCGCATTAATTGAATTCAAATAAGCTTTTTGGAGGTGTTCATTCATAAGCCACTAACCAACCGCACAAAATGCTGCCCAATAAAAGGGCGATTTAAAAGGTTGGACATCATCCTCTAACTTATAAAGACGACGACGCAGATCCATCCTAACGGCTGGTTTCAATGGTAACTGGTTTTCTTCAATCCATATTTCCAAAGCCCTTTTGGTTAAATCCTTTAACCAGAGCTGAGATTGATTGAGCGCCAAACCCACAGTCAAACCATTTTGTAAATTTTGATAAAACCGAATCATCAAAAAAGCACTCGATAAGTCATTCACCCTCCAAAGAGAACTAACTACACTAGAAGCACCTGCAAAAAGGAAACCACTGGGCAAGCCAATATATTCGTCGCTGGTATTCCGAAAATCAATCAATCCGGTTTCGCAAGCAGATAGAGTGACGAGCCGACATTGTTCTAGATTCAGAGTGAAAATGCTATCTAAAGTAAGACACTTATTTAGGTCAAGTACGCCACCATTTTCCACACTGATATAATTTTCTACATCGGATTGTGTCGGTGCAGAATTTAGCTGGGAATCAGCTAGGAGGAGGGCAGATTTGCGCGGTTCCGTTCCGTTAAAGTAGCCGTGACAGCTAAAGTGAGCGCAGTGAACAGTATTAAGAGAAGTATCCTCAACAGCTTCTTTGGTTGCTATTTCCTTTTTGAAAATAGTCCTAGCGTTAAAGTAGTTTTGAATTGCTTCGACTTCTACATCAGCATAACTCAATGGTTTCCCGGAATTAGTTGGGTTTTGAACGGCAAATAGGTGAGTAAATTCTGGGCGTTGTCGAGTTTGAGCGAGTTGCTGTAATTGACAGCTAGGGGCATAGCTGACTCCTTCAGGAAATCTCTCAAAAAGGTTGGAATCTCCCTCAAGTGGCAAAGCATGAAGAGGTAGTAAATGTAAGTAGCGATGGGGAATTAGAATTAACTTGTCGCACTCTGTTGGAATTTGCTCAACAATTTCATCAATATGCAGAATTTTTGCCAACAGATGTAAGCGGGTAGTTAAACGGCGCTGCCAGTGAGATTTTTTGTTACTATAGGCTTTCAGATAGCTGTTTGCCCAATTTGCTAATTTGTTTTGGTTTATTAAATCGGGTGATAAAACGATAGGTTGTTGGGTTTGGTTGGTAATAATGAAGACGAGTAGCTTATCGGTTGTAATGTAAAATTCAACAATTGCAGTGCGATCGCTCAGAGCTAACCGGCATGGGTCAAGCTGAAAACCAGAACCGATTGGCAGATATCGATCTTGCAATTCGTTGCGCTGCTGTCGAAGCTGTTGGAGATGTTGGGCTAAAGTAGTTGGATCTTTTGCGGTGGCATTTTGGAGTTCGTACTGACCGCTGGCGATTTCATCTCGAAGTCGATCTAGTTGAGTTACCACTTCTGCGGGGAAGATAGTGTGGCGATCGCGTGTGAGGATAAGCTCAACTAAGTTTCGGGTTTTGCTGCGTTCAACGTATTCTATTGCTTCTGTAGCATTGTCCAGTTTTAGACAAACTTCCACCATACACCCATAAAGGTTATTCCAATCTTCAGCTAACTTCTGTTTATCTTCTTCTCTATCAGAGCCATAAGTAATTTCATATCGTAGGGACTCAATACTATTAATAGCAGCGAAAAAGGCATTGTAGGCATCAATCCACTGACTCGCTTCTCGGTAGGCTATACCCAGACAAAATTGCGTGTTTATATGGTCTTGGGGGAAAGCTTCATAAGTGCGTACTTCTAATGCTTTACAAAAACAAAAAATTGCTGATTTCAATTTTTCTTTTTCTATATCTTGGCTTTGCCTGCTGTGGTGGTAGGCTAAATAATAAGCAAGCCCCTGATTTTGCTGGCTCTCTGCCCAGTATTGAGGAAAAACTTTGCGGTTGAGTACCTCCAAAGCAGATAAAGAATAGCAAATTGCCTTTTCTAAGTTTTCTTCCTTGTCTCCTTGGATTCGGTAAGTGTAGATTAAACTTAAACTATTTTGACCTCTTGCCCATACTTCGGGAAAATCAGAACGGTTAAATACTTCCAAGGCTATAGAAATATAACTAATGGCTTCTTCCCGATTTGTTGATTTATTTCCCCGAAGGCGATGAAGGTAAGCAGCACCGAGATTGTGTTGAAGCTTTGCCGACTCTTGGGGGAATTTTTCGCGTTTAATAGTTTCCGAAGCAGATGATAAGTAATGGATGGCTTTTTCTAAATTATCAGCTTTGTCTCCTCGGATACGGTGAGCGTAAGCATTACCAAGACTAATTTGAGTTTTTCCCCAATCGTCAGGAAAGTCTTCATAGCTGTACACTTTTAAAGCAGCTAAACCAAATTCAATTGATTTTTCCAAATTATCAGCTTTTTCTCCAAGAATTCGATTTCGATATGCCTCACTTAAATTGGTTTTAATATTTGCAAAATATTGTGGAAATTCTATTTGGGTATGTACGGTCAAAGCTTCATAAAAACATTTAATTCCTAATTCTAAATTTTTTGCTTTCTCTTCCTGAATGCGTTCGAGATATGCAGTTCCTAAACTGTTTTTTGTCAAAGCCCATTCTTTTGGACATTCGTCCCTGTTTTGAATACTTAAGGCTGCTAGGTAATGGTTAATTGCTAATTCTAGATTATCTGGCTTGTCACCTCGAATGCGTTCGCAGTAAGTATTACCCAGATTATATTGAGTATTTGCCCAATTTTGTAAAGATTTTGTCTCCCAAAAAATTTTAGCTGCAATCTCATAGCCTGTTATAACAATTTCTATATTTTCTGCTCGAACTCCTAGTTCAAATCCAAATAAAAAGTTACTGAATAGTCCAATATCCGCTGCTAATTCATGTGCTGCATTAAGAGTTATTTTTTGTAAGATAGAGCTTGTCCATGATTTTAATAAGGACACAAAAGTATGATTAAGTTTATCTATGTTATTCTGAAGTAACAAGTATAAAAATTGCCGCTCGTCGCTAACATGATGAGCTGCCACCAAAACCTGCTTGATTAATGATAAAGAAGCAGATTGCTCTGATGAAAGCTGCATTGCATTAATTAATCTAGTAGCAATATTCATTAAAAAATTAGCTTCATGGAGATGTCCTCTTTTTTTTATAATTTCAGCTTCTTGCTCCAGCTTCTGTATCAATCCAGCATCAATTAAATGTGAATTTTTTATCAAAATCGCCTCCTCTAGCTCAGAAGGACTAATGAGTAACTGGTGAATCAAATTTAGATACGCTTCTTGGCGTTGTTTATCCATAATCATTGACCTACCGCACAAAATGCTGCCCAATAAAAAGAAGACTGAAACGGATATCGATTCTGCCTAAACCGCCGTTGCAGCGACATCTTCAGCGTAGGATTCAACGGCAACTGTTGTTCTTCCATCCACTGTTGTAACTCATCTCCAGTAGCGTCTCGCAACCAGCGTTGAGCTTGATTGAGCCCCACCGCGACGGATAATCCCTGTTGCAAATTATCATAAAACTTGGTTATTAAGAATGTCGTGGATATATCGCTGACTTCCCAAAGAGAACTTACAACGCTGGGAGTACCAGCGTATAGAAAACCACTGGGCAAACCCGTATATTCATCACTGATGCTATCAAGTTCGCTTAAACCTGTTTCGCAAGCTGAAAGAGTAACAAGGCGTGTCTGCTGCAAGTCTAGCGATAAAATTTCTGCTAATGTTAGCAACCCATCTGCTAATTGCAACCCAGATTCTAAGGGCGATACAAAATCAAAAAAGCCGTGACAAGCAAAGTGGATGCAGTGGGCATTTTTTAGACTGTTGTTACTCATTATAGATTTAGTTACTTCATTGCTTTTGAAGACAGACGAGCTCTCAAACTTGCAGGTAATTCCTTGAACTTCGCTATCAGCATAGGCAAGATCGTTTGTAGGATTTTGAATAGCTAAGAGGTTAGTCAAGTTAGGTCGCTGTCGTGCTTCAGCTAGTTGCAAAAGCTGGCAACTGGGGGCGTAACGAACTCCTCCGTAAAATAAATCTATGAGAGTATTCGAGGATACAGGTAACGCATGAATTGGTAAAAAATGCAAATACCGATGGGGGATAAGAATTAACTGATCGCAGTTTTTGGGCAACTGCTTGATGATGCATTCGACGTGCCAAATTTTGGCAAGTCTAGCGAGACGCGGCGTCAGTCGTTCGAGCCAACTATTTTTATCCTCGTAATAATCTTTTAAATATTCTCCTAACCAAGTCGTTAATGCTTCCCATTCTTCTGTACTAGACTGGAATACTGAAAGCTGCCACTGGTTTTCTTCAAATGAGAGAATTTTACGGCTTGCAATCTCACTGGTGTCAAGAAAGGGAGAATGATTTTTCGATGTGAGGATAAATGTGAAAAATTTTCCGTCGGCAATAAACCATTCAATAATCGCTGTGTGGCAATCCAAACTTTTGCATAAAGAAGATAAATCAAAACCTGAACCCACAGCTAAGTAGCGATTTTGTATCTGATTGCGCTGCTGTCGCAATTTCTGGAGACTTTGAGATAAATCTACAGAGTTAGAAGTTCCCCCTAATTGGATGCAGTTTTGTCCTTGTATAATTTCGTCTTGTATCTGTTGTAACTCGTTGGCAACCTCTGGAGGAAAAATGCGGTTAATATCGCGACTGAGAATTAGTTCTACTAAAGTTTGGGTTTTGCTACGTTCAACATAGGCGATCGCTTTTGCAATATAGTACGATTCAGCAACAGCTAACTCAAGACAAACTTCTACTATATTTAAATAAAGGAGATGCCATTCTTCAGCCAACTTGCGCTTAGTAACATCTCCTGAAATAATTTCACCTCGCAAAGATTCTACTATATCGATTGCTACTGCAAAGGCAGAATAAGCTAATTCTAACTGCTTGCTCTCTTGATAAATCAACCCCAAATTAAGTTGAGTTTCGGCATAAAGGTAAGGGAAAGCAACGGCAGTGCGTACTTGTAATGCCGCCTGACAACAATTGATGGCTTTTTCTAAATATTGCTTCCGTTTACCCAGAGTGCCATTGCTGTAAGCCACAGCTAAGGCATTTTGAGTTTCAGCCCAAGATGCTGGAAATTCTGTTTGGGTGTAGATTTGTAGGGCATTCTGATAACAGACGATTGCTTTTTCTAAATTTTCCGATTGTTGCCCTTCAAGACGTTGCCAATATGCGACGCCTAAACTCTTCTGAGTTTCTGCCCATTTTTCTGGAAAATCAGTTGGAGTAAAAATTTGCAGGGCATTTTGCAAATAATTAATAGCACGTTCCAAGTTCTTACTTCGCGTTCCTCGTTGGCGTTCGCTGTAAACTATCCCCAGATTTTTCTGAGTATCTGCCCATTCTTGCCCAAAAACACTACGAGTACGAACCCTAAGACTGCGACGAAAATAAGCGATCGCCTGCTCCAAATTATCAGCCTGTTCCCCCTCAATTCTAGACCTGTATGCTACTCCCAAATTATGTTGTGCCATAGCCCAGTTTATAGGAAAAGCCTTGTAAGTGTAGATTTGTAAGGCGTTTTTGTGACAGATAATTGCCTGCTCTAAGTTAGCCGATCGATCGCCTAAAATTCTAGCACTGTAAGCCGTTCCAAAATTGTTCTGGAGCATTGCCCACTCTTGGGGAAACACCTCTTGAGTGAAGACTCGAAGGGCATTTTGATAGCAAGAGATCGCTTGCTCTAAATTCGCGGATAGCTCGCCGCGAATACGATTGTTGTAAGCGACAGCCAGACTATTTTGCGAGATCGCCCACTGTTCTGGAAACTGGTCTTCAGTAAGCACTTCCAAACCGACTTCATAACCTGCGATCGCGATTTCCAGGTTACTTGCCCTGCTCCCCAAGGGAAACTTAAACATCTGATTGCTAAAGTTAACAAGCAATCCGGCGATTGCAAATCTTGACTCCGGTACTGCAAGGGGTAAAGTGCTAGCTGCCCAGTATTGTATGGTTTCAGCTAAGCGATCGTTGAGCTTATTTAGATTAGGCTGCAACAGGGATGCGATCGCTTGAGGATCGCATTGGCTTTCTAAAATCTTCAACCACACTTCATTCCAAAAAGGCAAGGCAGTCTTGACATTTTCAAGCGCAACCAATTGAGCTGCATAATCTCGCAACGCATAAATCTTTTTAACTCCCTTCAAGTTACCTTGTTCGGCTATGCGATCCGCTGTTTGTTCTAGCATTTCTACCCAGCCATCATCCACCCATTCTCGCCTTTCTTCCAAAATTGCCGATGCGAGATTGGAGTTGTAGCTAAGTAACTCTTGAGTCAATTCCAGATATGCTTGGCGGCGCTGTTCATCCATTATTCACCTATTGTATAAAATCCGACCTATGTTTCATGCTTTACGTTCTGAAAGTAACAGATTTTTGGGCGTTCATAACACCGCGCTAAGAGAATTATTAGTCAGTAATCTAATTCTACTATTGTTTAATTTTACCTGCAACCTTTTTTGCTATTACACCTTTACTATACAAGTCGGCTGCAAGCGGAAACGAGATCAACGCGATTGGGCAGTATCTCCAAAAACTGATAGCTTAGCCAGAGTTGAGCTTTGAAAATAGTCCGTCAAATCTAAATTCCAATTGATTGATTTAAGGAGATGTCGCGCTGCAATTTCTTTATCAAGAAATTGACCTGAAAACCTATCAAAACAAATCAGGTGCTCGATGCACAGTTAAAAACTCATGTCAATCTCAAAAGCAAAGCGAGATTTGATTTCGGCACTGCCACTAAAACATTTGAAGGATATACCACCTTCAACTGAGTTGCCTGCAAGTTTTGCCAAAATTCATCCCCCGCGCTTTGAGTGCGGCGAGATGGTGCGCTGGACTGATGTTGGCAAAGAAGCTGATTGGGGAATAGTTATCGGCAAATTTTACAACTGCGAACCGCGTCAGTGCTCCTGGATGTGGTGCTACATAATTTGGCTTGCTTCTAATTCCAAAAGTGCGAATTGGTGTCAATTTGATACGGCGTGGGAGGAAGATTTAGAGAGGTGTGAGGATGAAAAAGCCGCATACTATGACAGATAGAGAACGCAATTTAATTGCGGTTTACAGCCAATGCCAATTGGGTATGACGCCGAAACAGTTTTATGTCAAGTGGGGGGTAAGTTACGAGCAAATTGCCGAAATTTGTTCCCGCTCTGATTCGACAGTGCAGGGTTGGTTTAAGCGGGGGAAAAATCGAAGATTTCCTACTGCTGTAGATTTGCGCCATTTGGCTCTAATGGATTTTCTGCTGGAACACTTTGAGGAGATTCCCGACGTACTGGCGGACTTGCTGTGTCCGCCTTCCGAAGATAAGAAGCTGCGTTAGAAGAGAATTTGAGCTGTTTGAACCACAAACCTAATTAATTGTCAACATCAGCGTGACCTGTCTTTGAGAATTTCTCTTCACTAGCGTAATGGCAAGCACTGAAAAAAGAACGCAACCTGTTACTGTTATCAGGAGGTTAAAATGACTTATTTTGAGAAGCTGCACCCGTGGTGCATCATTAAGCTGCTACCTAATTGTCAGCGTATTGTTGTGGCGCGATTTCGCAGGAGGAGGGATGCAGACGATCATTTTCGGGTTTTGCAGCGGTTAGTCAAAGAATTCACATTTGTGATTGTTTTTGACATCCCACCCAAGCCTACTTTGCCTAAAGAATAACGGCAAATGCAGCTCTGTCTGAAATCAAATTAATCGAGATACTTGCGTTAGATTAATATCAGGAATTACCCACAGACTCTATCCGTAGGGTTCTCCTCGGCGCACGTTACCGCTATGAGTAGTGTGTTAAGCCAATTTTTGCGTAAGTCCTGAAATGAAATATCCGCTTTGCCGCAAATTCTCCCAGTTATAGAACCAACTAATAACTGGGAAAATTTTTTATTCATTAGGTACTGTTAACTCCATAGATTGTCAAAATCAGACTTGTTAAAGTTTACTAACAAGTCATTTGCTGCAATTCAAGTAAGAACCACTGGTTGAGAAAATCACTAAAATTTAAGCTATTCCCTAGCGGGAGAAGTTGAGGGATAACCAACTTTTTACCGTTATGAATACTAACAACTCTAATATCAACCCCCACAAAACCTTTCCTGAATCAGCCAGCCAGCACTCCCCTCAAATCCAAGAAGTAGTTGCAGTAATTTTCCCTTTCCTCCCGGATGCACCTGCTGAAGAACATCCCTTCAGGTTAAACGATATTGTTAAAACTGGCAATCAATACGGTACTGTTACTTCTCTCAAAAAAACTGAAAAACCTGTGACAATTACTTGGGACGCAAGTTCGGGCGAAGATTCATTTTCTTGGACTTATAACCTCGACGAAATCCGCGCCCTCAAAATCTCCATCGTTCCTCAGTTTATCCCTCAAAAAACTGCTGGAGAACTTCCAACTTGCACAACCATCGTACTCGCTAATTCCGAACAGGTACAATTGGGAAACGCAACTCCTTTCAAAGTAGAATCGCTGAGCGAACACCACATTCTCATTTCCACTCTCGACCAATTGTATCGCTTTCCCCTTAATTTGTTTCCCGGATACCCGACAAGTTGTACTATAGATATTCCTGCACCCCAGCAATTAAAAGATACCCGCTGTTTGTCTGTCAATGAACTCAGAATCAGAGCTAAGACCTATTTAGCTCTTGAAGTGACCGACAACTTCTTAAAATTCGTTATACCAGTCCAAAAACAGCAATTGAAAGAAAAAATAGCTCAACAATTGAGCGAAGAAAATTATGAAATTCTCGACTTTGACATAGCTTGGGAAGAAGCCTGGATGCAGCAGTTAGAAAACCTAGCCAAGAAACAAGGATTCTACGGATTTAGAGAGGGAGATTGCATATTACAGCACCGAGAAGGATTTCAACGAATGGGGAAAGTCCAACGCTTGAATGTTGAAGAGCCACGTCCATTTCAAATCCTGTGGAACAGCGGAGAAATCCAATGTTACAGCTTGAGAGAACTCAAAATTTTGGGTATTGCCCGCATCGAACCTATTGTTAAATTATCGCCCAATGTGGCTTATCAAATTAGCGAAGACGGCTCCTACTTTACAGCTTGGATTGGGTTCCGTACTAAAGCACTAGCTAAGGCGTGGCTAATACCTGTCAAAAAGCTAGTCGGCTACCTGAGCAACTTAATTGATTGCCAATTTTTGGAACTTCAACATACAGGTTCTAAATACGAGTATGCTGTAGAATGTCCCCGCCATAAGACATTAAACAAGCGTTTAGAAGCTCTGGCTAAAGTTGCTGAACTTGATTTAGAAAGGACGCCATTTAAGAGATGAGTGGGAATTGGCGAACACTCCGTAGGGATTGAAGAGTGTTTTTTTGCTGAAACAAAAATCGGATTACTTAATAAGCGTCGAATTCCCCCATTTCCCACTCCCCAGTTCTCTCAAAAGTGGGTTTTTCATAATTAGGAAATTGAGGGTAAGTAAGTGGCGAATTTTAAAGACATAAAAAGTTGAAATCCGGGCTTTTTTGCTTCTCCCCGTCTCCTTCTCTCCGTCTCTCCTTCTCCCTCCCTCTCTTCCTTGCCCGGAATCTAAAAAACCTACTCTTGAAAGACTTCCCCGTCAAGCTAACGCTTAATCTGAGGTTGATAAAATTAGTAATGGACACTAACTAATGATTCAAGCCTTACTAGAACAACCCCAGAAACTTACACAATTTGCCTTCACACTCAAACCGCAACAGCAGCAAGCCCTCGACAAATTGAGAACCTTTCTAACCACTACCGAGTCATTCTTCTTGCTGTGCGGCTACGCAGGAACTGGAAAATCCACAATAGTCTTCCAAATTATCCAAGAACTTTTGAGTCAAAGCAAACGCATTGCCCTCACAGCACCTACGAACAAAGCAGTCGGTATCCTCAGAAAAATGGCAGCGTCTCAAGGCATTTTCGGAGTAGATTTTATGACGATACACCAACTTTTAGGATTAGGCATGGTCAGAAAAGAACAAGAAAAAGCCTTGTCACAGACAAGTTCCAGCAGCCTTCACCTCTACGATATCATCTTCCTCGACGAATGTTCGATGGTCGGAAGCGAATTGTGGAAATGGATAGAACGCAATTTTGAACGCACGTTCTTCAATCACCGCAAGCTAATTTTAATGGGCGATCCCGCTCAACTCAATCCTGTAGGAGAAAAAAAGTCGCCTGCTTTTAGCATTGCCAATAAAGCTGTATTGACCCAAGTTGTCAGGCAAGCAGGGGAAAGCCCTGTACTCGATTTCATAACAGAATGCCGCTCTTTTGTCAATAGCAGAGCCGACATATTTTTGCCGCATTCCAAATACAAGAAAGGAGACAAGTCGAACGGTGCATTCAAAGTCAAATCAGAAACGCTGCTACAATATGCCGTCAAAACGATCGATCGAGAATTTGGTCAAAATCCCGATCGCTTCAGAATTCTGTGCTGGACTAACAAACGAGTCAAATACTACAATCAGCTTATCAGAGAGCAAGTCTACGGTCAAGCTGCACCCAGATTTGTACCGGGAGAAAGGTTAATTACCAAAAAGCCCGTCATGGCACCCGACGGCAAAACTGTAATTTTGCCGACTTCAACGGAATTTACCGTCAAAGAAACTGAGATTAACCAGCACTGCGGGTATCGAGTTTGGCTGTTAAAGATTGTGACTGATGGCGGTTTCTTGCGGCAAATCTTTGTCCTGCACGAGTCCGAAAATAAGCGTTACCAGGCTGAACTTAAAGAAAAGCTCAAGAGTGCCAAACGCAATGGATTCCTTTGGAGGAAATACTATTGGTTCAAAGATGACTTGTTTGCTGAAATTGACAATTGCTTTGCTTTGACAATTCACAATTCGCAGGGCAGCACTTTTGATGAAGTTGGCATTGACGGAAGCGACCTTTTTAGCAGATTGTTAATCGGCAAAGATTTGAGCAGTCAACAGAAACTTAAAGAGTACCATCGACTTTATTATGTCGGTGCAAGTCGCTGCCGATATCGGATATTATTTGTTGCCCCCAATGACTCGTACTCAAACAATAAAATTCTCAAGTACAATGTAAACTTCTCAACCAAGAGGTAAAGTCTTCAACCAACAGGTAAAGTCCTCAACTAACAGGTAAAGTCCTCAACTTAACAGGCACATATAGCCGAGTCTCAGTAACATGAGGTGCTCATAGGGCATAGGGCATAGGGCATAGGGCATGGGCATACCTCACTTTCTTGAGAACCGCTATATGCACCGATTTTGATACAAAATGTCCATGCTTCACTCCTATGCTTTTAAGCGTGGGTTCCTTGCCATTCTTCTTCCCATTTTCTTTCCCATTCTCCTTCCAATTCTCCTTCCCATTTTTCTTCTTCTCTTTCTCCTTTCCCTTCTCACTCCCTTTCTCAGACAGCATAACAAATGCTGCTACCGCAGCGGTCAATCGCACCCCTGACACCAGACTAATTATGGCAAAATCTCGACTGACAGGAACACCGCATAAAAAGGAAGTATTGGAGAGAGCAGTTAAGAAAAAACGCTCGACTGCAAGAGCCACTAATTCTGCAAAAACTGTGAATAAATCAGTCAAAGCAACAACTAAAACTGACTCGGTTTGCGAACCCTCAACAATCTCTCCACAAGAAGGAGAAGCCTCGCAAACTTGCCCAAGTTTTGTAGAACTTCCAGCCGTCGATGCTCCTTCTCTAGAAACATTGTCAAATGAGGCAACATTGCCTTCTTCTTCCCCTCTTCCCTCAGTTATTGAAGTTGCCTGCGATTCAAGAAAATTCAACGATTACGTGCAAGTTCTGAAAGGCATCATTCCCAGCAATAGCAGCCATCCCATTTTATGCAATGTTTTGATTGAAGCTGATGCTGAAACTCAACATTTGCATCTGACTGCTTACAACTTAGAATTTGGAATGCAAGTAAGCTTTGATGCCAATGTCAATCAATCTGGAAAGCTTACCCTCCCCGCACCCATACTTGCTGACATTCTGGGAAAATTTCCTAACGGTAGCCTCACCTTAAAGAGTTCTTCTGAAATTATTAAAGGAAGTGACGTTCCATCAGTCAGTGCCACTCTGAGTGCGTCAAGGAGCAAGCACGCCATTCGCGGGCTAGCTGCGGACGAATTTCCGGCTATCCCCAGCGTTAAACAAAAACTTGTAACGCTTCCTGCTAGCGTGTTAATTGCTATCCTCAAAGCTAGCTTATTTGCTGTTAGTTCTGAGGAAAATAAACGCATTTTAACTGGAGGTAATTTTCAACTCAGCCACGACGCAGACAGAGGACTCGATAAACTGAGAGTTTGGACGACTGACGGGCATCGGGTAGCAATGGTTTTAGGATTGAACGAAAGCAGCAATTCCCACCTTGTGAGCCGTCAAATAGTTAATTTTACTGTCCCTGCTAAGGTACTTCGGTTATTGGAGCGTTCTTTGAATTCCACTGACAAAGTTACGATTTACTATGAAGGTTTGCCGGATCAACCTAGTAATTTTGTCGCATTCGAGTGGAAAAATTGGCGGTTGACAGCGAAATTGCTCGAAGGGCAATATCCGATTTGTGACCAAATTATCGCTCCTTACCGACCTGAATTTAGCCATCAAGTGGTGGTTGAGAGGCTGAGCTTTTTAAAAGCCTTAGAGAGGTTAGCTTCTCACAGCGACAAATCTCACGTAACAGCTATTTTAGAATTCGATTTAGATGCCCAACAAGTGCGAGCATCACTCAACAATACTCTCAGTTCAGGAACTGAAACAGTTGATGCTAAACTCTGGGGCTGTGAGTTTCGTCTCAAGTGCGACATCCGCTATTTGATTGATACAGCCAAAGCGATTTCCAGTTCTGATTTGCGGGTGTTAATGGCAACTCCTACCGCTCCCTTACTGATTGCACCGTTTGGAACGCCTGCGTCGGGTACAGAGGCTTTAGAGTGCGAATATATTGTCGCTCCGCAAGAATAGTCGTGCATTTGGGGAGGGGCATCTAAATTTGATGCTCTCCCTTACCGCAATCGTATAGCCAAAATTACGCAGAGTGTTCGTATATGGTGTAATAGGAGGCCAACCCCCCGATAAACAGCCCCGTCTGTGGTGTTGCGTAAATTATGTATAAATCCTACAGATTATGAAGTGCTCTATCATCAGTTTGACCGACCTCATGCCGTTCTTGTGCCGATCGCCCGGAAAGCCTAAAAATCGTTTACCGAAGTGTCCCCAATTCAGATTTAATCATCCCGCCCTCCTGCACAAGAGCAAATGCTGCTTCCCCCAAAATCCGGTGTGCGGCAGTCGTCGGATGAATGCCGTCCCAAAACAAAAATCGATCGGCACTACCACAAACACCTCCACCCGATAAACACGCACTCGTCACATTAGTCAAGCCATATTTAGCCGGAGAAGCGATCGCTTCCCGATAAAGCGCATTAGCATCCAGAGTCGCAATCTTTAAGCCAGAATGCTGTTGACTTAATACCTTAACCGTTCGCCTTAAACCCTGATTGTGTGCTTGTGTTAATACAGTGAGCCTTGCAGAATTAACGCCTGTTCGCGTCGCCGGTAACTGCCCCAAATCTGGTAAATTTGCCAGCAGGATATTTTTGGCACCCACACCAGCAAGAGACGCGATCGCCCCCGCCACATTTTCAACGGGAATATTCGCATTATTTGCCCCCTGCAAATAGTCATTCGCACCCGCCCACAGTACATACACCGCATGAAGATTTGCCTGTTTTTGGGAGTTAGTCCATGACTGAACTTGAGTTAACAAACCCGGGACAAGGCTATTGCGATCGCTTCCGGTTGTTGCACCTCCATAAGCAAAATTAGTGACTCGTTCGGGCGGCAATTTCAGGCGCTCGGCAAGATACTCTACCCAAACTTTACCATTCGAGTAACGCCCTTGAAAGTAAGTCGATCGAGGCGGATATTGACCCCCGGTCGATCGAAACACCGTTCCCATATCCGAAAGACTGTCCCCAAATACATAGAGTTCACTGACAGCCTCAGAACTTTGAGCTGATAGGATAAGTGCAACCATAAAAGATAAAAGCGCAAGAATTACTGCAAAAAACTTTTTTTTCAACATTGTTAAAATTTTTAAATAACTATTTAATTTTAATTTAAATTGAGCATTTTTTTGCCCTATATGTACGTTATAGCGAACGAATTGGCGATTAAGTAATTACAACAAAAACTCAGTTTGTTACCTCATAACTTTATGTTCATCATAAAACTAAATGTTATTTTTGATAAATTAATTGCTAATTCTTCCTCCGATATTTGAAGTTTTTGAAGTATAATAAACCAATGGTAATTACGCCTTTCGCCTTTCGCTATTTGTAATCAAAGCTCGCAATTAAGAATTGCAAATTAACAATTATGACTTGTTCAGTGAATGAAATTTTACTAATTGTAATTGTTGGGAATTGCAAATTAACAATTACGACTTTTTCAGTGGAAGGAACCTCTACAAATTGTAATTGTTGCGAATGGCTAATTAACAATTACGACTTATTCAGTATTGGAAGAACCTACTAATTGTAATTACGAACTTCGCATTAACAATAGTCCGGACAGTTTTTATATGGCCCAATGGCTTATTCTCGCTTGACTTTGAGCCACTGTGGATAATTAAATCAATGTCAGCTCCACCCCTGGCTTGCATTTAATTCGACTTTATTTATGATCCTTGCCCTGTAAAGCTTGTAGTCTCGTTCCAAAAACTGTCCGGAGTATTGCATTAACAATTACGAATTATTTTGACACTTTTCTAATGGTATCTAGCTCATAGCGCTGTGGAGGGGACGTAACCGTACATATTTTGGGTAATTACCCCATAAAGTTAGGCAAGAGTCGAACAACCGGACGATCGATCGAACTGCTGCTGGGTAATGCCTCCCCTATCGGGGAATAGTCAGCAGAAGTATTCTAACCACTCAAAATGTACCAACCACTGCACCTCAAATACCGCCCCAAAAGCCTGCAAGAATTAGTGGGTCAAGACACAATCAAAACAACCTTGACCAATGCCATCACCTCCTCCAAAATTGCTCAAGCTTACCTGTTTACTGGCCCCAGAGGAACAGGCAAAACCTCAACCGCTCGCATCCTTGCTAAATCCCTCAATTGTTTGAATAACAAAAAGCCAACCGCCACTCCTTGCGGAGAATGTTCAAGCTGCAAAACCATTGACTCCTGTTCAAGCTTAGACGTAACTGAAATCGATGCTGCTTCACATAATGGCGTGGATGATGCCAGAGAATTAATACAACACAGCAACTTTGCGCCAGCGATGAGCCCTTACCGCATCTGGATTTTAGATGAGTGCCACCAACTCAGTACCAGCGCTCAAAATGCTCTCCTCAAATGCCTTGAAGAACCTCCGGCTCATGTGGTGTTTATTCTCTGTACGACTGAAGCACATAAAGTCCTGCCGACAATTATCTCCCGCTGCCAAACTTTTAACTTCCGAGCCTTGTCAGTTGATGCTATTGTCGGACAATTGCACAAAATTAGCTCCGCTGAATCTATTGCGATCGCAAGTGAGGCCATGCGGGCGATCGCTCGCACCTGTGACGGGGGGTTAAGAGATGCCCTGCAATTACTTTCTCAGCTTTCACTGCTAAACTCAGAGATTACCCTAACTCAAGTTGCAGAAGTATCTGGCAGTATCAGCGAGCAAGAGTCGATCGCCCTTCTCAAAGCCATTCATTCTGGCGATACCCTAAGCGTACTGCAATCTTCGAGAACGCTGATTGACAGCGGCAAAACTCCCAAACTTATTCTCAGTAGCTTGCTAGCAGCAATGAGAGATTTGCTTATTGTCAAATCAACGCGCCACTGCCAGAATTTAATTGCAGGGCCAGTAGGCTACTCACAACTGCGATCGATCGCTAGCACTCTTGATTTTGAAACAATTGATGTGGCTTGTGCACAATTGCAGAAATCAGAATTTCAATTGAGAACTAGCACTAATGCGGCTACCTGGTTAGAAGTCTGCCTGCTGAACTTGATGCTGTTAAGTAAACCCGCTGCCAAGGAAATGCAATTGCCTGCAACTTTCTCATCTAATCAGCCTGACAAATTTGATAAAACCCCTCAAAAAATAGAGGCAGATTCTCCTGACTTTGAGACAACTTGGGCGCAAGTAGTAGCAGCAGCGAAACCAGGCAATCGTAGCCTCTTAAACCGCGCTCAAATTGCCGAACTTTCGGCTGATTCATGTGTGTTAGCAGTAGAAAGAAAATACGCGAACAAGTTTCAGAGTCACCTTGAATCCGTGCAGCGGATCGTTACTAAAGCTTTAGGCCGCTCTGTTACTGTTACTGTTAAACAACAGGAGGAATTAGCAGCATGATTAGCATCCTAATTGGGAATGATACTTACGCAATTGAACGAGACGTTGAAAATTTTAAGACTCAAACTCATCCTCTCTGGCGAGATTTCAACATCCACCGCTTCTCCTCTTCTTCCCTGGATGCAGCCCTCTCTGCTGCTGCTTCAGTTCCTTTCGGCGGAGGAAACAAACTTATTGTCGTTGAAAATTGCGATTTCAAGCAATTTGGAGAAATGGGGCTAGAATTGTTGCAAATTTTGCCCCAATTACCTGTTACAACGCACTTAGTCTTCACTGCTGCTGTTATCGACAAACGGCTCAAGGTAGTCAAGCATTTATTGCTGTTTGGTAAACTTAAGGAGTTTACTCTCATTCCCCCTTGGCGTACTGATTTAATTGAAAGTGCGATCGCTACTACGGCTAAACAAAAGAATCTCTCAATTGCCAGAGATGCTGTCAGCTATCTAGCAGTAGCGATTGGCAACGATTCTGCTAGAAGAGTCAGTGAACTGGAGAAATTAGCTATTTATGCAGCGGGCGAGCGCATTACGAAAGAAGCTGCTAAAATCCTCGTTCCAGCTACCACAGCCAACTGTTTTCAACTTGCCGAAGCTCTTTTAAAAGGTCAAGCAGTGGCGGCAATTAAGGTGCTTGATGAATTGCTATCTCGGGCCGAGTTTCCTTTAGCAATTATTGCCACTCTCCAAACTCAGTTTAAAACTTGGCTGTGGGTAAAAGCTACTATCAATTCCGACCAACAACGTTCTGATAGCGAAATTGCTAGTATGTGCGGAATTAGTAACCCCAAACGGCTGTATTTCCTTAAGCAGGAGGTTAAGGAAGTATCTGCGAACTTCTTAAGTCGATCGCTCTCCATTTTGTTTGATTTAGAAATTGCTCTCAAAACAGGAGATAAGCCTGACTCGATGTTGCCTGCTTTGCTCAGCATCACTCAACTCACTCACCTTAAATAACCGGAAAGCGCTGCCGAGTTAATTCGGCAGTCTTTCATTAACAATCTTGGAGGCAAAAACTGCTTTGCAACACTATTGGTAGCAATAAGGTGCGCGGCGTACCCTACAGATAGAGTTTATGCGTAAGTCTTAATTAACTGTAGTGATAAAGAAGTTGTTTTTATCATTAATTTATCAAAGAAGTTTTTGAGTTTATTTATCGCACTAGGTCGCTATTTTTGTTTAATAACAGCTCATCTTTCCTGCATCATCCAAACGAGAAAGCCCAAGATTTGCTCAACAGGAGGTAGTGGATAATCTGTAAGGTCAATGGACGCGCATTGCTCTTCTAGTTTAAGAAACCGCCAGACAGTACCGCTAGTTACCGTTCCGTAAATCGTCGATATCGGCTGTTGCTTTTGTTGGTTAAAGCGTTGAGCTGCAACCATTTCTGCAAGGCATTGCCCAAGAGCCGGTTTAAGGTCTTCTTTTTTGGCTTCCACCAATATAACCGCAGGGGCTTTGATAAATAGTTGCTCCGGGGAACGACTAAGAAGAAAGTCAACATACCCTGTGAGTTCAGCCTCCGGTTCTACATTGAATTCCTCGCCTGAAAAAACGCTAATCTGTCCTTGAAGCTGGCGTTTTACTTCTAGTAACACAGGATTGATAATCCCCTCAGAACGAGCTTTTTCGCTACTCACCGCGATCGCCCAGGGAATCGTTTCTTTAAGAGTATCCTGTAGTAAAGGGCTAGGAGTGACAGGGGAAATTTCTGGTAAGAAACGCGAGCCTTCAATGATTGTGAGATGGAAATCATCTACAGCTTTGCTGAGAGTAAACTTACTGTAAGGCATAGGTTTATTATTTTTAATCGGATATTATAACACTTCGGGGTTAAATGAGGTAAGTCTGGTAATTGGTAAGCTGTCGCGTCTTTAAATTATATACTTAAATCCTTGTAGAAAAAGCGTAAAATTTTCTCCCTCTCTCCCCTTCTCCCTTTCTCCCTCTCTTCCCCTCATTCCCAACATACACTTTAGATGCGTAGCAGCTTAGGCAGTTGACATCTCACTTGCTTGAGAATCGCTATATACATGGCAAGTGTACTGTGTTAATGCTAGCGTCTCACGAGGCGGGGCGATCGCGCAGTGAGGTGGAAGTCTACCGCTTTGTTGGTTCCTGAACCAAAACCCATAATTGCTACCAAAATCAGTCCGACTCCCAGTTTTTTTATTAATTTCTTCTCTCGTTCTTTTTCCTACCTATCGGTAGTAAGAGAGAAAAGATTCATTCTTAGAGTGACCAATGCCTCCCAATTATATCAACCTTCTTTCCCAACTAATAGCCAGACATGATTTTCACCAAATTAACTTCCCAGAAGCCAGCCACTTGCAGCCAACTGCAACAGCCGATTTGTGTGAATTTTTAGGCGAAGAGGTTATTTATCAGACAATCGCTACTGCTATAACTCCTAAGCTCTACAAAATTCCTCAAGACTTGCCGCCTTCAATAATTTCTGCTTTGCACCGCCAAGGCATTCAACAGCTTTATTCGCACCAAATTAAAACACTCAAAGCCGTGCGCCAGGGCAAAGATGTCATCCTCAGCACAGCAACAGCTTCTGGCAAATCTTTAAGTGCGTACTTGCCTATTTTAGAGGGCATTCTCCAACATCAATTTACTGCACTCTCTATTTATGGTTTGAAAGCTTTAACAGCCGACCAAAGTCAAAAACTTGCCGATTTGCTCCAACTGATTCCTGAGCCTGCGCGCCCGCGCCTTGCCCTTCTAACTGGAGATACTCCTCCCAAAACCCGAGAACAATTATTAGCTGCAAATCCTAGCATAATCAGCGCCACACCAGAGTTAATTCACTATGCGCTGAAAGGCGTTCACTGGAGTCAGCCTTGGCAGCATTTTTTAAGTCGCCTCCGCTATATTGTCCTAGATGAAGCTCACACTTTTAACGGAGTTTACGGAGCTAACATGGCTAGCTTAATTCGCCGCTTAAAATTGGCAGTAGACGAGCGCGGAGGTTCTTCTCAAAAACTGCAATTCCTGATATTGAGTGCTACCGTTGGCAATCCCGTTAAATTAGCGAAGTTACTATCTGGTAGAAGTCGAAAGCGAAATATCAATAAACCCGAGCGGTTAGTTTGGATTAACTCTAGCGGAGCTGCTGTCCCAGAACGGCAATTAATTGTTACTAAACCGACTCATGATGCTAATTCAGATGTTGCTCGCATCATTATGTTTTTGTTGCAGCAAGGGCAAAGCGGAATTTGCTTCGGTAACGGCAGACAAGCAATTAAGAACTTGTGGGCAACTTTTAAGCAAGAAGCTGTAACTCAAACTAACTCGGGAATTGAGTCGCAAGTAGCAATTTTCTACGGCAGTTTAACAAGCGAGCGCCGCATGGAAATTATTAACTCTTTGCAGTCAGGAACAGTTAAGTGTATCCTGAGCACTAGCGCTCTCGAAGCAGGAATTGATTTGCCTCAACTTGATTTTGCTATTATTAGGGGATGGCCGGGAAGCTTGCAAGCTTTCAGGCAGAGGGCTGGCAGGGCTGGTCGCGCAAACTCCGGTTTAATTGTCTTCATTCCTATTGCACAATCACCTTTGGATAACTATTTTGCCGAGCGCCCTGAATTGTTGCTGTCCGCCGAATCTGAATTGGTGAGCTTTAATGCCAATTATCCCATAGATATTGCCAAACATTTAATGTGCGCGGCTGTTGAAACTGGCATTCCTGCCAATAAGCTCAAGCACTACTTTGGCAAGAGCGCTCATATAATTGCAACGGCTTTAATTGAGCAAGGTGTTCTTCACAGAAGCCGGGATAAATTATGGGCTAAGGGCTTTCCCCATAAAGATGTAAACTTTCGAGGGGGAACGGGTTCTAGCACGATACAACTGGTGGATGCGGAGACTCAAGAAGAGATTGAACTCCTCAGTGCGGAGATTGCTTATCGAGAGGTATTTCCTGGTGCTATTTACCGCACGCAAAACTCAGACGGCTGTTTGGTGACTTATACTTCGCGCTCGCTCTTGAATGGCAAAGCTATTTTGCAAAACACCCCTGAAACTCGACTGTTTACTGTAGCGATTAGCCACACTCATACCAGCCTCAAGCAGAATTTGAGTTTGCCTCAACAAATCCCGTTGGTCATTCCAGAAGTTGAAGGAAATGTTCAAACCAATTCAACGGATAGTAAGGCAATTCCAGCTCAAGCTATTCTGGAACTGGTTTGGGGAGAAATTAGCCAACTCGTCACTGGTTATCAATTATTAACTCGCAATTACGAGTTAACTTGTCTCAATAGAAAGTGTGTTAATTACAAAGAGCATTTACCAAAATGTACTGCCTGTCCTCTTTGTGGCAAGAGAACTCGCTCTGCTGAGCTAACATCGGTTCTTAATGAGGTAAACTTTGAGCAACCTTACGAAATAAAATTTGCGACTCCTGTACTGCAAATTAGTTTTAATTCCCCGGTTGAATGTTATCTGCAACAGGTAGTAACAGCTACTCGCCAGGAATTGCTTCAATCTCAACAGCAGATTCCGCCCGGATATCAGCAGTTGTGGGAGTACCCCGCGAATTTGTTGGCTATTCACAGTTTCGGTCATCAAATTTTAGCAGCTTTACCTCTGACTATTTTGGCTTCACCTAATGATGTGAATTTTCTGGTAGAGAAGAGAGGTGCAAATGACTATGCAGGACTCTTTTACGATTTAGCAGAAGGAGGTTCGGGAACCTCGGAAGCTATTTTTCGTTCTCTCCCTCAATTAGCTCATGCGGCTGCTGAGTTAGCCCGCAGTTGTTCTTGCAGTTCTGGCTGTCCTAAATGTTTGATTCAGTCGGGATGCCCTGATGGTAACAAAGCTTTACTCAAGCAGGTGGGGCTGCTGCTGTGCGAAGCATTTTCTACTCCTTAAATATCAAAAGATTGGTGGAATAGACGGCTGAGAAATGGGAGGGAATGGGAGAGAGAAATAGGGAAAATGGGAGTGGGGAATAGAGTGTAGCTTTTTTAAAACAAAAAAGCTACGCTCTATTCCCAATTTGTTTTTACTGTTTTTATTAAACAAGACGCTGCTTGCATCAACATAAAATTGTGCGAACCGCTACTGCGGTTTTTAGGGGTGCATTTTTCAGACTTGTACTCATGAAAAACAAGCTTGTCTTGCCAATCATTGACTCCAAAATTAGAGAGTCAACGCTGTTACATTTCAAAAATCAACCCTATAAACAAAAGAAAAAGCAAGCTTTAATCCCCAACCTCACACGAGATTTAAAGCATGGCTGGCTTTTAACAATTCTCGCACAAATAGACCGATGTTTATGGGGAAGGTGGGATTATTGGGCTTTGTGTCAAGCTGTCCCCGCTCATGCCTGGATGCGGTGGAAGATGGAGCCAATGCTAGCCATTCTGGAGAACAGAAAACCAGAAATTTTACCCAAATTTGTAATTGAGGAAACTTTGCCAGCAGAACCGATTCCCCAAATCGAATGGCAGCATTCTCCTACCGCAGAAGCCATGTTAGATAATAGCCTCAATTGCATTCCTCAACATGGAGAATGGAAAACTTGGTCAGCTTGGGACTATTTGGAGTTTTTCTTGGACTGGGTTTTGTTCGCATTCGGACATCCAGCTTACAAGATTTTACCCAAAGAACCTGCCGGCTGTGAAGGTGCATCAATGCGTCTTTATCAGATGTTTGACCTGTCAATTCTCATGCTGTATCCTGAAGATTACATGGGCCGGCTGCTACCCCAAATTTGCGGAAAGACTGCTCAAAAAAGTTCAGGGTTTTATCCGACACCCTTAGCTTTGTGTCAGTTCATATCTAAGTTAGTCAGTGGCGATAAAACAGAGCGAATTTCCAGCTTCAATGAACCTGCGTGCGGTACGGGTGCTTTAATGTTAACACAGTCAAATTACTGTCTGAGCGGTATCGGTCAAGATATAGACCCTACTCTGTTAAAATGCGCTTTGTTTCAGTTTTATCTGTTTTCACCTTGGCTGGCTGTTCCGATTTGGTGGTTGGGTCAAACTGATTTGCTCCTTGGCAATACTTTAAGTAGCGATCGACCTCAATCAACGAACGCCACTTATTGGTATAATGAGTGGTTTGAGCCTGTCGAGTCTCCGGCTAAAAATCATACTGATTGTCCAGTCGAACATGAAATAAGTTCAGGAGAAAGCTCAGAAGTTATTGACTTGAATGATCAGACATCAATTCACTCAAATTCAGTAGTGCAAGAAGTTGTTAAGGGCAAACGCCGACCCAGAAAGACGACGATATCGCCTCACCAATTTACGCTATTTAATTTGGACGATTTCTAGTCCAATACTACTTACCAACTGCTGCTTGAAGGATTTGTGCTGCCCAATCTACTACAGCCAGCCCTTGAGTTTTAGCCACATCTTGCATCTGGGCTTGCAGGTGTATCGGGAGCTGTATAGTTAAAGTAAAAGTATCTCGTTGGGCTCGTTTTGCCTTTTTGACTAACTCTGGCTCGATCCATCGATCGAGCCACAATTTACATTTAGATCCTCGTTCGTTACCATCTTTCTCAATAAAGCTTAGTTTGCCTAGCTTTTGACAATAAAAACTGTGAGGGTCGTCTTGAACAGGCTCAAAACTGCAATGATAGCAATTCCAGCAGCTTCGGCATTGACTTTCTGTCTGACTGGATGTTGCTCCCAATTCCCCAGCATTCTTTTGAGTGGCTGCTGAAATCTCACGGTTTGACGGATGATTGGCTGTTTGAGTTCGTTGGTTTTTGGAACTGTTCTCGTTGTTAGACTTATTCCTCGAAATTTTTTTCTGGTGTTCTTCAACAACTCGGGCAACGTGAAAAGCCGTAAGTTTGCCGTTCGGAGCAGTAGAAACGGCTTGGGCCCAAGCCCTAGGCTGCTCTTGGGAGGGTAGTGCTGTTAGAGGGCGAACTTGGCGCTCATTGGCGGGAAGGATTTGTGCGCCATGGCGCACATTTTCGTACACGGTTGCCGCCTCGATCAATTGGTAAGCCCAGCGACGAGACATTTCCCACCGATTAGTGCAATAGTCTTCAAAAGTCGAGAAGTCTTGTCGGTAGAGACGTCGATCCCGGATATGGCGCAAAGCTTGCCCTATTTCCCAAAAAGCTTTCAAGCTCCGTTCGACTGTAGCTTCCAAGCTGCTTAATTCTAATGCTTCAGCATCAGTGAGCGTGCTCTGGGCAGACAAATCTTTAGCGTCGGCTTTGTTTAGCTGGCAGTCCTGTGCAACTCTCGCAGTGAGTTCAGCGCTGCGAACAACAGAGAAGTTATTTGCATCAGAACCGCGAACTGTGTTGGAGGATGACATTGATGTTCCGTCCGTCTTGCGGGGTGCAAGATCAAGTATTGCATAATGCAAGAGTAGTTGCGTAATCGATTAAGGCTTTGATGGCTCAAAGTTTGTAGAAAGGGGGTAAAATAGCGAAAAACTATCGGTTTCAACGCAGCAAAAAGTAAAATAGTGTACGGTAAAAGCGTCAGTTGACATCCTCCGGGTGCGTTCGCGCACGGGGATTCCAAAGACCGCTCTTTGGGCTACCTCTTTCCACGACTCGGCTTACAAAGGAGGAGTCTCCTCACCCAAACTCTTGTCGATGTCTCGCAAGGGCGTTAGTTCCCGTGTGCCCCAGGACTTTAAACCTAAATTTTCGGTAAGAAATTGTGACTGTTAGCTCTGTATCTTCTCTTATACTCGATCGCCAAAAGCGGCTGACTCAGTTGATCGAGCTGCTGCTGAAAGAAGGCTGGACTCAAAGCGCTTTAGCGTCCGCTATCGGAGTAGATTTTTCAACTGTATATCGGTGGTTAAAGGGGAAAACGATACCCGAATCCGATTCTAAGAACTTTCGGCAACTGGCAAAGTTAAGCGGTGGCAGTACCAAGACTCTGCAACTTTATTTGGATGGAGAAATATCCCTATCAGTTTATCAACGCGGTTTGGATGAGGTGGCGATCGGTCAAGTGAGTGGCAGCAAGAGGATAGGCTCTGAAAAAATTAAAAAAGAAGTTTTAGCAAAGATTTATTCCCTCGATCCAGATGATATTGCCGATATCATTTCTTCATCAGTAGCATTTTTAGCCAAACTTGTATAGTTGGTAACAAGCAGCCTGCACCCTTACGGTTTTCTGTTGAGAAGCCGGAAAAATCACCGTCTCATTCCCCACTCCCCCCAATTGGTGACAACTTAAGTTAAGGAAGCATTTGTCAATCAGCAATTACGATCTGAATTGACTCGGATTTTGACTAGAAAACTCAAATCGGAGCGATCGAAAAATCGTTAAGTATCCGAATCCTGACTCCTGACTCCAGCGAGCGGTCTTAAGTTGTCAGCAAAGACTCTCCCGGACTTTTTCTGTGGCGATCGCCGCTATTGCGAGCGCCTTTTATGCTCGCTCGCAATGTACCTTCTTACTCTATCCGACCTCAATCAAACTATTCATAATAGCCAATTACAAGAGTCACCTCTTGTTCCTTCATATCTGCAAGAACGCTTGCAACTGCTTGTCAAGCAAAATTTAATGGGATTACCTGTCGAGCCAATTCTCAACAGTCACCCCCAGTTCCAGCAGTGGGTTTTCCAACTCAAAGAACTATCGCCATCACTGTTTTTACCGCAGCGAAAACTATTTGTTGACATTCCACTTCAAACAAAACTAGACCGAACAAAAAGGGGAGTGACAGAAGAAAACTCTTCCCCTTATCCTCCATTCAAAGTGATACAAGTCCGTACAAATGTGGGTTTAGTCAAAGGAACACCCAGACTATTTGAGTGGGCGATTCGCCATCCTGTACTGACTTGGCAAGACCGAGTTAAGTTATGGGTAGCTACCGAATTTTTCGAGCTTGAGCCTCACAAGCTGCAACTGATTGTTTTGGCACTGCACCCGACTCAACCAGCAAAAAAAGTTCAGTTTGCTTGGGATAGCAAACAACACCGAAAAACTCAAAATTGGCTTTTGACTACCATTGAACGAGAGACAGAACAAACAGTTGTCAAACTCAACGGTTATCTAACATCTCAACCGAAAGAAGTAGTAACAGCTATCAATTTGGATGAAATTAATTTGGATGAAATCAACGAAGTGTCGATCTAATTTGTTCAGACTGTATGGGTCTCCTGAATTTGTGGTGAAAACGGTAGTGTGAGCCTCTCGCGCGGGCTTTCTGCCCCGCATCACGAAAATTTTTATTATCACCTAAAACTCAGGAAAACGGACTTTATTGCCATCCTCCTATCGAGAGACATCCACTCTATTCCAGACGAAATTGCCCAAAAATTAATACTTTTATTCTCTCGATAGGAGGATGACACTCTTTAATGTCAAGAAAAACAATATAGAATGGATAAAATGTAGTAGGAATTTTAACCGTGACTGCAATTACCCCCACCCAACCAAAAACAAGCCAACTAAAAACCATCCTGATAGTTGAAGATGACCCGATGATGCAGCTCGGTCTAAAGCATATCCTCAATCAGCAACCCCATTTAACAGTTGTCGCCCAAGCTGTTAACGGTAACGAAGCCGTCAGTGTCGCACTGCAACACCAACCAGACATTGTGCTGATGGACATTGACTTGCCCGGAATCGACGGTATTGCAGCCGCGCAGCAAATCAGAGCCGCACTGCCGCATACTCGCATCCTGATGCTCACCCACCACAGCAATCCAACTCAAGTTATGGCTGCTTTGTCAAGCGGCGCTCACGGTTACTGCGTTAAAGGCACTAACGCAGAACAACTTCTACTAGCGATTGCGACTGTGCAAGAAGGTGGCAGCTACCTGGACTCTAAGATTGCCGACTGCGTGCTGCAAAATCTCAAAACGCTGCCCGATAACTGTGCGAATGACGACATCAAGCTGACAGAAAGAGAAATGCAGGTTTTGCAGCAGCTAGTTGAGGGTAGAAGCAATAAACAAATCGCTGCTCAACTAGGAATGAGCGTCCACACCGCCAAAGGTCATGTAGAGATGATTCTAGCTAAATTTGAAGCGAACGATCGCACCCAGGCAGCCATTAAAGCACTGCGCTTGGGGCTGGTTTAACCGTTAGAATAGAGAAAGTGACATTTTCCTACACCTGTAACCGAGTTACTAAACGGTTCAAAGATTACTGTTGCGGTTGCCATTTTTCCGAAAACTCCCAAGGTTGCTGCATATTCTGGAGTGACAGTCGGACTGAAGTAAACGTTAATTTCGCGTATTTAAGAAGTGATATCAATTCCGTTTATACCGGAATGATATCATTTCAGATTTGATAGAAATATGTCATTGCGAGCTCTTAGCGAAGCAATCGCAATCGCTATGATATCATCCCGATGCTGCCGGAAGTGATATGACATCGCGATCGACATTAACTGTTCCTAGTGGAGACAGCAGTTATTAGAGATATTCTTTGGCTTGCACGATAGTGAATAATAATACCAAATCCGGTTGGCTCGGAATGATTTAACCGCGAAGGCGCTAAGGATGCAGAGGAAGAGAGAGAGGAATAATTTCGAGGCCAACGGATTTGATATAAATCGGGTCAGTAATTTTTTTTTATTGTTCTCAAATAGGCGTTCATATTTGATAAATTTTAGTCGTAAAACAATTATAGTTTATGATATCTTGTCACTCTTCAAACTTTGGCAAGGTCAACCAAAACCTCGCTCCTTTTCCCAATTCGCTATCAACACCAATCTCTCCGCCTTGAGCCTCAACAATTTGCCTGCAAATGAAAAGTCCCAATCCCAACCCTTGCCTTAAAGTAACCCCAACTCCCCTCGTATAAGGCTCGAATAATCTTGCACATTGCTGAGGAGAAATTCCGGCCCCATTGTCTGCAACCGTACAGCGAACCATCTTACCTTCCTTTTTAGCTTCTACAGTCAAAATAAACCCAGACTGATTGTATTTAACAGCATTGTCGATCAGATTGCCAAACACCCGCCATAGCTGCTGGGCATCAGCATTGACTAAAGGCAAATCTGCTGCAAAAAGCTGCTTAACCTTGACTCGATGCTGGTTGAGAATTGGTAATCTTTCAATAAGAATATTTTGGACTAAAGTAGCCAGTGACAGCGGCTTCATTGCTAAAGAAGCACTTTTTACGTCAAACTGCTGTGTTGCTGTTAGTGACTCAATCAACTGGAGTTGGCGCGAACAACTTTGCACCATAACCTCCACAGTCCGCCTATCAATAACAATGTTGCTGCCAGCATCAGCTAGGCGATTTTGCAGCAGCAGCGACATTCCCGATAAAGGCGATCGCAAATCGTGAGAAACAGCGTGCAACAGCATTTTTAAATTAGCTTCTGCTTGCTGTCTTTCTTGAATTTCCTGGCTTAGTTGAACATTTTGTGCAGCCAATTGCACGTTAGCGCAGCGAAGTTGCTGCTGCAAGCGCTGCATTTTAAGTTGGGCAGATACCCGCGCTAACACTTCAACAGGCTCAAAAGGTTTTATAATGTAGTCAGCACCGCCCGCCTCAAACCCTTTTACTTTGTCAAATACGTCATCTAAAGCGCTGATGAAAATTACAGGAATAGCACAAGTAGCTTCAGATGCTTTAAGTTGACGGCAAACTTCATAGCCATCCATACCGGGCATTTTTATGTCGAGCAAAATCAAGTCGGGCGCTTGCAACTCTACTGCTTTTAAAGCTCGCTCTCCACTAATCAGCTTCCTGACTTTGTACCCATGTTCAATTAGCACTTGAGACAGCAGTTGAATGTTGGCTGGAATATCGTCAACAATCAAAATGTCAGCCAAAAATTGTTTAGTTTGCTCCATCATCTATCGCCACCAAAGGACAGATTTTTAAGTTTTTTCCGAATATTGTCAACCGCTATTTTTTCAGCCGCGCTGTTCGCACCAGCAGCATTGACTGGCGACTTAACATCAGCCACAGTCACGGGTTCTTCTGGATCGTTCGGATGTGGCAGCAATTGGTAAGCGAATCGAATCCGCTTGTCGAGCTCTTCATCTATATTGAGCAGTTTACCCGTCTGCTGCTCTACTGACAAAGCTTTCGCCCGCCTTTCAAGCTGCGGTCTGATGCTGCTGTCCCACAGTTGTTCAGACTCTTTAGCTCGCTTTATGTCGCCGGGCCGCACCGGAATCTTGAGAGGGTAGGGAAATAAAGCTTCCGTTCCCGTTGCGTAAGCCGGTGAAGTGATGACGCACTTGCCTTGAGGAAACCTCAGAATTTCGTCAGGACTAATCAGCGGTTTCTTTTGCAACTGTTCGCTCCAGTTGACAGAACAGCTCGTTTGCTGCCCCGTCGAGCTGCCGGTCGATCGATTTTTTACCAGCACTTCCACTTCCCCGTACCGCTTAGAATATTTCTCGGCTGTCTCAAAATCGCCGGGGTTAAAAAGGACATGAGTTGACAGAGCACTGGCGATCGCAGCCCCTTTTTTATCCCCATAGAGATTATAGAGTTGATTGAGTGATTGAATGCCAACAATCGGTACGCCGCCAGCAGAACGATATTCGTTAGCCCACTGATCCATTCTGTCAAACTTGAGAGACGGAAACTCGTCTAAGCAGTACAAAAATGGGTCAGAACGTACCCGACTCAAATTAGACACCACACATAAATGAATAGCAGCAGCTAACAGCGGCCCCACCACAGTGCGCCTTTGGTCATCTAATTTGAAAATAATGCACTTTTTGCCTTCTAAAGCAATGGGAATTGTGCTGCGACCGATAAATGCCCGCAGCAAATCTTTTTTATATAAAACTTTCGATTAGCTTTGGAAGTAAACTCTACAAAACTAAAACTGCAAACACACACCCTACTAACCTGAACTTCTGTCAGTAGCGAAACGGCGGATTAACATTGTCTAAACCAAGAACACTGCTTATTATGCCATTCAAGTACCTGTTTACTTGGTCGGAATTGCTTGTCTTTTGGCAGCAATAGTTTTCTACCTGACAGCTTGCCGTATTCGGTATCAATGAGATCACGAGCAACACACACTTTTCTTGTTAAGGTATCAATTGTGATCAGATACTTGTCAAAAAGTATATGGATATCTGCTCGTAATAGTAGACCATTGGAAACATGATAAGATTTAAGACCACTACTGATGTGAGCAGCTTCTAAATTTGCAGATCCCACTTCCTCATAACCAGTAATCGCACATTTCCTGTTATAGACGCTGAGTAAGTGCTCGCGAAAATCTCTTTGTTCTGGTCGTAGAGGTACATCTACATTAGTCGTCTTTCTATCATTCCTAGTGAGGGCGGAATCCAAAACTTTATTTCTGGTCTGAATAGATTCCTCTAAATCATCAAGGTATATATCATTTAACTCATCATCTTCATCCTCTATCAGCTCTTTATTTTGAGTACCTATTTCTCTAGGATTAGTAACCTGTAAGGTTGGACTGGTAATAGGGTGTTGTGAGTTAGAGGGAGAGCTTGTTGACCGAGACTCCATAGACTGTTCGGTGCTACTATCGCTACTGGACAATTCCCGTGATGACTCAGCTTTAGAATTAGCGGAGGTCGTTGGGAGTAGCGACTTATTCGGCACAATAGCTGTACTTCTGTGATAACTGCTATTGTTCTGCTTAATTGGTAGAAAATTTGTTTCTGGTTCAGTTTCAGGCAGTTCATTTTCTTCCCTATCCTCTTGCTGAACATCATTGAAATTATCTATAAAGTTAAAACTATCATTGCTATCTGGCTCAAATACTTCCTCATTTTTAAAATTAATTTGGGGAAGTTCGCCTTGGATAGTTCGCACATTTTGAGTGTTTAGAAAACTTTTAATATCTTGTGGATTTTCATCTAGAATAGCTACTAACAAGCTTCCCCGATCGCCAACCTTACACTCATGCTTAGCTAGTTGCTGATTTAGGCTTTCTATAAGGTACTGACGCATTGTACTTTTTTTATTGTCACAACGCAAGTAAAATGTTTTTTGCTCTTGATGGAAGTAAAAGTGACCCGGAACCTCCGAAGCAATACAATCACCATCTAAAAATAAAGAAGTTTCTATAAAATTAGCTGGTTTAACACTACTTTCTGCTAGCCACTTTAGGTTAATTGACCAGTTGATACCTCGTTCATCTAAAATCAGTCTTTTGAGAGCTTCTTCAACTTCGGGCGATCGTAAACTTTCTTGCCATTGCTGACACCACTCAATTGCTTGTTTATCTTGAGATTGTTTGATATTTTGGCACTGTTCTGTTACATCTTTAAGTAACGATCTGCTTCCAGCAATCTCAGCAAGTTTTTGACTAACATGAGGGTGAAGTAAATTAACTTTGTCAGAGTTAAGATACTGTATGCGCCAATCAGCATCTGGGATAAGGACTTGGCGGGCTGGTAACAGTCGATTATCATTGGTGAGAACTAACTTTGGATTCATCATGGGTTCTTTCTTATACTCAAATAACTATGCACTTATCTGACTGATTCTACTCGGTTATTTTAAAACTTATTCCTCATTTTTAGGGAATCGCTCTTCATCGATAATCTGCAAAACTTTAACTACGCATTTTGCATCTTCCTCATTTAAAGGCTGGTCACCATAATCCTTCCTGATTTCTTCCAAAAAATCTAAGTAATCGTTTGTCGAAGGCGATCGCTTCAACCCTAAAAATTCATATACTTCGCGAATAGGCGAGTTTTTACTCATAATAATTCGGCGTTTACCGAAAGGTACTGGTTGTTGAAATGCGTGTTCAGCTTTCCATAATTTATTGTTGTCCCACAAGCATGGGCGATTTTTGCACCACTGCTTAACCCATGCTCCATCTGCACTACCTTTGATAAAAATTATATAAAAATACTCATAAATTTTTAGAAGTGATTTGTTAAAGGCAACGCTGTTACTGTCTGATACACCTTCTTGTTCAAAGAAAACAATAAGTTTCTCAAAATGAGCGACGACTTCCTTAGCCTCGACTGGCTTAAATCCGAGCGCTTGTCCTACTTCTCTTTTACATTGACCTTTAAATAAAGGTCTTTGGCTAGCAACTTGGTAAGCATCTTCAGTAAATGCAACTTCGCTAGGACAGTACAGTCTTATTTCAGGTGTCATCGCAGCCGGGTATTGCTGTAGTTCTTCAGGACTTTGTAGCACAGGCAGCCATCGTTCAGACTTCAGCCAACTATTCAAAGGTTTATTACCATAAGTTGCTTGATCTTTTAAACTATCCCACTGTTCTACAAGGTGCTTGAAGACTTTAGCGCATTCACGAGCAACTAGATTGGGGTTTTTATTCTTATACGCTTTTTCTCCAAGACTTCTGATATAATCTAAAAAGTCTTTAGCACTGGGAGTATCAGCCATTCCTAGGGTTCTAAAAAAATCTAGCCATTTCTCATGATTATTGGAATAAACTGCCTCGATATTGGGGTAGAATACTCTCTCACCCAGAATGTCTTGGACTATCGAGCTAGTGGGGTCATATATAGAGTTTGCTGGATGCAAATTACCATCTGTACAGCGCACTAGAGCTTTATTAGCAATTTTTTGTTTGATAATATCAAAATTTGCACCTTGCCTTTTTAGCTCAGATTCAGCAATTTTAATGTGCTCGCGAATCCACTCTAATGCTTCTACCTGTTTCGTCTCACTAAGATTCTCATATTCAGGAAGTATCAGTTTACAAATCGAGTCTGTAGTATTGGGGTTCTTCATCCCTAAGTTTTTGAAGAATCCAAGCCAACGCTTAGGCTCATCGGAGTAAACGCCTCCAATATCTGGAATAGATAATATATCTTTGAAGAGATGGCACACAACTTCGTTGTTGGGATCGTAAACTTGGCTAGCGGAGCGTAATTCACTATTTGTGCAGTGTACCAAAGTCGCTTGGGAAAGTGATTCCATGAGATCGTCATAATTTTTGCCTTCCTTAATCAAATCAGTTTGTGCTTTGTCTAACTCATCTCGAATCCATGCAAGAATTTCTAATTGTTGATTAGTGTTAAGTCTTTCGTATTCACTCAGAAATTTTTTGATCAAGCTGGCTCGATTGACAGTTGCTACTGGTAAGCGGTCAAGTAGGGGTTTCCATTGTCGATTCGTACCCAGTTGTAGTAAAAGTAAATTACCAGCAAAAGTTGGTGGTTTATAGTCCCCAGGAATATAGATACTGGAGTCACTTAAAGTTACAATCTCACCTGAACTTGTGATAAAAATTTTCAATTCACACAACTTATCTAAAATTTCTTCTGTATATTTTTTTACCCAATCAGGGTGAGTAAGGAAGTCTAGCAAACTCGTATATTTTTCCACAGCAAGAACAGGTATATTTTGAAAATTTTCAGAATATTGACTATGTAAATTCTCTATAACTTTAATGGGACTTAAAAGCGTAATTAAGGGTTGAGTAGGTTTTTTAGAGAAAAAACCCTCAATAGCTTGTTTTAAAGCTTCGGGAGCTTCAATGAAAAGAATACCAAAAGCTTTTAGAGCCTCTCTAGTTTCTGATTCAATGTTATTATCGCAAAGTAAAGGAGATTGAGAGCGACTAGCTTGGTGGAGCTTGCCATCACTGCCTGGAACGATCGGAGAATCTTTAAGCTGCTCGAATAGCGTAGATGAGAAAGAACTTTGAGTAAAGTAGCAGTAAACTTGAGTAAGCCAGTTCGCATTGGGAAGAGTATTTCCATCCGGTTGCCATCGGCATCCTCCTATTTGTCCTTTTCCAAAAATTACACTTAGCCTTTTTACTACCTCTGCTGGATTCATCTTGAGAAGGTTAATTTCAGGAATTTCTTCAATATCAGAAAATTCCTTTTGCAAATCAGGATGTAAAAACCATTCTAATTGATTAACAAAAATCTCTCTCTCCTTCTTATCAGCTAGGTAAATAAATCCTGGCGCGTTATAGTCAAATGCTTGCAGAGTCCCATCAGCAAGAATTGCCAAGGGTAGACCTTTCAAATCTTTATAGTCTTTATCTTGAAGGCAGTAGCGAAGTAGATTTATAATCCAATCCCGCTTTCGCAAGCACGGTTTTGGTGCTTGCGATAGAGCAACGCCAAGAGGAGTTGTAATCTTCAAAAGCTTACGCAAATCAGCGGGTCTTAGCTCTACAGGGTTTAATTTAACGATTTTAAAAGCTTTTGTGATTTCTGTTGATAAGGGTGGGTCGGGGAAAGTAAGTCCCTCCGCACACAAAGGCTCCATTAAATCTCTCGCCTTTTCAGGAAGTACATAGACATCCGAGATTTTGCGCCATTTTTTCTTTCCCGTTGTACTAATAACCTCTCTCTCGTGTAAGAGCTTCACTATATGATTAGGTAGTTCTTTAAGTGGCTTAGGTAGCTTATCACTGCTTACTGGCCACAAACTATAGTAATCGTCTGGCTTGTTTTCGCCGACATCCTGAACCAAGCTAGTAATCAAATTTGCACAAGCATAAGATAAGACATGGTTAGTCAATAGACGATTCCATGTAGTTTGGAGTTCATAGTCTTGAGCGTCGATAAGCAGGTGTCGCCGGGAACTATCCAAATCGAAATATCCATTGATATGAATATGTAAACCCGTCTCATTTTCTTGCTGTGGAAGTGGTAGAAAACAGTAAATATTTCCTTTTAAAGATTTAGTAACTAAATCACTCTTGGAACTGGCAATACAAGCAGCAGCACCCCCCCAAGGTATGGCTTTATCCTTTTGCTTGCTGGAAAATATTTTATTCATTACACCAATCAGTTCTCCACCTTGATCGATCCTAATGAGGCTAGACACTCTCCAAGTCGAAGTTGTAGGCTTTCCTTGGTTATTGACTTCAATTTTATGAAGATAAGATACTGACGGTAGGGATTGCGGAGCGGTGTGGCATAGTTGTAGCAGGTTTTCAGGCTTATGTTGCACCACCGAAAGCAATTTTTGTCGCTCGTTTCGCACTTCTTCACTATTTTTAGTGGTGATGCTGAGGAGTTCTTCAATAGAACCATCGCCATTTTCAGCAATTTGATAAACCTGAAGTTCCTCAAGATTTTTGAGAAATATAAAATTTTCTTCACCATCTTCGATAAGTTTATCTAAAAGCTCCTTTACTTGTGATTTATCAAAAACTTTTGCTGAAATTTCGCTGCGACTGGCGTGTTCCGCTGTCCGTAACGGAAAACGAAAAATTGTATTGTTAAAGTCATCCAATCCAGGTGGTAAACCTATTTTATAAAGTTCCAAAAAATTAGGATAAAACTTAGTGTTTTCCCTTTGAAGAGGCCAGCCTTCACCGAGTTTACCTAAAATCGAACAATGGGGATCGAAGAAAATAATCCTGTCACCGGAAACAAAGCTTGGATAATCTGTTATATTGTAGACTGAATTAAATCCTAAACCAAACTTTCCGGTCTTCCACAAGTTTTCTCCGTCTCGTTTACCACCAATGCCTATTTCTTGGATTCCTTTAAAATCTTGCTCATTGAAAACTTTATCATTATAAACTAAGAGTGCTGGTCCCATTAGCTCAGTCATTTTAGCCAGAGGAAGCTCATCAATTGAGTGGTTTCGCCAATCGAAAGTAAATCGTATGACTGTGGCTCCAGCATCATCGGCATTCTGAATCAGCTCTTTGATAATGCCAATCCCTCCAGGATAAAGCCGAACCAGTTCTTGCAAACGTGCTATCAAGTCTTGGCGTGGCCCAGCATAAAAACCCTCACCGTAATTTCCGTAGTTAGACATCAGAAATTTTCCTCCGTTGGTTTTATATTAATAACATAACTCACTAACAATTAAAAAATTGAGTCAGTTTCGATTAAATCGGATCGTAAGCAGGTGGCTGATACTCGAATAATTCTTGCTCTCAGACCGCAAATAAAGACCGATCGCCCGCCCGCAGTTGCCAGATCCTTCGGTACAAACCATTTCGCCAATAGCTTCGTAGTCGCCGCTGCTTGCACTTTCCAAATTGGCTATCGCCTCTCCTAATAAAGCCGCATCCACACCGCTAACGTAAGTTGCGGGATGCGCGCACTCTCGCTTGGATTCAGGTAGAGGCTGAGTTGGTAAAGGGTTTTTTTTAGCTTGATTGGAACTCAGCGGCTTTGAAGGTTTTGTTTCAGATGCGACACCTTTTGAACGCGAAATACTGTTAGAAGAACCGCCCTCTAATCGACCGACAAACATAGACGAATTAACGCTGTAACTGAGAAACGGAACCGGGCCAATAATGTAAGGCGATTTGCCGCAGGGCAAACTAAACCTGAAGTACAGGGCAGTGTCAACAGTATCGCTGGTTTCTGACGGTTCCATTACCACTACTTTAAACACTTCTCCAAAAGGATGCCGGCCCGTCGGTTCCCAACCTGTCAAACAGCCAGAACCGCCTCGCACTTCCTGATATTTGCCGCTAATCCACTGCTTGCCTTCTAGCGGCCCTGTGGCGCGGCGACCGGCGTTTTCCATGTCGTCGAGTTCGATATAAGCGCAATCATTCTCGCACGCTACCGCAAATCCTTCTACATCAGAACCGGAAATTGTGTTATTGCGTTTGCTTTCGTACCGACTGTAAATCGTGTCAATTCGCATGATTGTGCTGCCAATAGACGCAATAGGAACCGGAAAGCTAGAAAGCGGGACTTGACTCAGCAGGGGAATATTGCTGATGAGTTCCTCTGACCAGCCAGAGAACTGTTCTAAATTTACGCTATTAAGGTTGGGGATTTGGGCGAGCGCAAACTCAGATAGGTCAATTTGGTTAAGTTTTGCCTGCGCTAGTTGCGGTACTTGTTTGATAGCTTGACCAATTGGTAATTGGTTGATGTTAGGGTTCACTGCGGCTATTTGAGAAGATAAAGAAGCAATTGGAGGGACATCGCTCAATTGAAATTGGCTAAGATTGGGAACAATTTCAGCCAAGTGACCGACAGTTTGCTTACCAGCTAAGGGAAATGCTGACAAGCTGATATTCTCTAAATTGATATCCCCTAGTGCCAATTGTTCAATTGCTTGCAAAGACAGAATTTCAGGTTTTACATCGTTAATGTCCCCCAGCTTCAAGATGTTGTCAAGAGAAGTGCCAGCTTGCCAGCTTCGACCGCCAGAACTTCCAGAACTAGCAACGGCTGGTAGGGAATTGAAGGTAATCTGGCTCCAATCTGGCAGCAAAACTCTAGATTGTTCTTTTTCCCAAATTTTAGTAGGTAAGGAACTAGCGCTAGCCATTGATGGAAAGCTTAAGAAAATAATGCAGATGAAAGCAAAAATTAGGCAAAGTGTACTGGCAGCTATTAAAGCCGATTCTACCTGGCTTAATTTTATTAACTGCTTTGGACTGTTCATGGGAATCCTATTGATGTTAACTCAAATCAGGTTAAAAAGCTGCTCTATTGTTTCTGGTTTAGAAAACATTTTTACTGTGTTTAAAAGATTAGGAAAATTAGAGCAGCCTTGCAGAAATAACCAATCAGCTAAACCTCCCTATCCCTCTCTCCCTTTCCTGCTCTCCCCTCTCCATTTTAGGACTTACCCAAAAACCCGGTTTTTGAGGGTAAGTTCGTCATTTTAGGTTGAGAATGAGAACAACAAACCGGGTTTTTTAGGTTGATGCGTCCAGGACTACATTTCTTTAATCAAGCTCCAGCTCCAACTGTGGATTCGGGCGGACTGCTGAATCTGTCCAAGGAGTATCTGCTAGGTTGGACAAGTCATAGACATTTTCTTGGTAAGCGTTGTCAAAATTACCTTGACGAACTTCTGTGGATGATGAGTAACCAACTGTCAAATCAGGTTCGGACTCGTAACCCGATTTGCTATAGCCAGAATTAGGTTCAGTCCATGAATTGTGCATGGTTTTTGTTATTTTATGTGGTAAACAATTCCAATTTAAATCGCATCTAGTTCCTGCAACTTCATTCCTGTGAGCGATTTTGTTCAGTAAAAATTACCCCCTCTAAATGGAGGGGGCAGCTTTATGAAAGTTGCCTAACGGCTCTCAGCACTGGGCAATTCTACGAAGTCGGTACAAATGTCTTTTAAGAAAAACGATCGTTGCCATTACTGAGGTTTCCTCTGTCGGCGCTGCCGCGATGCGGCCTTGATTGCTGACATATCCAGCGGAGTTGCTTCACCACTGTCTAGCCCTACCTGAATTTCCTGCCGCAATTCCTGTAAGCGAGTTTGTTGGAATTGTTCCCGTTCTTTCAGCAGGCGCAACCCTTCACGGATTACCTCGCTAGCAGAATAATACAGTCCGCTTGAGACTTTCTCCTGGACATACTGCTCTAACTCCGGTGTCAAAGACACGTTCATGCCTGAGTCCTCCTGTAATTTGGGCTATTCCATTTTCGCTTTAATAACAGGGAATAGCAATTGTTGTTATTATTGCACTAAAAAACTCGCTCTTGTGTACAAGCGAGTTGAGCAATTGCTAAAGTAAATCTCGCGATCGGTCGAAATGAACCAATAGACATCTCCAAAAATGAATCTGAAACCCTTATCGTGCTTAGACTTATCTGTAATTTATGGAGATGTATAATCATGCCCCAAGCATCATTGGTAACAAGTTAAGCCTGTATGCCAGTTGTCAAGGGGATTTCAGAAGAGGCATCAAAGAAAAATTGGTGATTGCCTCGCTGTCGATCAGGGAAAGGTGAAACAATTAACTTAACATTGGGCTTTCGTTGAGATTTAACAATACCTAAATCTTGGTTTTCGGGCGCGGCGAAATACTCGATCAAGTCAGTTGCCTTACCTTTTTGATGAGCCACATAAAAATGGTAAAGACCCCGGTAAATCATTTCTAATGAAATCGAATCTATTGGTAAAGAGAGTTGGTCAGCAACGGCATCACCTAAATCAACCAAGAGTGCATAAAATATCCAAGTCCCCCAAATTTGAAGCTGGATGCCGTTGAGAGAACCTGTCCACAAATAACTTAATCCCAAAAGCCTTTTTACGGTATTAAAAGCATCTTCAATCCTCCAGCGCCTGCGATATAAATCTGCGACGACGTAGGGAGGTAATACATGAGGATCTAGTACGCTTGTCAAATAAGAATGCCAAATTTTACCGGAACGAACTTCAATCAAACGTAAGGTAATAAATGGAGTTTTTGAAGTTCCTGAGCCTAGCCGTATCCGACTATCTCGGAGTTCGTAACTCTTGGTATATACTTGCTCTACTTTAATTGATGCTCCTTTTTTCAAACGAGTAATTAAGTGGATATCTCGTTCAATTAATTTGAGCCAAAAACTAAAATGATAAAATCCTCTATCCAGTAAAAGTAAGGTTTGAGTTGGGACTAATTGCAGAATATTTTCTTCAAGCTTAACATCAGAAGCTCTGGGATTTTCCAAAAACCAAATCTCGGCAGGAAGCCTGGTCATTAAATCTATGACTGTTGCCATTTTTCCTGCCAACTGCCCTTTGGGTATATCTTCCAGGCTTTTGAGCTTACAAAATAATGCTTCGAGTGTTGAGCTATCCACTATCCAAATTCGGGAAAATTTAGTCAAGGCAAATTGAATGCTTTCTGGTAGAGGTCTTTGGTTTCTCTGATACCAAGCAGTTCTTAAACTTGGTAATAAATTTTTGAAGACTCCTTCAAATAAAGTGGCAGGAAAACTTAAAAATCTTTGAGACATTGCTTGTTGAGTGACTGTTGTGGGTCCGCACCACAAAAAACCTTCTCTTGCTAGCATTCTTGTGAGTTCTGTCACTCCAGCTACGTCTCGCCATAGCAAGGTTAATACTGCTGCTACCATCAACGGTAAGTTGAGAATTCTACCTCGTAAACCCAGTTGACGGTAGTAATTTTCTTGTGAGGTGATGGCTGGTGTTAATAATGCAGATAGTTGCGAGGCGATTGCCTCATCTTCCACCATCGGTCTTGTGGTTTTTTTGGCGTGGTCACGGTTGGTTTTTTGACTTTTAGCCATATTTACTGACCTACACAATCGCTCAATTATTTGTCAATTATATCGTTTGATCATACCAACGCCCGCGACTCTTATCGATCGCCCGCGACTCTTATCGATCGCCCGCGACTCTTATCGATCGCCTGCGACTCTTATCGATCGCCTGCGACTCTTATCGATCGCCCGCGACTCTTATCGATCGCCTGCGACTCTTATCGATCGCCCGCGACTCTTATCGATCGCCCGCGACTCTTATCGATCGCCCGCGACTCTTATCGATCGCCTGCGACTCTTATCGATCGCCTGCGACTCTTATCGATCGCCCGCGACTCTTATCGATCGCCCGCGACTAGAGTCAGCGAACAACTTATTAATAATGATAATCACTGCCGGTGGGAGAGTCCGCCGTCGGGGACTCTCCCACCCTTACCCCTTGTTTGATTATCATTATTATTCAATTATATTTCTACATAAAGGGGTATTGACAAAATCTACTTCCTTCTAACTTGTTACCAATGGACCGGAAAGGGAATAAAGTCACGGTGCTGCGGGCATGAGGGTGGGGTCAAATCAGTGGCATTTAGTCCGGACGGCAAGACGATAAGGCTGGATTGAAGCAATAGACCTTCTTTTCAGGACATAATAACACTATGTCCCCGGAAGCGATTCTCCTATCCTGAGTTGTATTTTTTGTTCATGCAAGAATCTTTCTCGATCGAATTTGCCAACGGTCTGACGGCAACAGCTCTCTATCCTCAAGCCAATGCCGACCTGACCTTAACTCTAGAGCAACTGGGACTCTCTAGTCCGCGTCCGGTCATCGTGGTGGTGGGCGGTGCCAGTAAACTCAGCGAAGTCGATCGGGAACGGTTGCGATCGCTCTTTCTAACAGTCCTAGCTCCTCTCGCCGAGTCCTTAAATGCCTACGTCCTCGATGGCGGAACCGATGCGGGTATTATGCAAATGATGGGGGAGGCTCGTTACCAAACGGGTGGCACTTTTCCTCTGATTGGCGTTACCGCCGTCGGTTTGGCAACATTACCGAATCAGCCACCTCCAGCAGAAGATGCCTGTGCCTTAGAACCCCATCACACCCATTTTGTTCTGGTTCCGGGTTCGCAATGGGGGGATGAGTCGGCGTGGATCGCACAGATTGCCCGCACCTTATCTGGCTTTTGCCCCTCGGTGACGGTGTTGGTGAATGGCGGAGAAATTACTTGGAAAGATGCACAGGAGAGCGTGAAGGCAAAACACCCGATCGTGGCGATCGCAGGCAGTGGACGAACGGCAGATATTTTGGTGGCGGCGTTGAATGGAACGGTGGAAGACGATCGGGCCCCCGCACTGGTGGATTCGGGCCTGCTACAAGCGGTGAATCTGGATAACCCCAAGGCGTTAGACCGAATTCTCAAGCAAATTGTAGCAACTTGTAGTGGTACCTCAAGCTGAAACCTTTAGGGTTTTAGGACTTACTTCTGTCTTCACTCCCAGCAAATAGAGTTTTGAGTTTTTAGGTCATTTTACCAGCACCTATTTCCTTCGGGAGTGGGTGCATTTTTTTGTGCAATTTTAAAGCAATTGAATTTCGCGATCGCCACGGACGCACTGATGAATCTGTCGGGCTGCAAAAGAGAGTCCGGGATCTGCCTATCGATCGGTTTACTTACTTCTGTCTTCGGCTATAAGTCCTTTTACCGCTCGCGAAATGGCGATCGCCCTCTCTGTAAAATGAGTGACACTCATTGGAGTGTCACTCAAAAAAGTGACTGACAAGGCATTTTCTTCAGGGTTATACCTAAGAAATAAATGCAAACAAGGGGTCACGCAATGCTAGATGGAGAAACAATGCAACACGAATTGGAACGCGAATTTGAAAACGAATTCGAGGGCGAAGGAAATTACGAATACGAAAGCGAATACGAGGGCGAAGAGTTTTTTGGTAGCCTGATGCAAGGAAGTGGTGGCGTATTGGGAGGAATGGGTGAAGGCGAGTATGAGTACGAAAATGAATATGAAAGTGAAGCTTTCTTCAAAAAAATTCGTGGATTTGCTCGCAAATTAGCTCCCATACTCAAACAAGTTGCACCCATCGCAGCTCGAGCTGTGGGTACTGCGATTGGTGGGCCCGGTGTGGGTCAAGCAGTAGGGGCGATCGCAGGTCAACTTGCGCGCGAAAGCGAATACGAATATGAGAGCGAATACGAGTTTGAAGGTGAATTTGAGAGCGAGTACGAATCCGAATCTGCACCGCAGCCGGAAGCCTTAGCAGAAGCACTCGCAGCCATGGCAAGTCAGGTACAAAGCGAAGCAGAAGCAGAAGCCTATACAGGTGCTTTTACTGCTCGAATTATCCCGATTAAATCCCATTCAATGCGGCAAATTTCGCCCAAATTAGTCAAGGGTGCGGCCACATTAACCCGGACTTTGCGCAAATCTCCGGCCACTCGCCCACTGGTAAAAACAGTACCCACGATTGTTGCCAGAGCTAGCAATACCCTAGCGCGGCAAGCAGCTCAAGGAAAACCCATCGCACCGCAAACAGCCGCTCGCGTCATGGCTGCTGAAACCCGCAAGGTATTAGGAAATCCCATGACTTGTGCCAAGACTTTAATGCGATCGTCCGGCGCTGCTAGCAAAGTTAACAAACCATTACCTGCAAAAACACAGAAGCGCAGAAGACAGCCCGTTTACGAGTAAGAGCAGTTGGAGTTGCCAACACACAGAAACAGAGGTGAAAAAATGTTTGAATACGAATTAGAAACCAATCTCGATCGCGAATATGAATGCGAATTCGCCAGCGAGTACGAAAGCGAGGAATTTTTACCTTTCTTAGTCCCCTTGCTCGCCAAAGCTGCTCCGATGGCAATTAAGGCCATTGGTGGCTTAATTGGAGGGCGACGGAGAAATCGGCAGCGAGAGTTTGAATTCGAGTACGAAGGGGAGTACGAAGGCCAGTACGAAAGCGAATACGAAGGCGATCCTTTTATCGGCAATTTGCTACAGGGATTGGGAAGTGCGATCGGACTAGGCGAAGGCGAGTATGAGTACGAATACGAATTTGAGTCCGAATTTGAATCTCCTTCTAGTTCTAGTTCGCGATCTAGTTCCATGAGCGAGTACGAAATGATCATGGAAAATCTGGCTTACAGAGCAGCTCACAGCGAAAGTGAAGCCGAATCAGAAGCTTTTTTAGGAGCCTTAGTGCCGATGGCAACACGATTGATTCCCTCAGCGGCTAAAGCAATTTCTGCTGTCGCTCCCCAGCTAATTCAAGGAGTAGCAAAAATGGGTCGTGCTCTGTACAACAGCCCCAGTACGCGCCAACTTTTGCAGACTGTTCCAGAAGTTTTGAAAGGAACTGTCAAGACCCTAGCTCATCAAGTAGCACAAGGCAAACCACTCTCACAAAAAACTGCTGTGAGGGCACTAGCAGCTAATACAGCTAAAGTCTTAGACAACCCCAAAAAAGTTAACACAGTAATGAAAAAATCCCATAAAGTGCAACATCAATTGCAGCCGAAAATTAATGGGAAATGCCGCTGCGCTTAAATTAGGTTTGGTTGAAGTAACGAAACTCAACATAAGAACTTTAAAATTAGATCAATAACTTTTAAATTGATGATGTTGAGTTTCCCTAGCGCTCTGTCCAATTTATTAAAAGCATACTTCATGCTTAATTATTCATTTTTCCTTCGGCTATATCTGGTTCATGCTTGGGGATAAAAAATATGAACGGACTGTTAGAAACATTAACAGATTTAGAAACAGATGAGGATGCCTATGAATTGAAGATTTTGAATGGTTTTGAACACAATAACTCTGCACTTAAATCACAAATAAAATTGCCTAGTTTAAAACCTTGGCTGAGAGTACAAGCCCTCAATGTTACCAGACACGCTGCTGCTTTGCGTCCCTTCCAACACGACGAGTTTGGTACAGATCCGGCTAGTCCTTCTGACGCTCACATCGATGCTGTTAATGAGCTAATTAGTTCCCTGAGAGTGCAATTGATGGATATGTCGAAAAAAGTCGGGAATATCGCAGAAATAGCCATCCGCGAACCGGATACCAAACACCTGCAACAACTGATGTCTCGCAAAGATCGTGCTCACGATTGGGTAAGAGCGATCGAACAAATTTGGGATTTTTATTTCGAGTTGTTCGGACAAAGACAGAGTAAATTTGGTAATTGGTTACTGGGTTGCGATCGCATTGCCCTTGACTGCTATCAAGACGTTTATATGGGATTGGGAATTGCCCAATCAATTCCCGCACCCGCACCATTTTCGTACATGAAAACAGGATTTTCACCAGCGACATTTAGGCGCGGGATTCCTCTCAGCAAACTCGGACAGCAAATCAATCCATTTCCGTTAATTCAATTACCATATCACCGCTTGATTAATCCTTGGACATTGGGAGCAGTTTTGCATGAAGTTTCGCATAATTTACAAACAGATTTGAACTTGCGACAGGCTATTCCCAGGGCGATCGCCCAGCGTTTGCTCAAAGCTGGAATGAGCCGAATGGTTGCCACAACTTGGACTAACTGGCATAGTGAAACCTTTGCCGATATGTCTGGTTTGCTGCTAGGTGGGCCTGGAATTGTAGCATCGCTAATGGATATTGCTGCGCGATCGACTCAATCTACTTTGTACTTCCATGCTGGTGCGCCACATCCTGTTCCTTATCTGCGAGTATTCATCAGCATTGAATTGCTGAAGCGCATGGGATTTCCCGAAGAAGCTGACAGATATAGCCAGATGTGGCAGCGCATTTATCCCAATCCCCGCGCCGGGAATCTTCCCTCAGAATTACTATCAACATTCAGTCAAGCAAATCAACTGGTAGTAGACACTATTTGCTTTACCCAATACCAACAACTAGGCGGTAAAACCCTAGCTGAAGTAACTGGATTTAAGCCACACCACCAGCGAATGATTGAAGAAGCAGGCGAGCGTTTAGCCAAAGGAAATGACCCCGGAATTATTCCCGAACGGTTCTTAATTCCTGCCTCTAGGTGGGCCTTAGATAAAAAGTTAGCAGAACCGGGAGTAATTACCGACAACTTCTACAAAGCTTTGGCACGCAGATAGTTTTTAGTCAATAGTCAATAGTCAACAGTTAGTAGTCAATAGTAGAGGGATTAAGTGATATCTTGCATCATTCTTAATAGCCTGTAGGGGCGGGTTCACCAGCACTCTTAAAGGTTGCAAACAGATTAAATAAACCCGCCTGACGAAAAAACCCTTTATTGACATTGATGCCCATGACTAATGACCAATGACTAATAACTAATGACCAATTACCAAACAGGAGAAATGAGAATGACAACTTATCGCATTCGGGGACAAGTAATCACAAATGTTCCAACACAAATACCAACACCAACACCAACAACTCAATCTGCCCCAGAAGCAGGTTTAAGAGTCGAAGCTTGGGACAAAGACTTGAAATTTGACGATCGCCTAGGCAGCGGAAAAACAGACTCCAGAGGGTTTTTCGAGATCGAGTTTACAGACGAAAATTATCGGCCAGAACCCCTAGAATCTGAAACTAGAATCGAACTTTTCTTCCAAGTATTTCGCGGCCGAGAACTTGTTGGCATTAGCGACAACGGCAGGACTTCCAATATTGCGATTGTTCTGCCAACACCGGGAGGTTTTTTTTCTAGTTCAGTACCTCTGTTCGTAGACACAAATAATCCCAGTGAATACAGCATTGAAACACTCAGAATTGAAGAACTAATTGACCAAATTACTCAACGCCAAATCATCGAAAATCGAAGAATTACCGAAGATACAGTGGTGGATATTTTGCCAACTTTAGACCAAGTTTCTAGCTCTGGGATTCGCAATTCTTATGCTGTTATTGATAGTCAAGGTGGCTCGTTGCAGCAGATGGTAGATAGTGCTTTTAGTGAAGTTTTAGGCCGCAATCTTAAGGTAGGAGATGCACAAATGTTGCGCGCTTCTATAACACAAGCTTTTGCACCTCAAGAAAGTAACGGGCGCACTGATTATGTATGGACTCCTCGTGCTTATGCCACCGTACAAACTGAACTCGGTGGTATGCTAACGGGAGCGCAAGCTAGCCTTTATCACCGCGCCAAAGCTGCTTTCAATGAAATGCTGCCGCTACTGAACAAACTCTATCCACTAGATACAAATGCCGATGGGCAAAATCTTGAAGCTACTCGCTCAATTGTGCGCACTGAAATCACTGAATTAGTCAACGAAATGGGAACTCAAGGCGGGCCTCGCGCTCAGCGAGTTGAAAGCTTATTCCAATTGTTAATTGGCGATGTTAATCCTAATGAACCGGAAATAGTTGCAGGACAGCTTAAAGATTTAGCTGATATGTTTGGGCTGACTCGATCGCGCATTAACACCGTCGATGAAGAACAAAATTACAGCAACTTTTTGATTATCAGAGATTACATTGCTTCTCTGAGATCTAGCTGGAATGCTTATATCAATAATTCTGGTGCTGGTGCTTTTGTCGGGCCACAACTGGTGCTATTGTCGCAAGCTTTGTCAGTGGTTGCAGAATCAGTTCAAGAAGTTTATCGGATTATGGATCTAGTCTTCCTCGGTCCTGCGGAAAGACAGGCAGTATGGCTTGATTTCACCAAGGCAAGAGATGAAAAATTGGATAGTGGTGAGATTGCTTTCCTGCTGCCGGATGGTACTGGATACCCCATTTCCCAAGTCAGACAATTAGTCCCACCAATGACAGTGGAATCATTGCTCTCATGGGCTTTGCTGGCGGCGACTAAAGAATGGCCGGCAATTGCTAAAGATGGTGGCAAGTTAGGCATTGCCAAAACCATTGCCGAAACGGCAGAAAGACTGATGATTTTGGTGCAAGCTGCTTCTTATATTCCCCTTCGCAACACTGCTTTCAATCGGGCAGGTGTCCTGCGTTCCCTGCGCGATTTGGCATTCCAAATTTATCAAGTCAAACGATTAGCATCAGCCTTAATTTCACCTATACCGCCTTACTTTATCGACGACCGGGATGACATTTTGGCGCTAAATAGTGGTGAAACAAATAGCCTACCAGGCAGATAACTTCTGTCATAAAAAATTTTAGCTCACAAACACTCCGCTGGGAGTGTGTTCGCAAATTAACAGCAACTCGCCTGAAACTTTCAGCTAGGAGACTCAATTATGTCCACGACTGGAGACAATCAAAGTTTATACGATCGCATTGCTGCTCTGAGGGAAACTCTCACTGAAAAACTCGCCCCTCAGTTGATCCAAAACCCACAGCTAGCCGATGCTTTAACTCAGCAAATCGAGACCATAGTTTCGCAACTGGTAGCTGCCGATAGCCAAATTCAAGCGCCGCCAGATGGTGGTTTAGCCGAATTAATCGGTATTGGCAAAGATGCCGCCACTAAAGTCAGTTCAACTCGCTTGCCCGAAAAAGTTGAAGACTACGACGAGCAAGTTGCTTCCGAACGAATTCTAGCAGTTGCTGACCTTTACTATCTCTATCAGCACGAGAAATTAGGGGTTTTTCGCTCTGTTTGGAAACTGCAAGAATTATTCAATGCTGGTACTGTGAGATTATCGACTGGTGATGGTGCTTACGGTTTGTATCGGTTCGATCGCCGTAGCGTTTTGCGCTATACCCAAAAACAACGGATGCAAACCTATCGACGGGTATTGGGATATACTCCTGTCGAACTGATGCCCAGCGCTCAACCTAACACTAAATTTCACCCGTTATTCACGCAATTCATCAATAATGTAGCCGAATTTTGGCGCGATAAACGGATCTCAGATGTGATTCGCGATCGAGCTTTTGACCCCAGTTTTGGCAGTATTGCTACCGTCAGGCGAGCGGGTTTAGATTTGCGAAATAACTTGAAATGGTCTTCCTACGGACACGTCAATGTCTTTCGGATTGAAGTGCTGCAATTGCTGGAAGAAGCATTCACAATTCTCAATGCTGAAGATGTGAGAAAACTGTTTGGTGCAGACAATGCTTGGGATGTTGTGGAAGAAGTAATGCTGCGTTATTTCAAGGAAAATGTCGATGCTTCTCAGCGTCACCGGATGGCTGTTTCTGGACGAGAACTGATTCGCTGGTTGGCGCACAAACACATCCTCAAAACATCGCGTGCTGAGTTTGAAGCTTTGCTGCGAGAAATTGCAGATAATGCCGAAGAATGGCTGACCAGTGCTGAAACTTTGGGCATAGCTTTTCGGGGTCATACGCAGCGAGTTGTGCCGCTTGATTCGCGTCGCAATGGTGGGAGAGGTTTGAGAAGTGCGGAACCTGGTTAAAGTGGAAATTTAAATTTACCTCCTCTATTTTTCGGCGGTTGAAACCGCTTCTTGCCACAGGAATTCGGCTTCCGCAGACTAAAAGAATTGAGGGATTATTTCCGCCGGATTTAGGTTTGCACAACCATTCCCAGGTATTCGCGACACTGCTTCGGTGTCCGCTTTGGGAAACAGAAAAAGGACGAAAAAACTAACAACTAAAAACTAGGAGCAATGACGATGTACGGAACTATGTCTGAATACGAACTCGAATCTTTATTAGCAGGGGAATATGAATTTGAAAACGAATGGGAAAGCCAATTACAAGGAGAGTTTGAAGGTGGAGATGGGAAGTCGCCGCCCGCCCCAAATCCAGGGTGGAAGAAGATAGCCACCAACAGTGCGAGAGAGGTTCTGGTACAAGGATTGCCTGCGGCAGGTGCGGCTTTGGGAGCGGTGGCTGGCAGAAAATTGCGTGTTGGCCCAGCAGCATCAGCAGTTATGGGGCAATCTTTGGGAGCGGCTTTAGGTGGAGGACTCGCGAGTCTTTTGCCCAAGGATAATGAGTTTGAGTTCGAGTTGGAAATGGCAGGGGAAATACAGCACAACCAGCAGCACTATACCGATGGGCTGATGGAACACCTGGGATACGCGGCAGCTACGGCAGAAAGCGAAGCTGAGGCAGAAGCTTTTATTGGGGCATTACTGCCACTGGCTGCACAGCTTATTCCTCAAGTTGCTCCTGCGATTATGCGTGCTGCTCCTAATTTAATTAGTGGGTTAGCTGCTGCTACGAAAAACTTGCGACGCAGCCCTAGTACCCGTCCGTTAGTACAAACACTTCCTACTATAGTTCGTCGCACCGCAGCCAGCATTAATCAGCAACGCGCTCAGGGAGTTCCGGTGACACCACAAACGGCTGTACGATCGCTCGCAAAACACACCTACGGGGTTCTGAGTAGTCCCCAGCAAGCTAACCAAGCACTGCGTCGATCGCGTGCTATCAATCAGCGCTATCAGCACGAGATGTTGCCTGAAGACAGGGAGTTGGAAGGGGAACTCAGTTCGGCTCAAGAAAAAGAGCTAAAACAGTGTCTTAATGCCGCTGTTTTGAAGCTGGTACACAACAGCAATGCAAGTCCGAGCAATCTTGCTAAGCATCAGAAGGGAATAGCGAGAAAAAGACAGGATATGTGGAATAAAGCCCTGCGGATTGCTGACCAACATGGTTTTCAAGCTGCGAAGAAATACTTGGATTGCTGATTGTGATAGGACTTATGCGCGAGTGTTAAGAAACCGGGTTTATTTGTAAAATCGTCACTTTGGTACTATAGCTTTTCTCAGTTAGGTGGGTATAGGGCATTACTAATTACCTATTAGCAATTACCTATTACCCATTACCTATTACCAACGCATCTATCAACCGGGGGATTTGACCAATAGCAATCTGGAGGCGATCGCCAAAGATGCGATCGGAGACACTTATAAAATTGCGGTTGCCAAAAAAGTTAGTGAAATAGGAGATGGATATCAACGTAAATTATAACCCATATAACCGATTTTTCAAATTAATCTCTAGGTTTAGTCGCGATGAAATGTTGAATACAACTTGCTAATTGGTAGGGTGCATCGCGATGAAATATGCGAGAAAACTTGCAGATCGTAAATGACGAAGCACCTGACGCTAAGGAAATATTAGCTGTTTTCAACCAAGTGCTAATTTGTTGATTCTACCGTCTGATGAACAGGCCGACATCCCGACAATATACCGTGCAAATTGACGACATTTCCGATTACCGCGATCGCCGGTGCTGCAAATCCAGTCGTCTCAACTTGCTCTACAATTGTAGCCAAAGTTCCGATCAATTCTTCCTGTTCCGGTCGCGTTCCCCAACGCACCAAAGCTATCGGCGTTTCGGCACTCAATTCGGCTGCTGTCAACTGGCCGATGATGTATGGTAAATTGTGAATTCCCATGTATATTACAATGGTTTCGGAGCCGTGGGCGATCGCCTGCCAATTTACCTCTGGTCGATATTTTCCCGCTGATTCGTGACCGGTCACAAAAGTGACAGAGGAACTGTACGATCGATGGGTTAAGGGAATTCCCGCATAGGCTGCTGCTGCAATCCCAGAAGTGATACCGGGAACTACTTCTACAGAAACTCCTGCTTTGACCAAATCTGCCATTTCTTCGCCACCACGGCCGAAGATAAACGGATCGCCACCTTTGAGACGAACAACGATCGCATTATCTTGAGCTTTTTCGATCAATAATTGAGTAGTTTCGTCTTGGATTAGGGAATGGCGGCCGCGACGTTTCCCCGCATCTATTCGTTCTGCTTGGGGGTTGATTAATTCCAAAATTTGAGCGCTGACTAAAGCGTCGTAAATCACGACATCGGCACACTGTAACAAAGCTTTTCCTTTCACCGTCATCAAACCTGGATCTCCTGGCCCTGCACCTACCAAATAAACTTTACCAACAGACATTGTTACCTCTTGTTTTTGTTTTGCCTCTTGTGTATCTTTGCGGTTCATTGTTTAATTAACTCCCCAATTAAGTCTGCTAACTCTACAGTTGCTCCTAGAGGATTTGCTAGATGAATTTCGGCTGTGGAAAATTGCTGCTGTAATTCTGTAACTTTTTTGGCGATCGCATCTGTAATTCCTCCCTTAAATAGGAAGTATGGCACAATGCCAATTTGCTGCTGTCCATCACGAACTAAACTCTCAATTTGTGATTCCAAACTCGGCTTTACCGACCAATAAGCTGCTACAGCACCCACTTGGTTAGCTATTTCCTCCACTGTCAAGTTCCCGGACGGACGGCGACTACCATGAGAGAGTAAAATCCATTTTGGAACTCGCAAATTGGGGAGAAAAGCCACCTCTTGCATCTGAGTTTTCACCAAGTTAGCTAAACCTGCTTCTTGGGTTCCCAAATGGGGCAGCAATTCAATTTTCAGTTTAGGAGAAAGAGTTTTTTGGGCAATTTCTACCTCTGCCGGTATGTCTTCAGCGACATGAACACCGGGCAATAAAAATATGGGTAAGATTTGTAATTCTGTCAATCCCAGGGAGAGGGTATCTTCGGCAAAACGGCAAATTTGCTCGTGTAGTGGCGCCGGGCCCAACTCTAAGGTGGCGGTTCCGACTGTGGGAACACCGGAAGCGCCAGAAGTGCTCCACATGGGTAATTTTTGAGACAGCAGTTGAGCTAGGTTTTCCAAAGCGACTTGGGGTCGGGGGTCACGACTGCCGTGAGAGACTAATAAATAGGTCGATCGCAATTTCAATATGGATGTGATGTTAATGGTCGATCGGAATCTTCAACAACTATAACATCTTCCAGCCGAAACTACTCAACAAACAGAACACCTAGAACCCCGACTTCTTTAAGAAGTCGGGGTTCTGATGCAATTCTAGTTGCCAAATCTTCTAATTAACCTTGAGGAGCAGGATCGGCGATATACTTGAAATTGGGTTCTGAATTCAAAGCAGTGGGTTGATCCTTGCCATCGCTAGACAAGTTAAAGAAAAGATCCACAGTGGAATCTGGCGGAATATTACCAAACATGGGATCGGTAAGTTTGCCCATAGATTCCAGAGCATTCATAAACATTTCAGTGTGAGAAATTTCGCGAGTCAGCAAGAAGTGCAGCGTCTTTTTGGTACCCGCATCCGGTGCCAGATTAATCAATGCTTCGTAGGTTTGGCGAGCTCCGGCTTCCGCACCGATATTAGCACGTAAATCGCGCACCACATCGCCACCTTCGTTGACATAAGCTCCCGTCCAAGCTTGACCTTGGCTGTCCAACAAATGGGGGCCTACACCTCGCACAGCAAACAAAGTGCTTTTGTAAGCTTCTGTTTGGTCAACATTTTTGGTGTGTGATTCGATGAGTTTGCCAACCATTTCTAAATGGCTGAATTCTTCGATCGCAATATCTTGTAGCATATCCTTAATCTGTGGATCTTCACAGTGAAAGGACTGCACCCAGTATTGCAGAGCTGCTGTCAGTTCTCCGGTAGCTCCCCCAAACTGTTCTAGTAGTAGTTGGGCAAAACGAGGGTTGGCTTCGTCTACCTTTACCGCAGCCATCAATTGTTTTTTATGAAAAAACATAACTCTATCTCTCCACTGAGTTCTGTTGTTAAAATCTGAGCAATTCAGACTTTAGCTGTGTTCACCTTCGTCATCCATTGTGCGATGGGCGATAGGATACAACCTCGGTCGTGAGTTACATATAATGAGCTTAATTTCTCTGCTTTGAGGTAGAGTAAAAATTATCAAAATTACTTAATATTTAGAAGTAATTACTCTCTAGTAGAAATATTACTGCACTGGGTTAATCTTGTTGAGATGGCATCCAGGTGTCGCACCCATTGAACACCGCCTACCCAACTACGAGATGGCAGATGTCCTTGGGGTGCTTGTTGGCTAAATTTAAGCTGGCTCAAAGCAGTAGCAGAGTTGTAGGTTGGCCAGTTTACCCGATCGCAAAATCTGATATAATCTCCCTTAACACTTTGGTAAACTTGGTTTTGGACACTAAATCCAAACTGACCTTGACTGTAGTGTACCCACAGGCGATCGACTATTTGCAAATCTTCGCACGGTAACTGGTAAATCTGGCTAACCTCTAGTTGAGTTCCCGCTGTCAAAGAGAGGGCTTGACACATCAGTACCCAAGTTTCTCGATCCGCTGCTTGCCACTTTTTACTAGACAAAAAATCCTGCAATTTATGATAATCAATTCCCTTTAATGAAATTAAATTTAATGGCCAATTCAAATTCACAGCTCCCGTCGAATGTTGCAGGGGATTTGTGAAAACTTTTGGGGATATCTGAGCTTCAAAAGTTGGCGATAAACTCAAATTAGGCGAATTGTCACCATTACTAAGATTAGGGATAATTTGAGGTTGCTGCGAATTAAGTTCAGCAATAGTCAGTGGCGAAACTGCCTGAATATCTTGCAAAACTTCCACAGCAAAACTATATCGCTGATTGAGATGAGTTTGCAACAATTTATCTAAGATTTTACCTAATTCCGTGCTAATAGTTGTACCTTTTGGGAGGTAATCGCGCCACCACCAACGCTCAGTGTGGCAATCATACATATCCAAGGGCGGAACTTGGGTCATCATCCGAATGCAGGTGACACCTAAACTGTAAAGGTCGCTGGCCGGAAATACTTTGCCCCGCATTTGTTCGGGAGCTAAATAATCTTGGCTACCGATTAAAGTTGCGGGACGGAGTAAGGCCGTATCTGTCAGCAGTTTCGCAATCCCGAAATCAATCAATACCAGTTTATAGTCCGACTGGCGGCGAATAATATTTTCGGGCTTGATGTCGCGGTGGATGACGCGATGCTCGTGGATAAATTGCAGCACTGGCAATAAATCTTGCAACAATTGCCAAACCTGATTTTCACTATATGTATTCTGGTCTAATTCTTGTTTGAGAGTCGGTCCTTCAATAAATTCTTGAACTAAATAAATCTGGGTTTCTTGTTCAAAGCAGGCTAACAAATTGGGAATTTGCGGATGATTGCCGAGTTCATCTAAACGAATAGCTTCTTGACGAAATAGTTCAAGGGCTTTCTGGAAAATTTCGGGATCGCGATCGTAAAATTGAAATTGCTTGACTGCACAGCGGGGTTGGGATGGCAAGTCTTCATCCACTGCTAAAAAAGTTTTGCCAAATCCACCTTTCCCCAGGGGTTCTATGGGACGATATCGCTGTCTGAGCAATAAGTGAGAGCCACAGTTTAAGCAAAATTTGGCAGTGCTAGAATTTTGAGGCTGGCGACATTCTGGATTGACACAGTAGCTCATATCGATTGGGGATGGGGATTGGCGATTTGGGATTCGACGACGGATAAGAATTAGAAATCGCTATAATTTTATAAGAAATACCCTGAAAACCCCGTGACTTGAGTCCGGGGATGAAAGGGCGTTGCAGGATTTATCCTGCCTACTCTCTTTGTGCTTCAATGTAACGCTTAACGGTAGGAGAAAATTTAGCCATATTCCTTGACTTGTGTTTATAGACACTGTATGGTAAACGCAAGCTAAAGACAAGAGGTGAAACACAATTGTTAACCAACTACGTTTACAAACTGCGTCCTAATCAAACGCAGACCTCAAAAATGTCAGCTTGGGTGAATATGCTTAGGAGCCATTATAATTGGTGCTTGAATGACAGAATTGTTCAATACAACCAACAATTCATCCAGGGAGATTATTGCGACATTAAAACTCGCGGTGAAGCTTCACCACTCACTTGCTTTGTCAGTAAGAGCGGTGCAACTGGGAATCCGTGGAAAGATTCTAAGTCTGACAAGGAGGGCAACACTAGAAATCCTCGTCGAAGTGCGACGGACATTCAGATCACAGCATTGCCAGAATTAAATTTGATTCTGAAGATCGAGTATTTAGCTGCAAAGCAAGGAAAGGTTGTAATCAAAGTTAATCCCAAATACTCCAGTCAAAAATGCAGAAGTTGCGGGCATATCGACCAATCCAACAGAGATGGTGAAAAATTCATCTGTGTTGAATGTGGGTATCACGAACACGCAGACATTGGCGCAGCAAAAACCATCAGAGATCGAGCTTTGGAAATAGTACGTGGGGACTCCGCGAAACTTGGTGCTTGTCACCTAAACGCCCAAAAAATATCACCACGCTCGAAGAGCAAACGTGGTGAGTTTGGGAACCTTGGTAACAAGGATATTAAGACCGAAATGTCTTAAGAATCCCCTCGGCTTCAGCCAGGGGAGTGTCAATTTAATTGTTTCGTTCTTATTGGTGTTCTGGTTTGTCGCTGGGCTGCTTCTAGCCGAGTCAGAGTGCTGCTAGGACTGAGTAGTTGGTGAATCTCACCGCAAAGGCGGTAACAACTCTTGGATAGAGTGCCGGCCCGTTTGGTGTCTCTGTGTATGGATTTGAGGCGGTTTCTATGGGATGGGTGCTGGGGCGATCGCAAATTTTGGAAAAAATTTTCAAAATATGGTTGCTTTACCCATAAACCTGTGCTAAGGTAGCATACTATAATGAAAACAACACGGCGAGCGTAGCCAAGTGGTTAAGGCAGTGGTTTGTGGTACCACCATTCGTGGGTTCAAGTCCCATCGTTCGCCCTTTTAAATCTCCATTTTTAATTGGTTCCTAGGTTCTCCCTCGGAACCAATTTTCACATCCAGAGCTTCCCTGACGGTATTACCCTGCACAACCCTGGGATTTGGTAGACACCTGGTGGGTAGACCTGCACAAGTTCCGATCGTGCTAACGTTATATTTATCGAGGCGACAAACAATCATAGAAAATAAAGATGCCATCTTTAGTCACAGAAGATTGGGGATACAAATTTACTGGGAATCGGGCGATTAATAAATTTATTCGCGATGTTGAAGGGGAAGCAGCTTTAGCAAAATATTGCGATTGGGAATGCAAAGAGCGTGCGGAAATTCTGATGTCAGAGATTGTCGGTAAATCTCATAATATTTTCTATCTGCGTCGCCAACAGGTAAATCAGAGATTTTCGGAAGAAGAAATTTGGGAATTGATCGTTGCTACGGATCGAGATGATTTTGAATTCCCAGAATTGCTGCAAAAAAGAGACTGCACTTTACGCTTATTAGCAACAGTACGCTGCGAAGATGGCATTGGTGGCCTCAAGTTATTGGATGCTGGTTTAGTAAATCAGCTAAGAGGTAAGAAAGACGGTTATGTTTTGCCCCAGAAACTGCGACTTTTAGGTAATAGTAAAGCCGGGGTGCCTCGCAAGTCGATCGCCCGCGTACAACAACTGCCATTTTGGGAAGATAGACACATACCAACCGAGGAACAACTAAAAGTTTGGCACAGTTTCCTAAAAGTTGAAAAACGGATTGCGGAAGCTCGTCAATTTTGCGTCCCTTTCCGAGGTCATAATTACGGTTCGACGCTCAAAATCATTACTTTAGAAATTGATTCTAGTTCCGCAACTCTAGATGGCTATGAAGAAAATTGTTTAGAATTGGGCGACTTTCGAGAAAGGCTAAAAAATGCCCGCCATGAAGAAATTACTCTGTTTGATTCTGCGCCAGGAACCAGAAGCAGCCGAGATGGAGAAACTTTAGGTTCGATCGCTGAAATTGACTTTGAACGTAGCAAATTACGCATCAAATTAGACCCAGATTTAGCTGTGCGCATGGCTGGCGATCGATATTTATTACCTAAACAAGGATTTTTGTATTTTGAGGCTGCTGGCGATATCACTCAGATTAAACGCAAAGAACAAGCTTTGAAAATGTTGGCAGATGGCCGGGCTCAAAATCCCTATTTGAGCGATTTTTTGTTCGACGCTTCCCAAGCAAGGTTGCCACAAAAAAATATTAAACTAGAACGGGAAAATTTATTAAATTCCAATGCTAATGCTGACCAAATTTCTGCGGTAGAAACAGTGCTGGCTGCACGAGATTTAATTCTGATTCAAGGACCTCCGGGAACTGGAAAAACTACGGTGATTGCCGAGATTTGCTATCAAATTGCCCGTCAAGGTGGCAAAACCCTGATTGCTTCTCAGGCAAATTTAGCTGTAGATAATGCTTTGAGTCGCTTGGTTCACAATCCGGCGATTCGGGCATTGCGGAAGGGAAAAGCTCATAAGGTGCAGGAAGAAGGACAGCCGTTTTTGGAAGAAAATGCGATCGGCACTTGGTTACAAAATACGGCGACGGACTGCGAACAAAAACTATTAAATCGTCAGCAAAATGTCACTTATTTGCGAAATTTATTGACAGAATATGAAAGATTTCCTGATTACTTTGCAGCGGAATTAGATTTTTATAGTCAACAAAAACACCTGCACAATGCCAAGGCAAATCTTGAGGCTAACTGCAATCTTCAAGAAACAGCATATCAGGAAAGTTTAGCAGAGAAACAAGAGATTGAAGTTTTATTTGTCGGTTTACAAAAACTCCTGGATTCACCAAAGATCGATTGGGAATCTCCCGAAATAACCGAATTTTTACCCAGACTTAAACCTTATTCAGAAGGTAATGTTTTAGTCGAAAACTTTATGGTAAATGTGCGGATAGCAGCTAATCAGGCTACTCAAATCGGCTTTGTTAGGCCCGCTTGTGGTGCTTTTGGGATTGCGGTTTGGTTGCGAGAAACTGTAGCACCACAAATAGCAGAATTTCAAACAGCCTTTGATTGTGCTGATGATGTGTGTCATGCTATGTCAGGAGTTGCGGATTCGCGGAGGGTGTCGCGACAGATTTCTGATGCTTTGAGTCAGCTACAATTGGGCGATCGCCAAAATCAGACAAATCGCCAAAATTTACAGCAGAAAATCCAGAATTTGGAACTGCGAAAAGCAGAAATTGCCGCCGTTGTTGTCGCCGTTGCAGAGTGGATTCAGACTGCGGATACTCGACTGGATGCAGTGGTCAAATCTTGCTGGGAAACAGGGGCGCTGCTGACCGATGACATGGTAGAATTGCCTGGGGGATTGTTGAAAATTGCCCGATCGCTCAAATTGCCCATCGTCCCCCCCAAATGGAAAGTTAGTTTGCCCGATTTAGACAGACTACAAAAGGCGATTTCCCATGAAGCCAGCGGGGGTTTTAAGGACCTTCAAGGTCAACAATTCCGATTTAGCGAGTTTTTGCACCTAAATTTGAGTCAAACGCCGATCGTACTCTCCATAGGCGATCGAACCCAATGGCAACAACTAGCCAAAGACTTTGATAACTATTCCCAAATCAGCCGAAGTCAACGCCAATTTATCATAGAAACAGCCAGCACTTTCTTCGCCAATATTCAAAAAATTTACAGCGCATCTTTACAGCCACATAACATCCAGACAACCCTCGATCGTCTCGCCAAAGAATTGCTGCACACCATCCTCGAAAATGCACGCCAATGTGTGGTTCCCCTCAAAACAGAAACCGAACAACAACTACAAAAACAGCAACAGCTATTAGAGCGACTAAACTTCAGCTTAAATCAGCCCGAAATATCCGCCCTTCAACTTCAGCTAGAAACAGCACAACAAGCAACCAATTTAAAAATTAACACAGCAACTAATCTCTTGCAAGCAATTGTCGCCCAGCCAAACCTCCCCGAAAAAATGCGAGCCTTAGCCGAACAATATCTGAGCCGCACATCTAATATTTGGGAACAACCACAACAATTTATTCGCCAATTTGAGGCTTGGAAAGAAATTACTTCTCAGCTAGAAAACTACATAACAGCCCTCGATCCTTTCGGTATCTTGGAACTAATTAAAAACAGTCTCAAAGACCATTTATTGCCGCTGCAACTAGCATCCAACAACGGGTTACAACAACTCCAAGAACTCCAAAAAGAACTCAGCGAAGTTCTGGACAAACTCCAACAGCAGCAGCCAACACCGGCATTAATTTTGTCCAGAACTTGGTGGGAGTCCGCATGGCAAAAATTCCCAGATAAATACAAGCCAGAAGTGAGCAGTACGGGATTGTTCACTGTGGATTTTTTACGCAAAATTAAACGACAATTAACTAAATGGAAACAAGAATTAGAACGAGATGAAACAGAACTAAATCGCTCTCAAGAATTTGTAAGAGACTGGATTAAAAAACTCCACAATCCTTCGGAAAAAGACCAAAGTGATTTAAAGCAAATTTATATAGACAATGCCAATGTTATTGGCATTACTTGCGTACAAGCAGCCAGTTTCGACTTCAGCAAAAACTTCCCCAGCTTTGATGCCGTCATTATTGACGAAGTTAGTAAATGTACGCCCCCAGAATTATTGATTCCCGCTTTGAAAGGCAAAAAATTAGTATTAGTAGGGGATCACAGACAGTTACCGCCTATGTTCGATCGCAATACCATCGCTGATATTGCCGAAGAAATTGGCTGTAGCGGAGACGAACTAAGTTTCATCAAAGAATCCCTCTTCAAAACGTTGTTTGAAAATGCCAACGACAGCATCAAACAAATGCTGACAACTCAATACCGAATGCACCCGCAGATTATGGGAGCAATCAATCAATTTTATGACCAAAAACTCAACTGTGGTATTGCCGAACCAGACACCAGACGCGCCCACAACCTGGCGGGTAAAATCCTTCAAGACACTAATCACATCCTGTGGGTAAAAACACCAATCGGACAAGGTTTTGAAGAAGAAAAAAATGGCACTTCCCGCTTGAATATCAAAGAAGTAGATGCCATTGAACGTTTGTGCGAAGAAATGGAAATAGCTTGGCAGTCAAAAATTGCCGATGGTGAACCGCCTAAAGAAATCGGAATCATTACTTTTTACGGCGCTCAGTTAAGGTTAATTCAAGATAGAATTGAACCGGAAAGATTTCCATCTCTGAGTATCCGTACTGGGACTGTGGACATATTTCAAGGCATGGAGCGACCTGTGATTATTGTCAGCACAGTGTGCAATAATAATAGGGGAGATATTGGATTTGCTAAGGAACCCGAACGGGTGAATGTGGCATTTTCCCGCGCTCAAGAATTGCTGGTAGTTGTGGGCTGCCACGATTTATTTACCCAACAAACAGGTACTGTCGGCAAAATGTATCAGGAAGTTTCAAAAACGGTGCGTTACTGTGGAGGTTTTCTAGATGTCTCTAGCTTCCTCAACTAAACCCATTGACTCTAACTTAAGTTCCCTAGTGGCACAAATTGAGCAACAAAATCCCGGCTTGTCAGTTTTAGCTGCGCGTCAATTCCGCTGTGCGAATCGACAAACACCTTTGGAGGTGACAATTAGCGAACCTCGCAAATTTAATGTACTCGAAGAGTTTATTCTGCGGGCTTGTATCGAGTTTGAACCTCCGCCCACCTTGAAAGAATTGGCTGATTTGCTGGGTTTAGATGAGGTTTTTGTGAAAACTACGGCGACTACTTTGGTGAGTTTGGATATCTTGGAGGTGTCTGGAATGGGCAAAATTGCGATCGCACCGGGAGGAAAAGATTTTTGCGATTTAGGTGCTGTTAGTAAGTCGCAAATTCAATCAATTTATGCCATTTCCGATCCCTTGAATCAAACTCTTACCTTTAAGTTAGATCCTCTACGGGCAGAAAATATCGACTTACCAGATTTAGCAGATTTAATATTACTTGAACATAAAATTGGGGATCTTGCCAATTTAAGTATCACAGAAATTCAGCCATTAATTGAAAATTCTGGCTTAGGAATTCACATCCCAGCCGACGGCAAACTTGTCACCAAGTGTGATGTAATTGGCGATGATGTGAATATTTGGCAAAGCATATCTATTTTTGTGTTGTTTGATGCGATCGAAAATCAAACTACCATCCAAGTACGACAGGAAAAACAAATATTAGAAACAGCATCAAACTTACTCAACGAACTCCAAGCTCAAGCAAAAATATCCTTAAATGACTTCTCTAAAGGCACTGAAAATGTTGTAGTTCAAGAAGCCGAAATAATCGCCACTCCCCAAAAAAAGAAACAAGCATCTAAGCAAAAACCCAAGAAAACTGAGTTAAGAAAAAAGTAATTTGAGTAAGAAATTCCTCACTACAAACCTGTTTGTAATAAGGAATTTAGTCTGGCTCGACTCCGAACTTAAAACTGTGCTTTACTGCTACTGAGCCTTAACACATTTCAACATCCGCAAAGTAGCCGCCGCCGCATAATTCCGTTTTGCAGAATCATCGGGAGCAAACCGATTTCCAATTTCATTCAGGGACGAAGCAACTGAACAATAACCAGACATTTGATTAATAATTGCCGCCGCCCAATGACTTTGAGTATCAGAAAAATTTTTAGCAGGCTGTTTTGGAATTAAATCTGGCTTCATTCCCCGCGCCGACAAACCAAATTCTGCGGAACGACGGAGGACAGCCATCAATTCAGCACGAGTGACTGGTTGGGTAGGTTTAAAAGTTCCATCTTTATAGCCGCTGACTATGTTATTGTCCCGTGCAAATTGAACTTTAGCCGCACTCCAACGGGAGGTATCAACATCCCTATAGGGACGAAAAGAAATATTGGTAGGAAATTTGATATTAGCCCCTGGTATTCCTTTCAAACCTTCTAATACTAAAGATACTAATTCCTCTCTAGTGACAGCGACTTGCGGTCGAAAAGTATTATCTTGAGAAAATCCAGCGACAAACCCAAGGCTTACAGCTTCTTTAATTTCGGCAGCATAGATATCGTTGCTAATATCTTTAAAGGTAGGAGTACCAGTATTTCCGCCAGTATTTCCGCCAGTATTTCCGCCAGTATTTCCGCCAGTGTTTCCGCCAGTATTTCCGCCAGTGTTTCCGCCAGTATTTCCGCCTATATCCCCAGGTGCAGCTTGATTGCTAGTGAAATAAAAGTGACCTAATATTTTGCCTTGATAAGATCTTTTGGTCAAGCGCCAAGCTGGATCTAGAATAATTTTCATAAAGCCATTAGCATCACCATTGGTTCTACCAATAATCACAGGTTCGCCTTTGAGATCGATGGGAGTTCCCATGAGTAAAACATCACCATTGACCTGCTGTAAATCTAGGGCGTATTTTAATGCTAAATCAGTGCCGGCCATGCGAATAGAAAAACCGTTACTGTCAGTAGCACGACCGCAAATACCGGTAAAATCAAAGGAGATCAATAGCGGATCGACTTTCACGGGATTAGAGCCACTTTCGCTCCAGCACGCTCGCTTGTCAGATACCTGTTCTACAATTAGTAATTGGTAGCCACCAAAACCGCGGGGTTGAGCAATAGCAATCACTCGGTCTTGATTAATTTCTGTTTGGTCAAAAGTAAATGCTAGGGCGGAACCGATCGCCCCGATGTTGAAAAGTGCGGAACTAGCCAGGGCGGCTGCTGTACGTCGCAGTGAAAGTTTGATCATGTTTCTTGATTTTCCCCTTACTTTAATTCAACCTTTCTCAAATAGACATCTCCCATAATTGTTGGGTAACAGACCAGAAAGCCTGTTCAAACCTTGGCTTTTTAGGAGAAGTCTAATTAAAAGATTAGCGTCTTTCAGACAACAAGATATTGAGATAGAATTTTACCATTTGTTGTTCCTGATATCAAATCATCTCTTCATCGTCCTGTATTAAACTCTCTCTTTTCTTCCTTCGCGTCCTTAGCGCCTTCGCGGTTAAATCATTCCGATATAAAAAACTGGCGCGCTAAATAGAGTTAACGCACCAGACTATGTACATTAAACAAATAATTTTTGGCTCTAGCGGAACATACTGCTGACAGAACTATCTTCGTGAATCCGCCAAATAGTTTCTCCCAGCAAATTCGCCACCGAAAGCACAGTTAACTGCTCGAAGTGCTTGTCTTCTGGTACAGGGATTGTATTGGTAACAATTACCTCTTCCAAAACTCCACTAGACAAACGTTCGATCGCTGGAGGTGAAAACACCGCATGAGTAGCACAAGCATAAACCTGTCTTGCACCCTCGCGACGCAACAGCCTCGCCCCCTCACAAATCGTGCCAGCAGTATCGATCATATCGTCCACCAACACGGCTGTTTTGCCTCGAACATCCCCGATCACATTCATCACTTCCGCCACATTGTGAGCTTGACGGCGCTTGTCAATAATTGCCAGTGGTGCGTCATTGAGTTTTTTCGCAAAAGCCCTAGCCCTAGCGACTCCGCCCACATCCGGCGACACCACAACAATATCTGTCAACTGTTTGCTCTTAAGGTAATCTAGGAGTATGGGAGAGCCGTAAACATGATCGAAAGGAATGTCAAAATAACCTTGAATTTGAGCTGAGTGTAAATCCATTGCCAAAATGCGACCAGCCCCAGCTTCTGTAATCAAATTAGCGACCAATTTCGCGGTAATTGACTCTCTTCCTGCGGTTTTGCGATCGGCTCTAGCATACCCATAGTAAGGAATCACGGCAGTAACTTGTCTGGCCGAAGCGCGGCGACAAGCATCGATCATAATTAATAATTCCATGAGGCGATCGTTCACCGGACAGCAAGTTGGCTGAATCAAGTAAACATCGCAACCTCGAATCGATTCCTGAATTTGAACATAGAGTTCCCCATCAGCGAACCGCTTGCGAACCATCGGCCCCAAATCAATCCCCAGATAGCGAGCCACCTCTTGAGCGAGGGGAACATTAGCAGAACCGGAAAACAACCGGAGACGATCGTGAGAGGAAATGGGCGGCTCTGGAAGCGGAAGCGGTAAAGTAGCAGAACGGATCACAGCAGGCCTCTTGCAAGACGTTTATTTTACCGCTATCTTACCATCGGAAACTAGAAATATAGCAACCCTAATTGAGTCGTTTCAGGAATAAACTTGCAAAAAACCGCAAAAAAAGTTAAGAATTTGAAGCAGACTCCTGATTTTTGATATCGGGCAAAAAAAGGTGAAAATCCATGAGCTTAAGAGAACGCATTGACGCAGAAATCAAAGCCGCTATGAAATCCAAGGACAAAGTTCGGTTGGAAACAGTACGTGGCATCAAGAAATTTATTCTCGAAAAAGAAGTCAGCCTCCGTCCCTCCGGGCAAGACACCCTGACAGAAGCTCAAGAGATGGAGATTTTAATGCAAATAGCAAAACAGCGCCGGGATTCGATCGAACAATACCGCAAAGGCGGCCGCGAAGATTTAGTCGCACAAGAGGAAGCGGAGTTGGCAATTGTGGAAGAGTATTTGCCACCTCAGATGTCAGACGAAGATATCAGTCAAGTTATTGATGCAGTTATTGCCACGGCGGGTGCTACTTCTGCCAAAGATATGGGCAAGGTGATGGGAGCAGCCATGCAGCAGCTTAAAGGCAAAGCAGACGGCAAGAAAATTCAAGACATGGTGAAAGCGAAGCTTAGTCCTTAAGTCAGCAGTCATTAGTCAGCAGTCAGAATCCAGGGGCAAACCCCCCGTGGTTGTCCCTGTTTAAATCTGCAAAAAAACCCGGTTACTGAAAGTTGTACAAAAAAATGTAAAATGCTAACTTCGATCGGGACTGTCAGCTAGAGACGGTGAAGTATGCTATGGAGCCTTAAACACATAACAGTCTAAGTCTGTCCGCGATCGTCTATTTTTAAACAATGTCTACTTAAATTTATGCAGCCACCTATTGCTATTGGAACTCTCCTACAAAGCCGGTACCGCTTACTGAAGATTTTAGGTCAAGGAGGATTTGGCCGCACTTATTTAGTAGAAGACTTAGGGCGATTTCAAGAACATTGCGCCCTCAAGGAATTTATTCCAGCCCAAAGCGGTGCCTACGTGCTGGAAAAATCCAAGGAATTGTTTCAAAGAGAAGCAGCCATTCTTTATCAAATTCAACACCCCCAAATTCCTCAGTTTCGGGCAATATTTGAGGAGAATCAGCGTTTATTTTTGGTGCAGGATTATGTGGAAGGGAAAACATACCGGGAACTACTGCTCGATCGCATTGACCGTGGCCGCACCTTCTTGGAAACCGAAGTGCTGGTATTTATCCGGCAAATGCTGCCAGTGCTAGCTCACATCCACGCCCGCGGCATCATTCACCGGGACATCTCCCCAGAAAACATTATTCTGCGTGAAAACGACAAAATGCCCGTACTGATTGACTTTGGAGTAGTGAAAGAACTCGCCACCAAAGTGCAGTCTCCCGAAGGCACAGCCCACGCCACCACAGTGGGTAAAATCGGCTACGCACCGCTGGAACAGTTGCAAAGCGGGCGAGCCACAGCTAGCAGCGACCTCTACGCTTTAGCAGTAACGGCGATCGTGCTGCTGACAGGGAAAGAACCCCAGGAATTACTCGATCAAACCACCCTGCTGTGGAATTGGCAGCAGCGAGTGCAGGTGAGTACGGCTTTAGCTTTAGTCTTAAATCGGATGTTGAGTCGCACTCCAGCCGATCGCTATCAATCAGTCAGCGAAGTCGCCCAAGCACTAGACGGACAAATAAATCCCTATGCTAACCCCCAAACCGTAGCCCCCACTGGGCCACCGGCATCGTCCAATGTCTCCCAAGTAGCCACAGTAGCCGTGGGTAGACGGCCAGATCCGATCGGTCAAAGTTCCCACCCCCAAAACCAGCCCAATCCAGTCATCGAGCCCCCCACCAGCTCTATTTGGGACAATCCCATGGCGGCGATCGGCATCGGTGCAGGTTTAGTCATCTTAACCGGCTTCGGTTCCTGGGCCTTAGTAGGTTCATTCCTCAACAATCAGCGCCCGCAGCCCACTCCAACGGAGGTGAACACAGAAACACCACTGCTACCATCTCCCACACCCAGAGTAACTCCCACACCAACCCCGGAACCGTCACCAGTACCCGATCCCGTGCCCGCACCAGTACCCGATCCCGTGCCCGCACCAGCACCAGATCCCGTGCCCGATCCGATACCAGAACCAGTACCCGATCCGATACCAGCCCCAACACCAGAACCAGTGCCAGAGCCGACACCAGCCCCAACACCAGAGCCCGTGCCCGCTCCGACACCAGCCCCAACTCCCACACCAAAACCGACTCCCACACCAAAACCGACTCCCGCACCAACTCCCACACCTTCGCCCTCGCCAGCACCCGCACCCGCACCCGCACCCGCGCCGGAACCCGCACCGTCGCCAGCACCCGCACCCGCACCCGCACCCGCACCCGCGCCGGAACCCGCACCGTCGCCGGAACCAGCCCCGTCGCCCGCACCCGCACCGGAACCTGTCGAAAATCCCACTCAACCATCGCCTGCTCTGTAATTGATGATATTTGGTAGCCGAGCGATCGCTGTTACCAAGGTAAATTTTCAGTTACTTTGATTGCAACCTACTATACTCAGTTCACGAAAAATTACCCCTTACCTATTAGCTATCCATGAACTCCCTGCTAATTACTGGAACTGATACCGACGCGGGCAAAACGGTTTTAACGAGTGCTCTGGCTGCTTATTGGCAAACCTATTTTGCCGATCGCACTTTGGGAATTACCAAGCTGTTGCAAACAGGAACAGGCGATCGCGAACACTACACCCGTTTATTTAACCTCGACCAATCCCCCCAAGAACTCAATCCACTGCACTTTGATGCGCCTCTAGCACCTCCAATCGCCGCCGAACGGGAGGGGAGACCTATTGAACTAGAAAAGGTGTGGACGACGCTACAAAGCCTCCAGCAGCGCAAAGACTTTGTATTGGTGGAAGCTTTGGGAGGGCTCGGTTCCCCTGTAACGCGGGAACTGACGGTGGCGGATCTGGCGAGAGATTGGCGGCTCAGGGGGGTATTGGTAGTACCAGTCAGGTTAGGGGCGATCGGGCAAGCTGTAGCTAATGTTGCCCTTGCCAGACAAAGTGGCTTTAAGCTCAAAGGTATTGTCCTGAGCTGCGTTCAACCTGCTTCCGAGCAAGAAATTGCCGATTGGGCTCCGATCTACTTAATTGAGTCCCTTACTCAAATACGTGTGTTGGGTATTTTGCCACATTTAGATAACCCCCATGACCTGACTAAACTAGCTAAAGCAGCGTCAGAATTAGATTTAGAACGATTATTACCTGGGGTAAATTTAATTCCTCAGATTGCTAAATAACGGTCTTGTAAACACCTCTCTTTTTCAAGATTCTCTTTCTCTGCGTACTCTGTGCCCTCTGTGGTTCATTAAAGACTAAGATTTTATTTTAACCGCAGAGAGCGCAGAGAGCGCAGAGAGTGCTAAGAAAGAAAAAAGAGAGTTTTACAAATTATTTAACAGCTTGGCATCTAGAGCAGGTAAAGATTAAAATAAGTAGGAAAATAACAAGTAAAAAGTAACCAATAACATGATTTATACTTTGCCGAATTTAACTTCTGTCGATTTATCGAAGTTGCGGCTGGAAATTAGAAATTTGCAGCCTCAATTAGTGGAATGGCGTCGCCGTTTACACGAAAAACCTGAGTTGAGTTTTGAGGAGAACTTAACCGCGGATTTTGTTTCCCAAAAGTTGCATGAATGGGGCATTGAGCATCAAACTGCTATTGCTAAAACGGGGATTGTCGCTACTATAGACAGTGGCAAACCAGGGCCTGTTTTGGCAATTCGGGCTGATATGGATGCTTTGCCAATTCAAGAGGAAAATCAGGTTGATTATCGATCGCAACATAACGGCATTATGCACGCTTGTGGCCATGACGGACACACCGCGATCGCCCTCGGTACAGCCTGTTATCTCGCCAAGCACAAACACAGCTTTTGCGGCACTGTAAAAATCATCTTCCAGCCCGCCGAAGAAGGTCCAGGTGGCGCAAAGCCCATGATTGAAGCTGGAGTTTTAAAGCATCCTGACGTTGATGCGATCGTCGGCTTGCATTTGTGGAATAATCTGCCTTTAGGCACTGTAGGCGTCCGTAGTGGCCCGCTGATGGCCGCCGTAGAAATTTTTGATTGTACAATTTTGGGCAAAGGTGGACACGGTGCGATGCCGCATCAGACTGTAGATGCGATCGTAGTTGCAGCCCAAATAGTCAACGCTTTGCAGGCAATTGTAGCCCGGAATATCGATCCGATCGACTCCGCAGTAGTCACCGTCGGCAAATTCCACGCAGGCCAAACCCACAATGTCATTGCCGATACCGCTAAAATCGGAGGCACCGTCCGCTATTTCAATCCAGCATATCAAGGTTATTTTAACAATCGAATCGAACAAATAATTGCCGGAATTTGTCACAGCCACGGAGCAAATTATCAATTCGATTATTACTGGTTGTACCCCCCAGTCATCAACGATACCAAGATGGCTGAATTGGTGCGTAGCGTAGCAGAAACCGTGGTAGAAACTCCAGCCGGAATCGTGCCAGAATGTCAAACAATGGGCGGTGAAGATATGTCATTCTTTTTGCAAGAAGTCCCAGGTTGCTATTTCTTTTTAGGTTCAGCTAATCAGGAGAAAAATTTAGCCTACCCCCATCATCACCCCCGATTTGATTTTGATGAAACTGCTTTGGGGATTGGTGTAGAAATGTTTGTGCGGTGCGTGGAAAAGTTTTGCGAACATCAATGAAAGATTGTGTACTCCCATGGGGGCGGGTTGATGAGATTATTTATTTTCGGCAATTATGGTTGGTAAAACCCGCCCCTACAGCCATCCTATCTATTTAACCCCATCTCTTGCACCCGCGGTCAAAAACCTGTAGGGGCGGGCGATTCCCTGCCCTTCGAGTACCCACAAAAGTCTTTTTACCTAGTTTGAAATATATTTTGCACCATCTTCTTATCTACCTTTGCCGCCGCTTTATCCAATTCTGCAATCTCGCCAGAGTCTAATTTCCACCCTAAAGCACCAATATTCTCCGCCGCCTGGGCGACAGATTTCGCCCCCGGAATCGGAATAGTTTCTTTACAAATACACCAGTTAATCGCCACCTGGGAAATAGTCTTGTTTCTGGATGTCGCTATTTCTCGCAAACACTCCAAAAGCGATCGCATTCCTGGCAATATCTGTTTACACGCCAAACCTCGGATACCTTTAGGAATGGGACCCTTTTCCGAGTATTTCCCCGTCAACAATCCCAAGGCTAAAGGACTGTAAGCAATTAATTTTATCCCCAGTTCGTCGCACACTTCTTTGAGACCAAGTTCCGTAACTGGATAGGTAGAAAGTAACGAATATTGCACTTGCAAAGTAACAATAGGAATCTGGCGATCGCGAAATCTTTCATATACCCATTTTAAGCGTTTAGGCCCATAATTAGATAGACCTACTCCCTTCACCAAGCCTTGCTCGTAAAGGTCAGCCAAACCATCTAACAGAGCCCCTTCTTGCCAAGGAGCATAATTAGCTGTAGACCAGTGCATTTGCACCAAATCTACATTTTTACCGAGGCGGGAAGCTGAGGCTTTACCAGCAGATATCATAGATTGTCGCGTCAATCTCCAAGGATAAGCAGCCAGTTTAGTCGCAATACAAATACTATCTTGATTTACACCTTGATAGGCTTGAGAAAACTGCCCTAAAAGCATCTCACTACGTCCATTTAATTTCCCAGTTCCATAGGAATCACCAGTATCAAATAAAGTGACACCATTACTCACACAAAGATTGAAAACGGCTTGCAATTGGGCATCCATACTTTCATCATAACCCCAGAGCAATCTGTTGCCCCAGGCCCAAGTGCCACAGCCCATTGTTGGTATAAAAAGTTGTTGGTTTGTTTGCATTTTTGGTAAAATGATAAACACAGATCAAATCTCATTGGGTGCATCTGTGTTTATCTGCTGATATCTACGTTGAAAATTTCCCAATCTAACTAATTGGTTTTAACAGCCCTTCCAAGTCACAGTAAATCAGCCAAAACGACCGCTGACATATTCCATAGTAGAAACTTCCTTGGGATTTTGGAAAATCACCTCAGTCCTGTCGCACTCCACCAGATAGCCAAAGCGTTTGCCATCATCAGAAAGTTTAGCATTGAAAAAAGCAGTCAAGTCAGAAACACGAGAAGCCTGCTGCATATTGTGAGTCACAATCACAATGGTATACTGCTCTTTGAGTTCCCGCATCAACTCCTCAATTTTGATCGTAGAAATCGGATCGAGAGAAGCGCAAGGTTCATCCATTAATACTACATCAGGATTAATGGCGATCGCCCTAGCAATACACAAACGCTGCTGCTGGCCACCCGAAAGCGAAAAACCACTCTGCTTCAGTTTATCTTTTACCTCATCCCAAAGATAAGCTTGGCGCAGCGACTTTTCCACCAACTCATCCATATCGCCCTTATAGTTATTCACCCTCGCACCGTAAGCAATATTGTCATAAATCGACTTCGGGAAAGGATTCGGCTTTTGAAACACCATCCCAATCCGACGGCGCACCTCCACAGCATCAATATCAGGATCGTATAGATTTTGACCGTGATAATAAATTTGACCGTTTAAACGAAAACCATTAACCAAATCATTAAGACGATTAAAACATCGCAAAATTGTACTTTTTCCGCACCCAGACGGTCCGATAAAAGCAGTAATCCGATTTTTAGGAATCTCCATCGAAACATTTTTTACAGCTTGAAAACCGCCGTAAAAAATATTGATATTGTCTACCTGCAAAACCGTTTCCGTTTTCTCTTCCAACAATTCCATCATACAATTAATACTCCCATCAAATTTTACAAAGGACCAATGACCAATGACCAAGGACTAATAAACTTTTTGGCGAGTTGCCCAACGAGAAAGAATACTCGTCAGTAAAACCATGAACACCAAAATTAAAGAAGCCGCCCAAGCTAATTCTTTCTGTGCCTTAAAAGGAACTGTTGCAAAGTTGTACACCAAAACCGAAAGCGAAGGAGTTGGCTTATCAAATCCTGCTGGCCAAAAAGGCGAATTTAACGCAGTGAAAATCAAAGGAGCCGTTTCTCCAGCAGCGCGGGCAATTGCCAGCGTCACACCAGTTAAAATAGCCGGAATAGCAGCAGGCAAAACCACCTGCAACACTGTTTGATAATTAGATGCACCCACACCAACCGAAGCCCATCTAATATCTTGAGGGACGATTTGTAGAGCTTCGTCAGTAGTTCGCACAATCGTCGGCAACATCAGCACCGCCAGCGCAGCACCGCCTGCAATTGCCGAAAAACCTCCCATATTCACCACAAACAAACCGTAGGCAAATACCCCCGCAATAATTGAAGGAACACCGCTGAGAACATTAGTAGCAAAACGCACCCAGCGAGCTATGGAGCCTTTGCTAAATTCAGACAAATAAACTGCTGCCAATACACCAAAAGGTACAGCAATCAGAGAAGCAATTCCCACGGTCATCAATGTACCGATAATTGCATTAGCAATACCGCCTCCCGATAGTCCTGGGGGCGGTGGTAGCTTAGTGAATAAGTCTAAATTCAGGCGATTGAAACCTTGTATAGTAACGTAGGAAAGCACTGCAAACAAAGGCAACAGAGTAATTGTTAAACAGGCTCCAGCTAATACTGTCATCGCCATATTGAACAGCGATAGGGGACTGTTTTTAACTTTTTTTAAATTACCTGTCTTCGAGGCAAAAGAATCAAGACCTTCGGAGGTTCTGTTTGACATAAATTAAAAATGTAGGGGGATTTGGCACCAATTTTTAGTTGTACTTGGCTCTAACTTGAGAAACAATCCACTCTGCAAAAATATTAACAATCAGGGTCATAATAAACAAAATTAGCCCCGTGTACATCAGAGCTGCTACTTGCAACCCGGAAGCTTCGGCAAACTGATTTGCCATCAAAGAAGCTATAGTATTGGCAGGAGCTAGCACCGAAAGACTTAATTGATTGGAGTTGCCAATTAACAGAGTTGCAGCCATTGTTTCTCCCATCGCGCGTCCTAAACCGAGCATAATTCCGCCGACTATACCGGAGAAAGCAGCGGGTACGAGCACCCTAAAAATTGTTGTCCAACGAGTTGCTCCTAAACCTAAAGATGCTTGCCGCAATTCGGGAGGCAGACTTGCTAGAGAGTCACGGGAGATAGCAGTAATAATCGGCAAAGTCATGATTCCCAAAATTACTCCGGCGGGTAACATTCCGGGTCCCACTGGGGGGGTGCTAAAAATTGGTAGCCATCCGAAAGTGCCGTTGAGAAACTTGCCGAGGTTGGTAAGAATGGGAATCAATACAGCAATTCCCCACAAACCGTAAACTACGCTAGGAATGGCGGCTAAAAGTTCTACCAAAAAAACCAAGGCTGTGCGGATTGGTAGGGGTAGAAAATCTTCGCTCAGGAAGATCGCAGTGCCTACTCCTAATGGTACTGCAATTAGGAGCGCGATCGCCGAACTGACGATCGTCCCGTAAATCATCGGCAGGGCACCGTACTCTTCTTTAACTGGGTTCCAGCTACTGCTTAATAGAAATCCTAAACCGTACTGTTGAATCGCAGGTAATGCTCTGAAAGCAACTGTGAGTGCTATCACCAGCAAAATTACCCCAATTCCTATGCCCAATATCCTAGTTAGCCAGATAAAAGCTTGGTCTAAGGATTTTTCTGCCACAGAGCGCGATCGGCTTTCCGATTGAGAGTTATTATTATCTGAAATCATAGACAAAACAACCAAGTCATAGTTTTGAAAAAAACAATTTTAGGAAAAAGTTAGCGGGAAGGAAGCAGAAAGAAAAAACATAAATAATATTCCACAGGAGTGGGTGGATTAATCGCCCTGACTTTTTCACAAATATTTCTGATGAAAATCGCTCCTTGTATTTGGAAAGAGGTAGATGGCGATTTACCGTTGGGTGGGGGCGGGTTTATGAGATTATCGATGTTAGGCTCATATTGTTGGTGAAACCCGCCCCTACAGAAATATCCCTCTTCCTTCTTCCTTCTTCCTGAATTTCCCCCCTTGGGGGGCAGGGGGGGTTCTTCTTCCTTCTTCCTTCAATCCCTATTTGGCAACCTCAATCTTGTAGTCGGCGCTGATGCCGTCAGCAGCCGCGGCCACTTTTTCTTTAACGCTTTGGGGCAGAGGAACGTAGCCCAATTCGGAACTAACTTTTTGACCTTCGTTCAAGCCATATTCCACCATGGCCTCGATCGCTTTGGCTTTGTTGGCATCCGCAACTGTTTTGGGGACTAGCATCCAAGTGTAGGTGACAATTGGATAGGATTTAGCACCTTCTGGGTCTTCGATAAATGCTCGCAGATTTTCTGGCAGTGGAACTGTTGCTAGAGCTTCTGAAGCTGATTCGTCGTTAGGTACGACAAATGTACCTGCTTTGTTTTGCAAAGATGCAAATTTGAGATTGTTGTTTTTGGCGTAGCCGTATTCTACATAGCCAATACCACCGACGGTTTGCAGGACTTGGGCTGTGACACCTTCGTTGCCTTTTGCACCGACAAAGGTCCCTGTTTTGGGCCACTCTACTGTTTTGCCGTCGCCTACTGTGCTTTTCCAGTCGGGGCTGATGGCACTCAGGTGTTTGGTGAAGACGGCGGTGGTACCGCTACCATCGGAACGGTGTACGACGGTAATGGCTTGGTCTGGTAATTTAGCACCAGGATTGGCTGCTGCTATTTTGGGATCGTTCCACTTGGTAATTTTACCAGCGAAGATTTCTGCGTAAACATCCCGTGGCAGTTTGAGTTCCGGTACGTCTGGTAAGTTGTAGCCGATGACGATGCTGCCGGCTGTCATGGGCAACAGGATCACGCCTTTGTCTGCTGGAACTTTGGCGATTTCGTCGTCTTTCATGCCCGTGTCGCTGGCCCCAAAGTCTACAGTGCCTTTGGTAAATTGTTCGACTCCGGCTCCGCTACCTACTGATTGATAGTTAATTTGTACTTTGGGGTTGATTTTGTTGAAGTCTTGAAACCAACGCTGGTACAGGGGAGCGGGGAATGATGCGCCGGCTGCGGTGAGGGCGACGTCTGAGGCTAGGGCGAGTTTGCTGGGAGTAGCAGTGCCGGTGGCCGCCACGGGGGAAGCGCCGGGACTGGCGGCGCTGTCACTGGGGCTGGGGCTGCTGCTTGTGGTTGTGCTGTCGCCACCACAGGCTGCTAAGCTGAGGGCGATCGCCATTGCTGAGATTGCGGTCGTCAGCCTGTGGGAATTAATCATGTTGATACGGAAAATCATGGGTGTAAAGTTTTAGACGCTACATAGGGGGTTGGGCCCTAGCATAGCGCTCGAAAGTAAAGCTTTGGTTAAGATTCTTTACATTTTACACTAAATTAAATTTTTAGTTCAAAACAAACTTGACAGTTTTGGAGCAATAAGATATTTGAAAGGGTGGGGACCGCAGCCATCGCTAGATTGTCGATCGCTAACCTACCACTACCCCCAAAATTCATAGTGAATTGTAAAATATCCCGGAGAGAGAACCAGAAAACCCTACAATGGTGGTTGTTTTCATAAGGTGCAAGAAATGGTGCAAGCGCCACTGCCAACATTTTCTCAGAGTTCGATCGACATGATGTCGGAGAAATTACCGCTGCAACTACAACTAGATAGCCTCGTAGATCGAATAGTTAAAGGATATCGGATAGGTAGAGACGAAGCCCTGGCTTTGACAGCCATCGAGGGCCAAGAAAATATTTTATTGTTGTGTTCGGCAGCCGATCGCGTGCGTCAAGCTTGCTGTGGCAATACGGTAGACTTGTGCAGCATCATTAATGTCAAATCTGGTAACTGTTCGGAAAATTGCGGTTTTTGCTCTCAGTCGGCTCACCATCCGGGAGAAAATGTCCCGATTTATGGCTTAAAAACCTCCGATGAGATTTTAGCCCAAGCCAAGGTGGCCGAGGAAGCCGGGGCGAAAAGATTTTGTCTGGTTTCTCAAGGGAAAGGGATTAAACATAACAGCCCGAAATCCTCGGAATTTGAGCAAATTCTTGAGACAGTGCGCCGCATTATTGAGGAAACTAATATTAAGCCTTGCTGCGCTTTGGGAGAAGTGACTGTCGAACAAGCTCAAGAATTGCGAGCGGCGGGAGTAACTCGCTACAATCACAATTTAGAAGCGTCTGAGCAGTTTTTTCCGAATATTGTGACAACTCACAAATGGAGCGATCGCACTGCTACCATTAAGAACTTAAAAGCAGCAGGCATTCAAGCTTGCAGCGGTGGCATTATCGGCATGGGCGAAAGTTGGGAAGATAGAATCGATTTAGCTTTGTCTTTGCGCGAGTTAGAAGTTGAGTCAGTACCGGTGAATTTGCTATCTGCTAGAAAGGGTACACCTTTGGGTGATTTACCTCCACTAGATCCTTACGAAGCATTAAAGGCGATCGCGATTTTTCGCCTCATACTTCCTGTTCAAATCATCCGCTATGCAGGGGGTAGAGAAGCTGTCATGGGAGAACTTCAACATTTGGGCTTAAAAGCTGGAATTAATGCTATGCTCGTCGGTCATTATCTGACTACTATGGGTCAACCCGCAGAGCAGGACCGATCGATGTTGGAATCCCTAGGACTTCAAGGTGGCGAAGCACCAATTCCCGGCAGTTTTCCTGGTTAAATATTGAGTGGGTAATTTTGAATTAAATTCATTCTACCCAGATTCCCGACTTGTTTAAAAAGTCGGGAATCTCACATATTGATCGGTGGAAGTGATATTATTTAAGGCGGTTTCTCTCTGAGGATGAAACCGCTACCAACAGATTTTCTGTAGTCTAAAATCTCCAGCTTATGCTGAGCGAAGTTGAAGTATCTAAAATTTAAAATATAAAATCGAATGCCTGTTCCCATAGAACTAATTTGGGCTTTTATTGGTTTACTCCTCACGATAGGAGGCGCGTTTTTTCCTGCCTTTGTTACTACTCCAATTGGGTTTTGGGACAATCGAGGATTTCAGGCTTATTCTTTAGGAGTCAACTATCAAATTGGAGCAGTTTTGCTGGTAGGCTGCATGGGTGGTAAAAATGCGGCTGCTTTATCACAAATTGCCTATTTAATTTTAGGACTAACTTTGTGGCCTGTTTTTTCTCAAGGCGGCGGCATCGGCTATATTAAAGAACCTGCTTTTGGTTATTTACTGGGTTTTATTCCCGGTGCTTGGGTGTGTGGCTGGATGGCTTTTAAGGTGGCTTCGCGTCTGGAATCTATTGCTTTTAGTTGTTTGTGCGGTTTGTTTACAATTCATGCGATCGGCTTAACTTATCTGGTTTTAAGTCACTTGTTGGTGCTACCCACCAGAACCATAAGTTTGTTTGAGCAAATCCTGAAATATTCAGTTTATCCTTTGCCGGGACAGTTGGCGGTAGTTTGTGCGATCGCATTACTGTCATTTGTTTTACGTCGAGTGATGTTTTATTAATCGTAAAATAATAGAAAATTGAGCCTATAGCCTAGGGCATAGGGAATTGGTAATTGTGCAAAATTGGGTTATACTGTCATTGCGAAACACAAAAATAATCTCGCTGCGGTTGGGATTGCTTTCCTGCACTGCATCCTCCTCGCCATCACCCGCGAGATTTGAGTAAATTCTCCCATGCCCGATGCCCTATGTTCTACTTTCTAATTCATGCGTTTTAAAAAAAATCCCTGGTTCTGGGTTGCTGCTATTATCAGTCTAGTTTTAGACCATCTGACTAAATTTTGGGTGGTGCAAAATTTTGAATTGGCTGTTCCTCCGCAAACACAGCCACTGTTACCTGGGGTGTTTCACTTCACTTATGTTGTTAATACGGGTGCGGCTTTTAGTTTGTTTAGCAATGGTGGCGCGATTTGGTTGCGCTGGCTGTCTTTGGGCGTTAGTGTGGGATTGATGGTACTCGCTTGGTTCGGACCACGAATTAATCGCTGGGAACAAGCTGGCTATGGCTTGATTTTGGGCGGCGCACTGGGAAATGGGATCGATCGATTTGTGTCAGGATATGTGGTGGATTTTCTCGATTTTCGCTTGATTCGGTTCCCAATTTTTAATCTTGCTGATGTTTTTATTAATGCTGGAATTATCTGTTTGTTAATTGCAACTTTCCACAGTCCACCTCCTCGAAAAAAGGACGAAAAAGATTATATTTCTGAAAATAGTTGAATAAGTGAATCAATTAGACACCTCCAATAATTACTAATGACTTCTAATCCCTTTGTTGAAGAACGCTTACTATTTGCCCCAGCAACCCCCAATGTTGACGCTATCCAGACGATTTTTGCTTTTCCCAACGAGTACACTGTTGGTATTACCAGTCTGGGCTATCAAATAGTGTGGGCAACTTTGGCACTGCGCCCAGATATTGAAGTTTGTCGTTTATTTACTGATATCCACGAATCACTTCCAAGAACTCCTGAATTACTGGGATTTTCTTTTTCTTGGGAACTCGATTATGTGAATATTCTCAATTTATTGGAATCTCTAGAAGTGCCAATTTGGGCATCTCAACGCACAGATAGTCATCCTATAGTCTTTGGTGGTGGTCCGGTTTTTACTGCCAACCCCGAACCTTTCGCTGATTTTTTTGATGTGATTTTGCTCGGAGATGGCGAAAATCTGATTGATAATTTTATAAATGCTTTTAAAGAAGTTCGTACCGCTGACAGAAAAACTAAATTACGCCATTTAGCGCAAGTTCCGGGAGTTTATGTTCCCAGTTTGTACGAAGTGACTTATCTGGATGCCGCGGAGGGTATTCAATCAATTAATCCCATCGATCCAGCAATTCCCAGTGTGGTTGAAAAACAGACTTATCGTGGCAATACTTTATCTGCTTCTACTGTGGTGACATCCAAGGCTGCTTGGGAAAATATTTACATGGTGGAAGTGGTTCGGAGTTGTCCAGAAATGTGTCGCTTCTGTTTGGCAAGTTATCTGACTTTACCTTTTAGAACTGCGAGTTTAGAGGCTTCTTTAATTCCGGCAATAGACCGCGGTTTAGCTGTGACAAATCGGTTGGGTTTGTTGGGTGCTTCCGTGACTCAGCACCCGGAATTTGAAGTTTTATTAGATTATTTAAATCAGCCTAAATACGATGGTGTACGGCTTAGTCTTGCTTCAGTCCGTACCAACACGGTGACGGTGAAACTTGCGGAAATTTTGACCAAAAGAGACAGCAAATCTGTGACGATTGCGGTGGAAACTGGCAGCGATCGCCTCCGCAAAATTGTTAATAAAAAGCTCACCAATGAGGAAATTATTCAAGCTGCTCTCAATGCTAAAACAGGGGGGTTAAAGGGCATTAAACTCTACGGCATGGCGGGGATACCGGGGGAAGAAATGGAGGATTTAGAGGCGACTGTAGCCATGCTGCGGGCTGTCAAAAAAGCTGCTCCCGGTTTGCGCTTAACTTTTGGTTGCAGTACGTTTGTCCCGAAATCTCACACTCCTTTTCAGTGGTTTGGAGTCAATAAAGATGCAGAAAAAAGATTGAAGTTTTTAGATAAAGAATTGCGGAAGTTAGGTTTAGAATTTAGACCGGAAAGCTATAACTGGTCGGTGATTCAGGGTTTGTTATCCAAGGGCGATCGACGCTTGTCTAAGCTGTTAGAATTAGTGCGGCATTACGGCGATACGTTGGGCAGTTATCGGCGGGCTTTTAAGGAATTGCGGGGACATTTGCCGGACATGGATTTTTATGTTTTCCAGGAGTGGGAACTGGATCGGGTTTTGCCTTGGAGTCACTTGCAAGGACCGCTGCCAGAAGCGACTTTGAAGAAGCATTTAGCTGAGGCGATGACTCATACAAAAGGATATGAAAATTCACTAATTCACGTTTAGTAAATTAGATTATAAAGGAGAACTGGAAAAATGACGACTGGTTTGAAAAATCCTAGTAGCTACTACAAAGCACTCAAGACCGAGACATTCGCCAAGCAATAGAATACTGGACAAATTATAGGAGTTAAAAAAATGCCTAAAAGTTTACCGTATCATGACTTTTTGATAGCACGCCTAAAAAGCCCCAGTTATGCGGCAGTCTATCTGGAAACTCATTTTGAATTAGATGAAGGTGAAGAACCTGACGAAGCATTGCTCAGACTTGCTCTCAGCGATGTAGCAGAAGCTCTCGGTCAATCAAAAATGACTCCAGAACAATATGAATTGCACTTAAAAAAACTGGATGAATTGCTGTCTGAACAAGGAAGTGATGCGATTTATAGTTTGGGAACTTGGCTAAAAGCTCTGGGATTGAAACTAACTGTTGCTGTTTGTACTGAGACAGAGGATAATGATGTAAATGCTGATATTCCAGCGCAATTAACTGTTTAGTAAGATTTGAATAATGCCTAATTTTCGATATTCATCGCTAATTGATGCGACGGTTGAAAGTGTCTGGAACTTTCACGAAAGACCGGATATTTTGCAAATATTAACTCCGCCTTGGCAACCGGTGAAAATCATTCGCCGGGAGGGCGGACTTGGTGTGGGTGCTATATCGGAATTTCGTCTTTCATTGGGGCCGATTCCGGTAAAGTGGGTGGCGACTCACACTGAGTGCCAAGAGTATAGGTTGTTTGTTGATGAACAAACTGAGGGACCGATGGCGAGTTGGACTCATCGACACGAGTTTACCACAGAAAATGGTAAAACTAGATTGACAGATGCGATCGCCTTTTCGATACCCGGTGGCCCGATGGTCGATCTATTATTAGGTTGGTGGGTGGAAATGCGACTAACAGATATGTTTCGTTACCGCCACGAAGTTACCAAGAAAGAGTGCGAAAAAAATGCAAACAACGGCTGAATATTACTGTGCTTTTTGTGGTGAACCTAGTACAACTTTTGTAGATATCAGCGGGGGAATGGAGCAATCATATATTGAAGATTGTCAAGTTTGCTGTCGCCCGAATGTTCTGTATATCAGAATAGATGAAGATACCCTTGATATTGAAATAGACACTGACTATCAAGAATAAGTGACTATCAAAATGTATGGATTTGATGTGAACTTGACTTGGTGGAATTCATCAATTTTGAAGCTGCTGCTTCTACGAAAGCCCGAAAAATTCGAGAGTTTATCAAACATTTTGGGGACATTTCTGGGTGCCATTGAATTGCAATCATCCAGGGGTGATTTTGATACTCCATTGCTTCTACCAAAGTGTCAGATGCCTCGGCTACAATTCGCCAATCGGATGTTACTTTCCGCACAGCTTGATGATGCCAAGAAACAACGGTTGTGGAAGTTGTTCCCATAATTTTTGCTAGCCGACTATTGGGTTCAATTTCAATGCTATGCTCCATCGCACGAGGAGGAATTCCCGCTCCATGACTCACTTCCTCTCCGTAAGCATGGGGTACGTGAGTCACCAAACTACCACCGCTAGCTACATTCAGCATTTGCATTCCCCGACAAACTCCTAAAACAGGTATGTCAGCTTTGAAAGCTAGTTTGGCTAAGGCTAGTTCAAAGTTATCACGTTCTGCATCGATCGCATAAACTGTGCGATCGATCGTACCGCCATAAAGTTCTGGATTAATATCTCCGCCACCGGAAAAAATTAAACCATCTACTACATCAAAAATACTAGCTGGATTTAATTGATTGGGCGGTAGTAAAATCGGGATGCCGCCAGCGGCTTGCACGGCATCAATATAAGATCCATTTAAGCGATATTCGCCTGCTTGACAGCGGTTATAGGTGGTTATGCCAACGATGGGAAATTTTTTCATGTTGTGGAACAGGCCAGAAAGCCTGTTTCTAGTATGATGACATAAAGTCCTAAAGTAAACTGATAATTGTCAGTCATGCTGTCTAATTTGTAACAGTTTGCACTGTATTTTCCGGCAAGGACTGGCGGGTACACAAATAAACTAGAGGGCCGAACAAAGGAACTAATGTTACCGCCCAAAAAACTGTGCTATTGTGCATTCCTCGGCGCGCCATATCATCTCCCAGCAATGCCGGAAATAACAGGGAAAGCATACAAAAATCTAAACTCATTACATGAATAAAGCGGCTAGTCTGCCATTGGCTAATAAAATCTGACCAATCGCCTGTTGTCAAGCCAAAGGCAACTAAACCAGCAGCGCCTAATGTTAATATAATTCCCGTAAACCGGGAGTCTAATACCTTTAAAAAAGTATTTTTATTCCCAACAAATTCGGGATTTGGTTGCCGTAGGGCTAAATAAGGCAATAAGGCAAATGCACCGACACCAAAGGATAAAATGGCAAATAACCAGGCTGGTATTTTTTGTCCTCTACCGTCAGCAAATAAGACGCAACTGTAGATGATTGGCCACACACCCATGATATTAAACAAGGCGACAATTAAAGGGTTAATTTCGGCTATTTTTCCGGTGGAAAGATTGGTAATTAAGGTGAATGTTTCGGGGCTGTCGGGAGGTGCAAATACAAAAGCGTAGGTGCTAAAGGCAATCCAAATCAGCCAAAAAGCAATTTCTCTGAACATATTTAGTCTTTACTCCTTTCTGCGGTTACTACTATCATAAATCAGAATTCTCCTATTTTTCAATCTGCGGCTAGTTGAATCTTCTATTTTTTTAGGTTAGCAGAGTTACTCCGATCGCCTTTTTGCCAAAATACTAATTTTTATGTTTAAATTTTTGCATAAATTGGCGATCGATCCAATCTTTCCAGTACCAGAGTAGCCGGGATTCCCACATCCAAGAGCCACGAGAGGCGATCGCCAATTTATTCCCAGTACCAATTAGCCCTAAATATTGGGCTTGTGGTGCAAAGGGTTTTAGCGGTTTGGCTAACAAAAATTTCTGCAAATTTTCAAATAAAGGCGGGCCCTGGCGCACCGCAAATACTCCTGCTTTGGGGCGCGGATAATTAATCATCGTGCAGATATCCCCAGCGGCAAATACATGAGGGTGAGAGACTGATTGCAAGTAATCATTGACTTGGATAAACCCGTTGGAGTCCGTGGCTAAACCCGATGCTTTTATCCAATTAGCTGCGGAGGCTTGTGTCACCCAAAAAATCCGCTCTACCTCTAATTTTAAGCCTGATTCACAGGCAATTTCGTAATTGGGTATGTGGCATTCGTAACTTTTATTTATGTCAATTCTTTGGGTGTTTTTGATACCCACAACTTTTTCCCTTAAGTGCAGTTTGATACCGCGATTAATGATAATCTTTTTGAGGCGATGACGGACTCTTTGGTTGTGTTGTGGCATTAATTCCGCACCGCTGTGAACCAAATTAATCTGATAATTATCGGTTTTTTGAGCCAGACGAGATTGCATATTTAATGCTAATTCTACCCCGCCGGCACCACCACCCACAATGGCAATATTCAACGGTTGATTTATATAATTTCCTGGGGATGTAATTAACTGATTCCAGTTAGCTAAAAACTCCGGGACTGGTTTAGCTGGAATTGCATATTCGTTAGCACCCGGTACGGATAAAGTCGCTGGAGTGCTGCCGATGTCGATCGAAAGCAAGTCAAAACTAACGGGGGGGCTATTTTGACAAATTACTTGATTTTTGTTAAAGTCGATCGCGATCGCCCGATCGACCAATATCTCGGACTGAGTAAATTCACAGAGAGAACGCAAATCGATGTGACATTCCTCATAACTGTAAAAACCCGCAATGTGTCCCGGTAGCATCCCCGAATAGGGTGCGTATAGCACGTCGGTAATCAGAGTCAAATGCACTCCCGACAGGGGTTTCATGCCGAACATTTTCAATACAATAGCATGACTATGACCGCCACCAATTAAAACTAAATGTTGTGGCATGGATATTTCATGTATCAATCTTAGACATCTCCAAGAATTTCTGTTAGGAGTAGGGGTTAGACATCCAGCCAGCCCTTGACAGCCTTTTTGGGACAAGTATATTATAGTTGCCCAAAGTGCGATCGCATCGAAACGATGGGACCATTTCACTCAACCAATTAGCAAATCAGCACAAATGGTTGTAGACTGTAGAACGACTAAATTTCATTAGCAAATCATGCCAGGGTGTGTTTCGATAACCGTCTCCAGAAAAGCCTGTCAAGGGCTGGCTTTCGGGCCGATCCCACCATCATTTTTGGAGATGTCTAAGAGCTAACTCACCACTTAACACTATGATATTACGCATCATTCCTCGCGGTTGGCTGCGATCGATTAAACCTATTCTCCCGCTTTTATTTGCCATCTCATTCATGATAGCACTGCTGGGGAACAACTTGATTCCGGCGATCGCCCAGCAACCCCGTCAGGAAATCCGTGGAGTTTGGATGACAACAAACGACAAAGACATCCTCAGAGATCGGCGCAAAGTAGCAGATGCAGTCACCAAACTCAAACAATTAAATTTCAACACTATTTATCCCGTAATTTGGAATTCTGGCTATGTGATGTATCCTAGTCATGTCGCCCAACAAAGAGACATTCAACCCTTTGTGTACAGAGGCTTGGACGGACAAGATATGCTAGCAGATTTAATCGAGAAATCTCATCGCCAAGGATTGTTAGTAATTCCCTGGTTTGAGTTTGGTTTCATGACTCCTCCCAGCTCAGAATTAGCATTAAATAATCCCGATTGGCTAACACAAAAACAAGACGGAACCCAGACATCAAACGGTGCGGGTGGCGAAGTAGTTTGGTTAAACCCTTTTCATCCAGAAGTGCAGCAATTCATTACCGAACTCGTACTAGAAGTCACTACTAAATACAATGCTGATGGCATTCAATTTGACGATCACATGAGTTTGCCATCGGAATTTGGTTACGATGCCTACACCGTTGCACTGTATACTAAAGAAACCAAAAAAGCTCCTCCAACAGATTTTCAAGATCCAGCTTGGGTGCAGTGGCGAGCCAATAAAATTACGGCATTTATGTCACAACTAAATCAAGCTGTAAAAGCAGTAAAACCCAATGCAATTTTCTCCATTTCTCCCAATTACTACGAATTTGCTTACAAGCATCACCTGCAAGATTGGCTAGCTTGGGTAAGGTTAGATATTGCCGACGAGCTAATTGTGCAAGTTTACCGCCCAGATTTAGCCTCGTTTATTAACAAAATAAATCGCCCAGAAATGCAAGAAACCCAGAAAAAAATTCCCACAGGAGTTGGGATTATGACTGGTTTAAGAAATCGCCCAGTTCCCATGCACCAAATTCAATCTCAGGTGAGAGCAGTCCAAGAATACGGCTTAGGTGTGGCTTTTTTTTACTACGAAAGTTTGTGGGAATTAACACCGGAATCTCTTGAAGATCGCCTGTCAAAATTTCAAACTTTCTTTCCATTTTCTGCCTTCCGAACAGCTCTACAAATACCCAGACGGGCCGCTACTTTTCCGCCGCCACCACCACCAAAACCAGAACCCAAAAATCAGCCACAACTGCCTAAAAACAATAGTCAACCTTTAGCATCTCCCACTACTCAAAGAAACTAAAAATTTCCAATCAAGATGAGATCGAGTTTCTCGGTTTAAAATAGCTTTGGCTTTCTTTGAATACCCAAATTTGATACAGAGTCTAAATTGATGTGGCAGTTTAGTCGATCGCCCTCGCAGAAGTAAGCAGCCAAAGCTACACCTTCACGGTTACACACTCGAACATTGTATCCATCTTCCATGGCCGCCATCCCAAACCGATTGACAAATTGATAGCGGCCTACATAATCCAATCCACTCCAAAGCTGGCGATTGACTAACAGGATCACCCAACTATTGCGAGAATTAGAATCCACAAACCAGCGATCGAGTAATTGTCCCCCAAATTGTTTTTGAGCCAACCACAAACTCGGAACACTCTTTTGGGTTTGAGAAAGTGGAGGCGAGGGCAAATTAGCAATGTCACCCCTAGGACAACCAGGCTGTTTTCCCAGTGCAGCAGGTGGTTGCGACAATAATACCGAAAGAGAAATCAAACAAGCTATATAAAAATAAATATGTTTGCTCAATGGGATATAATACATTTGCCTAAATCCTTATTCCTTATATCAAATCCGGTAGGATCTCAATTATTCATCTCTCTATTCTCGGACTCTGTGTCCTCTGTGTTCTCTGCGGTTAAACTATTCCGATGCAACCAGAAACGACATTATTTCTTATTCCTTATTCCTTCAAAATTCATAATTCATGACGCTTGAATAAAGCCGCAGGCAGAAAAACTTTAAAAGTAGAACCGGAACCAATTTTACTTTCAATTTCAATATCGCCACCCATCATCTGACAAAAACGCTGACTGATAGTCAGTCCCAAACCCGTACCGCCGTACTTGCGGGTAGTGGAATTATCCGCTTGAGTAAAAGGTTGAAATAGTCGTTCTTGCTGCTCTTTAGTCATGCCAATTCCTGTATCTTTAACTCGGAAAATTAAAAAGTCTGAATCCAAAATTAAGATTTGAGTAACTGTCGGTTGATATTTATTTTTTAATGCTTCACTGGTAATTCTGGTGACATCAAGTTCAATCCTGCCTGCTGTCGAAAATTTAGCAGCATTGCTCAATAAATTCAGTAGTACCTGCTGCACTTTCATCAAATCAGCGTGCATAGCACCGATGCCATCGCCAATATTTACGTGCAAAACATTACCGTTTTTCTCCATCAGTGGTTTGACTGTTACCGCCACTTCCTCAATTAAGCCACCTACATCGAAGCTTTCGAGACAAAGTTCCATCTTGTCAGCCTCAATTTTCGAGATATCCAAAATATCGTCAATTAATCGCAACAAATGTTTGCCAGCATTACGAATTTTGTTTAAATCCGATACAGTCTGTTCGTTCCCTAACTCTTGGGCATCTTCGACCAGTATATCGCTGTAGCCAATAATCGCGTTCAGGGGAGTCCGTAACTCGTGGCTCATATTTGCCAAAAATGCACTCTTGGCGCGGTTTGCCAGTTCAGCCGCTTCTTTGGCCAACTGCCACGCTTCCTCAGCATCTTTGCGTTCGGTGATATCCCGCAGGGTAGCAACCACTGCTTCCACGCTGCCGTCGGTAGCGCAAACCGGGCTCAGAATATACTCGTAGTCCCGTATTCCCCAGGCTGCGGTAGGGACGATTACTTCGCCTTTGGCGGGGATGGTGGTAGCAAATACAGCGTCGCACTGTCGGTGAACTTGCTCCATAATTTTGGGAGACCAACCCAATTGTTGCCAACTTTTACCAATCATTTCTCTGGGATTCAAGCCAGCAGCTTGAGCCGCCGTGCGACTGACGTAAGTGTACCTTCCTGATTGGTTAACTAAAAAAATTAGGTCTAGGGATGCGCCCAGAATGCCGTCAACAGTTCTGGCGTGTCTGGCCACTTGAGCTGTCATTTGTCTGACGGTGATGGAACCACGGACTCTGGCTGAGAGTTCTAGCTGCAATAGTTCGTTGGATTGTCTCAGGAATACGGTGCGTTCTTCGACTTGTATTTCTAGCTCTTTTTTAGCTTTTTCTAGGGCAACTTCTGCCAGTTTTCGATCGCTCACATCTGTAGAAATTGTACCAACTGCATAAGCAACTCCTTGGGGGTTGTAGAGAGGAAATTTGAGGGAAATGTAGGTGTGCTGTCCGTCGTCTTGAGGGACAACCTCTTCGATGCTGAACGGTGAGTCCTCCTGGAGAACTTTCAGGTCGTTTGCTCGCAAAGTTTCCGCTTTTTCTTTGGGAAAAATATCCCAATCAGTTTTACCTGCTATTTGCTCTTGGCTGATATGAAATAAGGTTTCAAAATAGCGGTTGACTAGGAGATATTTTCCTTCTAGATCCTTAATGTAGATCACTGCGGTTGAGTTGTCTAAGATTGCTTGTAGTAATCCTTGGCTATTTTGTAGCGCTTTTTTAGTGTGTTCGCGATCGACTATCTCTCGCTGCAATTCTAAGTTGAGGCGGTTTAAGTCTTGCAAATTTTGTCCAGTCTGATTAAGATCGATCGAGCAGCAATTAGTCTCTTCTGTTCTGGATATTTTTTGGTCTGAATTGGATTCAGCGACTGGTAATTCTAGTTGTTTGAAACTTAAAGGTTTTGGGGAAAAAGCCTTAGACCCATTATCAATCAATAATTTTTTGTAATTAAAATCGACTGTTAACTGAGGCTCTAAAATGAATGGTTTTGGAAATAAGTTGGGAAATTTATCAAATTTTAACTCGTCCAACACTGGCGAATTATCCCCGCCCTGGGTCTGAGAAGGAATTAACCCAGGGGCTGGTGTTTCTTTAGTTCCCCCATCGCACAGTCGCGATCTCCCATTGGCTTGGCGGGCGATCGCCATTGCCAAGGCCATTGGCAACCCTAGGGAAGCCCCACACAATCCCACAATCAGCCCATAATTTTCCAGCCCGGTTTGGGCGATTCCCCTGACTAAAATTACTGGGGGGTTTTTTCCTGAAGAATTTAGGGTTTTTGCTGCTACTGTATAGGTTTGATTGCCTATTTTGATTTCCTTGGCAACTGCTGTACCACCGGCCATCCGTGCTGGTTTTAGTAGCAATTGTTCCATAGACCGTAAGTCTGGCAAAACTTGATTTTTGTTGACGGTTTGTGCATTTACCAAGACATATTTGCCCTCCTTAATCGGTGCATAAATACCGTAAAATCCATCGACCATTGCCTTGACACTTTCCCTAGGGGCAACCATCGGCTTTTTGCTCAGATTTTTGCCGAAAACTAAAGTAGCAATAACTGTCTGATTTTGGGGAGTATTTACGGGAATTGCGGTGTAAGTAACCAAGACATTGGTGGCGCTAAATCCCGCCGACTGCCGGGTTGGGAATTGTTTTTGTATTGCCGATTGACCAATAATTTCGCTGATGGTAATTGGTTCTTTTTTCGCTAATACTCGATCGACTATTTTTTGAGGATTAAATTTTTTTCCCTGCTGCTGGGGATTAGTGCTAACAATTATCTTGCCATCTTTGCCTACTAAAAAGGCACTGTCTATTTCCCCTATTTTGACTTGATTTTCGAGAATTTGCTTGACAGATTTTTGCAAATATGGTGATTTTTTGCCACTATTGTAAGCTATGGCTGTTTGGGCGATCGACTCAGTATCAAAAAAGTTTGGCAAACTCCAAGCCCAGCGATCGAGTTTGAGATTATAGTTAATTTCACTAACAGCTAGTTCTGATTTAGCTTGATTTTGCCGTTGGCTAAGTCCCGCTGTCCATATCATCCACAGCGCCGCACCTGCAAGTCCCACTGGCAAGAGGATTGCTAAAACCACGAGTCCCATTAGTTGTTGGCGGGTGAGAAACAACTTTTCATTCCCACCAGGGCTGACAACTGGCGTGAATTTTTCGGAACTTTCTGTGATATTTGGCTGCGGACAATTTGACTGACCGTTGTTTAACTGAGTCTGAGCCATAGGAGTAGATGCTAAATCGGTAGTAGATGCGGGCTGCCTAATCTAGAGGATCGGAATGTTACTGTTTAAATTCTGCTCTTAATTACCTTGAAAAACCAGTTTTTTTTTAATCCCACAACCGCCTGCCCCATTTGCCACCCAGTCGCTGGTGACTATCTGCCAGCAGGCCCGGAATATCTAACTTTTCGGGACAGCGGGGCAAACAGTCGCCACAATCTGTACAGCGGTTGCCCTTGTTTCCGGGAAACCAATGTCCAGCGTTTTCAAACATAGCGTAGCGGTATTTCCCAAAGTCAGTCATGTCGCAGCCGACAGCGAGATTGCGAAGTCGTAATACTTCAGGAATGTTGATGTTTTCTGGGCAGGGCAAACAGGCATAGCACTGGCTACATTTGTTCGTTCCCAGACTGGATGCCATTACAGATTCTAAGCGATCGAACGCAGTAATTTCGATCGCACTCAAGGGAAAGTCGCGATCGCCACATCTGAGTGGTTCCTCTAATTCCATCGGGTTGGCTGCCCCCACACTCAAGGTCCCAATCCTAGTATCACTCAATAAAAACCGATAATTCAACTCTAGGGGTGAGAACGGCCGACACATTTCTATCAGAGTTTCGGGCGGAGTGTAGAGTTGCCCCCCTTTGTCTGCAGGAGAAATAATAAAAATGCCCAGATCTTTTTGGCTGGCTAGTTCAATGGCCGGGGCGTTGCGCTGAAAAAAATAGTAATAATGCAGATTGACAAATTCAAACAAATCTGTATTGATAGCGGCCAGAATTAGCTCCAAGGGTCCGTGAGTGGAAAAGCCGACGTGCCGAATTCTGCCATCGGCAACAGCTTTGTCTACACTTGCCATACAGCCTGTGTCTGCTTGTACCCAAGCCAAATGTTCCCAAGTATTTAAACCATGAATTGCCAGACAGTCTAGGTAGTCTAAATTCAGCCGTTTTAGCGACTCATCAATCGAGCGTTCCATTGCCTCCGCATCGGGTGTTGGCGAAATTTTCGTGGTGACGTGCAAGCGCGATCGATCCACAGCCAACCCAGCCGACAGGGCGACACCGAGATATTCCTCGCTGCAACCATAACCAGAGGCTGTTTCTATGTGATTGATGCCCAGAGACACAGCCTGCTGTACCGTCTGGCAGGCAGTTTCCTCAGAAGCCAAATAGCGCATGGTTCCCAAGGAAAATACGGACAGTGGCAAGTTCGTTTTCCCAAACCTTCGATAGCGCATATAGCAGAAGTAAGAAGGCAGAAGGCAGAAGGAAAATCCAATAAAATCAATGGTTTGAGAAATTAAAATTTTCCTAACTGCCGAGAACGTTTCTATACATAACTACACTACACTACTACGAAGTTTCTCCCGAACTAAAGCCACTGCCTTTAATCAAATCCTCTGGACGAAGATTTGAGATAAATTCTCGGAAAGCTCTACGTTCGGCTTCATCAGCATCTCGATCGACCGGTATGGAAGCATCAGCGATCACTTCTTCCATCACCCAGATGGGGCTATTTGTCCGCAGGGCGAGGGCGATCGCATCGCTAGGTCGGGCATCGATTTCTTTTTTAACTTCTCCCTGACGGGCGATCAGTACGGCATAGAAGGTGTTATCTTGCAGGGAGTGAATCACGATTCGCTCCAATGTGAGATTCCAGGCTTCTAAGAAATTGACCATGAGATCGTGAGTTAAAGGTCGAGGAGGCTTGTGGCCTTCCAGAACACTGATAATCGCCTTGGCTTGCTCTTGACCAATATAAATAGGCAAGGCGCGTCGCTCTGTAGCGTCTCTCAATAAGACAATAGGACTGCGCGTGGCTGCATCTAAGGCAATTCCAGCGACTTTCATTTCAATCATTCGATCGGCCTCATAGAATACTGTAAGGCGGTGGAAAACTTGGACATCAAGATGGCCTGAATCCAGTATGACTTGATCTTCGCCTGAATCTACAACCGATCGCACTCAAAATAATCTACCGAAAGAGGTAATAAAACCAGGGATTGCTACCTCCCATCGAATTTTGGCTGTGGTTTGACGTGAATCCGCGATCGAAATACCATAAGATACCCATGTTTACAGGACTAATTCAATCTCTCGGACAACTGAAGTCCCTAGGAAATGACCGCTTTCAAATTTCCTGCACCTCCAGCAGCTCGCACCAGATTTTACACGATTTGGCGATCGGCGATAGCGTAGCCGTCGATGGTGTCTGTTTAACAGTAGTGTCCGTTTTGCCCCAAGGTTTTGTCGCCATCGCTTCCCCCGAAACCCTCAGACGCACTAATCTCGGAGCATTCCCCGATGCTATTGTTAACTTAGAAACCTCCCTACGCGCCGGCAGTAAGTTAGGCGGACATTTTGTTACCGGGCACGTAGATGCGATCGGCACTTTAGCCACATCAACCCAAACCGCCAACGCCTGGGAAATGCGGTTTACTGCCCCAACAGCCATCAATTCAGGATGGCAACGTCAAATAGCACCTTACATTGTTCCCAAAGGCAGCATCGCCGTCAACGGCATCAGCCTGACTGTCGCAGATTGCGATGCAGACGGCAATTGGTTTGAAGTTGCCGTAATTCCCCACAGTTTTGATGAGACAAACCTTCGCTATTTGCAGCCAGGAAGTTTAGTTAATTTAGAAGCAGATATTTTAGGCAAATACGTCGGCAAGTTCCTCCGTAGCAGTTATCAACTACATCCCGAAGCCTGGGAAGAAACCCCAGCCATTAACAGTTTGGCAGACATTACCCCGGATTTTTTAGCCGAACACGGCTTTATTTAATCAGATTTATTTCTGAGTAGGTACAGCCGGAAAAATTTTTAGGTGGTAAGTAAATCCACCTAATTAAACGTAAGATACAGGTGGCTAAAAAGCTTGCTGTATCAGCATTCTTCACCTCTATCTTCCCCCCTTGGGGGGGGCTAGGGGGGGTTCTTCTTCCTTCTTCATTCTTCCTTCTTCACATCGATCTTCTTCCTTCTACTTAGCAGTTTCAACCACCTAGTTTCCGAGCCTCATAATCCTTCTTTTCCCATAACAATCCCGCCACAATCGCCACCTGTGACAGCAAAAATAACCCGGCAATTAATAGCTTTTGAATACCTGCCGTGTGTTTCCAGGGGTAAGCCAGTAAATTCAAATAAAATGACGGACTTTGCAGTTTCCCTTTAGTCGCAGTTTGAGCAGTAACTTGCTGAAACAAGAAAGCACCTTTACCGTAATTGAATTGCTGTTGCCAAAATTGGTGCAGTGTCAGTTTGTGGGCATGATAGACAATAACTTCGGGAGCATAAATGGCGTTATACCCAGAATTAAGCCACCGATGGCAAAATTCCCGGTCTTCTCCAGCGAAGAAAAAACTTGTCCCAAAGCCACCAATTTTTTGGAAGGATTCAGCCGGAAGGGCAAAATTGTTGGAAGTGAAATATTTTGCGCGATCGGGAATAGCATTATAATAACTGTAAAGGTAGTCGATTAATTGCTGGCTTGCCGTAGAATATATGTTATCAGTAAGTGCATTAATAATTCGACCTCCAATTAAACAATTTGGTGTTTGGGTAAATCTAGTTTCTAGAGTTTGCAGCCAGTTAGGTGCTACAGTACAATCATCGTCGGTAAACACTAGAAATTTCCCCGTGGCTGCACAAGAACCAGTATTTCTGGCTATGGCTGGTCCTGAATTACGCTGGGTTAAAAGTATGAGATTTAAGTTGTTTTGAAACGGAGCAACTGTTGATACTAAAGATATTTCGGTACTATCATTAACGACTATAACTTGAAAGCGATCGCGGGGATATTCAAGTTTAGCAAAAGACTGGAGACAGGTCGTCAATTTTTCAGGACGAGCATAGGTAGGAACGATAATTGAAAATAAAATTGGCTCTAGGTTCATTATCACTGATATATTTCAATTTTTCAAACGATACAGCACTGGTGCGGTATTAAAATCTCTACCGAAAACTGGTTCCAGCGGGCCCTCGGCACCAGTCAGCTTAGATAGAGCTTTTCTGGTGGCTGCGTCTGTATCAGTCAATGGCCCGAATCCAATTATACTAACCTGATTTTGCCGCAGGTTGTCAATCCATCCAGAAAGTCTATCTGCTCTAAAAGGTACATACAAAACTTGCCTATTCAAATTTTTTCCGTAAAAAAGGTAGCTACGACTACTCAAAAAAAATCCAATTTTTTCAGAGGGCACAGTATTCTGATTAAGATATTCGTCAATACCACGATACAGTGCTGTGCGAGCAACATCTCGCTGTTCCCTCCAATTCCCAATTACTATCAATCCTATACAGATACCAATAATCACTAGGTAATTTAATTTATGCCTGAATTTAAATAAATTATTTTCCCAGCCTAAGCGGGGATTTGTTTTTAATAATATCCCAGCCACCACTGAGATTGACACCAGATACAATATCGGGTAGATAAAAATATCGTTCCAACTGCTAGCCAATATTTTTCCTATAGTCTTAAGAGCTTCTAATGGATTAGACTTAAAACTGTCAATCAGCAAACCTCCCCACACAATACTATCTCCCGTAAAAGAAGCATTTTTAATATAATCAAAAATTGTATTGCTCATAATTCCCAAAAAAGTGCTAATCACCACCACCTTCACCACAAAACCATTGCGAGTTTTCAACAGAGTTGCTGTAGCTGCGGCTGCGATAGCCAGTACACTTAAAAATGGAAATCCGTATCTGAGGTTAAAACCGAGTAGCGGACTTATTTCACCCATCGACTCTCCCCCAGTACCAGAACTGTAAGGTGTAATAAGATACATAATTCCTGTACTGGCAAGCAGTACACTCAATATAATAGTATTTTGATTAATTAGTTTATTTTTAGCTGTTGCTAAAGCCAGAGGTGCGGCCAATACCTGCAAAAAAAGTGCCATGAATGGCACTTGCAATCTAATCATAATTTGCAAGCCGAGAGTTTTCCAGTGATCGATATTGCTAGGATTGAATTGAGCGGCTAAAGTGCTTTGCCAAATCTTGAAATGTGGCGAATCTGGCTGCTTAGGGAGTCCCGGTGTTGGTGGCTTTACTGTGGATGGTATGGTAACTGGTTGTAAAGGAAATTTAATCTCTTTACTATCAACTATAGGATGATTGATATGCAACAAATTTCTGCCATACCAAAAACCTCCTAAAAGTAAGAAAAAAACTAGACCACATAGCAAGATAGGCTTAAAAAAATAAATGATTTTAAATTGATTTTGTGTAGGAGTTTTATTAACTACAAGTTTATGAATTTCTAAGATTCCTAATCCGATTAAAAGTGAGACTGCATAGACTAGACCAGTTATTTTAATTCCCGCTAGCATTCCCGTGGTTGCCAAAAATAGGGATAGTTCAGATAAGGAACGGCTTTTATAATAAGAAAAACCTAAATATAAACCAACTGTAAATATGGCAGATACCGGTAAATCAGGGTGAATCGTGTTAACTTGGTTCAGCATCATTGGCACTGTCAAGACTAAAGCTGACGCTGCCATCCCATGAACTCTAGTTGCGCCAAAATTAACACTCAAAAGATAGACTGAAAGTCCCTGAATTACCCAAGCAATTAGCAGGGGAAAGGCTACTAAGAAATCTGATTTGAAGGGAAACAAACACAAGACAGACAAAATATGCCAATTGTAAGGATATACTCTCGCTTGTTCTTGTTCAAAAATCCAGTTGCCCGTGGCATCTAATAAAGTCAATGAACCAGTTTGATACCATCTCGCAATTGCAGGCAGATGAAACCACAATGAATCATAATTGGTTATCGGTTTAGTGGCGAGATTTCCCAATAGAAAAAATCCTACAAAGCCCACTGAAAAAATAATGAGCCATTCCCATTGATTGAGAATTTGATTGACGAATAATTGGTGGGGATTGAAAAATTGAATAATTTGATTCTTTAGTAAATAATTTAGAATCAAACCTAATAGAAATATTCCCAATTCTGCTAAAATAACTCCCGCAATATTTAAGACATCAAAACTTCCTAAAATCAACCCTGTGGAGACTTGTACAATGCTCCAGCCAGTCACACAAATTAGGCAAAAATGGGACAATGAATAGTTGTTTCTTTGTTGATGATTGAGAAGTGCCAGAAAAAAAATTAAGGGAATCGGACTGACTAAAATCATCAGAAATAAAATTAATTCCCACAAATGTTGTGCTACGAGCATAGCTACAATTTACTCCCTATTTTGATGACTCTGTTTGAATCGTGTTCACTAAAAATCGGGGTGGTTGGAAATATAATTGGCGATTTTGGCGATCGACTTTCGCATTTCTGTATCGCTGCCACGGCTGTTGTCAATTACAGTGATCACATAGGCTTCACCGTCAATACTCATTGCTAAAGTTGTGCCGAGTACCAGGGAATTTTCTCCAGTTTTTTCACCTAGCCACTGTGCTTTAGTTCCTTGCAAAGCTGCAAATCCCAAATTGCGATCGTACTGTCTGTTGAGAGTCTCCACTAACAGTTTAGCACCGGGTGTTTCGCCGTTGTAAATTTGTACCATCATTTCGGTCAGTTCGTTAACAGTCAATCGGTTCGCACCACTACCAGGGTTACTAGGCATAATCTGCGCTCCCATTAATTTGAAGTTGACACGGGTTACTTGGTAGCCACGATTTGCTAAGAATTGATTGATGTAATCGGAACCCAAGTAATCGATAAGTTGATTGGTGGCAATATTGCTGCTGCGATCGATCATTTCTTCTAACAGTTTCTGTAGCGGGTAATTGCGATTGGACAAAATCGCCGTCGATGAGTCTTCAGTAAAATTACCCGAATCAACAAATACTTGTTTGTTAAGACTGATTTTTTCTTGTGCCACTTTTTGCATCAGGGCCACAGCAATCGGCAGTTTAATTAAGCTAGCTGGACTCGCTGGAGGTGAATCGCCTCGCAGGTGAACGCAGTCTCTGGAAAGGTGGCAAATGCCGATCGAAGCTTGATTGGATAAGCCACTTTCCCTGGCAACAGAAGCCAAAAAATCGGATTTTGCTTGTTTGACTTCCAAGCTGCTGGCCGTCAGATTGTTGCGGTATTCTTGAATTTTTGAAGCCGTTAAACTCGCTAAAAATGAATTTTGTGGAATTTCGTACAAATTGTTCAGGGCTTGTTGCCACAGAAATTGAATTTTCTGCGCATATTCGAGAGACTGATTTGGCTCTCGTCCAGCTTCTGCCGCTTCGTTTGCTAAACGAACTGCTTGCTGTAAGTTATCGTTAGCCCGTTGTTCTACTAATATTTGAACCTCGACAGATTGCAACTCCTCTATGAGTTTTTCAGGAGTATTCGCATTGAAGGGAACTAAGCGGGAAAGTAGAGTGGGTTCGGGAGAGGGAGACGGAGGTTGTTCTAATTGACTGATAATGCGATCGCGGATTTTGTAAAGTTCGTCCAGGGAACGCTGATTTGATGATTGAGAAAATGAACTGGCGATCGTTAATACCTGAATCAGTCCAATTCCAGCTACTACTGCGACAGTCTTGTTTGTTGCCGAAAAAAAACTCTTTATCCCCAGCATGGTCAACTCCTGAACACCACCACACTCAATATAAGCAGCTATGGTTACAAGAGTCAAACCATTTTAGATTGTAGATTATAGATTCTCGATTGGAGACTGAGGAATCCTATGCAAACATCAACGGCGACGCTAGATCAAAAAAGGGCGATCGATCAAAGGCGATCGCCCCACACTATATACTAGAAATCTCTCATAATTCCGGTGTTACAGGCCCGACAGCCTGCTCAAGACCAGCTTTTTGCCAGATATCTACTACATACGATCTACTTTCGCCGTCGGCGCCGCCCATCGACACCCAAGCGATTCAGGTAGTCCCAGCCACGTTGTGGCCAGACATGAGTGTTACCAGTCTTTTCCGCAATCCAGCGAGCTACTTTGGGCCCGGTCCAATTTCCTCCATCGGGGGCTAACCCTTGCAGCGCTTGTCGCAGTTCTTCTTGCTGTTCTGGATTCAGCAAAGATTTAGCAGGAGGTGGCTGGCGGTCTCCACTGCGGTTTCTCACAGAGTCAGGTCCTTCCCGGTTATAGCGCTGGACAATTTCTTTGGCATAGTCGTAGTTAATACCTATAACTTGAGCCGCTTCTTTGATAGTCCAATTTCTGGAAACCAATAATAGCAAGTGCCAGCGACGGGACTCTGTAGTGTTGTCGGCCTGCCGGTAGCGAATTTTGAGTTCCTCTGCCGTCAGGTGAGATTCTAAGTGGGCTTTAGGTGGCATTCCTCCATCGGGGCATCGGGAACTTCTCTCCATATATCTTTGGCTTTGGCTATTATTCCGGATAAAATCCTGATTCGGAGATATTTCGGCAAATAGAAAGCTTGTTTTACCCCCGATGGTAATCCTTGGGCGACAACCCCCCAAGGACTAGGCTAAGTGGATGGATAAACGTAGTCCTTAGACCTTCTTCCCGCTTCTAAAATTAAACCCTAACGTTCTGCCAAATCTTAATTGTTTTATCACTACTACCGCTAGCAATCAATTGTCCTTCTGGGCTAAAATCAACAGAAAAAACCGAATTTGTATGACCACCAATATTACAAATTTCTTCGCCATTTTTGAGTTGCCAAATCTTGATAATTTGATTACTACTACTGGCAATAGTCTCGCCATCAGGACTAAAAGCAATGGAATCCACATACCAAGAATGACCTGTAATACTTGAAATCTCTTGCCAATCTTTCACCCACCAAATTTTGATAGTATTGTCGTGACTGCCACTGGCAAGAAACTCTCCGTTGGGACTAAAAGCGATACAGCGCACGCAGTCTGTATGTCCAGTAAGCGTCCGAAGTAGTTTCCCATCTTTGACTCGCCAAATCTTAATTGTTCTGTCCCAACTACTGCTAGCCAAAATTTCTCCATCGGGACTGAAAGCAACAAAATAAACTAAGTTTATGTGACCCGTTAGTGTGCGAAGTTCTTGCCCATCTTTAACTCGCCAAATTTTAATTGTTTTGTCCCAACTACTACTAGCAATAGTTTCGCCATCGGGACTAAAAGCCAAGCCATAAACTGAGTTAGTGTGACCAGTAAGGGTGCAAATATCTTGCCCATCTTTCATGCGCCAAAATTTGATATTTTTGTCCTGGCTGCTGCTAGCCAGTATCTCTCCATTAGGGCTAAATACTACTGTCTGAACGGAGTTAGTATGTCCGCTCAGGGTAGTAATTTCTGCTGCTGTTTCTACTTGCCAAAGTTTGATGGTTTTGTCATCGCTGGCGCTAGCAATAACTTCTCCGTTCGGGCTAAAATCAACACAGGAAATTAAATTTTTATGACCTGCCAATGTGTGAATACATTGCCAGTTATTAGTCTGCTTTTGGCGCGGAGTGACCGAGGATATAGGTTGAGTGGGCTTGCTATTTATTTGGGGAGTGGTCAAATTTATAGTAGCTTTGGGATTCAATATTTTTAATACTTCAGCCGCCGTTTGATAGCGGCGATTAGTAGCATTTTCAATCATTTTGTCTAAAATTTGACCCAATTCTTCAGAAACTGGGTTGTTGCCTAAATAATGTCGCCATATCCACGTATCTTCACCTGGATCGAAAAGGTCAAATGGGGAAACTTGAGTTAGTAAATAAAGGCAAGTTACGCCTAAACTGTATAAGTCGCTGGTGAAAAATGCTTTACCTCTGGCTTGTTCTGGGGCGATGTATTCGGGGCTACCAATGCTAGTTCCTGTTTTGAGTAATGCTGTACCTGTGGCAATTTTGGCAGCCCCAAAGTCTACTAAAACTAATTGTTGGTCTGGGCGGCGAATTATATTTGCTGGTTTGATATCTCGGTGAATAACATTGTGTGAGTGAATGAAGTGAAGTACGGGCAGTAAGCGATTTAGTAAGTCTTGAATTTGACTCTCTGTGAAAATGCCTTCGGTTTCTAAAATTTGCGCTAGGTTTTGCCCGTCGATAAATTCTTGGACTACATATTGTCGGTTGTCTTGGGTGGAATATGCTAATAATTCGGGAATCTGAGGATGTTTGCCTAATTCGTCTAATCGCATTGCTTCTTGTTCAAAAAGTTCGGCTGCTTTTTTGCTGTTGCGATTGCTGGCTGACGGTATTAGTGGCGTTTCCGGGGGTAAAAATTGTTTGATGACGCAGCGAGGCTTTGAGGGTTTGTCTTCGTCAACGGCGAGCAATGTTCTCCCAAAACCGCCTTGTCCTATCGCCTTGAGTGCTCGATAGCGATCGCGCAGCAGCAGTTTCGAGCGACAATTTTTGCATAGTTTGGCTGCGTCGGGGTTTTCTGGCTTGGAACAGTTAGGATTTAGGCAGTAACTCATGGGATTTTGAATTTGGGATTTGAGATTGGTGACGATCGCGCCTTGAGATATCCCCTTACCGCCAACGCTGTTTGATTTTTCGGCTGGATTGAAACGGAAAACTTTTTTAACTCTTGATCGACAATCTTCTCTAGGAGCAGAGTTTACCACGGAGCGAAAAACCTCTGTTGCCAAAGCTCGATCGCGCTTACTGTAGGCTGGTGTCTTTTTTTTTCGAGTAAAGCCAATTTGGTCAAGGCCCGTGAGATGGTGTGTGAGTGGAGAAAGTCCTTCCCAAGGTAATGCCATCTCAAGTGTGGTTGGATTTTGAGGAGCCTTAGCTGGTTTCACTTCATTTTATGCGATCGGTCTTTCGATCGGCATTACCCGCCAGCTACCAAAGTACCACCCTGGGAAGTCAGCTATTTGGGCAGACCTTCACTCCCTTCTCTAATCAATGGACTGCTTTAGCCATAACTACATATATATGTGTACCGCTAACCTGCTGACATTATTACTCCCATGTTCCACCCAGATCAATGCTATCTACCCACAGCAGAGTCCCGCCCCAAAACCCACTTTCCGGGTCACTCTTGATACTAACGGCGAAAAAGGGATCAGCTTGTAGGATAGCGGAGGGATTCTTAAGAGCCGAAAGCCATAGGGTGTATAGGTTCAAAAAAAACTCAAAAATATTTTCACAAAACGCTTGACAACATCTTGCGGAATAAGTATATTAATAAAGCGCCGGAAGGGAAGCGGTTCACTGAACCACCACCGGAAGGCAAACA
>JAHRFD010000059.1 GCA_020882975.1 Microcoleus sp. EPA2 | reverse complement strand
ACGGTGGGGCACACCGAAATCAACGCTTGGGGACAGACCGATCTCTACTCTTTGATGGCAGCATCAACGAGCAAATCGACTGATTGATCCAAGAATCCCCGCGCCTTCAAGGCCGGGGAGTGTCAAATCCACTTCTTTAACAAGTTGCAATCCTGTTTGCAATCGGGGAATAGCAGCCGAATATTGTTTCTCCAAAATATCCAACCTTGCCAAATTATTCAGAGATTTTTCAGGCAAATCTTTGAGAGATTTTTTATAGCTATTTCGCGCTGAATCAAAGTCCCTATTTATTTCAAAAATCAAGCCTTGAATATAATGAGCTTCCCCCAAGTTTGGTTCTAAAAGAAGTGCTAAATTTAGATAAAACTGAGCATCTCCTAACCTATCGGCTGTATAATTCTCATGAGCGCAATTATTCAAAGCAACAGCCCACTGAGGGGGAAATAATTTAAAACCGATAATTCCCAAAAATAGCGATACACCTAGCCCTAGGGAAGCCAGACGATAATTAATCCGAGTCCATCTAATATAACGCTTTAAAAAATTAAGTTTACTTCCACCTTGACCAAACAAATTAGCAACAGTTAAATGACAGCACTCAATTTCAGCTAAACGCTGCAAAACCGTGCTGGGATTTTGGGGGCGACGGTGAGATTCAACGGCCATCATCTCATCTATTAAATCGGCAAACTTTACTGAAATTTGTGGTGCTAAGTCTCGCCACATTAACTTTCCTGTTGCTGTTGTCACTAAATCATTTGGGCGATCGCCAGTTAGCAAATGTACAAAAGTCCGCCCCAAAGCAAACAAGTCAGATTTGGGAATTGCAGCGCCATTTTCTTGTTCTGGAGCTGTATAACCTGATGAGAAAATCCGCGTCGTATCTCTATTTTCATATTTCTTTATATAGGTATCAGAAGTTATTTTGCTGGCAGTACCAAAGTCAATCAATACTAGACTACCGTCAGGACGGCACATAATATTACTCGGTTTAATATCTCGGTGGAAAAAACCTTTTCTGTGAACTGATTCTAAAATTTTAGCGCTTTGTCTCAGCCAATCAATCCCTCGTTCTTCAGAAACTCTCCCGTTTTCTTTCAGCCATTGTTCGAGATTTTGACCTTCTATTTTCTCCATTGCTAAACAGTGGAGATTATTACCATTACTGGTTTCAAAAGTAAAGTACGCTCCCGGAAAAACTTGAGGTACTGCCAGAGATTTCAGATACCGTAATATCATTTCTTCTTCCTGAAACAAGCGAATTACATTGGGGTCGCTATTGTGGGTTAGCACTTTCAAAATTTTGGGAATATAGCAACCATACTCGCCATCTTCCAAGTCTTGTAATTCAAAAATTTCGGTGCTATCGCTTCCATGTTGTAGTTTTCTCAGCGCTCGATAGCGATTGTTGATTAACAATGAGGTGTTGCAAGCAAGACAATTATCGAATCCATCAGGGTTTGGACGATGTTTGCACCTAGGATTGATGCAGTAGTTAACACTCTCTTCTCCCAACATTGGTTCATCAAAACAGTTCATTTTTGCCTCCTCATCAATTTGCTTAAAACAACGAAACTAAGACTTATACCATTTCTCTAAAATCCTGCAACAATCTTTGACCCCCCCTAACCCCCAGGGCTGTTTCATTCTCTTGTAGGGGCAATCCCCCCGTGGTTGCCCTGATGCCTGAAACAACTACAAAATCGTGGATGAGGAGGGTAGGCACGCACCATCCACTACCCCTACAAAACGATGATTTGTTTGAAAATGAAACAGCCCCCCCCTAACCCCCCCTTACAAAGGGGAGGGAGAAGACTACTGTTGCATTTTTTTTTAAAATTGGTATTAGACACTGCCTAAATCTTAGGTAATGGGTAATTGGTAATTGGTCATTAATTTACAAGCCATTTTTAGCAGTTTGTAGTTTGCAACCATTACCCACCTAAATGAGAAAGGCTATATTATACCATTTTCATAAATTTCTTACAGATGTAGTTCAAAGCCCCCCCTTAGTAAGGGGGGGTTGGGGGGGTAGATATGTAGCGCTACTTTATGAAATTGGTATTACACAGGTAAATTTGACTCTTGTTTGCGATCGTCCGGTGCGAGATTTTTTTCCTCTGGTTGCATCACTGCTAGCAAATTTTGGAAATTCTCTTCAGTGTATCCTCTTTCTAGCCAATCCTGATTTTGGATCGCAGCATACACTTTATTTAACTGCTCGTAAGCTTTGCTATTAGTTTTAAACAACTTAGTCAAATGCTCCTTGAGAGTAATAGCAATGGAGTCTTCTACCCTAGTACCTTTGGTATTTGGATTGAGCTGGGTATTTTTAAACACCAGATGACTTTTGAGTATTTCAATTTTATTTCCATCTAGTTTTTGAGTTTTGAGCATCCCCAAAATTTCTCTGCAAGCCTTGGCTGTCAATTGCTCAGTCACGTACTGCATTAAAACATAGTGTAGCACAAACTCAGTTTGACCTTTGCCTGCGTTTTTATCAATCAACTCCCGGCGCAGCAGCGAAGATAGGGCTTCTAAAATTTCTGACTTAGATACGGGGAATAACAGATATTCCACTAACTGTTCTAAGGAAACGGGGGAACCTTGGATCGCCAACCAATACAGAATTGATTTTTCTAAATCTTCCAATCGTTCAAATTGGTCATTTAATAAAGCCTTGATTCCTCCAAATACAAAAGTTTGGCGTTTGAGAAAGTCGGCAACTTTGCCGTTAAACAATTCCCGAATAGCGGGAGCTACAATCTTTAACTCTAAGGGGTTTCCTTGATATATCTTAATGAGTTCTGTCCATTTGTTCTCATCAGACAAGCCTTGAGCTTTAAAAAGTTCTCGTGCTTCTATCTCGTTCAAACCTCCCAATTTTAAAGCTCGAACTGGGGAACGATCGCCTACGAGCAGATCGATCGCCTCCGGTACTTCCCGCGTGACGACGACTAAGCAGCTTTGATGCTGTTGTTCTGCAATTCTTTGGATTAATTCCCCATACTTCTCATAGCCTTCTCGATAATGTCCGGCTAACTTAGTCGGTTCTAAGATTGTTTCCCAACCATCAAACACCATCAGACATCGGAACTCTCGCAACTTTTCTATGAGTTGGGAGATTCTTTGATCTACATCAAGGGGTAAGTTAATTTGGGGCGATCGCTCAAAATCTGGCATCAAGGAAGTTAACAAATGAGCGATCGTTGGTGCTTGACGGAGCGATCGCCAAATCACGAACTGAAATCTTCCCTGAATTTGTTGGGCTAACTTTACCGAGAGACTTGTCTTCCCAATCCCACCGACTCCACTCAAAACTACCAACCGACATTGTTCTGCGACAATCCACGTCGCCAGGGAGTTGAACTCTTTGGTGCGGCCGCAAAAAACGGGAATATCTGGAGCTTCACCCCAATCAACCAGGGTACTCTGAGGAATTCCCCCAGACATCGAGCCAGAGTCAGACAGCCGTTGTGCTGGAGGTGACATCATGTGGGCTGGTAGTTTGACGAAGGGCGATCGTAAATGTCGCCCCAAAGCGGCACGGAAATTGGTTTTGCTGACTTCTTCTCGAAAAATTTCCGAAAGCAATTTCCAGAACTTGGGCCCGACATCTCGCATCAGGTAATTCATCTTATATTGAGAATTTTCAGCCATTTGCTCGTAGGTCATCCCCAAACACGCCCCGCGCAGAATCGTTACTTCCGGGTCGCTGAGGTGTCTTTCGGTTTCCGCAAAAACCACTATATCCATAAGTTTGAGGGTTTCTTCAAAATCCATTGCTTTATTAGAGGTTGTGCTTTAGTGTCCTGACTGACTTCACCATAACCCTAAGTTAACAATGAGGATTATTGAAGTTTTGTTAAATTCTACGAATACAGTATGCTAAAGTATTCTATTATGGTTATATAGCCCTTCTCACAAAAATCAAGTAGACAAAATTCTCTGAATATCGCAACTTTCACGCCTGATTACATACCTCACGTACCTGAGAAAGGCTATATAGAACCCATTTGACATCTTTTGACGATCGCCCTTGATGTGAGAGCGGCTCAGCTACAGGCGATCGGCATCCAATTGCTCCAAGAAAAGAGAGTGATGCAGTTTCAAGCAAAACGAGGAAGAATAGTTGCTTGTCTGTACACAACAAAAAGAAGAAAAAGGATAATCGGGATAGGTTCGAGTTAAAGCGAGGTGGATTGTCGAGCGATCTAATGCTGGGATTGAGCGGGTAAAATTCTCATCAAAAACTCCCTTGAGAACCTTAGACAATGCAAGTGCCAAGTTGATTAAGATGCTCGCTTCTTAGATCTCAAATGGGTTATATATAGCTGTTATCAAGTGTTTTAAGCTATACCCTATGCTCGCCGCCTAGACACCAAAAAATAATTTTCCTCTAAAGACTTGACAAAGTGACGCATATACCATAAATTAGTAAATCGTGGTTGATGCGGAACTGGCGGAATTGGTAGACGCGCATGATTCAGGTTCATGTGGTGCAAGCCTTCCGGGTTCAAGTCCCGGGTTCCGCATTCTCAAGGCAGGCAGTAGTTTGGGGTGATGCCGAGGCAGGCAATAACCCCATCCACTCTGCTAAATTAAACAATGCTCACAAGTATTCAAAATCCCCTAGTCAAGGAAATCCGCAAGCTCCATAGCTCGAAGGGACGCAGGGAACAACAATTATTTTTACTCGAAGGAACTCATCTGCTGGAGGAAGCTTGTGGGGTGAATTACCCGCTAGCTACGGTTTGCAGCACTCCTGAGTGGGTTGAGCAACATGGCAAGTTGTGGGAGCAGGCTTGTAGTTTGGCCGATCGCGCAGAGTTAGTCAATAGGAAGGTGTTGGAGTCGATCGCCACTACAGTCCAGCCCGATGGTATAGTCGCCACCGCACGTCGCACCGCGACTCCACCAGCAGAATTCTCCACTTTGGGGATAGCTTTAGAAACCATTCAAGATCCTGGTAACTTGGGGGCGATCGTCCGCACGGCTGCGGCTGCTAATGCTGACGGTTTGTTACTGAGTGCAGATAGTGCGGATCTGGATCATCCAAAGGTGCTGCGAGCTTCCGCAGGAGCTTGGTTTAAACTACCCATGACAGTTAGTCCCGATTTAATGGCGGAAGTTTCTCGATCGAAAAATCGAGGGATGCAAATTTTAGCCACAGTCCCTGATGCGACTTTAACTTATTGGGAAGTAGATTTGCGATTGCCGACTCTGATCGTTTTGGGGAATGAAGGCTCTGGTTTGTCGGGCCAATTGAGGAATTTAGCCGATCGACAAATCCAAATTCCTTTGAGTCGGGGCGTAGAATCCTTGAATGTGTCGATCGCCAGTGCCCTGATTTTATACGAAGCTCAAAGACAAAGAAGTTATTAGTCAACAGTGCACTCTCAACCGTCATCAGTCCACAAATTCTGCCTTTTTGTAGACTTTGATGCAATTTTTCAGCTAGGAAAGCGGATACTCTCGTAGCATTGCAACTCATGCTCAGAGAAAATAAATGTAAAGAAATATAGCCAACCACTCTCAGAAATGTTAAGATTCTTAACATAAGTAGCATTGTTAACCCCCCAAGCAAAACCCAACCTGAGACGGGGGCGACAGGGAGTAGCAGCTAGCTACCATAAAACGAAGCCTGTTTAAATGCAAGGAAAGCGCAAGTCCCCGCCCGCTTTCCGTACCAGAAGAAGCTAGGGGTTTGCCGCACAGCAAACCTTTATAGGCACTGATCCTCAGCGGGAAAAGCTCATGAAAACTCTTAAGTCCTCAGATACAGATTCTGTTCGCGCTTACTTGCGAGAAATTGGCCGCGTTCCCCTGTTGACCCATGAGCAAGAAATACTCTATGGGAAACAGGTACAGCGATCGACTGCACTGAATCAGGAGAAATATATTCTCGCCGAAGAGTTAGGCCGCGACCCAACGACGGCCGAATGGGCACAGGCAGTTGGGCTGTCTGAGGCACAGTTGCAGCGGACAATCGAACACGGGGAAAGAGCCAAGCGGCAAATGGTGGAAGCCAATCTGCGGCTGGTGGTGTCTGTTGCTAAGAAATATATCAAGCGCAACGTAGACTTACTGGATCTAATTCAGGAAGGCACTATTGGAATGCAGCGAGGAGTGGAAAAATTTGACCCCACTAAGGGTTATAGATTTTCTACTTATGCGTATTGGTGGATTCGTCAGGCGATTACGCGGGCGATCGCCGAAAAAGGCCGCACCATCCGCTTACCAATTCACATTACCGAAAAGCTCAACAAAATTAAAAAGGCCCAACGCCAACTTGCTCAACAGCTAGGCCGGGCTGCCACTGCGGCGGAGTTGTCCAAGGAGTTAGATTTAACTCCCAAGCAAATTCGGGAATATCTAGAACGAGCTCGTTTGCCACTTTCCCTTGATTTGCGCGTGGGAGATAATCAAGATACTGAGTTGGGCGATTTATTGGAAGATACTGGTACTTCCCCGGAAGATTTTGCTCTGCAATCTTCCCTGCGGACGGATTTGGATCATCTGATGGCAGAATTGACTCCCCAACAGCGAGAAGTGCTGGCCTTGCGATTTGGTTTGGAAGATGGGCAAACTCTCACCTTGGCAAAAATAGGCGATCGGCTTAACATCAGCCGGGAACGAGTGCGGCAAATAGAACGGGAAGCTTTGACTAAACTCCGCAAACGAAAGCAAGATATCAACGATTATCTAGCCAGCTAGGTAGACTGGGGAGTGGCGATCGGTTTAGACTTTCGCCATCCCCCAATCTAACATCGTAAAAACCGTCTCCTTGAATTCGGTTGTGCCCACTTCGTTACGATCGCCGTCCTGCTACATTAGTAATTACTTGGTAAGAAAGATCAGCAGCCAGTAAATAAGGTTATTGAAATTAACCGGGCTGTCTCTAAAATCAACAACTGTCTCTGCAACGGAGGTTCTCGTGAGTAATTCATCTAACAAATCCCCAGAATTTTTTGAAGAAGACGGAGAAAATTCTAATTTACTGTGGCAGTACGTGCAGTCCATGGCTCCAGACACAGTTTCTCAGTTGTCTAAGCCAAATTCTCACGAAGTTTTTCAAGTAATGGAGCGAAATATTGTCGGACTATTGGGCAATTTACCTTCGGAACACTTCGGGGTGACAGTCACTACCAGTCGCGAGCATTTGGGTAGATTGTTGGCTTCGGCGATGATTAGCGGTTATTTTCTCAAGAATGCCGAACAACGAATGACTTTTGAAAAGTCTATGCAAGCTAGTGAAATACACGGTTCTGATGATTAAATTGTTAACAGTTAAATAGTCGAATACTCAAGCCCCCCATCACCAGATGGGGGGCTATTGTTAGTTGTTAGTTGTTATTTGTTAAATAACCAATAACCCATAACCATTAAATTAATATGTCTCTTTCTTCTTTACCTCACAAAGTCATCGGCGTTGCTGTCATCTGGAACGAACAAGGAAAAATTTTGATTGACAAAAGACGCCCACTTGGACTACACGGCGGTTTTTGGGAGTTTCCCGGTGGTAAAATAGAGCCTGGGGAAACCATGGAAGCTTGTATTGAACGGGAGATTATGGAGGAGTTGGGGATCGTCATCGCAGTTGGTGCGAGGTTGATGACGATCGAACACGACTACACTAATTTTACAGTTACCCTTTGCGTACACAACTGTCGCTACCTCAGCGGTGAACCGCAAACCCTCGAATGTGATGAAATTCGCTGGGTGACACTAGAGGAGATTGACCAATTTACTTTCCCCAAAGCCAACGAACAAATTATTGCTGTTCTCCGTAAAAATTATGGTGTTAACTGAAAACTAATAACTGATAACTGTTAACTAACTTTTATTTTTGAACGGGCAAAGTAAAGTGAAAACAACTGCCTTTATCGGGGACTGAATCTACCCAAATTTGACCGTAGTGGGCGCGGATGATGCCCTGACAAAGAGACAGTCCAATGCCGTAACCGTCTTGTGATTTGTCTCGCTGCAAGCGGAAGCTGTCTTCAAAAATGCTTTCGCAATTTTCTTGAGGAATTCCCGGCCCGCTGTTACCAATGCTGACTTGAACTTTGTAAGCAGTGCGGTGGAGCATGGAAATAGTCACAGTTCCTTGCTCTGGCGTATATTTGCTGGCGTTGTCGAGCAGGTTGGCAATCACTTGTTTGATCCGATCGGGATCGGCATAAACCAAGGGCAAATCTGGGGGAATGTCTGTCTCCAACCTGAGACTTTTAGCTTCAAATTTGTCTTGAAACTGAAGCAGTACATCTTGACAAATTTTCCCCAGTTCGATTTTTTTGGGTGCCATGTGCAGTTGGGCGTTGGTACCCCTAGCTGCTTGCAGGATATCTGTAATCATGCGATCGACAATCCGAATTTGCCGCCGAGCTTGTTTCATCAAATGAGTCGCCAGAGTGGGTGTCAAACGTGATGTTTCCCCCTTTTTCACCTTCTGATGTGACTCCAAAGTTTCCAAAGCCAAAGAAGCAGCCGTCAAAGGATTGCGGAGATCGTGGGCGAGCATGGCAATAATGCGGTCTTTCAACTGCAACTGTTCTTGCAGGTGTTCTGTTTCCTGTTTGAGGCGAAAAACTTCATCCGAAAGTTGCACCAGTTCCACGGCGCAAGCAACCGAATAAATCGGTTTTGCCTCTGCCCCAGTGTCAGCCGGAGATGTCGGAGACTGTTGTTGAGCGGTGTATTCTTCTACAGACAACAACCAACGGGGCCACCAGTGTTCCAATTGGGCGCTCAAATTACTGCCGGTAAGGGTTTGTCGCGGAGTGGGATGGATTTTGAGCAGGGAAGGAGTGGCTAGGACTTTAAAGTGTTCCGCCAAATCAGGCTGTTCCCCGACGTCGATGATTTGAAGTTCAAAGTCCCACTCTGCCTTCAATTCTGTCAGGGATTTGCGGATGTGTCTGGTTTGTTCCTTAGAAGAGGGACGCTTGTCTACAAACAGCAGAAGCTGTAGAACCGATTCGGAAGTGGCAGGCTGTTCACGAGAACAGTCGGTATCACTCGTGCCGATGGTCGGATGGACGCTATGGAGCTTTTTGATCGGGTGAAAATAATTGACCATTGCCGAGCCCAGTTATTTCACTTCTACTTTAATTTAATACCTCCTTTAGATTTATGCTAATCTCCGATAATTTGATGAGGGCGGATGGATGATATTTTTGAGTGGCAAGCAAAATTCGTCGCTGCATGAGGTGATGAAGGTGGCGGCGGGGTTTTTTGTGCTGTGCTTATTACTGACGCTGCATCGCTACTACAGCTTTTATGCCACTTACGACCAAGGCATTTTTAATCAACTGTTTTGGAATGGTAGTCACGGTCGCTTGTTTGAGAGTTCTCTCTCTTCGGCTTTGTCTACTAACGTGGTTCACCAAAATCAGGTCCCAGAAGTATTTTACTACCGGTTAGGGCAGCACTTCACTCCGGCGCTGATGCTGTGGCTGCCAATTTACTCCCTGTTTCCCTCTCCTGTGACTTTGACGGTGTTGCAGGTGACTTTGATTACGGCGGCTGGTTTAGTGCTCTACGCTCTTGCCAGACACTATCTAGAGCGTCGGCTATCGGCGGCCATTGTGGTCAGCTATTACTGTGCTAATGCGGTAATTGGCCCGACTTTGGGCAATTTTCATGATGTTTGCCAAATTCCGCTTTATGTTTTTAGCTTGCTACTGGCGATGGAAAAGCGCTGGTGGCCGCTGTTTGGGATTTTGGCAACTTTAATTTTGGCCGTGCGGGAAGATGGGGGTGTGGTGTTATTTGGGGTGGGAGTTTACCTGATTTTGAGTCGGCGCTACCCTCTGACTGGCTTGGCTGTGTGCGTTCTTAGTTTTGGTTACATGATTTTGTTGACTAATGCGATTATGCCGTTATTTTCTGCTGATATCTCCCAGCGGTTTATGATAGAACGCTTCGGTCAATATGCCGATGGAGAAGAAGCTTCGACTCTCGACATTATTTGGGGAATGGTGAGCAATCCTTGGCGGTTGATGGAACAATTGTTTACGCCGTTTTTTGGTAAAATCAAATACCTGCTTGGTCAGTGGTTGCCCTTAGCTTTGGTTCCTGCTTTCGCGCCCGCTTCTTGGACGATCGCTGGATTCCCCCTGCTGAAGCTATTTTTAGCTAAAGGAGAGTCGGTATTGGCGATCAATATTCGCTATGCGATGACTGTGGTGCCTGGGCTGTTTTATGGGACGATCCTCTGGTGGGCTAGTCGCCAACAGGAAGAAGATAAAATTAGAAGGGGAGAACAAACCATCTTGCGTTTTCCTTCTGCGGTGTTGCCTTTCCCTTCCTCTGCAAAATTTCGCCGATTTTGGGCGTTTTGTATCTCTTTGTCACTATTTTTCACCTTCACCTCTAACCCAAATCGGACTTTTTCGTTTATTTTGCCCGATGCGATCGCTCCTTGGGTGCAGGTTCCTTTGCTCAGACAGTGGCAACACGTTTTTCAGGTGCGCCCTCTGTTGGCTCAAATTCCTGCGGATGCTAGTGTGTCAGCGACTAACACGATTGTGCCGATTTTGTCAAGCCGTCGGGAAATTCTCAGGTTTCCGATGTTGGAATTGCGGAATGATGCCAGGGAGATAGTGAAGATGGAATATGCGATCGCGGATATGTGGCAGTTACAACAGTATCAGGCAGCATTTCGCGCGGAACGGGGACAGTTGCAGGCGATCGTCCCTCAAATCGATCGAATGTCCAAATCTGGAGAGTACGGCATTATTGGCTTTGAAGACGGCGCGATTTTGATGCAAAAGGGTGCTGCTTCTAACTCTGCATCGGCGGCGGCTTGGGCTAGTTTTCGTCGCCAATTGGAGCCGATTTTGAACAAAAAATAGGCAGGGACTGGCGATCGCCATTGCTGTGTCTGTGGCAAAAATCTTGCATCAACCTGTTTTTTAGTCCTGGACTCATAAATACCAAATCAACCTGGTTGTTCACGAGCATTAAAGGCTCAACAGCAGTATTTCCCTAAAAAACCAGGTTTTTGAGTCCAGGATGATTGTTCAGGTCATGGGTATGGCGATCGACCAACCAAAAAATCTGAAAATTATACAATAAATTAGTCAACAATAAACATTAAGATCTATAAATTCTGTGGAGGGAAGAGAGATGAAAATTTTGGTATTGGCGTGGGAGTTTCCTCCCAGAATCGTAGGTGGCATTGCCCGCCACGTATCGGAATTGTATCCAGAATTGGTGAAGCTGGGTCACTCCATTCACTTAATTACTGTAGAGTTCGGCAATGCGCCGATGTATGAAGTAGTGGAAGGAATACAGGTACATCGGGTAGTGGTGGGACACGCCCGCGACTTTTTCCACTGGGTAGCCAACCTCAACCAAAGCATGGGCCATCAAGGTGGCAAACTGATGCTAGAAGAAGGGCGTTTCGATCTGATTCACGCTCACGATTGGCTAGTGGGAGATGCCGCGATCGCCCTCAAGCATACTTTTAAAGTACCCCTAATTGCCACCATCCACGCCACCGAATACGGACGCTTCAACGGTCTCCACAATGACGGACAGCGTTACATCAACGCCAAAGAAAATAGCCTCGCTTACAATGCTTGGCGGGTAATTGTGTGCAGCGATTATATGCGCCGAGAAGCCGAACGGGTACTATCTACACCTTGGAATAAAATAGAAGTAATTTATAACGGAATTAGATCGGAAAAAAAACCACGCTTGCATGAATTCGATGCCAGAGATTTTCGGCGAAAATTTGCAGCAGATGACGAAAAAATTGTCTATTATGTGGGGAGAATCAGCTACGAAAAGGGCATAGCTGTATTTTTAAATGCTGCACCGAAAGTGATTTGGGAAATGGGGGGAAAGACCAAGATTATCATTGTGGGTGGTGGCAATACTGACCATCTGAAAAATCAGGCTTGGAACTTAGGGATTTGGAATAAATGCTATTTTACTGGGTTCATGTTTGAAGAAGACCTCGATAAATTTCAAACCGTGGCGGACTGTGCTGTTTTTCCTAGTCTTTACGAACCTTTTGGGATTGTAGCTTTAGAAAGTTTTGCTGCTAGAGTGCCTGTGGTAGTTTCTGATGCTGGTGGACTTCCCGAAGTAGTACAACACACGAAAACGGGCGTTGTTACTCAAGCAAATAATTCTGATTCTTTAGCCTGGGGGATTTTGGAAGTATTGAAAAATCCGGGTTATGGACAGTGGTTAGTTGATAATGCTTACTCAGACTTGGAACGCCGATTTAGCTGGCCGAAGTTGGCGATGGAAACAGAGTGGGTTTATCAACGGGTTATGGAAGAAAGAGCCGAGGTTGATTGGTAAGAATGTTGACTGTTGAGTGTGAGTCAAATATTAACTTTTTTAGTTGCAGATGTTAAAAACTTGTAACACAATGTATGGATACACTCTACCTTAGCTTGAGTGGACTCGGAAGATTGATTTGACAGGAATTAGCATCTTGAATATTTTTAGGGATCTCGAACCTCAACCCAGACGCAATTTGCTGACTTTATTCACCACAGGCTTGCTCTTCTGGTCGAGTTTAGCCTCACTTTTGCCAACTTTACCCCTGTACGTCCAATCCGTAGGCGGTACAAAACAGCAAATTGGCTTTGTCATGGGTGCATTTGCGATCGGGCTTTTGCTGTCGAGGCAGCAGTTGGGCAAAATGGCTGATAGCAGAGGCAGAAAACAAGTTTTACTCTTAGGTACTTTGGTAGCTGCGACAGCCCCTCTGTGCTATCTCTTGGCAAAATCTATTCCTTTACTGTTATTAATCCGCGCTGTTCATGGCATTAGCATCGCCGCCTTTACCACAGCTTACAGTGCTTTGGTAACAGATTTGTCGCCACCAGGAAAGCGGGGCGAATTAATTGGTTACATGAGTTTGACCACTCCGATTGGGATGGCCTTTGGTCCGGCGATGGGCGGATTTTTGCAAGCATGGGTGGGGTATACTCCTTTGTTTTTAATGTCTGCATCTTTCGCTACAATGGCGGTAATTTGTACTTTTCAAATTACGGAACCTAGTTGGGGAGATTTAGCAAAGCCAAATTTATTATCTGAGGAGAAATCCCAAAAAAATTGTTGGCAAATGCTGTGGAATCCTCGCGTTCGGATTCCCGCTTTAGTCTTATTGTTGGTAGGTTTAGTTTTCGGAACTTTAAGCACTTTTATGCCTTTGTTTGTGCAAGAAACTCAGGCTAATTTTAATCCTGGATTGTTTTACTCAACGGCAGCAATTGCTAGTTTTAGTATGCGATTAGTCACGGGAAGGGCTTCCGATAAATACGGACGAGGCTTGTTTATTTCTGGTGGCTTAATCTGTTACTTCTTTTCTATGTTTTTGTTGTATTCTGCTAACAATAGCAGTGCTTTTTTAATTGCAGCTTTGGTGGAAGGTTGTGCTGGTGGTACGGTTTTGCCGATGATGGTAACGCTGATGTCTGACAGGTGCCAACCTCAAGAAAGGGGCCGATTGTTTTCGCTTTGTATTGGCGGGTTTGATTTGGGAATTGCGATTGCAGGGCCCAGTTTAGGTTTTGTGGCGGAACAAGTGGGCTATAGAAATATGTTTGGTTTTGCGGCTGGACTTGCTTGTTTGGCTTTGGTGATTTTTGTTACTCAATGTAGTAAAGATTTGTCTCATTCCGTCAGGTTTGCTATGGGTAGAGGCAAAGATGTTTATGCTTTGAATGGTTGATTGAAGAAATTAAAAAAGTTATGAGTTTTGAATCCTGATTGGGAATCCAAAACTCATAACTTTTGATGATGGGCTTGGAGGGATTCGAACCCCCGACCTCATGGTTCGTAGCCATGCACTCTATCCAACTAAGCTACAAGCCCCTGTTGAGTCCAGATTTAATCTAAGATTGATTAAGTTCTTTTCCCACAGAATCTAACAGTAACACCATTTTCAAAATAATGCAAGACCTTTCGCCAAATTTTTCTAAATTGCCCGATCGCCCACAGCTAACTCACCTCAACAACAGCGGTGAAGCCCAAATGGTGGACGTTTCAGCCAAGATGACTACAGCGCGTCAAGCTGTGGCCTCTGGGAGGGTGCGGATGTTACCGGAGACTTTCGCGGCGATAGAAGCTGGGAATGCGCCCAAAGGTGATGTGTTGGGTACTGCGCGCTTGGCGGGAATTATGGCGGCGAAGCAGACGGCGAATTTGATTCCTCTGTGTCATCCTCTACCGCTAAGTAGTGTGGAGGTGCTGGTGATACCGGATGCTGAATTGCCGGGGTATGAAATTCGGGCTACGGTGAAAATTAAGGCGGAAACAGGGGTGGAAATGGAGGCGCTGACAGCGGTTTCGGTGGCGTCGCTGACTTTGTATGATATGGCGAAAGGGTTGGAAAAGTCGATCGTCATTGAATCAATTCGACTTGTGAGTAAAACTGGTGGCAAATCTGGCGATTATCAGAATTTAGAGGCATAAATTTTCTGTCTGGAGAGGGATGCAGCATTCAAAATGCTGCATTTATGCTTAAAATAGGCACAGAACTACTAACATAAAGTGAAAAACTATGCCTCCTCGTTGGCCACGCAAACCCGATCGCAAAGACCCAGAATACCGCCGTTTAGATGACCGGATGAATTTTGCGATTCATGTAGGTCTTTTTTCGGCTTTAAATTCTGGTTTGTGGTTTGTTCACAATTTGCAGAAGGCTGATTGGCCTTGGGCGGTTTCGGTAACGGGTGGGTGGGCACTGTTAGTCTTAGCCCACGCAATTTACCATTTTGCGATCGCCGATTATTCCCCCCTAACCAAAGATTCTGGTTGAAGGGAATTGTCGGCGATTTGTTAACTGTTGTGAATGATAACAAATTAAGTTTTTGGTTTTTAATATGGCTAATACTACGACAAGGGCGATCGAATCTTTAGCAGCCGAAATCGGCGAAAATGTCTATATTGACATTGCTAAGTGGCATTTATATCTGAAAGATGCCCACCTGGATAAGGTGGTGGCTGAACAACTTTATTCCTTGCTGGAAGATAGCAATTTAGATGCCGACAGAGTTGCACAAGTTTTGCAAAGTATTCCCGTTAAGTTAGGTGCTGGTAAGCGGGAATTGCCGTTAGCTGATTTGATTCCGATGCAGTGTCAAGTTCAGTTGATGGATGTTCTTGAGGAATTTCAGCGCAAAATGTAAACATAATTTGCGCCCAATCTGTGTAGGTTAGGTAAGGTGGGCAATGCCCGCCTTGCCTTTTTTAGTATCTTTTTACAATTTCTTTAGATTTTGCGATGAATGTCAAAAAAATTGCGATCGCCAATCCTGACATTCTTAAAGTCAAAGCAACACATCGAGCTCTGCTTGTATTAGCTAGTAATCTCAGCAAAAAATCATCCGTAACTATATATACTGCATTGAACACAACTTATTTTTACGAATAAAGTAAAATAAACAGTTATTTAAAAGAAGAGCTTTGGGATTGACAAGCAAAATATTTGTGTTAATGTAGTAGCGTTTGTTAAGCTTCAGATTTGTATTAATGTTCTTGCAAACAACAAAACCTTCAACCATCAAAGGTGCAAGCTACAAGGACAAATGTTGTAAACAATACACTACTGATGAATACAACCCTGATTCAATATCCAGCAAAAATTTGGTACAAGCTTGCTGACTATTGCCTTAGAACCTATCAAGGTCTGACTCAAGACCCCCGACTGTTTTTGATGCGAAAGTTGGCTCGTTTCGAGATAGTACGAGATGGGGTAGCGATGTTGTTTAACCGTTCAACGAAACCTCGTGAAATTAGCCCAGAAGAATCTTCGGTTTTGGGAAATTTGGATGTATAGCAACCGCCAAGGCGGTTATGGCGTAAACTGAGAATAATCTTCTTTGTTGCGGAGCGATCGCACGTCATGCCCCAACCATACAGCTACGACCTACGTCAGAAAGTCATTCAAGCTATCCAA
>JAHRFD010000058.1 GCA_020882975.1 Microcoleus sp. EPA2 | reverse complement strand
GTCATTGGTCAGCAGTCATTAGTCAGCAGTCATTAGTCAGCAGTCATTAGTCAGCAGTCATTAGTCAGCAGTCATTAGTCAGCAGTCATTAGTCAGCAGTCATTAGTCAGCAGTCATTGGTCAGCAGTCATTAGTCAGCAGTCATTAGTCAGCAGTCATTAGTCAGCAGTCATTAGTAATTGGCAACCAATAACTAATAACCAATAACTAATAACCAATGACTAATGACTAATGACTAAAATTACTTGGCATCAGCCTTCATTTTTTCACCTTTGGCGATCGCCTCGCTAATGTCGCCCACCAAATAAAATGCTTGTTCTGGTAAATCATCAAGCTCACCAGCAAGAATCATCTGGAAGCCCTTGATAGTATCTGCCAGCTTGACATACTTACCAGGAGAACCTGTAAACACTTCCGCCACAAAGAACGGCTGCGATAAGAACCGTTCAATTTTGCGAGCGCGAGACACGGTTAAGCGGTCATCTTCCGACAGCTCATCCAAGCCCAAAATTGCAATAATATCTTGCAATTCCTTGTAGCGTTGCAGAGTCGATTGCACTTGGCGAGCCACACCATAGTGTTCTTCACCCACGACGCTAACTTGCAACATCGTAGACGTAGAATCCAACGGGTCAACCGCAGGATAAATACCCTTGGCAGCCAAACCACGAGAGAGCACAGTTGTAGCGTCCAAGTGAGCAAAAGTCGTAGCTGGTGCGGGGTCAGTCAAGTCATCCGCAGGCACGTAAACAGCTTGCACCGAAGTAATCGAACCTTCGGTAGTGGAAGTAATCCGCTCTTGCAAGTCACCCATATCAGTACCGAGAGTCGGCTGATATCCCACAGCAGAAGGCATCCGACCCAACAGAGCAGATACCTCAGAACCCGCTTGTACAAAGCGGAAGATATTGTCGATAAACAGCAGCACGTCTTGTTTGCTGACATCGCGGAAGTATTCGGCCATGGCTAGAGCAGACAGGCCCACGCGCATCCGAGCACCAGGTGGCTCGTTCATTTGACCGTAAACCAGAGCAATTTTTGATTTGCTGCGGTCTTCTTCGTTAATAACCCCAGACTCGATCATTTCCTTGTAGAGGTCATTACCTTCGCGGGTGCGTTCGCCCACACCCCCGAACACCGATACACCACCGTGAGCCTTGGCGATGTTGTTCACCAGTTCCATCATGATGACGGTTTTGCCTACGCCGGCCCCACCGAACAAGCCGATTTTGCCTCCACGGCGATAAGGTGCCAGGAGGTCAATCACCTTGATTCCAGTTTCAAACACCGAAGGTTTGGTTTCCAGTTCGGTGAAAGCTGGGGGGTTGCGGTGGATGGGCATACTTTCGGAAGTATTGACCGGGCCCAGGTTGTCTACGGGTTCGCCGATGACATTAAAAATGCGGCCTAGTGTGGGAAGACCCACGGGAACTTGGATGGATTCTCCGGTGTCTACTACTTCCATGCCACGCACCAAACCGTCGGTGGTACTCATGGAAACCGCACGCACTTGACTGTCTCCGAGCAGTTGCTGAACTTCGCAGGTAACAGAAACGTCTTGACCTGCTTCGTTTTTGCCGGAGATTGTGAGAGCGTTATAGATTTGGGGCAGTTTGCCGCCGGGGAATTTGACGTCTACGACCGGCCCAATGATTTGGGTGATGTAGCCTACGTTGGTTTTTGTTGCGGTGGATACCATGAATAGTGCCTTTGTTAGGATTCTATTTTTCCGATATTGGAAAAACTCTTAACATTTAGAAATGCTATTCATCAGATTACCACTGAACAGACTCACTATTGAGATTTATACGGGGCTACTTAAAAGTCATTTTTTTGCTGGCTGGTAATGTTTTTTTTGGCTCGCGCCGCCCCCAAAGCCCCGATCCCCAAAATCGTACCCAACACTGACATTGGTTCGGGGACTGCTTGAGCAGTGACGGTGAATTGTTTAAAGTCTACTTCACTGGGTCCTTGGCCGTCATCAAAGGAAATTTTGGTTTCTTCAGCCAGTTGTGCCAATGTCACAGATTGAAACTGCTCTGGGCCCTTGCCACCATTGACTGTGCTGAAGGGTTCTGTAGAGTTGTAGTCGAGGCTAAAATTCCCAAATACGGCTTGTTGACATCCAATTGTCAGACAATCTGTTCTGCCGAACTTGCTGTCGGCGGCAAACCAGAGGCTGCTATTCATAAAGGTGCTGCTGGAGACGTATTGCTCGAAGGGTTTGCCACTGCCGGTGTCACTCCACAGTAGCAGGGCATAAATTTGATCCTTAAGAAATGTGAAGGTTTGGCTGATGGCTCCATTGTTGGAAGTGACAGCGTTGCCGAAGGTACCTTGCCAGTTATTGGCAGGGCCGTTATCTGAGGGTTTAGTTTCGCTAAACAGACTGGATACATTGCTGTAGCCTGTGTTGTTCGGCAGGGCTTGAGCTACCCACAAGCTGGACTTGTATGCTCCCTGGGAGCGATCGAATGTAAAGCTAATATCCGTATCTTGATCAAATTGGATGCCAGTAGTCCCAAACATAAAAGCTGAGGCTGGGCTACAGATACTCAGAACCACTGTTGCTGCTAAACTAGCGACAGTAAACGATGTTTTTTTGACTAAGGTTAAGGCAGTCATAACCCTGATTCCTCCACAAGATTAATTATGTACTAAGGCTGAGAATGCTTGCTGCAAGCTAGACTGGATGAGGCTTGGTCTGTCCTGCTAGATGATTGAGGACGATCGCGTGGGCTTCAAAACTTACTCTACAGAGCGGTATCAGCTATCAGTGTCTTTGAGTAAAAGACTGGCTATTACTCTAGGAATTTTCACTTACACCAGACTGCCACACTTTAATCTCTACCAGCAAGTTTTGCAGCTACTCCATATCTCCAAAATACAACATTTATTTCGGTTGCCAAGGGTATCAAATTGACTACAACTCTTGCCAAGATTAGGTTTTGCCAATTATAATTTTTTTTTATCAGCCGAGTTTATGAAGTTTTGATAAAGTTAATCGGAAAAATATAAAGTTTTTACTGAGGACAGAGGAATGGGGAATGGGGAATGGGGAATTGGGAATGGGGAATTGGAAATGGGGAATTGGGAATGGGGAATTGGCAATTGGGAATTGGCAATTGGGAATGGGGAATTGGGAATGAGGAATTGGGAATGAGGAATAACAAATAACAAATAACCAATAACCAATAACAAATAACTTTTGCAGTCGGATTTTTTAATACCTTAATATTGAATTGGTAAATATTGACACTGCTTAGCCATTGAGTTATATTGGCATCGACAAATAATTATGATATTAAATTTATGAAGGCGAATAAACTGCATTTAATTCGATGGTTATTCACAATTGGCGGGCTGAGTGGAGTGGCTTTACCTGCGAGTGCACAACCAATCATCCCAGCACCAGACGGTACGAATACACAGGTTACTACCAATGGCAATCGCTACGATATTTCTGGGGGAGCTTTCAGCGGAGATAAGGCTAATCTGTTTCACAGTTTTACTCAGTTAAATATCAGTGAAGGTCAAATTGCTAATTTTTTGACTAATCCCAATATCCAAAACATCCTGGGACGAATTAATGGTGGGAATCCTTCGTTAATTAATGGATTGATTCAAGTTACGGGTGGGAATTCTAATTTATTTTTGATGAATCCTGCGGGGATAATTTTTGGGCCTGGTGCTAGCTTGAATGTGCCTGGTTCTTTTAATGCTAATACGGCGACGGGGATTGGTTTTGGGGGGAATCAGTGGTTTAATGCGATCGGCAATAATAATTGGGCGACTTTAATCGGCAATCCCAATGGTTTTGCTTTTACTAATTTGCAACCTGGAAGTATTGTTAATGCTGGGAATTTGAGCGTTCAAAGCGGGCAAAGTTTGAGTTTGATGGGCGGTACTGTGGTGAATACTGGTCAGTTGAATGCGCCCGGTGGTCAGATTACGATGACGGCAGTACCAGGCCAAAATTTGGTGCGGATTTCTCAAGCAGGAAATTTGTTGAGTTTGGAAGTGCAGCCGACGGCTAATCAGGGTTTGTTGCCGCATAATTGGACGCAATCGGTTTTATCTTTGCCGGAGTTGTTGACTGGGAAAGGTGTGGAACAGGCTACGGGTTTGGTGGTAAATCCGAATGGTGAGGTGGTGTTGACAGGGGGTATGGCGGTGCCGGTGGCTGGGGGAACTACGATCGCCTCTGGCACTCTCAATGTCTCTGGTAACACTGGGGGTACTGTAAATATATTAGGCGATCGCGTAGGAGTTATTGGCGGCAGTATCAATGCTTCTGGGATTAATGGGGGCGGTAATGTACTGATTGGGGGAGATTATCAGGGTTTGGGGATTGTGCCCAATGCTGCGCGGACTTTTGTGAGTGCTGATTCGACGATTAATGCTGATGCTGTGAGTAATGGGAATGGCGGGAGAGTTATAGTTTGGGCGGATGAAACTACTCGTTTTAATGGCAATATTACAGCGAGGGGTGGTTTGTTTTCTGGTAATGGCGGCTTTGTGGAAGTGTCGGGTAAGCAATTTTTAGACTTCAGAGGAAATGTCAATACTCTCGCTACCAAGGGCAATCCAGGATTATTATTACTCGATCCAACAAATATTACTATTCAAAGTGGCGCGGGAACTTTTACGGCCCTAAGTCAAGCCGATCAATTTGCCGACCCTGATATAGGGGGAAATACCATTGATGCTGCGTTGATTAATAGTGCTGCGACTAATGTGATGTTACAAGCTACTAATAACATTACCTTTAGTGCTGCTATTAATATAACTACTCCGGGAGTTGGAATTACGGCTTTAGCTAATAACAATATAAAAGTCAATGCGAATATCACAACTCAGGGAGGCAATATTACTCTGAAGGCTGATAGTGATATTGTCAATGGTGGTAGTCTCAGAATATTGGGTGCGACGATAGATACTAAAGGTGGTAATTTTGTGGGCAATGGTCAGGGGAATTTAGCGTTCGCGGAGGGAATTGAGGTCAATAAGAGCACAATTAATGTTGGATCGGGAAAAATCGACCTGAATGGTATTGGAGGAAATTCGACAGGGGGAAATAATATCGGTATTTCTATTTCTGGTGGTACATTACAAACCACTGGCAGCGGGAATATCACTCTAAATGGTACTGGGGGAAAGGATGTATTTGGTAATAATGAAGGTCTTGTTATTACAAATACATCTAAAGTGACTTCGGTCGATGGAAATATCAGCCTGACTGGAACTGGTAGCGCAATTGTAAGTGGCAACAATGGGATTAATATTAATACTACCAGCACAGTGGAGTCGATCGGGACAGGGAGTATTACTTTCAACGGGACTGGCGGGAATGGCACATTTAATAATCCAGGGATCTCTGTTAATAGTAGCACTGTGCGATCGGCTGGGGGAACTATCAACCTGACTGGTAACGGTGGTGGAAATTTAACTCAAAATAGTGGCGTTAATATCAACAACAGTACAGTGGAGTCGAAGGGGAATGGGACTCTTACTATCATCGGTACCGCAGGAAATGGGACGGATGGTAATCAGGGGATAAATATTGATAATCCCAGCATAGTGCGATCGCAAAATGGAGATATCACCCTCACTGGAACAGGTAAAGGCAGTGTGGGCAACAACACGGGCATTTCAGTGTCCGGGGTGGTAGAATCTACAGGCACTGGGAGTGTGACTCTCAGCGGTACGGGAGGAAATGGGACTGATGGTAATCAAGGCATATTAGTTGCACCAGGTACTGTCAAAGCATCATCTGGAAATGTCAGCTTGACTGGTACTGGTGGTGGGACTGGCACTACCAACGAAGGTATATATATAGATGGTGGTGCTACAGTCCAAACCGCAGGCTTGGGAAAGGTGACGCTGACGGGGACGGGGAGTGCAGGGACAGGTACTAATTCCGGGATTTGGCTCAACTCCGCCACGGTAAAATCCCAGAATGGAGATATTAGTTTAACTGGTACTGGTGTCGGGACGGCATTTAGCAGTTACGGCGTTACATTCCCCGCAGCCCCATTGGTAACGGTGCAAGCTACGGGAACTGGTAATATTAGCCTCACGGGAAAGGCTAATAACAATTCTATTCCAATTAACCTCGACGGCGGTGCGATCGATGCGGTGTTAGGCGGCAATGTGACTTTGACTGGGGATGAAATTCAACTATCAGGAACAAGTCAAGTTAAAGGTACTGGGACTATCCAGTGGCAGCCATTGACTCCCAGTTTAGATATTAGTGTGGGTGGTAATACTGCGGATTCTCGTTTGAATTTGAGTGCAGCGGAACTAGCACCTCCGGTATTGAATGGGTTTTCCCAAATGATTATCGGGCGCACAAATGGTACTGGTGCGATCGCCATTGACCCCCCTGGTGTTACTTTTAGTTTACCCGTCACCATGCAAGCGGCCAGCATTGCAGTCAATGGAAACATTACAGGTGTAAACAATGCTTCAATTACCTTTAATACTCCAACGACCAATTTTTTAGCTAATTCTAATATTATCACCAACGAACAGAATATTATCTTTGGTGGCAAAGTCTCTCTCGCTACTAATTCTAATATCGCTCTCAATACAGGGTTAACTAATGCCGGTGATATTAATTTTGGCGGAACTGTTGACGGTGGTGGCAATCTAACTTTGACTACGGGAACAGGTATTATTAATCTCAATGGGACTCTTGGGGGGACAGTGCCTTTGGGTTCCCTCAACATAGTCAATTCTCGTAATCTTACCAGTCCGATCGCCATCGCGATTACAGCTACAGGTGATATTACTACTGGCGATACGACAAATCCCGGACGGGCGATCGCCTTGACCAGCAATAATGGTACGATTACAACGACTTCCACAGGGGCGATCGATACAAGTTCTACTACCGGAAATGGAGGCCCGATTACACTCAGTGCCAACAAGATTAACGGGGGTAATCTTAATTCTAGTTCCACTGCTGGCAATGGTGGAAACATCACCCTCACGGGTAAAACAGGCGACATTGTGGCCAGTGCAGGTGCAATTTGGAACTCTAGTTCTAGTGCTGGTACTGCCGGAGATATGGCGATCGCAACTCCCAATCAAGTTGGGGTAAATGTGATTGATGCCCAGGGATTGTCCGGTACTGGAAATATTACCATTAGTGGCAATGAGATGGGCTTTTCGGGAGTAGTAGATTCCGTCAAGAGTCAAGGTACTTTGTCAATTGTGCCGTCTGCGCCCAATGTCGGCATTCGCTTCCAAAAAGGACTTGCTGATGATCCAGGGGCGATCGACTTAGGACCACAGTTTTTATCCTCCTTGCGTAATGGCTTTAGCAAAATTGTTTTCGGCAATAACACTACAACCGGGAATATTACTGTAGACAATTTGCCCATATCTTTTCAAGATCCTGTGAGTTTCAATACTCAAGGCACTATTTTGGTCAATCCCAATCAATCAATTTCGGGAATTGATAATGCTTCGATTACTCTCAATGCTACCACTAATAACCTGAATGGCAATATTACCACCAAATCTCAAAATATTACCATTAACGGCAATGCCCTAGTTGGCAATAATGTCTTGGTGGGAACAGGCAATGCAGCAGGGAATATTCTGTTTAATAATAACATTAACGGCAGTGGCAATCTCACGTTAGAAACAGGTACGGGAAAGATTGATGTTATTGGAGCGATCGGCAACACAACACCGTTAGGAAATCTCACCGCTAATACTGTCGGTACAACTACCTTTAATGCTGTCACAGCTAATAGTCTGACCACGAATACTGGTGGTACAACTCTACTCAATGGCAATGTGACAACCACCACCAGTCAGACCTATGGAGATGCAGTAACCATAGCCAACAATCCCACTCTAACCGGTAGCAGTATTACTTTCAATGATACCGTTAATGGCAATAGCAATTTGACCGTAAATGGTGGCACTGGTAATGTGACATTCACTGGGGCTGTAGGCAATTCCACACCATTAGGAAATATCACCGCTAATACTGTCGGTACAACTAGCTTTAATGCTGTCACAGCTAATAGTCTGACGACGAATACTGGCGGCACCACTCTACTCAATGGCAATGTGACAACCACCACCAGTCAAACCTATGGAGATGCAGTAACCATAGCCAACAATCCCACTCTAACTGGTAGCAGTATTACTTTCAATGATACCGTTAATGGCAATAGCAATTTGACCGTAAATGGTGGCACTGGTAATGTGACATTCACTGGGGCTGTAGGCAATTCTAGTTCTGTAAGCGGCTTGCTGATTAGTGGAAAAAATATCACTGCTAATGCAGCAGTCAAGGTGGCGGGAAATATCGGTATTTCCGCTGATACTATTAATTTATTGCAGAGTGTAACTACTACCAATAACGGTACGCTAACTCTCAGCAATACCGGGAATGTGAATATTGGCAATAATCTGAATTTAGACGGTGCTTTGATTCAAAATGGTCTGGGAAGTGTGGGGCTGAAGGGAAATATCACCACGACTAATGATAATATTGATTTTAGTGGTCCGGTGACATTAAATGCTCCTGTGAATTGGGGAGTGGGAAATGCCAGGATTGCTTTTGGTTCAACTTTATCCGCCGGGAATAATCCTCTGAATCTCACCGCTGGCGAAATTGATTTTTCTGGGAAAGTTTCTGGTACTAATGTGCTAACGCTGCAACCTGCAACTGTAGGACAAAATATAGTGGTTGGTGGGACTGATAATAATACTAGCGCTTTGGATTTGACTGCATCGGAAATGAGTTTGATTCAAGATGGCTTTAGTTCGATTACTATTGGGCGATCGGATAGCAGTGGAAATGTGACTATTCCTAATAATCTGAGTTTTTCCGATCCGGTAAATATTCAAACTAAAAGTGGTTCGATCGCCCTTAGTGGTAATATTACCGCCAATGACAACAGCAGCATCAGTCTCAATACTCCCACCTTGAATTTGAATGGTGGTATCACTACCACCACTCAGGGTATCGCTATTAACGGGAATGTCACAGTCGGTAAGGATGTGGCTATCAGTAGTGGTGGTGGTAATGTGAGTGTCACAGGTGCGATCGATGGCGATCGCCGTTTGAACATTGATGCTGGTAAAGGTAATGTGGTATTGCAAGGCAATATCGGACAAACCACAGCACTTTCTGGTGTGAATGTTACGGCAACCAATACTAATTTAGCTGGTAATGTTACCACCAATAATGGCGGAATTACGATTAACAGCGCTTTGGGCTTAAGCCAAAATGCGAAATTCAGCTCTGGAGGTGGCAATATTGTCTTTGGAGGGGCGATCGACAGTGTTAATGGCAGTTTCGATCTAAATGTCGCGGCTGGTACTGGCAGCGTCACTTTCGGCGCACCAGTTGGCGCTACGAGACAGCTAGCAAATGTGGCGATCGCCAATGCTGGTAATGTAACAGCCAATTCCTCAATTAACGCTCAAAGTTTGACTGTAAATAGTACCGAAAATATCAATGTTTTGGGAGATATTACTGCTTCTAATTCTGGAAATGGCGGGGCGATCGCACTTTTGAGCCCAAACGGCACTGTCAATGTCAAAAATTTAACGACATCAGGTAATATTGGCGGTAATATCACCGTTGTTGCTAAAGATTCTATTACCGCAAGACAAATCAATGCCAGCGGTATAGTCGGAAATGGTGGTAATGTTTTCTTAGATCCGATCGGCGATATTCAAGTTAGTTTCATCAATGCCCAAGGCGGCACTAGCGGCACCGGTGGGACTGTTTTTGTTTCCTCCACAGGCGGATTTTTCCGCGCTACAGATTCTTTCCCAACTCTACTTTCGCCCACAGGATTTGCTAGTATTTCCACTGCTGGTGGCATCGGTGGGGGAAATATCACAATTACACACGCTGGAGGCGATGGTGGCCCCCCCATTCAACCCTTTGTGGTGGGGGATGCTACTGTTAATGGCACGGCTGGTGCAATTATCACTGGACAATCTACGATTCAATCGCAGTCCTTTCCCGGCTCACAGAATGTAGGTAATATTGCATTCAATACTGATGACGCCACCATCACTCCCACCCCAACTCCCACTCCCAGCGAAACTCCGACTCCCAGCGAAACTCCCACTCCCAGCGAAACTCCCACTCCCAGTGAAACTCCCACTCCCAGCGAAACTCCCACTCCCACGTCGCCGATAACTCCGACTCCCACTCCCACTGAAACTCCACCAATAACTGTCACAAATCCGACTGAAACTCCACCAATAACTGTCACAAATCCGATTGAAACTCCACCAATAACTGTCACAAATCCCACTGAAACTCCACCAATAACTGTCACAAATCCGACCGAAACTCCACCAATAACTGTCACAAATCCGATTGAAACTCCACCAATAACTGTCACAAATCCGATTGAAACTCCACCAATAACTGTCACAAATCCGATTGAAACTCCACCAATAACTGTCACAAATCCCACTGAAACTCCACCGATAATAGTCACAAATCCACTAGATAATGAGGAAAAAACAGTAATAAATCAGCCGAGAAATCCAGAGGTAACTGTCATCAACCAGCCAGCAATTCAGCAGGTAACATCAACCCCAGAATCTGTCGAAGCACCCCTAACACCGATCGCACCTGTGACACCCACAACCACAGTCACGCCCGCACCGGAACCGGAACCAGAATCTTCCACCCTCAATCCAGAAGAATCTCAACGTCGCAAAATCTCACCCTTAGACAATCCTGTCGGTATAGGCGATCGAGTTTTAACCATCGATCCCAGTATCACCAGCCGGTTGTCCCACAGCGGTGTGATATCTCCCACAGACTCCAAACCCTCCACAATTGTCAACCCTAATGCAGATGGAGTTCTCGGATATGTTGCGTCTCCCGATCGCATTTTTGAACAAAACAACCTACAGAAAACAGTCTGGGAAATCGAAAGAATTAGAAATCAAGAATTTTTAGAACATCTGGGTGTCACCGCCAATATCCCAGAACCCAACGTTATGATTAATAAATTTCAAAACACTTTACAAACCATCCAACAAACAACAGGTAGGCGGTCTGGTATTATTTATCTAGTTTCTCGCTCTGAACAATTAGAAATCATCTTAGTTCCTCCCCTAGGACAACCAATTCGCTACAGCGTAGCCGCAGCCAACAGAGCAGCTTTGTTCCCGGTAGTCAAGCAACTACGGGATGAAATTACTAATCCGAGAAAAATCAACACTACTACCTATTTAGAACCCGCCCAACAACTATATAAATGGTTGTTTTCACAGCTAGAACCTGATTTAGAAAAATTAGGCATTCGTACCCTGCTACTATCAGTAGATCCAGGGCTGCGCAGCGTACCATTTGCGGCTTTACACGACGGGAAAGGCTTCTTAATTGAAAAATATAATTTTAGTCTCATTCCCAGTTTCAGCAATACCAATACCGATTATCAATCTGTGAGGAGTGCCTCATTATTAGCAATGGGTAGATCGGAGTTTATCGATCAAAAACCGTTGCCTAGTGTACCATTAGAATTACAGGTAATTAATAGTGAGTGGAGCGGACAATCTTTTCTCAATTCGACTTTCACTATAGATAATCTCAAGTCCCAACACACACAGGGAGGCTTTCGGATCGTTCACCTAGCCACTCATGCTGAATTCCTACCAGGAAAATCCAGCAATTCTTACATTCAAATGTGGAATTATCAATTGCAGCTAGATCGCATGGAAAGTTTGAATTGGCGCAATCCCCAAGTGGAATTGTTGGTGTTAAGTGCTTGTAGAACGGCTTTGGGCGATCGGGAAGCAGAGTTAGGTTTTGGAGGTTTAGCTGTTAAGTCCGGCGCTAAATCTGCCCTAGGAAGTTTGTGGTATGTTGATGATGGAGGCACTTTGGGGCTGATGAGTGAATTTTACAACCAACTTCGAGGATCGATGATTAAGACAGAGGCTCTGCAACTTGCTCAACAGGCGATGATTGCTGGTAAAATTAGGATGACAAACCGACAGTTAGTTACAACCGATGCCACTTTAAATTTACCTCCTAATTTACAGCAATCAAACCGCAATTTCTCTCATCCTTACTACTGGAGTAGTTTCACTATGATTGGAAATCCTTGGTAATCTCACAGATGTAGGATCGGATATAAATAGACTCAAAAGTCGGGATTTTTTTAGAATTACTTTATAATTAGGGGAGGGTAGAGCCATCAGCGTAATTTCATTTAATTTGATACAAATTGTGCTTGACAGATCGGATAAGTTAAGCATAGGTATCTCTGGAAGCAACAGATACTTGACACCGCAACCAGATAAGTGAGATCTACCAGATTTATGGTATACTTATTTTCCACTACTATCGATTGCTGAGTGCGATGTGCGATCGAGTTATATCATTTTCGGTGGGATCGGAATGATTTCACCGCAGAGAGCGCAGAGAACACAGAGAGAGCTCAGAGAGATGAATAATTCTAATGAAGAGAGGATTTGATATTATCCAAAAAACAGCAATTGCAGCAGTGGAAATTTAAGTCGGGAGCAGCTATTGTATTTTTACCTATAAATGGTATGGTTTAAGATGACATAATCCATCGCAGGTAATTATATGCCGTCATCGAGTTGGAAACATATTTCTCCAACAATTGAGAAAATATGGGACATTTCCCCTAAATCCGTACTAGATATTGGTATTGGTTTTGGCAAATGGGGATTTCTTTTACGAGAATATCTGGAAATTGGGCAAGGAAGATACAACAAATCGGAATGGCTTATTAAGATAGATGGCATTGAGATTTTTGAGCCTTATATTCTGGATACTCATCGGTTTTTGTATGACCAGATTTTTATAGGAGACGCCCAAAAAGTTATTGATGATGTGAGCAACTATGATTTAATCATTGTGGGTGATATTCTTGAACATCTACCTAAAGATGAAGCCGTCGCTTTAATTGAAAAAATCATCAAAAAAGGGAAAAAAATTATCATTAATATTCCCTTGGGATTGTGGCCCCAAGAAGAAGTTTTCAATAACCCACATGAAGAACACATAAGTTCCTGGTGTATCGAAGACTTTGAAGCTTATGATGTTGTTTCAAAGGAGGTATTTCATTGGATTGATGGCAGCGAATTGTTACTCATCGAAATTAAAGGATTACATTTTTAAACAAACATCCCGATAGCAGAGCAGCAAAATTGCTATAAATCATCCCCCGATCGTGTAGGACTCTGATTAGAACCACGGTCTTCATCCAATTATCTACCATTAAATTAGCAAAAGTAGCTAGGGTTTATATTACTAGCTACCTTGCTCATCTGATTGCTTGATATTTAGCTGAAAATATGATAGGGTAAATGTAAATTTTTCAAATTTAGCTCTGAAATCTCAGAAAAAAATATTGAAAAAATATACAATTTCTCAGTTTTTTACACCTATGAGTCCTCTGAGTTTTTCTTATATCCCAGAAATATCAATTATTGTACCTACTTACAATCGAGCTAAATATTTGAACGATTGCATTAATAGCGTACTCAATCAAACCTTTAAAGATTGGGAATTACTTATTATAGATGATGGCAGTCAAGATGATACATTTGACATCATTAATCCCTTTCTGGAAAAACATGAAAATATCCGCTATTTTAAGCATAAAAACCGGAGAATGGGATTATCCCGAAATGCAGGTATTCAAGCATCTTTCGGTAAATACATTACTTTTCTTGATAGTGACGATCAATATAAGCCGAATCACTTGGAATCCCGTTTGGAGTATATGAAAGCTAATCCTGAAGTGGATTGTATTTCGGGTGGTTTTGAGACGGATGGAGATATTTTTGTAGCTGATTATTATCAACCTGGAAAACTAATTAATGCTGAAGAGTGTGTTATGGGTGCTACTTTTTTTCTGAAACGTCATGTTTTGTTTGAATTAAGAGGGTTTCAAAATATTTCCTATGGAGAAGATACCGATTTATGGGAAAGGGCTGAAAAAAAATTCAAAGCGGTAAAAATTTCTCAGCCTCGTACTTATATTTACACCAGAGCGGAAGACAGTGTGAGTAAGAATTTTACAGCCAATATTGATTTAAATAATGATTAGTAACATAAAGGCGATCGCTTCACCCAAAAAAAGTGCTTTAATCGGGATTATCCTCGCTGTATGTTTGTTTGTTTTTACAGGATGCCAAACCGTCAGTCACAAAAATGATGGAGTCATTCACTTAACCCTATGGCAAGGAATTAACCCTCCTGTCAACCGAGATGTATTCCAAAAATTAGTTGCAGAATTTAATCAAAAAAATCCTGACATTCAGGTAGAATCTATTTTCGCCGGTGAACTAGACCAACAATTACCAAAAATCCTGACATCTGTGGTGGGTAATTCTCCACCGGATATCCTTTCTTTTTACCCCCAAATGACAGGTCAATTTGTTAATTTAGATGCAATTGTTCCACTGGAAGATTGGTTAGACAAATTGCCAGTGAAGTCAGAATTGTATCCCCGCGTTCTCGAAGAAATTAAATTAAACGGTCATACATGGTCAGTGCCTATCTCTACCAGTTCTATAGGGATTTTTTACCGTCCTAAATTATTTAAAGCAGCCGGAATCACCGAATTACCTAAAACTTGGGAAGAATTAAGGGAAGTCTCGAAAAAACTAACTATCGATAGGGACTCCGATGGGAAACCAGAACAGTATGGAATGTTAATTCCTTTTGGTAAAGGAGAATGGACTACTTTCACTTGGTTTCCCTTTTTACTAAGTGCCAATGGTCAAATAATCGAAAATAATCGCCCTAATTTAATGAATCCGGGGGCGATTAAGGCTATACAATTTTGGCAAGATTTATTAAAAGATGGTTCCGCGACTTTATCAATGCCAGAAAGAGGTTATGAAGAAGATGATTTTATTTCCGGTCGTGTCGCGATGCAAATTACAGGCCCTTGGACATATATTATGAAAAGTAATGTTGATTATGGGGTTTTTCCAGTGCCGAGCGATATTCGGCCAGCCACAGTCACGGGAACTGGGACATTATTTGTGATGAAAACTACTCCCGAAAGACAGAAGGCTGCCCTCAAGTTTTTGGAATATACTTTGAGCGAACAATTTCAAACCAAATGGAGTATTGGCACTGGATTTTTACCGGCTAATATGAAATCAGCGCAGAGTCAAGCTTATCAAGAATTTATCAAGCGAAAACCTGTGATTAAAGTTTTTGTAGATCAAATGTCGGTTGCCGGCTCGCGTCCTATTATCGCGGGATATAGTCGCATTTCACAAAATTTAGGTCGCGCTATCGAAGCTTCTATGCTAGGACAACCTGTAGAAAAAGCCTTACAAGAATCTCAAGCTCGTTTAGATTTGATTTGGGAAGGAAAATAGTTAATATTTATCCCAAATATTGACACCGGTGACTTGTAGACTCTTGGACCCACGGGGGTCAAAAACCCGGTTTGTGCGTCCATATCTCAGGTAAAAGAGCGACGATTTGGGAGCATAAACCGGGTTTTTTGCGTTAGTCATGACAAAATTTTTTTGAGTTTTATTTCAGAAGTTTATTCATGGTGGCAAATCTTTTGTAAGTCGCCTATTGTAGTAACACATCTGTTCATTTAACCATCATCTGATACCCGTAGCAGCTCTGGGGTTCATCAGTCTCAGGTTAGGTGCAGCAGTTCCATAGTTGACTCGACAACCGATGTTGAATAAGCTCGCACTGCACTCCAGAGGGACAATCTGCTGATCTAGGAGGGCACTGCAACTGACATACTGGTCGTCATTAGTATCTCTTACCATACATTCGATCGCCTTCGCACCCGATCGCGCCGACCAACTTTTCATACCTACCACTGCGATGATATGCTGCCAGTAAAAATTTAATAGGAACACTCCAAAGACTACAGCAACTGCTACTCCGGCTTTCAATTTCCAACTATTTAGGAAATTTCCTAAAGTATTTTTCAAGTTGTCCACCGCTGAAATGGAGCTTTGGGTAGTTGTTTGTGGAGTTGTTTCTGGAGTTGGTAAATTTGTTGGTGTTTGTTCTGCTGGAATTTCTGACATAATGTATTTCCTATGATTGCTGAGATTTGCTTGGGCTGGGATTGGTCGCGCTATTTGAGCGAACTACATTGATTTTAGCAAAAAAATTTACGTTGCAGTCAAAGGAGCTTTTTTTGAACCACAGAGGGCGCAGAGGGCGCGGAGAAAGAGTGCAGAGGTATACATTAAGTTTTACTCAGGATTTATGGTTGCTCTAGCAGTTGTATTAACTCAGATTCTGAAATTTGGTGTATTCCTAAAGATTGAGCTTTTTCTAACTTAGAGCCTGCGTCTTCTCCGACAACTACATAGTTGGTTTTAGCACTAACGGAATTGGTGACTTTTCCTCCTGCTTTTTGAATCAAATCTTTAGCTTCATCTCGTTTTAGAGTTGGCAAAGTTCCAGTGATGACAAATATTTTGCCAGCTAAGGGCAAATTATTTTGTGTGGAATTGTGATTTTTAACTTCTGATTTTAATTGCAATCCTGTAGTTTTCAACCGTTCAATTAAAGTTTGATTTGCCGGAACTTGAAACCACTGATAAACCGATTGAGCAATTTCTGGACCTATGCCATAAACACCTTCAATGGCTGCGGCGGATACTGAGGCTAATTCTTCGACATTGGTAAATCTTTCTGTCAGCAATTGGGCGTTAACGCTGCCGACGTGCCGAATCCCTAAACCGTAAAGTACCCGCGACCAAGGTTGAGTTTTTGATTGGCCGATCGCATTTACTAACTTTTGGGCTAATTTAGCACCCATTCGCTCTAAGTTCATCAATTTTTCTGGTGTTAAATCATACAAATCTGCCACAGAATTTAGCAAATTGTTATCAACCATCTGCTGCACTAATTTTTCTCCTACACCATTAATATCTAGGGCATCCCGACTGCAAAAATGAATCAGGGAACCCCGCAAAATCGCGGGACAAGATGTATTAATGCAGCGGGTAACGGCTTCCCCTTTTTCGCGAACCACAGGTTGTTGGCATTCTGGACAGCACGTAGGCATTTGAAATAGTTGAGCAGAAGCTGGACGAAGTTCTGCTAAAACTCGCACCACTTCTGGTATAATTTCTCCAGCTTTTCTGACAATTACAGTATCGCCAATGTGGAGATTTAAGTTGGAAAGTCGATCGCTATTATATAGAGAAGCCCGTGACACTGTAGTTCCGGCTAACTGCACTGGTGTTAGTTCTGCTACAGGTGTCAAGGCCCCTGTTCTACCTACTTGGATGGTGACGGCTTCTACTATTGTAGGCACTTCTTGGGCTGGATACTTAAGGGCGATCGCCCAACGGGGAAATTTCTGAGTAAAACCCAACTGTTTTTGCAGTTCAACGGAATTAATCTTGACTACAACTCCATCAGTCATGTAAGGCAAATTTTGCCGTTGAGTGTCCCATAATTCGTAATACTCCTCAACCTCATCTAAAGAATAGCAAATCTTACGGTTAGGATTTACTTTAAATCCCATTGTTTGCAACAATTCCAAAGAATCCCATTGAGTTTTTATCTGTTCGTTCTCCTCCTTACCATCCAGAGTAAGAGACTGGGCTGCATTTTTATTTTGAGTTTTTTCGGGTTCCAAATGTAGAGTATAAGCAAAAAAATCTAACTTGCGCTGAGCCACAATTTTAGAATCCAACTGTCGCAGCGTACCAGCCGCGGCATTACGAGGATTAGCAAATAGTTGTTCTCCTGCTTTTTCCCGTTCCCGATTAATTTCTGCAAACACCGCTAAGGATAAAAAAGCTTCTCCCCGCACTTCCACAATCGGTGGCGGATTATCTATATTTAGCTGGAGAGGAATCGAGCGGATTGTCTTAACATTTTGAGTAATGTCTTCTCCTGAAATGCCGTCTCCCCGCGTAGCACCTCGGACTAAAACTCCATTTTCATAGGTTAATGCTAAGGCTGAACCATCAATTTTTAATTCACAAACATAGGAAACCCCCCCCAGCCCCCCCTTGTTAAGGGGGGGAGTAATTTCCCCAGTCTTAGTCAGGGGGGGTGAGTTTCCTTCTTGTTCCCCCCCTTGGTAAGGGGGGGTGAGGGGGGGTGAATTTTCTTCTTGTGCCTCCCCTGCTGGGGTGAGGGAGGGTGAATTTCCTTCTTGTCCCCCCCCTTGGTAAGGGGGGGTGAGGGGGGGTGAATTTGGCAGCGTGAGGGAGGGTGAATTTCCTTCTTGTCCCCCCCCTTGGTAAGGGGGGCTGAGGGGGGGTGCATTTTCTTCTTGTGCCTCCCCTGCTGGGGTGAGGGGGGGTGAGTTT
>JAHRFD010000057.1 GCA_020882975.1 Microcoleus sp. EPA2 | reverse complement strand
TATTTGGGTGCAAGCCCAGGAATTCGACTGCTTTTCTGAGTGGTATGTATGCCATCCGCTAAAGATCACACTATTTGTTAGCGTATGTCAATAATTGTTAGAAAAATTGGTACTGTGCGTTAACCTCCAGAAAACCCAGCCCATGAGTCCACGAGCTAGATCCCAACCTAGTCATCACCAAAAACATCCCGCAAACAACTACAAAACAGTCCCTATTTCCTTCAAATAAACCCGCGTAAACGGTTCCCCATCACCCAGAGTATACTGCTCTATCAACCCTTTGCGACGAATTGAAATATTAGCTCCTTCCCGCACCACCACCGTATCGTCATCAGTGCTTGCTCTCGCCAACATCATCTCAGTTTCTCCTGGATTGTCCAGCACTACCAGATTACTGCCCCGATAAAACATTCCCCGCTCTGCCAAAATAGTCTCTGGATACTCAGCAATTAACAAATCCAGTTGAGGATTCCGCAGCAAATTTTGCACGTTAACGTTATAGTTATGGTTAAAAACTTTTTCAGAACGGTTGACAAACACGGCCTCGCGACAAACAGCACCAATCGTCCAGTCAGGATGTTCCAACAGAATGCGATCGATTATTTCTTGAAGTTGCGGTACCGCAATCTTGTTGAAAGTAATAATCGGAATTCTGGCATCATTTCCCGACTCAAAAAAAGTCTCCAGAATGTGAGAGGGTACATCAACACTTTCCCCTACAGCCGGGTTCAAGTGCATAAAAATTCCCGGTGCAGCGTTAATTTCCAGAATCCCAAAATTGCCTGCTTTCCAAGATTGAGCTAAAGATTCTGTCACCACATCAATTCCCAAACAAGTTAACCGAAAATGCTGGGCGATATCTTGAGCCAAAATAATATTGTCTGGGTGCAGGGTGCGGGTAGCATCGATGCTGACACCGCCAGCAGAAAGATTAGCCACTTTCCGCAGAAAAATAGTGCGATCGCCCTCTAGGACGCTATCTAATGACAACTGCTGTTCTGTTAAATACATTTCCATAGCTTCATCCGACTGAATTTTACTCAGTGGCGAAGTAGGAGTATCCAAACGTTCTGGTTTGCGGTTTTCTCTCCGAATTAACTCCCTAATTGTTAATTTCCCATCCCCTGTCACCCATGCTGGTCGGCGTTCCGTGGCCGCCACAAATTTGCCGTTAACACACAGTAGGCGAAAATCCGCTCCTTTGATGCTATTTTCCACAATTACTCGCACCGATTCTGTTTCGGGAATTGCTTTAACTGCTCTTTTAAAAGCAGCTTGCAATTCCTCAGCATCTCGGATATCTGCTGTCACCCCAATTCCTTTATGACCGACTACTGGTTTGACAGCAACCGGGTAGCCAATTTCTTTGGCAACTGTCACAGCTCCATTTTCAGTCGAGACGATATCGCCTTTGGGAACAGGAAATCCTAATGTCGCTAAAAATGCTTTACAGTCGTCTTTGCGAGTGGTAAAATCTGAGTCTAAATGGCTGTCGGAATCAAAAGTAGTTGCTGAGCCGCGAATTAGTTTTTTGCCGTAACCGTATTGCATCAATCCTTCATCCCATAAATAAAATGCGGGAATGCCTTTTTGGGATGCCGATCGCATTAACGAATAGACAGTCGGACCTCCATAAACAGACTGTCGGAACACTTTTTGCAGCGCGGCTATTTGTGCTTCTAAGGGAAAATCTTGATTTTGATTGATGGCTTCAAACCAGTCCCAAACAGCGTAAACTACCGCTCTGCTGCTACGGGCGTGCACAGCTTCTATGCTGATTCTGTTAAATTCGCCATAGGGCTTGACATTCCAGTGGTGGAAGTGTAAACCCATGTCTAGTTTTCCTACTTCTGAACAGGTACGGGCAAACAGTTGCGCGTGGGAATCATGGTTTTCCTGGAGCAATTGCGGGTAGCGATCGCCAATAATTGAATGGTAAGAGGCAATGGGCAAAGCTTGACTGGAATCTGTTATAGCAAAATCAAATACTAAAGCGGCCGTGTCTAAAAAAGGGTTTGGCCCGATGTAGTGTTTGAAATTAAAAATATCAAATACATCAGTTTTTCTAGCGTTGATCCGTGGTGTATCGGTACTTGTGTGTTGCAGCATTTTCTAACCTCCTTTTCGCTCACATTTTATGATAATTCTACAGAGATAGCAGGGTAAACTATCTGCGTCCCTAGATATCCTAGCAGTTAACAGCAATTCTTCCTCAACATCTTCTGCCTAAAGCAGCAGCTTCTGGCTTCAAAAGCTCTAACTTTTGAGAGGTGTATGACCGCAATAAATAATTTATCGTTGTGAAAGCGCATGGAAGGAAGCAGAATTATGAATCACACAAAGACTGCTCTCAGAGATGAGGTTCACCAACTGGCTGAAGAAGCATTTAATCGGAAGCTGATTTCTGGTCATGGCGACAGTCAAAACAGCAATGAGTACCAGATTGTCTGGAATGGCAAACCCAGACACTTACCTTTAGAACGGGCACGCTCGGTATTAAGAAATTTGATTGAGCGATCGCACTAAGCAGACAAACATCCCCCAATAGAACACCCACAGCCTCGACTTCTTCAAGAAATCGGGGCTAAAACAGTGGCGTTTGAGTTTTGAGATAGCTCCCCATGGTCGGTCATGCTTCACCCTCGATCGCTCAAAGCCATAGTCTGATTACTTCCTGCTTCCTGCCATCACCCCCTCTGGTGACTAACTCCAGAAATTTTGTATCAAAATCTACCTTTTGGTCGTAGTGCGGTCTAGAAACTCTATGTTTTATTAAAAAATAGATCCACCAAGATGAGAGACTATATGGCTAGCAGCGAAAATCGGGGGCAGTTAGTAATAATTGGCGGTGCAGAAGACAAAGACGGAGACTGTAAAATTCTGCGAGAATTCTTGCGGCGCGCCGGAGGGATTAAAGCCAGAATTGTGGTGATGACGGCTGCTACAACTCTGCCGGGAGAAGTAGGAGATAATTACATCAGAGTATTTGAGCGACTTGGCGCTGAAGACGTGCGAGTTGTTGACACCCAGGGTCGGGAAGATAGCAACAATTCAGATTATTTAGAAGCGATCGAACAAGCAACGGGCGTATTTTTTACCGGCGGAGAGCAAGCACGCATTATTAGCAGCTTGAAAGACACCAAACTCGATGCAGCTCTTCACAAACGCTTCTCTGAAGGTATTGTCATTGGCGGTACAAGTGCCGGAGCAGCCATGATGCCAGACATGATGATTATTGAAGGAGACTCCGAGACAAATCCGCGCGTAGATGTAGTAGCCATGGGACCGGGGATGGGGTTCCTGCCTGGGGTCGTAATCGATCAGCATTTCGCCCAGCGAGGTCGTCTGGGACGGTTAATTTCCGCGCTTCTACAGCAGCCTGCCGTCTTGGGATTTGGGATTGATGAAAATACAGCTATTGTGGTGACAGGTGACGAAATCGAAGTCATTGGCGAAGGTGCTGTCACAGTCATCGACGAGTCAGAAAAAAACCATGACAATTTAGAGGGTCTGTTGAAGGATGAGGCTTTGGCCGTTTGTGGGGTCAAGTTGCACATTCTCCCTCACAAATATCGGTTTAACTTGAAAACTCGTCAGCCCGTGTTGGATACCGAAACCGTCGGCGTTGAGAAAGAGAAGGTAACAGCTTAGTTTACAACTAATGGGCAAGCCAGTCCGCGCCACACTCTAGTGCGGGCTGGAGCAATAACATTTTTCGGCATCAAATGTTACAAAAACCAGTCTCTTCTGAGAAACCGCTCTAGCTAATCATTAGAATGTTATGAGTTAAATTCATAACTCATAACTTCTACTTTTCAAGCACTTTTTTGTTCGCCGAAATCTGACTGCTGCCCCTCGCTCGCTAGTAAATTCCACCCTTGAGTTCTCAGTTTTTGAAATGTTGCCCACCCTTTAGAACCATCCGGTTCTAGGTAGTCCGATGCAGCGTACTGTGGAAAAGCTGTATAAGGTCGCCACGGTTGGCGGGGTTCAGTGCGTAGGTGCAATATTTTTTCTCCATTGCTTCCCAATCTGGGCAACCAGCACATTTGTTTCAGCATATCTAACACTCCATAGTATGGTCTCGTGCGAAGTCGATTTTATGCAGGGAATTACCGTTTAATCAAGCATTAATTTGGCGGTTTTCCCTTTGCTTTATAAATACACGCTGATTCTCCCTCTTTCTGGATCGAATAACATCTTTCTACCGTATTGCTTTTATGATTTGAAAAATGTTCCTCAAGTTACATTTATTAAAATTTCTCCACGATTTATTACCTTATCAAAAGTTAAATATATTTTCATAAATCAGTGGTTCAATAGTTCTTGGTGCGTTTGACTACATTTTTTATCCTAAAACAGCCTTTCCAATCAGGTTCTGGTTCTAATTGAGATAGCGCTGGATAGTTATTTCTAATCGATCGATATCAAAAGGTTTGGAAATATATGCAACGCAGCCGGCTTGCAAAATCCGATCGCGGTCTTCCGCTTTTGCTAGTGCTGTGACAGCAATAATCGGAATATTTATCAGTTGGGGATTTTGTTTGAGACGGCTCATCAGTTCTATACCGTCGATATCCGGTAAACAAATGTCTAGCAAAATTAGGTCGGGAGGTCGGGAAACTGCTACTGAAAGAGCTGTGCGACCGTCTAGGGCTTTGACGCACTCGTAACCAAATAAATCGAGTATTTGTGCTAGCAGCTCTAAGTTGTCGTGATTGTCGTCTATAGCTAAGACTAAGGGACGTTTATCAACCAGCAGTCGATCGCTCTTACCAAACGAATATTCTAAATTCTGGTTCCTGTTGGGGTAATTCATAAATGCCGACTCAGGCAGTTTCTCTGTAATTTTACTTATCCTATAACATAAATTTAACTCAACATCGATGCCATTGCCTTGTAAAGTAGGCCAGCCAAAGTCCAAAAGCCTTATCTAGAATCCCAAGTTTTCCACTTCCCTAAATTCTGAGGTTTAAACCAGACTATAGTCTTTCTCAACAAAGTAAAGTACGCACGTCACCATTAGCTCTTACCCTGGACTTGATATATCTCACCTAAGTGAGAAAGGCTATATTTTCATCTCTTTTCAAGGATGAGCCTGTACTTTAGCTCCCTTCCCTTTACAAAACTTTACCTACGTAAGATCGCTAAAAAAATTATGGATATTGATACAACATAATACTATGATGTAGTCAGTATTGCTTATATTGCTTAGATTGTTATATTCTGTAATAGAATGCGAGTTAGCTAGACAGACGGGAATCCCCACACTATACCGCCTCGGTTAGTGTGGGATGAAAGGCGTGTGAGGTGAGGATTCCATCTGTTCACAATCTCAAAGCATAGCTTTGAGGAGTGGGCGGATGGATGACGAGACCAACAAATCCTGGTAAAATAATACTCACAAAAAACGGCAATTCAATGAAGGCGACATATCAGTACCAGTTCTATCCCGACACTAATCAAAAGCTAGCTCTCAACCAATGGCTCAGAATTTGCCGTTATTGGTACAATCGCCAATTGGGAGATCGTTTTGATTGGTGGGAAATGAACCGTACTGCTATCAATGCTTGTCCCTTAAAAACCAGTATTGCCGCTCCCAGAGAAAAGCCTAACTACTACTGCCAAAAACAACAGTTACCCATTCTCAAAAAAGATTTGGTTAACGTCTTTCATAGTGGTGAGTTATTAGACTTTAAGCAAGTCGATTCAACGATTCTGCAAAACGTTTCCCAACGAGTCGAACGAGCTTTTGAGAGGTTTATTGTCGGTGACAGCAAAGGTGCGCGATCGGGTAGACCCAGATTCAAAACTGAAGCCGACTACCGAACAATGACTTTGGCAACGGCTAGGGACGATTGGATTAAATTAATTCGCAAGAATTGGATTTACATTCGATTGCCAAAACTAGGGGTAATAAAGGTGCGGATGCACCGTGCCATCCCCGATGGTTTAACCATTAAACAAGTGAGTGTCACTAGGAAAGCCGACGGTTGGTTCCTCCAATTAATACTTGAAGACACTTCTGTGCCTGAATTGACACCGGATAAAATTGCTCCCACTTGGGAGAATTCAATCGGTTTAGATGCAGTGTTACACGAAGATGTTTATCTAGCGACATCTGAGGGTGAGAAATTACTTTCCCTCAAGCCACTCCGAAAGAATCAAGCTAAATTAGACCGCATTTCCCGGAAGCGGAATCAACGAAAAAGAAGGTCTAAAGCCCGACGAAAGTTGGCAAAAAAAGAGGCGAGACAGCATCAAAAGATTGCGCGTTGTCGCCAAGACTTTCATTATAAAACAGCTCACAAATTAGTCAGGACGGGAGCTAAGTTCTTCTTCCATGAAGACTTAAACCTCAAAGGTTTAACTAAAAGAAACAAGGTTAAACAAGATGAGGATGGGAAATATTTACCCAATGGGCAATCCGCTAAATCTGGATTGAATAAATCCTGGCTGGATGCAGCTTTTGGGCAATTTTTTACGACGCTGAGCTACATAGGAGAAAAAACTGGGGCAGTCGTCGTTTCACAAAAACCTGCTTACACCTCAATGCTTCTGTGTTATCGGAATGAAATGGTTTTCACCGACTGCAATATTCGAGAGTATTGGGACGAGCAAAATTCTTTGATGGTAGATCGCGATCTTAATGCTGCGATTAACCTAAAAAGACTGGGGTTGGACAGTTTCCCCAGTATAAAACGCCGTAGTGGGAATCTTTCCATAGTTGGTTCTATGGATAACAGTACCATCAAGGAAATCTTACATACCCTTCATCGGGCTGTTAAGAAGCCCACATCATAATCTGTACTCAGATTTGATGTGGGAGTATGTCACGATAAGAGCTCGCAAAATGCTATTATCAGCCTTGGGGATCAAAAAAGATGGCTCGTAAAAGAATTATAAAAATGTCCAGACCGGCTGTGGAACAGGAGAGTTTACTCAACCGAATTACTACTCGCATCCGACACTCTTTAGAACTGCAAGAGATTTTGATGACAACGGTAAAAGAACTAGGTAACTTGTTAGAGAGCGATCGGGTAAAAATTTATCGGTTTGAACCTGATGGCAGTGGTGAGGTAATTGCTGAGTCGATTAAGGATAATAATTTGCCGTCACTGTTGGGCTTACATTTTCCAGCAACCGACATTCCCAAAACCGCTCGCGAAATGTTTGTCAAAGCTAGGCAGCGAGTAATTATAGATGTCGGATTGAATCATCAAACAATTAATCGATTAGATTGTCCCGAAACAGGCAAAACTTTAGCGGCTGAAGATATTCGCTATGCTAAGGTAGACCCCTGTCACATAGAATATCTGAGGACGATGGGTGTCCATTCTTCCCTCACCGTGCCGATTTTGCATCAAAATCAGCTTTGGGGGATCTTGGCCTGTCATCACACGCAACCGAAACGGTTTAGCGATCGAGAATTAAAAATTGTGCAATTGCTTGTGGATCAACTGTCAATTGCGATCGCCCAATCTTTTCTGCTCAGTCAAGCTCGACAGCAAGCGAGCGATGAAGCCATTGTCAACCAAATTAGCAGTTTGCTCCACTCCCCCCTAGAATTAACAGAAATTAGACACACAGTCCTAGAACAAACCGTCAAATATTTAGCAGGTTGTGGCGGTAGATTGTACATTGCCCCCGAAGGAGTGAATTGGCCAGCGGAACTTTATACCTGCGGTCAACAGCCACAGAATTTAGAAATAGAAAAAAGCCCGTTTTGGCAAGAAATTATGGGGGTAAAAAAAACATTAATAGGAGAAACAAATGAAGACATTAATCCAGAAATATCAGGAATATTTCCCGATATTGAAAGAGATAAATACCAGGAAAGCGGTTTAACAATTACTAATTATATAATTCCCAATATATATGCTTTTTGCGATATTTCTAAAGCACCTCAACTAAAATCTTTATCTTCATATTTTCTGGAAGTTTCTATCCGGTCAATGCTGGCAGTGCCACTGCAATATCGAGATCAGTGCATCGGGTGTCTTACCATCTTTCGCAGTGAAATAGAAACAGAAACTTTATGGGCTGGCCAGTGTGACTCCGAAGCCAGAAACGACCGTCCCAGAAAGTCATTTTCAGCGTGGAAAGAAATAAAAAAACAACAAGGTAGACACTGGAAAGCTGATGAACTGAAGCTAGCAAAATCCTTAGCAACTCATCTTTATATGGCGGCCATGCAAAGGCGCGTAGAAGCAATGATTCGACATCAAGCTTCCCACGACCAACTAACAGGTTTAGCTAACAAATTGCTGTTTAACGAACAACTTTCCCTAGCTGTAGTTAACGCTCACCAAAACGCCGAAATGTTGGCGGTGATATTTCTTGATTTGGATGGTTTTAAAAATGTTAACGATACCCTCGGTCATGCTGTAGGCGACCAGTTACTCCAAGCAGTATCTTGGCGTTTAACCAACTGTTTGCGCGTGGGCGATTCCATTGCCCGTTGGGGCGGAGATGAATTTACTTTACTGCTGTACAATATTAGCAGCGCCCAGGATGTCATTGATACTTGCCAGCAGATTCTCCACAGTTTATGTACTCCTTTTTACTTTGAGAAGCAGGAACTTTATATCAAAGCCAGCTTGGGAATTGCTTTGGCTCCCTACGACGGAGAAGATGCCGAAACTTTGCTGAAAAACGCCGATGCTGCTATGTACAAAGCGAAACAGAAAGGTCGGAATAATTATCAGTTTTATACCAGAGCGATCGGCAACAAAGCATCGGAGCGTCTGGTATTAGAAAACAATCTTTACCGAGCTCTAGAAAATTCGGAATTTTTGCTCTACTACCAGCCACAAATAGACATAAATACTGGCAAAATAGTCTGTCTAGAAGCTTTGGTGCGCTGGGAGCATCCCGATCGCGGGTTGATGGGTCCAGATCGATTTATTCCCTTAGCTGAGGAAACAGGATTAATCTGCCAGATTGACGAATGGGTGCTGCGAACTGCTTGCCTTCAAAATCGAGAATGGCAGTTAATGGGGCTGCCACTGATGCGGGTAGCGGTCAATTTATCTGCCCGTCAGTTTCAGCAACATAACACAGTACAAACAATCGCTAAAATCTTGTCGGAAACTGGCCTAGATCCAGAGTATTTAGAAATAGAAATTACCGAAAGCATTGCCATGACAGACGTGAAATTTACGGTGTCTGTATTGCAGCAGTTACAGCAAATGGGAATTCGGATTTCTCTAGACGATTTTGGCACTGGTTATTCTTCTTTGTGGTCTCTCAAACACCTACCACTCAACAATTTGAAAATCGATCGCTCCTTCGTGGCAGATTTGAGGAATGGTACCAGTGGTGCTGCGATTGTGAAAGTGGCGATCGCCTTGGGACAGGGATTGAATTTAGAGGTAATTGCTGAGGGAGTGGAAACTCCAGAACAGTTGGAATTTTTGCATTCCCTTAAGTGCGATATGGCTCAAGGTTACTTCTTTAGCAAGCCACTATCTGTGATAGCGACAACCCAATTGTGCAGGGAAAATAAAGAATGGAAATTGACTTGTAATCCCCAATGCAATTAGCAATAAGTGTTGACAGTTGACAGTTGACTATGTGATTCGGTTCCTGAGCGAAGTAGAAGCGTCGGAGCACCCTGTTCCCTCTTGGTTTTTGGTATGAGTAATTATTCCGCATCTATCTTAAGGTGTATTTACTCAAAAAATTAGGAATTTAAAGTTATCCACAAGGATAGATGCCTAACAATTGTTCATGATTTAGGCTCGTCCTGACCGGAAACTGCTTTGATGCGTAAATTTCTGTTGGAGAATCTTCTATTTTTTCGAGGGACTTGATTTTTGACCCTAATTCATTTTCTTTATAGAACCGCAGGGCAAAAAAAATAATACACAGAACCCCGACTGATTAAACAAGTCGGGGTGTTCAAATAGATGTCTTTTACGTTTAATTAAAACTACCTACTTCAGACAAATTACTCTTCATCCAACCAAGCCAGAACGAAGGGCGAGAACAGCAGCTTGAGTGCGGTCATCAGCGCACAATTTGTTCAAAATATTGCGGACATGAGTTTTGACAGTCCCCACAGTAATGTAAAGTTTTTCCGCAATAGCAGCATTGCTATAGCCCTGCACAATTAGCTCCAAAACTTCTAATTCCCGTCCCGTCAAAGGGTAAGTTTCAATAATGTGAGTAAACTCTGGTTCCGCAGCTTTAATTGTAACTTTTTTACCCTCAGATTTTTGTTCTTCCGGGGCAGACTCCTTAGTACGAGCTTGTTTCAGGACTATACGAGCGATCGCTGGGTCAATCCAAGACTGACCTTCGTGAGTTACTTTGACTACATCTAATAACTGGTCAAAACTGATATCTTTCATGCAGTAAGAGTCAGCTCCCGCGGCAAACGCTGCCAGGACTTCTTGTTCATTGTCCTGAAAAGTCAGAATCAAAACCTTGGTGTCTGGATCGGAGTCTGGAACGATCGCTTTTTTGAACTTTTGGGTCAGTTCAATTCCGTCAAAATCTGGCAACCCAATATCTACAATTGCCACGTCAGGTTTGAAAGACTGAAGCAGTTTCAATCCCTCTGTCGCATTCGCGGCATCCCCCACAACTTCTATGGTATCACTCTGTTGTAAAGCTGTACGGATACCCACTCTTGTCAGGTCATGGTCTTCGATCAAAGCAACGCGAATTTTACTCATTTTGTTTCTAATGCCCTGCTGAAATTTTTAAATATAGCCAAATTACTCAGCTAAACAGACTCGATTTGAGAATGCGATCGCCGATCGGGTTAACCCGATCGCCTATCTTGTTCCAGCATACTCATGGAATTGCACAATTGCAAATTAATTGTTAAGTAATTTGGCTGCACCCTCTGATTCACCCTATGGGGACAGGTAGGCTCTCCTCGTTTTCACTGTCTGATTACATTATCCCTTTGTCCGCCCCTTGATAGATGTAAACAGTTCCATGAGTCGATAAATTTAATACATAAAAACTTTTGATGCAGTAACGCAATCAAAATTGATGGAGCTAGCAGCCGGACTATTAATTTGGTTTTAGCGCTAAGGCTCGACGCTTATTTATAAAATGTAATTATGACTCACTATTACGGAAATCACTGTTTTTCCTCGGATTTTTCCGACCGGGAAAGTTCCCATAGGGGAGCGGAAATAACACCAGGGCAACCACCTGTTAACTCTTGGGAGCATCAGCTCGATCGCCTGTTAAAGACCATTCCTCACATAGTTTGGCAAGCAAATGGTGATGGGGCGGTGACTTATTTGAACCGTGCCTGGGAAGAGTATACAGGAGTAGCCCCCACAGCAGCCTTGGATTTCGGCTATCTGGAGTCCGTCCATCCAGAAGACAGAGCTCGCTTCCCCTGGCGATCGGGGCAGACTGTGAGCCTAGACTCCAGTTATGAAATAGAATTGCGGCTCAGGACGCGATCGGGTATTTACCGATGGAACCTAGCCAAATTTTCCCGCGTCCCCACCCTCGGCGACGGAGTTTTAGAGTGGGTGGGAACCTATACAGATATAGATGAGATCAAGCAAATTCAAGAATGGCGGGAAGCAGAACCAACATCTCTCAAGAGTTTGCGGGACTCCAAAGCTAGGGAGACGACAGAAAACTGGAATGCAACCAGCGTGGCTAAAAAGGCGCAGCAGCAGCATTTGGAAGTTGTGGAGCGGTTTACAAATCTGTTGCATCAGCCGGCACGAAGCGTGTGCGAACTCTTCCAAGCCATAGCGGATGCCGTAGTTGAGACGATCGCCGAGGCTCAATTTTGCTTGGTGGCCCTTCCCGACTGCGACGATAACCACAGCCTCTTGTTAAGTGCAGTCACTGGGGCGGAAAAATTTGCTGGGGGTAAAACCCTGTACGTGCAAGATGCCCTGCTATCCCAAGCCTTTGCTACGGGAAAGTCTCAATTGTCATCCCAGGAGTCCGGCGCAGAAGTGCCTGCTGCTGGTGCAGTGGCGATCGAGTCTTTGCCCACAGGGCGTTTGGGGGTGTTGGCGATCGGTAATTGGCAAGATAGCCAAGCCATTGACGATGCAACTATGCAACTGCTGGGGGCGATCGGAAGACAAGCTGCGATGGCGATTCATAACGCGCGGGCGATCGAAATTAACCAAAAACAGGAACTACTTTTAGACTTACAAAATCAGCTCTTACTTCGCCAGCAAGCAGAATTAGAAAAGCAAAGTTGCCTCATTCAACAGCAAAAATTGCAACTGCTAGAAGCAGCCAAGTTAAAATCGCAATTTTTGAGAACTATGTCCCATGAATTGCGAACTCCCATGAATGCAATTATCGGTTTTTCACAATTGCTACTACGCCAGGACAAACAACTACTGACTCCTCAGCAAAGAGATTTTGTGGGGCGTATTTTTAATAATGGTAAAAATCTGCTAGTGCTGATTAACGATATCCTCGATATCTCGAAAATGGAGACTTGTGGGACTAAATTAGAAATAGCCGAATTTGATTTAGCCCAGTTGGTAATCGCTACCGCCCTGGAATTTGGAAATCAGGTTACAGATAAAAATTTGTCCCTGTCTGTCAGCGTGTGTTTGCAGGAGCGGTTGATAGTTCATGACCAGTCGCGCTTGCGGCAACTTTTGGTGAATCTCATTTCCAATGCTATTAAATTTACTCATCAGGGAAACATTGGCATTTCTGTGCGAGAACTAACCTTCGATCGACTAATTATCAACGTCACTGATACAGGAATTGGCATCAGCGAAGCTGATTTACCACATATTTTTGACAAGTTCCACCAAGCCGATCGAACTACCAGTCGCCAATATCCCGGCATTGGTTTAGGACTAGCCATTAGTGCGTCTTTGGCACAAATGATGAACAGCACACTTACAGTAGAAAGTCAAGTAGGAAAAGGTTCCACATTTCGGATCGAATTGCCACGAAAAATGAATTGACCAAAAAAATCTGGGAACGGAGGAGCAGTAAGGGCTCTAAACTAGATTTTTCTAGGCCTAGGGGGATGGTTGATAGCAACAGCCCCTTCCGTTTCCCTAGAAATCAGGGGTTTATTTAACTTGATTTGATATAATTTCTAGTCTTGAGAAGGCGAATCTTTCGATAAACTTGAGAGCGGGCTAAAATTGAAAATCTCAAATCGCAGGAAGTTTCGGGTGAAGGAAGTTATTAAAAGTTCGTCAGAATATCAAAGGAAGCACTCGATCGCACCTTTGCTGTTATCCCTATTATGGCTGTGCGCGATCGCTGGGGTGGCTTTCCTCTGGAATCTGGGCAATATTGGTTTAGTTGACGAAACCGAACCGTTGTTTGCTGAAGCCGCTCGCCAAATGACCGTCACTGGTGATTTCATCACCCCCTATTTCAACGGCGATACCAGGTTTGACAAGCCACCGTTGGTTTACTGGCTGATGGCGCTGGCCTATCGGGCGATCGGCGTTAACGAATGGGCTGTCCGTATTCCCTCGGCCCTAGCGGGAATATCTATCACTTGTCTGGGATTCTATACCCTATCCCAATCGTGGTCACAAGTCATCAGGAATGAGGCAGAAGTCATCAAGAATGAGGCAGCAGAAAAATTCTCCTCCTCTGGCGGTATTCCTCTGTTTCTTTCTGCACCTTGGATTGGTTCTGCCCTCATAGCATTAAATCCCCAAACTATTGCCTGGGGAAGGACTGGGGTTTCAGATATGCTCCTTACCGGCTGTATGTGTTCGGCACTCCTGGCCTTTTTCCTGGGATATACCCTAGAAGAAAAGAAGCAATCAGCAGGATTTTCCACCGTTTCTGCTTCCCGATTTCCCAATCCGTGGTATCTCTCTTTTTATGTACTAATTGCCTTAGCAATTTTGACTAAGGGCCCTGTGGGAATTGTGTTGCCAGCCCTGATTATTGGTGGCTTCAGCCTTTATTTAGGCAATTTTCGACAACTTTGGCGAGAAATGCGTCCGGTGTCGGGAATCTTGATTATTCTGGCGATCGCCCTACCTTGGTACATTCTGGTTATTTTAGCCAACGGTGAAACTTATATTGACAGCTTTTTTGGATATCACAATTTCCAGCGTTTTACTGGAGTTGTGAATCGACACTCGGCACCTTGGTATTTTTACTTTTTTGTAGTGTTAGTGGGTTTTGCGCCTTGGTCGATTTATTTGCCCGTCGCGATCGCCCGCACCCGTTTTTGGCAGCGTACTTACTGGCGGCGTCAACCTCGATCGGCACAGTTAAGTTTATTTGCCCTATTTTGGTTCCTCTGCATTTTTGGCTTTTTTACGATCGCCGTGACCAAATTGCCCAGTTATGTATTGCCTTTAATGCCGGCATCGGCGATTTTGGTAACGCTGTTGTGGAGCGATATCATTGCAGAAAAAGCAGCAGAAACCAGCCGGGGAAAGTTAGAAACACCACCGAATTCTTTACCCAGAGGACTATTAATTACCTACGTTGTCAATGTCGTATTTTTATTAATCATCGCTGGAGCAACTTTATACTCCTACAACTGGCTAGGAGACGATCCAGCTATGCCAAATTTTCCCCAAGCACTTCAAGAGTCTGGTTTGTTGATTGTCGGCGGTGGGATTTGGATAGTTACGGCGGTGGCGATCGCCCTTTTATTATGGCAGAGACAGCAACGCTGGATTTTGGTGGCTAACTTCATCGGATTGGTAGCATTTATCATCTTTGGTTTAACTCCAGCCTACAATTTAGTCGATCTCAACCGTCAGTTACCTCTGCGACAATTAGCACGGGTTGCGGTGGAACAAAAATTGCCTGGGGAAGAGTTTATGATGATTGGTTTTGCCAAACCTAGTCTAGTTTTTTATTCCCAATTACCGGTGACTTACTACCGACTGCCCAAAGGTGCGATCGACTACATTGAAGAATCTAAAAATCAAACTTCTCCGTCTATTTTGGTTTTAGGATATCCAGACAAATTTGTGAAATTTGGATTGCAGCCAAATGAATATCAACTGCTGGATACTCGTGGTGCTTACCAACTAGCTAGAGTTCCCAGAACAGCTTTTCGATAGTCTGTTATAACTGCGGCTGCGGTGAGTTGACTTATAGATGATATCAATTCCGGTTGTATCGGAATCATTAAACCACAGAGAACACAGAGGACACAGAGAAAAGAGAAATAATAATTCCGATGTCAACGGATTTGATATGATACACTCCTGAACCCACGGGGGGTCAAAAACCCGGTTTCTGCGTCAATATCTCATATAAAATCCTCTCTTCATCGTCCTGTATTAAACTCTCTCTTCTCTTCCTTCGCGTCCTTAGCGCCTTCGCGGTTAAATCATTCCGATACAACCGGAATTGATATTATGAGCTCATTTGCTTGACACTAAATGTACATCCTGATAGGCTAGCTTTAGGTAAAGCGTAAAGGTCGTAACGCGATGAAAGTAACGTATCAGTATCAATTCTATCCAGACACTAATCAAAAACAGAAGCTCAATCACTGGCTGAGGATTTGCCGTTATTGGTATAATCGCCAGTTAGGCGACAGATTCGATTGGTGGGACATGAATCGGACTGGTATTGATGCTTGTCCACTAATCAGCAGTATTTCTAATCCTAGGGAAAAGCCTAATTACTACAACCAAAAAGCTTTACTACCAGCGCTCAAAAAAGACTTGGTAAAAGTTTGTCATAGTGGTGAATTGTTGGATTTTAAGCAAGTAGATTCTACTGTCTTGCAAGATGTTTCCAAACGAGTAGACAAAACATTTGAGCGATTCATCATCGGCGATAGTAAAGGTGGGAAAAAGGAAATTTTGTATACCCATACTAGGGCTGCAAAGATGCCCACGTCATAGAAACACGAGGCTTGACGTGGGAGTATGTCATATCAAATCCGTTGACATCGGAATTATTAATCTCTCTCTTCTCTTCCTTCGCGTCCTTTGCGCCTTCGTGGTTAAATCATTCCGATACAACCGGAATTGATGTCACTATCATATTGATGGGTAATGTAGGATTTGAACCTACGGCATCCTGCGTGTAAAGCAGGCGCTCTACCACTGAGCTAATCACCCAATTGCACTCACAAGAACTTATGATATCAGAGTATTCCCAAAAAATCAAGTAAAAAAATCTAAACTTTTAAATGCCCTCTGGCCGTACCCACGATCGCATCACACTATGGAGTTTGCCCTTTGTCGCAGCCCTCACCCTTGGCCAGACTCGCAGCAGCCATCTAACTTTGCTAGTTTCCGGCAGCTTTTTATTCGGCGGGCTGATGTTCGGCCCCGACTTGGATATCTACTCCTGTCAGTATCAGCGCTGGGGATGGTTCAAGCTGATTTGGCTACCCTACCAAAAAAGGCTGCGCCACCGCTCTTGGCTGTCCCACGGCCCTTTGATTGGCACTGCTGTACGTATCTTGTACCTCGCTACCTGGATCGGAGTTGTCGGGATATTTGGGTTGGCGATTACTCAAACAGTCGGAAACCAAACCGGGAACTGGCAGCAACTGCTTTTAAGTTACTGGCACTCGATCGCCAAATACCCGATCGAATTATTAGCTGTTTACATCGGTCTAGAATTTGGCGCTATGAGCCACTATCTGAGCGATTGGGGAGGCTCTGCTTACAAAAGATTCCAAAAAACTGGATTGAGCCGCCTGCATCCTCCTGAGACAATCAAGGTGCGCAAACGCAAAGCTCCCATCCGCAAATCTAGTAAATCTGTAGTACCAGGAAGCAAAAAGAAGCAAGCCGGAAAAAGTAAGAAGCAATAAAATTAATGGTTTGGGTCAATAACAACGTTGCTCTTACAGGTAAATTACGATCATGTCTGATTCTCAAAGTCGATCGCTCATCGCACTAGCACAGTTAATCGAAGTTGTAGCCAAATTGCGCGACCCCAAGGGCGGATGTCCCTGGGATTTAGCCCAAACACCCCAAACTCTCATTCCCCATATTATTGAAGAAGCTTACGAAACTGTTGATGCCATTCGTCGCCAAGACCAAGATGCGATCGCCGAAGAATTGGGGGACTTACTATTGCAAGTAGTCCTCCAAGCTCAAATTGCCAGCGACTCCCATCAATTTACCCTCGCAGAAATCGCCAATGGGATTACAGAAAAACTAATTCGGCGACATCCCCACGTTTTCGGCGATGTCGAACTCAACAGCGTCGATGAAGTCAACGAAAACTGGGAAAAAATCAAAGCCGCCGAAAAAGGGGAAACTGCTGAAAAACCGCCAACTTTCGCATCGAAAATGAGCCGTTATGCCAGCACTTTGCCTCCGATCGCCGCCGGGATGAAAATCTCTCAAAAAGCTGCGGAAGCGAGTTTTGATTGGGACACTGTGGATGGTGTTTGGGATAAATTTCACGAAGAAATGGCTGAATTTGAACACGCTCTCAAACATGAGGATAAAGCAGCCCAGGAGTCGGAATTGGGAGATATTATGTTTGTGTTAATCCAATTGGCTCGCTGGTATGGTTTAGACCCGTCGGCAGCTTTGCAGGGAACAAATCAGCGGTTTGTGGATCGGTTTGCCTTAGTTGAGGGACAGTGCGATCGACCTTTATCTGATTATCCGGTGGCAGAGTTAGAGGCAATTTGGCAGCAAGCTAAAAAAATCGTGGCTACACAAACAGGCGATGCCTAATATCAAATCCCTTGCTATCAGAATCAATAATCTTCTCCTTAAACTGGCATCACACCCAATACTTTTAATAACAGTTGCTGCTCTTTGAAACCTACAGCTTCTCACCTTCCTGTTTGATTGCACCTGTAGGACATAAGGGCAAGCAATCATTACACTTATTGCAAGAGCTGGTAATGGTATAACTCATGGTTGTTGCGATCGCCTCTAAGTTAGAGGTCTTTGCGTTTTTCCAGTCCTAAATAAGTTTCTATTTGACGATCGCTGATGATAAATTCTTGTTCCCAAGGTTGTTCTAAAGCAAAGGCGTGAGCGGCAAAAACCAGGTGTACGCAGGCCGCTCGCACATCCCAATTGGCAATTTCAGCCCTTGCGGCTGCGCTGTCCAAGGTAACGGAGGGGTCTGAGTCGAGGGCGCTGGTAACGCGAAACGCGATCGTTCCCCGTCCCCCATTCACCTGCCGCTCGTAATAAAGTTTTCCATCGGCATCAATTTTCCAGGGCAGGGACAGGCGCTGTGCCAGCAGGTTACACCCCTCCCACACGGCGATCGCGGAGGCAAAGGGGCTACTTTTGCCATTGGCAAACAGGTTGGGGCTCGGAAGGGTTCTGGCGGTTGTTTTACAGCGACCTTTCTTTGCCTGCAAGGGCATCGGCGGTTGGTCGATGGGACAAACACTCACGCATTGCGGCTCGGAGGCGCAGTCCTGACAGTCGTTGCACAACTTGGAAACGGACTCCCGATCCTCAGTTTCCAGATTGGATAGAACCAACGGCTGAGGGGATATTGTTGCCGGGGGATATTATCAGCTTTACCAAAGAAATGGGTCTAAAGCCCCGTCCTTATAGGACGGCTTTAATTGTCCTTATTCTATCAGTCAGTCATGGTATAATAGAGCAAGTAAACAGCCAGTAAAAATGAAAGCAAGATACCA
>JAHRFD010000056.1 GCA_020882975.1 Microcoleus sp. EPA2 | reverse complement strand
ACAAAATCTTATCACTTTTGCGAAAGCTTTTAGTTACAAAATACGTATATTTAACAATTATTTGCAATAAGTGGAAATTAAAGCCGTCCTAGAAGGACGGGGCTTTAGACCCAATTTTTTGGTAAAAGGAATCAGGAACGATCGTATCAAATCCTCTCTTCTATTCCTTCGCGTCCTACGCGCCTTCGCGGTTAAATGATAATTACTAGGAGCCTTTAACAGCCTCTCAAAGGCAGGCAAGGATGCCTACCTAAAATAAATTACCATTAATAATGACTACCAGATTTGCGGTAATGGACTGCTGTCACCCCGTCATTATTTAACAAATGACCGTTTTCGACTTTTGCATAAACTACCCAATGATCGCCACATTCCATCCGACTCACCACCTCACATTCTAGATAAGCCAGAGCATCGGTTAATACTGGACAACCATTGCTAGCTTCCATCGTTTCGACTCCGGCAAATCTGTCTTCTCCAGGAGCAAAGTTTTTCATGAAATGCCTCCGCAACTGTCGCCCTTCAGCTAAGATATTCAGTACAAATTTATCGCCGGCATACATCAAAGCTTCGATCGCCCGATCCTTCGCCACCGCAATAGTCAACCCAGGAGGACTAAAGGTTGCTTGTGATACCCACGATGCAAGCATGGCGCTGCTGACCTCCCCACGCTTGGCCGAGAGTACGCACAGGGAACCAACCAGTCTTCCCACTGCTTGTTCCGTGCGATCGCTACCCGCGGCTAACTGCGGTTTCGGTGCCCGCAATTTTTGCGATCGAATCAAAGCTTGAGCAAAATCCGTTCCCGCTTCTTTGCACTCGTGAATCGTCGCCGCCGTCGGCTTAAATTTTGCTCTAATCGGTTCAAATCCGATGCGATATCCGGCATCTTTCAACTTGCTTTCTACTAAGTCGATCGCCTCTCCACTCCAGCCAAAGGAACCGAAAACACCAGCCAGCTTACTCTTGGTTGCTGTAGATAAAACAATTCCCAAAGCCGTTTGAATTTGCGTCGGTGCGTGTCCGGCTAGGGTGGGAGTTCCGATGATAAATCCCGCGCATTTTTCGATCGCCTCTTGAATTTCTCCCGGTTCGGCAAATTCGCAGTTGATGGTTTCCACCGCCACGCCGGCTTTAGTAATTCCTTTGGCGATCGCCTGGGCTAAAGTTGCCGTATTGCCATAAGCAGAAGCATAAATTAACGCAACTGTCAAGTCTTTCGAGTTTTGTTGTTGGCTCCATTCCCGATACAAATTGGTGAGTTCGTGGAGGCCATAACGCACTAGCGGGCCGTGACCGGGAGCATAAAATGCTGTTGGTAAATCGGCTAATTTATCCATTGCGGCCAGCACTTGTTTGGCCTGAGATGCGTGCAGGGAATCGTAATAATAGCGCCGATCTTCGCTGTAAACGCTCCACCCTTCATCGAATACTTGGTCGCCGCAAACGTGAGTTCCAAATAGTTTGTCAGTGAACACGATTCGAGTTTGCGGATCGTAGGTGCAAAGTTCATCCGGCCAGCGAGGAGTCGGAGTCGCGATGAATTTTAAGGCGTGACCTTTTCCTAAGTTGAGAGTTTCTTCTCCCCGAACGATCATAATGTTTAATTCTTGGTCGGGAAAAGCGGCTCGCAAACTAATTGCTGCTGGATTCGTGCAAACCAAAGCTACTTGAGGAGCTAATTCTAACAGAGCTTTAATTGTTACTGACCTGTTAGCATTGAAATGCCCCAAAATTATGTAATCCAGCTTGGTCAAGTCCACCCGTTTCTGCAAAAATTCCAGGTAATTTTGAGTAAAAGACTCCCCCGGCGGGTCGAACAAAGCAGTTTTGTCAGCTTGAATAATATAGCTATTTGCTGTCGTACCCTTTTGCAGCGAATACTCGACTTCAAATTTGAGTCTGTCCCAAGTGCGCGATCGCACAATAAAAGTATCGAGTGCGATCGGGATAAACTGCACGTCGCGGGGTTTGGCCTGAGATGCGAGTCTAGGAGTCAAAGTATTAGTCATTAATTGCACCTATGAGAAACTGAACTACAGAACTTCTTTTGATTTCGTGCCAAAACTTGGTATCTACAATGTCAAACCTTGCACCCCGATCCTGTAAATTCGTATCCAGGTCAGTCAGAAATTCCCTGGTTTTCAAATCGTCCCCAATTTGGATAAAGCTCACTCCAATTTCTTCATCTTTATCTATTTTATTTGTCGCACTTACAATAATTTCGGCGACAGCAGTGGGGTTTGCGGGTTTTTGATCGAGGACTGCAACAATTATTGCTCCTTTCTTCCCTTTGGGATTTGGTTTGCTTGCGAAATAATCGCTAAAAGTTGCTTTCAGAGCTTCTTCCAAATTAATTTCAGTGGGTTTTGCTGAATCCGGTTCTGTATTTAGTCGTTGCAAAATTTCAGCTAACCGGGCAACATTTGAATTTTTATACTCCCACATAGGAGTAGAAGCTTCGTAAACGGTGATGCCGTCGCTGTCAAATTGCTGACATTTTTTTGCGAGGTCGATCAGAGATGCCTGTGCTTCTATCCACTCCTCGTACCAAGGATGCTGGGGGTGTCTGCTGGCATCGCCTCTGGCAATAATAATTGTGTAATCTCGGTCTTCTAAAAGATTGGCAGGCATTGGCAATTCCCCTAGTTAAAATGGAGTCTAAATGACAACGGTTTGCCCGGTTTGTTGCTTGCGGCGCACCCAACACCCAGAACCCCGTAAGGTGCGCCACAAGCACCCAACGTTGAGAGTTTTTGCGTAGCCAGTTGCGCCTGGACTGTAATTGTAGGGTGCGTCAGTAGATAGTCAATGATGAAGTCGAATAAAACATCGGCTGACGCACCTTACTAATACGTTTGGGGTGTGTTGACTCAGACAGTCAATCAATATACAGCATTTTTTAGGTAAGTGAGGTACATAGCAAAGATAGAGGACACGGCAGTGCCGTTTCCCTACAGCGATCGATCGCTTGACTGGTGTACTTTATCAACGTGGAATTTGCTGTATCGTTGAATTTCCCTCTTGCTCCTGAAAACTGCCAACAGTCAACTGCCAACAGTCAACTGTCAACCGTCAACTGACTTCCTAATAGTGATTTCCCACTTTGCGGTGGTGAACTGCCGGCAGGGCATCGGGATTGGATACGCGGCCGTTATCGACGATCGCATATACGATATGATGATCCGAAAGTTCCATCCGGCTGACTACTTCGCATTCCATGTAGGCCAAAGCATCTGTCAAAATCGGAGAACCGTTGGTAGCAGGTTGAGTTTTAACTCCGGCAAATCGATCGGCACCCGGAGCAAAACGCTTTAAAAAGTGCTTCATTAAGGTTTGATACTTGCCTTCTTCTAGCACGTTTAGCACGAATTTGTCTCCGGCGTGCATCATTGATTCGATCGCCCGATCTTTGGCAACTGCTATGGTTAAACCTAGGGGTTTAAAGCTGGCTTGTGTTACCCAAGAAGCTAGCATTGCCCCGCTCACATCGCCTTTTTGAGTGGTGATGATATACAGTCCGCCACTGATTTTTCCCAAGGCTTTATCGAGGTCGCTGTCAAGAGATTTCATCTGTTTGACGGCTTTGTCCCGCGTCAGCCACTGTCCCAAGTCGGTGCCTGCTTCGTCGCACAGTTGATAAATTGCTTCGGTGGGGGTTTCTTTAATTAAAATGTTGGGAAATATCTCTTTTAAACCCAACTCTTTGAATTTGTTTCGCAGGGGATAAATCGATGAATCATCCCCGCCCCCGGATTCGCACAAACCGAAGGATTGTTTGTTATTGGCTGCTACTAAAATTGTGTTGATGGCTGCTTCGGCATTCGCCCCAGCAGGGCCGGTACTTGGTGGGGAACAAATTACAATCCCGGCGGCTGTACCGACGAGTTCGCGGACTTCTTGTAAGTCGGCGATTTTTAAATCCATCATTTCTACGGCGACACCGGTTTTGGTGATTCCGTGGGCGATGGCTTGGCTGAGTCGATCGCTAAATCCGTAGTCCGATGTGTAAAATACTGCTACTGTTGTTTCTGTCTTGGTCTGTTCTTGGCTCCACTTTTTGTAGCGCCCGGTTAGTTCCACTACGTTGTAACGCAGTAGGGGACCGTGACCGGTCGCAACAGTACCAATTTCTCCCAATTCTGCCATCCGCTTCATCGCACTCAAGACCGATCGAGCATTGGGAGCCATCAAGCACTCATAATAAAAGTGGTAATCTTCTTCTACTGCTGTTAAATCGTCATCGTAGGTGCTGTCGGAACAGTAGTGCATCCCAAAAGCATCGCAGGTGAACAGCACTTGAGTTTTAGCGTCGTAGCTGAAAATAGTATCGGGCCAGTGCAAATTTGGTGCCGATACGAATTCGATAATGTGACCGTTTCCTAAATCTAGTTTCTCACCATTTTTGACGATCAGTCGCTCAAAGGGCTGATGTATCAGGTTTTCTAAAAATTGAATTGCTACTTTTGCACCGACGACAATGGCTTGGGGTGCTAAAGCTAGCACGTCTTTAACCAAGCCACTATGGTCTGGCTCGGTATGGCTGATAATTATGTAGTCAATCTGTTTCGGGTCGATTTCCCCCGTGAGAGTGTCTAAATATTGTTGGCGAAATTTCTCGTGAGAGGTATCGACGAGGGCTGTCTTTTCGCCACGAATGATGAATGAGTTATAAGTCGTACCGTTTTTGAGTCCGAATTCAATATCAAAGCGGTCTCTATCCCAGTCCAAGCATCGAATTGCCGTTGTGTCAGGGGCAATTTCGACTTTTTCCACCGTCAATCTGCGTTGGACTCGTTCAGTCAGCGCTACCATGGCGTGCCTCCTAGTCAGTGATTCATACCTTATGAATTACATTCTTGCACGTTTTTTTTGTAAATTTTTATCAAATTTCCTATAACTCAGTTAAGCATTTTAAAAGAGAGGTCGATCGAATCGATTTTAGCTGACCAGACGGGAATCCCCACACTATATCGCTTCGATTCGAGAATTATAAGGGCGGGTTTTACGAATAATAATTGCCAAAAACTGACAAATAATCTCAAAAACCCGCCCCCACCCAAGGGTAAATCGCAATCTACTTCTTTCAAGATACAAGGGTTCAAGGTCGTACTCGAATAACAGGTGTAGCATCTAAGAGTACGACCTTGAAAGGGTTCGCGATCGTTGCCCTACTAACAGCCTTAAAGCAGAGTAATTGCAGTCGATGCCGGAGCGCCTATGGGACCTGCGCCAAAGCCTAAGTTTACCACCCCAGCAGTCAAACCAGGATTATTGGTAATCGTCAGACTAACGCTAGTTTGACCGGGATTAAAGTTCACCGTGCCTCCCGAAGCAGTCGGAATATATTGACCGAAAATATTGAAGTCTGCGTTGTTGACAGGTTGACCGCCACCAGGGGCAGCAATCAAAAAGTCGATCGCAGCCGAAACCGCAGTATTGCCACTCCGGTTAATCGTAAAACTTCCAAAACTACTATCAGCAATAGAACCAGTAGATGAACCGTAGGAGAAGAAAGTCGGAGGCACAGCAGTAGTATCAATAATACTCAAAACCGCTGCTGACGGACTTGCCAAACTCCCGCCGCTCAAGAACAAATTCACTGTCTCATTCGGCTCTGTGAGACTGTCAAATAAAGTTTGAACCGGAACTTGGGCGCTAGCTTGTCCGGGCGCAAAATTGACGGCTTGAGCCACACTATTGTAATCAGGAATAGAACCTGTAGCTAGAGCAGTACCGTCACCTGTACGGAACACGATCGTCGCTGGTGCTGAAAGGTCGCCACTGCGATTAATTGTAATGGGTGCAGTGTTGCCTTCGTTGACGCTGTAAGTAGCCGCACTGAAGAAAAACGTGCTTTGACCGGGCGTCGGAGTCGGTGTCGGAGTCGGTGTCGGTGTGGGAGTTGGCACCACATTATTAATCGTCAAAATTGAGGGATTGCTGCCGACATTCCCACCGCTGAGCACCAAATTCACTGTTTCCGGCCCTTCCAAAATCATGTCGCTCAGAGCCGTAACCGTAAAACTAGCGATATTTTGCCCTGGAGCAAAATTCAACGCCCCCGCCGCTACAGTGTAATCGGGTGCAGTCCCGACACCACTTGCCGAACCGTCAACAGTAGCGTAGTTAATCGATGCAGCCCCTGTACCACCTGTGCGAGTCACATTAATCGTCGCCACACCGCCTTCATTCACGGTGTAACTTGATTGCTGGAACTGGAAGATACTTGGAGGCGTTGGAGTCGGAATTGGCGGCACATCATTAATCGTCAAAATTGACGGATTACTGCCCACATTGCCACCGCTGAGCACCAAATTCACTGTTTCTAGCGGTTCCAAATTCAAATCGCTCAGAGCAGTAACCGTGAAATTGGCGATATTTTGCCCCGCAGCAAAATTCAACGTCCCCGCGGCCGCAGTGTAATCGGCTGCTGTCCCGCCAGCATTTGCCGAACCGTCAACAGTAGCGTAGTTAATCGATGCAGCCCCTGTACCACCTGTGCGAGTAACGCTAATCGTCGCCACGCCGCCTTCATTCACTGTGTAACTTGATTGCTGAAACTGGAAGATATTTGCAGGCGTTGGAGTTGGAGTTGGAGTCGGAGTTGGAGTTGGTGTTACATCGAGGCCTTGATATTGAATACTCCGCACTAGGTAGTCGGAACTATCGTCTTTGAAGGAGGTGCCGAGGTAGGCGGCGGTGGGGCTATCGTAGGCTTTGGCGGAGAACCGCAGTTCGTCAAAAGCGACGCTAGTGGAATTTGATTGTACCTTGAATTGGAAAGTGCCATCGGTACGATCGCCCGTGAAAGTTACTCCATTTGAAGACACAGAGAGGGGTTTTGATGCTGCGATCGGAGCGTTGAGGCGACTAATAGTAAAATTGGTAGCCGGTACTAAAACTCCATTATTGAAGATTTGCAGTAAACCAACTTCATTACCTTGATCGCCTAATCCTGGACTTGTTTTGGGACTCAATGCACTCAGGTCGATCGTGGCGCTAGTGATATCTTGGTTATCTGCCCATTTCACCTTCAGGGCTTGAGATTGATTCGTGTTGGGGTCATAGTTGATTTCCGCCCGAATTTTATTGGGGTCTGTGAACCAACCAGCATAAGAAGATGCGACACCAATACCAGCACTATTGCCGTAACTTAACCAGCTTTTAGGGTTTTCATTGGTTGCCAAAGTGAGGTTGCTGATTTGAGTAGAATTTAGATAGTCTGTTTCCACGCCATCAAAAGATACCCCAGATAGTTTGATGCCTAGACTCCGGGCGATAGTCGGCCATTTTGCGATTAGGTCATTGACACTGCTGTAATTATTGGTTTGACCCAAAGTACCAGTCAAGGAAGTAGCCATAGTTTCTATTTTGAGGATGAGTAATTAAGCATTAGAAGTGACTGAAAACCAGAGTTTGGACTTTCTTTATAGTTGTCATTCACTGCCACAAAACATTAGCTCTAAGTACGTGCAAGCAAATTAATCAACAATTTTTATACCATCCAAATGCTTGCCCAATAAGCATCTGAAGGCTTGATTGCCCCTGTTTAAATGTTGTAGGTAATACCATTTCTCTAAAATCGTGCAACAATCTTTGACCCCCCCTAACCCCCCCTTATAAAGGGGAGGGACAAGACTACTGTTGCATTCTTTTTTAAAATTGGTACAATTACTTGCCCATACTTAATAGACTTCTCCCAAAAAGCCTATGAAGAACAGGCTATCCAGCCTATTCCACAATAATTATGGGAGATGTCTAATAGAGATACTTAACTTTCATCATCAATAACTTTGATCCGGAAATTTTGCCGAATGTCAAAATCTGACTCATTCCGCATGATTGCCCTCCTGTAAGGCTTTAGCAATCAACTCTAGGGGCTTTGCTGTGGCTTTTGGCGGTGCTCTCCCGGTTTGTTCCAGAAGATTTTGAGGAATTTAACCTTTGTGATTTGCGAGGGGTAACTCCACAATTAATTCGGTTCCTTCACCAACTTTGCTGACACAGTTAATCTTGCCACCATGAGCTTGAACAATCACTTGGTAACACACTGATAGTCCCAAACCCGTGCCTTTTCCTACAGGTTTAGTAGTAAAAAAGGGATCGAAAATTTTGTGCTGAATTTCCGCAGGAATGCCGGGACCATTGTCGCTGATAGAAATTTTTACCCACCCGGTTTCCTTGACCTCGGTGCGAATTGTTAATTCTCCTGGTTTTTTAGTGGAATTTATGGCATCTAAAGCATTGTCAATCAAGTTATAAAATACTTGATTGATTTGACCTGCATGACATTGGAAAATTGGTAATTGGCCGTAGATTTTATTGATTTTTATCTCTGGCTTTACTTTGTTTTGCAGCATCAACAAACTATTCTCTAAACCTTCATTCAAATCAACCGTTTTAAATTCGGAGTGGTCTAAGCGGGAAAAACTCCGTAGTGTGGTCACGATTGAGCGAATCCGGTTGCTGCCTTCTATCATGGAATTGAGCAAGGGTGGAAAGTCTTGGCGAATGTAATCTAGTTCTAGTTCTTCATTGATTTGGGCGATCGCATCTCCTGCTTCTGGGCAAGATTTACTACAGAATTCCAGGGCTTCTGTTAAGGTTTTGACATATTCTTGGGTATGATACAAATTAGCGTGAATGAAATTATTTGCGTTGTTAATTTCGTGGGCAATACCTGCCACCATTTGCCCCAAAGCGGACATTTTTTCACTTTGAATTAATTGCTGTTGAGTCGATCGCAGTTCTTCTAATGTAGCCTGTAACTGTTGGGTTTGAGCTTGGGATTTTACGGCTGCTGCTTGGACTTGGCTGTAGAGTTCGGCTTGCTGAATGGCGATCGCCATTTGGTCCGCTATTTGCGACAGTAACTCCATTTCTTGCTGCTCCCAATTCCGAATATCGCCACACTCGTGAGCAATTAGCAAGCCCCACAGCCTACCGGGTAATTCTGGATCGAAGTTTAGGGAATTTTTGGGTGATTTTTCGGGATTTCTCGATGTGACAATGGGTACGATCAGATTCGCTTTTACCTGCAAGCTATCTAAAAAGTCTATGTGACAAGGCTCTAAATTGGCATTAAAAACATCATTGATTGCTCTGACTCGTCCTTGCTGGTAAAAATCGGCATAATCCCCCTTAAAACACTTGTCTGCTCCCATATCTCCTAAAATTGAAGGCCAAGGAACACTCATATCTTCAACGACTACTTTTCCTCGCCAGTTGTCTTGAAATTGATAGATAATTACCCGATCGCACTGCAAAAGTTGACGGACTTCTCTTACTGCTGTGTCGAGGATGGTATTGAGGTCTAGGGTACTACGAATTTGGTTGCCGATCAGTCGCAGCAGCGATTCCTGTTCGGCTTGGCGCAGGGTTTGGCTATACAATTTAGCTTGATTGATGGCGATCGCCAATTGCGAAGCTACCCCTTCTAACAACTGTCGTTCCCAATCCGTCCATTCCCGTTCGCGATCGCACTGGTGCAGCCCAATTACTCCATTCACTTCTCCTTGGTAACGAGTAGCTACTGCCAGCATAGACTTAATTTCTAAATCTATGGCAATTTTTCTACTGCGTTCGTTCAATCCTGGAAAATCGATAAACTTGGTTACGGCTAGGGACTCTTGTTGAGATATAATCGCTTCCAAGTGCGGGTTGCCAACCACGGGTACTTTCATACCTAACTGTATGGGATAGTCTCCCGCGTTGTATTCTCCTCGCGTAATCAAAGTTTTGTCTGTATTTGATTCTTTGACTAAAATACTCGCTCGGCTACAATTTAGCACTTGACCCAGCAATCGGCACGCCGATGTTAAAATTTGTTCTATGTCAAGAGTGCTACGAATTTCGTTGTTAATTTGGTTCAACAAATTTGATAGTTGAACTTGCTGCTGCATCTGCACGATCAGGGCTTTTTGTTCGTTTATTTCGGGTAACGAAAGACCTGCTTCTTGTCTCCATTTGTCTGCTTCAGCCAACGTGGAAGTTGATTTTGGCGAGGTTTTTTTTTGATGTATCTTTAAAGACATATTTACTCGGATTTTTTGAACTATCTTTATTTGCTCTGGTCTTTTATACCTATGCTTACCCCACCAACAGCCTTAGCAAACTTACCCGGACTGTTGTCTCTTCTTAAATATTATAAAGGATGCAGCTCTAGCTTAGCTACGCTCGCTTTACATTATACTTATAATAACGCTTTCACCAACATTCTGTAGTAGCTCTTACTAATTATCAACCCGCGCTAGTTGAATAAAAGATGTCAATTATCCCTCTCTCTTAAATTCTTTTTTTTATCAGGCTGTCGTGGCTGTTACACAAAAAATATGGGAGAGGTATATTAGACTCAACCGCCGATTTTAGATTTAAAAAGCAACCTAAAATCTATCTTTAGTTCAATCTTTATTTAAACCTACTCTGTTAATCAAGATGACAAACCCAAGTGCTAAAAAATTCTCCCCGCCAACAAACACTGTCAATTTTATCTCTGGATTAAATAGTAAAACGGAGATGACCATAGCTTTGGCGATCGGCAATTCCCGTTTGCACTGGGGATTATTCAAGGGCAAAAATCTCCAAAAAACATGGGAGACAAAGCATTTGAGTATTCAGGCTGTGCAGCATCTATCTCAGGATGAAATGACAGAATTTCTAGTGCGGACAGTCATCGAGTCGATCGAGAAACAATCTGCTCAAAAGCTCATTTCTACTAATCCCGAACTTGCGCCACTTGGCCAACCAGAGTTGGGTGTATTACCTCTAGTTTTGGCTTCAGTAGTGCCAGATCAAACCACACTTTGGCAGAGTTATCCTGATAGCCGAATTATTACTTTAGACCAGTTACCGATCGAGGGACTCTATCCGACGCTGGGAATTGACAGAGCTTTGACTTTGTTGGGCGCTGGCACCCAATTAGGTTGGCCAATCTTAGTTATAGATACTGGTACAGCTTTAACATTTACTGGAGCCGATGTCAATAGGCGTTTAGTTGGGGGCGCTATTCTACCGGGTTTAGGGTTGCAATTGTGGTCTCTGGGAGAGAAAACTGCTGGTTTACCTGTAGTGATGTTACCCGATCGTCAGACAGGGCGCTGGGCTGGGGATACCGAGAGCGCCATTGTCAGCGGAGTGGTGCGCGGTGTGGTAGCCGCCGTCAATGATTTTATTGAAGATTGGCTGGGCTTGTTTCCTAATAGCCACATAGCCTTGACAGGGGGCGATCGCACTTTGTTGTTACAATATCTCGCCACCACCTTTCCTGACACCGCTGCCAGGGTAATTGACACCCCAGAAGCTATTTTTTGGGGTCTCAATCACTTTTTGAGTTGAGATTTCCATGCTTGGCAAATTCCCCAATATACTTTGCCACCAAATCCGGGTATTCTACCAGTAAATTTATACTCTCAGAATTGATAAATTCAATCTCTGCCCTCGTCGCCAGAGCAGCATAGGACTGACACAGAGACGAGGAAGCATCAGCCTGATGTTGAGATTCCTCTAACAACAATAAAGGAACTGTCAGCTCAGACAACTTCTCGTCAACCAACTCTGCCTTAATTTCGGCTCGTCGCCGCCTAAATAGCAATTTCATCGCCACTGGGGAATCTATCAACTGCTTTCTGAATTTGAGTAGCTCCTCAATCTTATTGGGACTACCAAACAACTTAGCAATGGGATAAATCGATCGCAGCAGCCAGTAAGCCACAGGAGGTGTACCCGTCAGCAACCTAGCCATTTCCCAGCGTCCTCGCCTAGTGCCGGCATTCACCCCTTCGGGCGCTAACAACACCAAACCTTTGACTCGATCGGGATATTTAAGGGCGTAGCTAGTGGCTACCCAGCCACCCAAGGAGTGACCAATCAAATAAACCTCTTGCAGATTTAACGTGTCGAAGTATTGGGCGAGACATTCTACTTCGACGTCGATGGAATAATTCATCTTAGGGCGTTCTGAATCGCCAAATCCCAGTAAATCTGGTGCAAAACAGTGGTAATGGGGACATAAATATGCGATCGTCTTCAGCCACTGATTGCTATTGTCCCAAGAACCGTGCAAAAATACCAAGTTTTGCCCCTGACCGACTTCGTGCCAGAATATTTGTCCTAAAGAAAGTTTGATGCGAGAATTTCGTAGCTGTGAGTACATCCGGTTAAATATTCATTAATCAAAAGAACCTTCATCCCAGGTTGAGTGGTTATTTATAAAAATTGATTCAAAATTTGACTAAAATTTAGCTGCACTTCGTTTCAATTTACAATTGTCAGACCTTGAAAATAGTCCTGCAAATGCTTGTCGCTATCGTGGCTGAATTCGCCGCTCGGTAGGGATGTGGGTAAAAAAGCTTCTACTTGGCTGATTTCGAGGGTATCCTGAATTTGAATTGTTCCCTGGACTTCGGCTTCGACAACGATACAAATAGAGTGAAGTCGAGGATCGCGATCGGGCTCTGAGTATACCCCCACCAAACGGCGGATTTTTACTAGCTCTAGCCCTGTTTCTTCAGCCAATTCCCGGCGGACTGTAGTCGTAATATTTTCGCCCCAATCCACCATACCTCCCGGCAGTGCCCAGCAACCGTTGTCACGCCGACGAATTAGGACAATTCGACCATCAGGTAATAGGGGGATAATGCCAGTACCAGTGACGGGATGTCGAAATATTAGTCCTAGCACTGTTTGTCCAATCTGCCACAATCGACGCATAAACTCAAAAGCTTTGGGAAGAGGGTTCGGAAATTTTAAACCTTTCCAATCCTAACATCATGGTCGATCGCCAACGTAGTTTCAGTGATGTCTCTAAATTTTTTTCCGATATTTTTTGGGGAATCTGTAGCAGCTCTAGCTCAAACTAGAGTATAATTTGATGCTATCGGAAATCTGCCAGAGGCATAAAATTACTCCCACCATCGGGCCAACAGAACTCAGGAGCTAAGTCACCCGGTTGTATTATCATTTGTCGTATTTGTCAAGAGTTTTTTGATTTTTTTTTTCAATTTTGCCTGTAGCCTGCTATGATCTACAAGTCACGCTATCTGTTAAATGTATCTCCTGAATTCAGGAATATTAGTTATAAAGAATAGCCTGAAAACCCCCTGGATGTTAATTCAGGGAGACAAAGGCAGTTCCATGATTCATCCTGCCTTGATTGACTATCAGGCCAAATCATGTTAACACCTTGTTTTGGCGTGGTAAAATTTCACTTGTCAGTACAAGACATTAAAACCTACCCTTGGACTGGGGGAAAGTTACGACCGAGGAGCTAGTTGCAATGCTAGGATAGCAGACCGCCATTTTTGGCGAAAGGATTGCGCCCGGAAACCTTAGCAATAGGGATATTCAGGCTGCAAAGTCTTAAGAATCCCCGTGTCTTTAGACCGGGGACTGTCAATGTTTATTAGTGAGGTCAGAATGGCTAAACGCCGTAATCTCAAGAAAGAGAAGGCACAACGAAATCAAGCATACGCCCGCAAGTTTCGCAAGCGCAGAAATCAAGATATGTTCTCTAACAAGAGAAGGCGATTTGACGGAGGCAACGGTGGTGGCATGGGCGCCATGACTGGTAGCGGCAGAGATAAAGATATGGCTGCCGCTGAAGATTAATCGTTGAGCCGATCGCGCGCAGCAGTCAGTGATTTCCTCACTTGTTCAAACCCGGTACCCCCGTAACTATTGCGAGCCGCTACCACTTGCTGAGGTGCGATCGCGCTGTAAATGTCTGTTTCAAAAGCTGGGTGCAATTCTTTCCACTCCTCAAGTGTCAAATCTTTGAGGAGTTTGCCCCCCAACAGACAAGTTTTGACAACTTTGCCCACGAGGTTATAAGCTTCCCGGAAGGGAATGCCTTTAGTGGCTAGATAGTCGGCTACATCTGTAGCGTTGGAAAAGTCTTCTGTAACGGCCGCGGCGAGGCGATCGCTGTTAAACGCGATGCCTTCCCGCAGCAAAATCGTCATTGCTTCCAAACAAGCTTGTACCGTTTTCACGGTGTCAAACAAAGCTTCTTTATCTTCTTGTAAGTCTTTGTTATAGGCCAAAGGCAGTCCCTTCATCACTACCAGCATCGCCTGCAAGTTACCGAAAACTCGCCCTGCTTTACCCCGCACCAATTCGGGTACGTCAGGATTTTTTTTCTGTGGCATAATGCTCGAACCGGTAGCGCAACTATCTTTGAGTGAAATAAATCCAAACTCGTGAGACGACCAGAGAATCATTTCTTCGGACAAGCGACTCAGGTGTACCATGATCAAGCTGGCGGCTGCGAGAAATTCGATGGCGAAATCTCGATCGCTAACTCCATCTAAGCTATTATCATAAATTCTGTCAAAATGCAATAGTTCGGCGGTATAGTGCCGGTCGATCGGGAAAGTAGTTCCCGCCAGGGCACTGCAACCCAGAGGCGAAATATTGACCCGTTTGCTAACATCGCCGAGGCGTTCCCAATCGCGATCGCTCATTTGAAAATAAGCTAACAGGTAATGAGCCAAGCTAATTGGTTGAGCGCGCTGCAAGTGCGTATAACCTGGAATTAAAGTTTCCACATTTTGCTCAGCAATATCTAGCAAAACCCCTTGAAATTCCCGCAACTGCTGACGGATTTGGGCAATTTTGTCGCGCAAATACAAACGAGTATCAGTACCTGCTTGATCGTTGCGCGATCGAGCCGTGTGCAATTTTTTCCCTGCATCGCCGACTATTTCCGTCAGGCGCTTTTCCACTGCAAAATGAACGTCTTCTGAGTCAATTCCCGGTACAAAAAGTCCTTGTTGATATTCCCGACGAATCTGTTCCAAACCATTGACTAATTGTTCGCCTTCGGAATCTGAAATAATCCCCGTTTTCGCCAGCATTTTAGCATGAGCCACCGAACCAGTCAAGTCATACTCAATCAGTTCAATATCAAAGCCAATACTCGCATTGAATCGCACGATAGCTGGGTGCAGAGCCGATTCAAATCTTTGACTCCAAGTTGTTGGTTGTTTTGTCATTTTTGAATAAAGAAGGAAGAAGGAAGAACGAAGAAGTCATATCAATTCCGGTTGTATCGGAATGATTTAACCGCGAAGGCGCGAAGTACGCGAAGTTCGAGAAGAGAGAGTTTAATAATTCCGGTGAAGAGAGGATTTGGTATCACCGCCCCCTAGCCCCCCCCCAAGGGGGGAAAAGAAGGAATAAGGAAGAAGTCAGGTTTCGGGGTCTTCATTTTTTTGAAGTTGGTTGGCTTACTAACGGAATATTCCCTTAATGAACCAGCCCACAAATAGCCCTATACCAAAAGCAGCTATTTGACCACTAGAGACAAAATGGTTCCAAGACTTCTGAATATTAGTAAAAATCTCATAGCTTTGACCCAAAATCACAGTCGAACTTAAATGAGATTTCCAAACTAATAAATCCACAGGATCGTTCCAATTAATCCAGTTACTCAATCCAACCGTTGTTTCAATCATCAAATTAACTATCATGCTGATTTTCTTCTGTAGCAGGTGTTACTCTCATTACCACCAGGGTCATATCGTCTCCATTTTGGTTGCCCATGCCGATAAACTGGTGAACTCGATCGAACAAATAGTTCAAAATTTCTTCAGATTCTTGATAATTTTGACAAGCCCATTGAAAAGCCTCCGTCAAATTGTCCTCATCAAAGCGCTCCCCTACTTGATTAGCAGCATCAGTAAAACCATCGGTGTAATAAATAATAGTATCTCCCGGCTGCAATTGTACCTGTGCCTCTTGGTAGCGCGAATCAGCATCCAAGCCAATTAGCATCCCTTCGAGAGTATCAAGCCTCTCAATAGAATTAGTGGCGGCTTGCCAAAGCAAAGGTGGGTGGTGAGCAGCATTGCTGTAAGAAAGAGTCCGAGTTTTTGGGTCATACTCAGAATAAAACAGAGTCACGAAACGGTGGGAATTTTCCAAATCCGCGTGCATTACCCGGTTTAAATGTTGCAGAATTCTGGCAGGGGAGTGGCGGTTCAAAACCTCTGCCCGCAGCATACCCCGTGTCATCGTCATCAACAGACCAGCGGGTACTCCCTTACCCATGACATCACCGATAACAACACTCCAGCGACCCTTGTCCATTTTTGACTTGAGATTTTTGATCAAGGATGGGCTCTGTTCTGACTCCCGTTCCTTGCCTATAGGGTCATAGTCGGCGGGAATAAAATCATAATAATCTCCCCCTACTCTGCTAGCTGTTTGACAGCGGGCGGCCACATCCAGACCGGGAATTTTGGGGCAACTACGAGGCAAGAGTCGTACTTGAATTTCTGCACCAATTTCCAACTCTCTGTCTAAACGCTCTTTCTCTGCCAATTTAACATTTAGCTCATCTTTGGCGATCGCAACTGCGGTTTGATCTGCCACCAACCGGACTAATTTCTGTCTCCCAGCGGTGAACAAATATTGGGATTCGCTGCTAAAAACGTACAGCCGTCCCCGTTCCAAATTATTCAGTAAAATTGGTGCACCAAACAAGTGAACATCCGGGCCTAAAAACCGACTGACTTGAATATCTAGACTAGAAGTTTGCCCGGAGTTACCCGACATAAACTCAGCCCCGGTTCCCACACCTGTTGTCACTTGCTTAGTGGCAATTTCCAGTGCTTTTCGCATATCTTGACACTGCCGTCCTGATTGACAGTGCAACTGCTGAAACCTGACTTGACCATTGGGCTTGAACAGTACCAAAGCTCCGCCATCGGCATCGGTAACGCGAGTCGCTACCAAAGGAACCAGCTCCAAAAATTGATTGAGATTATTAAAAGTCCGCAGGGCAAATCCCAGGGAGCTCAACATATCTTGAACATTATGCTGGTAGCGGTGCAAGCGGGCCACCAGTTCTTTGAGCGCGAAGACTGGCGTCACGTCGATGGAATTGCGACCAGAAGGGCGGTCAGCAGGTTGAGGTGAGGGGCGAGGCAAAGGCACAGCAGTCATTTTAGATTTGTGATTTTCGATTTTAAATTAAAGAGGAATGATTCAGCACTTACACAGAAGCAGAACTGAAACCCAGTTTTTTTCCAGATGATTTTCTAGATTATCTGTTTTGCATTTAACAATTTGTATCTTGGTGGCTAGCTGAAACACCAGCCACAAGAATTTAAATTCAAATTACCCTACAAATTCGATGCGTGACAGCTTAATCTAGTCTTTTGCACAGCCTTTGTCGATCGAAAACCCTGTTCCTGTAGGTAATTCCTACGATTTTAGTTTTAGGTTGAGGATTTTGGATGTTTATGCTGTCTGTCCGCCTCAAAAAAATTGGGACGGTTACAGATACCTCATCAATCAAAAATCTGAAATCTAGAATCTAAAATCCAGCAGGGCTTCCACAAACTCGTAGCTAGAAAACGGGCGTAGGTCTTCGATGCTTTCCCCGACTCCAATAAACCGGATCGGCAGACCGAGTTGCTGCACTACTGCTAGGGCAACACCACCTTTAGCAGATCCATCGAGTTTTGTCAAGACTACTCCGCTTAATTTTGCAGCCTCTGCGAAAACTTCTGCCTGTCGCAAACCATTTTGACCTAGTGTGGCATCCAAAACCAGTAGAGATTCTACGGTAGCGCCAGGAGCTTTTTTATCTACAATGCGACGGATTTTACTGAGTTCATCCATCAAGTTTTTTTTGTTTTGCAGACGACCTGCGGTGTCTACGATTAAGAGTTCTGTATCTCTCGCCTGGGCGGAGGCGATCGCATCAAACACCACAGCAGCCGGATCGGTGTTTTTCCCAGGATTGGCAATAATTTCGACCCCGCTGCGAGCTCCCCAAACTTTGACTTGTTCGACGGCGGCGGCCCGGAAAGTGTCCGCGGCACCTATCAGAGTTTTGTATCCTGATTTTTGGGCAATGTGGGCAAGTTTACCGATGGTTGTAGTTTTGCCCGCGCCATTAACTCCGACAATCAACCAAATATTGAAGGTGTCTTTTTCGGGGGCAAAATTTAGACTGTAAGCGGGATTGCCGGCGGCACTTTGGGCACAGGGTGCATCGAGGATGTCCCGCAGAATGGTTTTGAGATAGGCTAGGGCCTGTTCTGGCGGTAGGACTTCTTGTGAGAGTTTGGCTTGGAGGCGACTGATGATAATGTCTGTGGCTGCGACTCCGACGTCGGCTTGGAGCAATAAAGTCTCAATTTCCGCTACTGCGTCTTGATTGAGCGGGCCTTGACCGACGATCGCCTTAAGTCGATTAATTAAGCTACGACGGGTTCTTTCTAAGCCTTTTCGCAGCTTTTGCAGCCAAGTGATTTCTTCGACAGATACTTGATCTGGCCGTCGGCCTTGACTGGCGAGGATTTCTGAGGACCACAGGAAGCCTTCGTCAAAGGCAAAACCGGGAATTTCTTCGATAATTGCAGCTCTGGCTGCTGCTGCTGCAATTACCTCTGGTTCTTCGAGGGCGGTTTCTTTGAGCCGTTCGATCCGTTCCATGCGATCGGCCTGAGCTCTGGCCCAAAAGGGCAGGGCTTCTGCTGTTTCGGCCCTAACTTCTGTCGCTGCGGGATTTGGTTCTGATGCGATCGATTCTGGATCGGGAACAGAAATGGCAGGTTCGGGAATTTCTCCCTGTTGGGTTGAAACTTCTAATTGTTGAGCTACTGGTTGAACAATGGCGATCGACTCGGCTGTCGGCGAAGCATTGGTTGCTTCGACCATGGCAGGTGCAGAAATTTCTGATGTTTCTGCGACTACTTGTGCTATGGGAGCCTCAAGTTCGATCGCATCAGTTGCTTCGACAGTTGCGGATTCAGCAATATCTGTTTCGGCTGCTGGAACCTCAGTTACTGGTGTCTGGGTAACTTCTGTTTCCGGTTTTTGCTGTTTTTGAATATTTTTATAAGCAGCTTTCGCCCAATTCAAATAATCCTCTGCTATGGCGGGGGAACTTGGATCTGCTGCATCTGTTTGAGGCGGGGCGGGCGCGGATTCTTTTGGTGACTCTTCTTGGGGCTGTTCGGGAAGATTTTCTTGTTCAGAAGATCCACTTTCGCTGTACTGGCGACGAAACCAATTAAAAACCATAAAATTAAAATTAAAATGGGAATTGGGAATTGGGAATTGGGAATTGGGAAGGATGATTAATCACTAATTACTAATCACTAATGACCCTTCGACTACGCTCAGGGCACCGCTAATGACTAATGACTAATGACTAATCACTAATCACTAATCACTAACCACTAATGACTAATGACTAATGACTAATCACTAATCACTAATCACTAATCACTAATCACTAACCACTAATGACTAATGACTAATGACTAATGACTAATGACTAATGACTAACTGCTTGTGCATTAATGCGATCGACAACTCGGCGCAATACTCCGTTGATAAACCGATGTCCGTCATCGCCACTGTACCGTTTTGCTAGTTGGACAGCTTCGTTGACACCGACTTGTTCGGGTAAGCCTAGAAATAGAATTTCCGCGATCGCAATTCTCATGATATCTCGATCGATCCTAGGCAAACGTTCGATTTGCCAGTCCACGAGGGCTTCTTTGAGCAACTCATCAATTTCTGGGCGGTTCGCACTTACTTTTGCCAAGATTTGCAAAGCATAATTGCGGACATCTTGCTGGTTAGCTAGCTGGATGATTTCGGGAAACTCCATGGCTGAACCGAGACGGTTAATCGCCGTTTGAGTAAGTTCCACAGCTTCCCGTACCATTGCTCTAGCACTTTCGACATCGGAGGCGCGGATTTCGCTCGATAGGAGTTTGTCGCTACCTCGTTGCACTTCTGAGGCTGCGGTTTCTAGAGATTCTTGCACTTCCGCAGTCAGGGTGCGGATGGCGGCGAGGACGACATCTTGCAGTTTCTTGGCTTCTAAGAGTTCTGGATTAGCTGGGAGTTGGCTAATGCCAAGGAGTGCGAGTTCGCGTGCGGTTTCGCGGGCTTTTTTCATAGGTTTTAAATAGAAATTGAGAATTTAGGAATTTGGGGATTGTTGAGATTGCTAGAGGCTATTTGAAGGCATAGACTTGGACTTTAGCAGAAAAACTGCTAAAAAACCCGCCCTCAGTCACGATTTCCGTGTGGGCAGGTTTTGTGCAAGATTGCTGATGTATTGGTTCACTCTTCTTCCACTGGAACAGGATGATATCTCGCATCGGGGATTAGGGATTCAAGTTTTGTCCCTTTGGTGTTTGCGGTAGTTACTATAGCTGAGTTGCTAGGGTTGACTATGCCGCCGGAGATGATGACTTTAAAAGCATCTTCGATCGACATTGACAGATTCACCACATCTGCTTCCGGGACAATAGCATACCATCCAGTAGTGGGATTGGGAGTAGTGGGAATGAAAATGCCGATGGGACTTTCGCCAGAAAGATAAGGTGGAATATCATTATTCTCGATCGTACCGGTCACAAAAGCCAAAGTCCAGATTCCGCGCCGGGGATACTCTACCAAAACCACACGGCGAAATTTGTCATTGGACTTGAGGATAGTTCCCAGCAGTTGTTTGAGGGTTTTGTAAACCGAACCTGCTAGGGGAATTGCCTGTAATAGACGTTCGCCCAAGTCTAACAACCACTTCCCGAAGATATTACGGGCCATCAGACCAATAATCGTAATGCTCAGCAGGGGTACAGCCAACCCTACCAAGAGATTGAGAAAATTCACCAAAATCGGGTTGAGGCCGTCAAAAGGGTTAATTTGCTTGGGAATTTTGGTGAGAAAATTAATGACCCAACTGGCGACAGTGATTGTCAGCCAGATGGTGGTAGCTAAGGGTATCACTACCAAAAGGCCTGCGATCAGGTCGTTTTTTAAGTCTTGTTTGATGCGTTGGAGCACGGGTGGTCAACTCTCCTCGTAACTGGCTGCAAATAACCTGAACAAACCTGAGACTAGAGAAACTGCACGAGCTTTCATGGAAGTCGCCATGTTTATTGTCTTCGATCCAACTAGACTGTGCTCTCTCCTGTCAGGAAGAGTTAGGGGTGGGTGTGCTGTACTGAATATTGTAAAGAATGATTGCAAATTGGCGACTGTTTTTAATATACGTGACTTATTGTATATTTTAAGACTTTTTGGTTCGGACTTGACAAAGAAAATGGGATACAAGCCCCGTCCTTTTAGGACGGCTTTTCTTGATTCTTAATATACTCCTTCAGCACATCTAGGGGTGCACCACCGAGAGAAACCGCAAAATAACTAGGACTCCATAAAGCTTCTTTGTGGGGTTTCTTGTGTCCAGCCTGTCCGTAGCGACGACTAGAGACTCCTTTCAAAGCCGTTCACTATTTGAGAGATTGAAAGCTTAGGCGGGTACTCAATCAGTGCATGAACGTGATTCCCTTCACCATTAAACTCCAGAACCTGAAAGTTCATTTTTTCAGCAACTTCTCGAAACGATTTTT
>JAHRFD010000055.1 GCA_020882975.1 Microcoleus sp. EPA2 | reverse complement strand
TCAACTTGAACGGTTTCAACTTCAACCAATCGATTATCGACTCTCAAGGTCGTGTAATCAATACATGGGCTGATGTGATCAACCGCGCTAACTTGGGTATGGAAGTAATGCACGAGCGCAACGCTCATAACTTCCCACTCGACTTGGCTGCTGGCGAAACAACTCCAGTTGCTTTGGTTGCTCCTTCCATCAACGGTTAATTTTTAACTTGAGATAAACAAAAAGCGCTCCTAGAAATAGGGGCGCTTTTTGTTTGGTCTTTTTTTAAATCATCAGTTATATAAAATCCTCTCTTCATCGTCCTGTATTAAACTCTCTCTTCTCTTGCTTCGCGTACTACCCTACGGGAACCCCTGCGGGGAACGCGCCTTCGCGGTTAAATCACCTGACGATACAACCGGAATTGATATTAACAGTCAAAAATCATGTCTGAGTGCAGCCCGAATTCATATTATTTCTGAGGTTAAACATCTGGTTTGTTCAGGGGTTACAATATTGGCACTGGGCGGGATCGGCAGTTTCTCTGCCCTCTGGAAATAGTTTTTCTTGACGATAACCGCAAGCTTTGCATTGATAAATTGTCGATCGCACTAGCTGAGTCGGAAAATAGCACAGCCCGCAGGGCAACCCTATTTTATTTTCGACACAATCAAATCCCGGCCAACCGCACTCCGGGCAGAATTGGTAAAATTTTTTGACTAAATCAAGAGTTGCCAGGGCGATATTTTGCATTCGAGTTGGATTGTACATCGCCCGCATATCTGTTTCGACATGAACTTTACCACTGGCTGATTTGTTGATACCAGTGCTAACAGCATCAACCAAATCTTTTTCTGTAACTATTCCCTTGACAATTTCGCCATTACCTGTGTCCACATCACCAGTTACAACCACCAGAGCGTGTTCGGGAAATCCTACTTTGTCAGCAAAAACTTGCGCTTCTTCTACACTGGAAACTAACTGATGACTGTAGTTAGTTTCCACTGATAAAGATTCGCCAATCAGTTCCAGATTGTGTTCTGTATCTAATAAAATCACAATTTCTCGATTAGCAGGCAGATAGGGCATTGCCGGATGAGGGCCGAAGCTACCTTCGCTGGCGAAAGCAAGAGTTTCCCCGGCAATATCCAGAGCAGTTGCTGCTTTTAATCGCACCGCTTCTATTTGAGTTCCTAAGCGTTTAACTTCTCTGGTAAAAGTGCCAAAGGAGTCAGTGTCTAAATCCGCAGGTACGAGGATTTTGACGCCTAATTCCCGCTCCAAAATCGGAGCCATCACCCGTTCTTTTTGGTGCATGGTGGCCAGAATTGCCCTGCGATCGCGCAATAATACATCTATATTCACAGCAGCCCCAAAATTAGACATAGACTAACTTCCTCCTGTCGCCCCTCCAGCTTGACCTCGGAGTACAAAAATTACTCCCGTCATAATTAACCCCATACCTACTAATCGCAACGGTGGTAAAGGCTCGTTAAAGATAATTTTCCCTCCTAAGACAGTAAACAAGTAGCTAATTGACAGTAAAGGCGAGACTATGCTAAGGTTGGCGCGAGAAAGTACCACAATAAACCCTATAGAAGAAACTGCATACAAAGTCAGACCGGCTACTATCAGAGGCTGAGTAGCCATTGCTAGGATTTTTTCAACTAAATTAGCAGCACCAATAGGCCCTAATATTTTAGCTCCAGCTTTCAGGCTAAATTGACCAACAACGCCACACAAAATAGCAGCAAGCAAAACCAGAAAAACGCTTCTATTCATGAATTTCCCCACCTATAATACAGCGCAATAATTGTATGAAAAAACATCCTTAACAGATTTTATTAAGTTGTTTTTAATTGGGTTGCCAACCCATAATTTAAGCAGAGATACGGGAAAAATAAGTATTATCACTCGCGAGCAAGAGTGAAACAAACATATGGCAGAGCAGACCAAGGCAACCGGGGAATACACTCTCGAATTATCGATACTCATGCCCTGCCTGAACGAAGCAGAAACACTAGAAATCTGCATACAGAAGGCACACAAGTCTCTGGGTGAACTCAATATTGCTGGCGAGGTAATCATAGCAGACAACGGCAGCACTGACGGCTCTCAAGAAATCGCCACCAAAATGGGAGCCAGAGTGATCCCAGTACCAGCCAAAGGCTACGGTAGCGCCCTCATGGGAGGGATCGTCGCAGCACGCGGAGTCTATATCATTATGGGCGATGCTGACGACAGTTACGACTTTTCCAACCTCGGCGCTTTTGTCGAAAAATTGCGAGGTGGCTGGGATTTAGTCATGGGAAACCGCTTTCAAGGGGGCATCAAACCGGGTGCAATGCCACCGCTGCACAAATACTTAGGAAATCCGGTGCTGACGTGGGTTGGGCGGCTATTTTTTTCAAGTCCCGCCGGCGACTTTCACTGTGGGCTGCGGGGTTTCAGAAGAGATGCAATTTTAAAGCTGGATTTGCAAACAACAGGGATGGAATTTGCTAGTGAAATGGTAGTTAAAGCCTCTCTGTACAAACTACGAATCGCTGAAGTTCCCACCGTACTCTCTCCCGACGGCCGCAGCCGTCCGCCACATCTGCGAACTTGGCGAGATGGCTGGCGACACCTGCGATTTTTGCTGCTTTACAGTCCCCGCTGGCTGTTTTTGTATCCGGGTGTAGCGCTGATGATTTGGGGTTTAATTGTGGGCATCTGGCTATTACCTGGTACTCAAAAGATTGGCCGTGTTAGCTTTGATGTGCACACTCTGCTTTATGCTGCGATCGCAATTATCATTGGTTTTCAAGCAGTAACATTTGCTTTATTCACCAAAGTTTTCGCCATCAGCGAGAAACTACTGCCTCCAGACCCCAAACTCAATAAAATATTTCGCTATGTCACCCTAGAGACAGGATTGATTGTCGGAGTCGCCCTCATATTAATTGGAATAGTTGGCTCGATATTATCGTTAACTATCTGGAGTGAAACTGCTTTTGGCATCCTTAACCCTTCCAAAACTTTGCGTTTGGTGATTCCGTCGCTGACTTGCCTGACTGTAGGTTTGCAGATGGTTTTATCGAGCTTTTTCCTCAGCGTACTAGGTTTAAAGCGTAGGTGATAAAATCTAACTTACTGCTAATATTTTTACTAAAGCTGATGTCATATCGTTTGCGGTTGGATCGGATTTTTTTTACCACAGAGAACACAGAGGACACAGAGGGAGAGAGTAGAGAGATGAATAATTTAGAGGCTAGGGGATTTGATATTAATAATCTAATTTTTCCTAAACCTGGAATAATGAAAAGCAGTTAGCAACGGGTCAGACTTCCCATTTTCAATGAAGTCAGCCAACAATTTCGCGGTAACAGGAGCTAACAAAATACCATTGCGATAATGCCCCGTCGCTAGGGTTAAATTTTCCCAAGCACTAGCACCTAAAATTGGCAATTCATCAGGGGTAGCTGGCCGAAAACCCCACCAAAACTCCAGAATCGGATAATTTTGTAATTCTGAATATAACTTAATAGCTCCGGCTAGCAAATTTTTAATTCCGGTCGGCGTATTTCCTGGAGTAAAATCTACATTTTCGCTAGTCGCGCCAATAATAATCCTACCATCTTGACGTGGCACAATATAAATCCCTGTTCCGAATAAAACTGTTTGCAGCGGCTGAACCACATCGTAAGTTTCCGGGACGCACACAGAAAGCATTTGCCCCTTTCTGGGATAAACAGGTATATTTAATAATGTCTCAGACCAAGCACCTGTTGCCAATACATAACGGTCAGCTTTTAATTTTTTCGCTGTTGTTTCCACACCAACAACTCTATTTTGTTCCCGAATAATTTCGACAGAATTGTCTTGAATAACTTCGATTCCTAATTTTTTAGTCGTAAATTGAAGCGTCCTAAACAAAGCGCGGTTATCAACTTGAGCATCGTCAGGATACCACCAACCGCCAACTACTTCTTCACCCAATCCCCACTGGTGTTGGCGAATAGTATCTGCATCCAGCCATTGAGCATTCAGATTTGGTAAATATGACTTGTCTTCCCAATCACCTTGACAAACTGGTGCGAGGATTCCCGATCGCCAATATCCCGTTTTCAATCCGGTAATCTCTTCTAGCCGATCGACCCACGTAGAATACAAGGCGCGACTTTGCAAACACAAATCCAGCATCGGACTGGGAGGGATTTTTTCCGCTTGAGGTGCCAGCATTCCCGCTGCGGCGCGTGCGGCTGCTTGTTTGAAATCTCGATCGACTACACTCACAGATGCCCCTCGCAATTTCAGTTCAACTGCTAGGGAAAGACCGATAATTCCGCCACCAATAATCAGAATATCTTGAGATACATTCATGGAATTTTCTCTGGACTTTTTTGCCCTTTTGACCTCATTCAACGTACAACCATCTTGTTTCAGAACCCCGACTTCGCAGAAATTGTCAGGGCTCTGGGTATTTTATCTTTTTAGGTGTCCTTCACTTATCTGCGTTGTTTAATCCACAATCTAGGCGGTTGGTTTCCAGACTGTTTCAGAGCCTTGACCCCAAAAACCGTCATATTTTGTTACTTTAATATCCCCTAAAACTTGAGTTTGGCAAGACAGACGGCGGTTGGATGTGGGAGAATGGGGAGGGAGGGAAAGTCTGGTTTTTTCGCGCCACTGGGGTTCGGAAACTTCCCCCTCGATGGTGACGGCACAGGTGCCACAAGTACCGAGACCGTGACAATTGATGATTTTGGCATTGCCGTTGTAGAGATCGATGCCGTTCTCGAGCAAAACTTCACGGAGATTGGCTCCCCGATCGCACTCAAAAGTTTTTCCTTGTGCTTGTACTTTAACCACAGCAATTCACCCCAATTAGATGTATGTTAATTTTCCTATATATTATCGCATTTATTTCCCAGAATTTCATCTAATATGATAATTCATATATTACCAAATTGAAATTTCTAATTCCCCATGACAAATCGGCTCTGGATCTACGATACCACGCTGCGAGACGGTGCCCAGTGCGAGGGACTCTCCCTATCTCTGGAAGACAAACTACAAATTGCTCGTCAGTTAGACAGTTTAGGAATTCCTTTTATTGAAGGTGGTTGGCCAGGGGCTAATCCTAAAGACGTACAATTTTTTTGGAGACTGAAAGAACAGCCTTTAACTCAAGCAGAAGTTGTGGCTTTTTGTTCGACTAGGAGACCGGGAAGGGCTGCGGCTAATGATGAAATGTTGCAGGCTATTTTGTCGGCTGGTACTCGGTGGGTAACACTGTTTGGCAAGTCTTGGGATTTGCACGTCATTGAAGGGTTGAAGACGACACTAGATGAAAATTTGGCGATGATTGCAGATACGATTGAATATTTGCGGAGTCAGGGAAGGCGGGTTATTTATGATGCTGAACACTGGTTTGATGGCTATAAACACAATCGAGATTATGCTATTCAAACATTGAGGGCGGCGGCACAAGCTGGTGCTGAATGGCTGGTGCTTTGCGATACCAACGGCGGCACTTTGCCTCACGAAATTAGTCAGGTTGTGCGAGAGGTTTCAGAGGTTTTAGGGGTCGATTCAAACTCGTCTTTACAGTTAGGAATTCACACTCATAATGATTCGGGGGTTGCGGTGGCTAATGCTTTGGCTGCTGTCCAAGAAGGAGTGAAGATGGTACAGGGAACTATTAATGGCTATGGCGAACGCTGTGGTAATGCTAATTTGTGTTCTTTGATTCCTAATTTTCAGCTTAAGTTGGGTTATGATTGTATTCAAGATGAGCAATTAATCAAATTAACTCAAGTTAGTCGATCGGTCAGCGAAATAGTAAATTTGGCTCCCGATGACCACGCTCCTTTTGTGGGGCTTTCAGCCTTTGCTCACAAGGGTGGTATTCACGTATCCGCGGTGGAAAAAAATCCGCTAACTTACGAACATTTAGAACCGGAAAAGATTGGCAACTGTCGCCGCATTGTGATTTCAGATCAAGCTGGTTTGAGCAATGTTTTGGCCAAGGCTAAAACGTTTGGGATTGAACTCGATCGCCAAGATCCTGCTTGTCGCCAAATTCTGGAAAGATTGAAAAAATTGGAAAGTCAGGGCTATCAATTTGAGGCTGCTGAGGCGAGTTTTGAATTGTTAATGCGAGAAGCTTTGGGAAATCGTCAGCCATGGTTTACAATTCAGGGATTTCAAGTTCACTGCGATAAAGTAGGCGAAAATTGTGCGGCTTTAGCGACGGTGAAATTGTCGGTAAATGGCACAAATATTTTGGAAGCGGCGGAAGGAAACGGCCCGGTTTCAGCTTTGGATACGGCTTTGCGGAAAGCTTTGGTTAATTTCTATCCGGCGATCGCACATTTTTACCTAACAGACTACAAGGTGCGGATTCTCGACGGTGGCGCGGGAACTTCTGCTAAAACTCGCGTGTTGGTTGAGTTTAGTAATGGTCAAGATCGCTGGACGACGGTTGGGGTTTCTGGTAATATTTTGGATGCTTCTTGTCAGGCGGTGGTTGAAGGTTTGGAGTATGGTTTGGTATTAGAAAATCAAGAGGCGATCGCCCTAGTGTGCAGAGTGCATTAATCGAGCAAAAAAAGTAACAATTGCCCCCCTTACTATGTTTTGTCAGGTGCGTCGCTACCAGAAAATTGATTTTACTGACAGATGATTGATGGCGACGCACCTGACAACGGTTGCTGCTTTATAACTGACTCAAGGATGCAAAAACTCTAAATGATCTCCTGGGATCGATCGCAATCTGGCAGCAGATCCTTGCACTTTCAACTTCCCCCGTTCTAACATAATAATCCAATCAGCGCGATCGATCACTCTCGGCCTGTGACTGATAAAAATCGTAGTTTTTCCGTGTCGGTACATCAACAACTGTTCTAAAACTTCCGCTTCACTGGCGGGGTCTAATCCGGCGGTAGATTCGTCTAAAATCAATACGGGTGGATTGTTGAGAATTGCACGGGCGATCGCCAATCTTTGTCTTTGTCCACCAGAAATATTCGCTCCAAATTCCCCTAACACCGTTTGGTATTTATCTGGTAATTGGCTGATAAATTCATCCGCCCCAGCAATTTTACAAGCTTTAACAATTTGTTCAAAACTAATTTCTGGATAGCCCAAACGGAAATTTTCTAGAATCGATCGACTCCAAAAATGTGCTTCTTGAGGAACCAAAACTACCTGCTGTCTGAGACTGTCAAGAGACAAATCCTGTAAATTATAATCACCAATTCTAATATTACCAGATTGCAGCGGATACAAACCAGCAATTACTTTAGCTAGGGTACTCTTGCCACAGCCGGAATAGCCAATTAAAGCGATGGATTGACCACCAGGAAACGTGACCGAAAAATTTTCGAGCAAATCCAGTCTACCTGGATAGTGAAACTTAACATTCTTACAAACAATATCGTCCCGGTTTTGAATTTGTACAAAAGGTTTATTCCGATCGCTTTTGCTTTCCGGTTCAGCGTCAATCACCTCTGACAGCCGCTGAGTTGCTGTCTGGACGCGAGTCATTTCGTCACTAAATCCTACCACTGAATTTACCAAATTAGTCACATTTTGATTCATGCTAATAAAAGCTAGTAATTGACCGATACTCAAGACTTTTTCAATTACTAAGCCACTCCCCAGCCACAGGATAGTAATGCTTCCAGCGGAGGCAACTAAACCAGAAAATATATTATTTAATATCCCAATTTGGGTAGTCCGAAAAGTAAGATTAGCTAAGCGACCAAAGCGTCTTTGCAATTCTTCCCAAAGTTGTTGACTGCTGCTAGTAGTTTTGACGGTCAACGCCCCTTTAAAAGTTTCTACCAACATCCCTTGTGTTTCGGATTCTAATACCAGTAAGTTGCGTGTTTTTTGCTGCAATGCGGGCAGAAATATTATAGTAGAAGCAGTCATCAAACACGCAATGAGTGTAGCGGCTAGTGTTAGTTGTTTGCTATAAAAAAGCATGAAGCTAAAAGAAACTATCGCTATAAAAAATTGACTGGGTAAGCTGATGGCTACTTGAGAAACTAATTGATTTATTTCTTGAATATCTTTTAATCTACCTATGACTTCGCCACTGCGTCTACTTTCGTAAAAGCTCAGAGGTAAACGCAGTAGTTTGCGCCCGAATTCCATCACGAATCCCAATTCTAAGCGCTGGGAAAACTGAGCAATTAAGTTGGACTGCACGAGTCCTAAACTGCTGCTAAATAGGTTCATAACTATAACGGCGATCGCCACACTAGCCAAAAGTTGCGTATCGCCTCGCACCAAAATATCATCCGTGAGAATTTGCACGAGAAAAGGCGAAGAAATTGACAGCAAACCTAAGACTATATTTAGCAAAAATGCTTCCATCAAAATCTGGCGGTAAATCCCAATGCGTCGCATCCATCTTTGTAGAGAACTTGCGGATGCTTGACTCTCTCCTTGGGCAAAAAACCGCTCTGGATCTGGTTCCACCAGCAAGCACAACCAATCTGTCCAAGCCGTGGCTAATTCCTCTTTGGAAACATAGCGAATGCCGACTCCTGGATCGGCGATCGCATATTTTTTGCCCTGCTTTCCATACAAAACTACCCAGTGATAACCTTTCCAGTGAATAATAGCAGGTAGAGGGGCATCATCCAGCTTGTCTAAAATCGCAGATGCTGCTCGTACCGATCGAGCATTAAAGCCGATCGCCTCAGCTCCTTGTTTTAACCCCAGTAAAGTCGTCCCTTGTTGACTGGTACCGACGAATTCTCGCAAACGACTAATAGTCAAATTTTGACCATAAAATTTAGCGATGGAAGCCAAGCAAGCAGCTCCGCAATCTTCTTCACTATGCTGAAGAACAACCTGATATTTCATAAAGTATTAACTTTTTCGGAGATGGTATTCTCTGGAAAATAACAATATATATTGACAATTTATTGTCATCAACAGAGCCTAAAACAGATTACACATCGCCGGATAGTCAATCAGAAAAAAGCACCCATAATGTTATGGGTACTTCCTCGATTCACAGTTATAAAGCTGAATTAACCGACTTCACATTTACCAGTAGCGAACTACTGCTGTGAAAGTACCGTTACGATTACGGCGGTATACAATACGACGACGGGGACGGTAACAGCCATAGTAACCACCGTTGACACTAGCAGATTCTTCAGCAGTGATTTCAGTAAACAGTGAGCTCTCTTTAGTTGCTTGCATGATAAACTCCTTTTAAGCTGATAAAGTTGGACAATAACTAGAAATTTCAGCTAAATTCTAAAGCATCGTTTAAATGGCAATTTCTGAATTTTTCACCAAAATTTCTGAGGTTTTCACAGTCAGTTACCAGTCGTAGTAGCGACGATGGGACACGTTGTGTACGTAGCCATGAACTGGGCGACCATCGAAGTAGGGATTGTAGCTGTAGTTATCGCAGTTGCTACGACGGCTGACATAACGATAACGATGAGCCCCGTTGACACTGGCAGATGCTTCTGGGGTGATGTCAGTAAACAGTGAGCTGTCTAGTGAGGTGTCTTTAGTTTCTTTCATGATAGACTCCGTTTTATGCGCTCAAATTGGACACAAGGTAGAAACTTGATAAACTTTCTAGCTTGGTTTAAATACCGATCTATGTTTCTTAAAAGCCGATGAATCTCCGGAATATTACGGATAAATTTTTCCAAATAAGCCCCTAGACTTATTTTTCTAAACCACGATGGTTTTATACGGACGCTGCCGACTAGGGTCGTACATATAAAGTTGACTGATATCTGGTACAAACAACAAGGTATTGATATCATCAGCATTGCTATTGCTGGCATCGCTATTAATGTCGATATCGCTGACACCGCTGCTTCTATTCCCACCGCTGACAGTAGCAGATTCGGCATCTGTTAGTTCGGTAAATAGTGAGTGTTGTTGATTTTCAAACATGAGGAACTCCTTGGAAATTTAATTAATCAAAAATTTGCAGTCAAGACTTTTTCGTCCCTCTGTCTCAGAGAGATCGATTTCAAGTCAAAGATTCGGTGAGATATTCAATACTTACGTGTACTCAAAATAGAACCCGGTTTTTTACCAGTCTCGATCGGGAAGCTAAGTTGGGATGCTCATTCAGGGAATCTGTGCGGATTTTTGGCTGTAGCCTACGAATTTTGATTGAGACTTCTAAATGTATCTGGGCTATCCGGAAAGTTAAAAATAAATGCGCTCAAAGAAATAAGGATGTTTAGAGTTATACCATTTTCATCAAGTCCTACTACAGATGTAGTTCTTAGCCCCCCCTTAATAAGGGGGGGTTGGGGGGGTAGATATGTAGCGCTACTTTATGAAATTGGTATTAGCCACCCTGTGGAATTTTTAGAGCAACCCGAACCGTGGTTGGGACATGATTAATTGCTGAAATCGTTAGGGCTAATTAGGCGATCGCATAAATTTCTTCCATATTCCATCTTCGATCTTCCATCTTCCATCTTCCCTCTTCTTACCCTGTTGTCGCCATGTCTCCTCTTCCCGAATCCCCATCCGTTGAAACCTTTGAGAACGACCAATTTTTGCCCCCTGTCAGCCGCTGGACAAGTTGGGGAGGAATTTTGATGGTGGCTACCTTTGGAGGTGCGATCGCCCTGGCTAGCGTCACCAAATACAGTGCTACAGTCAAAGCAGATGCGATCGTCCGCCCCGCCGGAGAAGTGCGCGTTGTACAAGCGACAACAGAGGGCACCGTCGAAAGCATTGCGGTTACTGAAAATCAGGTGGTGAAACAAGGAGATGCGATCGCCGTTGTGGACGCATCCCGGTTAGATAGTCAAAAAAAGCAATTCCAAGAAACTGTCACTCAGTCTCAGACAGCAGCCGATGAAATCAATCGCCAATTGCGGGAATTGGAGAATCAAATTTTAGCTAGTGCCCAATTTCAGAGTATCCAAAATGAAAGTTCCGCAGCAGATAAATTAGTGGAATCAGCTCTGGTAAAATTAGCAACATCCCTGCCCGATGTAGCTGAACGATTAGGCAGAAGTCGGCGGGTTTTGCTGGTGAAGCGCTCCTCAATTCAACAGCAATTGATTCAAGCTCAAAAAGAACTAAATCAAGTTGAATTAAAACTCAAATATAGCGTTATCAAATCCCCAGCAGACGGTACAATTCTCAAAGTAGAATTACAACATCCTGGCCAAACTGTGCAAGCCGGAAGTGCGATCGCCCAAATCGTCCCCAGCGACGTACCCTTGATAGTCAAAGCCAAAGTAACCTCCCAAGACATCGCCCGCATCCAAATCGGCCAACCCGTGCAGATGAGGATTTCCGCGTTACCCTTCCCCGACTACGGAACACTGAAAGGAACAGTAAGCGCGATCGCCCCAGATGCGATCGCCTCTCAAAATTCCAATAATAATTTAGGTACAGCTTATTACGAAGTTGCCATTCAGCCGGAAAAAACTTATTTAACCAAAATCGATAGGGATGACTCCTTGGGAAGCCAGCAAGCTAAAGTCGATCGCCAGTATTCAATTCAGTCAGGAATGGAGGGTAGAGCCGACATTATCACCGGTCAAGAAACTGTATTAACATTTGTTTTGCGAAAAGCAAGGTTAATGACAGATTTGTAATTAGTCATTAGTTATTTTGATCCGGCGGTTTAAACCGCACACTCTTCAACCCGCGAAGGCGGGTTTTGTTTGACAAGACGCGGTTTCAACCGCCGAGTCAAATTACTTGTTCTCTTCCATGAACTGGGTTAAGATTGACAAAATAAATTTTCCCTCGCTGAATGCTCATAGTGCTTCTAAACCATCCATTTCTGCCACAATAAACTCTTGATTGATAGCAGCAATCTCAACTTGAATATCTGGATCTTTGGCCATCTCTGCTATCTCTGCTTCCAGGTATTTAGCATTAGCGAGTTTATTAGCTATGTAAGTTTTCTCCCGCACTCGGCAAGCGATACGTTCCAGCAGCCAAAGTTGTTCTTCTATCGACAGGGAACTAATAGAACGTTCAATCTCTACTAAAGTTTGTGAAATCATTTTAGTTTCCTCTTATTTTTTGCCCATCGCAAATTATCGAGATTTTTTTGAATGAGACCGGGCCCATTCCGAATAGATTCATTATGGCGATCGCTTACTTATCTTGTATCTATATTATAGCGATCCTAAATGATTCGCAAAATTTGTAGGGGTAGTGCCCCCGTGCCTACCCCTGATCTATCCGGGCAACCACGGGGGGTTTGCCCCTACAATAATTACGCAAATGATTTAGGATTGCTATATACGACATAGTTGCCTAGCAGCTTATGACGCACACTCCAACGACTCCAGACGATTCAGCAAGTCGGGTTTCCCCCTTGTTTTTCCCCGGCAAAGAATGTAAAATTCTAAAAACATGGGTTGTCAGCAATGAACGAAGCGCGCCGCCAAGCTTATCAAAATCTGATTCATTCTCTCCTCACCTGTCCCAGCGAGGAAGAAATCGAGATTCTGCAAGCTAACCTAGAATTAGTAGATGATGGTTTTGCTCAATATTTGCGAGAGTGGGCAACTGAAAGTCTGGCAACTTTGGATGCAGAAGAAGCATACAATCTTGCAAATATTTTATACGGCTTGAATATTAGCTTTTCTAACCTACGGCAAGGCAGTCGGGCAAATAATTTAGAGGTGGCGATTGCTTGTCTGGAGACTGGATTAACTATTGTTACTCGCGAAGCTTACTCAGAAAAGTGGGCAAGGAGTCAAAATAGTTTGGGAGTTGCCTACTACAACAGAATCAGAGGGGGAAAAGCCGAGAATCTGGAACGGGCGATCGCAGCTTATCTGGCATCATTAGAAATTCACACCCGCGAGGCATTTTCCTTTTGTTGGGCAAGGAGTCAAAATAATTTGGGGATGGCTTACCTCTACAGAATCAGAGGGGAAAAAGCCCAGAATCTGGAATTGGCGATCGCAGCTTGTGAGGCATCCTTGGAAGTTTACACCCGCGACGCATTTCCCTTTGAATGGGCAGCGTGTCAAAATAATTTGGCGAATGCCTACCTCTACAGAATCAGAGGGGAAAAAGCCGATAATCTGGAATTGGCGATCGCAGCTTTTGAGGCATCCTTGGAAGTTTACACCCGCGACGCATTTCCCTTTGAATGGGCAACGTGTCAAAATAATTTGGCGAATGCCTACCTCTACAGAATCAGAGGGGAAAAAGCCGATAATCTGGAATTGGCGATCGCAGCTTTTGAGGCATCCTTGGAAGTTTACACCCCCGACGCATTTCCCTTTGAATGGGCAACGTGTCAAAATAATTTGGGGATGGCTTACCTCTACAGAATCAGAGGGGAAAAAGCGGAGAATCTGGAATTGGCGATCGCAGCTTTTGAGGCATCCTTGTCAGTTTACTCTCGCGACGCATTTCCCTTTGAATGGGCAACGTGTCAAAATAATTTGGCGAGTGCCTACCAAAACAGAATCAGAGGGGAAAAAGCCGAGAATTTGGAATTGGCGATCGCAGCTTTTGAGGCATCCTTGGAAGTTTACACCCCCGACGCATTTCCCTTTGAATGGGCAAGGAGTCAAAATAATTTGGGGATGGCTTACCTCTACAGAATCAGAGGGGAAAAAGCCGAGAATCTGGAATTGGCGATCGCAGCTTATGAGGCATCCTTGGAAATTCGCACCCGCGACGCATTTCGCGAAGACTGGGCGGCCAGTAAAAATAATCTGGGGGTTGCGTACCGAAACAGAATCAGAGGGGAAAAAGCCCAGAATCTGGAATTGGCGATCGCAGCTTTGGAGGCATCATTAGAAATTTGCACCCGCGACGCATTTCCCGAAGACTGGGCAAGGAGTCAAAATAATTTGGCGGGTGCGTACTACAGCAGAATCAGAGGGGAAAAAGCCCAGAATCTGGAATTGGCGATCGCAGCTTTTGAGGCATCCTTGGAAGTTTACACCCGCGACGCATTTCCCTTTGAATGGGCAGCGTGTCAAAATAATTTGGCGAATGCGTACCTCTACAGAATCAGAGGGGAAAAAGCCCAGAATCTGGAATTGGCGATCGCAGCTTTTGAGGCATCCTTGAAAATTCGCACCCGCGACGCATTTCCTATAGAGAATGCTAACACCTCATATAATCTCGGAGTTGCCTACCAGAAAAATTCCCAACTCCCAGAAGCTTACAATACCTTTAACTCTGCCATCGAGACAGTCGAATTAATGCGGAGTGAAATCATTATCGGCGGCGAAGCAGACAGACAGAAATTAGCTGAAGAATGGAATATACTTTATCAGTCAATGGTAGAAGTTTGCCTAGCAATGGAAAACTCCACTGCCGCCCTAGAATACGTCGAACGCAGCAAAACCAGAAACCTAGTAGAATTGTTTCACAAAGCCCGCAGCCTCCCCAGCCAAGTACAGCGGATTAGTTTTGCAGAAATTCGCAGCCTGTTAGCTGAAAACGAAGCAATTTTAGAATGGTACATTACCTACAACGACTTTAAATTTTTCATTGTCACCCGCGACTCTCCTCAACCGGATATCTGGCAATCTTCCTATCAAGACTTGCAAGCATTACAAGAGTTACAACAGGAATATCTCGATGACATCAAAGACGAGGAAAAATACGACAACTGGAAAAACCAACTAGACAGCCGCCTGAAAAAATTAGCCGAGATTCTGCACATCGACGAAATAATTTCTCGCCTCCCCGAAAACTGCCAAAAACTAATCTTAGTTCCCTTCCGATACCTGCACCTATTCCCCCTACACGCCCTCACCAGCAGCCGACAAAAAGCCGACAAAACCGTAGAAACTGGATGTCTTCTCGAACTTTTCCCAGGCGGCGTGAGATACACACCCAGTTGCCAACTTTTGCAATTATCTCAGCGGGAAAATCTGACGGCGGAAGACACATCACCCAGCAAATTTTTTGCCATCCAAAACCCCACAGAAGATTTAGACTTCACCGACATCGAAGTCGAAGCCATTGCCAAATCCTTCAATCCCGCCGAAATATTGAGTCGGCAAAACGCCAGCAAAGCAGGATTGCAACAACAAATTGCCAGCTTGCAAAATGCCGATATCGCCCACTTTTCCTGTCACGGCTTCTTCGACTTTCTCAATCCCGAAAAATCCGCATTAATCCTAGCCGGCGCAAAAGTAACCCCCCTTAATCCCCCCTTGGTAAGGGGGGAGACAGGAGAAGAAACTCCCCCTCTTCGTAGGGGCGGTGCCCCCGTGCCCGCCCCAGTCTTTGAAACGCATACAAAATCCTTGATGAAGAGGGTAGGCACGGGGGCACTACCCCTACAAAACGATGATTTGTCTGAGAATGAAACAGCCCTGGGCGGTGCCCCCGTGCCCGCCCAGCCTGGGGTTCCCTCCGAGGAAAAGCGTTATATTCGTTCCCGCCGAGGCGAAACCTACGACATCGTAGAATGTTTGACACTGACAGAAATCTTTGATTTGGAGTTAAGTAAGTGCCGTTTAGTAGCCCTTTCTGCCTGTGAAACTGGGTTAACCGATGCCAGGAATACCACAGATGAATATATCGGATTGACTAGCGGTTTTTTCTATGCTGGGGCGACGAGTATTCTCAGCACTTTGTGGGCTGTCAATGATGTATCTACAGCGATTTTAACCATCAAATTTTACGAACTTTTTCGTGGGGAAACTCGGCCTGCTGTGGCTGTAGCTTTGCGGGAGTCTCAGTTGTGGCTGCGGAGTTTGACTGTCAAAGGTTTGCTAGAATGGGTGGAAGCGTCGCAGTTGCTGAGTCGCGAACATAAACAGAAAATTCAAGACAGATACAGGCGCGGTTACAAACAGGATTATCAACCTTATGAGTCTCCCGTATACTGGGCGGCTTTCTGTGCAGTTGGGCAATAAGGGTTGGTATCAGAAACCGGGTTTCTTCCGAGATTTTCTGTGACCATTGAGATTTATCAGAGAAACCCGGTTTCTTTGACCTTAATAAGGGTTGGTATCAGAAACCGGGTTTCTTCCGAGATTTTCTGTGACCATTGAGATTTATGATAGAAGCCCGGTTTCTTTGACCTTAGTATAATCAACGGAGGAATTAGCAATGACAGATGAAGAATTTATTTCTGGTTTCCTAGCAGTCTTTGAAACTAAACCCGAAGTCTTTGAACAAGCCGGGGCGGTTGACGATTTAGCAAATCTCAGCAAGATCATATCCCAGATGGCAGATAAATCGAACAAAGAAGTAGCTGATGCCATTGGTGCTTGGTGTGAAAACTATCCTAAAATAACAGATGAAATTAATAAATTTGACAGAAAGCTAAAACCAGACCGCACCAAAAAAGAAGGACAAGAACCAAAACTAGCAAACCGCTATCCAGAGTTACCCGAAAACCTGAGAAAACACCGCCCCAATTCCTAGCCACCGCCCCAATAACATGAGTGACAAAATTTCTGCCCCCAATGTCTATTTATACGCTTTCCAACTGCAAAATGACAGTAAGGGCAGCAATAATCCTCTGTGGAAACACTGCGACAAAATCCTCGCCAACTTCACCAATAAAAAGCTAACACCAAATCTAGTTTTCCCACCAAATTCTCACACCTACCGCGAGGATTTACTGCCAACTGTTGTACTCGAATTTAACGAAAATCAGCCCATAGAAGGTTTTGCCCAACCGCTACAAATTCAGGACAGCTATGCTTTCTGCTTAAATATAGGTTGCCCGGAAGACGGCACCGCTGATAATGTAGATATTGATTTGATCGAGCAATTCAACCCAAATCGAGCCTTACTCATCAACGGCGACGACAACTTTTTAGGTCAAACTCTCCTACTCACCGCATGGCTTCCCGCAAACTCACCAGATAATTTAGATTCCCTCAAACCCCTAGCCGATAAATGTCGCGATGCCTTATTTCACAGCGACTCGCCACCTGTATTTTACCGATCGAGTAAACTGTTCGGTAGTCCGATTTTTGAATACGGTGCAATTAGCGATACCGCCAATTACCGCCACCTGCTTGTCTGGCTGCTTTCCGACAAACAAACCGATGAAAATTTTAACAAGTGCCAAGAAGAAATACTCAACCTACTATTTCACCGCCACAAAGTCATCAAAGCTTTTCAAGACAGCCGCCTGATTTACGACGAACTCGATCGCGAATACCGCATTATTGAGAAAAACATGGAGATATTGCAGGCTCAATTTTCCAGAGGAACTGTATTAACTCCCACCCAATTGCAGGAATTTCAGGAACAGTTAAAGCAACTCTTCAGCAAAGCAGTAACTTATACTCGCCTGCTGCGGAAACTCGAAGATTATGACAATACAATTGTCCTAAATCTTAACAATTACATTGACATTTTGCAAACAATTTGTGATATACTAGGAATCGATAAGGAAGAACTATCTATATTAAATCACTTCAGTAGAAAAAGTGCTCTTTATATGCGATCGCAAATAGCAGGCGACTTAGGATATTTCCGCCACGGCACAAACTTAATCGAACAGGCGATCGCCTCAATTCGCGGCATAGTAGAAATAGAACAAGCCAGGAGCGATCGCACCAACCAACTCGCACTCCGCAAGAGCGAACTAGGAGAGAAAAATCGGGACGATCGACTACAAAGCACAGTACAGGCGATCGGTGTCGGTTTAGCCGCCGGAGGAATTGCAGCATCCAGCGGCACAGACAAAGTATTCGAGACAGTCCAAAACTATAAAATTCCAATTTTAATGCAGTTGCATCCCTTTCTATTTTCCTTTGCCTTGAGTTTTGCGATCGCCCTTTTCGCAGCCAGCATCACTTGGTGGCGCACTAAACCGAAAAAGATTTGACAGTAGACAGTTGACAGCGAGCTTTTTAAGGCTGAGATTTAGATCGTTTGCGGTCGATCGAATTTAACAAAGGGGATCGGAAATTAAAATAACGTGTCAATATAGAAATGTGACTTCAATTCTCTTCTTTCCTCATGAGCAAACAGCGCGTTCTTTCAGGAGTTCAGCCAACAGGCAATCTACACCTCGGCAATTATCTCGGTGCCATTCGCAACTGGGTAGAAATTCAAAGTCAGTACGAAAATTACTTTTGCGTAGTCGATTTGCACGCCATTACCGCACCGCATAATCCCGCAACTCTAGCTAATGACAGCTACACCATCGCAGCTCTTTATTTAGCTTGTGGCATCGATTTGGAATATTCTACTATTTTCATACAATCCCACGTTCCTGCTCATACAGAACTAGCATGGCTGCTTAACTGCATTACGCCAATTAACTGGCTAGAAGATATGATTCAGTTTAAAGAAAAAGCAGTTAAACAAGGAGAAAATGTTAACGCAGGCTTGCTGAATTATCCCGTATTGATGGCCGCAGATATCTTGCTTTACGACGCAGATCAAGTGCCAGTGGGAGAAGACCAAAAACAACATTTGGAGCTCACCCGCGATCTGGTTATTAGATTAAATCACCAATTTGGCACACCGGAAAAACCTGTATTGAAACTTCCCAAACCGTTAATTCGGACTGACGGCGCGAGGGTGATGAGCTTGACAGACGGCAATCGTAAAATGTCTAAATCAGACCCTTCCGAACTGAGTCGAATTAATTTATTAGATTCGCCAGAAACAATTACCAAAAAAATTAAGCGGTGCAAAACAGATGCGGTGCGAGGTTTGACCTTTGATGACCCCGATCGCCCCGAAGCTCGAAATTTGCTGACGCTTTATCTCCTGCTTTCTGGGAAATCTAAGGAAGAAGTAGCAGCGGAGTGTGAAAATATGGGTTGGGGAGATTTTAAGCCCCTATTGACAGAAACCACAATTAATGCACTTAAACCTATTCAGGATAAATACAAAGAAATAATGGACGATCGGGGATATTTGGAGTCGGTGCTACGTCGTGGAAAGGAACAAGCAGAAGCTATTGCCAACCAAACTCTGACCAAGGTTAAAACAGCTTTCGGTTATTCTTTACCAAATTAGTTGTTAGTCATTAGTCATTAGTCATTAGTCATTAGTTATTGGTTATTGGTTATTAGTTGTTGGTTGTTGAAAATAACAAATAATCAACAACCAACTGCCAACTGCCAACTGCCAACTGCCAACTGCCAACTGCCAACTGTCAACCGTCAACTGTCAACAAATAATGAATCGTTTTCGCACTGCTTGCACCACCCCCGGAGAATTTATAATTACCGCCGAAGTTGCCCCTCCCAAAGGTGGTAATATGACTCATACGCTAGCAATGGCTGAAATTCTTAAAAACCGAGTTCACGCCATTAATATCACCGATGGCAGTCGCGCAGTGTTGCGAATGTCTCCCTTAGCGGTATCAGTAATTTTATTGCAGCACGGCATTGAGCCGATTTGTCAAGTTGCTTGTCGCGATCGCAATCAAATTGGTTTACAAGCCGATTTGATGGGAGCACAGGCTTTAGGTATTCGCAATATATTAGCACTAACAGGCGATCCAGTCAAAGCCGGAGACCATCCAAAAGCTAAAAGCGTATTTGATTTTGAAGCAGTGCGCCTGCTCCAAGCTATTCAAAAAATGAACAGCGGCAAAGACTGGAATGACAAACCTTTAACAGATGGAGTTACTGATTTATTTGCAGGTGCTGCTGTCGATCCGCAATGCCCCAGTTGGTCAGGTTTACAAAGTCGCTTTGAGAAAAAATTAGAAGCAGGAGCCCAGTTTTTTCAAAGTCAATTAATCACAGATTTTGAAACTTTAGATAAGTTTATGCACCACATTGCTGCGGGTTCTAACAAACCAGTTTTAGCAGGAATTTTTCTGTTTAAATCCGCTAAAAATGCTGAATTTATCAAAAAGAATGTGCCGGGAGTTCACATACCACAAGAGACGATCGATCGTTTGGCAAAAGCTCCAGAACCCTTACAGGAAGGCATAAAAATTGCCGCCGAACAAGTTAAGCTAGCGCGACAAATTTGTCAAGGAGTTCACATGATGGCTGTCAAGCGGGAAGATTTAATTCCTCAAATTTTAGATTTGGCAGGAATCAAACCCATGAACTAACATTAAATCCTAGGGGCGGGTTGTATAAATTATCCATGTTTAAAACTAATGATTTAGTAAACCCGCTTTTCCCCGCTGTAGATAATCCAACAACTTCTGAGTTATACCATTTCTCTAAAATCGTGCAACAATCTTTGACCCCCCTAACCCCCCCCTTATAAAGGGGAGGGACAAGACTACTGTTGCATTCTTTTTTAAAATTGGTATTATATTAATCAACTACCTTTAAAAATGCTCCCTTCGACTCATTAGATATCTAATTTCAATAGAATTCTAGACTAGATGGTAGCGGATAAAATTAACTACCGATTCTAATCCTTCCTGGCTTTTCAAATTAGTAAAAACAAAAGGTTTTTCCCCACGCATTTTTTGAGTATCCCGTTCCATCACTCCTAAATCTGCTCCCACATAGGGTGCGAGGTCTGTTTTATTAATTACCAGCAAATCGGATTTAGTAATTCCTGGTCCTCCTTTGCGGGGAATTTTGTCTCCCGCAGCCACATCGATTACGTAAATTGTCAAATCTACTAACTCTGGGCTAAAAGTTGCCGCTAAGTTATCGCCCCCACTTTCGACAAAGATTAAATCTAAGTCAGTGAATTTGTATTCCAATTGTTCAATAGCCACTAAATTGATCGAAGCATCTTCCCGAATAGCCGTGTGGGGACAGCCTCCGGTTTCTACGCCCAAAATTCGATCGCTATCCAAAGCTTGACTCCGCACCAAAAACTGTGCATCTTCCTGAGTATAGATATCATTAGTCACCACAGCCATCTTGTAGTGCTGACGGAGGGATTTGCACAAAGCATCAAGTAAAGCTGTTTTTCCCGAACCAACAGGGCCGGCAATTCCAACACGAAAAGCACTCATAGGGATTTGAGATTTGAGATTGTCTGATTTTTAACTGCGAAATAATCGAGTATATTGAGTTTCGTGGGCCATACTAGCTAGGGCCAATCCCCAACTACAACTACCAAGGTCGTCATCTTCTAATTTTAAAACTTCTTGGGCAGTAAAGCTAATTTGCGAGTGCAAATCTAACAATAATTGTTGACCGGCTGTTTGACCAAGGGGAATCAATTTGACGCCCGCACTCGCCAAGTTTGTCGCCCAACTGTACAAATATCCTAACACGGCTGCTTCTTCTTCAATTTGCCAGCAAGCGCAAGCAATGCTAAAGGCGATGGCAAAATTGCACTGATTACCCTCCGATGCCACGAATTCTGGTACTATTTTCGTTAATCCATCCGGTGTGGGCGATCGCAAATCCAGCAATAACCGCATCAAAGTCCGTCCCATTTGCCAACTTTGCGATCGCAATTCTTCAGTTTCCTTAGTCGCCGTCGCCCACCCATTCCAATAACTCAAACCTGTTAAATCCCCTTTCTTCGTCGCTCTCAAACCCCGTACCGCCAGCGCAGCCTCTACTCGAATCGCCCCGAATTGCAGGGAGTCTTGCAACCAATTTCTCAAGCTAACTTCGCTATCGATCTCACCTGTTTCTACTAAAATTTCGAGTCCTTCAGAATAACTATAAGCTCCCACAGGTGCAAAAGCTAGCTGCAATAAACATAAAAGTTGACTGTTCACTATTGATTGTTCTCTATTCGCTTCTTTCTTGTTCAACCAATGAAAGTAATGTTTGACACTCCCCGGCCTTGAAGGCGCGGGGATTCTTGGATCAATCAGTCGATTTGCTCGTTGATGCTGCCATCAAAGAGTAGAGATCGGTCTGTCCCCAAGCGTTGATTTCGGTGTGCCCCAC
>JAHRFD010000054.1 GCA_020882975.1 Microcoleus sp. EPA2 | reverse complement strand
CAAAATCTTATCACTTTTGCGAAAGCTTTTAGTTACAAAATACGTATATTTAACAATTATTTGCAATAAGTGGAAATTAAAGCCGTCCTAGAAGGACGGGGCTTTAGACCCAATTTTTTGGTAAAGCCCGAACAAATTTGTCAAGTTAGACTGGTGCCAAAATGTGATTCCTATGTGATTGAGGTGATTTATAATGCCTGTACTGAGCCGGAGTCCACCCTTGATGAAAATCAGAAAGAATCAGTAGCTAGTATAGATTTAGGATTGAATAATTTAGTGGCGTTAACTTCAAATCAGCCGGGATTTGTCCCTTTACTGATTAACGGGCGACCTCTGAAATCAATTAATCAATTCTACAACAAGCGTAAGGCGCAGCTACAATCTCAGTTAAAAGGAAATCGTCAAACCTCATCACGGATTCAGCGCCTCACTCGTTGTCGCCATCAAAAAGTAGATAATTACTTGCACCACGCGAGTCGGAAAATCATCAATCTGCTCGGATCACAAAAGATAGGAATGCTAGTAATTGGCAAAAACCTACAATGGAAAAGTGAGATTAATTTAGGAAATAAAACTAATCAAAACTTTGTCAGTATTCCTCATGCTCGACTAATTGAAATGTTGAAATATAAAGCTGAATTGATCGGAATAAAAGTAATAGAGCAAGAGGAATCCTATACTTCCAAATCGAACTTCCTGAATTTAGATCCAATTCCTGTGTATGGGAATATTGATGCTCACAATGTCACATTTAGTGGTTCGCGAATTAAGAGAGGATTGTACAAAACATCGTGCGGTCGATTGATTAACGCTGATGTTAACGGGTCTTATAATATTTTGAGAAAAGCTTTTCCCTTATGCCTTCAGCAATGGGATAGAGAGCTGCGTAGCTCAGCCGAGGCGGGTTAATCCGCTCGAAGTGAAAGCGAAAGGGGAGGGACTCAATGCCTCCTTAGTCATGTAATAGATGACTATACTTTTACCAGCTATTATACTCCGAAGGCTTTCCCTGACTGGTACCGTAACCTTCATAATCATAGGCAAACACAGCAAAACCGCTCTCACGAATCTCTCCTATTACCCACAAAATTCCGCTCAAATCTTCTGCATTTCCGTGACTGTAAAGTATGGTATATTTAGCTTGCGGGTTAGGAAAATGAAGGGCAGAAATTTTCACGCCATTAGCTGACTTAATTTGGATAACTTGCCTGCTCTCATTCTGACTAGATGAGGGAGGTTGAAAAATTAGCCTTTCTGAAAAAAAGAAAGCATAAAAACACAGAAATGCGTAAATAAAAATAATAGAGCGCATCAGTCGTTGGACAGAAAAATCTCCAAAAAGCAAGCGTTTAATGTTTTTCCTATTCTTGTTTGCCATCTCTAAACGACCATAGTTTAATAAGATTTAGTTGATACTTTATTTATTGCGAGAAAAGACATGGCACTAGAATACCCCGATGACTTGAAATACCTAGACACCCACGAATACATCCGACTCGAAGGCGAAATAGCCACTATCGGTATCAGCGCCTTTGCCGTGGATCAACTAGGTGATATCGTATTTCTGGAATTGCCAGAAGTAGGCGCAACCCTGGAAAAAGGCGAAGCTTTCGGTACAGTCGAGTCAGTGAAAGCTGTTGAAGACTTGAAAGCACCCGTTACGGGAACCGTCATCGAACGCAATGATGCCATTGTAGAATCTCCTGAGAATTTAGCTGAAGATGCCTATGGCGCTGGGTGGCTGTTGAAAGTGCGCGTGGCAGATTCTAGCGAAGCGAATGAGGCTTTGTCAGTGGAGGAGTATCGCAAAATGGTGGAAGGGGAATAGGGAATAGGGAATAGGGAATGGGGAATGGGGCCGAAAGTATTGGGCATTCGTAGCCCTCTCTCCCACTCTCCCCTTTCCCCTTTTCCTTCTGTCAGTGATATCAATTCCGGTTGCATGGTCATGATTTAACCGCAGAGAACGCAGAGAACGCAGAGGGAGATTCAGAGAGAGATGAATAATTCCGATGAACAGAGAATTTGATCTACATCCGTTAAATCCGTTACAAAATCCTTAGCCGAACTTCCTCCTATCCGTTCAATCGATTACAAAATCTGTTGCCGAACTTCCTTCTTCCTTTGCAAAATGTTACAAACAAAGAAGCAAAAGTCTATTCAGGAGAATCCGCCTTGGTACTCTACAATTCTGAAATTGAGTCGAATCAGCAGCAAAAGCTCACTCCCATCGATGGTTTTGCGTGCCGGCACATTGGCCCGACACCAAGGGAAATTCAGGAAATGCTCGATGTTTTGGGTATCGATAGCCTCGATGATTTGATTGACAAGACAATTCCGGTGGCGATTCGCATTCAGCAACCCCTGGAATTACTTGGTGCAAAAAGCGAGTATGCTGCATTGGCAGAATTAAAAGAAATTGCGGCAAAAAATCAGGTATTTCGATCGTACATCGGCACTGGATATCACGACTGTATCACTCCTGCGGTAATTGGGCGCAATATCCTAGAAAATCCCGGCTGGTATACAGCTTACACTCCCTACCAAGCCGAAATTGCCCAAGGGAGATTGGAAGCTTTGCTGAACTTCCAAACGATGATAATTGACCTCACAGGTTTGGAAATTGCCAACGCTTCTTTGCTGGATGAAGGAACGGCGGCGGCGGAAGCGATGGCGGTGAGTTACGGAGTCTCCCAGAATAAGGGAAAAGTGTTTTTTGTTTCTCAAGATTGCCATCCTCAAACCATTGAAGTTGTGCAAACTCGCGCTAAGCCGCTGGGAATTGATGTGATTGTGGGCGACCATCAAGACTTTAAGTGCGATCGTACAATCTTCGGTGCCCTGCTACAATACCCTGCAACAGACGGCGCAATTTACGACTACACAGATTTTATCGCATCAGCCCACGCCGTCGGAGCCTTAGTCACAGTTGCCGCCGACATTTTGAGCCTTTGCGTACTTACACCTCCAGGGGAATTCGGCGCTGACATAGCTGTAGGAAGCACTCAGCGCTTCGGAGTCCCCCTGGGATTCGGAGGACCTCACGCAGCCTATTTCGCCACGCGAGAAGAGTTTAAAAGGCAAGTTCCAGGGCGAATTGTTGGCGTTTCCAAAGATGCTAACGGCAAATCTGCTTTACGTTTGGCATTGCAAACTCGCGAACAGCACATCCGCCGCGAAAAAGCAACTAGCAATATTTGTACCGCTCAAGTTTTGCTAGCAGTGATGGCAGGTATGTATGCTGTGTATCACGGGCCCCAGGGACTGAAACAAATTGCGGAACAAGTACGCAGTTTAACTGTTATTTTAGCTGCCGGTTTGGAAGGCTTGGGATACAAAATTGGTGCTGCACCTTTCTTTGATACTCTGCGCGTCGAGTTAGGAGATAAGCCACTTGCTGAAATTTTAAAAGCGGCGGAAAATCGCCAGATAAATCTCCGGGTGTTTGATGAAAAAACAGTGGGAATTAGTCTGGATGAAACTGTGACGGCGGCCGATGTCCAAGAATTGTGGACAATTTTTGCTCTGGATTCTGATGGTATGGGGGCTGAGGCTGAGGCTGTGCTGAAAATTTCCCTAAATGGAGATGCTGTTACTTCATCTTTGATGTTACCTGCTTTTTGCGATCGCACCAGCAACTATCTCACCCATCCAGTTTTCAACAGCTACCACTCGGAAACCGAACTGTTACGCTATATGCACCGATTGGAAGCCAAGGATTTATCGCTAAATACCTCGATGATTCCCTTGGGTTCCTGTACGATGAAATTGAATGCCACAGCGGAAATGCTGCCGGTGAGTTGGCCGGAATTTAGCAAGATTCATCCCTTCGCACCAAGCCATCAAACTCGCGGCTATCAAATGATGTTCGTGCAACTCGAACAATGGCTGGCAGAAATCACCGGTTTTGCCGGAATTTCCTTGCAACCAAACGCAGGTTCCCAAGGGGAATATGCGGGTTTATTAGTAATTCGTCAATACCACGAACATCGTGGCGAATCTCACCGCAATATTTGTTTAATTCCCCAGTCAGCCCACGGCACAAATCCGGCTAGTGCGGTGATGGCGGGGATGAAAGTAGTGGCGGTTAATTGCGACTCTCAGGGAAATATTGATGTTTCTGATTTGCAGACAAAAGCCCAGAAGCACAAAAATGAACTAGCTGCTTTGATGGTAACATATCCATCGACTCATGGCGTTTTTGAAGAAGAGATTAAAGAGATTTGCGAGATTGTCCATGAAGCTGGCGGACAGGTTTATATGGATGGCGCAAATATGAATGCTCAAGTCGGTTTGTGTCGTCCCGGTGATTTTGGTGCGGATGTTTGTCACTTGAATTTGCACAAAACTTTCTGCATTCCCCACGGTGGCGGCGGGCCTGGTATGGGGCCGATTGGAGTGATGTCTCATTTGGTGGAATTTTTGCCTTCTACTGATATAGAATTAAGAGCTTACGCCCTCGCAAAGAGGGCGGGCACGGGGGTACCGCCCCTACAATCGGGGGGGAGCAAGATAGAATCTGTGGGTGCTGTTTCGGCCGCGCCTTGGGGAAGTGCCAGCATTTTGACTATTTCTTGGATGTATATTCGGATGATGGGAGGAGTTGGTTTAACTGAGGCGACAAAAGTTGCAATTCTGAATGCGAATTACATGGCAAAACGGTTAGAATCCTATTATCCAGTTTTGTATAAAGGGAAATCTGGTTTAGTCGCCCATGAGTGTATTTTAGATTTGCGCAATCTCAAAAAATCGGCGGCTATTGAAGTGGAAGATATTGCCAAACGGCTGATGGATTATGGCTATCACGCGCCGACTGTTTCCTGGCCAGTTGCGGGTACGGTGATGGTGGAACCGACGGAAAGCGAATCTAAGCAGGAATTAGACCGTTTTTGCGATGCGATGATTGCGATTCGTGGGGAAATTGCGGAGATTGAAAATGGCAATGTTGATGCGCAAAATAATGTGTTGAAAAATGCGCCGCATACCGCAGAATCTCTGATGGTTGATGAGTGGAATCGTCCTTATACTCGCGCCCAAGCTGCTTATCCGACACCTGGGACTCGCGAACATAAGTTTTGGCCTGCGGTGGGTAGGATAGATAATGCGTTTGGCGATCGCAATTTTGTCTGTTCTTGTTTGCCAATGGAAGCTTACAATTAAGGTTGTCATCCATGTAAATCTAGTTTTTATCTGAGTCTAGATCCCCCTAAATCCCCCTTAACAAGGGGGACTTTGATTAGTTCCAGTCCCCCCTTGTAGGGGCGGTGCTAAGAGTCCCCACCCTCTTGACTAGGGGGGCTTAAAATACCAGCAACCAACAATAAAACTCAAACAACTCTTGCTCCCCCCCTTACCAAGGGGGGGCTGGGGGGGGTTAAAATATCAGCAACCAACAATAAAACCCTATATAACAATGACAAAACTCTACAACAAAAACTGAGAAAAATTCAAACGACAATTGCTTCTATATCTAACTGCAAATAGCATTTTTATGACCCTCACTTTTAACTAGATGCAAACTAGATTCAGTCCGGGCTGAATTACCAGGAGTCCAGAAGTATAGAATAGAGGTTGCTGAACCGGCACACTGCCCGATCGCTCGCCCCCAGCAATTTGTTACCCTAAAAGTAGAATCTCCCTTCCCTCAACTCCTCCCATGAACAACGCTTCTCCCCTGATTCAAACCGTTACACCCGAACGCTGGGCCGGCTTTAGCATGGACTTTATTGGGGCCGGTTACGCGGGTTTGGTGGTCAAAAACGGCCGCGTGGTGCGTACCCTGAAAGCGGGACGCCATTTCACCTTCGCCCTTCCCTTGCTGGAACAGTGTCAAATTGTCCTGGTAGATACCAAACTGCGTAACTTGGACGTGCAATCCCAAGGAGATTTTTTGTCGAAAGACCGGTTTTTAATTGATGCTACACTGACAGTTATTTATCAAGTTATAGACCCCAAAAGAGTAGCTTTGGAATTGTCCGATCCTATAGCTGCTTTAGCAAGTGCTGTGAAAGATTGCATGGGAGTTGCGATCGGGCAAATTCCCCTCAACCAGCTTATTAGTCAAGGAAGGCTGTTGCTGCGTCAAAATTTACTCGATCGCGTCCAAGATTTCTACACTTTAGGATTTACCTTAGAAGATGTCAGAATTGGCGATGTGAGTTTTCCTGAAACAAACGGAGTGATTCGCCAAGTTGAAGGAATGAGCGCCAGACAAGAAGCAGAAAACTCCGCCTCCCTACAAATGAGAATTGCCGAAGCAGGGCGACCTATTCTGCCTCAAGCTCCGGTACAACAGTTAAACTTAATATCAGCTCAATCTCCAGCAAATCTGCCAACTTCTGATAGCGCCGGATTCGATCGCGATTTACAAGAACTCACAGCACAACTGGCTCAAAATAGTTTACCAGCACCTCAAAATCGCCCCCAACTTGCACCCACGGTATTGGCAAGTAGCGATCGCCAAACAACCGCATACTTAGTATACAAACTTTCAGGACAGGCGATCGCCCTCACCGCCAATCCCTTTACTATCGGACGGGAACCGAGCAATACTTTAGTGTTACAAGATCCACAAAGTTCCCGCTACCATGCTCAAATCCGTCGGGCCAATGACGAACAAGGAAAACAGCGATATCAGCTTGTCGATTGTGGCAGTTCCAATGGTACTTTTGTTGGCGGACAAAGACTGGCGACTCAAGAACCTTTTTGGCTAACTAGCGGCTGCGAAATTGCGATCGGCGACCAAAAATGGACGTTTCAAGGTTCGTAAGGGGGGGGGATTTTGGGGATTAAATTCATGGTCCAGCACTTTTTTAACTACGGGTATTTAATCATACCAAATTTTACATTTTCTACTGAGACAACTTGTGTCGATATTGGGGTTTTCAGTAATTATTAAAATGGGAGAACGATCGCTAGATAGAAAATTAGATGATGCTGAGAATCAATAAATACGTTGAATCGTACAATTTTTACCAGTAATCAATGTTCTTTTTTGCTGCATTTGAGGGAGAAAAGTGTCGGTAATTCCGCCGATCGACTTGTTCAAAATCTTGAAAGATAGAAGTTTCATTTTATACTAAAAAACGGTTCACTACAGAACAGTTTGAAAATTAAAAATAGCAATAGGTGATAGAACACTAATTTGAAATTGACAGCAGCGCAACCAAGCCATTGATATTTTACCAAATGCCCAATGCCCTCCCCCCTCCCCCTAGGGTGGAGGTTGCTCAATGCCCAATTCCTTCCCTTATTCCCCCCTAGGGGCCAGGGGGAGTTCGCCAATTCCCAATACTTCCAAGTAGCATTCTCTAACCAACCCTAGGGGGGATATCTCCACAAGCGTTTAGATCGACAATCTGTAAAGATTGAAAATATAAGTAGAGGACAAGTCGATGAACTTTTCTATACAATCTGTTTACAACTGGTATCGTGACACCATCCGCAACCCCAAGTACCGCTGGTGGATTATTTTGGGAACCCTAGCATATCTGGTAAGCCCGATCGACATTGCCCCGGATTTCCTGCCGGTGATTGGACAAATTGACGATGTGGCGATCGCCGTGCTACTGATTTCGGAAGTTTCCCAAATGTCGATCGACTATTTTAAATCCCGTCAGGCTCAGACAAATTCCACATCTGAAGCCACCGGCAGCTCTTCGGAAGCTAAAACCAGCACCGTTGATGTCGATGCAGTTTCCGTACAATAACTGCGAAAAATAATTCCTGTTAGAGTCCTGGCTTGGCAAAAAAGTCGGGGCTCTTGCTATGGTGTAGTCGCCTGATATCAATTCCGGTTGTACCGTCAGGTGATTTAACCGCGAAGGCGCTAAGGACGCGAAGTTCGAGAAGAGAGAGTTTAATACAGGACGATGAAGAGAGGATTTTATAGGAGTTTTTTGATGCTGCTCAGACTGTGCTCCAAACCTGCTAATTTTAACAATGGTAAATCCCTGTTAAGTACAAATTTTTATAGATGAAATTTAGCCAACTCGTAGAAAAACTGAATTTAGCCAGCAGTCGCACACTCACAGCGTCGGTGGCTACCGATCCCGAAATTACTGGCGCCGCTCCTGTTGATGAAGCTGTGTCGGGGACAATCAGTTATATAGAAGGCGCTAAATTTGCCTCTCATGCAGCCTCGACAAATGCTTCTGCCTTAATTTTGCCCTTAGATGAAAGACTCCAGGCTGAATGTGACGATCGCCACATTGCTTGGATAGCTGCACCCGATCCGCGACTGCTGTTTGCTCAAACCATCGCCCTGTTTTATCAACCGTTTCGCCCAACCTCAGAAATCCATTCCTCTGCCACTATTCACCCCACTGCACAAATTGGTGAAAATGTCTATATAGGCCCCCACGCGGTGATTCAACCTGGAGTGAAAATTGGCAGCAATGTTTGCATTCATCCCAATGTGGTAATTTACCCAGATGCGGAAATAGGCTCTGGCACTGTTTTACACGCTAACTGCGTGATTCACGAACGTACTCGCATTGGGGCAAATTGCGTGATTCATAGCGGTGCGGCGATCGGGAGCGAAGGTTTTGGGTTCGTGCCGACAGCGACAGGGTGGGTGAAAATGGAGCAGTCTGGCTGCACTGTTTTGGAAGATGGCGTTGAGGTGGGTTGCAATAGCACCATTGACAGACCGGCTGTGGGAGAAACTCGCATTGGTCAAAATACCAAGATTGACAATCTAGTACAGGTCGGTCACGGCTGTCAAGTTGGGAAAAATTGTGCGTTTGCTGCTCATGTTGGTATGGCTGGTGGGGTGAAAATTGGCAATAATGTGATTTTGGCTGGTCAAGTCGGGATTGCTAATCAAGCTACAATTGGAGATGGGGCGATCGCCACAGCGAAAGCTGGAATTCATAGTGATGTTGCACCAGGGGCGATCGTGACTGGTGTGCCGGCAATTCCCCACAAACTATTTCTCAAAGCCGCAGCCGTCTACAACCGCCTCCCAGAAATGTACCAATCTTTGAAGCAAATTCAGCGCAAGCTCGATCGATAGTCAGTTGACTGTTGACTGTTGTCATTCTGGCTTAAATACCTTTTTATTTCTTAGTCTTGGAGTGGACTTTGTTTGACTATTGAGCGATTTCAACCGCCGAATGATAAAGGGAGTGGCTTTTTATTTCCAATGGCGGACTTGCTTATTGACCTAAAAATCATATAATTTGTCAAATTAAGAAAAGTTTTTTTGATTCACATAGGAGTTAACAGGAAAAATGTACATCGTACAAATTGCCTCGGAATGCGCCCCTGTCATCAAAGCAGGAGGCTTGGGCGACGTAGTTTATGGTTTGAGTCGCCAATTGCAGAATTCTGGCCATGCAGTTGAGATTATTCTACCCAAGTACGACTGCATGAGGTATGACCACATTTGGGGATTGCACGATGCCTATCGGGATCTCCCAGTCCCTTGGTACGGTGGCGAAATCCTCTGTGATGTTTTTTGTGGCTGGGTGCACGGGCAATTGTGTTTTTTCATTGAACCTCGTTCTCAAGATAACTTTTTTAACCGTGGCTGTTATTACGGTTGCCATGATGACAATATGCGCTTTGCTTTCTTCAGTAAAGCCGCTTTGGAATTTTTACTCAGAACTAACAAACGCCCTGATGTTATCCACTGTCACGACTGGCAAACTGGTTTGGTGCCAGTCATGTTATTTGAAATTTACAAATATAATTGGATGGAAAATCAGCGAGTCTGCTATACCATTCACAATTTCAAACATCAAGGTATGGGCGGTAGCGAAATTCTGCAAGCCACTGGTTTGAATCGAGAGGATTATTATTTTCAGTACGATCGCCTCCAAGATAATTTTAACCCTTTTGCCATCAACTTTATGAAAGGTGGCATTGTTTACTCGAACTTTGTCACCACGGTATCGCCACACCACGCTTGGGAAGCTCATGTGGGTGAGTTTGGCTACGGTTTAGGCCACACTTTGCATTTATATCAAGATAAGTTCCGTGGAGTTCTCAACGGTATTGATTATGATGTGTGGAATCCAGAAAGCGATCGCTACATTCCTCACCACTACACTCAGGAAGATTTGGCGGGAAAAGCGAAAACTAAACAGGCTTTACGCGATCGACTTTTGCTGCGAGATGCTGACAAGCCAATCATTACCTTTATCGGTCGTTTAGATGACCAAAAAGGCGTTCATCTCGTCCACCACGCCCTTTACTATGCTCTCAATAAAGGAGCACAGTTTGTGCTTCTAGGTTCGGCTACGGAAGCGGGCATCAATGCACATTTCCAGCACGAAAAATGGTTTTTAAATGACAATCCCGACTGCCATTTGGAACTCGGATTTAATGAGGAACTTTCCCACTTAATTTATGGAGGTGCGGATCTGATTGTGGTTCCCAGCAATTACGAACCCTGTGGGCTGACTCAGATGATCGGGTTGAGGTATGGGACAGTGCCTGTGGTGCGGGGAGTTGGTGGTTTGGTGAATACAGTGTTCGATCGCGATTACGACAGCAACCATCTCCCAGAAGTACGCAATGGCTATGTATTTTACCAAAGCGACTACTATGCTCTAGAATCAGCATTGGATCGGGCGATTGGCTTGTGGTATGACTATCACGATGAATTTGAAAAACTGGTGGTTCAAGGCATGAATTGTGATAATTCGTGGAAATATCCAGCTAAAGATTATGTAGAAATTTACGAGCTAATTAGACATAAATAATTTAAGTTATTGGTTATTGGTTATTGCCAATTTTTAACCATTAACCGCTAACTATCAATTCTAGTGTTGGATGCAGGTCGAGGCAGCCAATACTGCTTCTTGATGCACAGTTATGGAAGGCTTTAACCGCAGAGGACGCAGAGGACACAGAGGAAGAGAGAGAAGAGAGGTATGGTTGTGAGTTAAAATTCGTGGGTGGAAAGTACGAATCTAGATTGTAGGGTTTCCTTGCCTGTTGTAGTTAGTGGCGATCGCACACAATAAAAGTATAGAAATTTAACGGCTGGTTGCCACCCACCATTACACAAAATGAACTCACAACTAGAACAACAAGTAACTATTCTACAAGCAGAAACAGCCACAGACTCCGACAGGACAAACACAACTGTTGAAACTCCTTTATTCACTTCGGGTTTTTCAACTGAGGAAAAAGTCAGAGTGGAAGAGTTTAAGATTAGTGGCGACTCTTTAAGAGCGAGAATTAAAGAATTAGTTCAACAAGGAAAACTCCGCCGCCTTGTCATCAAAAACTCCCAAGGGCGGACTCTGGCAGACATTCCGCTGATGGCAGGATTGGTGGGTAGCGTCGCAGGGGCGATAGTATTTCCCGTGGTGGCTGCACTGGCGACGGTGGGAGTATTTGTCGCTCATTTGACTATCGCTGTCGAGCGCCAAGAGTAGTATGCCAGAGGGCTGGTTTGTTGCTAGTTACCAGGCTCTTCCTGGTAACGCAGATGTTTTGGCTCTGCCTCTGATTTTACGATACAAGCGAGGCTCTACCTCGCTTGTATCGTTTCCCAGGTTTTTCCTAGGAACCAGTTAACAAATATCAACGCAAATTATCCGGTACTTTCGCCGAGGGTAGATCTAAGTAATTGTAAACAATGCGCCAAATTCGCCGCACAAAATCTCTCACAATCGGGTCATTATAAGGACGTTTAACAAAAATTGCCGCCAAATAACGCTTCCCATTTGGCATATCAATAATTCCTGCATCGCCAACTACAAACCCTATACTCCGGTTTTGTCGGCAATTAGCGATGGGAACAGTGTTCTCAACCGCTGTCGTGGCGATTCGTATGATATCATACAGTCAACTCTTGCCCTCTGCCGTATATTTTATTATTTTATTTTAGAATAATCAGTGGACTCAGTTGAGATAATCTAGATAAACTCAAGTTGGGCGATCGCCTGATTTCTCCCATTCTCTATGGCATCAATCATCGCTTTCACAAACACTTTTCCTTGAGCTACAAATCGTCGATCGCTCAAATGGTCATAAGCTTGCCAATCTCCGCTAACTTCCGCATCTTGCCACAGAAACCAGTCGCGGTAAATTTCACCCCTATCAATATCATCGCACAGAGCCAGCCAATCATCTCCAGTCAAAACATTGGCATCTAATGCTACCAATTCGAGCCACGCTAGTGCTGTGCAAGCATCGATTGCCTCAGCATCAACTAAGTCACATTTCGTAGTCGTAGGTAGCGGAAATTCAAGGGTAGACTTCATGATTTATACCTAATTTAATCCATGAATGTTACTATTTATTAAACGGACTAAATGCCACGGGAAAAGTTTCCCTCTGATGAATCTGTGAGCGATCGAGCTTGGCAGCGGCTGATGCTTCCGTTAAGTTGTTCAGGGTGTTAATGGTGAATATGGCTGTGGTTGCTAAAGCGGCCATTGCCAGTCTGTGTAAAACATTGTTCATTGTCCTGCCCCCTTTTTGCTTCATGTATCTACTATAAAAAATTAATCTATTATCCACGGGGGAGATTGGGGAGTTAAGCATTTTTTTAGGTTAAAATATGTTTAAATTTTGAAGTGGTTGACCGGATAGGGTTTGAGGGTGCGATCGCTAATAAAATTTAAATAATTAAAATTAAGTGAGTGGAAGGTGGCCGACTATCTTCCTTAAAATCCCTTAAAATAGGTAGTTGATAGGTTAAAATTCCTAGATTCCTTCTCCTTTAAGTGCAAGCGAAGTGATCAAGTCAAAACGCGATCGCGGTCGAATTCTCACCGCCCCAGGCTTAAAGAAGCTGAATGAGGCGATCCAAGAATGGTCTGACCGATATAACATTAGAGGTACTCTGACCGAAGTCGAGGCTGAGTCTGGTGTTGGTTCCGATACAGTCAGCAAAATTCGGCAGGGTAGAGAAGGTGCTGACGAAAGTAAAATTCGGCAATTGTTTGCTGCTTTTAATTTGACTTTAGCCAATGGCGACCATCGATCGGCTAAACTAGACAATGGGGAAGATGCCAAGGGGCCAAAGAATTTGCCACCGACTGAAGAAACAGTCGCTAACAGCCGAAGTATTAAGATTTTTATCAGCTATCATAACGTTGAGCCCGATCGCGAATTAGGAAAAAAGTTGGAAAGTGCCTTAAGTGCGATCGGGCATACAGTCTTTACCATCGAAAACAGCATTAAATTAGGAGATAATTGGTTCGATCGCATTAACTACTTCCTGAAAGAATGCGATTATTTACTATTGCTACTGCCACCAACTGTCAACCAAAGCGAACTGCTAACTTATCAAGTTCAGCAAGCAAAAGAATTGCAAGACTCTCGCCCTGACAAAAAGCCAGTAATTTTGCCCATTCGCGTCGGTTTTCCGCTGAGCGAGCCTCTCAATCACGAGTTACGAGGCTATCTTCACCGCATCAAACAAAGGGAATGGAAAACAACCGCAGATACTCCTATTCTGATCGAAGAAATTATGAGTTTGCTAGCCGAAAAAGTCGCCCCTCTCAAAGATGAACCAGCAGATTTAATGCCCAATCACATATTAGAAATTACTAACCATAACATTCCTTTGCCCACAGCAGAACCGGAATTGCCGGGAGGACAAGTTGATGTCAATTCTCAATTTTATGTAGAACGTCCTCCCATCGAAGAAAGGTGTTATCAAACTATTTTGCAGCCCAGCGCCTTAATTAGAATTAAAGCTCCCCGACAAATGGGTAAAACTTCTTTAATGGCAAGAATTTTGCACCACGCATCCTGTCAAGATTATCGCACAGTGCCGCTCACTTTTCAGTTGGTTGATAAAACTGTATTTGCCAATCTCGATAAATTTCTCAAGTGGTTTTGTGCCTATGTAGGGCGAGAGTTACACATCCCCAATCAACTAGACGATTATTGGGATGAAATTTTTGGGAGCAAAGTTAACTGCAAAGATTACTTTGAAAAATATCTGTTGCCACAAATAGACACTCCGTTGGTGTTAGGATTAGACGAGATCGATCGCGTTTTCCAATATCCCGACATTGCCGAAGATTTTTTAGGACTACTGCGGGCGTGGCACGAAGAATCGAAGCGACGCGACATCTGGAAAAAACTGCGATTAATTGTAGTTCACTCCACCGAAGTTTACATTCCGATGAATATCAATCAATCGCCTTTCAACGTCGGACTTCCCGTAGATTTGCCAGAATTCAACGCAGGGCAAATCCAAGATTTAGCAGCGCGCCACAACTTGCAGTGGTCCGAGGCAGAAGTAGAGAAATTGATGGCAATTGTGGGCGGTCATCCCTATTTAGTGCGAGTGGCATTATATCACATTTCGCGATGCGATATGATGCTTAATGAATTAAAAGAAAGTGCGATCGCGGATGCTGGAATTTACAGCGACCATTTGCGCCGCCAATTATGGAATTTAGAAGAATATCCAGAATTAGCCCAGGGCATGAGAGAGGTGGCGACGGCTGATTCTCCGGTGCAATTAAAGGCGATGCAGGCGTTTAAATTGGACAGTTTGGGGTTGGTGAAATTGCAAGGAAATGAGTGCGTGCCCAGGTGCGAGTTGTATCGGCAATATTTTCGATCGCATTTAAGCGCGATCGGGTAAAATAGAGATATCTGTTATCAACAATTCCACATATTGTACGGGTGAGTTCACCGACAATAATTGCCTAAAACCGACAATCTCATAAACCCGCCCTAACTCACTTTTCATAGGGTGGGGGCAGGTTTATTTAATATCGTTTCCGGCTGCATCGGAATGATTTAACCACAGAGAACGCAGAGAACACAGAGGGAGAGAAGAGAGATGAATAATTCCGATGTTACCGGATTTGATATAACCTGTCTGCAAACTTTGAGGCTGTTGGCCAACCCGCCCCTACAAGTTCCACAGGAATAGTGCAAGATTTCAGTCTACATCTTTTTAGATTAAAACTACTCATGAACGATATTTTTTTAATAACTTCAGATAATTGGCTAGATTGGATAACCGTGTTTGGTTATCTAGGTTTTACAGTTTTCATAATGTGGCGGATTTTGGTTGCCAAGTAGATAGATATAACGGATTTATGCCCGCGCTGGAATTTGCATTTATTGGATTGTGAATCTTGTGGAAAAGCAGCAGGAATAGAAATAAGGGCGATCGCTGTCAATGCTCATTTGCCTGAAGATAAATAATAAGATAGCTATATAAAACTACCTTCTTCTGCTTATTTCTTTCCATCTTCGCGTCCTTCGCGCCTTCGCGGTTCGTTCAACTTTCGTAAAATCGGAATTTGTTCTAACTGTTCCGGCCGTATACTATCCCAGTATAACCCGGTTGGACGCGGATAACTTGTATTAGTTTCAATTACTTCCTCGACAGTCACAATCCAATTTAACGCCCAATCGTGAGCCTGCATTGGCAAAAGCGAATCGGCGACTACTTGCAAAGGATGCACTGTTGTCACAATCGGGGTATCAATTTCTACTAACCCGAATTCTGTCAACATTGCCAATTCCAAATCAGCAAATCCTGCCCCTTTCCCGGTTCTTCCCCCATCGCGCGCCACCCCTACACAGCCGACTATTACTAAATCAATGGGTTCCATTTCTGCAAAACTTACCAATCTGCCACAAGCGAGTGCTTTACGGGCGATCGCACTTTCAGTAATCGATACATTTTGCCTCTGTAAATCCTCAGCACTCAACTCAACAAAACAGCGCTCATCTGTCAAGCGCGGTACTGCCATATACAGCCGTTTTCCATCTTGTAAAGCCCGCATCCGCACCGGAATTTGCGCTGAATCGGGATTACACTTAATCGTTTTTGCTTGTTGCCAAATCGATAAACTTGCCAACTTTTCCGCCGCCAACTCGGCCCCAACAAAGTTGGGAATATGGCCAAACGGATCGCCAACAGATGCGGCTTGCTGCTTCAGCAAAGACCAAATTTTGGTTCTTAATTTGTCTTTGTCGTGGTGATATCCAATCCAATCAGTTTCCATCTTGTATTATGGTACAATATGTCATACAAAAGTCTACTTAAATTCTTCAGTCCCCCTCAGCTCGGACTTCGTTTTTGTAGGGGCAATCCCCCCGTGGTTGCCCCGGTTTCAACCGCCGAATGAATTATATGAATTTTACCACCAAACCCAGTTATTATCAAGTAGGCGGGAGTCTGGCAAATAACTCTCCCAATTACATCAAGCGACAAGCAGACGACGACTTCTATAACGGATTGAAAGCCGGGGAATTTTGTTATGTTTTAAATTCTCGGCAAATGGGCAAATCTAGCTTGCAGGTGCGGACAATTCAACGGCTTAGAAGTGAGGGAATTGCTTGTGCGGCGATCGACATTTCGGAAATTGGCAACCGTGGCGTGACCCCAGAACAGTGGTATGCTGGTCTTCTCCGCATTCTCGAAAATAATTTTAATCTGTCAGATGTTGTCAACGTGCGGACTTGGTGGCGCGATCGCAATTTTTTAGCCCCAGTTCAAAGATTGAGCGAATTCATAGAAACTGTACTGTTAGCTAATATTGCCAGTAACATTGTTATTTTTATTGATGAAATCGACAGCATTCTCGCCCTAGATTTTTCCGCCGACGATTTTTTAGCGTTAATTCGCTCGTGCTACAATAAACGAGCCAATAATTCTGAATTCGATCGCCTAACCTGGGCGCTTTTAGGAGTAGCATCGCCGACGGATTTGTGTCGCGACAAGAAGGTCAGCCATAACACCCCCTTTAATATTGGCAAGGCCATCGAATTAACTGGTTTTGACGAAACAGAAGCGCAACCGTTAGCAGCGGGGTTGGCTGAGATTACAGATAGTTCTCAAGAAGTTTTGCGAGAGGTTTTGTATTGGACTGGAGGGCAACCTTTTTTGACTCAAAAGCTTTGTAAACTTCTCTTTGAAAATTCACATTTAATCGGGGATTTACCCCCCCCAGCCCCCCCTTATCAAGGGGGGGAGAAAGAGCAAGTCAATAATTTTATCCAGGGGCAAAAACAGCAACTCAATAATCCTAAAGAGTGGGTGGAGAAAGTGGTGCGTTTAAAAATTGTGGAGAATTGGGAATCTCAAGATGTGCCGGAACATTTATCTACAATTCGCGATCGCCTGTTTAAAGAAAACCAACGCATTGTCAGGAGACTGGGATTATATCAGCAGATTTTAATGCAAGTTGAAGTTATCCCAGACGGCAGTGCGGAACAAATGGAATTGCGATTGACTGGATTAATAGTTAAGACCGGGAATAAACTAACACTAGCTAATCCTATTTATGAATGTATATTTAACACGATTATTATTCAAAAGAAATTAGATAAATTGGCTCCTTACTCCTCTGCTATTAAAGCATGGCTTAATTCTGAATGTCAAGATAATTCACAACTTTTGCAGGGGCAAGATTTACAATCAGCCTTAATTTGGGCAGCCGAAAAAAGTTTAAGAAATGAAGACTTTCAGTTTTTAACAGCCAGCCAAAAACTGATGTTAACCGCTCAAAATCAGCTTTTAGAATCTACTAAACTAGAAGTCCAACAAGCTGTCAATGATGCCCAAAAAGCTAAGTTAGAAACAAAATCTGCCAAACAAAAGGCTAAACAGTGGATTGGTATTGGTTCGGCGGCGCTTGCTGTATCTTTGGCGGGGGCGATCGGTTTTTCAACTCTCGCTTACCAGCGGTTTAAACTAGCACAAGCTAGTATCGAAATTGAACAAACTGGTAGTGATGCTTTACTTTTAGCTGTGTCTCAGAAAACTGAAAATAGTCAAGCTTTGTCAGAGGCTTTACTACGGGCGATCGCATCGGGAAAAGCCTTGAAAAATTTGGTAAAAAACCAACCTCATTTAGAACTATATCCTGCCACTAGACCGCTGTTAGCTTTACAAGTGATTCTCGATAAACTTAGTAGTGAAAAACAGCAGCTTCAACAATCATCTCTGCCACTCAGAAAGATGAATTGGAAAGCTCACAAGGGTGCTATTACCAGTGTGGCTTTTTCCCCAGATAGCCAAATTATAGCTACCGCAGGAGTAGACGATAGCGTGCGGATTTGGAGCTTATCCGGGCAAAAAATTGCTGAATGGAAAGCTTTCCAAAAATCGATAAATATGTTAAGCTTTAGTCCCGACGGCAAAACTTTAGCAACTGGTGGAAAAGATAGCAAAGTTAAGTTATGGGATTTATCGGGGAAAAAAACCTACGAATTTAAAGCCATGTCAGGCTCTGTTACTAGCATTAGTTTTAGCCCGGATAGCAAGTTTTTAGCTGCGGCTGGAATAGAAAGTAATGCTGCTATTTGGCAGATTTTTCCCATCCCAAAAACCCGATTGTTGCCAGTTTTTTTGCCTGGTCATAACGGCTTAGTTAGAAGTGTTAATTTTAGTCAAACCGGGGAATTTTTAACTACTTTAGATGGCAAATCTACGGTGCGTATTTGGGATTCATCTGGTAAGTTAATCCAAAAAATGCCCGTGCAGGCGATCGGCATTAGTTTCAGTCTCAACCAACAGCAGCAGCGCTTTGCTACAGTAACATTGAATGGGAAAATAGGGCTGTGGAATTTGTCAAATCAAGAATTAGTGAAGGAATTTCAAACTTTGCATTTAGATGCGAAATCTATTAGTTTTAGCCCCGATGGAGAACGGCTTGCTACCGTGGGAATTGATAAGACAGTGCGGTTGTGGAATTTAGCAGGGCGGCAAGTTGCTGAATTTGAGTTTGCAGAGAATGTTGTTAGTGTCAGTTGGAGTCGAGATGGAAAGCAAATTGCGGTTGCTGGAAGCAATGGTACTGTCTGGTTGAGGCAAGTTGAAAGTTTAAAAGAATTACTGAAGGAAAGTTGCAATTTTTTCACCAATCAACCGGAGTATTTGACAAGAGTTTCCAGTCTTTGTCAGTAACTGATTATCAATTTACCTTAACAGGTGGAATACTTAAATTAGGATTTTTGATTCTTCTTAATAGTTCTTGTCTCGCTTGTTCAGGATTTTGCCCTCTCGGTATCTGATATAATAACCTACAGGAACCGTCTTGAGGATTGGCTGCACAAATAATCGGTTGACCTGTACGGGATGCACCTGCTGTGACAATATTATCCCAGTTTCCCTGGGATTTGGCATTGTTGAGAATTGCTGAAACTCGCGTACACCGAGTAATCGCATCTTCGCCGGATTCATTGAAATAGTTGTCTGTAACCCACAAAATAACGGGAATATTTTTGCCTTGTTGGTCAGCAATTGTGGCTGGATGGCTACCAGCAGCCCCGCAGAAGAATGAATATGTTTGAGCGAAAGCGGGAAGGTTTGTTAGAATCGGGGCGATCGCTATTATTGACGCGCTAAAAACTGACTTTAAGAGCCAAAATTTCATGGGAATTAATCAGGCTGGCGATCGAAGGTTATTCATAGTCTAAAAAATTAAACTGATGCTTGCCAGGAAGATTAGGGATTTAGGGAAAAAAATCAAAATATGGGCAAACTTTTTCCCCATCCCTGCTACTGGACTCATCAAGTCTAAAATCTCGACAGAAATCCTCGCCCACTTACTCTCCGGGCCAGAAAATAATTCGCCCCAACAAGCATCTGCTGGACTCTAGAGGCTAAACCTGGTATTTTTTCACTTTTGTGTTGAGACTCAATCATTGCTGAACTCACCCCCCTAAACTCGAACCTGTGTTACCATCGGTGAAAATATTCTCGCTTAATAATCAACAATGGGCAATGTTCTGGTGCTGAACGTCTCCTACGAACCCCTTAACATCACCAATTGGCGAAGGGCAGTAGTTTTGTTGCTGAAAGGAAAAGCTGAGCAGGTAGAACACAACGGGAAATTTATTGCGCCTAATTTCCCCCTACCGACAGTGATTCGACTGCGGCATTATGTCCGAGTTCCCTACAAGGATATTCCACTCACCCGCCGGAATATCTTGCACCGGGATGCCCACTCTTGTCAATACTGTAGTTACACTGGGGATGATTTAACCCTCGATCATGTGATTCCTCGATCGCGCGGAGGAGGTGAATCTTGGGAAAACCTCGTCACCGCCTGTATGCGCTGCAACGTCAAAAAAGGCAGCCGAACGCCGAAAGAAGCCGGAATGCTGTTGCGATATCCGCCTCGGAAACCTTACAGCGGTCTTTATTTTGAAGTGACTAAACACGTTAAGAGCGGTATGCACCAAGAATGGCAAAAATATGTAATCGGTCTTTAAAGCCCCTTTCAGCGCAAGCGCGGGGGTTTTTTTGTAGGATTGTTGAGTGTTGAGTTTTAAGTTCAAGAGTTCAAAAGTTCAAAAAGTTTTATGAAAGACCCCCCTAACCCTTCTGATACAACATCGGTAAACAACCAGGTTCAACTAGAAACTGACGATGAAGTTGTAGTATCAAATGTTCCTAGTAAACGACGCAGCAAAGCTGAAGTTCCAGTCGAAGAGAGTCGCCCCAGGAGATTTTCAGACCCTTCGGCCGATCGCCAAGTAGAACAGTTGCGCCAAATGTTGGAGCGACACCGCGGCCAGCGCCAGTTAATCTTACTGCAAGATTTCCCAGACCCCGACGCACTTTCGAGTGCTTGGACTTACAAATTAATAGCGGAACAGTACGACATTAACTGCGATCTTATCTATGCAGGAGCCCTCAGTCACCAAGAAAATATTGCTTTAGTTAAATTGACTGGTTTACCCTTGCAAAGGTGGACGGTGGAAACTGCCAAAACTAAGGATTTATCTGCCTATAAGGGCTGTGTTTTTATCGATAATCAAGGCACTACTTGTCAGTTAACCGCTCTGGTTTTAGGGGCAGGAATTCCGATCGCAGCAGTTATAGACCACCACAGTTTGCAAGGGGAAATGAATGCAGAATTTGCGGATTTGCGCCCCCAAATTCGCGCTACAGCCACGATTTTTACCGAATATTTGCAAGCGGGACTCCTAAATCTTGACGGTAGTGTCAGCCAGCATATTAAGTGTGCTACGGCTTTGATGCACGGTTTGCGATCGGATACCAACGCCCTCCGACAAGCTGAGGAGGAAGATTTCTTAGCTGCGGCTTATTTGAGTAGGTTTTATGACCCCCAGTTGCTGAATGCGGTGTTGCAGTCCTCTCGCTCTAAATGGGTGATGGATGCGATCGAGCGATCGCTCAAACACCGCATTGTCCAGAACAATTTTTCCATCGCAGGTATCGGCTATCTCCGCTATGACGATCGAGATTCCATTCCCCAAGCAGCGGACTTTTTAGTCACAGAGGAGAACGTACACACAGCCCTTGTCTATGCCATTGTTCACGACAAAGATGAGGAAATTGAAGTAGTAATTGGCTCCCTGCGAACCACTAAACTGACTCTCGATCCTGATGAATTTATTAAAGAAGCTTTCGGTAAGGACTCGCAAGGACGCTTTTTTGGTGGAGGCAGAAGTCAAGCGGGAGGTTTTGAAATTCCCGTAGGATTTCTTTCTGGTGGTAATGACAATAGCGATTATGCAAGACTGAAATGGGAAGTATTTGATGCTCAGATTAAGCAAAAATTACTGAAATTAATTAGTCCTACAGACAATCCTGTTTATCATAATTAGATTTGGTAATAGGGAATGGGGAATGGGTAATAGAGCATGGGGAATGGATAATTGGTAAGCTCGACATTCCTGGAGGCAGAAACCCTATTTGTAGGGTGCTCTTCGGCGCACCTTACTGCTATAATTTACCAAAAAATTGGGTCTAAAGCCCCGTCCTTCTAGGACGGCTTTAATTTCCACTTATTGCAAATAATTGTTAAATATACGTATTTTGTAACTAAAAGCTTTCGCAAAAGTGATAAGATTTTG
>JAHRFD010000053.1 GCA_020882975.1 Microcoleus sp. EPA2 | reverse complement strand
CGGAGTTGTTGCTGGCTGGGAATCGGTAGTTAAAGAATGTTCTGCGTCTAGGGAAGTTTCTCTCGGAGTTGTTGCTGGCTGGGAATCGGTAGTTAAAGAATGTTCTGCGTCTAGGGAAGTTTCTCTCGGAGTTTCTGCTGGTTGGGAATCGCTAGTTAAAGAATGTTCTTTGTCTAGGGAAGTTTCTCTCGGAGTTTCTGCTGGCTGGGAATCGGTAATTAAAGAATGTTCTGCGTCTAGGGAAGTTTCTCTCGGAGTTGTTGCTGGTTGGGAATCGGTAATTAAAGAATGTTCTGCGTCTAGGGAAGTTTCTCTCGGAGTTTCTGCTGATGGGAACTTTGACTCTAAAGTGGCAATTGTTTCTGGATGCTGAGTCAAAATTTGATTGTTTTCCGGTTGGTCACTCATAGGGATAAAATTTTAGTATAAAGATGGCTGTTGAGTATTTTACGTTATTTGTGCGATCGGGGACAGTAAAATGATAGGGCAATGTTCTTGAAAAAACAAGAAAATGGTATCTTTGTAGAACAGGCAATAATTCATAAATGGTGCAACATATGCGTGCGTCGCGCTCCTATCTAATTAAAGCGGTAATCTCTAGTATTATCTGCATATTTGCCGGATGAGACTCACGACGAAGGTTAATTTCTGCCAATAGTTATTTTACCGACTGTTTACGTTGTCCTGAGATGGCTTTGGTCTTGGTTGACAACTCAGCTTCTAAAATGGCGATCGCAAAAGCATTAATCGAGAGGTGTTGAGCATCGGCTAACTCTTGCAGCCTCCTATACAATTCATCTGGTATATTTTCTATTTCCAGGGTAGCCATGTCTTAAAGTCCTAGCATAGTTTCCATAAATATTAGCATAGGAAAGTGGGTTTAGGATATATTTAGCAATTTACCTTTGGGTGGGGGCTGGTTTACGAAATTGTTTGTTAGAGGCGAGTATTGTTTGTGAAACCAGACCCTACAAATTACCCATCCCGGTCCCCAATTCCCTAGGCTAGATTCGCCATTGTTAATTATTAGGTAAAGACTGCCAAAAAGGTCGCTCTTCTCCCTTCCTGATAGTATTTGTCGCCGACTGCACATTTCCCCTCAGTTCTTGATAATACCTATCGTCAAGGAAACTAACATTTACACCAAAAGGTAGTAGTAATTGACGCAATTTTTCCTGAGTATAATCCTTGCCCTCAATTATCGCCCCGCGGGGATTTGAGACTAACAAATTGCCATTGACAGCTACGGAATTGACCAGATTCGGCCACCAAGCATAGCCACTATAGCCAAACATCACTGGAATTTGGATAATTTGGTCATCTCTGAGGGAAAATTCTCTTTTTAACTTATCGATAAGCGGATTAAGTTTTTGTGTTTGCAAATTGAGATTGTGGTTGATTAAAGCTTGATTTTTCAAAGCATCGCTGACAGTGATTTCATTGCTCAATCCACGATTTATCTTAACCTCACCGTAACCTTGTCCTGCCAATTCTTCCAAGAGCTTAACTCCTGCTTCTGGACTGGCGATCGCCATTATATACTTTCCGGGAGTTGTACTGGGAATAAAATTGATAATTTCATCGACTTGGCGAGTCAACAGCCAAGAAGTATCAATATCCACCGCAGGCCCTTGAATTTGTTGAGCTTGAATAAAATCCAGTACCTCTGGATTAAAACTAGCATTCTCAGATTGACCGTAATAAATTCGACCCATTGGGTATCCAGGAATCGGCGGTGTTACTTGTAAATTTCCGTAGCCATCAGCCCACTGATTTGCTGATTCTAGATTGCGAGGTTGACCGATTTTGACTACGCTCAAATACTCATCGGTATTCGTTTTTTTGGGATAGTTACCTAGGGGATCGCTATTGTTTTGTAGGGCTACATTCAAATTGCGGATTTGGGATTTTTCGGGAAATTGAACGTAGCCATTTTTCTGAATATCCTGCATCCAAGCTTTGTCTCCTTGGATGATTTTGACTTTAGCTCCTGTAGGTTCTACTGCTTGTTTGAGTTGGGAGATAAATTCGCTATTTCCTGAGCCTCTGTCGCTGACTTGAACCTCTGTAACTGGTGTGATATTGGAGGGCATTATCCAAGGTGTAACGCCCATTTGAATTGTGGCTGAGGCTATTTCTTGACCATTATTGATGGCATTTGCTTTGAGATTAATCCGACCGCTCCAATTGCGATCTGCAAATTGTTTTGCTTCTACTCCTAAGACAATATTTTTGCTAAAGACTAGGGGTTTAGTACCTGATATGTCTACACTTTGCCAACCATCGCCGGTCTTTTGAAAAACATTTATGTGAGGGCTAGCAAGGTTATCAGCCGTGATAAATATTTGAGAACCTTTGAAGTTTTCCGACATTTTTAAGTGAACTTGAGACAGCATTGCTGGACGGCGTGGGGCGCTAACTTTGGTTTGTTGCCAAACTGGTATTTTGCGTCGATCGCCCGATTTGTCGTTAAATAGAACTAGGGTTCCCTTAGACAAAGACCATTGTTCTTTACCGGGTTCATCTTGGTCATTAATTTCACCATCTCTGTTGGTATCTCCCGCAAAGAAGAAGTTGGATGGCGCTGAAGTGGGTAAAAGTGGGCTGGGATTTGGGGTGAGAGTTGATTGAGGAGTTGAAGTGGGTAAAAGTGGGCTGGGATTTGGGGTGAGAGTTGGTTGAGGAGTTGGTGAATTTTTTGCTAATTCTTGGCGGGCTTGTTCTTGTTTTTCTTGTTCTTGTCTTTCTAATTCTTGGCGGGCTTGTGCTTGCTTTTCCAGCTCTTTTCTGGCTAATTCTTGGCGGGCTTGTTCTTGTTTTTCTCGTTCTTTCCGCACAATTTCTTGTTGTTCAAATTCTTGTCTTTCTCTTTCCTTACGGGCTTGTTCTTGCTTTTCAAATTCTTTTCTTTCTAGTTCTTGGCGGGCTTGTTCTTTTTTCTCAATTTCTATTCTGGCTAACTCTTGTTTTTCTTGTTCTTCTGCTAAGGCTTTTTGTACGTTCCGTGCAATTTGCAATTCGTAGGTAGCGACTGTTAGATTGCCTTGATATTCGATGGTTTTGTCTATCGCCCCACTAGCCAAAAAAGAATCGTGGGGAATTTGGCGCAGCGTGTTGATAGCTGACTGCCACAGACGTTGTGACTGTTCCCAACTAGCTGGAGAACTTTTGGCGGTGCGTCCGATGATGACGGCTTCACTGGCTATTTTAGCCGATTCATTCCAAGTGTTTTTGGCGGTTTCTTCGATTTGAATGCTAATGTTGACTTTGGCCAGTTGCAGAACCAAAGCTTCTGATTTTTGGCGCTGGATTTGGGGTTTCCAAGGTTCTAAGAAAAAGGAGGTGCGATCGGGATTTTTGGCAATTTGGTCTAATTCTAGCTTAAGGCGATCGCGCAATTTGTAGAGTTCTGCAAGGGATTGGGGAGTTTCGGTGTCTGGCTGTCGCCGAGAGATTTGGAGTTGGTAGTTGAGGGAAGGTTGGGCGAGGGTTTGGGGGACTGCTACCCAGATGATACCGATGATGACACCGAAAGTATTGATAATGGCGATCGCAATATATTTAACCAAACGCATATAGTTTATCCTCAGACACCCCAATGATTTTACCTAATTTGGCGATGAATTGAGAATTTAATATCAGGTGGTTGGGGCGGGAAGGGCTATGGTTGAGACCGTCATAAAAGACTTACAGAACTTTTGATATCAAATTCGGTAGCATCTGAATTATTCATCTCTCTATTCTCTCACTCTGTGTCCTCTGCGTTCTCTGTGGTTAAATCATTCCGATACAACCGGAATTGATATAACAAATAGCTACCTAGTAATGCTAAAGTGCCTCCATGGTGGGTGGGCAGATAGCATTACTTAGGTTATTTCATTTTCGGGCAAACTATATTGATAGCTATCTTTAAATCACATAAAATTCGCCATATTTGTTGCGTATGTACCGCAGAAATGGATCGATACTTAAAGGAGAACCTGTAACTCTATCTAGCAATTCGACTGCGGTATATTTACGACCATGACTATATATATTTTCTTTGAGCCAATCATGGAGTACGGTAAAATTCCCCTGTTCTATTTCTACCGGAATTTCTGGATTGATTTTGACTGCGGTTTCATAGAATTGGGCGCTCATTAAATTACCAAGGGTGTAACCTTGGAACATACCGCCGATCGTCCCAACATACCAATGAACATCCTGCATTGCACCCTCGCTGTCGCTGGGAGGAACAATACCGAGGTCAGTTTTATAGCGACTGTTCCAAGCTTCGGGGAGGTCATGAACCGATAGTTTTCCCTCTACCATTGCCAATTCTAGGTCAAAGCGGATGGCTACGTGGAGGTTGTAGGTTACTTCGTCGGCGTCGGTGCGGATCAGCGATCGCCCGACTTTGTTAATGGCCTTATAAAATACCTCAATCGGCACTTGTCCTAACTGCCGCAAAAATACCCCTTGCAGTTGCGGGTAAAAACATTCCCAAAAGCCCCTACTGCGGCCGACTAAATTTTCCCAAAGCCGGGACTGGCTTTCATGAACACCAGAGGAAATGCCACCAGCTAGGAGTGTACCTTCAAATTCGTGGGAATTTCCCAGTTCGTAAAGAGCGTGTCCCGCTTCGTGGATACTGCTAAAAAGAGCTTGATCCAGGTGATCTTTGTAAACGCGGGTGGTGATCCGCACGTCGTCTATGGAGAAGTTGGTCATAAACGGGTGCAAGGTGGTATCTTGTCGTCCCCGTTGGAAGTCGTAGCCCATACGTTCTACGACGGTGCGAGTAAATTCTAATTGCTGGGCTTCGGGGAAGTCTTGATGCAAGCAAGAGTCGTCAGCCGAGGGCTGGGAGGTGATGGCTTCGACTATGGGGACTAATTCTTGACGGAGTTGAGCGAACAACGGGCGCAAAATCGATACTTTCATGCCATAGTCGCTACGATCGATCAAGGGATCGGCAATATGTTCATATCCTGGGAAAAAGTCCGCGTATTGCCTGCTTAATTCTAGGGTTTTTTCCAGATATGGCTCGACGGCTGCAAAATTATTAGCAGCTTTCGCCGTAGCCCAGGCTTCGTAGCAGTCGGCTTGGTGGCGACATAGTTTGGCCATAAAGGCTGCCGGAACTCTGGCGGCGCGATCGTAATCTCTGCGCGCGACGCGAATCAGGCTGGCGGTATTGGAATCGTAAGGCAGGCTTTGTTCGTAGCCACGTAAGTCTTCTAGCAGTTCCCCAATTTTAGGATCGGTAAATTTTTCGTGGGATATCTGTTTGAGGGTTGCCAATTGGCGACTCCGGGCGCTTGCACCTCTAACAGGCATATAGGTGGCTTGATCCCAGTGCAGCAGGGAAGAGGCTGACTCGATATCGATGATTTCGTTAAGACGGGCTGTGAGTTGACCGAATTTTGTTTCAGTTTTGTCTAGGGTTTGCATGATTGGGGTTAGCGGTACTTTTTTGCCTACAAAGGTTGCTGTGCGGCATCTATATTAGTCAATCATTGCTTACCCTGAGTTAAAGCTAAAGACCGCACTTGTTCACGTATTGTATGCAATTTTGAGTCATTTTGGGAAAGTTTTAGGTATTTTTTCGGATTAAGTTCGATCGCCTTGGAGAGATTTTCTATTGCTTTGTCAATGATGCTTGCTACTACTGCGGGCTGATTTTTTGACTCTTGCGCTTGTTTTTCTAGGGCCCAAATGCAGGCTTTTTGATAGTAGAGGTTTGGATCGTCTGGTTTGAGTGCGATGATTCGATCGTAAGAGGCGATGGCTTCCGGGTATCGCTGGATTTTTTTGAGGGCTACGGCGCGGTTGTACCAGGCCTCGATGTTTTGCGGTTCTGTTTCTAGTGTTTTGTCCCAGGAGGCGATGGCTTCAGAGTAGCGTTGTAAATTTGCCAAGGCCAAGCCGCGGTTATACCAGGCTTCGCTATCGTCTGGTTTCAGGGCCAGGCCTTTGTCCCAGGAGTCTATGGCTTCTGCAAATTTTCCCATATGGGCGATCGCCGTGCCGCGTTTGTTCCAAACTTCGGGGGAGTTGGGGCGCAGTTGGAGAGTTTTGTCGTAGGAGACAACGGCTTCTAGGTAGCGTTTGGCATCGGCTAAGGCTGTCCCGCGGTGATACCATGCTTGGTGTAGATCTGGTTTAAGTTCCAGCGCTCTGTCGTAGGCGGCGATCGCCATTTCGTTTTGTCCTGATTTTTTCAGAGCAAATGCCTTGTTGTACCAAGCTTCCCAGTAGTCGGATTTCAGGGCTAAGGCTTTGTCGTAGGAAGTGAGGGCTTCACAGTAGCGTTCCAAGTTAACCAAAGCGTTGCCCCGGTTCGACCAAGCTTCATGGTAGTTTGGTTTAAATTGGATCGCTTTTTCGTAAGAGGCGATCGCCTCTGAAAGCCTGTTACACTTGCGCAGCACATTGCCCAGATTGTACAAAGCTTCTGGGTGATCGGGTTTAATTTTGATGGCTTCGTTGTAGGCGCAAATCGCTGTTTCTAGCTGTCCCAACTTTTTGAGGGCGACACCTTTGTTGTACCAAGCTTCCTGAAATTTTGGTTCTAGTTCGATCGCTTTTTCCCAAGATGCGATCGCCGCTTGCAAGCGTCCCATTGCTTCTAGGGCGTTACCTCGATCGTACCAGGTTTGAGGGTCTTGGGGATTCAGTTCTATGGATTTTGCCCCACGTTCGATCGGCTTTTCCATACTCGCTAATTTTTGCAAGGGATTTCACCTAATTTTTTGTAAAGTTGCGGTTTTTTTTATATTAACTTTCATACTAAGATGATTTTTACCCTTCCCAGGGTTGAAACCTTACTATTCTGGTAATTTTCGATCGCTTTACACATACTCAAAAAAAAATCAAACCTGTCTATTATAGTCTTAGCAGTCTCTGGTGACTGTATAAATAAACACTTTAGTTGATAAATTACGTATAATTAAGCAAAGGGGCAGAATATCGGACTCAACTATAAACAACCTCACCCAAGCTCCATTAGCCCCAGCCCAAGGCAAATGTCTATCCCAGAATCAAGGCTGGAAACGGATGAGCGTCTTCTGGGATTTAGCCGTTCAGCTTGCTAGATGCTTTCGCAAAAACAGTCTTCGTGGCTGTCCGAACAGCCAACAACTCCAATCCCAATCCACCTGTTCTAAGCGATACCCAGCCTGATAATATAACTGTCTAGCCGCATGATTATTTTCCAAAACATGGAGGTAAACTTCCGAAAATCCCCAGTCACGGGCAGTTTTTTCACAATTATTCAGTAGCTTTTGAGCAACACCTTGTCGCCGATACTCTGGGTGAACGGCGAGATTTGATAAATAAGGATAGTCAGAACTTGGGAATTGCCAAGCAAAGCGAGAACGCAGAGCTAGTTCTACCGTTCCAGCCATTAACTCTGACTTGTTGTCAAGAGCATTTTCTTCCCGCGAGACCAGCTCAGCAACCAGACAAATGTAATGTTCAGTTTTAGAACGCAGTCGATTTTTTAAATCTTCGTAAATACCTAAGCGTAATACTGGATATACCCAGTGTACTACCCCCTCGCGGGAATGAAAGCTCGAAGCCAAAATATCTGCTAGCTGCATCAGGTCATTGGCTCCAGCCATCCGAACTAAAAAGCCACAATTTTCGGGGTTTTGTTTACCGCGTGTTGGTGAGGAAAAAAATGAATAATTCACAATTATCAGCCACTATATTAATTTTCTAGGATGGTTATTTATACACAGAACCATTTTTTTACTGGTGATTTTATTGTGATTCATAACCCTCTCAATCAATTATAAATTCACAGGAACATTCAATAATTATCAGCTAATTCTAAATAAAGGCGGGTCGGATTTGGGCAACCAATTCATTCCCAGCCGATCGGGGTGGGTTTTCTGTAATATTACGGGTATAACTTATACACATAGTTGATTGACCCGATTAAACGACCACCTTCTTTAGCCTTGACTTTGCAATATTATCTAATGTACACTGGAAATGTCAAGGGATTGAGAAAAATCATGGCCAACAATAACCCATCCCCTAATACTAGATTTGTAGGTATTGGGAAGGGTATTAAAAACAATCAAAAAGGTTTTAATGTCAGGTTCCCGGAACCCTATCACTCTATGCTGGCAGAAATACCCGATAGAATTGAATTTATTCGTCAAGCCGTAATTGAAAAACTCAAGGATAAGCCAGAATGAATGAGGGTATGAGGCTCGTGGATGTTATGGCTATGGCGAGCCGATCGAGTTTCAAGGGCTTCTGGCCACAGGCACTCCTGTATCCGATGAAAGCAACCTTGTCTTTAACGGTAGGGGTTTTCTGCCAAAAGTCCGATTTATACTCTGAGGTTTTGGAAAAAGTGTCTGGGGTATGACCCAATAATTCGGTCTGTGGGCGGTAGGACCAAATAATTGGATAGTATGCAGAAGGCGATCGATAAATTCAAAAGCCCGATCGAGCTAATTAGCCGATGTTGACAGAGTAAATTCATCATGAAAATTAAGGGCAGGTTAAATAAGTTACATAGTTAACTGGGTGAGGGTGTTTCGAGAAGGGTTCAAGGCATCTGGGTTGGATCGAGTGGGATTTCCTCCTCCCTACAGTTCTGACTCTGGGTTCAATTGCGGATTTCAAAGAGTCTATATCGTAAAATAAGGCGTCAATAGTGGCAAAAATAGGCACTAGACTTACGGTGATCGACCGGGTTTCTCTAAAAAATCAAAGTTTCTTAACGAGATATGTACCAAAAAAGTGGGGTTTCTGCCATCGGCGGCTGTGGTGAGTTTTAAAAATCTTAACTAAAACGGGACTGGTGCAAATAATTAATCGCAAATACTGGAAACACATTCACAAAAGGACAGCTATAGCTATGTTGCAGAGATCCTGCCTCCCTATGACTCCCACCACCAAGCACAGCAAAGCTATGTGGTTGAGCAATCAGGGGGAAGACAAATGAATTCCCTAGCAAATTCTAAGGTCAAAATTCTGATCGTTGATGACGAACCAGACAATATTGAGTTGCTGTACCGCACCTTCTATCGCGATTATAAAGTGCTGAGCGCCAAATCAGGTCCTGACGCCCTCGAAATCTTGAGAAGAGAGAAAGAAGTTGCCGTGATTATCTCGGATCAGCGGATGCCAAAAATGAGCGGGACTGAGTTTCTCCGCTTAACTGCTGTCGAGTATCCCGACGTGATCAGAATTATTTTAACTGGCTATACGGATGTTGAAGATTTAGTTGAAGCTATTAATGCGGGCAAAGTATTCAAATACGTTACTAAGCCTTGGGATTCCGATGACCTCAAGGTTTTGGTCAGTCAAGCTGTGGATACTCACCATGTCCTGAAAAATCGCACTAATGAACTGCGACGGGCACTACAGCAAGAATCACTGCTTTATGCTGTTACCAATAGTATTCGATCGGCCCTCAACTACCAGCAAATGCTGCAAAGAATTGTGGAAACCGTAGGTGAAATGTTTCAGGTGAGTTGCTGCTTGTTACGTCCCTTCCAAGACGGTAGAGTGGCTGATGAATGGTTCGTTTATCCACACCAGGAAACTCCAGATTTGCCATCATCGGATGCTGTCGCCATACCCCTAGATGCCCCGGATGCTAGACTTTCTGCGGATTTGCTACCGCTGTTGGTGTGGGAAACTACCGAAGTAGAGGTGATTCAAGATGCTCAAACTGACGATCGCATTTTACACGCAGGAAATGACCAGCGACGACTTGCTTACCAAGCAGCGAACATCCGATCGAGCTTAATCGTACCTTTGTTCTACCAAAATGAACTCATGGCAGTTTTAGCGCTGCACTCCTTCGATCGCCCCCGCCCTTGGGAAGAACATGAGATCAACTTAGTCAATACAGTAGCAGACCAAGCAGCCTTGGCTCTTTCTCAAGCCCGTGCTTACGAACAAGTGCGGGCGCTGGCAAAACGCGAAGCCCTAGTCAATACTATTACCACGGCCATTCGATCGAGCCTAGACCCCCAAAACATTTTTTCAGCCATTACCCAACAACTAGGGCAAGCTCTGCAAGTAGACGGCTGCGTGCTATCCCTGTGGACAGAAGATGACGAATACGTTCAATGCGTGGGGCTTTATGACTCAAATCGGAATTTTGTAGCCGCCCAAGAGGACTTTATCGCTCCTAATTTACTCCCCAACGACATGATTACGGATAGAGGCCGCGCCTGGATATTTCCCCAATCTTCGCTACCCCAGTCTTTAGTGCCGATTCGAGGGAATCCGGTTTTGCAAAACATCATGATCTCGAAAGAACCGGTGGCGATTTCAGATCTCAACGAACGTCCTGACATGAATGTTACAGAACTACAACTGCGATCGCCAGCCCGCGCCCTTCTGGTAGTCCCCTTGCTTTCCGATGGTAAAATCATCGGCAGCATCTCCCTGCGACAAAACAACAACACCAGGCGCTGGCTAGCCTCAGACATTGACCTGGCTCAAATAGTAGCAACTCAAGCAGCTTTAGCCGTACAGCAGTCTCGCCTCTACCAAACTACCAGACAGCAAGCCGAACGTCTCCTAGAAGCCGATCGACTCAAAACCGAGTTTTTCCAAAATATCTCTCACGAATTCCGTACACCCCTAACCCTCACCATTGGTCCCCTGGAATCAGTTTGCAGTCGCCAAGAAGACTTACCCTACGAACAAGCAGCCATTGCACTTCGCAATTCCCGTCGCCTGTTGCGCTTAGTAAATCAACTACTAGATTTGCAGCGACTGGATGCTGGACGAATGCAGCCAAGTTTTCGCCCCTGTGACTTAGTAGGTTTCTGTTACTCTACCGCCGAATCCTTTCGCCCCTATTGCGAGAAAAAAAACATCAACTTAATTACTCAATTGCAAGAGTGTCAGTTGCTCTATTTAGATATTGAAAGATTTGATAAAGTTATTTATAACCTGCTATCAAATGCTGTCAAATTTACCCCAGAAGGTGGAACTATAACCCTGACTGTTGCATCGGCGGGTTCTCACTGTTTGCTGCAAGTAAAAGATACCGGGATCGGCATTCGCACCGAACAAATTCCCTATTTATTCGAGCGTTTTCGTCAGGCAGAAGGTTCCGCCAGCCGTTCCTACGAAGGAAGTGGCCTAGGCTTGGCATTGGTCAAAGAATTAGTGGAAATGCACGGTGGTCAAATCTCCGTAGAATCTGTTTACGGTGAAGGATCTACTTTTACGGTTTGGCTCCACTTCGGCTCCACCCATTTGCCTCTAGAACAAGTGCTGGAAATACCAACAGAATTTCACTCATCAAAAGCAATGGTGGAATTGGCAGATGTAGAAGGTGATTTGTCTGATGCTGAAATCAAAAACGAGAATTTGGAAACCCTCCAATCCGTAAGCTCAGAAACAGCAGTTGGCACAGTTTTGGTGGTTGATGATAATCCTGATTTACGCTTTTATGTATCGGGAATTTTGCGAGATTCAGGGTTTTCGGTTTTGCTTGCCCGCAATGGTGAGGAGGGATTTGCAGTAGCGAAAAAACGTCGCCCTGATTTGATTGTTACAGATTTGATGATGCCCTTAGTGTCGGGCTTAGATTTGATTCGGATGATTAGAGAAGATCGAGAATTGAAAGGAACTCCTGCTATTTTACTGACGGCTAAAGCCGATGAAGACACTCGAATTGAAGGAGTAGAACGGGGAGCTGATGCTTATTTGTCCAAGCCTTTTAACGACAGAGAATTATTGGCAGAAGTGCGAAATTTGCTGGCTCTCAAGGAAAACGAACGCCGTGTCCAGCAGTTGAATACTTATTTAACTGAGTCGGTACTGCGCCGATTTTTGCCGCCGGCAATGGTGAAAGCGGCGGCGGCGGGAGATTTGGCCCTGAATTTGCGCCCGGAACCGCGATTGATTACGATTTTATTTAGCGATATTGTGGGTTTTACTGCCCTCTCCAATACATTGCGATCGCGCCGAGTAGCGGAGTTGTTGAATCAATATTTAGCGGCCATGACTAAAGCAATTTTTGATAGTGGTGGTACGGTAGATAAGTTTGTGGGAGATGCGGTAATGGCAATATTTGGAGCGCCGGAAGAACTCAACCCCAATGAGCAAGTGCGGCGTGCTGTGGAGGCTGCAAGGAAAATGTTGCGAGCTCTTAATGAGCTTAACCAAAGTTGGATGGAACAGGGTATTGTTGGGGAGAATGGCGTGCCAGCGGTGCGTTTTCGCTGTGGAATTCATCAGGGTACTGCGGTGGTGGGGATGTTTGGCTGCGAGGAGCGATCGGACTATACTGCGATCGGACCTAGTGTGAATATTGCCGCTCGACTGCAAGAAGCTGCTGAACCCAATAGTGTGTTAATTTCCGCAGCGGTGGCCGATTATGTTGATGAGGAGAGAATTATTAAATATAAGCCACTGCAATTGAAGGGAATTGATGAAACGGTGTTGACTTTTGTACTCAAGTGTGACTGAATTGGGCCGCAACCCCAATAATTTCCGATGGGCAACGGCGGCGCAAGTTCAAAGTCAACAGTTAATAGTCAACTACCCGGTTTGTTGAGTATTTATGGGAGATAGGATCGGAGGCAGGCCCGACAGCATCGATCGCAGCCTCAAGAGCGATCGACACATGAGTCCAATGAGTCCCCCCTTGACAAAAAGCTATATAGGGTTCCCGCAGTGGCCCATCAGCCGAAAACTCAGACGTACTCCCATCAATAAAAGTACCCCCAGCCATCACCAACTTACTTTCATAGCCGTGCATGGGAGCAGGCACCGGATCTAAATAGGAACCAACGGGGGAATTTTGTTGAACAGCCCGACAAAAAGCAATTAACTTATCAGCACAACCAAATTCGATCGCCTGAATCACATCTCGTCTTTTGGCCAAAGGAATCGGATTCACCCGATAACCCAACTTATAAAAAACATAAGCCGTCAAATGATTTCCCTTGATCGCCTCACCCACCAACCCAGGCGCTAAAAACAAACCCTGAAACAGCAAGCGATTTAAATCAAAAGTTGCACCGCCACTACTGCCAATTCCAGGGGCCGTCAAGCGACAAGTTGCAGCCTCCACTAAATCTGCCCTCCCGGCGACATAACCGCCCGCAGGGACGATGGTACCCCCCGGATTTTTAATCAAAGAACCAGCCATCAGATCCGCACCGACAGCAGTCGGTTCACAATCCTCAACAAATTCTCCGTAACAATTATCAACAAAGCAAATTGTGTTAGGATTCTGATGTTTGACTATGGCGACGATTTTTTGAATCTCAGAAATAGACAGACTAGACCGCCAAGAATAACCGCAAGAGCGCTGGATAAAAACCAGGCGAGTTTTTGCTGAAATAGCACAGCTCAGTCCCTGCCAATCCACACTTCCTTCGCGAGTTAGAGGCAACTGACGGTAAAGAATGCCAAACTCAATCAGTGAACCTTGACCTTGCCCCCGCAAGCCGATGACTTCTTCTAAAGTATCGTAGGGAGACCCAGCCACTGCCAACATTTCGTCACCAGGACGCAGGATGCCAAACAGAGCACAGGCGATCGCGTGAGTACCCGAAACAAACTGTACTCGCACCGCCGCCGCTTCTGCACCAACTACTTCGGCAAACACGCCGTCCAACGTCTCCCGACCCAAATCGTCGTGACCGTAACCCGTAACTCCTGCAAAATGGTGGACTCCAACCCGGTGGCCCCGAAAAGCTTTTAAGACTCGTTGAAGATTTTGCTTGACTGTCGCGTCAATACCAGAAAAAATCTGAAGGAGTGCCTGTTCTGCTTCCTGTAGCCGTGAAACGCTATTCATCTATACCTCGCTCACCATTTGTGTGCGCACAGCTCGTTATCGCGTAGATGCGGCCCTTAGTTTGTAAACATAATATATTCATGACGATTGCAACTTCCAAAAAAACTTCTCCTGATTGGCCTGTCATAGGCTTTATGGCCTTTTTACACATCGGCGCTTTATTTGCTTTGCTGCCGAGTAATTTTAGCTGGTCTGCGATCGGGCTAGCAGTATTCCTCCATTGGGTAACAGGTGGTTTAGGAATTACTCTGGGATTCCACCGTCTGGTTACTCATCGCAGTTTTCAAACTCCCAAATGGCTAGAATATTTCCTAGTTATTTGCGGTACTCTTTCCTGCGAAGGAGGTCCGATCGACTGGGTAGGAATGCACCGGTTACACCACATACATTCTGACACTGAAACAGATCCCCACGATTCCAATCAAGGCTTCTGGTGGAGCCACATGGGCTGGATGCTCTCGGATCTGCCCATCAGAGTTGAAATCCCGCGCTTTACCAAAGACATTGGCGACGATCCAGTATACAAGTTTCTGCAAGCATATTTTATTCCCATCCAAATAGTCTTCGGTGTCTTGCTCTATTTATTAGGCGGCTGGTCCTTCGTGGTTTGGGGCGTGTTTATGCGGATTGTAGTGGTGTTCCACTGCACTTGGCTGGTGAACAGTGCTACCCACAAATTTGGGTATCGCACCTACGAGTCTGGCGATCGCTCCACCAACTGCTGGTGGGTTGCCGTCCTGACTTATGGCGAAGGCTGGCACAATAACCACCACGCCTTTCAATACTCGGCTCGCCACGGTCTTCAATGGTGGGAAATCGACTTAACCTGGATGACAATTCAACTGCTGCAAACACTGGGTTTGGCAACCAAAGTCAAATTAGCAGACATAGCAGAAAAGTAAAGTTCGATCGAGGGTAACAGGTTATTAGTCATTAGTTGTAGACTGAGGGCTAATAACCAATTTTTTATCAAACTTCCATTACCTAACCTAACCAACAAAAGCTATACAGCTTTTCAGGTATAGCATTTCATAATTCATGTTTGATTAGCTTGGGTTTATTAACCTTTATCTAACCTAGTTTATCTGAATTTTACTCAATTTAAAACATCAAATCTGAAACCGAATGACAATCGCAACGCAAGACAAACTCCAATACAATTGGACACACATTATTGCTTTAGCCGGAGTTCACATCGGCGCTTTGTTCGCCCTACTTCCTGCTAACTTCAACTGGACAGCAGTGGGTTTAACAGTATTTATGCACTGGATAACCGGTGGCTTAGGAATCACCCTTGGATGGCACCGCCTCCTGACTCACCGCAGCTTTCAGACACCCAAATTTGTAGAATATTTTCTAGCTTTTTGCGGTGCTCTAGCTTGTCAAGGTGGAATAATTCATTGGGTAGGCTTGCACCGCTTGCACCACACCCACTCCGACCAAAATAATATCGACCCTCATAATGCTCAGCAAGGTTTTTGGTGGAGTCATCTAGGTTGGATGTTTTATAAAGGTCCCGCCCACGATGAGATTCCCCGCTGCACCAAAGACATTGCTAGCGACCCATTTTATCAGTTTTTACAAAACTACTTTTTGCCAATTCAAATCGCCTTTGGCGTCTTGCTTTACTTAGCAGCAGGCTGGCCCTTTGTAGTTTGGGTAATATTTGTGCGCTTAGTTTTCGTGTATCACTGCACATGGTTTGTCAACAGCGCTACTCACAAATTTGGCTACCGCACCTACGAAACCAAAGATAGTTCTACTAACTGTTGGTGGGTTGCTGTTCTGACTTATGGCGAAGGCTGGCACAATAACCACCATGCTTATCAATATTCTGCTCGTCACGGGATGGAATGGTGGGAAATTGACTTTACTTGGATGACAATTCAATTGCTGGAAGCGCTCGGTTTGGCAAGTAAGGTAAAATTACCAGCGAAATAGCGAATGGGTAATTGGGCATAGGGCATTGGTTGCTGGTTACTTGTTATCGGTTCTTCGTATACCCTCACCAATAACAAATAACCAATGACTAATGACTAATGACTAATTACTAATGACTAATCACTAATTACCCCGTTTTTGCTCACCCCGGCCTCGCAAATACTCCGCTGCAAAAGCCAATGCTCCCGAACCTACCATTAACAGTACGCTGAGAGCATTAATATCAGGTTTTACCCCAGTCCGAATCCGGCTAAAGATTTCCATTGGCAAAGTTGTAGTGCCACTACCTGCGGTAAAACTCGCAATCAAGAAATCATCCATACTAAGAACAAAAGAGAGCAAACAACCAGAAATAATGCCTGGTAATAATTGAGGCAACAAAACTTGAATAAAAGCCTCAACTGGCGTCGCTCCCAAATCCAAGGCTGCTTCTTCTAAAGAGGGGTTCAGGTCTGCTAATCTAGTAGAAACAGCTAGGGCAATATAAGCTAAACAAAAAACTATGTGAGCAGCTACAATTGTCCACAAACTCAGAGGAATAGCCAGAGCTGCTAAAAATACTAGAGTCGCCACAGCACTGGCAATATCGGGAATAATAATCGGCAAGTAGGCAACTCCTTGATATAAATTCTTGCCTGGAAAGCGGTAGCGGGACAAACCTACTGCCATCAATGTACCGAGGACAGCGGAGATGGCAACTGCACAAATAGCAACGGTTAAACTATTTCTTAGGGCAATTAAAATGCGGCTATCGCTAAATAATTTAACGTACCAATCTAAAGTAAATCCTTCCCAGCCAGCGCTAAAACGTGATTTATTAAAGCTGTAAAATGTCAGTACCAGAATGGGCAGGTACATATAAAAAAACATCAAAACGGCAAATACAACCTGCCAAGAAACCTTGAATTTAGGTTTTAAATACAACATATCGGCGGGGATTTCCTCCTGTAGATTTTCGGTAGTATTTTCCATATCTCGCTAACCGGGAATTGGTAATTGGTAATCGGTTGTTGTTACTTGTTATTTGTTATTTGTTATTTGTTATTTGTTAGGAGCTACCAATACCCAGTAACCAATAACTAATGACTAATGACTAATAACTACTGACTAATGACTTCTTTAGATTGCATTGCGATCGCCATATTTTAGCAAAAGTGCAATTCCAATACTCACTGCAAAAATTAATACCATACTCAGAGCCGATCCCAGCCCCCAATTTTGAGTTGCTCCCAAAAATTGATTGTAAATTAAACGAGCCGCCGTCATGCTGGAAGCGCCACCGAGCAACTCTGGATCGACAAAATCACCCAAACAACTAATAAATACTAGCAAAGAACCGGCGGCAATTCCCGGCATAGTTTGGGGTACTGTTACTTGCCAAAAAGTTTCTACTGGATTTGCACCCAAATCCTGAGATGCTTCTAGCAATCTGCGGTCTAATTTTTCTAAAGAGGCGTAGAGAATTGTTACAATGTAAGGCAAATAGCTGTAAGCCATGCCAATTAAAACTGCTGAACTTTGATTGAGCAATTCCACTGGGGGAATACCGATAAGTGCCAACAGCGAGTTGAGCACTCCTGTAGGCCGCAGAATTGTAATCCAAGCATAGGATCGTAACAAGGAAGAAGTCCAGAGCGGCAAAACAAAGCCCAACAGAGTTAAATTCCGCCACTTTTTGGAGACATTGAGGGCGATCCAGTAAGCTACAGGAAATCCGAGTAGTAAACACAGTATGGTAGTCCCGGTTGCAAAAAAGACCGATCGACCAATTACCTGCAAATTCAGAGGCTCAAATACTCGTAGATAATTGGCAATTCCCGAAGGATTCACCAAGTCTCCCGGCTTAATATTCGGCACCAAACTCAGTTGGAAAATGACTATAGTTGGTATGACTAATAATAAAGCCAGCCATAAGCCAGAAGGGCCCAGTAATGCCAGTGGTCCTGCCCAGGATGACCACCGGGAGATAGTTTCAGCCTTCGATGGAGCATGGGGAGGAATCGGAGGGGGAGCTTTGGTGGAAACAGTCATAAATAATAGTTTTGATTTTTGATTGCTGATTTTTGATTAGTAGGGGCGGGCGATTCCCGCTCAGCGCAGCCGTTGGGTAGTCGAAGGGTGCAAGGATTCACCAACCGTAATCGTCTAAAATCGATCGTCTCCTCAAGCCGTCCCAACCCCACGGTAAATAGAAATGTAGGTGAAATTTAGGGGAAAAATCAGATTAACCACTGGTTAATTTAGTCCAGTAGCGATCGTAGACGTCTATAAATTTTCCTACGGGAGCTACACCTTCGCAGTTTTTCAAAGTAGCCTCGGAAGGGAACAGAATTTGGTTGTCCCTAACTTCCGGTGTCAGCAAACTAAAAGCATCTTCCGAAGGAGTTGAGAAACTGAGCCTTTCTACTAAAGAAGCAGCGACATCTGCTTGGAGCATAAAGTTAATCCACTTATAAGCTGCTTCGGGATTGGGAGCTCCTTTAGGAATTACTAAGGTGTCAGTCCACAGAGAAGAACCGCTTTTTGGCACAACATAGCGCAATTTATCGTTGTCGGGAATTACTTCATTAGCATCAGAAGAATAGCACATAGCTACTTTTAAATCTCCTGTCAGCATTTGTGGACGCCATGCGTCTGTGGTAAAAGAGGCGATCGCGGGTTTTAATTCTACCAACTTCTCATAAGCTTTTTTGACTTCCTCTGGGTTAGTAGAATTGAGTGAAAAACCCTGCATTCGTAACGCAGCACCCATGACTTCTCGAACATCATTGGCCAGAGTCATTCGCCTTGTCAACTCCTGTTTGTGTTTCCACAAATAGTCCCAATCGGTTGGAGCTTCTTTGAGTTGTTCGCTGTTGTAAATTAAGCCTGTGGTTCCCCAACTCAAAGGTACGCTGTAGCGGTTTCCTGGGTCATATACAGGGTTTTGGAATTGTTTTTTGAGGCGATCGATCCCTCCCAAAATTGAGTGTTCTAATTGACTCAACAGCCCCAGCTCCTTCATCTGAATCACCATGTAGTCAGAGGGATAAATGATGCTGTAGGCGCGACCACCACCGGCTTGAACTCTAGCCAGCATCGCCTCATTGGAGTCGAATACATCTGCAATCACGCGGATGCCTGTTTTTTCGGCAAAGCGATCGAGCAAAGCCTTATCTGTATAGCCTGCCCAAGTATAGATGAAAAGTTGGTCAGCATTACCTTTGACTGGAGGGGCCGATTGTACGTCTGCAAGCCGCCAGCCACAACTTGAAAGGGCTAAGCCGGAGATTGTCGCCGCCGAATTTTTTAGGAACTGACGGCGTGTAGAATTAGCCCTGGAAATCTGGGAAATTGGTAGATTAGTGGGAGGCACAGATTCAAAGATTGGTTATTTGTTATTGGCGTCGCCCTGAGCGTCGTCGAAGGGTCGAAGGGTTATTGGTTATTGGTTGTTGGTTATTGGTTATTTGTGATTAGTTACTTGTTGTTATGGAAACTAACAACTCACAACTAATAACAGACCACTAACAACTGACAACTAACAACTCACAACTGGCAACTGACTAATTATTTTCTATCGCTTAAAGCGAGACAATCAGTAGTTCCCCAATAAGCGTAAATTGGCGTGTGCGGGTCTGGGAAAGAGCCGCCGGTATTCGGTTGTCGCACCGTCATTTTATCGCCTGTGGTCAACTCCACCACGTAATGAACGTGGGTTCCCATGTACATGATATTTTTGAGTCTGCCTTCAAAACAGTTGACAGAGACTTCCGGCTGGTAAAGATTCAAATATACTTTTTCGGGCCGGACACTGACTACTACAGAGTCGTCTGTTCCTCCACTCCACATATCGGATTGCTGGACGACTATTTTGAGTCCGGCGGGAGTGCGAACTGTGAGAGTCGATCGGTCGATCGACTCTACTTTACCAGCAAACAAATTGGTATCGCCAATAAAATCTGCCACAAAAGCCGTCTGCGGACACTCATAAATTTCTTCAGGAGATCCAATTTGCTCTATTCGACCCTCATTCATCACTGCAATGCGGTCAGAAAGACTCATGGCTTCTTCTTGGTCGTGAGTCACCATCACAAAAGTCAGCCCCAATTCTTGATGCAAGTTGGAGAGTTCCAACTGCATCTGCTTCCGCAACTTCAAATCCAGAGCACCGAGGGGTTCATCTAGCAGCAGTACCGCTGGTCGATTCACCAGAGCTCTGGCCAAAGCCACCCGCTGCTGCTGACCGCCGGACATTTGGCCGGGAAACCGATTGGCGAAGGATTCCATTTTCACCAATTGCAAAGCTTCCCGTACCCGTTCTTCAATTTCCGTTTTCCCCAGTTTTTTAATCCGCAATCCAAAAGCGATGTTGTCCCAAACATTCATGTGACCAAACAAAGCATAGCTTTGAAACACAGTATTGACGGGACGGCGGTAGGCTGGAGTGTTGGTCATGGACTGACCACGAATCATCAATTCGCCCGCCGAGGGAGTCTCGAAGCCAGCGATTAACCGCAGCGTGGTAGTCTTGCCGCAGCCACTGGGTCCGAGAATGCTAAAAAATTCTCCTTGATGGATTTCTAGGTCAACCCCGCGGACTGCGGTTTCGCCATTGAATACCTTAAAGACCTTGCGGAGTTCAACGTCAAGCGCTGTATCCGTTGCTGTAGTACCTTGGTTGAGTGCTGTCTGAAACATATTCGCCCGTTCCTGGGGGTAATGCACGCTATCTTAATACAGTTTAAACTTAAACTTTTTTGTATTTTAGGCGAGGAATGCTTGATTTACTCGCTTTTGCGATGTTAAAGGCTCAAAAGCAGTTTTTTCGGTAAAAAAAACCGATTTCTGCGTCCAGGACTATAAGTAGTCTTATTTAGGTTCGGCCTCTTTGTTGTCTGGACTCGGACTTACAGTAGGTTTTGGTTGTTTGTCTGTTTTTGGTTCTGGTGTTTTTTTCCATTCGGACAAAGGTCGCATAGTGGCATTTTTAAAGTCGAAAGGTACCAGAATTACGGGCAAATTCTGAGATGGCGATTCGGTCGGGTTGGCTTGAGCATATAAAAAGCGGCCGCTAAAGTCTGTTTTCCCTAAAACTAGGCGGTGAGTTTCCTGGTTATCTAGTTTTACTGTGACTGTAGCTTGGGGTTGATCGAGGCCGAATTCTGGCAGTTGAGCGGGGGTGATACTAATTGTACGATCGCTCTTTCCTGTCCCCAACCTGTCTAACAAAAAATCTACTGATGCCTGATTGGCGTGTGCTTGCATCGGCACTTTCATTTCCCAACTTGACTTACCTCCTTTTACTGCATAAACTCGCTCAAAAGTCAATATGTTTTCGGCGGTTTTTATTGTAAAGAATTGTATGCGATCGGACTTAAAAGCAAAAATTCTCTGTTTTTCATCCTTAGCCGCTTCTTGCTTGGGAGCTACTTGTATCTCGAACAACGAAACCAAGCCTGTTAAGCTCAGTGCGACCGCTATTAATACTAATGTATTCTTTTGCAATTTCATAGTCACTGGGAATGAGGAATGGGGAATTGGGAATTTTGGAGGCTGTTAGTAGTAACAACTGACAACAGTCAACTGATTTATCTTCTGTTCCACCAAATAGCAGTCCCAATTCCCAGTCCGAGTAAAGGCCAAATTAGCCAAGCTAAAACTAAAATGCCTATTTGGATGACAGTCATGTTGATACGACGGTTAGTAGCTTTTTTGGGACTAATAGAAAAGCTTTGCTGGTCTGGCTTACTCAACCAACTGACAGAGTTAAGAAACACGTCGCTATTTAGTTGTTGGTCAAACCAGCCATTGGTCACAAATTGAGATGTGCCAATTACTACCATGCGCGAGGTTTTTCTGGGAGTTGAAGGCGCAGAAGGAGTTGAATTGGGACTGGGAGATGTTGTGGGAGATGTTGTGGGAGATGCTGTGGGAGATGCTGTGGGAGATGTTGTGGGTGTGGGCGAAGTTGGTGGTAGTACAGGAGGTGTAGCTTCTTGGGACACAATCACCGAATAGCTAATTGGGGAAGCAGTCGGGGATGTGGTTGGGGATGGGGATGTGGTTGGGGATGGGGATGTGGTTGGGGATGGGGATGTGGTTGGGGATGGGGATGTGG
>JAHRFD010000052.1 GCA_020882975.1 Microcoleus sp. EPA2 | reverse complement strand
GAGAACGTCAACGGTCGCTGGACTTCTATCTTATGGTTGAGCCTCATAACTTGTCGCCAGCGACCGTTGCCGTTCAAGAGTGCGGTGACGATCGCGATTTAATAGCTGTTTAGTCTAAACTCCAGTTTGTAAATGTGGTTGTGCGATGGATAGAGATGAAAACGCAGCTAGAAACATCCTAAGTCGAGGATTGGGTACGGTAGGGCATACCGGAACCCTTCGGCTACGCTCAGGGCATCGCTTTCGGACTAGAGCCGAGCAACGCTTTAGAAGAATTAACCTCTACTTTGGTTGGAGAAATCCAGTCGCAAGTAAGTTAGCTCGTAGAATAAAGAATCAAGAGTGCGTTCACGCGCCCTGAAGTGTCAAACATTGAGTATTCAACTCACCACTTAAAACTGCTAAGGCGCGGAGGCGGCCCTGCGGTTAGCAACTTCCAGATTTAATTTATATGCTGTAGCTTTTTGTTGAGCCTTTTGATAATTGGGGCTAGTTGTCGGCACAGCATTCATTAGATCGACAGCTTTCTGCCACTGGTTGGCTACGGCGATCCACTCAGTTTGAGACTGAGCGGTTTGCGCCAGAATTGCTGCACTCTGAGCCTGATTAACCGCTTCCCTCCAAGGGTCAGACTTGGGGGTACCAGAGGCTGCCTTGGGTGTACCAGAGGCTGCTGTGGGTGCAGGAGATGCCTTGGGAGTACCAGAGGCTGCTGTGGGTGCAGGAGATGGCTTGGGGGTACCAGAGGCTGCTGTGGGTGCAGGAGATGCTGCTAGCGGAGCTGGGCTTGCTGGCTTCGCAGCAGCATTGGGAACGGGTGTGGGGGATGGAGATGCTGGTTTCTCACCGTCAGAGGCGCTGGGAGAGGGTGAGGCTGGTTTGGGTGCACTAGAGGTAGCTGTTGGGGATGGCGAAGCAACTTCTGGGGAGGTGGGTTCTGAGGTAGAACCGCTCAAAAATGGTAGATTTCCTGTAAAGAACAGCCCAGCCAGGGCCATCACGGGTACTAATATCCCTACAGGTATTGCCCATTTGGGGAATTGCTTTTTGGGAGGGGGAGTTTCCTCTGCCTCGTCGTCTACCTCATCGTCTTCATCCTGCTCGAACTCTTCGTCTTGATAATAGTCTTCACTTTCGGGTTCGACATCATCCAAACCTACTGATTCGTGAGGCATAGAAGTCTCATCTTCATAAAGCATGGGAGATGCTGGTATTAGCTCTATTTCCTCTTGCCATGTCGGCGAGCTGTCACCGATTCGACGCCCGTAAACTTGTACTGTGTGAATAGATTCTAGTCCCAACTTCGTCATCCCCGTGCGGATGAAATCCACCAATACCATTTGATCCGGTACTTTGCCTGACTCCAGAGTTATGTGGAGGCAGCCGTTGTCCCGCGTCACTTCGGCGTTGATGCCTTTGGGTTTGAGTGTACGGTTGATGCTAGATGCAATGGCTTGTGGATCGCCCTGCTTGAGAAGTTCCCGCGGGTTCTGTTGTGTCATGGCTAGCGCTCTTTTGGGGGGCTTATAGCTGCATAATAAAAGCTATGCACATCTTTTTTACTTCAAATTGGTGCTACCGGACAATATTTATTTATGACATTATCTACTATACAAGACTTAGTTAAACTTATTTAAGGTTCACCATGGAACTACAAGGAATTTTTAGAATGTCACCAGTGACCCCAACTTAGCATAAAATGAGAACCTTGTCAACACTACCAGCATCAATAAGAGAGGACTAGGGATCGATCGCACATGATGAAAAATGAATCAGACTAAATCTATCCAAGTAATTACAGTTAGTTTAGTTGTGATAAATCTCCTAAACCAACCGACAATAGCAGTAATTACTATTGCGGAATTCAACAAAGGGGCTGGTGTATTATTAGTCAGGCTGACAGTAAAGCTAAATTTAGCAGTGACACCGGGCTTGTTTTCGTGAATAGATATTGCCACAATTTTTGGCCATTCCATTTTCAGTTGGAGACCATCTTGTTTAACGTTATTGCTCCGCTTAGATTTTCTAGATTCTATGTTTCTTACCTTTTCAAATTTGGAATTTTGATTGCCAACACCTTGTATACTCCCATAGGTTACTAGCACGGTCGCAGAAATTACTAAACCCAATAAAAACCGCAAAAAATACTTCATAATTTCCCCCTCTGGATTACCAGAAAATCAGCGGAAAAACCAGAACCACACCGCCGCACCAATTATCATCAGTCCAAATAACTTTCTACAACTCCCACTCGACTCTCCGGGATATTCAACCAAAGTATATTTGTAATATCCCAACACAAGTTCACAATCATTCTTCTACCATTTACATCGGTAAAAGGTTCCTATCGTTGACCGTTGTATCGGAATGATTAAACCACAGAGAACACAGAGGACACAGAGAAAGAGAAGAGAGAAATAATAATACTGTTTTTCGTGGAAAATATGCACTAAAATTATCATGAATATTTGGATGTGGATACAGGGTTTATACGGAGCTTTTTGGAATTCACTTTTTATCCGAAACTTAGGCTTATAACAATTAATTTTTTGCCCGTTAGCCAAACAAGCTGGAAATTTCTATAACTTTGGTTTGCAGGGTTGATTTTTCTTCTGCCCCTCGCTTTAAAGAGGCTTCCAACTCTAGCAATAAAGGTAAAGTTTTTTGTAGTTTTTCTAAGCTGGCGTTTTTGACTTCTTGGCGAAAGTAGTATATTCGTTTGGGATTGCCGAGGTCTAGAGCTTGAGCAATTCGATCGTCCCGATCGCCCGATGCAATCATGGCCTTGACCCAAAGCCAAAGGCGAAACTTACTGGTCAATCCCGCCACAATCCTTAATCCAGACTCGTTGCGCCCGGTTAAACCGGCCAATAAATCTAAAGCTTCCTCCGTATGTCCTTGGCGAATGGCATCCGCTAGCTGGAATGTATTTTGGGCGTGACAGTTGACCAATGCTGCCACTTCCTCCGGTGTCAGAGGTTGACTGCGGTTTCCAGCAAACAGTAGCAATTTTTCGAGTTCGCTGTAGAGCAATCGAGTATCGCTACCGATGGATTCGGCCAAAAATTCGATCGCCGTGGGCGTCAACTTTACCCCCATTTCGGCGGCGACTTGACGCACCCGCTGAGCTAATTCTTTGTCATTCCAAGGCGGAATCGGCGAAAACTCCCGCACTTGGGCGAACTCTTTGAGTAACTTGGTAGACTTGAGGCGACTGTCGGGTTTTTTTGCCGATGTCAACAGCAGCACGGTTGAGTCGGGAATAACTGGCAGAGTCCGTTCCAATTGGGCTAAAAGTTCTGGAGAACATTGTTGGGTGACAGTGGTATTGGCCAGCCAGACAAAACGGCTACCTGTACCAAAGGGAGGTGTCAAAGCTCGATCGAGTCCTTCAACGACAGCCTCGGCGCGATCGGCCATAATCTTGTCATAGTTAAAACTAGCCCAGTTGGGATCGACGGCACTTTGGCGTAAACTGGTCACAGCTTGCCCCATCGCAAACTCGTCTTCTCCCCAAAAAAGGTAAATTTGCATTTCTAGCACAAAGCCACCGAATAATGGTGTATTATACTTAGTTTATTGCGAATAGTTAAAGATTCTATATGTTGAGCGTACCGGACTGGCTAGTGTTGAAAAGTGCGAACGAAAGCATTTCTAACTGTACTAAAAGTAAGCGTAATTGCCATGACGCAAGTCAGTGGTTTTGAACGTATAGGGGTAGTTAGACAATGCCTTTAAGAATTGCAATTTAGTAGTTCCTGAAGAATCCCCGCGCGTTCACGCCGGATAGTGTCAATAATTAGCACGAGGAAATAGAGATTGGACGATACTTATCAAGCTTATGTAAATAGGGTAGCGCGACTGACGCTGCTGGACTCCTACAAGTCCCAAGTAGAGCACATCCAGGAATCTCCCAAGTTTAAATTGGACGAAACTGGTGTGAAAGTTGCAGTGCCTTTTCCCGGCTATTCGGTGATTACGCCACCGGCCGGGGAAGATGGAGAAAATGCAGCACTCTATGAGAACTTGCACTCTTGTCAACAACGGCTATTGCAGGAACTTCATCCGGGTTCCTTGATCCCACTACCTCCCGATAGCTTCCATTTAACGGTGGCAGATTTGATTTGGAGCAGTGCTTTTCAAGATGCCTCCGATAAAAATCCTGAATTTGAGGCGCAACTACGATCGCGCATGGCCGATGGTTTTGCCACCTCAAAACCAGTCCAGGCTGGCGGTACTCCCATTCGCTGGATAGTGCTGGGTTTTATGGTGATGACGAGAGCTGTAGGTGTGTGTATGGCACCGACGGACGAAAACTCTTACAAGCAAATTCTAGAGTTGCGTCGATCGATCTATCAAAATCCCGATTTAATTGGTTTGGGAATTGAACAGCAATATCACTTTACAGCACACATTACTCTAGGTTATTTCGGGAACACCGGGCCCAACCTAGACCGCGATCGCCTCTGTGCTTTGCTGTCGGAGTTAAACGATCGATGGCTGGATACGCCGCAAGAACTCTCCGTACACCGAGCCGAACTGCGGAAGTTTGACGACATGAACCGCTATTATCGGGAACCAGACTGGCCTGTTTTTGAATTTTAACCAACGGGGAAGGAAGGGAGAGGGTTGATTTTCCCCCTCTCCCATTCTCCCCATTGCCCCTGAAATGGTTTAATTATTTTGGCTTGGTAACAGATTCAAATACAAAAATATAATTAATCAGGAAAAATTAGCTAGTCTAGTTTTTTTATTTTTGCTGAAAAAGTGACAGTACACGTAGTTGGTATCGGTTTAGATGGAGCTGCTGGGCTGAGTGCATCGGCACGGCAGGTTATAGAAATGGCCGCTCTGGTAGTAGGGAGCGATCGCCATTTAAGTTATTTTTCCCAAGAATCCTGCGAGCGCTGGGTGTTACAAGATTTAAACACCATAATTCTCGAAATTCGGCGCTGGCTGGCATTAAATGGGAATTTAGAGCCAGATGGAGAGACTTTTTCACCCCCATCCACCACTTCGGAGCAACACATTGTAATTTTGGTGGCGGGCGACCCCCTGTTTTACGGCTGGGGAAAGTTGTTAATTGCTCAATTACCAGCAGCAAAATTGATTTTTCACCCCCACGTCAGTTGCGTGCAGTTGGCTTTTAATCGCTTGAAAATTCCTTGGCAAGATGCACACTTTGTGGGTTCCCAGGGACTTTATTTTGAGGAATTGACGGCAAAACTTAAACTCGGTGTCGAGAAGATTGCGGCGCTAGTAGATGAAATTCACACTCCGGCTGCACTAGCAAATTTAGTGCAAGCTCTAGATTTGCCTACACGCTACGAATTTTGGGTTTGTGAAAATTTGGGGTCTGCGGACGAGCGGGTGGGGCCGAGACCTCTGTCAGCTTTGCTGGAAGAGTCTTTTGCACCGCTGAGTGTGGTGGTGATGCTGCGGGAACCGCCGATGGAGGCGGCATCTTTGGATTTGGAAAAGTTGCCTTTGTTGGGTATACCGGATGGGGCTTTTATTGGTTGTGGCGATCGCCCTGGTTTGACGGTGGAACGGGAAGTGCGGGTGTTAGTATTAGCGCAATTGGCTTTGCAACGAGAACAGGTGGTTTGGGATGTCGGTGCTGGGAATGGCGCTGTGTCCATCGAAATTGCTCGCTTATTCCCCCAGTCTCAGGTTTATGCGATCGAACAAACAGTTTCTGGTACCTCTGCGATCGAATTCAACTGCACCCGTTTTCGACTGCAAAATCTGCTCTCGATTCACGGCACCGCCCCGGAAATCTTGCACCGCTTACGTCCTCCGCACCGAATTTTTATTGGCTGTAGTGGCCCAGCATTGACTAAAATTTTGGGTGTTTGCGCCCTGCGCCTGCTCCCTGGGGGTTGCATCGTGCTAGTTTTGGATGTTTTGGAAGATATTGCTACTGTGTTGAGTTGGATGGGCGATCGAGTGCGTCGGGAACCCCACTGGAATTATCGCATTGTACAAGTGCAGCTATCCCGTTCTTTGCAGGGAGTGAATTTGACTCGTTTCGATTCCTTGCGGCCAGTTTCGATAGTTACCATCGATCGCCTTTTAGATTAATCTGGAATGATTTAACCGCAGATTTCAGCAGATTTACAAAAACCCAGTTTCTCCCTCTTCTCTTCCTCTGTGTTCTCTGCGCCCTCTGTGGTTAAATCATTCCGATACAACCAAATTTGCCATAAATCCTAGATGATTCCCTTTGGAATAACAAAGAGTAGGGCTGCTGTTCCTATTAATAACAGAATTCCAGTGACACCAGCCAAGGGTTTTTCGGCTATTCCTGTAATCCATTCAGGAACCCTTTGGCTAGGCTTAATTAGTTGAGCTGTATCGACCATGGTTATCCCCCAAATCCAGCCTGCATGGAGTCCGATCGCCATACCTAAACTACCATTATCTACGGCGCGAGCTAGGGTTAAAACCATCCCCATCAGCCACAACCCAGGAAGTTGAGGTATGGTTTCTTTAGGAGCCCAGATCAGGTGGGCGATCGCGAAAATGAAACTGGCGATCGCTGCTGCTATGATTATTGAGTAATCTTGTTGCAGTAAATTTGGCAAACAGCCGCGAAAGATTAACTCTTCTGTCGCACTAATCCACAGTGCTAACAACAAAATCATGAGAGTAGAAGGATTGAGGATAGAAGCCCAAGGATTAAGGATTTTTTTGCTGGTTTTGCTTTCAACTTCGCTACTTTTTAGTTCGAGCCAACCCCAGGTTAATTGTAACCCAAATAAAATAGCTAAGCTGATTACCCCTAATCCTAATCCTAGCATTGCAGAGATTAAGGTTGTGGGTTGCCAAAACAAACCCCAGTCGGCAAAGGACACGCTTTCTATCCAGGTTGTCGCCCATAAAATGAAGGGGACTAGGAGGTAGAGGGAAGCTACTAATGGTAGTTTTTTGTTTCCCAAGGGTTGGGGTGGTTGCCATTTTAGGGCGATCGCGACCATAATGGCGATCGGCAACCATAGACAAGTCCAAGTCAAGAAAAAAACCATTACTTTCACAAGTGCTGGTATGGAGGGCGACAGCAGTCGCAGGTTAGTTAGACTGTTCCACATTTAAGCATTTTTGCGATCGGTTAAAAACAGAATAAAATCAAGGATAAATGCTTTGGCAGGCAGATTCTGCTACCCTTAAATTTTACCGCTATTTTAGCAATAGCAGACACTACCGCTCCACAAATATTGAGGAAAGTTTTATGCCTGCGATCGCACAATCTCCGAATTTACCAATTTTAGAAGAAATCAAATCAGGATTACCCAGTATTTGCGGCCATGAAGCAGAAATTAGTGCCGCAGTCAATAGCAACGAACCAGTCTTTCTACCTACCACAAATCTGCGCCTCGAAAACATTCAAGCCGGATTCGCCTGCGCCCTGCATATGCACCAACCCACAATTCCAGCCGGTGCAAACGGCGAACTAATCTGCAATCTTCAGCATATGTTTGAACATCCCAACCAAGGAGACAATCACAACGCCGGAGTCTTTGCTTGGTGCTATTCCCGCATGGGCGAATTCATTCCCCAACTGATTGCTGAAGGTTGCAACCCGCGCATTATGCTTGACTATTCGGGCAATTTACTGTGGGGATTGCGCCAAATGGGACGTGACGATATTTTTGATAATCTCAAGCGAATTACCTGCGATCCACAATATCAACCTCACGTAGAATGGCTGGGGACAATGTGGAGTCATGCCGTTATTCCTTCGACTCCCATTCCCGACATCAAACTCCACATTCAAGCATGGCAACATCATTTTGCTGCCATTTTTGGCATAGATGCCCTGAAGCGCGTCAAAGGTTTTTCGCCCCCAGAAATGCACTTTCCCAATCATCCTGACACGCTTTATGAATACATCAAAGCTTTGAAAGAATGCGGCTACCGCTGGCTGATGGTGCAGGAACATTCTGTCGAAAACATTGATGGTTCGGGATTGTCCCAAGACCAAAAATACATTCCCAACCGTTTGATGGCGCGCAATTCTCACGGCGAAACCATCAGTATCACGGCTTTGATTAAAACCCAAGGTTCTGATACAAAATTGGTCGGTCAAATGCAGCCTTATTACGAAGCAAAAGGACGGAATAAACAGCAAATTGGCAATATTACAATTCCTTCTTTAGTCACTCAGATTGCTGATGGCGAAAATGGCGGCGTGATGATGAATGAATTCCCCAGTGCTTTTATGAAAGCTTGGCACGAAAACCGGGAACAAGGTGGCGGAAAATCTGGTGTTGTCGGTTTAAATGGTACTGAATATCTGGAACTCATTGAAGCGGCGGGGGTTAATCCTGATGATTATCCTGTTTGTCAGGGGGTTAACCAGCACAAAATCTGGCAATTAGTCGATGCTGATAGTGCGACACCGGAAAAAGTGGAAAGTGCGATCGCGCAAATCAAGCAAACAGACCATAATTTTCACATGGATGGTGCTTCTTGGACAAATGATTTGAGTTGGGTGAAAGGCTATGAAAATGTCTTGGAACCGATGAATCAACTCAGCGCAGCATTTCACCAAAAGTACGACCCCCTGGTGCAGGAAGATGCGGCAGTTACTAAGCAGTTTGAATATCAACAAGCTTTGCTTTACAACTTGTTGGTGCAAACAAGTTGTTTCCGCTATTGGGGACAGGGAACTTGGACTGATTATGCGCGGGAACTTTACAACCGCGGCGCTGCTTTAATGAAGTAGGAAAAGTTGGTAATTGCGGTGTGGGGAAAAATCCGGTTTCTTTGGTCTGTGTGCGATAAGTAAGGGGTGCATCTCATTTTGCAAATATATTCGTATTGGCTATAGCATGACCGCAGTAACTCTCTGGTTTTCACTAATAAATTGTCTGCGGTCATGCTTCGCCCTTGCCTGTAATTAAAAGATTCAAAAACCGGAAAAACCAAGAATAGTCAAGTCAGGGTTTAGGTAGTTGTCTGTCTGTCAACTCATTTTTCCCACAGAAAATAGTATGCTTTTAAAATTTTTATATACAAAACTCAAAATTTATCTGAAATCTTCATTCTGGCGTAGCTAATATTACTATGTAAAATTTAATTTCGTTCTCTGGATGTCACTAAAGTCAGTAAAATTTCGGATTGTGGTGAGCTTTTATGTTGTGATAAAATTCGGAAATAATTTTAGCAAACAAGTTTTAAATCAGCTCCGGCGCTACTGCCACACTCTTAGGATAAAGCAATAAGGAGGACAGACATCATGACCATAGAAGAATCAAGTGATAACAATGTCGTTGAAGTTGATGGCGTCCGGTTTGAAACTTTAGTCCCAGAGCGAGAGCTAACAATCTCAAATATCAAGGGTCTTAAAAACTCCGTACAGTTTGGGATTCGCATTACCAACAATTCCTCAATATCCTATCGGTTTATTTGTTTCCATTTGTCTCCAGAACTAAAACGAGCAGATGGGGAATCAATCCAACGAAGCTATGCTAGGAATGCAACCAAAACACCGACAGAATCAGACTTTTTATTACTTCTCCCACAAGAAACTTTGACGTTTTTTATAAATGCCAAGTTCTGTTGGCGTGGCTTCCAGCTTGGACTTACAGGCTATGACGGTAGTGGTGGAGTTTGGACTTTGTGCAATTTGAAACCAGGTATATATAGTGTTCGATTTACTTATAAGAACCACTCTCAAACAGGAAAAATTGATGGAGGTATGACACCCTGGAGATTTTTAGAACCTCTGTGGACAGGCGTGGTTTCTACGTCTTATGAAGAATTTCGTATATTGCTTATCTCATTTTTATTTTTACTTGGTTCGACTGCGCTCAATATGCACATATTGCCTGGTGGACGATGAGTCTCGCCGCAGTTAAATCCGCTTGTTTTATATCAATTCAGGTACAACCGGAATGACTGTTGACTATTAAGAGGGCGGGCACGGGGGCACCGCCCCTACTGACTGTTGACGGGCGGGTCAAAAAACTGAATGGTTGAGTGTTAACTGTTGACTCGATTTTATTATTCCGATGCAACCGGAAACGATATTACTCGCTTTTTTCGTTTCCGGGCTGAGTCTGGGCAATTACTAATTACCCATTAGCAATTACCCATTCCCCATTCCCCAATTCTTACATTTCTTGCATTAACCGCAAATAGTTTTGCCGCATCTGCGTCATATTTTCCATCATTTTATTAGCCATATCTTTCTCAACATCGCTCATTTGTTGCCAAAATAAAGCCGATCGCCTAGCTATAATCGCCTCTTGCCATAACATCTCCAAAAGTTGCGCCGCCATTGGGTTTTCAGCATCGATAATCCCACATAATTGCTCGAAGGCTCGGTTCGCTTCGGCGTGACTGCTAACATCCTGGGCTAGGGTTAGGCATTTCTTGAGTTGTACGATCGGATTTTCAGAAGAGTAAGCCATAATTTGATTCAGATAAGTGACAAAATTTACACTGACATTTTGAGATTACTAGAATTTAGACACAGCCGGATAGTTCCCTATATACCAACGCCAAGGTAAATCAATTCCTTGAGAAATCCCAATGCGGGAAGTTTGCACGATATTAATCGTACCTGACTCGATCGCCTGCTGAAATTCCTCACTCCGGTGTTCTAGCCGCAGCGCTTCCCCCGTACCCAAAGCTAAACCATTCCAAGTTCGATCGATCTCAAGTACCTTACACAGTTTGCCAGGCCCAGAGGCGAGGCGCGATCGCACCTTTTCGGGGAGATGGGAGAATCTTTGGGGAACTGCATCTAGCTGTAAAGCTCTAATTAACACAGCGCTAGCAACTCCGTCTGCATCCGTTACGACATTCAAGCAATGATACATCCCATAAATTAGGTAAACATAAATCCTCCCCGCAGGGCCGAACATCGCCTCGTTGCGAGGAGTTCGGCGCGTGTAAGCGTGACAAGCGGGATCGAATGGCCCATAGGCTTCGGTTTCCACAATCATGGCCCGAATCGTCTCCCCGTCAGGAAACTTTCGCACCAGACTACAGCCAAGTAAATCTGGCGCTACCCTAGTAGATGGCCGCGCTAGCCAAAAAGACTCTACAATTTGAGTATTTCCACTCACTGAACCAAAGAAGGTAAATTATGGACGTTAAGTTAGTTTTAGCAGTCTTGACAGCCGTTTTCACCGTGTGCTGTTTATTCTTCGGCACAAAAAACGGCTTCTACGACAGCGACAAGTATCATGGTAACGGTTCTGCTCACTAATTTGAGGGGACTATTATAGTCTGTCGCTCTCTCATAGGAGGTAGGAGCGAGAATAGGTAATTGGTAATTGGTAATAGGTAATTGGTAATTGGTAATTGGTAATTAGTAATGCCCTAGGCCCTATACCCTATACCCCATGCCCCATGCCCCATTACCTATTACGCTATATTAGTTTCTTAAAAAAAAGCGCAACCTGACTGAAAGGTTGCGCTTTAATTATGGGAGATATTTATTATCAATTACCAATTACCAATTACCAATTACCTATTACCTATTACCTATTACCTATTACTCAAAATTTTTTTTTGCCTAAGTCCTATTTTGATGGGATAATAGATTTAAAATGCTTCTACCTTAAAGCATTCAGAACAATATTAATGAACCAATCTAAATTCCCCATACCCAAATCGAAATCGGTAAACCCTTGCCAGCAAGGTCAACTGATTGAAATAGAGATTACTGACTTGGCAGATACCGGCGACGGAGTTGGCCGTTTTGGTCAGCTTGTGGTGTTTGTGGCTGACACTGTTCCGGGCGATCGAGTTCTCGTCCGCCTCCTGCAAGTCAAATCCACCTATGCTACAGGTAAGTTGGACACGCTTCTGGAAGCATCGGAACACCGCATCCGACCCAACTGTATTGTCGCAGACAAGTGCGGCGGCTGTCAGTGGCAGCACGTAGATTATGATTATCAGCTTACAGCTAAACAAAATCAAGTCATTCAAGCTTTAGAACGCATTGGCGGCTTTAGCGATTTGCGAGTAGATGAAATTTTAGCCGGAAAAATAGATAATTTTCCTCAATTTTTGGGATACCGCAACAAAGCAACCTATCCTTTAGGCATATCTGTCACAGGTCAAGTTCAAGCGGGTTACTATCAAAAAAGCACTCACAAATTAGTTAATTTGAATCAGTGTCCAGTCCAAGACCCCAGACTTAATCCTTTATTAAAAGAGGTGAAAGAAGACATACACTGGCGGGATTGGCCTGTGTATGATGAAAAGCAGCATACAGGAGAATTGCGTCACTTATCTTTGCGAATTGGACGACGCACCGGGGAGATGTTACTAACTTTAATCGTTCGGACAGGAGATTTGCCCGGATTGGAAGCCCAAGCCTCTGATTGGTTGAAGCGCTATCCTGAACTGACTGGTGTTTGTTTGAATATCAATTCTGCCAAAACTAATGTGATTTTTGGTGCGGAAACTCGCTGTATTGCCGGTCGTGCTTATCTGCGAGAAGAGTTTGCTGGTTTGGAGTTTCAGTTAAGGGCGGATACTTTTTTTCAGGTGAATACAGAGGCGGCTGAGGGTTTGTTGCAGGCGATTGTAGCGGAATTGAATTTGCAGGGAAATGAGGTTTTGGTGGATGCTTATTGCGGGATTGGCACTTTTACCTTGCCGCTGGCGAAACAAGTGCAAAAAGCTGTAGGTTTGGAAGTGCAAGCTGAGGCGATCGCCCAAGCGGATTTAAATGCTGAATTAAATGGCTTGACAAATGTGACATTTAAGGTGGGAACTGTGGAAAAGTTACTGCCACAGTTGGATGTTGTGCCGGATATTGTGTTGTTAGATCCGCCGCGTAAGGGGTGCGATCGCTCGGTTTTAGAAACTATTAAGCAAATTAAACCGAGTCGGATTGTTTATATTAGCTGCAAGCCCGCTACTTTGGCTCGCGACTTGAAAATTTTGTGTGAAAATGGGGATTATAAATTGGTGCGGGTGCAGCCTGCGGATTTCTTTCCTCAGACTTCTCATGTGGAGTGTGCGGCTTTTTTAGTAGCTTAAGTCCCTTAATTGGGGCGGGTTTATTTATCCTGTAAAACCCGCCCCCATAACATGAATGGGGGCAAAAAAATCCAGTTTAGGCGATCGGGTAAAATCATCAATGACAAAACTGCTCCCATTAAGCATCGACCATCCAAGCAATACACTGCTGCATTTGCTCTCGCATAGTTTCCACCTGAGCATGATACCTGCGACCGTGCCCCGGCAACACCCACTCAAAGTCATAATTAGCCAAATTCTGCATCGATTTGATTTGTGCCTCCCAAGAATACCAACAGACTTGGCGAAACCCAATCAAATGCTGCAAACTTTCCGACCAAGCGAGATGATCGCCACTAAACAAAAACTTGTTATTGTAAAGTAAAACCGTGTGACCTTTCGTGTGACCAGGTACTGCAATAATCAACAAATCATCTGCTATTTGATGCGGTTCGTTCCCAGACAATTGAATTTCTACACTGCGAGTGCCCGCATTAACTTCGTCACTATGCAAAATGCGATCGCAGTCAAAATGGTCTCGGTATTGTTGATGATCTGCCACATCATCCCGGTGAGTCAAATACAGATAGCGAATCCCCCCCATTGCTTCGATATTTTTAACTAGCGGCGGCACAAAACGAGGAGAATCGACCAAAATATTGCCCTCTGGGCGCACAATTAAATAGCTAGCTGCACCGTAGGATTTCTCGGAATGGTAGCCACAGTGGTAGATATTTTCTGCTACGAGTGATGGCAAATGTTGCTGAACTTCCTTGATATTTTTTGGTTTGTCAACAGTGCCGATCGAACTTGTGGGACAAGACAAAAGAGCTGCGAGCGATCGCCTTTCTTCAGTCTCGTTAATTGGCTGATGGTAAACCGCTGATTGTTCTCCCACTTCCACAAATACTTCCGGGGCCATCCACCGACAAGTATCGCAGCTAATGCAGGTACTATCTACATAAAAATTACCACTAATATTTTCAGGACGCCGCCGATTAATCTGAGCCATGTTTCTACCTCTTAATAACAAATATAAATACTTGTCAATTATACCAATAGGACTTACCCACGGGTGAAACGATTAGAACCCCGACTTCTTGAAGAAGTTGGGGTTCTGGGTGTCCTATTTTTTAGATGCTACTGCTGCTTCTGATTCGCTGGAAAAGCACCAGATTTAACAGCCACAGTCAAAGTTTGTCCGCCACGACTTAACTCAAGCTGCATATCGCTACCAACCTTACTTTTCTCCACAATTTGCTGTACGCTACCAGCATCGCTGACTTCTTGGCCATTAATTTTTTTGATCACATCAGCAACGCGAATACCAGCTTTTGCCGCCGGAGAATTTTTCACAATTCCCAAAACTAACACACCTTGATCTTCAGTCAGCCTCAATTTAGTGTTGGGATTTTTATTAAATTCTGCCTTGACTTCGGGAGTAATACTCAACATCCGAACGCCCAGATAAGGATGTTCGACTTTACCTGTTGTTGCTAACTCCTCGGCAATTTGTTGCGCTCGATCGATCGGAATAGCAAAACCCAATCCCTGAGCACCTTGAATAATCGCCGTATTCATGCCAATAACTTGACCCCGTTGGTTCAGCAATGGGCCACCGGAATTACCAGGATTAATCGCAGCATCAGTTTGAATAAAGCTGACGCGCTTGTCGGGAACACCCACATCCGAGCTAGAGCGACCTGTAGCGCTAATAATCCCCACAGTTACAGTATTGTCCAAACCGAGGGGATTGCCGATCGCGATCGCCCATTCTCCCGGCTGCAACTCTTCCGATTTACCCAAACTAACCACAGGCAAATTGTTAGCTTCAATTTTAACAACAGCCACATCTGTCACTGTATCTATACCTAAAACTTTGCCGACAAATTCCCTACCATCTTTCAGTTTTACCGTCACCGTATCGGCACCATCAACAACGTGAGCGTTAGTCAAAATGCGACCATCGGAACCAAAAACAAAACCCGAACCCGAACCCCGTTCGACCCGATTTTCCGGCGCAATCGGAGATTCTGAGCCAAAGAAACGACGGAAAAATGGATCTTCTAAAACATCAGGTTGTTGGCTCTTCACTGTGCGAGAGGAATTAATCCTTACCACTGCCGGGCCGACTTGCTGCACTACTTTTGTCACAAAATTAGAGTCTTGAGAGGGCAGTATATTCACAGGAACTGCTGCTATTGGCGCTGGACTTGAGGTTTCAGCTTTGATAGCATTAGAACTCCCAGGAGCTTGGGCAGTGAGGGCATTGCACCCAACAGTGGCGCTGGAACCGAGCAAAATCAAGGATAAAAAAGCCAATTTTTTCGGTAAAGACAAACGGCGATGATGCTGAGTTTGATTAGGCATATTTTGGGTTTCCGTAATATTGATTTGATTCGAGTCAGAGCGGTAATTATAATTAGGGTTTTTCATTGGTAGTACCTACTAAATTAAGTTATGGCAGAAGCAAGATAATCAATGGTTAGACCCAGGAAAAAATTCGGGAGACATCGATAAGGTTGCTATCAAACGAAAGAAGCTTTAACTTAAATTGAAGCATTTCTTACCTCTGTTTGTTTGGGGGATTTACCCTACACCTTGGGGTAGAAACCGTGCTAGGTATGGTCAACTTTGGTTTCCACCGGTGGCGGAGATTTGGAGCCGAACTCAGGCAGCACTGGCTAATTGCCTGATGCTTCAACAATCAAAACTACGGCCCCTGACGTGGAGATTCCGCATTCGCCAGGAATTTTTCACACTTTTGACAACGAAATTAGCCAGTTTATCGATCGGCAGACTCAACAAAAACTCCAGAATTACTTTCTTTAGAGAGGTTTCTGGAATGTTCCACAGCATCAACAGCATTCTTAATAAAACCAGCCATCGGCACAGCCACCAACAAACCAACTACTCCACCCACCTTAATTCCCACCAGCAGCGAAACTAAAATCCAGACGGGATTGAGACCAATAAAACTGCCCATCAGCCTAGGGGCTACTGCATTTTCAATTAATTGATCGATGACTGTAGCCACCGCCAAAACTGTCACTCCCAGCCAAAAGTTATTAAGTGTGATTAGCAAACTAACCATGCAAATACTAAAAGGTGCTCCAAAGGGAATTAGAGTCATTACACCCACGCCCAAACCAAACAATAGCCCGAAGGGAACTCGCAAAATTAAAAAAGCAACCGTCATGGAAAGTCCCATTAAACTTGCTAAAGTTGCCTGTCCAACGAAGTAGTTATGAAAGCTTCGCGGTAGCAATTCTCGCAATTGGAGACTCAGCTTGGAGGGCAACCATTTAAACAAACCTTCCCAAACTTTATCGCCATGCAACAGCAAGTAAAATGTCAGAACTATTGTGAGGAGAAAGTTCAATAGACTGTCTGCCGCCCCTAAGCCAAATTTCAGAATTTCCCCAGTTAGAGACTGCAATTGAGCCGAAAGTCGATCGCTCAATTGAGTAGTCAAACCACTAACATCTATGCGTAAATTCCGATTTTCTGCCCACTTGTGGAAGGCTTCAATCTGTTCGGTACCAGAAACGATCCAAGTCGGCAGTCTGGTTGCAAGTTCGGTGAGTTGAGTTAGTAGAATCGGAGCGAGAGTCAGGCCTAAAACCACCAGTACGAATAAAGTAACAAATAATACTGACAAAACTGCCCGATCGCGCTTCATGCCATAGCTAGACAGAAACCGGACTGGGTAATCTAGCAAAAAAGACAGCACTGTAGCGATGACTAAAACAGTAATCAGGGCGCGAAAATATTCAAAGACTAGGAGGGCTAACCAGCAGTTGAGTATTGCTAGGGGAAATAACAATCCATAAATCCACCACTGCGGTAATTTAGTGAAAGGTCTCATTTAAGTTAACGGATTTAAAACCTGAGATTCTAGAGTTAAGTTGAACCCTAATGTTTGTCCCTCTCCTTTACTCATCTTATTTTGCATTTATTTATACCTACCTAATGGAAACTCCCCAGTTGTTGAGCTGGCAGCGAAAATTTGGTTTTATCCCAAAAACTGCTCGCTCTACAATCTTATCTCGTTTCCGCAGGCAAGGATATATAACCTGCGGAATAATTTATTTTTTATTCTTGGTAGTTCGCCGTTTAAGGTTCGCGATTCAAGATTTCTCCCCGTGGCCCTCAGAGAGCTAATTGAATCAAACGGTCTACTAATTCCGAGAAAGAAATACCGGAAGCTTCCCAAAGTTGAGGATACATACTGGTAGCAGTGAATCCCGGAAATGTGTTGATTTCATTAATCAAAACTTCTCCTGTAGATTCCACGTAAAAAAAGTCTACTCTACCTAGACCAGCGCCGTCTATGGCTAAAAATGCTTGCACTGCCATTTCTTGAATTTGTGAGATAATGGCACTGCTTACTTTTGCCGGAATTGACAAATCTGCTTGCCCTTGGGTATACTTAGTTTCATAGTCGTAGAAATCGCTATTAAAACTAATTTCTCCCACTGTTGAAGCTTGAGGATTCTCGTTACCCAAAACAGCACACTCTAATTCTCTAGCAACTACACCAGCTTCGACAATTATCCGGCGATCGTAACTAGCAGCACTGTCGAGGGCTGCTTCTAATTCAGGGCGCGATCGCACTTTAGAAATTCCCACCGACGAACCCAAATTAGCAGGTTTCACAAAGCAAGGATAGCCCAAAGTTTCCTCAATATTGTCGCACAGTTTCGGGAAAACACAAGGATTAGACCAGATTTCCGAACGATTAACCGCGATGTATTTTACCTGCGGCAAACCTGCATGACCAAAGGCTATTTTCATCGCAATTTTATCCATTCCCATCGCCGAAGCTAAAACCCCGGAACCCACAAACGGAATTTGCATTAACTTCAGCAACCCTTGCACCGTACCGTCTTCGCCGTTAGGTCCGTGCAGAACTGGGAAGCAAACATCTATCTCATTAAAACTAGGAAATTGGCGAGATAAAACAGACTCATTTTCTGTTCCTGGAGGCTCTATTTCCAGAGGTTTTCCTGCTGCTAAAACTTCTTGAGGTATGGTTCCCGACAACCAGCGGCCATCTTTTTGGATATAGAATGGCTGCACTTCGTATTTGGTGGCGTTTTCGTCGGAAGCAAGAGCTCGCGCGATCGCCCTTGCGGAACTAATAGAGACTTCATGTTCCCCCGATCGCCCACCGAATAACAGCCCGACCCGTATTTTTGTCATTTTTTCCCTACTCCTAGCACTTCTTGACAAATATACACGGAGAGAGCGCAACTAACGCACAGACAAACCGCTTTAAGACTACATATCCCCTCCGTTCCACTCCTCCTCTGTGTCCTCTGCGCTCTCTGTGGTAAAAAAAAATACATCTTCTTAGAAGAATTCACCCATTTTCCACCATTTCCCCAGTCAAGCTAAAAGCGCGAATATCAGTAATCTTAACCCGCACTATTTTACCCGCTAATTCACCAATATCGCCCTTAAAAAAAGTCAGACGATTGCCGCGAGTCCGCCCCATCACCTGACTGGGTACTTTGACATTTTGGACTTCAACTAATACCTCTTCAACACGCCCGAAATAGCGTTGCGATCGCTCCATAGCCGTTGTGGACACCACATGATTAATCCGTTGTAGGCGATCGGCCTTCACCTCCTCACTCAACTGACTTTCCCACAAAGCAGCCGGTGTCCCTGGGCGAGGCGAATAAGCCGCCGTATTCACCAAATCGAAACCAACATCTTCAATCAACTTCAAAGTCTTCTCAAACTGCGCTTCCGTCTCCCCAGGAAAGCCCACAATCGCATCCGCAGTAATCGAAGCATCCGGCATATAACGCCGAATGGTATCAATAATGCGCAAATATTTCTCCTGAGTATAGCCCCGCGACATCGCCTTCAAAATATCATTATCCCCAGACTGAAACGGAATATGAAAATGTTCGCAAACCTGGGGCAATTCCGCACAAGCCTTAATTAATCTTTCCGTAAAATAGCGCGGGTGGCTAGTAGCAAATCGCAGGCGATCGACTCCAGGAACATCCTGCACAAAATAAAGCAAATCCGTCAAAGTATGCTGATGACTACCATCCAGTTTCGTCCCCGGCAAATCTCTACCATAAGCATCAATATTTTGCCCCAATAAAGTTACTTCCTTGTAACCTTGACGGCCCAACTCTTCCATTTCTGCCCGGATAGCCTCCGGCATTCGCGACTGTTCAACCCCGCGCACATTCGGCACAACACAATAAGTGCAGCGTTCGTTACACCCATAAATTACATTCACCCAAGCCGTCACCTGACTATCGCGACGAGGCTTAGTAATATCCTCCATAATCTCAACAGCTTCCGTCGCCACAACCTGATTTCCCTCGAACACTTGTTCAAGTAAATCTTCAAGGCGATTCGCGTGTTGTGGCCCCATTACCAAGTCTAATTCCGGCACACGTCGCAGTAGCGCTTCACCTTCCTGTTGGGCTACACATCCTGCTACAATTAAAGTTAAACTCGGTTCCTGGCGTTTGCGGTGAGCCTGTCTTCCGAGATTAGAATAAACTCTTTGTTCCGCATTGTCGCGAATCGTGCAAGTATTGTAAAGAATCAAGCTAGCTTCGTTCGGGTCTTCCGAGAACTCAAAGCCCATATTTTCCAGAATGCCAGCCATCCGTTCGGAGTCGGCTTTATTCATCTGGCATCCGAAAGTGGTAATGTGATAGCGGCGGGGTTTAACAGTCATGGACAGTAAAGATAATTTTTCAGTGCAGGCTGGTTTGCCGTTGTGGTAAACTTTTCAACAGCAGAGATATTCTCAACCCGTTTTTACATTATACGATCGTTCTTGCTTAAGAAACTGCTGCATTTTTGAGTACGGGGAGATACATTGGTTGTTTTCCTAACACCTGGGTAACAACTTGCATTTTATAGCAGGGAACAAAAAATGGTTAATTATACTGAATGGTTCACGGAAGGCACCAATCGTAAAATTCAGATTAATAGTACAGCAATATACAGGCATTTGTCTTTAGAAGTAGTGGAGAGGTTAGATAGTAATTTATCGGTTAAGGAAATTATTGGCTGGATTGGAACTCAGACACGAGAAGCCTTTAACAGTATCTATGGAAAAAATCCTGAAGGGGGTGCTCTTAACAACGCTACGGGAAGATGGAATGAATTTATAGCAACTAGCTTGTTGTCAGAAATTGTATTGGAAATAAATCAAGATAATGATGCTTGTAGCGCGGTATTTTCTTTGCCAAACTCACAGTCACAAAAAGAAGGAGCTGAGGAAGCTTCTTCAAAATTTATAAGTTTATTCAAAAGTAGTGAGTTTGCATCTGGACAACCTCTAGCTAAACTTGCTCCTTTTAAAGACTATATTTTTATGCCAAGTCCTGATTATATTATCGTTGTACTTGGTAATAGTGATGTTGCAACATCTATTAACCATTTGTTAAAACAACAAGTAAAAAATCCAGATAGTTTGGCCTTGTACAACTTTTTAAAAGGAAAATTACAATTAGAACAAGTAAAAGCGGCAGCATCTCTTAAAACTTCAAACCGTTCGGATCGCCGATATCAACCTTTATTCGAGGCGGCGATGATTAAAGCAATGGGGTATCTATTGCATCAAAATTGGCAATATTATATGGTTGCCAGTGAGTTAACCCCTGCGGATACGACTATATTTACAACAGCAGTTGCTCCTCATAGTATAGCAATCGAGCAAAACTTCAAACTTGTAGATGGTACATACCTGTACACCAGAAAAACCGATTTAATACCTTTAGTTAAATCTGCTATTAAACAATAGCTAAGTGTAAGTTTTCTCAAGAAACTTCAAAGGTAACTCTAACTGTTTATTGATGGGTAGCGACAGCTCAGAATGCCATTCTGTTGTTTCTAAAAATTTAATAATTGTTTGAGCAATACCTTTCGATGCTAAGTAAGGAACCCCATTTCCCACCGTTTTAAACATATTGCTTAATGTCATATTTTCTGGCAGCGCAAATTCTTTTGGCAGTGACTGAACGGCCAGTGTTTCTGCAACAGAAAGCCTGCGAACTTTGTAAGGGTGCAAGTGAACTTCGTTATTGCCGTAACAAGCAGTCGGGGAATAACGCCACCTGTGCAAACGCTTGTAAGATTTTTTAGAATCATCTCCCTCATCAACAGCAGCAAACCTTTTAATCCCCGCTCTTGGTTGAAAATAATGTTCCGCATTAGGATGGTTTGCAACATCATTTTTTTGGAACCAAAACTGTACTGTTAACTCTTTGGGAATGCCATCAGGGCAAGGCAATAAACCATCGCAGGCAAACGCATCAGTATCGGGCCAAGGATTAGAAAAAACTTCTGACTTGGGATATAAAATCTCACTTGACCAAGGAAATATACCTTCAGGTAACATTTCGCTGTTTTCATCTAAAGAAATGCCCATATCTTTGACAACATTTTTTCGGAAACCGATTAAGATAATCCTGTCTCTATCTTGTGGCACACCGTATTCTATCGCATTAATTAAACGTTCCACAAATACGTATCCAGACTCAGCCAACTGGTTTTTGAGTGCGTCATAAAAAATTTTATGTTGTTTGGTTCTCCATAAACCTTTGACGTTTTCAAACAAAAAGAAATCCGGCTGCTGTTGGCAAATCAATTCAATGTAGGAAGCTGAAAGTTTGCCTTTATCTCCTTCCCCACCTCGGTTTTTGCCACCAATAGAAAAGTCAGGACAAGGCGGACCCGCAATAAATCCAATAATATCGTGTTTCTTGCGAGCATCTTGCATCAATTCCCGCAAATGAAGTGCTGGTTTTCCCTCTATAAGTCGAGTCATATCTGCTTCCTCTCCTTCGCAGTGTCCGTATTCGGGCTGTGGCAAATTTAGACACTGCCGAGAGTGACGGTATGCTTGGATGAATGGCGGGAAAATTTCGCTGACGTATGCTATGTTAAAGCCGATCGACTCAAAACCCAAATCGAGGAAGCCTGAACCTGAAAAGAAAGAAAATATACAAGGAAAACGTTGCATTAAATAATACCAGCAATTTTGATTTCAAAACCAGCTACAGCCAGTTTGTAGCACATTAGATGTAGAACTTGCACTCTGGCGATCGAGATCGCACCTCAACTCTAATATTCCATACATATAGTCACCACACCTGATGCCCGATGCCCAGTCCCCGCACCCCGCAAGGGGGGATGGGGCAACTCCCCCATCCCCCAGGGCTGTTTCATTCTCACCAAAAAAAGGGTTTTGTAGGGGTAGCGCCAAGAGTGCCTACCCCTGCCACCAACGATCCAATGCGCGTTTGGGGCTGACCGGGCCGGCACTCTTGGCACGGCCCCTACAGAGAATGAAACCGCCCTGCCCCATCCCCGCCTACTATATATAAGCCCAACTTATAATTGTCATCAGTTTAACTGTCGTTACACCCCTTTACAAATCTTAGTGATAGCCGTAATAATAGAGACATCATCCGAACATTGACAACCAAATACAGCAATCATAAAACCATGACAACGACCTTACAACA
>JAHRFD010000051.1 GCA_020882975.1 Microcoleus sp. EPA2 | reverse complement strand
TCTTTTCTACAAAGCCGCTTTATTTTTTTTTAGGCAAACTTGGGGTTCGTCCCCCCTTTGTCATTTCGCAAAATTGCGTCGCTCGTCTAATCTTTCTGGCTGTTTGTCTCTCGGACTGGAGTTTAGAACCCAAATTCCGCACCCCCAACTGGTACCTACGCGAATTGAGTAGCTCAAAGTCGATCTTCCGAGACAATAGTGAGTAAAAACACCTAAAGATTTGTGTAACTAAGCATCACCCGGTTGTCCATTTCTCAAAATTGACGTTCGGGCATGAACTAAATTTTCTTAATCTATAAAAAGTCAAAAATCACACCCAAACTAACTATTAATTCCCAGCAGATATCGCCCACATGGTGACGATTATACATCACTGCTGAATCAAAGCTAGATTAAATTAAAATCAGATTTACCAATTAACTGCTCGACTTAATTTCACAGCAATAAATAATAAGACCGACAAGTAACTGGAAACAAATTTAATATCACCAACCGTTTGGCTGTCACTTCTCTGCTGCTAATCTGAGTTAAATTGTAATACTTTAGTTGTTGGGATAAGCGATTGGCTGCTGAAAAGGCATCGGCTGAACACGCAAATTCAACATTTGATAATTATCGCAATTTTTTGTGAATTTCAATTTTCTCAGTATTTTTACTCATTATTGTCTCGAAAGACTGACTTTGAACTACTCAATTCGCGTATGTGCCAGTTGAGGGTGCGGAATGTGGGTTAGAAAGCTTCTTCCTGCACGATTACGTCAATTCCAACTAAGAAAGCTTTGTATTCCAACATCTCAATTAATCGAGCGTGAGGAATACTGACCAAATTCTGGTTAGTCTGCTTCCCTAGGTTAATTTCAGTTTTCCACTGTACATTCTTGCCAATTACTAGCGTCCCAATTTGTTGCGCGACCAAAATATCGACGATAGGACGTAATTGGCGGCATTGTAGAGATTTTTGGATTTAAAGGCTAGTTCGTCAATTTGGGCGAAACGATGTTCTGTGGATTTGATGATGTGTAGTTCTGTTAGTTGCATTCAGAACCTCCATCTTTTAGTTCGGCGATTATTTTTTCTGTTTTTCGACTCCCACGGCGCTGTCCGTAAAGTCTAGTAGCAAAACTTGTAACTATTGCCACTAAATCTTGCATTAGCTCATCTTTTCCGTTCTCCGCTATATTGACTATTTCTAATTTAATTCCCAACCGAAAGAGTAATACGCTTAGGTAATTTGTACCAAAGCGAGCTAATCGATCTTTGTGTTCGACCAGTAAAATGTCGTAGTCATTTTGCTGTAACAGTGCTTCCAACTGCTTTCTATTATCGTTTAATCCACTGCCGATCTCTTTGACATTTCTAACAATTTGATAACCGTTAGCGACTGCGTATTCGGTGAGTCGTTCTGATTGACGATTGAGATTGTCTTTGTTTTCAGAAGACGAGACTCGGCTATAAATAGCAACTCGGTTTTTCTTGATTTCTACCGATGATACTGGTGGCAAATAATCAACTATGATTAAACCGCTTTCTGTTTGTCGTGCTGGATGTGGCAGCTTGTTTGCTTTCCACCACCGCCATGCTGTTGTGTAACTTATGCCTATCGCTTTGGCGTAGTCAGGTAGTTTCATTTCCGACCTCCTGACTACATATTACCACGATTGCTTATAACTGTTTATCAAATTAACGAAGTTTGACAATACTTGTGCCAATTGCCCGGCCCCAAAACCGATCGGGTTGTCCCAACTGGTGATACGTTCCTGTCTTAACTGCAGTGTCCAACTGCCACTGTACTCAGGTATCAGCGCGATCATACTATATCCTTGACCGATGATACCAACAGGTATGCCGTGAGGTAAAGCCGTGAGCTGATGTTCGTAACACGAGATGTGGCGGGTTGTCATTACCGCATCTGCTAGTTCAAAGGTAGCATCTTTAGCGTTGCCGAGGTATTCATAAGCTAGTTGACGAAATTCGTGTAATTGTTCTAATTTCATGGCAGGTAGATTTGAGATTTTTAGCTGAATACTCAATAGCGCGATTTGATCTCAGAAACCAATTCCGAGCCGATCGCACTTCCCACCAGACCATTGTGCCCATCCAAATATAGCCTTTCTCAAAAAGGTGAGGTACGAATTTTGCCCTGGAAAGCTTGACAATACAGGGTTTCTGTATACCTCATTTATCTGAGAACCGCTATACTGCTGGTCCCACAAAGGACTTGTACCCCGCTGGTCGTTTCCGTCAGGAGTAATTATAATTGACGGCGGTAATCTTTTGCTTTGATACAAGTCGTGAAGCACAGAAGTAACAGCAGCTTTGTCTTGATAAGCCCGTGCGTCTCCGTGTCCCCCCTGTAACAAAAAAATAACTGGATAACGCTGTTGGGAATTTTTAGCATACCCAGGTGGTAAAATTAAGCCATAAGTGCGCTCTGAATTCATAGCCGCACTTTTATATGTTTTGAGTTCAAAATTCAAGTTGGCATCGGTGACTAATTTCGGAGGGTCTAACTCAGGCGCTCTCGCGATAAAAACGTATCAATATCCAGTTGCGCCTAATAGGAGAATAGTAACTGTAGCGGTACCGAAAACTTTTCCGCTCCATTTAGGCATATTGTTTGTTATTAGTTATTTGTTATTGGCTGCACCCTGGGCTTCGACTCCGCTCAGCAACCGCGTATTCGAAGGGTTACTGGTTATTTGTTGTTTGTGATTAATTACATAATAAAATTCTTAATGACCAAAGACCGATGTCCCATACTCCAACCCAATGACTTACCAAAATCCTACTCCTACGGTTGATATTATCATAGAATTGGTCGATCGCCCCCACCGCCCGATCGTACTCATAGAACGTCGCAATCCTCCTTACGGCTGGGCGATTCCCGGCGGCTTCATGGATTGTGGCGAATCCGCAGAAACAGCGGCCAAACGGGAAGCCTTAGAAGAAACCAAATTAGAAGTAGAATTAATCGAGCAATTCTACGTTTATTCCGATCCAAATCGCGACCCCCGCAAACATACTCTCAGTATTGTCTTCTTAGCTTCCGCCACCGGAATTCCTGAAGCTGCTGACGATGCTAAAAATTTAGAAATATTTGAATCTTGGCGTATTCCGACTCAATTGTGCTTCGATCACGATCGCATTTTACGCGATTATTGGCGATACCGTCATTATGGATTGCGCCCCCAATTGAAAGCATAGTTATAGAGGCGATGTCAAGAATCCCAGCCCCCTCGTTAGTAGGGTGCGTATTGCCGAATTTACTACCAATTCCCCATTCCCCATTACCAATTAACCAATGACAATCTTGACAATATTAGGCGGAGGTGCTTGGGGCTCGGCACTAGCAAATCTAGCAAGTAAAAATGACCATCAGGTTAACTTGTGGTCCCGTCGTAGTTCTTTTGAACTAGAGTCTGCGATTGCAGGTACGGATGTTGTGGTTTCGGCAGTTTCGATGAAAGGAGTTGCCGCTACAGTCGATCGACTTCTGTCAACAAATCTGGGCCCTAACACCATTATAGTTACTGTTACCAAAGGTTTAGATCCCACCACTACTCGTACTCCTTCACAAATTTGGCAAACTGCTTTTCCACGCCATCCCATAGTCGTGCTTTCTGGACCCAATCTTTCTGAGGAAATTCGGCAGGAATTACCTGCTGCAACGGTAGCAGCTAGTTCTGATTTAGCAGCAGCTAAGCAGGTGCAGCATATTTACAGTTCGGAAATTTTTCGGGTTTATATTAATCAAGATCCCTTGGGAACTGAATTAGGTGGTACCCTGAAAAATGTATTTGCGATCGCCGCTGGTGTTTGCGACGGTTTACAATTAGGAACTAATGCAAAATCTGCTTTGCTAACTCGCGCTTTGCCGGAAATGATTCGAGTTGGTGTTCGTTTGGGCGCTCAGGCAGAAACTTTTTATGGCTTGTCAGGCTTAGGAGATTTACTGGCTACTTGTAATAGTTCATTATCGCGCAATTACCGGGTTGGTTTTGGATTGGCTCAAGGTAAATCTTTAGAGGAAATTTTGCACGAATTACAAAGCACGGCTGAGGGAGTAAATACTACCAATGTTTTGATTGATTTAGCTAATCAACGTGCTATTGAAGTACCTGTTTCCCTTCAAGTTTACCGTTTACTCAATGGTGAAATCACTCCCGAACAAGCAGTTTTAGCTCTGATGGAACGAGATTTGAAACCTGAAATATAGCCTTTTTAAACTCAATCTGACAAATAACAACTAACCATTCCCCATTGGGTGCATCTGTATTTGGCAAATATATTCCTAGGGGCGAAGCATGACCGCTGTAAATCTCTGGTTATCACTAATAAATTGTCTGCGGTCATGCTACAGCCTATGCAAAATCGGGATGCTCCCGTTCCCGATTCCCCACGCCCAATTCCTATTCAGTCACTTGACTGAGCCGCCGCAAATTCAAAATATCGCTCATATTTTTAATTTGCATACAGGTGCGCTCGAACTGTTCTTTATCCTGAATATCCATGCACAAGTCAATTAAGGCTGGAAAACCGGGATAGGTTTTTACTTGAGCGCTGCGGACGTTGACCTGATTGTCTTTTAAATGCGATAATACATCATTGAAAACTCCTACTCGGTCTAGGGCTTCAATTTGAATATTAACCGCATAAGTATTGGGGCGGCTACCATTGCGAGCGTTCGCATTCCAACTCACAGGAACCAACCGATCCCCCGGCACACACTCAACGTTTACACAACCTTGTCGGTGAATAGAAATGCCACGGGTGCGAGTCACAACTCCAATAATTGCTTCCCCCGGAATTGGACAACAGCAGCCTGACAAATGGTAAAGTAATCCTTCAACACCTGCGATCGGCGATTTGCTCGGAGATGAACTTGGCACTGGTTTCGGTGGCATCATCAGAGGTATTTGCGTGGGCAATTCCTGAGCTGAACCCACGGTGGCTACCTCAACTTTTTGTCGGAGTTTTACCAAATCTTGGATGCGATTTACTACCAGATTTAATGTCAGTTCCCCGTAGCCTAAACCAGCCAATAAATCTTCGACGCTGTGGTAATTGCAGCGGTGGGCTACTGATTGCATCGGTTCGGATTTGAGCAAAGATTCAAAGCCACTTTTGCCTAATTCTTTCTCCAATAATTCCCGACCGCGGGCGATGTTTTCATCTCGGTGCGATCGCTTAAACCACTGTCTAATTCGGTTTTTAGCTCCGTTGGTTTTGACAAAATTCAGCCAGTCTAAACTGGGACTACCATTTTTTTTAGTCAGAATTTCGACAATATCGCCATTCTTTAAAACTGTGTCTAGTGTCACCATCCTCCCGTTGGCCCGAGCCCCGGTGCAATGATTGCCGATTTCGGTGTGAATGCGATAAGCAAAATCTACGGGTGTGGAACCTTTATTGAGAGCAATGACATCTCCATTGGGAGTAAAAACATAGATATCTTCGTCAAATAAGTTGTCTTTAATGCTTTCTAAATATTCCCGATCGTCTTTGAGGTCGCTTTGCCACTCTAGCAGTTGCCGCAGCCAAGTAAATTTCTCGTCGTCTCCGGTGACTTTCGTATTGCTAGAACCACCTGTTTCTTTGTATTTCCAGTGGGCTGCAATCCCGTATTCTGCGATGTGGTGCATTGCTACTGTACGAATTTGCACTTCGATGGGCCGGCCGCTGGTTCCGATTACTCCTGTGTGCAAAGATTGATAGCGATTTGCCTTCGGTAAACCGATATAATCTTTAAAACGGCCTGGTATGGGGCGGAAAGAATCGTGGACGATCGCCAAAGCTCGATAACAGTCATCATTAGTTTCGACAATTATCCGCACCGCAGCAATATCGTAAACTTGGTGAAACCCTTTTTGACTGCGCTGCATCTTCCGATAAATTCCGTACAAATGTTTGGGACGACCGCTAAGTTCGTAGCATTTTATGCCTAATTTGTCAAGTCTTTCTAGCAAACTATTTGTAACTTCTGCCAGTTGAATTTCGCGATCGGACCGTTTGACAGCCACTAAATCCTGAATTTCGCGGTAAGCATCCGGTTCCAGGTATTTAAAAGCTAAATCTTCCAATTCCCATTTAAAGCGACCAATACCCAAACGATTCGCCAGAGGAGCAAAAATTTCTCGTGTTTCTAGGGCAATGCTACGGCGCTTTTCTTCTGGCAGATGCTCCAAAGTCCTCATATTGTGCAGCCTGTCTGCCAACTTGACGACAATGACTCGAATATCTTTAGCCATTGCTAAAAACATTCGCCGAAAATTTTCAGCTTGGCGTTCAGTTTTGCTGGAAAAATTAAATTTAGAAAGTTTTGTCACCCCTTCCACCAACTGTCGCACTTCATAGCCGAACTTTTGTTCCAAGTCTTCGGCAGTCACGTCTGTATCTTCAACAATGTCGTGGAGGAAGCCCGCTGCGATCATCGCACTGTTAGCACCCATATAGCGTAGCATCCCAGCCACAGCTATCGGATGGCAAATGTAAGGTTCTCCTGACTTTCGGTATTGTCCTTCGTGCAAGTCACGGGCAAATTCAAAGGCCTGACAAATTAAGTTATTGCCAGTGGGACAATGGGAGCTAGAGTCTGCTTCTAGAGTCGATCGGGCATTCAGGCATTCTTGTAGCCAATCGGGAACGATCGCAGGATCGATAGCAGGAGTGAGAGTTTGAGCATTCATGGTACGCACCTTTAAAACTTACAAATACAAATGGTGAAAAGTCTGTGTTCGGTTCAATTGCCAAAAATATGTGTTTAGCTATACTAAACTAATTAGATGTCAGAAGTTGCAATCGCCAAAAAGAGTCAATTTTTTTTGTCAACTATAGCGATTAAATTCCACATCGCCCCCCCTCCCAGGGAGGAAAATATAGTGACACTATGGCCGCCCTTACGGGAGACCGATACTGTAGAATCAGAATATTTGGGCAGTGAGAGGTCAGACAAGGGCGATCGAGAGATGCCCTCCCGTCAAAAAAATCTCACTAACTTTAAGAAAAGATCTACTTTGATTATAAATAGAAATTTATTTACAAAATTTATGCTCTTGTCCGAAAATCGCTATCAGCGCTATCACAAATTAAAGCAAGCACTCGAACAGCTCCAAAAAACTGCTGCACAGGATAATCTCGATCGAGCTGCACTGGTGGCGGAATACAAAAAAGTGCAACAATTTTTCGGAAACCAAATTATGACAACCGACAACAGTGAGTTAGAGTCCTCAGAAACACCCGCAGAACAGTCCTATCTGACTGAAATTCACAAGCAACTGCGAATGTTGGGAACAGATGTCACATTTTTGCAAGCATCCCGTCAACCAGCGACAGCGACAGCCAGACAAACTGCGGCAATCGAGAGGATTAACACGCTAATTGGCTACTGCGGTGTGCTGCTGCCCAAAAATTATGTAGCTTTAGATACCGCCCAAAAGGCAGAATTAAAAACTGAGTTAACGAAGAATTGAGCAGGTAAGGAGAAATTAAAGCCGTGGAATGTCCAAAATGCAAACATCCCAACTTAGAGGGTGGCACTTTAGCCGGTGCTATTTCGGTGCAATGGTGTCCCAACTGTTATGGTATCTGGATTCCAGGCCGAGAATACGAAACTTGGCAAAAAAACCAGCGCCAGTGGTCCCTCAAATCCGACAAGCGACAGACAGCCACTGTCGGCATAGAATTTACACCATCTCCCTACGACAGCAAAGCAGCCCTGTGTCCCGAAGATGGTCACTATCTGTCGCGAACAAAAGTTCCTTTTAGCAGAATACCGTTTTACATAGAGCGGTGTACGCTGTGCGGGGGAATTTGGTGCGATAACGGCGAGTGGGACATTCTAGAAAGTCTCGGATTCCATACCGAGATTGACCAAATGTTTTCTCCCACATGGCAAGCTAAAGCCCGCTTGCAGGAACTGGCCGAAAGGGAGCGCCAAGTCCTGATAGAAAAGCTAGGTCCAGACATCGCCGGCTATGTATTGGAACTTGCAGAAGTTTTAGCAGACCATCCCCATGCAGATTGTGCGGCTACTTATATACTGCGGAAAGCCGAGTTGAAGCGAAAGGAAATTTAGTCCTTTGTGAGTTGACAGTTGACAGTTGACTGTTAACTGTTAACTGTTGACTGTTGAGAGTAAAAAAAATAACAAATAACTAAGGACTAATCACAAATAACTAATAACCAATAACAAATAACCAATAACCAATAACTAAGGACTAAGGACTAAGGACTAATAACTAATGACTAATGACTATTCTTTGTTTTGCGTCGAAAATCTACGAGTAGCTTATCCTCAGCGCCGAGGACAATCCGGTTGGGCAGTTGACGGCGTTTCCCTGACACTGCAACCGGGGGAAAAGCTGGGATTAGTTGGGGAATCGGGATGTGGCAAGTCAACTTTGGGACGGGCGGCGATGCGTTTGCTGCCAGAGTCAACCCTGATTGAGGGGCAAGTTCTGTTTAGTGGAGAGTCAATATTTGAAATGAATGCTTCGCGACTCAGAGGGTTTCGGGGCGAAGCTGTGGCACTAATTTTTCAAGACCCCATGACTCGCCTCGATCCTTTGATGACTGTCGGTCAACATTGTATTGAAACTTTGCAGGCTCATCGACCGAATTTGTCGAGAAAGGAAGCTAAAAAACGGGCGATTGAAGTTTTGGAATCTGTAAAAATTCCTGCTTCTCGCTGGTCGCAATTTCCTCACGAATTTAGTGGCGGAATGCGCCAAAGAGTGGCAATTGCTTTGGCTCTTTTGCTCGAACCTAAATTAATTGTGGCGGATGAACCAACTACCAGTTTGGATGTTACTGTCGCGGCCGAGATTTTGCAGGAATTAACGCGACTTTGTGCTGAACGGGGAACGGCTATTTTGTTGATTTCTCATGATTTGGCGATGGTGGCTGAGTATTGCGATCGCATTGCGGTGATGTATGGTGGCAAAGTGGTAGAAACCGGACCAGTGGAGCAAGTTTTTCAACAGCCACAACACGAATATACTCGATCGCTCTTAAAAGCAGCCTTGCACATTCAGAAGGAAGAATACAACCCCGTACCCGGAGAATATAACCCCCCCCTACCCCCCCCAAGGGGGGAAAATCAGCCCCTTCCAAGGGGGGAAAGTCAAGCCCTCCCTAACCTCTCCCAAGAAAATCTTGCCCTCCCTAGCATGGAAGGGGGGAACGAGGAAAGCAATTCTCCTCTGTTGAAGGTGATAAATTTGCAGCAGCACTACAGTTTAGAAAGCAATTTATTAGAACAGTTATTTTCTGGGAAACGTGATGTAATTAGAGCAGTAGATGGGGTTAATTTCCAGCTAGAACAGGGAGAAACCCTAGGGCTGGTAGGGGAGTCAGGCTGTGGCAAAAGTACATTGTCACGGACGATTTTGCAGCTAATTCCCTCGACGGGTGGCAAAGTGGAATTTCAGGGAATAAATTTGACAGCCCTGACTAAGGATGCTGTGAGGAAACACCGCCGCCAAATGCAAATGGTATTTCAAGACCCCCACGCTTGTTTGAATCCGATGATGACTGTGGGAGAAAGTATTGCTGACCCTTTATTGATTCACAAATTAGCGAATGCCCGCGAAGCTAAAAGACAAGTAATCCAAATGTTAGAACGGGTGGGTTTGACTCCTGGGGAAGATTTTTGGAGTCGCTATCCAGCAGAATTGTCAGGAGGACAACAGCAGCGGGTTTCCATCGCCCGCGCTTTGATTACTCGCCCACAATTGATTATTTGCGACGAACCAGTGAGTATGCTGGATGCGAGTGTTCAAACCCAGGTTTTAGAACTGATGTTGGAATTGAAGCAGGAATTTAACCTCACTTATTTGTTTATTACCCATGATTTGTGGGTGGCGCGATTTTTTTGCGATCGCATTGCAGTGATGAATGCTGGCAAAATTGTGGAAATTGGCAAGACTAGGGATATTTTTACGAATCCACAGCACCCTTACACTCAGCAGTTGTTGCAAGCGGCTCCTTTATTGGCTCGAACCAATTGATTTTGGATTTTGAATGGGGGATTTCGGGAATTTGGCTTTAAATTCGTTAAAGTAAAGGCAGACATTTGAAATCATTCCACCGACACCAAGCACCATATGGCAGAATCTGACCTAGGCAGTTTTGCGGTGGCACCGGAAGCCTCATTCGCGATCGCAGAAGATGAAGATATCGAGATCGATCTTCCGACTTTAACTCGCTCGTCAGCATACAACAACTGGTCTGCCGACGATCCCGTCGGAGCTTTGTTCAAGGAAATGGCTCGCTATCCCCTGCTAACTGCCACCGAAGAGGTAGAATTAGCCCGTCGCGTCCAAGAATTAGTAGCCCTTGAGGAACTAGAACAGAATTTGAAGCACGAATTGGGGAGAAGTGCCACAAAAGCTGAACTCGCCGCGACTTTGGGTTTGAGCGAAACTCAACTGCAAAATCTCCGGTATCAGTGTCAGTCAGCGAAACGGAAAATGATTAGCTCAAATTTGCGGTTGGTGGTTTCCATCGCCAAACGCTATCTGAATCGGGGCGTACCTTTTCTGGATTTAATTCAAGAAGGCGCTTTGGGTTTAAATCGAGCAGCCGAAAAATTCGATCCTGAGAAAGGTTACAAATTTTCTACCTATGCCTATTGGTGGATTCGCCAGGGAATTACTCGCACAATTGCCAATCAAGGGCGGACGATTCGATTGCCGGTTCACATTGTCGAACAATTAAATAAGCTAAAAAGAGTTTATCGGGATGTCAAGCGATCTCTCCAACGCAATCCCACCGAAGCTGAACTTGCTAAAGCCATGGAAGTTACTTCGGAACAACTTCGTTACCTCCAGCAAGTACGCCGACAATCTTTGTCTCTCAACCACCGTATCGGCTCCGAAGAAAGTTCGGAACTGTTGGATGTGATAGAAGATAGCGTGACGCAATCTCCTGAAGCTCAAATGAATGAGATGATGATGCGCCAAGATATATTGGAGGTGTTGGACAATATTTTGACAGAGCGGGAAAAAGAGATTGTGGCAATGCGTTATGGCTTAGTAACCGGGGAACCTTACACTTTAGAAGAGGTGAGTAGTTTGTTCAATTTGTCCCGCGAACGAGTGCGTCAAATTCAAAATAAGGCGATGCGGAAACTCCGGCGACCTCAAGTGACAGAACGGTTAAAGGGATGGCTGAAATAATTAAACATTAAACCAGTTTGATATGGTATTTTAATGTTTGATTGTTACTTACTACTTGTCTATGTCTTCTCAGGTAAATTTGCGTCCAGCTACGCGGGCAGACGTGCCCGTGTTGTTTGATTTGATTAAAGCTTTGGCTGAGTACGAAAAGTTATCGGATGCTGTCACGGGCAGTGCTGTGGATTTGGAGAATCATCTGTTTGGCGATCGACCCTTTGCCGAAGCAATTTTAGCAGAGTCCGAAGGTCGAGTCGTGGGGTGGGCGCTATTTTTCCACAACTATTCTACTTTTCTGACTCAGCCGGGAATTTACTTGGAAGATTTGTTTGTCCTCCCTGAGTTTCGAGGGCGGGGAATTGGCAAGTCTTTGATAGTATATTTAGCGCAATTGACAGTGGATCGCGGGTGCGGGCGTTTGGAATGGAGTGTGTTGGATTGGAATGAATTGGCGATCGGATTTTACAAAGGCATAGGTGCTAATGTGATGCCCGACTGGCGGATTTGTCGGCTGGCGGGCGAATCTCTGGCCACTTTAGCCTCAAAATAATTCAAGTCAAGCTAGGAGTAAAAACAGGTGGCACAGACATCTTGCCTGTCAAAAAAACAGTAAATTAGGAGAGTAAATTATGATTATTTGGGTAAACGAACAAATCGATCCATCAGGCATTCTGTATGCTTGCATTGCCTGTGTCAATGAGACTCAAGCTAAACAATGCCATGATTCTTTTGAACAAAATTTAACCCCAGAACAAAAAAAACAGGGCTGGGTTGCTACATTGCGCACTGTCAGCGCTTGGGATGAAGTACCTGTTAATGCTTTGAAATTGAATTAATCAGTGTAATTCAGTATAATTCAATTAATCTCAACTCCTCCATTAACATAGAAATCATTCATCTCTCACTTCTCTTTCTCTGCGCTCTCTGCGTCCTCTGCGGTAAAAAATATCATAAACAACCGCCAACGAAAAAACATATTGCTGTTCCAGGCGATCGCCCAGATAGCCCAGCACATAATCTGAAAAAAAACAAGATAATTTGAACATAAATTTGTCAAATTATCAAGATGTCAAACCGAGAAGAGGTTTTAGCCTTACTATTAATAAGTAAAGACATTTCAAATTGTCAACTTAATTTTTATGGTTGAAACCTTATTTCACGCCTACACGCCTCTACTAATCTGGACAGGCCTAGGATTACTCTTATTTCAGTTCATCCCAGTTAATTTTCCCAAACTACTAAGCCACTTTCTTTTTTGGATTGGGATACCGCTGCAAATTCTAGTTTTAGCCCGTCACAGCGAATTTTCTGGTGCGGTGGGATTCACCCCTGCGATCGCCATATTTGTGTTATTTCTGAGTACGAGTTTAGCTTGGCTGACTTGGCAGTTATTGCAACAGCTAAGCGCCCACCACATCGCCAAGCCCTATTTTTTGGGCAAAAACTCTTTACTCAATGCACTATTGTTAAATTTTAGCTCCCTGAAGCGATCGAGCCAAGGCAGTTTTATCCTAGCGGCAATATTAGGAAATACCGGCTTTGTCGGATTAGCGATCGCCCCCAGCATCATCAGCGCCGACAATAACAACTGGGCGGTATTATATAGCGTCACCAATAACGTATTCGGAACCTATGTATTTGGTGTATTTATTGCTAGCTATTACGGTCATTCCCAGCAAAAGAATCAATGGTGGACTCAGCTAAAAGATGTGGTAACAGTCCCAGCGTTATGGGCGTTTTTAATTGGCTTTTTAACCAGAAATATCGCCTTGCCGGAGACAGTAGAATTAGGATTGCAAGCAGCAGTTTGGGTAGTAATTGCCAGTGCTTTGCTGTTAGTTGGTATTCGTCTGCGGTCTATTAAAAAATGGCAAAGTTTTGAAATGGGTTTAATCCCATCCCTACTAAAAGCAATAATTGTCCCGATGTTCATAGGATTGGGTGCTAGTTATTGCGGATTGAGTGGCGATCCGAGACTCGTGCTGGTGTTGATGTCGGGAACACCCACGGCACTTTCTGTGTTGATTTTAGCAGAAGTCTATGAACTCGATCGCGATTTGTTAGCTTGCAGTATTGCCATAACTTCTGTGGGGTTGCTGTTGATGCTTCCAGTGTGGCTAGCTTGGTTTAGTTGAATTTAGGCGATTTGTGGGAAGCCATAAACCCGGTTTTTTGGAGTCTTGGGAAGTCAGAAACCGGGTTTCTTCAGTAAATTTCGATGAGGATGCGTAAATTATCGCAGAAACCGGTTTCTTAGATTTGGATTGCGTTACTAAAACAGGAAATAAACCCAACACTAATGATTGTTGCAAGACTTATAATACAACTATCCAATATTTTTATAGGAACAAATGAGAGGCGTAAAACAACTATTCCTAAGCAGCTTTACTATTATTACTTTGAGTTGGGTTTTCGGAACTCCCATTCACAGGATACCAGAGGCGATCGCCCAAACACAAGTTCCAATGAGACTGCAACACGCAGAAGGAACCTATACCCTTACGGTGTCAGAAACCAATACCACAAAATCTGCTTATGGGGGTCAGTTGCGCCTCTATGACGTGCATATCGCCAAGATGTTTGAGGTGACATATGCTGATTGTCAGGAAATACCCAAAGCTGGCTTTAGGATTTGGGAATACTATGCCGGAAATGGTAGAATTAGCATGGGTTCTTTCCGAATTACCTGTCAGTTGGCTAGCGATATTGCTAATACTTATGGTTTAGGGAAACCAGAACGTACTGCGATCGAATATTCTCAGGAAGAAGCTGGGCCGCCAATATCCAGGACTCGTTCTATTCCTATTTTAGATATTAGTGGTAATAAAATTCAGCGGTGGACTAATTTTGTGCAAAGGTTTCGCCCTCAATAATGAATAGGCGATCGGGTAAAATTGATGAAAGATAAATTTCTATAAATCCGATCGCTTCTGGGTTGAGACAATTATCTAGCTGTAAGCCATAATTATTTAAAGTCTAATTATTTAGGAGGTGCGATCGTGGTTATTACTCAAACCAACCCACCAAATCTGACCGACGCGACAAAGACTAGCTTCACTCTAGATGAATATAGGGCGATCGAGGAAACTGCCGAAGAACGTCACGAATATTGTAACGGAGAGATTATCGCTATGTCAGGAGGTTCCCCCGCTCACAGCCGTATTGCCGTAGATACTACGACTTTTCTCAACGTGGCTCTCCGAGACACCAATTTTCAAACCTATAACGGCGATTTACGAATTTGGATTCCTAGCTTCAATCACGGCACTTATCCCGATGTTATGGTAATTGATGGCGAACCGGAATTCAATGGATCTCGCACGGATGAAATTCTCAACCCTTTATTGATTGTGGAAATTCTTTCGCCATCTACGGAAGCCTACGATCGAGGTGAAAAGTTCCGCAAATATCGCTCTATTGCTAGTTTTTGTGAATATTTGCTGGTGAGTCAAACTGAACCATATATTGAGCAATATCACAACCTCGATCGCCAAACTAGCGATCGCTGGCAATGGCAAGTGTACGATGGGATCGATCGGGCGATCGTCCTGCACAGTTTAAATATAGAACTTCCGATGTCTGAAGTCTACCGCCGCCTTAATTTTTAATGGCCATTTTTTTCATTGTTAAATGGATGATGTTTAAATAGAAATATAAGTTTAGGAGAAAGCTATGACTACTCTAATTCAACATCCAGGGCAAAACCAACTTGAAACCCCAGCAGAGGAAAAAGTCTGGACTGATGCTGAATTCATGGCACTCAACCGAGATGGACACCGCTACGAAATTGTAAATGGAGAACTAATTGACATGGGAAATTCGGGTGCAAAACACGGTTATATTGCGATTATTTTGAGTGCTACGTTATTTAACTGCGTATCAACGAGAAAATTAGGCGCGATGTTCGATTCCAGCACTGCTTTCAAGATGAAATCAGGGAATAAGCGATCGCCCGATGTTTCATTCATGGCAAAAGAACGCCTGCAAGGGCTAGATGATATTCCCGATGGCTTCCTAGAAGGTGCGCCGGATCTTGCCGTAGAAATCCTTTCTCCTAGCAATACTGTGGCAGAAATTCACGACAAACTCGTAGAATATTTTGAGAATGGAGCGCGTTTAGTTTGGGTGATTAACCCTAAAGAAAAGTATGTGTTGGTGTATCGATCGTCCCAAGAACCCGATCGCCTGCTCAAGTCCGTTGACTCCCTAGATGGCGAAGAAATCGTCTCCGGCTTTACTCTTCCGGTTGCGGAGTTATTTCAAAAACTGGCGTTTTAATTAATTGGGCGATCGGGCTATAGTTCTTCATCCCAAAGTATGATAGAGTTAATGTATCAAAAACTTATTAAATACTATGACAATTGAAAATCTTGAGGCTGAGGTTCTTGCACTTCCAAAGGACTCTCAAGCAGCACTACTATCGCGACTCCTAGAACACTTGTGGCGTGGTGAAATAGATCGAGAAGTTGGATCTATCGGGGGTGAGGATGCCCAAATACGCGATCTGATAATCAATATCCGAATGAATCAACCTCAAAGCGATTTAATCGATCGCGCGGCTCAAATACAAGGAAAAAGTCCCTCAGAGTTCATGGTGGATTCAGCTTATCAAAAAGCCCAAGATGTTCTTTTAGACCGATGTTTTTTTGGGTTAGATGAAGTTAAATTTAAGGAATTTGTAGCATTGCTAGATGCTCAACCTATGGAAAATGAAAAGCTACAGACATTACTAACAACTCAATCTCCCTGGGATTAGAACAAGATAGACAGCAGCTTTCTCCTCCCGAAAAGCTGAATTCATCACATCAAATTGACAGCTTTAATTCAGATAACAATGAGTTAAATGAATGGTTAAAACGTCGTGCTTTAAAAAATGAGTTGGAGGGCGCTTCAATGGGGAGCATCCCATTTTTGCAAATATATCAGTAGGGGCGAAGCATGACCGCAGTAAATCTCTGCTTTTAACTCATAAATTATCTGCGGTCATGCTTCGCCCCTGCAAAATTGGGATGCTCCCCTTCAAGGACTTACGTAGTCTGCGCTATTGAGACAGAGTTTATAGGGACACAACAGATTGCAATTGATATTGGCTTGACAGTTGAGGAAATGTTGGAGTCGCGGTGAGTTAAAATAGAAATAACTTCTAGGAGACTATAAGTATGACAACCATCTCTAACGAACAAACAGCTATCATCCGCACAGAAAGAGGATTAAGCATCGCGGGTACGCGCATTACTATCTACGATATAATGGACTATGTAACGGCTCAATATCCACCTAAGTTTATCAGGGGATTATTTGACCTGACAGAGCAACAAATTAACGCAGCTTTGGCTTATATTGAGGCTAATCGCGCTGATGTTGAAGCTGAGTATCAAATGGTGCTGAAGGACGCGGAGGAATTGCGGCTATATTATGAAGAAAAAAATCGCGATCTGATTGCGAGAATTGCCGCGCAACCACCCAAACCAGGAACGGAAGCTGCATGGGAAAAGCTTCGAGCGGCTAAGGCAAAACGTGAGGCTAAAGCATGATTTTTTTGATAGATCATAATCTCAACGGACACGCCATAATTTTCTTTGGTTCTATTGCTAATCAAGGTTGGCTTGATATCATCCCAATTCGTTTTGTCACCTTTGCACAAATGGAATTACCCATCAATAGCGATGACAGGGTAGTTTGGCGGCTTGCTCAAGAAAATAAGATGATTTTGCTCACAGCTAATCGCAGTATGAAAGGTAAGGATTCTTTGGAACAAGTAATGCGCGAAGAAAATACTCCTAATTCATTACCTGTGATTACGATTGGAAATGCTGATAGATTACTGAATGATTCGGAATATCGAGAACGTTGTGTTGAGAGTCTAATTGAGATTGTGCTTGGTATTAATGGCTATATGGGTATAAGTCGGCTTTTCATCCCATGAGGTTGGTCGAGATTGTTGAAGAGTGCGATCGCGCTTCGTGCTAGTTATTTGGGATTCAGTGGCGATTTAAGTAAGTTTTTTTTATTTAGCTAAACCAAGGATATATAATAGGCTCTACAATACAACTATCCAATAGTTTTATAGGGACAAATGAGAGGCGTAAAACAACTATTCCTAAGCAGCTTTGCTATTATTACTTTGAGTTGGGTTTTCGGAACTCCTATTCAGAGGATACCAGAGGCGATCGCTCAAACACAAGTTCCAATGAGATTACAACACGCAGAAGGAACCTATACCCTTACGGTATCAGAAACCAATACCACAAAATCTGCTTATGGGGGTCAGTTGCGCCTCTATGACGTGCATATTGCCAAGATGTTTGAGGTGACATATTCTGATTGTCAGGAGATACCCAACGCTGGCGGTAGGACTTGGTATTATCGCGCGGGAAATGGTAAAATTGATATGGGGCAATTCAGAATAAACTGTCAGTTGGCTAGCGAGATTGCTAATACTTATGGTTTAAGGAAACCAGAGCGTACTGCGATCGAATATTCTCAGGAGGAGGCTGGGCGGCCAATAGCGAGGACTCGTTCTATTCCAATTTTAGATATTACTGGTAATAAAATTCAGCGCTGGACGAATTTTGTGCAAGGGTTTCGCCCTCAGTCTGCTAATTCTGAAAGTGGTAATTCGCGATCGAGTATTTCTTTTCCAGTTAGTGAAATTCTTTCGCACATGGAAGGTAAGACGAGAGTCCCAATTTTTCTACCCAGTCAGCTTCCATTCCCAAAACAAATTTACTTGGAAAGCCGAGTCGAAACGCAGAGCTATAGCGTTGTAATGAGCTCCATACCTAATTGCAGCGGTACGCCGTGCTACATCGGGAGTATCTCAGCAGAAAGAGGTGGACAAGCAGCAACACCAGCGCCTAGAGGATTTAGGGGTGAATTCAAAACTATTCAATTAGCAGGCCGAACACAAGGAGTTTTTTACAATGGTTGTGGTGCTTACTGCACGGCTTTAGTTGAATGGCATTATCAAGGTGTTTTGTACCGAGTAACGATGAAAAATGGGCAAGAGAAAATGCTCGTTCAGATAGCCAATTCTGCAATTGAAGCTGGGCCTCGCTAGCTAAAAGTGGAGCAGTGCGTCAGGGCAAGTCCTGTTCTCAAATTAGAGATTTATTTTCCCTGATGCAGCCGACAATTGCTATCTAGATAGAAAGCATACCAGTTCTAAACTTTTAAGCAGGAAAGTTCGCCTGTAAAACACTATTTTTAATTTTTTGTTCTAATTCATTGACAACAGACATTACACTATGTTCTGGCTCGCTCAAAATAGATTTTTTGATGTCATGTAAAGAGTTGACTAAATCTTCACGCAAACGGGGCTTGTCTTCTTGAACTCCTTTAGTATAATCCCAATAATCCCAAGCGATTAAAGCTATGGCAAGGGTAGGCTCAATCATACTTCCTAGTTGCGAAGAAATAGCAGCTACAGCTTTACTACCTGCTTTAGCAGCAATTGTAGCAGTAATTTTAGCAGTTCCAGCAGCACCTACAAATCTTACTAAAGATACTTCATCTCCTCGTTCATTTTCTAACCTAAAATTTATACCTTCTAAATATTTATGCCAGTCCGCTTGGGGGATTTTGTACATTTTCGGCACATCGTCAAATTCCTTAGATAATTGTTCAATATAAAAATTAGCCGTATCAATTACTATGGTATGAAATTTCATCTCTGCTGAATTTGCTTGCAATACTCTCCTAGCAAATTCTCTTTGAATATTGTCATTTATGCTTTTGGCAATCTTTTCATTGACTATACTCTGATTAAACCCATTCATCAAATTCTCGCCAATATATTCAAAAAGAACACCAAATTCTTGCTGTTTCTGATTAAAATAATTAAAATACCAATTTAAAAAGTCCGTATCAATTCGATTAATTAATTGTTCCTCCCACCGATTTAATTCATTGTTAGCATATTGTTCAGCACTTTGATTTGCCGTGTTCAGAGCTTTTTTGAAAGCTTGTTCTCTTCCACCAAATGCGACTAGAGATTGAGTAATTTCTATGGATGGAGGAGAGGTTAATTCTGCTGCCAAAGCCTGACTCATAACTAATCGTCCCAGTAACGGGATTAATACAATTAGAATTATAATCGACCAAATAATGATACTAACTATCTTAGAGATTTTTACAATTCTCGATTTTTGAGTGGTTTCTTCAGTAAGCTGATATTCACCAAATTCTTGAGCCTTCAACTCAATAGCAATTAATTTTTGATCGCCCAAAACATCAATTAATTTTTTGTCTAGTTTTTTAGCCACCAACTGACGACCATAAGGTATTCCATTTGAACGACAAATAAGGTGATTATTTGCGTCTAAAAACACCTGTCCTAAAAATTGCCCTTCGGGATGCTCTTGACGAATAATTACTCCTTTTTTTACATTAGGAGTCCCTGGGCGATCGCTCTGGAAATAACTGATAGCCTGGTCAAAGGTTATATCCTCTAAGACATCAGGTATCCCTTGAATACGTGACAAGCATTGATTGAAATCGCGAACTATTCGCTGCACATCCTCCGAAGTGAGTTTCTGATTTTGTTGAGAGCTGTCTTTGGCAAACCAGTTAAACCGTGTCATATTTCCTCCAGAGCATTTGATAACTTATAAATCTCTACTAGATTTATTGTATTTTTCATTATCCTATTTTAATATGAAAATTTATTTGTGCATATTCATAAAAGTGTGATTTAGTGTACAGTTAATTGTTTTTTCATGATTTTTACTAACAATAAAAAGTGTGATTTAGCTGGTAAAGTGTTACAAAGTGTGATATAGTGTGATTTTGAAAAATAAACCCACTTTTAGCTATGGATATCCAAGAGGTTTTACAGTGGACTGACGAGCAAGTATTTGTGAAGACGGAAAAACATCTTGATTCATTGCAAAGATGTATATTAAAGGAAGTTTGGGAGGGTGAGAAATATCCTAAAATAGCTAAAAAGTGCAATCGTAGTGAAGATCATATTAAACAAGTTGCTAGAAAATTATGGAAACTTCTCTCTGAGATTTTGGGAGAAGATATTAAACAATCTAATGTTCGCTCTATTTTAGAAACAAAAGCAGTATCTAGTATTAACAATTCTGGTAACTCTTCACAAATTGTTAATAGTAAAATTAATAGAAGTCATATCAATATCTGTGGAGAAAAACGGCAAGATGCAGAAGAGGCTAAACAGCGATCGCCCTTTCCCCCAGATTCTCCCCAAAACAAAAGTCAATCCCCAATAATAGATTTAACAGACGCACCCGAATTAACCAGCTTTTACGATCGCGCCTCAGAACTCTCCACCCTCCAAGAATGGATTTTACAATCCCACACCCGCTTAATCACCATCTACGGTTTAAGTGGAATTGGCAAAAGCAATCTCGCCCTCAAACTCATCGAACAAACTCAAACCGAATTCGATTATATTATTTGGTTAAGTCTCACCAACACACCCACACTTTCAACCCTCCAAACCGAACTCAAGCAATTTTTTGGGCGATCGCCACAACCCCCATTACCCACAATCATCGATTATTTTCGCGCCTCTCGCTGTTTGGTAATCCTTGATGACGTACAGAATATTTTTCAAAGCAGTCAACTAGCAGGTCAATATTTAACAGGCTATGAAGACTATGGCAAATTTTTCAAACAAATTGCCACATCCTCTCACCAGAGTTGTTTAATCCTCCTCAGTTGGGAAAAACCCAGAGAAATTACTGCTTTAGAAGCACTAAACCGACCCGCACGAACCTTACACCTCAAAGGGTTAGGAGAACAAGCGGCAGAAATTCTCAGAAAAAAAGCATTGACAGATGAGGAAAAATGGTCAGACTTAATCACCCTTTATCAAGGACATCCTTACTGGTTAAATATTATAGCTGCAACAATTGTCGAATTATTTGACGGTAGCGTTTCCCTGTTTTTAGCGGATGGAAATGATGTGTTTTTAGGTGACTTAGAACCCATTTTAGAATCTCAGTTAGAGCGTTTATCGGAGTCAGAAAAAAACGTAGGCTATTGGTTGGCGACTCAAGCTGAAGCTGTAGATATTTCACAACAACCTGCTGACAGTGAATTATCCAAATCTGAATTTTGGCACGCCATACAATCTTTAGCCCGACGCGGCTTACTGGAAAAAGTACAAGTAAGAGGGCGATCGCTCTTTCTCCTCAATCCCGTATTCAAAGCATACATTCAGTGCCGGTGAAATATTATATAATTTATGAGAGATTACATTTCTTAGATTTAACGGATAGAAAGCGAATCTTATGAAAACCTTTACCGCTATTATCGAAAAAGATTCTGATACCAAGCTTTACGTTGGTTATATTCCTGGATTTCCTGGGGCGCATTCCCAGGGAGAAACCTTGGATGAGTTACACGAGAATCTGCGTGAGGTAATTGAGATGCTCCTAGAAGATGATACTCTCGTCATTCAGACAGAATTTATAGGTACACAGCAGATTGTGATCCGATAAACATGAGCAATATCCCAGTTCTGAAACCACAGGAAATAGTCCGCATACTAGAGAACCTTGATTTTGTAGAGGTGCGTCAAAAAGGCTCACATAAGCAGTTCCGTCACCAAGATGGGCGAGGAACTACTGTTCCTTTTCATAAAGGGCGTGATATATCACCTAGATTGCTTCAGCGGATTGCAATTGATATTGGCTTGACAGTTGAGGAAATGTTGGAGTCACGGTGAGTTGACGTGAACTACATGACTACTTTTTGCCCAAATTGCTGCTGCAAAACTACCGAAATCAGGAACCGAAACTGCATGGAAACAAACTCCAGCAAAGACCAAATATGAGGGCAAAGCATAGTTTTTTTAATCGCACTTCTCAACTTCTACATCGATCGCACAAAAGCATTTACCGCATCATATTGATCCGCCATCCGCGAATAAAACTCGATCGATCGCAAATCCAACTCCGGCAAAAGTTCACTCTTACTAACCAGCTCATACCCCGTAGAGCGCAAACAATAAACCGAAATTACCCCATCCTCCCAAAACCAAACCTCCCGCACTCCTATCCGACGATAGATTTCCAGCGTATCAATTCCACCACTTGTCACCGTCACCTCGATCGCCAAATCTGGAACCGACTTGCGCGTACCCAAACAATAAGACTCATCCGGTTCCTTCCGTGCACCCAACTCCTTCATCCCGATAGTTGTACTACCACGCCCGTAGAAACGAATGTCTTTGGTCCGCATATAAATCTCTAAAACCTGACCTAAAGTGTTTTTAGATTCTTCATGTTCCTCAGAAAAAGAACCGATAATTTCTAAACACCCATCCAAATAAGTTAAACGCGCCCCAGTTTCCGCCAAATCTGCATCCAACTTTTCCAGAGTCTCCCATGTCACGTTTGACAGGAAAGCCCCACCTGTACCCAATCCTGCTTTAGAAACTGCGACAACCATTTGACTTACCTTTTACGATCGCTCTTCCATAATATACGACTTCCAAAACATGGAGTCTATCGTCATATTCTATTCTTTAGTCCGCGCACCATCCGGACTTCGTTTATGTAGACGCGGTTTCAACCGCTGAGTCCTATTTTTTCCCAAACAAAAAGCGCCCCTATTTCTAGGAGCGCTTTTTGATTATCTCAAGTTAAAAATTAACCGTTGATAGAAGGAGCAACCAAAGCAACTGGAGTTGTTTCGCCAGCAGCCAAGTCGAGTGGGAAGTTGTGAGCGTTGCGCTCGTGCATTACTTCCATACCCAAGTTAGCGCGGTTGATCACATCAGCC
>JAHRFD010000050.1 GCA_020882975.1 Microcoleus sp. EPA2 | reverse complement strand
CGAGCGCTCTAATTGTCTGTCATGAGCCGATTGTAGCAACGCCAAAAGCAGAGCTTGTCCCAAACCCTAGTTGGTGCAGGTGCTGGTGCGGGAGTTGGTGCTGGCGCGGGAGTTGGTGCAGGTGCAGGAGTTGGTGCAGGTGCAGGAGTTGGTGCAGGTGCAGGTACAACAGTGACGGGTGTAGGCGCAGGTGCAGGTGCAGGCGCAGGTGCAGGTGCAGGCGCAGGTGCAGGTGCAGGTGCAGGTGTAGGCGCAGGTGCAGGTGTGGGCGCAGGCGCAGGTGCAGGAGTTGGTGCAGGAGTTGGTGCAGGTGCAGGTGCAGGAGTTGGTGCAGGTGCAGGTGTAGGCGCAGGTGTGGGCGCAGGAGTTGGTGCAGGCGCAGGAGTTGGTGCAGGTGTAGGCACAGGCGCAGGTGTAGGCGCAGGCGCAGGTGCAGGTGTCGGCGCAGGTGTAGGTGTCGGCGAAATAACCGAATTAGTAATGTTAATTCGTGTCGGCTGTACTATCTGAGGGCCAGGGTTGCTGTAACTTCCGTTAGCAATCACATTTCCCCTGGAAGGTCCTCCTGTAGCAATGATGCCAGCGGTACCATTGACTCCGTTATAGTTCGGGCCCACGGTGAAGAGGGTGTTAGAGGCTCCCCCACCGTGCCGCATGGTGATATCCCCAGCGTTAGCACTGGTGCTTGTGGAAGCCGAAAGGCTGCAACCGGGCGCGCAGTTGGGTTCTGATTTGAAAGTGCCTGTGGCTCGGAAATAACGGCCGGCGGTAAGGTCAATATTTCCTCCGGCTGTTGGGCCTTCGGTGTTGATGGAGGTGACTTGGATATCGTTGCGGGCGCTGAGGGTGACTGAGCCGCCTTGTTTGTCTTGTGAATGGGCGTCTATGTTCCCTGTTTGAATGCTTGATTCTGCTCCAATGGTGATGTCTGCGCCGTTGCCGTTTTTGTCGGTGGAGGCGGAATTGATGTTGCCTGTCTCTACTTTTCCTGTACGGCTGGTGATGGTGATTTTGCCGCCACTGCTGTTGCTGGAGTTAGAGTTGAGATTGCCAGTCTGAATGTCGCCCTTGGCTTCGAGCCCGATCGCACTTGCTTGGGAACTCGTCAAATTGCCAGTTGTCAGGTTGTTGGCTGCTTGCACGGCGATCGCCCCAGCATTTATACCTTGTACTGCCACGTCACCCCCTGCTACTACTTGGTTGGAGGCTGTGAGTACCACTTGACCACTGGCATTGACTCGGACTCCTGTGGCGTTCGCCGGGCCGATGCCTGTGAGCAATTGTGGTAAGGATGCGATCGGCAATAGGGAAGTGGCTGGTCCTGTTCCTGATGGGGGCTGGATTTCCAAACTGAGTAAATTGCCTTGCTGGCTCAGACGAAGTAGATTTTGCCCAGGCACCGAGGCTATAGTAATTTGACCGTTTGGGGCCGACAGAGTGCCAGTGCTGACCACCGTACCGCCTAGCAAGGTTAAGTTTTGGCCTGACTTGACTGCTAAGTCAGCCGTGTTGATGATTGCTCCTGGTTGACCCGTGGCGAAGGTGAAGGAGTTGGGTGTCCCTGTGAGGGAGTTGTAATTGTTTGTGCCTGTGGCGTTAAAAGAATTAGAACCAAATCCAATGGATGTGGCCGTGGTTGCGGTGAAAGCCGCCGGCACGTTTAAGCTGGCATTGTTGCCGAATATAATCCCGGAGGGGTTCATCAACAACAGATTAGAATTGCCACCGGTCACTTGAATTAACCCATTAATCAGAGAGGGGCTACCGCCACCGATGCGAGCCAATATGTTGCGGATGTTGGGGTTTGAAATAAAATTGGCAATCTGATTTTGTGACAGTCCGAATTGTTCAAAACTATGGAAGAGATTTTGTCGATCGCCCGATAATTGTCCGCCTTGGATGTCGAAGCGAGTTGGTGCGGAGCTTCCGGTTACGGGTGTTACCGTAGTGCCGGTGCCGTCGGTGGCTGGAACAATTGTTTGGGCTTGTGTTTGGGCAGATGCAAAGTAAAAATTAAACAGGATAATTGGCAGAGAAATTGCCAGTTTAGTTAGATGTTTTTTTGAGTTTTCTTCAATTTTTTGGGGCAGATTATTTGTGGTTTTCATTTTCTGTTAACAACTCACTTATAGAAGTTTTGATTAAAATTACTGTTAGCATTTGCACTTAACCTGTTACATCTTTTCTGTTATTTAAATTATAACTCCTACTTGGTCGTAGATGTATCTACCAGGTGACGTATTTACAATGGTTTAATCCCAAAATAAGTTAAAAATTATTGCATTTTATGTTAAAAAAGACAAAAATATGTTTTGGCTATTTCCGGCGTTGGCTTTTCGCAACACAAAAAAGCGGGCAATTCCAACAGCCGACTTGAAAAATTGCTCTCCAATTATCAGTAAATCCGGGTCAAAAACCCCCTTTATTACTTTATAAGGGTACCGTATTGGGTGAGAGAAAGAAGCAGACGGGCAGGGCAAAAATTATCCATCCCAATCATATAGGACTTACGCATGGGGCCCCAGAAACCGGGTTTTTTAGAGAATCTGTGGGTCAAAACGAAGTATTTTCCTCAAAAAACGCGGTTTCTTTGGTTGGGTGCGTAAGTCCTGTCATATCAATTCCGGTTGTATCGGAATGATTTAACCGCGAAGGCGCGAAGTTCGAGAAGAGAGAGTTTAATACAGGACGATGAAGAGAGGATTTGATATCAAACAGGGGGGTGATTGACCCGGATTTAGTACCATCGGACTTAGAAAAAAAATGAGTCTAAAGCCACTTGAGGTGCACCCATAAGTCTCATCCCAGGCCCTAGGCCCGTTGCTAGCTAAGGAGGGTTTTTCAGGGCGATGGCGATGGCGATGGTGATGGCGATGATGCAGAGGGAGTTGGAGAAACAGAACTACCAGATAAAGGAGTGGAAGAGGGATTCGGGGAAGGACTAGGTTGGTCGGATTTTTTGAGGTTGACAAAAGCGTCATAACGGGTAGTACGATCGCCTATGATTGCCGCTGTAATCCCGATCGACCGTATCGCATCGATCCAGATTTTTTGATTGGGGGGAAATTCCGGCAAAGCTAGGTTTTTCGGGTTAAACGCACTCTCTGTGTCGATGAAGAAATTGCCGTTGTGGGGCTTAAGTTGCGATCGCACTGTTTTTTGGAACAATTCGCTGCTTAATAGCGGACTTTTCGGGGCCGGGACGATCGCATCCACCACGGGAGCTCCTACTGTTAAAAATAGTACATCGTTCATCCAGCCGCGAGTAACTGTGATTCCTCCAAAGGGTGATGTCCATTTAGTCGTAGGTTGACCCCCAACTTTAATTTCCTCGACTCTAAACCCTTTCATTTTCATGGTATCGTCAAGCTGTTTGAGAGTTTTGTCCGCCCCGCGACGGTTGTTACTTTCCACCATAAATACAAATCCCGCGGCAAATTTGTCTTTGGGATTTGGCGCGGGGGCTGGTATTAAGGATAGGGAAAATTCTCCGGCCATCCACTCCATTAAGTCTTTGTCTAAATCCAGGCCAGTAGTCGATTTTAAGGCTGTTCGTAAAATTTGGGGATTCACCGGGGCGATCGGATTAGCATCGGCCCCCGATACATAATCTTCCCACAAACGCCGTAAGTTGCCACCAGATACCATCATGATTGTATTATTTGGTAAGCGGTTCGACATTTTGAGAGCGTTGTTTTCTACTGCGATCCTTTTTTGAGAGTCTGGTTTCAGCCAAGAAATAGACTTGAATCCAATGCCATCTGTATCCAGCGTCGCTGTGGTGGCAAATCCCTGATTTTGTTGTAATTTTTCCAGGTTTTCCGGTGATAATTCACGGGCGGAGTTAGCTGCGGTAAAGGCTGCTGCTACGGGCATATTCACGTAGATTTGACCGAAGGCACCGGAACTTTTGATTTGTTCTAGGGCATCTTCGTACCCTGGTGTTTTTGCTAGGGAAGGTTCTCCTTTGTAGGTATCAATTATTCTATCGGTGGCTGTGGGTTCTGTGCTCACTACCAGATAGTTTGTCCCCAGTACCGCCACCGAAAAATTGCGATCGGGTATGCCTTGAGTTTCTGTAACTTGGACTCCTTTATAATTACGCTCAACCATTTTTCCTTGGTTGAGGGGTCTGGGTTTTGCTAATAATTCTTTGGCTTTAATCGGGTTAGCAATGGGCAAGATAATCGCTACTGATTGTTGGGCTGGGGGAGGTGGTGGTGCATTGGGTGTGCGCGGTGCTACTGGTATGGCGATTTTGTTTCGCAAAAAGGCCACCATTGCTGTGTCACCTACCCAGGGTTGAATGTCTTGTTGGTAGCTGTAGCCGTTGGTTGTCAGAATGCGATCGCGCAATTCGGTTAAAAGTCTTTCAAAAGAGGCTTTTGAGTCTGGAGTGCCAAACTCTCGCAGCCTTTTCCACTGCGATTCATCGGTACTGATGGATACAGCCATCATCGTATCTTGAGGTACAACCGTAGCCCCTGCGGGCAAATCTTTGCTTGGTCCGCGGGAGATGACGATCAAATAGGTAATGAAGCCTAAACTAATCAGGAGGGTAGCCGCTCCGATCGTAAACAGGAGAGAAGATTTATCTTTCTTAAACATTATTAGTCAAGTTGGGTTGCTCGCAACATCCTAAATTATATGGGCATCGGGCATCGGGCATCGGGCATCGGGGATGGGGGAATGCCTAAAAGCATGGGGCATTATCCCCTAATTTCAATTCCTGGCTTTAAAGTCTTTAAAAATCGTTTGAAATGAATACATCAGTCTATGCACATCATTTGTCGCTCTGGGAAATATGTTTAACTCCCATTTTTTGCGGGCGATAGTTAGCAACTTGGCTACGGCTTCCGAGTAAGTATTAGAAATAAAATAGCTGCCACCTTCGTAGCGAATATCTGACGCTAATCCAATAAAAGCACCAGCCGTTTCTAGTTTTAGTTCCGAAGTGTTGTGCTGAGATTTGACTGCTAAAATTACTTGGGAGTGGCGGGGTTCTCGCTGGAGCAAGCGACAGATATTCGCTTCTTTTTGGTATAACATTAACAGGTTGCAATTGTGGAGAACTCCGGCTCTACCTTGGACTTTTACTGCTAGATGAACTTCCAGGGCTGGTTTGTCGGGAAATTCCACTATTGCATAGGTATAGGGATGAGTATTACCGTGAATTTTGCCTGGGGTCTTTCTAAATGTTAAATATTTGGGTGTTTCGTCTAAAACATTGTTATAATATATAGTCCCTCCTTCATTGGCAATAGCTTTTAACAAGATGGTGAATAGGTAAACATCAAAAATGTTTGCTTGTTCTATGGCACCGTTGAAATCGGGATTAATCGCTTGGCTTAATTTGCTTTTAATTTCGGCATTAGTGATGTAGTTGCTCGGTTCTGATGGCAGTTTTTCGAGCAAGTATTTCAGGGCGATCGCCTGTTTGTTGCGAGGGGATGTCAGATGAGAAGTAAACTCGATAGTTTTCACATCTTGGGCACTGGATGAGGCAAAGCTAACTTTAGTGCCGAGGGGAGAAGTTTCTGATTCTACTTTTAAGAAATAAGCAATTTCATCTTCCATTTCGGAAGTATGAACTGTCGCTTGTTCGACAGCATCAATCAACATCAAAAGTTGCTCTTTTGGTGTATAGTCTTCTATCTTGAGTAACGGGGTTTTTCTTTTGAGCGATCGCTCCTCAATAGTTTTACCTATCTCTACATTATCTGCTACTTGTTGAGCTACCCAACCCAAATTAAATTCATCCAACATTGCCGCCATTTCTTGATAGACTCTGGCATACTCGATATCATCCATAATAGTTTTGGAACTGCAAACTATTCTAATTATATAAGCTGGTTGATTTTTTTGTCAAGTGTCTGTCAGCCTCAACAGCCCACAGTTAACGACCAATTCGCAGTAAGCTATTCTACGACTCTCAAGCGATCGAAAATATGGCAACTATCAACGACAACTACCTCAAACTCAAAGCCGGCTACCTGTTTCCAGAGATAGGGCGCCGAGTCAAAGCTTATGCAGAGGCTAATCCGGGGGCACCAATCATCCGCCTAGGGATTGGCGACGTCACAGAGCCCCTACCCGAAGCTTGTCGCCTCGCGATGGTGGCGGCGGTGGAAGAAATGGGCTCGCGGGATACCTTCAAAGGATACGGCCCGGAACAAGGTTATGAATGGCTGCGGGAGAAAATTGCCGAGCACGATTTCAAGTCACGGGGATGCGATATTGATGCTTCGGAAATCTTTATTTCTGATGGTTCTAAATGCGATTGTGGTAATATTCTCGATATCTTTGGGAACGATAACACGATCGCAGTTACAGACCCAGTTTATCCTGTGTATGTAGACACCAACGTGATGGCAGGGCACACGGGAGAGGCAAACGAAAAAGGCGAATACGACGGCTTCATTTACCTGCCAATTACAGCAGAAAACAACTTTACTGCCGAAATTCCCACCGACAAAAAAGTCGATTTAATTTACCTGTGTTTCCCCAACAATCCCACTGGTGCAACTGCAACCAAGGAACACTTGCAAGCTTGGGTAAAATATGCTAAGGCGAACGGTTCGATTATCTTCTTCGATGCAGCCTACGAGGCATATATTACCGATCCCAGTTTGCCGCATTCTATCTACGAAATTGAAGGTGCCCGCGATTGTGCGATCGAATTTCGCTCTTTCTCCAAAAATGCCGGTTTCACAGGTACTCGCTGTGCCTTAACCGTTGTACCAAAGACTTTGACTGGAAAAGCCGCAGATGGTTCCGATGTCGAAATTTGGAAGTTGTGGAATCGTCGTCAATCTACTAAATTTAACGGCGTTTCTTACATCGTGCAACGCGGTGCTGAGGCGGTTTATTCCGATGCTGGCAAGGCACAAATTCAGACATTAGTCAATTTTTACATGGAAAATGCTGCGATTATTCGTGAGAAATTGACAGCCGCTGGTATTGAGGTTTTTGGTGGCGAAAATGCACCCTACGTGTGGGTGAAAACCCCTCATGTTTTGTCGAGTTGGGATTTCTTTCAGAAGTTGCTAGAAACTTGCAATGTGGTGGGAACACCCGGTTCTGGTTTTGGTGCGGCGGGCGAGGGTTATTTCCGCATTTCGGCATTTAATAGTCGGGAGAATGTGGAGGAAGCCATGAGACGGATTGTGGAGAAGTTTAAGGTTTAGTATGATGTCTCGCTTAAACCGAGAGGCCGCCAGGGAATTAATTCCCTGGCTGATAGCGAAAGTCCTCTGAAAGAGGACTGAAGAGTTATTTAGGACTTACGCATTAACAAGGGAATTATGTCATTCTGAGTGAAGCGAAGAATCTCAAGCCCTTGCAAAACAATCAAAATTCGTAAGTCTTTTTCTTCAGTCCTCTTAAGAGGACTTTAGCTATGAGACAGGGGTTTCAACCCCTGTCGGACTGTCGGAATACCAAAAAAAGCAATTTCCTATAGCGAATTCACCCTCAAAAAAGTCAAACAAGACTTTCAACTCACCCTAATAGAAGTACCTACTTTTATTGTTTCAGCGCCCCCGATTCAGCCGAGTCCAGCCCTAGCTGAGTTTATAGAAAAACGCCTGCCTCTAGCCCTAGCATTGAATACCGAAAAAGCTCGTTCTGAAATGATTATCTGTCCGATATTGCTAGAATTAAAAGATATTTTTCATCAGCTACACTGAGAGAGATATGTGCTCTGGCTGTAACATTACTTGTGATGAGGACTTTAAAATGAGGTTTCCGAATATTAAAGTAATTATCTTCTACGAACGTCCCTATCCCTAGACATACAGGATAGACAGCCAGTATAGCCTACCAGGGTTTTACTGGCTTCTCTGGGCAAGGTAGAATGGAGGTGATATGAAGCTTAATATTACCTTGCTCCTAGTTTACGGTTAAGAAAAATACATCAGGAGGGAAAGTCAATGATACAGTTTGACATAGGTCATTACACCGATTTCAAGTTGCCCAACAATTCAGATATTCCAGAGCAATTACAACAAACACTGCACACAGTTTGGGACAGAAAGTATCGCGATTTATACGAAAGAGGCGGAAACAGCGATGTAGAAGAAGCCTTTGTAGAAGTAATGACGGCCTTTGGAATGCCTAATGATGCAATATCCCATCAGCGATATGTTTACATCGCCTATGGAATAGCATTAGCAGCTAAACCGACCATTAAACATTACTTTCCTGAAGAACACAAGGCTGATATCGTTGAAGGAATTATATCTTGTTGGCTGAAGGATGGTTGTGAAATTCCAGAAACTTGGGCAGATACCTTGTTTCCTAATATCAACAAAATCGGAAAATATCAAGCTACTGACGAAGCTTATAATATTTTCTATGGATTGCTGCAAACACTCAACACCAAAACAGCTTATAATGCCATCTTGGATATTCTGTATGATGCCATTACTGGCGATGCCATTTCTGGTTTTGCTGTGGCCAAACGAGATATGTTTAATTGGTGGTTGATTGAGGTGATTCCTGCTGCCTATTGTTTAAAGTTGCCATCTACTTTATATTCAGGCAAATGGGAATTTCCGCCGTTGAGTAAGCTTGCGTAATCGATATAACCAAATCGATCGCATAATTAATCAGGAACCATCAAACCCTTCAAAATTTTCGCCTTCTCCTTCAACCCCTTAGACTGTAACAAAACCCCAAAACCTCCCAAACCCATCGGATCGATTAGTTTATGTAAAGCCTCCCTACGGCGCAACAACGTTGCCACATCCGATACATTTGTTGATAGAGCCGCAATGCGATCGCCCAAACCCAACGCCATCAAAAATAAAGCCTGCTGAGTAAACCCTAGCACATCCAAACCGCACAATTCCCCATACTTTTCCAAAGCTGTAAAATTAACGTGAGCCGTCAAATCCTGTCGCCCCACATTAATATAAGGATTATTGTGATATCGATGGCGATAATAACACTGTAGCGTCCCCTCCCTGCGCCTCGGATTGTAATAGCGGTGTGCCGGATAACCGTAATCAATAGTTAACAAGTATCCTTGCTGCAACTTTTTGCCAACTCTACTCATCCAATCTAAGGCTGCTAAATTCACCTCACTGCGATATCCATCTTCGTAAACATTCGCCGACAAATCAACTCCCAACAACTCAAAATATTCGGTAATTTTTGGTGTAGAAACCTCGCCAACTACCTCAACAAAATTTATTTTGTTTTGTTGATTTTTTTGTATCTCTGTGGTAATGTGAATTTCTGTGACTTTGCCTTGTTCCAGAATGAATTGATGCACGGGGAAAGCATCGACTAATTCATTGGAAAAAAAACAACCGACAATTGAATTATCAACTATTTCATCCCAATTGCACCATTTAATACTCTGGAATTCACCTAAAATTTTCTGTTGTTCTGCTTGCAGTATTGGTGAAATTTCAATAATTATGTATGTTAAAGTTTTAAATAAGTCGGGATGTTGCTGTTGCAGATATTGCAGGAGATTTTGGGCAAATATTCCTCGCCCAGCTCCCATTTCGACGGCTGTGAAGTTTTGAGGGCGATCGAGTAATTCCCACATTTCCACAAATTGCTCTGCCAAAACCTCGGCAAAATCTGGCCCCCAATCAGAGGATGTGATAAAATCGCCTTGTTTGCCGATCGACGGGCGATCGCGATTATAGTAACCATACTGCGGATGATACAATGCTAAATCCATATATTCAGCAAAGGTAATTCGCTGCTGCGGAGTGCCGGCGATTCTGGCGCAGATTAAGTCGCAGAGTTGGGGGTTACTGTCATTGATATCTGATTTATGGAATGTCATATTGTATGGAATCAAAGATGAAATAAAGATTTTTTTAACCGCAGAGGGCGCAGAGGACGCAGAGGAAGAGATAAGAGAGAAATAAAGAACCCGGTTAGTATAAACCGGGTTTTTTTAGTTAGATGCTCGTATCCAAAACAGTCGAAATCTACCTATCTACTGAACCCATAATAATGTCGATGCTTCCTAAAATTGCCACTAAATCGGCAATCTTTACACCGCGTACAATGTGAGGCAAAATCTGCAAATTATTAAAGTCCGCAGCCCGAATCTTCCAGCGCCAAGGGAATGTACTATCATCGCCGATAATATAAATCCCTAACTCACCTTTGCCACTTTCAACGCGGACATAATGTTCGCCCTTGGGAATTTTAAAAGTTGGGGCTACTTTTTTGCCGATAAACTGATATTCAAAACTATTCCATTCGGATTTTGGCCCGCTTTCTAGTCGCTTCGCTTCCAAATTTTCGTAAGGACCGCCGGGGAGTCCTTTTAAGGCTTGATAGATAATCTTAACTGACTCGCGCATCTCCCGAATTCTTACCAAATACCTGGCTAAACAATCGCCGGCTTCTTCTGTACACACTTCCCACTCGAAGTCGTCATAACATTCGTAATGGTCAACTTTCCGCAAATCCCAATTCACGCCGGAACCGCGCAACATGGGGCCGGATAGTCCCCAGTTAATCGCTTCGGCGCGAGATATGGTACCTAGGCCTTCAATCCGGCGGCGGAAAATTGGGTTGTTGGTAATTAAACGTTCGTACTCGTCAATTTTCGGCAGGAAGTAATCGCAGAAATCTTGGCACTTATCTACCCAACCGTAGGGTAAATCAGCCGCAACTCCGCCAATGCGGAAGTAATTGTTGTTAACCATGCGATAGCCTGTGGCTGCTTCCCATAAGTCGAGAATTGGTTCGCGATCGCGCATAGTATAGAAAAAAGGTGTTTGGGCTCCTACGTCTGCTAAAAACGGCCCCACCCACATCAAGTGGTTGGCAATCCGGTTCAATTCCAGCATAATTACCCGAATATAACTAGCCCGTTTGGGGACAGCAATATTTGCCAATTTTTCCGGTGCATTGACTGTCACCGCTTCGTTAAACATCCCCGCAGCGTAGTCCCAACGGCTCACGTAGGGCACGTACATCACGTTGGTGCGATTTTCGGCAATCTTTTCCATCCCCCGGTGCAGATACCCCAAAACAGGCTCGCAATCAACTACGTCTTCCCCGTCTAGGGTGACGATTAACCTGAGTACCCCGTGCATGGATGGGTGGTGCGGCCCCATGTTGAGCACCATTGGTTCGGTTCTAGTCTCAATTCTTGACATAATTGGTAATTGGGGATTGGTAATTGCTAATTGGTAATTGGTCATTAGTCATTAGTCAGTAGCAACAAATTTTCTAACTTTGGACTGAGGACTGAGGACTGAGAACTCATAACTAATGACTACTGACTGCTGACTATTATTGATTTTTGTTTCGCTTTTATAGATTATGAAGGATATCGAGCTCTCTGAGAAGGACACCCTGGGATTAGATGTCAGTATTGACACCTATCACGTTCCAGTTTTGGGTCCTGAGTTAATTGCTGGTTTGGGGGTGCGCCCCGGCGGCCGCTATTTGGACGCGACGCTTGGGGGTGGCGGACACACTGGTTTGATTTTGGCGGCGGCGGCTGATGTGACAGTGGTGGCGATCGACCGCGATGAACAGGCTATCCGTTTTTGCCAAACTCGATTTGCTCATGCTCCGGTAGAGTTTTGGCACGGCAATTTTGCCGAATATCAGTCGCCTGATGCCATATTTGATGGTATAATAGCAGACTTAGGCGTTAGCTCGGCTCAGTTCGATACACCGGAACGTGGCTTTAGTTTTCGCCATCCAGCTCAGTTAGATATGCGTATGAACCAGCAGCAATCTTTGACCGCAGAAGAGATTATCAATCACTGGGACGAAGTTAAGCTAGCAGATATTATTTATAAATATGGCGAGGAGCGACTGTCGCGACGGATCGCGAGGCGGATTGTGCAAGGGCGTCCCTTTGAAACTACAACAGAACTTGCTAGTGCGATCGCTAGCTGTTTCCCAGCCAAGCAGCGCAATGGCAGAATCCATCCAGCTACTCGTACTTTCCAAGCTTTAAGGATAGCTGTTAACTCCGAACTCGCGGCTCTAGACACTTTCCTCTCTCAAGCGCCCAGGTGGTTAAAACCCGGTGGAAGGCTCGGAATTATTACTTTTCACAGTCTGGAAGATAGACCTGTCAAACACCAACTCCGAGGCACAGACTGTTTGCAGGTACTGACAAAAAAGCCGATCGGACCACAATCTGAAGAAATCTCTAGAAATCCCCGCTCTCGTTCTGCTAAGCTCAGACTGGCAGAAAAATTAACTTGATACGGCAGTAAGGGGCGTGCAGAACGCAAATTAGTAATGGTTAAACAAGAGCCAACAGCTTCACAAACAATAGTTAAATAGTGAGACTGGCTGGAAAAATAGGGCGCTGCTGGGCCCGAATTTACGCCTGTGGACAAGTTGCGAGCCGACTCCCTTGGTTGAAGCAGGAAGCAGACCCTCTAGAATTTAGTTCTAGTTGAATGGTGAAGCTGAGATAAGTTTAACCAGGTTTTGTATAGCAGTACAGGACAAGTTCCAAATTAAGGCGAGGTCAGGTAAGACCACGACCGGATTTAAGTTCCGAATATCCTTGTGGTATCACTAACATGGCACTGACCTATGAAAACCGAAGCCCCATAACTGATTCGCCTCCGTCGCATCAGCCCAGGGTATTTCACAAACAGCTAGTTTTAGACCTGATTAATTCGCCTAGGAGTAGGGAATAGCATGAGTCGGGGAGATGGAAGCAAACTGAAACTAATGGTAGTCGATGACGAACCCGACAACTTGGATTTGCTGTACCGGACGTTTCGACGCGACTTTCAGGTTTACAAAGCAGATAGCGCCCTCAGCGCCCTGGAAGTTTTAGACGCACAGGGCGAAATGGCGGTGATTATCTCAGACCAAAGGATGCCAGAAATGAATGGCACCGAGTTTTTGGGGAAAACTGTCGAGCGTTTTCCTGATACGATTCGGATTCTGCTAACGGGATACACCGATGTTGAAGACTTGGTAGAGGCAATCAACTCAGGTCAAGTTTTCAAATACATCACCAAACCTTGGAATCCTGAAGATCTGAAATTAGTCATCAATCAAGCCTCGGAAACTTACAAATACTATAAGCAACGAAGTGTCGAACTCCGTCGCGCTTTACGCAAAGAATCTCTGTTTAATGAGGTGATGAGCGTGATTCGTGGGTCGCTAGATTACTCTAGTATGGTACAAACTATTGTCCAAACTGTAGGTCAAACTTTTGAGGCAAACTACTGTATGCTACGGCCGGTAGAGGGCGATCGACTATTGCCGAGCACCTTCCCCTACCAATCCCAAACAGCCGAACCCAGCATTTTTTCTTTTGATGAAAATTTACTGGTCCAAGCCGTAGCCAGCCGTCAAACTCAACTGCACCAAAGCAGTCAAAATCAGGGCAATTCAGTTCAGATGGCGGTGCCACTGACTTACCAGCAAGAAATCTTAGCGGTACTGGCCCTGTACCAGCAGGGGGGTACTAATCCTTGGTCGTCGGAAGATATAGAGTTAATAGAAGGTGTGGCGGCTCAAGCTGCTCTGGCCCTGTCTCAAGCAAAACTATATCAGCGGACTCTAGATTTGGCCAAGCAGATGCAAAATGAGTTGGAGGTGGCTCGCCAAATCCAAACAAACTTATTGCGTCAAAGTTGGCCGGATTTTGAAACTGTCAGGGTGCAAGCTTGTTGCTATCCCGCCCGCGAAGTAGGAGGTGACTTTTTTGAGGTCTACGTCCACTCTCAAGGGGATATTTGGATAGCCGTGGGAGATGTTTCTGGTAAAGGTGTTCCGGCTGCTCTATTTATGGCTAGTGCTATTTCGGTGATGCGACGGGAACTCAGCCAAGAAATTTCTCCTGAACCAAGCCAAGTCATGCAGAACATGAATAGTAGTATGTCAGATGACCTGATCGGCAACAACCATTTCATTACAATGGTTGTGGCTCGTTACACACCCTCCACGGGACACCTGGCTTTTGCTAATGCCGGTCACATTTATCCGATAGTTTGGTCTCACTCAGAGGTGAAAGCTCAAGCCGCTAGCGGTTCCACACCAGTAGAACCCAATTTCCTCAAAGCTCGTGGCATTCCCTTGGGGATACTGCCAGTTTGGAAGGGTAAAGCGGGTACGATCCAATTAAAGTCAGGAGATGTATTTCTGCTGACGAGTGATGGGATTACAGAGGCTACAGTCATGACTGAGGCTGTTCCTGGGGGAGAACAAACTCGTTCTATGCTACAACAAGAGGGGCTTTGGCAACTCTTGATTCAGGAGCCTGGTTCTTTTAACTTGGACAATTTGTTGGCTCACATCCGAGCAGACAATCCAGTTCAGGAAGATGACCAAACTATACTCTCTCTGGAGGTTCTGTGAATCTGTCAACTACCCCGACCATCCGTCGGGGACTTCAGGGCTCGACCACTGAAGCCCTCCGTTGACGGCTTACAGATTACAGACTCTTTACTGGGCCAGAGGCGAGAGTTATAGAAGTAGTGCGTCAACGCCTAACTCTTAACTGATACTTTTTGATGAATGTTTTCACAGAAAGTGTATTGCCTCGATCGCCCGGTATCTAGTATCCTCCATGTACCAGTAAATATTCACGCCAAATAAATCAGGCGCGTCGTATTTCATCCCTGGTCTGAAGACACAGGATTTCTAAACTTACAGGATTTTTTTATGAATACTGAGCTTCACGTACCAAGCGACTTGCGGTTTTTGACAATTGTTGAAAACTGGCTGCTGAGCAGTTTGGAAGTTGAGCTAGGTGAGCACGTCGATTGGCCACGTCAATCGAATCGTTTGCGCTTGGTGCTAGCAGAAGCCTATTCCAACGTCATCCGCCATGCTCACAAAGACCAACCTGAGTTGCCAGTGTTAATTCGCTTAAATTTAAAAAATCGAGACATTGGTTTAGAAATTTGGGATTACGGTAAAGGTTACGCCATGAATACTTACAATCCCCCACGTCCAGAAGCTAAACAGGAAAGCGGCTACGGCTGGCTGATTATGAGCAGACTAATGGACCGGGTGGACTACACTTTGCAAATAGATGGTCGCAACTGTTTGAAATTGGAAGCGAGTTTGCCTGACAAATCTTAATTGGTTTAATTGGTAACAGGTTATCGATCGTAAGTTATTGATAACAGGTTATTGGTAATAATCAACAACTAACGACTAACACATCACAACTAGGAACCAACAATCAACAAGTAAAAAATCAAAACTAACCAATAACAAATGATTAGTGACTACTACTTTTTAGATTAGTTGGTCAGCCGAATACCCAGCGCCCGGACTTCTTAAAAAAGTCTGGGTTCTGAATTATTTAAGTAGAAAAAAGAAGGAAGACTATTGCTACAGTAATACCATTTCTCTAAAATCGTGCAACAATCTTTGACCCCCCTAATATCGTTTCCGGTTGCATCGGAATGATTTAACCGCGAAGGCGCAAAGGACGCAAAGGAAGAGAAGAGAAAGATTAATAATTCCGATGCTAACGGAATTGATATAACCCCCCCTTATAAAGGGGAGGGACAAGACTACTGTTGCATTCTTTTTTAAAATTGGTATAAGCTTTTGGGCTATCTGTAGATTAGGCTTAATTAAGTGGATTTACTGAGGATATGGAGCCTACAACTTGGTGAAGGGGCGCAGGTTTAGCAATTCTTGAGGAGAAGCTAAGAGCTTGACCGTCGCAGAAAGAATGGCTGGTTGAGAATTGACGATAAACAACCATCCTACATTGACGCTAAATACAGGAGTTTGTACCAGCCCGTTAACTTGAACTTGAATGTTGCCGTCCTCTAAGGTTTGACTCATACCCTGCTGCGGATCGAGCTTCATTCCTAGGGCTTCTGTTTTTAAGTAGGTGGCGATCGCACTTTGGCCGATAATCGGATCTGTAAAGGGTGCATGGAGAACGCCCTCAGCATCAAACAAACTAGCCGTTGCTTCAAAATCTCCGCTGTTGAAAGTTGCAAAATATCCCACAACCGCTGGCTCAGGAATACCGCTCAACCCGATCGCTTCAGTTAAAATAAATGGAGTGCTTGCCATCATAAAAATCAGAATTTTAGATTAATTTATCTAATATAGTCATTCTGTTTGTGGCAGCAACTCCATCAAAAGATATGACCTATCTCTGACCCATAATACGGATATACGAAAAATAACTTCCCCCCAAAGGGGGAAAGTGCCATAGAAGTCAGAAGAATGGGATGGAAGTGCAATAGGGTTTCAGTTTTGAGTAACAAAACTGAAATATTCTACTTACGAATCAAGTTCAGCAATTCTTTCGGAGATGCCAACAAATCGATCGCCACAAAGAAAATTTGACCTTGGGGATCGAGCAAAAAGCGCCACGCAATGTTCATACCCACATTGGAGCCAAACCAGGGAGTTTCGACTTTACCAGTCACTTTCACTTGGCGGTAGCCATCTTCTGCGGGTTCCGATACACCTCGCTCCGGCATCATTTTGAGTCCGACACACTCTTCCCGCATATAGTTGAGGATGGCTTCACGACCCACAATCGGCTTTTGGAAAGGTGGTTGCAGAGCGCCTTCTTCGGAAAATAAAGCCACAGCAGGGGTAAAGTCAAAGGCATTCATGTTGTCGATGTAGCTGAGCACAGTCTGCTCGCTGATACCTTCAATCTGGGTTTTAATGCGCTGTTCAGGAGCGGTGGGAGTGCTGCGAGGAGCTGAGCGTTTGCCGTACTCTTGGCTGAAATCTGGGTCATAGCCCATGTGAACTACGGTATTACGCAGTACGGTAATTTGCTGACCGGGATCGAGTTTTTTGAGGGTTTCAAGGACTTTTGTGGCTTCGGGAGACATTTGATAGCCTGGGGGAATTGGAGCGACAAGGCCTTGTTTCATCAATTGTCCTAGTTCGTACCAGAAACCGAGTTTGGTGTTGACGCGCAAGGATGTGTAGATGCGGCCGATGGTGGTGTCAGCATTGCTAGCCAGGTCAAACATGGTTTTGCTTTGAGCAGCCGGCGACATTTGCTTAATTTCAGTCAGTATGCCTTCGACAAGGGCCATACTGGCTACTCCGGGAGCTGCTGCGGTAATGGTATTACCCATTTCGGTGTAGGCATACCACAATAGTGCCAGTTGGTCTTCAACGCTTAGCTTGTAGAACGCTTCCGTGGTAGCCGGAACAACGCTCGCAATCTCGGTGTTGGAAAAAATAGATTGAGCGGATTGAATACTAACTGCCATAGGTATTTTTTGAGATTCGCGATTTTAGTGAGAAGGAGTCCCAAGCGAACCTTGATCCCCTTCCTTAGAATTATGTAACGTTTTTGACCAAATACCAATCAAATTTTTGAATATCAAGATTATGAAACTATTATAATTCTTGAGCCTAAACTGATTGATATTACTAGACTAATTGCACAAATTGTGATATCTTACTTTTTCTTATGAAACCATTAATAAATAGTAATCTAATTAAGCAAAAATGCTTAGATTTGGGGTTTAACAAGGTGGGGATAGCCTTGGTAAACGAGGGGAATGATGAGGAGTCTCAAAGATTGCAGGCATGGTTGGATCGAGGCTATCAAGGTGATATGGGATGGATGGCCAACCCGAAACGACAGGATATTCGCGCCGTGATGCCAGAAGTAAAGTCTTTAATATGTGTCGCTATCAACTACTACACGCCTCATCAACGTCCCGAAAGCCCCGAATATGGCAAAATTTCTCGCTACGGCTGGGGACGGGATTATCATAAAATCCTGCACAAAAAACTGAAGGTGTTGGCAGATTGGGTGCGATCGCAAGGTGAAGGCATCGAAGCGCGGTATTATGCTGATACTGGGCCAATTCAGGATAAAGTGTGGGCGCAACGGGCTGGGATTGGCTGGATTGCCAAAAATGGTAATGTAATTTCGCGGGAATATGGTTCTTGGGTGTTTTTGGGCGAAGTTTTGACCAATTTGGAGTTAGTACCAGATGCGGGTCATACTCAACATTGCGGTACTTGCACTCGCTGCATTGATGCCTGTCCTACGGAGGCAATTACTCAGCCTTTTGTCGTTAATGCCGATCGATGTATAGCCTATCATACGATCGAGAATCGAGCCGAAAAATTGCCAGACAAAATAGCGTCTAATTTACAAGGTTGGGTAGCAGGTTGTGACATTTGTCAAGATGTTTGTCCTTGGAATCAGCGTTTTGCCAAACCAACAGATATGCCCGAATTTGAGCCTTATCCTGAAAATGTAGCGCCGAAACTGACGGAATTAGCAGAAATTTCTGATGAAGAATGGAACCGGAGATTTACAGCTTCGGCATTGCGGCGAATTAAACCCGAAATGCTGCGACGAAATGCGAAGGCAAATCAAATAAATAGTTAGTTGTTAGTTGTTAGTTGTTAGTTGTTAGTTGTTAGTTGTTATTTGTTATTTGTTGTTTGTTGTTTGTTATTTGTTATTTGTTATTGGTTATTGGTTCCCATTAGTAATATCAAATTTTCCTGCCCCATGCCTACAACGTATCTTAAATGCTGAAAGTAATTATTTTTGATTTTGATGGTACTTTAGCAGATACAATCGATGTTCTGCTGAGTATTACCAACCGTTTATCAGTGGAATTTGGCTTTAAGTCGGCAACCAAAGAGGAACTAGCTCAATTGAGCACTTTAACTCCTTGGCAACTCCTAACATATTCGGGTATTTCTCTTTTCAAATTACCTGTACTGATTAGAAAATTAAAAGCAGAGTTACGCAAGGAAATTCCCAATATCCAATTGTTTGCCGGAATTAAAGAAGTTTTATTAGAATTGAAAACTCAAGGTTTCACACTGGGAATTATTACGTCTAATTCTAGAGAAAATGTCTTGGTGTCAATGAAAAATAATGGTTTAGAGGGCGTTTTTGATTTTATTGATTCTGCAACAACTTTTGGTAAACACAAAATTATTTATCGCTGGCTAAGACGAGAAAACTTTAATCCTGAACAAGTGGTTTATGTCGGAGATGAAATTAGAGATATAGAGGCGGCTAAAAGAACGGGAATTAAAGTAATTGCTGTAAGTTGGGGTTTTAATTCTCAGTCAGCTTTGGCTGCACATTATCCCGATTTTTTGATTGAACATCCCCAAGAATTGATAGGAATCATAGATAAATGGGAATAATGTAATGCTATTTTTCTAAATATTACAAAAAGTTAAGTAGTGAGAACTTTGTGGGCGATCGCTTGAAAAGCTCGATGGAGCCTGATATAAAAATGAATAGCAAAACTTGTTTGTTCCTTCACAAAATTAGAGTAGCTTATGTCAGCTTTAGAAACTTTCTTGACTTTTAGTTTGGCTTCAACCTGTGCAGTCGCAGTTTTAGCAACTTGGTTACGCTTCACCAACCCATCTTCCGATGCTCAACGCGGGTAGAGAATCGAAAATATAGCAAGAATTGTACTTGCTTTTATCATCGGTTACATGAATTTGGTAAGGTGCGCGATGCGCACCTTACCTCAAGTTTTTAATCAACTTTCTAACACAAGAATTCGCGCGGGTCTGTCACATATCCAGTCAAAGCAGATGCTGCTGCTGTATAAGGCGAAGCGAGATAAACTTGAGCTTCCTTGTTTCCCATCCTGCCGGGGAAATTTCGGTTAGTTGTAGACACGCAAATTTCGGGTGAGTTCATCCGCCCAAAAGTGTCTTTTGGCCCGCCCAAACAAGCGGCACAAGAAGGTGCTGCTGGTTCGATGCAGCCGGCGGCTAAGAAGATTTCCGACAGGGTTTGACCATCGTATTTGGTGGTAAACATATCTTCGTAAACTTTCTGAGTTGCTGGCACTAAATAAGTCGGGACTTTGACTTGATTTCCTTTAATAATTCGCGCTGCATTCAAAAAGTCGGAGGTTTTGCCGCCGGTGCAGGAACCGATGTAAACGCGATCGATCTTGACATCACGACAATTCCGTGCTAGGTCGCGGTTGTCGGGAGAGTGGGGTTTGGCGACGATGGGTTCTAATTGGGTGACATCATAGGTGCGATCGCTATAAAATTTAGCATTGTTATCGCTGCAAAATACATCAAAGGGCACATTAGTCCGAGCACTAACGTAATCCAAGGTTGTTTTGTCGGCGGCCACCGTACCGTTTTTGCCGCCACCTTCTATCACCATATTGCACAGCGTCATCCGTTCTTCCATGGTCAAACGCTCAACAGTATCGCCGGCAAATTCCATGGCGCGATAGTTGGCACCGGCGACGCCAATATCACCAATAATTTGCAAAATCAGGTCTTTTGCTAACAAATAATCGGGTAATTCACCGTTGAAGATAAACCGCATGGTGGCCGGAACTTTGATTAACAGTTTACCGGTTCCCAAGATAAAAGCTGCGTCTGTATTGCCGATGCCGGTGGCAAATTGTCCGAAAGCGCCGGCATTGCAGGTGTGGGAATCTGTACCGAATAAGACTTCGCCTGGTCGTGTGTGTCCTTCTTGGGCGAGGGCGATGTGGCAAACGCCTTTGTAGTCGGGATTTGCTTTAAAGTTCGATCGATCCGTGATGTCGTAAAAGTATTTTATCCCTTGTTCCTGTGCAAAATCCCGCAGAATATCGACGTTGCGATTAGCCCGTTCATCGTTGGTGAAAATGTAGTGGTCGGGAATGAGTACGATTTTGTCGGGATTCCAGACTTTAGCATTCTCGCCGAATTCCTTTTTGAATACGCCAATAGTGCCGGGGCCGCAGACATCGTGGGTCATCAATACATCGGTTTCTACCCAAATGTTTTCTCCTGGCTCAACTTTGCTGCGCCCTGATGCTTTGGCTAATATTTTTTCGGTGAGAGTCATTCCCATAGTGCGATCGCCTTTTTTTGATTAGATGCTACATATTGTAATTGTAAGCGAAACATTCCCAGTTACTGAAAATACAAGTTAAAGAAATAGCAAAATATCCGGTGTGACACTAAATGGCTGTGTAGTCTCGCTTATCTCTGAAATTAGAGGGATTTATATGAAACTGTCAAAATTGTTATTGGGAACCAGCCTCACTTTAGCAACATTTATTGGTTTGAGCACAAAGGCGATCGCCACCAATCCTCAAAATTTTGCTCAAACCTATGTAGCACAACAACCTAATTGCAAAAATCCCCAAACTCAAACCGAGTTAAACATTTGTTCGGGAATAGACTATCGGCGCGCCGACCAACAACTGAATCTAGTTTACAATCAAGTTCGCGGTCTTGTTTCTGCCAGTCATCGCCCCCAACTAATTCTAGCACAAACAGCCTGGATTTCCTTTCGCGATGCCGATTGTCAATTCGCCCAAAGTGCCGTTGCAGGTGGCACCATGGCACCGTTAATTACTAATAGCTGTCGGACAGATTTGACTAAAAAGCGGATCTCGGAATTGAACAGTTATCTACAAAACCAGATGCCTCAGCCGAAAAGTCGCAATTATCAAACAGTCGATGGCCAATTAAATCAAGTTTATCAAAATACGATTAACAATCTTTCTGCCTCCCGTCAATCTCAACTTAAGATAGCACAAAGAGCCTGGATTAGTTTCCGGGATGCTAACAGCAAATTTGAGAGTTTTCTCTCTAATGGTGACAGCAAAATTTCCTTGATTCGGATGACGGAAGAAAGAACTCAAGATTTAGTTAATTTTTCCCAGGAAGGTCGTTAAAATATTGGCAATTGGGCCTTGGGCATTGCTAATCCTTAGTGATAACTTAACATCATTCCCAATTCGCTATGCCCAATGCACTATTCCCCTAGCTTCAATTTGGCTAATCCCAAATAACGAATACCTTCCGGTGTCACATCAAACCGACAAGGCAAAATCTCTACACCTACATTTATAGCCTGTCTTAATAATTCTCCGTAAAGGCGATCGGCACTATCCCCAGGCGCAAAATCTGTACAATCTCCACGATTAATAAAATACAGCATGACAGCCCTCGAACCCAGCCGCACTATTTCAATCAATTCCCTTAAATGTTTTTGTCCCCTCTCAGTAACTGTATCAGGAAATAGAGCCAATTGTTCTTTTGCCCAAGTTGTATTTTTGACTTCTAAAAAAATAGGACTTTGCTCACCTGTTAACCAAAAATCCACTCGACTTTTTTTGTCCTTACCATACACAACTTCCGGTTGAATAACACTGTAATCTCCCAACTCAGGAAACAAGCGCAATTGCAAAGCTAACTTAATTACTCGATTGGGTAGTCCCGTATTAACTCCCACCCAAGTTGGTACAGTATCGCACACCTTAATTAATTCCCAAGTATAAGCTAACTTGCGTTTAGGATTATCGCTGGGAGATACAAACACGGGATTACCGGGAAGATAAACATCAGTCATCGGGCCAGTATTCGGACAGTGGGCGGTGATAATTTCTCCCGAATCTAGTTCAATGTCTGCAAAAAATCGCTTGTATCGTTTAATTAAAATACCCGGCAACAGAGGTGGATAGGTGTAAATAAAATCGCTCATCATTTATCGCTAATTAGTGATTTGTTGGCAGTCATCAATATACCAGTCATCAGCAAAATGTGTAAGTCCTAGGTAATTGATAAGAGATTTTTTATAAATTCATGGTACTATAGTCAACATTTCCGATTAAACTAAGTGAAACCTTTCACTGTTACCGTTTTTAACCCTTTGTGTCCCAATTACAGAAACCCTCTCGTTCCCTAGCTGGAATTGCCGGCATTGTCGCAGTCGCCACTTTGATTAGCAAAGTCTTCGGCTTGGTGCGCCAAATCGCGATCGCCGCAGCCTTTGGAGTCGGTGTCGCCGTCGATGCTTACAACTACGCCTATGTCATCCCTGGTTTCTTATTTATTTTACTCGGAGGTATAAACGGGCCGTTTCACAGCGCGATCGTGAGCGTTTTAGCCCGTCTGGATAAAAAAGAAGCAGCACCTCTAGTTGAAACTATCACCACTTTAGTCGGTGGTTTGCTACTGTTAGTAACAGTCGCTTTAATTATATTTGCCGATCCGATGATCGATTTGGTAGCACCGGGATTAAGTAGAACAGCAGAAGGTTTAGAAATAAAGGCGATCGCCATTCAACAATTTCGCATCATGGCACCGATGGCCTTACTTTCAGGTTTAATCGGCATTGGTTTTGGCACTCTTAATGCTGCCGATATGTACTGGCTTCCTTCCATCAGCCCCTTATTTTCCAGTGTGGCACTCATCGGCGGTTTAGGGATTCTGGCGCTACAACTCGGAGACAAAATTATTCAACCACAATACGCATTAATGGGTGGTTTAGTGTTAGCTTGGGGCACTCTCGCGGGAGCAATTTTGCAGTGGTTAGTGCAACTAGCAGCCCAGTGGCGTGCAGGTTTGGGAAAATTGCGTTTGCGGTTTAATTTTAAACGTCCTGGAGTGCAAGAAGTAGTTAAGGTGATGGTTCCGGCTACTTTATCATCAGGTATGTTGCAAATTAATGTCTACACTGACCTATTTTTCGCATCTTACATCCCTCAAGCTGCATCTGCGATGGGGTATGCGGGCTTGTTGGTAATGACACCTTTAGGCATCATTTCTAATGTAATTCTAGTGCCATTTTTGCCAATATTCTCTCGCCTCACGGAACCCGCAGATTGGCCGGAATTAAAAGATAAAATTCGTCAAGCTTTGATTTTAACTGCCCTGACAATGATGCCCTTGAGCGCTTTAATGGTGACACTGGCTAAGCCGATTGTGCGGGTTGTTTATGAACGCTATGCTTTTAGTCAATCAGCTTCTGAGTTTGTCACACCGATATTGATGGCTTACAGTATTGGAATGTTTGTATATTTAGGGCGCGATGTTTTGGTGAGGGTATTTTATGCTTTGGGAGATGGAGAAACGCCTTTTCGCATCAGTATTATAAATATTTTTCTGAATGGGTTGCTGGATTATTTATTAGTTGGAGCTTTTGGCGCACCCGGATTAGTTTTGGCGACAGTGGGAGTGAATCTTGTTTCGATGATTATGTTTTTGTACTTATTAGATAAAAAACTGGGTGGTCTGCCTTGGCGACAGTGGAGTTTGCCATTTCTAGGATTAGCTTCTGGGAGCTCTCTCACGGCTTTTGTGGCTTTGGCTACTCTGCAAGGATGTCAAAGAATTCTGGGTACTGAAGGTTTGCTAATTCAATTAATGGAATTGGGTGTGTCAAGTTTGGTTGGGTTAGGAGTTTTTGCGGTGTTTGTTAGTCAGATGAAATTGCCGGAAGTTGATATGTTTGTCGATCGTATTCGAGGACGTTTTGGCAAATAAATCGTCCAAGCTCAAACCGGAATTTTACTTCAGAAGTCTCGATAGACAGACAAGACTGTGCTTACTTGCTAGGAACCCCATATCTCGTGAATGTTGCCGTAGTCGTTAATGGTATACTCTAGTTGCAGCATCAAGCGCGGTTTCTCAGTCGGCAGAGTTCCCCTATGAAAGCAAAGAGGATTTTCTACAAAGCCAAAACCAGCTTTGCCACAGACATTTACCACATTTTGGGCATCGTAACATTCAAGAATCTTTTCGTCGTCGATGTCTGCACAGCGCGTGCTTATAAGCTGGTGGAGAAACTTTTTGCCCTTGTGAGTTCCGCGAATGTAAGTGTGCGCCCCGCTGGACATATCGACATCGGTTAGGTAAAAGAAAAATTTTATGAACCGATAGTCGTCTAAATCGTAGTGAAATACTTGGGCTGCGTTGCGCTGCTGGAGATGATTTCCTGCAACGGGAAAACTCCACGATATTTCACTTCCCATGTGTACTGGTGGGGCACCTAAAAATTTAGCTGCAATAGCCAGAATGCCCGGATCTTCAATGAGTTTTTTGACAGTTGAAGATAGCATAGTGTTGCTCATGTAGCTGCAAACGCGGGAATTTTCAGGTAAGTCCACACCGACTTTTTCTGTTCCTTTGTAGGGGTAGGGACGCTTGGAATCTCTGTTAATGTAGCCAACTGTAGAACTGGCAAAATTCAAAAGTTCTTGAACTACATCTTCAGGTAGCTGGAGACCCTGATAGCAACTGTCAGTTTCGATGGTTGCTGCGATCGCATCTATAGCAACCGCCAAGGCGGTTAGGACGCAAGATGTAAGACAACCTCGATCGCATCTCGCAAAGAATCAAACTGATTCTTGAGTTTACGAATTCGACTTTTCAGCCAAGACCAGCATTGTTCAATT
>JAHRFD010000005.1:53270-254264 GCA_020882975.1 Microcoleus sp. EPA2 | reverse complement strand
TAATTCCAGCTCCGACATCCTCCGGCTGACTCCTTTTTCCCAGAAGGAGTCTTTTTTTTGCCTCAGTGGGGGATTTTGGGTGCTGGAGCTACCACCCATAGCTAGAATATTTTTACGTTTAGATGATGGGGCTTTCTGAGTGTGTGAGGCTGTATCGTGGGATTAAGCATCGTAGGTTTGTGAATGAGTCAGAAGTTGCGCCAACACCTTAGTTTAAGGGATCTAGAACTCGCAGACATCGATCGCTAGCAACCGCAATCTCTCCAAGTATGAGAAAGACCAAATACCTTCGGTTACTGCACCGAGGGGCGGTTGAGGGCCCGATCGCCCGATCGCCAGTTATTTACCCTCTGCAACATCTATATCTAAAAAGTGCAGGTGGCTGCCTCCCTCGGTATTAACCCCAATCACCAAACCTTTCTTCCCCCAAGGGGCGATCGCCTTCGGTACAGCGGGCCCACTAAAACTCCCTACTTGAATTCCTTGAGTGTTTAATACCACCATCTGCCCCCCAACATCTGCCAACACCCATCCCCAATTAGCAACACAAGCAGACACCGGGAAACTGTCAAGGGGAAGTCGCGCCACTTTTAAAGGCCACAATTTCATCAACAGCACAGCCGCTTTACCACCATGGGGAATGCCCAACAAAGTATAAGGTTCAGGTGTCAACAGCAGTTGGCCGATGCTCGCGGATAACTGTACAGCACCAACTGCCGTACCACGACGAGTGTAAACTCTGAAAGTAGTTTGGGGATTTTTCTGCTCGTTATCGGGCCAGATAGCTAAGACGTGTCGCCGATCCAAAAACATTAACTCTGGCAAGTAATGTTCTGGTAGAGTAACAGTCGCAATGGGTGGTAGGGCTTTTTTGCGATCGCCCCCAGAGTTGTTTGCACCTAAAGAATAAAAGCGTAGTTCCCCCGGAACAGCTACTGTCAACCAACGCCCGTCAGAGTCAACAGCAGCTTTACAACCATCAGGCCCTTGCCGGACACCTAGATCCAGTAAACACAGAGGGTCCCAACTAGAATCGCTCAGCCAGTAAAGTTTTTGCCCAGAGACAACGCAGCAGCCGTGTGTTGTGGGCAAAATGTCGCGCACTGTATCCGGCATAGATATAGAAGTTTCGGTTTCTCCTGTAACTAGCTGATTTCCCGGCTGACACCACACTTTGATCTCTGTACCCACAGCAGCGTAAAGATAGGTTTCAGTAGCAATTAAAGTTGTCAGCCCACCAGGAAGTATCAGTAGCTTTGACTGGGAGAACGCATAACCCACAGTTTGAAGTAAATTAATCGGAGACCCCGATATTTTTGCCTCTTGGACTTGTAGCCCCGACTCAGTTTCCGAATTCAGACTTTTGGATTCACTGGTTTCGCGATTTTCCCAAGGAATAATACAGTCTCCCAATTGCCTAACAGCGGGGTCGTACATTACCAGCCGCAACGCTTGAGCCATTTGAGAAGCACTGGCAAAACGGCGGGCCGGTAGCTTTTCCAAAGATTTTTTGACTATGGTTTGCAACGGTTCCGGCATTGCATCAGGCAGTTGCAAACGTTGATTCAGGTGCGCCCACCTCAAGTCTCCAGGTGTTCCACCAAAAGGTCGATAGCCCATTAATAACTCAAACAACAGAATTCCCACTGCATATATATCTGACATGGGAGAGTAAAGACCATAAAACCGCTCTGGAGCCATGTAAGCAGGAGAACCTACGGTAGCGTCGGGAGAAATTTCTTGGTGGAGGCGAGTAGTCCCAATTTCTGGCAGTCGGCGGGCGATGCCGAAATCTGACAGCCGGGGCGACCAACCTTTGGAACCTAAAGTTAGGAGGATATTTTCTGGTTTGATGTCGCAGTGAACTACGCCTCGACGGTGAGCGTAGTCTAACCCGGCTAGCACTCCCATAATGATCTGCAAACCTTCGAGCAGTCTTAAGGGACGGTCTTGTTTAAGCAAGTTGCGGAGAGTTCCTCCCTCGCAGTAGTCCATAACTAAGTACCTGCCTGTAGCTGTGTGTTCTAGGGCTCGGCAGGTGACAATGTTAGGATGCTGCAAGGTAATCAAGAACCACAGCTCTCGCAAAAATTCGCTAGTTGGGGCTTTTTGATGGCTGAGTTCTTTGAGAGCTACCAGTTGACTGGTGAGGCGAGAGTCTTTGGCGGGCGTTTCTCGAACGCTAGCACAAAAAACTCGACCAAATTGTCCTTGTCCGACTAGCCCTAAAATACGGTACTTAGAATTTTGCATCAGTCTAATTATAGAAAAAGCTTGAGCTAGTATTAAAATATGTAAACAATTCTGACCAAATTCAACTTTTGAATCGATCGCCTGGTACTGCCTATGTTATCTCAGGTTCAGTCTTAGCCTCTTTGGGAGCGATCGCACCGTTGCATCTACTCAAATCCTGAAGTCTCCGATTCAGTATAAATCTTCCCGGATTCGCGTGCTGGCTCTAAAAGGGAAATCAGGGGTAGGGCACAGATATATCTATGAAAAAACCCGCCTTTAGAGAGATGAAACATCAATATGGTCAAAATTATTAAACTAGACCCAATTGCCGAAGAAATGGCAGTGGAAACACGATCGAATATCCTGTCCGCCTTACTTTCCAAAGACTTAGACGTTCTCAAGGAATGTGGAGGTCGGGGGATGTGCGCTACCTGCCACGTCTACATCAAAGAAGGCATGGAAGGTTTGTCTGAGATCAACCGCCGCGAGAGGAGGACTCTGGAGGTCATTACTACAGCTAAAGCCAATTCGCGATTAGCTTGTCAGGCTCAAATTATGGGCGAAGGTGTAGTTGTGCAGTTACCGGCCGGGATGTACATTAATGCTATTGAAAATGTGGAAGCTCTCATAGGTCGGCGAGCTCAGCAAGATTTGTTACATCCCATTACGGGTCAAGTAGTTGTAGAATCGGGAAAGTTGATCACCCGCTCCATCGTCACTCAGCTTAATGAAACCCGCTTCCAAGTAGGACAGTATTTAGTTCGCACTAAAGAAGCTTAAAACTGATATGTTGGTATTAAAATACCAACAAAAAGCCTATGTTGAGTCAACTGTCGCGTTTAAGTGTGGAAGCCGATGGACGCTATGCCTCTGCGGCCGAACTAGAATTTTTGAAAGACTACTTTCAGTCTTTGAATCATAGGATAAGTGCCTATAAAAAAATTCAAGCCTCGGAAAAAGAAATAATCCGCCAAGTGGAAGCGCAAATGCAGTCTCTAGACCCCACTTTATTTAAACGAGGCTCTCAAGATGTGACGGCCAAATGGCGAATAGATGCTTTGCGGGTGTTGCGACATTCCGCAGCAGCACTACTCATTAATGATACTGAACGGTTGCGCGATCGGCTTTTGCTTTGGTTCCAAACTATTTTGGGAGCTTTTCAAGCTAAAAATAGTTCCTCCGTGACTTATGATGTCATGAAAAAGGTGATTAAACAACATCTTACTGCTGAAGAAGCCAGCCTATTTTTACCAATTCTGGAAATTGACCGCACTATATTGGGCAAATAATCCCTACCAGACAGCTAAGGATTTTTGAAAAGTCATAAAGATGGAAAAAGCTTACCGCAGTTCTGAGGAATCCCCACCCTCAAAGACCTTGGCACGCAGTGCTAAGTATACGGGTGGGGAGGATGTCAATTGAGTAACTATATAGCTATCAAATCAATTATTTTTTTGAGAAAGTTGACTCATAATACTTTCGTGATCTTTTCCTTCTTCCACCATAGAATTTCCGGCTTGGAGGCGATCGCGCAAGCCTAAAATAAAACGGTTGCAGTCAGAACCCAAGGATTCGCAGGAAGTTTGCAAACAGTGGAGTTCTCTACCTGTAAGTTGAGTAAAGAAGGAACTTAAGATACCTGCTTCTAAAAAACAGGCTGGTAACTTCGACTTAGGGGCTGTTTTAGCAAACAGAGAGTTAGCAATTTTTACTACTAAAAACCCCTGGTCTGAATAGCTGGAGTCAAGTTCAAACGTTCCCCATCCATGGCTTTTCCAACACTGTTGTAGGCACTGAATAAATTCTACCATTTCCATTTCGGAAACTGGCTGACCGTAGTAATCGCTGACTTCTTCGCAAAAACGTACGTAAAAATTTTTGCCCCACCAGCGACCGCAGTTGAATAGCACTAGGCGGGAAGCTTGACCTGTTTCTTGTTCTAAGCCGATGTAAATGGCTTGAATCAGTGTTTCTGGAAGTGCTAGGAGCCGATCGCCCCGGCGATTTTCGAGCAACCCTAGCTCCAAGTCTCCTCTGACGTAAGCATCCCTAGCAAAGTAGTTTCCTGGGACTCTGGGCTGTTTGAGTAAGTCTGCAATGTTAATCATGGGGAATGGGGAATTTGGGAATGGGAAATTTGGCTTATTTTTTGCGATCTGGTTCAAGAATCAATGACTCGGCTTGGTCTAAAAATGGCTGCAATATAGCGCGGGCTTGCTCGGAAAGAAGTTCTTTCAAACGCTCTTGCAACAGTTGGCAAACTGTTGCTTCTATCTTGTGAGTTTGGTGGGCTTCAACAATGCCAGAAAGCCAGTCTAGGAGGCGTTGTTCGATAAAATTGCGATCGTTGAGTAGCATCGCCATAGCGCAGTATCGTAAGACTAGGAGCCAATTTTTTAACGTTCTTTCTAGGATTTCTGGTTTTTCATCGGGGAAAGTTTCTTGTAGCTTATTGGCTACTGGTTGGAAGATACTTTCTTCTTTGTCCCGCAAAAATTCATAAATTTTTAGGCGCTGGGAGAGTATGGCAGCTTGACGCTTAAAGGCGGTGATTTCTTCTGGTTTGAGAAAGCGATTTTCTGCCTGATCTAGAAGTGCTTCAATCTCAGGGTGCATAATTTTAAGTAAATGGTGGAAAGAAGAGGGGGAAAAGTCCTTCGACTGCGTTTATCCTGCCCTTGGACGAAGCTGAGCCGGAGCCATGTCGCTTCGCCCAAGGGTAGCCGAAGGGATCGGAAACCCAATCAGGCAGAAAGATGGCACTGTTTATAAATCAATATAACAGGGCTATCAGTGAATTTTTTCTGAATTTCCGGTGTTTCTGAAATCAGGCTTTGTGCTAGGGAGGAGCCGTAAGTATTAAAATAAATCAAATAGGTCATCAATGGTCACTTCGGCACTTTCATTAACCAAGATTACTGGCGATGGTGGTGGTGGGGGCATGGCGCCTACTTCAGGAATTCCTTCCCAAGAAATAGCCCGAAAAAAGTCTGATACTGGCATGGTAAAACTTAGTAATTTACCATTTACATATCCAGTCTCTTTTTCTAAGGGTTTTGCTAGCCAATTGTAGTTACCAAAAAATTGTTGGACAGATTGTTTTAACCAGGAAGTTTGACTTGTCATCGCAATCTTTCACCATGTTGGATTCGATTTTGAATGTCACGGGCGTTGGCACCTTCATTGAGCCAGAATGCTGCGGCATCTATTTTGTCTGGGTTGCCCAGCAGAAACTTGCAATAGGTTTCTCCCATTGAGTAACATTGGAGTTCGATGCAACTGAGAGGTTTTTTGACTAGAGATCCGAAGAAACCTGCAAACAAACCGGCGTAAAGGTGACAAACTGGTTTGCCCACGTCGCCCAAGGTGCGAGCAACTGCTGAGTCAAAGAGGTTGATGAAGATGCAGCCATGCTTGCGATCGCTCATGTCTACTTCCCAGCGGCCCCAACCTTGAGCTGTGAACGGCCACCACCAAGTTTCTAGTAGAAACATCAGATTTGACTGGCGAATGTTCTGGCTGAATTCGGCGCTGAACCATTTTTGAAAAAATTCGGAATCTTGGAGTCCCCACTGGCAACCAATAGTATACATGATTACAGATGAAGCAGGACCGACTTCTTCTTCTAGTCCTTCCACCAAACCGATGATGAAGTCTTCGCTGGTAAAAATGTTGCGCGACTCATTCCAGTCGTTAATTGTGCCGCCTACGCGATCGAAGGCAAAAAAGTCTTGAAACCTATAGTGGCTATGACTTTTGGGATGCTTTTGTTTCAGTAAGGACTCGGTTGGGACTGAGATTTCTTTGTTGGGGGTATAGACCATTGGTTGGTTACTGCTGATTTGGTAATATTGATTGGGTCAAATTTTTGGTCTTTTGAGCCGATGGACTCCGAAGACAATTTGACTAGCTTCTGTATCTAATTTAACCTGGTTCTTCCAAACAGACCGCATAAAAGTTTTTGAGGTAACACCAGAAGTTAAAATTATTGTGGGAGTATTTTTCAAATTTTAGATATCTAATTGACTTGACGAAAGTCGGGTTAAGCTTGAGGAGCTAGTACCTAGCTATGTGCTATCGTTTTGTGCAAGCTGTTTAATATCTAATATATTTAGCTGAGACACCCCATATATTTAGCTGAGACCCCGCAAGGGAATTGTAGGTGCTTAAAACTGCCCGTGGGATGCCCGATCGCTAAGGCGAAGGGTAGTCGAAGGGTCGAAGGGTCGTTTCCAAATCAGGGCATTAGCCACGCTTGTTCCCCATTTACCGAGCTTTTTTATGAAACATCACGCTTGTATTGCCATAGGCATAAATCAATATCAGTTACTTCAGCCTTTGAGCTATGCCCAAGAGGATGCAGAGGCAGTCTATACTTTCTTGGTTGAGGAGGCTGGTTTTTCTAAGGAGGGATGCCTGCTGATGACGGATAGTTCGCCGTCGCTGTGGGGTAACTCAACTTATCCGAATCGGGAAAATATTCTGAAATTGACCGAAAATCTTTGCGCCCAACACTTGCAACAGGGAGATTTACTCTGGTGTTTTTTTAGTGGTTACGGTGTCAGTCATGAAGGGAAGGATTATTTGATGCCTGTGGATGGGAATCCGGCTGATATTCCGGGTACGGGGATTCCGGTAGAGTTGCTTTTGAATACTCTGAAAAAAGCTCCTACTGAAACGATGTTGGTGTTGGTTGACATGAACCGGAGTCAAATCGTGAAAGCGGGGGAAACTATAGGGGTTCAAACTGCGGATTTGGCCCGGAAGTTGGAAATCCCCACGGTGCTTTCTTGTCGGCCTCATCAAGTTTCGCGGGAGACTTCAGCTTTGCGCCAAGGGTTTTTTACGACGGCGCTTTTGGAAGGGCTGCGATCGGGACAGTGTATGACTATTAAGGGTTTAGACCGTTTTTTGACCGATCGACTGCCTGAGTTGTGCGATCACCATTTGCGTCCAAAACAGGAACCTCTGATGGTGGTCAATCCTCCGGGAAAAGCCCATTTGGTAATTTTACCGGATGTTTCTGGGGTCCCAACTTCTGAAGTGGCAGGACGTAATGGCAGTATGACGGTTGATGTCGAGAGTAACGGTTTCGATCGCCCGCTAATGGGTGTGGCTACGGCTCAACTTGATTTACCTCCTGCTACTGGTAACTCTCAAGATCCTACAACTGAAAGGCCGAGTCGGACTCCTGTGCCAAACGTTGCTGGGTCTGCTGACAGGGGTGGCGATCCACCGAACTTGCAGAAGCCAGAAGATGTGGATAATGGGGCTTCGGACAAGTCGTTTTTGCAGCAGCTAATTTTGTGGAGTGGGGCTACAGCTATAGTTCTGCTGTTGGGTGTGTTTGTCACGAACAGGTCTATTTTCATAGGTCAACAGCAAGGAAGCCCCAAATTGACCGCTGAGAATGCTCCCAAACCTTCGCCTCAAAAGTCTGGGCTCAAGCCTGTAACTCCTGGTGCTGGAGTGTCCCAGAAGCAACCCCAGGCTGTATCGGTAGACACTGGAAGCAAGCGGCCACCTTCTAGCCAGCAGGTTTGGGCTGAGGCGAAAACTTTACTCAAAAATGGTTCGGCTTCCAGTTTTAATAATGCCGTCAGAAAGGCTCGTTCGATTCCGCCTACAGATCCACTTTATCCCCAGGCTCAGCAGGATATTGAGCGCTGGAGTTTAACGATTTTGGATATAGCTAATGGGCGGGCTGCTAGGGGCGATTTCCTGGGGGCGATCGAGGCTGCTAAATTGATGCCTGATGCTAATAAGCCGATTTACAATCAGTCCAAAGAGGCGATCGTTCAGTGGCAGGATCTATCGAAGCAACAGCAATTAAATACTGCTTTGATATCTGCTGCTAAGACAAAAATCAAGCGAGGAGAAGCATCTTCTTACAGTAAAGCTATCGAGCAAGTTAACAAGATTAAACCCGGTGAGCCGAAGTATGAAGAGTCTCAGCGTTTGACAGGAGAATGGAGCGAAACTATCCTGAAGATTGCTCAATTGCGTAGCTCTCAAGGGAAGCTTAAAGATGCTGTTGAAGCTGCGTCATTAGTGCCATCGGGAACCAAGAGTTATCAGCCAGCTCGGAAGGCGATCGCTGAGTGGAAAACGAAGCTGAAACAAAATAAAAAAGGTTGATTTAGGTACAAATTTTCAGCTTTGAGTTATGAATTGTGAGGGAATTAATTAAAATTTCTAACTCACAACTCATAACTCAAATTTTAGTTATTTAAGCTTGTAGATACGAATACCCGCCTCTCAAAAGGGGTGTTTTTGCATTAAGTAAGTCCACCTAATTAAATGCAATATCCAAATCGCTCAAAAGCTTACTGGCTTGCTATTCTTCACATCGATCTTCTTCCCTCTTCACATCGATCTTCTACTTATAAGTATCCCACAAAGGGTATCAAGGTGAGGCAGAATGCCTAACCTTGAATTATGGAAGATGTCTATTTTAGTGAGTATTATCAATTAGTAGACAGGAGACTTTTCCCTGAAGGCTATTATATTTAAGTCAAAATCAAATCACAAAAACTGTGAGGGAGTACACATCCAAAAAACAAGGTTTGTAGTTATATCTTTGACCGTTGCATGGTCATGATTTAACCACAGAGAACACAGAGAGGTCCCAAAGAAATGAATACAGGAGGATGAAGAGAGGAATTGATATTAAATTTTGCTTTCTTTTGGGTTTCTTAAAATTGGCATTAGAGTCTCTGAATCTCAAAACCCACATTCCCCACTCTCAACGGTCACTATCTGTTTTTATTTATAACAATATCCAATATCTCCCATCCAATATCTTGCAGGGACTGAGACTAATGATTAACACTACAACTACACAATATAGTTGCTACTGTAGTTCATCAACGTGGAAAGAGAAAGTGCCTAGTTTTTCTATGGCACTATAAACAACAACAATCGTCGCTCAATACAAAAAGCTAGCAAGTAAGCCAAGTTCAAAAAGTCGCTCTGATTTTTTACCCGATCCCGAAGTTGAAGAGACTCCTTCCCTGTTGGTTATTCCCTCTTCCCTCTTCCTTCTTTCTTAGAAAAATGCTGGGTTATGGTAGTGCTAGTAACAACACGTATGTCTTAGGTTATAGTTCAACCCAATTCATGTTGACGGATCTAAAAAACACAGGTTAAGCTGGCAGTGTCTCTGTGTAAAGGGGTCCATCGCTTTTTCAATCAGGGGGGTAAAATCCGCGGAGTCAAGCAACTAGAGATAGTGTTGAACTACGGCAATTGAGGAAATCAAGATTAGCACTAAGTTCGGCTGTCTGCCTAGATGGGATCAAAACTTGTAACAGTTCTTAACTATAAAAAAAACTTTCAAAACTGCTAGTATAGTGACACTTTTGTTGACAAAAACAGATAAAGTAAATAAAGTTGCCTAGCTTTACACACCACAATCCTCACCCTGGGGATCTGGAATCGATTTGATTCATAGATAGTGGTTTGAGAGTTACAATTGGAATCAAAGCATCGCTATTTAACAGAGTTCTCTACTTACTTTTACTTTCAGCTATGAACGTGGATTTTATCAAAGCCCAAGTCAGGTTACTACAGGGTGCAAGTTCATCGGAACGAGAAACCCTTATTAAAAACATCGGCGTCTGTGCTGGCGTTATCAGACCCGGAGAGTATGTGACTCCGCAGCGGAAGCACGCTATCACTCTCTGGTTGCAAACAAATGCTGTTAGACTCCGGCTGCCCCAACTTCCTCTGGATTTGTCGGGACACAAGCCTTAAGAAAGATCGACAGAGATTGAAATGCTGTTCAAAATTTAGCTAAACTTCTGTTGGAAAAAGTAAAGCAAGTTCTGCCTGATGTTGAGACTGTGAAATCCTAGGAGGCGACTCCCCAGAGTTAAGCAGTGAGAAAACATCAACTTACAGCGAGTAAATGCTGATTAAGTTTCACAGAACGGATTATTGCTCAAAACCATAACCTGTGTTAATTGCTTTTAGATTGGAGATTCACGATTTATCTAATTTTGGATAAATTTTATATGTGTGGATCGGCTCGAAAATAATCCCTATTCAATAGGTATAAATATTTACCGGGGCAGCCATTAAACTGCCCCATACTTTTGAAAAAGGAGGGGGATTGTTGGCAAATAAATATAATAAACTGCTTGATTGACCTGAAATAATTTAGTTGGATTGAACGGCGGAATAAATTATATATTTTATGGCGAGGGCTAAACGGAGAGACTTATTGAATTTAACTTGATTCATCACATATTGATAGACAAAAAGACTGTGCAAAAAAAACAAAAATTTCCTTATTTAGTTGGTTCCCGATGGACAGCAAAGCAAAAAACTTGGGGGTGGCGGCATTTTCAAGTAGTCAACCGAAAAAACCAAGGTAAATGGGTATTTGCAGAAATGGTGGCGGCTTGCGATCCAAATGTCCGTTTCTGGCTGAATTCAGAACAGCTCAAAGATCGATCGCTGTGGCAAGCTGGATGGCAGTCCACGCAAGAACTAGAGGATTTAGAAGTGGCAGAGTAAAATATTTGAGAAGAGAGGGCCTAGGGCATGGGGCATAGCTAGTTCCTTTTCAGAGAAGGAAGTAAGACTTCCCATTTGCACTCTCTTGTGGTTGGATAAGAAGTCTACAGTATGAGCAGTTTCAAACTAAAGCTTGGTGGATAAGCAAAGGCATAAAACAATGAAAAAAACAGTATCGATCTTCGTGTGTTTGCTAATTACTGCTACATGGGGAGGTGGAGTGGCGCAACTGTCGATCGCAAATCCAGGCGTCGATCGTAGCAAAAATCAAGCTGCCGATATTGCAGAACCCGCAGCGGACTTATCCAATCTAGTCATTCCTTTACAAGAATTACCTCCGGGTTTTACAGAGCTTTCATCTGGGGCTGCAAATTTCAAAAATCAACTTAACCAGAACCCTAACTTTAAGCCAGCAAGTGTCTTCGCTTACCAAAAAATTGAGGAGAAGCAGTTTCAATTACTGATCGGATTTACAACGCAACTGTCCGATTCGATGAAACAAGCTAAGTTTGATGAGGAAATAAGTGCTGGGACTGCTGCTAAGGAATTTTCTCAAGGGTTAAATAGTAACAAAGAAATGCAGTTTACGAATCCTACCGCTTTAACTTTGGAAGACAAGACTGGTGAGGTATCTGCTGGCTGGAGAAGTCAAGGAAAATTACAAAATATACCAATCAATGTAGATTTTGCTATATTTAGGCGGGGGAAAATAGGGGCTTTTACGGCAATTATGTATATCGATGGTACTAAACCAAGTTTAACAATTAACGATGCAGCGCGCAAACTCGACAGCCGGATGATGGAATTGAAACCTGATTTAACTAAACCGTAATCAATATGGCATTGGAACCCGTAAAAAACGGTGTTTATTTTGGGTTCTAGTTCTAGATGTGAATAGGTAGGAAACCCTCGTGCTAATGACATGAATATGGTTATTCCCAATTCCGAATTCCCGATTCCCGATTCCCCAATTCCCAATTCCCCAATTCCCGATTCCCCAATTTCCAGATTCCCCAATTTCCAAATTCCCGATTCCTGATTCCCTAATGACTCGTTTAGCAACTACGATAGAAGCCATACTTTACCTAAAAGGTCAGCCCGTATCGATCGCAGAGATTGCGGAAATTGCCAAGTGCGATCGCACCGATGTCGAAGATGCCATTATCGAACTGATGTCGGACTCTGCTCACCGTGACAGTGCCTTAGAAGTGGTGGAAACACCTACAGGATACAGCCTGCAACTGAGAGAAGAGTTTGCCAGTTTAATGCAAACTTTGATACCTCCCGAATTAGGTATTGGAGCTTTGCGGACACTAGCGGCGATCGCCCTCAAAGGTGGCATCGCTCAGCCAGACTTAGTTAATTTAAGAGGTTCAGGTGCTTACCAACAAGTGCAAGAACTGGTCGAACTCGGTTTTGTCCGCAAACGACGACCAAGCGAAAGCCGTTCCTATTGGCTACAAGTTACCGACAAATTTCATCGGTATTTTCAAGTAGATCAATTGCCCAAACAACTACAAATTGACTTTCAGGCAAATTTGTACCCAAGCAATGACGAGTAGTTTAAACTAGAATGTAACAAGCCAGAAATTAAGAATCGCCAAATGGTTTTTCACCCTGACTTTGACAGTTCCAATGCCAAACAAGCTACAGACAATCCACTTTTGAAGTACCTCCAACACCAATCCCCAGAGGTTTTAGATCGCGTTGCCAAGTCCGTCAGCCCAGAGATCAAAGAGATTATCTCTCACAACGTTCAAGGACTTGTAGGCATCTTGCCTTCAGACAATTTTAGCGTGCAAATTACTACCGACCGAGAAAACTTAGCGGGTTTGCTGGCTTCAGCGATGATGACTGGCTATTTTCTCAGACAAATGGAGCAGAGGATGCAGTTAGAAGAAAATTTGGCAAGCACCAGCTCGATTAAACCAAAGTCTGCCGACGGCCAATAAAAATTTGAACTGTTTGGGAAAGATGTTGGGAAAAGACAGGCTCAAAAATGGGTCGAGGGCGCGAGGGTATGAAAGTCATTCAAACCAAACCAAGAATCTAATTCATCCTCGCTCCCCTGGGACTAGCCACCGGCCGAGTTGCCTGAAATGGGAAAAGCACCAGGACGCACTTTAAGTTTCTGAGTTTGACCCTGACGGTTGATTTCCATTTCCAGTTCTTTGCCTACAGCAGTATTTTCCACCCTTTCTTGTACATCCCCTGGATTATCAACCGCAATGCCGTCTATTTTGGCAATCACGTCTCCGGGACGCAATCCGGCTTTTTGAGCGGGGGAATTTTCCACAATGCGGGTGACGGCTACTCCTTTATCGAGGGAAATCTTAGCATTGAGCTGTTTGTTGACTTCTGCCTGTGTGGCGGGAGTCAAGCTGACCATTTGAATGCCGAGATAGGGATGTTCCGCTTTACCTTTGGCGAATAGCTGATCGGAAACTCGTTTGGCAGTTTCGATAGGAATGGCAAACCCCAATCCCTGAGCATCGGCACGAATGGCTGTGTTGATGCCGATGACCTCGCCTTGGTCGTTGAGTAGTGGGCCGCCAGAATTGCCGGGGTTGATGGCGGCGTCGGTTTGGATAAATCGGACTCGTTTGTCGGGGATGCCTACTTGGGAGCTCGATCGACCTGTAGCGCTGATAATACCGACAGTGACTGTATTGTCAAGACCCAAAGGATTGCCAATGGCGATCGCCCATTGTCCGGGTACAATATTATCCGATCGACCCAAAGCCACTAGAGGCAAGTTTGAGGCATTAATTTTCACTACAGCCACATCCGTCAGCAAATCGACCCCCTGGACTCTACCCTCAAACTCTCGGCCGTCTTTGAGGGTAACTTTCACAGTGTCACTACCGGAAACAACATGAGCATTAGTAACTATCCGGCCATCTGAAGTGAGAATAAACCCCGAACCTGTACCCCGTTTAATTTTTTCTTCCGGTACTGGCAAATTATCCCCAAAAAACCTGCGAAACAAAGGATTTTTGAAAGCTTCCGGCACTTGATTGACGACTTTGCTTGATGCGTCAATCCTGACCACAGCCGGGCCGACTTTTTGGGCGGCTTCTGCAATAAAATTGGAATTGTCGCGATCGGGCTGTCGATCGGATGGGACTGGAGCAGACGCATAGGGCGGGATTTGTTGGCGTACCACGGGCAAAACTGAGCCAGTTTCCAGGGCGTTTGGACTTTGGAGATAGCGATTTCCCAACCATCCCATACCTCCACCGATGGACAGCAACGTCAGATAAAGGGTCAATTGCTTAAAAGATAAACTCATAAGAAGCTCCTGATACGTTTGGAAACTCAGTAACCCACAGTGCTGAGCTAGTTATTTAACAACTCCCGTGGGATACCCAGAGGCTTTATAATACCTAGCCAAAACTTGCCCAGTCTATATTTAGCTGGACCTTGGTAATTTTGGTGTTTATTTCTTGTTTAATCCTAGCGTTAAACCGGAAACTTGTATTTCTCTGAGTTCTGGAAGCAGTTTCAGGAATTGAAGTTAAAACAAAAAGTGGTATGTACCGGAGTGGTGCATATACCACTTACATATACCACTGGCTATAAAACTGCACGTTTGGCTAAAGAAGCTGATAGCATCAAAGCCTTGTCGAGTAATGAATGTACGGAGAGGGTGGGATTTGAACCCACGTTAGAGTCACCCCTAAAGTAGATTTCGAGTCTACCGCATTCAACCGCTCTGCCACCTCTCCAATTGGTTGGCTACTCTACAATAATTGCATAACGCGAGGTAAAAATCAACCAAAAACTTAAGGTTGTAGTTGCTCGGTTAATTTGGCGATCGCCTAAATGGGCGATTGGGCCGCAATTTTTGTTGATATATTGAGCATTTTGTATCTTAACGCACCACGGGCCGTCTGTGCCCATCTCTACAAAACAGAAGTTTGATTTTCTTGCGATTCCAGGGTGGTCTTAAATCCCCCTGCGGGTGTCCACAGCAAGGCTCCATCCCGTCCCGTCCAGAAAATTTGGGTTTTGGTTTTTTGAAGTTGTGCGGCCGTCTCCGGGTCAATTTCGTCAGCAGCGGCGATCGCCACTTTTGGCCCAATCGCCGTTAATAACTCCGGTGTCAGGGTTTTCCCCGACCACCACAGCACTTGAGCTGGCTTCAAACTTCCCGTTGCTACCAACTTTTTTTGTGCTTCTGGTGCTATTTCACCCAGCAGCAACCAAGTTCGTCCATCCACCAGTAGTTCTACCACCGGGATTTCTGCATTCACAAACTGCAACTGCACAGAACCTAGATTAATGGTGCTGTTAGTTTCTAAAGGAAAGTAAACTCCTTGGCGAGATTGCACCGCAGTCATCAATTCTTGACCGCTGGCATAGTTAATTTGTTTGGGAGATGTGTTATCATAAAATGTTTGAATTGGCAAGCGTTCTAATAATTTTCCCCAACCTGCGTTTAAACCTAAATGAGGATGGGTGGCGATCGCAAAATTCACAGAATTGACTCCTTGTTGCTGCAAGAAAGGCAATAGTATAAATCGGACTGTATTGTCATCACCGCTATTAATTAGTGATACTTTTCCCCGTTCTTGAATTACCAAAACAGGCTCCCTCGATGTCGCCAGCAAAGTAACTTGAAATAAAGATGATTGACTGTGCCAAGCTGGTAAAACTATGATGCTAATTCCCACCACAATAGCCAGGGGTAAAATTGAGGCTGATGAAAAAATTGGCAGCGAAACAACAGTGCTTTTTCCCTTCTGGCTTCCCCTCTTGGTGGCGGTAGGGGCGGGTTCTTCTCGTCCTTGGGAGGGGGTTGACTTTCTCCCCAGCCAAACCCAGCAAATTAAACTGTAAAGTGCGATTAGCTGCAACTGGGATACTTGGCCGACAGCTACCGAATTACCCGGTAACTGGGAGAAATATTGAGCGATCGCAATTAACCCTGTTGCAGGATACTCTAGCACTTGCGCTAACCCACTACCAGCGGGTGGAAAAATCAATCCAGCTAAGGCACTAATCATTCCTCCAATACTCAAAATCCAGAGTAAAGGAGCAGATATAATATTGACTAAAATACTGTAGGGAGATACTACATTAAAAACGTAAAGTAGCAAGGGTAATACCCAAACTGAAGCAGCGATAGGAACCACAAAAATAGAAGCGATCGCCGGTGGCATCCAGTCCAACTTTGCCATCAGCGGTGGTGTGGTGACTATCAATCCCAAAGTTGCGAGAAAACTTAGTTGAAAACCTAAATCCCAAATCCACAAAGGATTAACTAGCAGTAAAATTATCGCAGCGATTAAGAGCAATCCCAGAGGCTTAACTTCTCGCTTCAGCAGCAAAGCAAATAATGTTCCAAATCCCATTAAAGCGGCACGACATACTGAAGCTTCAAAGCCAGTTAATCCTACTAACAGCAATAAAGCGCCGACTCCACAACTAAACTGCAACTGTTTGGAAAAACGCCTGGTTAAAGCTAGAACTAAAGCTAAAACCATCGAAACTTGAGTGCCGGAAGCTGCGATCGCATGGGCTAATCCAACTTGCACAAAATAGTCGCGGATGTTATAAGGTAAATCTACTGCTTGCTTGCCGAGGGCGATCGCACTAATTAAGGTGCCTTCAGGAACATTCAAGTGAAATAGTTGCGATCGCACAATCCGTTGTCGCATGGCTTGAATGTGCGATTTGGGCATGGCGCTGGACTCGGAAAAACTAGCAGCTTGGTTCTCACTTCGATTAACATCGGCGATCGCATTTTCTCTCTTCCAGTCAATTTGGCTTCCTTTGAGGCCTGCAAAAGCCCCCGATCTGGCTAAATATGCTTCAAAATCAAAAGCCCCTGGATTTGATGGTGGCTGCGGTTTGTACAAAGAACCCACCACGGCGATCGTATTGTCTTCGTACAAACCTGTGGCTTGCAACAAAGGTACTGTGACGTAAAGTTGACCGGATACTTCCCGATTTACGACTACTCCTCCCTCGCCACCGTTGATTTCGCTAACTAGATTGGTATCTAACCAAAATTGCGATCGTCCCGATCTAGTCAACCGTGGCGTACTCACAACTCTACCGCGCACTGTCACAGCGATTTCTTGAGTATTGCCACCAGCCGGAATCAGTTTGCTGATGTCATTAATGGCTGGTACTGGCGAGCGAATTTGAATATAAAAGCTAGCGATAAATCCCGTCACACCTGCGAGGAACCATACCCATTTTGACTTGGGCAGCATTTGATAAAAATTCAATGCTTCGGTTTTTTCTAAGGAAGAATCCGTAGGATTTTTGGTAGTTCGGCTGCGTCTTTTTTTCGGATTTTTGACAGCGTTTCGAGTGTATTTTCGCAAAAATTTTGGTAAGGCGATCGCCGTAACAACTCCCAAAGAAAGTACACCATAACCACCCCAAGGAAGCGCTGTAGAAATCAATCCCAAAATGTAAGCTAAACAGAAAATTACACCCGTTGCTTGATTCATCTAAACCTAAAACACGATAGCTATTATATCCCCGACTTCACCGCAGAAGTCGGGGATGTGGGTATGCTCTTAAATAGACAAACCCAATTTTAAACCGAAAGCCGCGTGGAGTACCATCAGTGCCAGGGCTGTCGTCCCCAAATAAGCGTGAACAGCACGCAGTGCCAGCTTGTCGCCCCCAAAACCTGTTAGGGAAATCAAACTATTAACAGTCAACAATACAATGATTGTCGAACCAGTCCAAAAATGAGGACTTTCCATCACTGGCTGGTGTTGCATCACCAGAGACAACAAGCCGCCAGTGTAGCCCAAAGCGATGAACAAAAACATCCAGGGAGCAAGTTTGCGGTGATCGGAGCGACTTTTGATAGCCACGTCTTTATCGGTGGCCAAACGTCCTTGCCATCCTGTATAACCAACAAAACTGCCCATGGCTACCACAACGATGCCCATCATGACTGGGTGTCCCCAATGGGTAATCGGTTCGGGAATTCCCAGGCTGCGGAATTGACTGGCTACAGGCTCTAGAATTTCGCTTAAATTTACCATTTGATTCTGACTCTCAACTTCCCGGTCGATTTTTTCGGAGCAATTATAAATAAATTATAAAATATTATGGTTGCCGGGGCGATCGTCAACTTTAATCAACACCAATTGGAAATTATAGAAACCAACTGAAAACATACATTTAAACAAAACTTAGCCGGCTAAGGCCGGCTGTGAGATTTCGACAGCATTGCTGCTGCTTCAAATTAATTGTTAGTCTTATAGACTAAATCAAAGGGCAAAAATCAACGCAGTTCACCCATTTAACATACCCCCTGACTGCGCTTCGCCAATCTTCACAGCCTCATCCTCACTCTGAATATTGAATTTTACTTGCCTACTCAAAGTTAATTTCAAATTCTTGGACTTTTGAAGGTCAAAGTGGGGAATTAACTTAGCAGCCGACTAGCACTCGTACTACCACATTTTGTGAGCTGCTCTCCAGGGAGAATTATGCGACGGTAGAAAATCAAATGTATAATTTAAGTCCCCCGGAAATAAATTGAGGGCTTGAAAATTTCACATTTTTTCTGAATTCGAGCGGTAAACTTTGGGCATTGTCTCCTCGCATTTTTCCGTCGATGGATGCCAAAAAAACTGGAAGTTCCGACACTTAGACCTAATTGCATCAACTATGCCGTCTGGGAAGGCCCACAAGAGCTTCTCTAGGGCTAGACTGAGAGTCTCAAAGCACTTAGTTAGAAGTCACTCAGAGGACTCTTGTCAGTTGAGTTGCGATCGCTCCGCAACTTCTGACCTTCTCAACATACTCCCCAAGGAGTGGTTGGCAGCAGGGAAGCATAGACTTTCGCTGTCGGTGCCCTTGGAACCAGACCATGACTAGACTCGTTGGGCCGTAGCCAAAGTAGCTTCTGAAGGTTGGATATGGTACTTCACGAGATTTGCCAGTTCTTGTAACTGACTAATCGCTTCTGCACCTTCTAGTTTCATCAGTTCCCGATCGTCCCGCATCTCAGTCCAAGTGATACCATAATCTGACACTAAAAATCGAATCAGATGATTATCCGTCAAACTGACCATAAATGAGGCACTGTTCATCTGACCCCCGCAAGTGTAGCAGGATGCCAGATAACCCCGATGCTCTAGCACGATCGCTAAAGCTTGGAGGTTCATTACCAAATCTTGGACGAATTTACGGTGTTGTTCTGCAAGTCTCAGAAACACAGTTTTTCTCCTATCACCACGCCGTTTATTTTACACCCAACTTCATAATTTCTTAATAATTGGGTCCCTAGGTGCTGGTACAGTATACGTTCAGTATGCTAGAAAAAAATCAAATTAGCGATCTCTTCAGCCCACCATTACTAGATTAACCGAGTTATGTTCTCCACGGAGTATCAGTAGCGACATTCAGACCAAACACTCTGCCCCAGAGCGATCTAGCCACAAAATTTGCCTTCTGTAATCGGTGATTCAGCCATTGAATCCCCCAAATATACAAATAACTAATGATAGTGATGGAGTTAGTTAAGCAGAAGATGTCAATCTCCCTGGGGATAATCGTCCCAAAGAGTAGTGGTCTGTCGTAAGCTCCGAAAATCGCCATTTCCCAAAATCAAGTGATCTAACAAGGGAATACACAAAAACTGGGCTCCAGCCAGCAACTGCCGTGTCAAAGCAATATCCTCCGGGCTCGGTTCCAGATTTCCCGACGGATGATTATGGGAAATAATCGCCCTAGTGGCCCCTTGACGGATGACTTCTCGAAAAATATCCCTAGGGTGAGCCAAAGTCTCTGTCGCAGTGCCGATGGTAATTACCTGAGTTCCCAGCAGCCGATTTTTTACATCCAGCAACACCACAGCAAAACGTTCCTGAGACTGCCACATCAAATCCTGACTCAGAGCAGCCGCAGCCGATTGGGGAGAGTCAACAATTGCCAAATCCGGTGGCCGCGACTGAAACACCCGCTTACCCAATTCTACCGCAGCCAAAATCCCCGTCGCCTTAGCAGGACCGATCCCGTGAATCTGGGTCAACTCCTGCACGCTAATATCCCGGAGCACAGCCAGAGGGTCTCGTTGGTGCTGGCTCAACTGATTTAAAATATATTGTCCCAACCCCACAGCCGAAAGCTTGCCCTTTCCCTGCCCCGTACCGAGCAGAATCGCAATCAGTTCCGCAGTCGCCAAACTTTTTGGGCCACTAGCCATCAAGCGCTCCCGCGGCCGTTCACTTGTCGGTAAATCGACAATTCTCAAGCTGTAAGTCATCGAATTTTAGATTTGAGATTTGAGATTTGAGATTGAACCTACAGATGAATCCAGGGGCTTGTGGTCAGGATGCTAGGTTTTTCTGAGTGTCTAAGGCCGCGGACGCACCAACATTGCAAGCTCAACCAAGTTCCCATATTAGCCGATCGCTCTCTCTGTTAAAATCAGTGCGATCGCCTAAAAAACCCCCAGAAATTCACCAAGGCAGTGCGGAATTTACGGCGATTTTTGATAAATACTTACTATTAAATAATTAATAGCTTTTTAAATAACCAAAAATTTCAGCTTAAAATATACGAAAACTTCCTAGCCGAAACTATGCAAGTCCGTTTTAATGTAGTTCGCCAAAATCAAAACGAGCCTCCCCGCGTTCATACTTACACCCTAGAGGTAGAAGAGAGCAATACTATCCTCGACTGCCTCAACAGCATTAAGTGGCAACAGGATGGCAGCTTAGCCTACCGCAAAAATTGCCGCAACACAATTTGTGGTAGTTGTTCCATGCGGATTAATGGTCGATCGGCATTAGCTTGCAAAGAAAATGTTGGCAGCGAACTCGCAAGACTTGACAAAATAGCTAATTTCAGTTCGGCAGAAAAACCAACCGATTTCATCCCAGAAATTACGATCGCCCCCATGGGAAATATGCCCGTAATCAAAGATTTGGTCGTCGATATGACCAGTTTTTGGGACAACCTGGAAGCCGTTGACCCCTATGTCAGCACTTCGGGGCGAGCAGTGCCCGAACGCGAATTTCTGCAAACACCAGAAGAGCGATCGAAACTCGACCAAACAGGCAATTGCATCCTCTGCGGCGCGTGCTATTCTGAGTGCAACGCCCGCGAAGTCAACCCAGAATTTGTCGGGCCCCACGCCCTAGCCAAAGCTTATCGCACCATCGCCGACTCCCGCGATAGCGATACAGAAAATCGCCTGGAAAAATATAACCAAGGCACAGAAGGCGTTTGGGGATGTACCCGTTGTTACTACTGCAACTCGGTTTGCCCCATGGAAGTTGCGCCGATGGATCAAATTGGTAAGATTAAACAAGAGATTCTCGATCGCAAAGATGACCAAGCCAGTCGATCGATTCGCCACCGCAAAGTCTTAATCAATCTAGTCAAAGAAGGTGGCTGGATAGACGAGCGTAAATTTGGCATCGAAGTAGTAGGAAACTACTTCCGCGATGTCCAAGGTTTATTAAGTCTCGGCCCCTTGGGTTTAAGAATGATCGCTCGCGGCAAATTCCCCTTATCCTTTGAGAGTTCAGAAGGTACTAACACCATCCGAGATTTGATTGAATCAGTTCAAAGTTTAGAAAAATCAACAGATTAACTCTCTGTTGTCATGTTTTGGTAAAATTGCCTAGTTGGACATTCTGGGGATGAGATGACAGGTAGATGTAGCCTTTCTCCGAAAGATGAGGTACGATCGAGAATTGGTAATGGGTAATAGGTAATTGGTAATTGGTAATTAATAATGCCCTATGCACTTCCCCCATCCCCCCTTGGGGGGCAGGGGGGGGTTCCCATGCCCCATTTACCCATTACCTAGTACCCACCTAACTTAGAAAGGCTATACCTCATACTTCCCATCCTCAATCCCTGGTAACGAATTGCCCATAGCTAACGCCCGTTAATTCCAAGAAAGGTGGGTCTATGACAGTCAAAACAGACGGCATATTTAAGACACAAGGTCAAGGTGCATCCTACTGGGTACTCGGAGATTTATCAGAAAACAGGGTTGAAAACCCCGTCCTTTTAGGACGGCTTTAATTGTAAAAATTTGTTGAACTTGCGAGCTATTTTAAACTGAGTAAGTTAGCCTAAAGCAGGAGGTAAAGCAATGCTAGTCTTTGAATTCAAAACCTACGGAAATCAGAGTCAGTTCTCAGCAGTAGATGAAGCAATTCGTACAGCAAAATTTGTCAGAAATAGCTGTTTGCGCTATTGGATTGACAACCCAAAAGTTAACAAGTACGACTTGAACAAATACTGCGCTGTATTGGCTCGCGACTTTTCGTTCGCTGACGAACTCAACTCTCAAGCAAGACAAGCTAGTGCCGAACGAGCATGGTCTGCTATCTCCCGATTCTACGATAACTGCAAAAAGGGAACTCCTGGCAAAAAGGGATATCCCCAATTCCAGAAATATTGTCGCTCAGTTGAGTATAAATCAACTGGATGGAAATTGGCCCTAGATCGTAAATCAATCAAATTTACCGACAAAAAAGGAATTGGGAAACTCAAACTAAAAGGAACGCGCGACTTACACTTTTACCAAATTAGCCAAATTAAACGGGTGAGATTGGTAAAACGTGCAGACGGTGTGTATGTTCAGTTTTGCGTTGACGTTGACCGTTTGGAAAACACAGAGCCTTCGGGTACTACGATCGGATTAGACGTAGGATTGAAAGAATACTACACTGACTCGAACGGAAATACGGTTGAAAATCCGAGGTTTCTGAGAAAAGGTGAAAAAGTCCTCAAACGCGCTCAACGTCGCGTATCCAGAAAAGTTAAACCTTCAAACAACAGAGGCAAGGCTAGGCTGGTTCTAAGTAAACGCCATCTCAAAATAAGTAGACAGCGCAAAGACCATGCTGTGAAATTAGCAAGGTGCGTAATCTCATCAAACGATGTAGTCGTCTACGAAGATTTGAGAATCAAAAACATGGTGAAAAATCCTTGTCTGGCTAAGTCTATTAACGATGCTTCTTGGTATCATTTCCGTATCTGGATTGAATACTTTGGCAAAGTATTTCAGAGAGTAACGGTTGCGGTGAATCCCCAATACACCAGCCAAGAATGCTCTAGTTGCGGTGAAATTGTCAAGAAAACACTATCTACCAGAACTCACGTTTGCAAGTGTGGTTGTACGCTTGATAGAGATTTTAACGCAGCTAGAAACATCCTGAATCGAGGATTGGGTACGGTAGGGCATACCGAAACCTTTGCATTAGATGCAAGCAACGCTTTAGGAGAATTGACCTCTACTTTTGCTGGAGAAATCCTGCATCAGCAAGTTGGCTCGTAGATTAAAGAATCCCTGCGCGTTCACGCCAGCGGAGTGTCAAATTCAAGAGGGAGAGTTTGAGTTTGAACTCGATCGAGAAATAATCGTCGCCAGTGCTGGAACTTTCCTTCATTCTCCCAAAGGACAACTTCACAGATTTACAAATATCGGCTCCCTTCCCGCAAAAATGCTGTGTTGGGTGACACCAGCAGGATTAGAGAAATTTTTTATCGAAGTAGGTACGATGGCGACACAACAGTCGGTGCTACCACCTCCCCTTTCCCCCCCTGATGTCGAAAAAATTTTGGCCGCGGCCCCAAACTACGGTTTAAAAATTATTCCCCCCGCTGCAAGTACAATTTGAAATAATCATAAATTAGAGATTATTCCCCCACTTTGAACTAGAATTTGAAATAAGTGTAAATGTGGTGAGACTTCCCCCAAATTTTGCTTTGGTTTGGCATCGAGCCAACCAAAAACTCGTTTTTTTGGGATAAATCTAAGAGTAAATAAGGAGTTTGGCAATGATCAAAAAAAAAATTAAGCTGCTGGTAATTAAAATTTACGACAAGTTATTTTCCAGAATAGGAAATTTGGCGATCGACAGATATATGGAAACCCGTTTTCTATTCAAATACTTGCTTTACGGGAATGAAGACCGTTTGCAAATAGCAGAAACTGCGGTGATTAACAATGCTACTTTTAATACAATCTCCGGTGACATCAAAATAGGAGAATATGTATTTTTTGGACTGAATGTTTCAGTTTTAACAGGAACCCACGATTATAACAAGTTTGGTCGTGAAAGACAAATCACTGTTCCAGGCTTTGGTAGAGACGTGATCATCAAAGAAGGAGCTTGGCTGGCTAGTAATGTGACGGTGATTGGTCCTTGTATCATAGGAGAGCATTCAGTAGTAGCTGCTGGTTCCCTAGTGAATAAAGACGTAGAGCCTTATAGTATTGTGGCGGGAATACCTGCGAGAGTTGTCAAAAAAATCGACCCCCCTTCCCCTAGCGATCGTACTTTCTCTGAATAATATTACGGAGTTTCATGTCTAGCATTGAATTATCTCAATCCTCCACAGAGCCCTTAAATCCCCCCAAATCAACAAGAATTCGCCTTGAATATTTAGATGGAATGCGGGGGATGGCAGCTCTATACGTGGTCTTGTTTCACATTTATCTTGATGTCATTAACACCCAATCAGGAATAATACAATTACCTTACTTGTTGAACTCAATAATAGAAGTTTTCATGTCACATGGAGCATCCAGTGTTGCCATCTTCATTGTGCTTTCTGGCTATTGTTTAATGTTACCTGTTGCTAAATCTAGCGATGGTAAACTGCGAGGTGGAGTTGTTAATTATATCCAGCGACGGGCCCGCAGAATTTTACCTCCTTATTACGCAGCCCTTTTCTTTTCCTTGCTATTGTCAGCTCTAGTACCAGCAACTTTAATGTCTGCTACAGGATGGCATTGGAATTCTGGACAACCTGCTTTCACTCTAGGTGGCATATTATCACACTTATTGCTGCTTCATAACCTCAAGGGTGAATGGGTCTTCCTGATCAATCCCCCCATGTGGAGTGTAGCACTAGAATGGCAAATCTATTTCGTGTTTGCATTTTTACTACTACCTGTATGGCGACGCTTTGGCCTCATACCTGTGTTAGTTGTGGCGAGTATATTTGGTGCTATAATTGGTTTTCGCATCGCCCATTGGTGGTACATAATCCTATTTACACTAGGAATGATTGGGGCCACTATCGGATTTTCTAAAAAGCAATCCTTAGTAAATTTGAAAGAAAGATTTCCTTGGGATTTAGTGACGAGCCTATTAGGTGGAATTTGGATTAGCTTAGTCGTTGCCAATGCCTTCGATCTGGTCCAAGTAAACATCATTTTTGACGATATTTTATTGGGTGTAGTAGCTACGGGGTTAATTATTTCCTGCACGCGGTTTTTGTCTGATGGACTAAAAAATTCTTTTACAGGTATTTTGCAGATATTAGAAGGGCGATGGCTAGTTAAATTAGGGTCTTTTTCTTATAGCCTGTACCTAGTACATACGATAGCAATGGCCCTGCTTCAATTCGCTCTCAAAGATGTAATCCGAACACCGTTAGTCAATTCGATCCTACTTTCAGTATTAGGATTGCCACTATGCCTCTTGAGTGCTTATATTTTTCATATAATCTTTGAGAAACCATTCATGAGCAACTAAACTAAAAAAGCCAAATACCAGCACCTCGACTTTTTGCATAAGTCGGGGTGCTAACAGAAAAGAAATCACAGAAATAGCGATGCAATACCGATCGCGATCGCCCCAATCGCCAATACCAAAGACCAGAAGCGATGATAACTATTAACCGTCGTACCGCTATCGCTTTCAAGCTGAATTAAATCCATCCAAGGTGCGACACCGCGCCGGAACCAACCCAAAGCCTGAACATCCATCCCAATCAAACTTTTCACCCGTTTCATCCCAAACAGAAAATTACCAATCGGGCCAAAACGAGAAGCATAACGCAGATAAATCATCCCGGTTCTATCTTGTAATTTCAAATCAGAACCGAAAGTATAACCAGCATCACCACGACCAATTAATTCGCCCTGAAGTTTCGCAGGTTGACCCCGCAAAGGACTAGCATAGGGATCAGACATTAAGGTTAAAACATCCAAACTCTCTGCTTGGTTGTATGTCGGGAACATCACCAAACTCTTCAGCAAAATCCCAGTACCCAAACCGATTAAAGGACAGGCAATCATCATCATCGGATTGGCAGCCGACAGGGAAATTCCGATCGCAAAACCCACAGACAAACCGACAATTTCTGCACTGTAAAGCAGCAAATCCAACACAAAATTGCCGTACAATTTCCCCTTGCTTAAATTGCGACCTTCGCCGACAATCATCCCCATATCAAACTCAATATCTAAGCCTAATTGTTCCGCATAAGTGCTCAAAGCGCGAACTCGTTTACCAGTCAGCGGGTGAGTCGAATTCAACTCCATCCACCAAGCCCAAGGATTAAACATATCCCACAAAAATACTCGCCCGATCTTTTCAGGTTCCGAAGAAATCCGGTAAGCAGTGCCTGTAGATGTGGCAGCTTTGGCATCGTAAATGCCTAAAGCGCGAGTTCCTTCTAATAAGCGGCTGGGTTCTGTTGCCCTTTGTCCTTCTTCCAAAATCCCGTAAGCAATTTTGACTAAAGCGCGGGACAAAGCATTGGGGTTGCCAGTAGTTTCAGCAGCAAAATGGTCAGCAAAATATTCCCTGGTGCGCGACAAGTATAGTAACAAATAAGTGCCGATAATGTAAAACAAATAAGCCACAGCGGCAACGGAACTGGCTGCATCTTTCACTTTTTCCCCACCCCTATTGCCGAGCCTGTGAGCAGTAGTGTAAATTAAATAAGTAATCTGCACTAAAGTCGAAGCTAAAGTCATGACTGCAAAATCCCAGTGGACGATGTGACCTAGTTCGTGGGCGTAAACAGTGGCAACTTCATCGTCATCTAAATAGGTAAAAAGACCTTCACTGACGACGACGCGAGCGCTGTTGGGAAAGGAACCGTAGGTAAAAGCAGTGGGGTTTTGGTCATCGATAATTCCTAACCGTGGTTGCTTCAATTTTTTTTGCTGACAAACTTTATGAATAACTTTCGCTGTTTCAGGACTTTTGTCTTCAATTTCTGCTAGGGAAACCCAGCGAGTATTGTAAAGCCAGTTTTGGGTTAAGTCCATTAACCAAGGTGAGAGGAAAAAAGTAGCGATGTTGAAAATTAGGGTAATGGGAAGTGCGATCGCCAATCCGGTTACTGGATCGGGACTATTGATAATGAAAACTGCCGCTAAGGATAAGGCTAACACCATACCTAATAGCAGGGTGATGGTGACACCGGAAGCTAAAACGAGATTTCCTCCCGTTTTTTGTACCAGCTTAACGCCAGCTTTAGCCGCTCTTCCTGTCTTGTGTAGGCGGGATTGAGAAGACATAATAATCTCCAAAGGTTATTTTAAAAGAGGAATGTCCGTCAGGCTTTGTATGTACTTCACTGTTTTAGCTTGTGACTTCGGAATGTGGTAGAGATTCTCAACAAAAGTATAGAATTTGTTCTAGTTTTGTTAAAATAGAAACTGAGTATAATAATTTTTTGACAAGTTACTGTTATGTCGATCGCCCAAATTGCCCAAACCACCCGCCAAGCTGCTAGAAAGTTAGCCGTTTTGTCCGCGGATGCCAAAAATCAAGCTATTGAAGCTATTGCTAAAGCTTTAGAAGTTGCTGCGCCCTCCATTGTGGCGGCAAATGTGGCAGATTGCCAAGCCGCTCAAGCCGAGGGCATTGCTAAACCGTTGTACGATCGCCTGAAGTTAGATGAGGTGAAGTTGAAAAGTGCGATCGCCGGTGTGCGCGACGTTGCCAAACTGCCCGACCCGATCGGTGTCGTGCAAATTCACCGGGAATTGGATACAGGATTAATTCTGAAGCGCGTTACCTGTCCTTTGGGCGTTTTAGGCATTATTTTTGAAGCCCGTCCCGAAGCTTTAATTCAGATAGTATCCTTGGCAATCAAATCAGGAAATGGCGTGATTCTCAAAGGTGGCAAAGAGGCAGTCCGTTCCTGCGAAATACTGACAAAAATTATTCAACAAGCCTTAGCAGAAACCGTAGTCAATCCCCAAGTTGTGCAGTTACTAACCACGCGGGAAGAAACCATCGAATTGCTAAAAATGGATAAATATATAGATTTGATTATTCCCAGAGGTTCCAACTCTTTTGTTCAGTTCGTGCAGGAAAATACCAGAATTCCAGTGTTGGGACACGCCGACGGAATTTGTCATTTGTATGCAGACCAAGCCGCGGATATTCACAAAGCAATCTCGATTGCCGTCGATGCCAAAACTCAGTATCCCGCAGCTTGTAATGCCATTGAAACTATGTTGGTTCACAGTGCGATCGCTCCCAATTTTTTGCCCCTAGTAGCCTCCGCTTTGCAGGAGAAAAAAGTCGAACTGCGGGGAGACGAAAAAACTCGTGAAATCTTGGATATTGCCGCAGCTACAGAAACAGATTGGTCTACAGAATATAGCGATTTAATTTTGTCTATCAAAATAGTAGATTCTGTGGAAGCAGCAATTAATCACATCAATACCTACGGTTCCCGACACACAGATGTAATTGTCACCGAAGATAGCGAAGCCGCCGAAACCTTTTTAGATCGAGTAGATGCGGCCGGAGTTTATCACAATTGTTCCACTCGATTTGCCGATGGTTTCCGCTACGGTTTTGGCGCAGAAGTGGGGATTAGCACCCAGCAAATGCCACCTCGCGGACCTGTTGGTTTAGAAGGATTGGTGACGTACAAATATCGAGTGGTGGGAGATGGCCATATTGCCGCTAGTTATGTGGGAAATCAGTCTCAAAAGTTTAGTCATCGGGATTTGTAAATCCTGAATAATATAAAAATCACAAATAACCAATCACAAATGAGTAACATAGAGTTTCTACAACCAGGAGATTTGCTCAGAGTAATTTCCCCTAGTGGTACTTTGCGAGAATTAACTAACTTTGAACGTGGTGTAGAAATTTGGAAATCCCGCGGCTATAGAGTTGAATTAAGTCCCGGTTTTGACGATCGCTGGGGCTATTTGGCTGGTTCTGACGAAAACAGACTCCAACAACTTGCCGATGCCCTCAAGGACCCAGATTGTCGCGGTATTCTATGCGTGCGCGGTGGTTTCGGCAGCACTAGACTTTTGGAAACAGGAAAAGTGGCAAAAAATACCCAATCACCAATTCCTGATACCCATTCTCCGAAATGGCTGATTGGCTTTTCAGATATTACGGCTTTGCTCTGGAATCAGGATAAACTAGGCATTTGGGGCGTTCACGGACCACTGCTGACTACTTTGGGCCTGGAACCAGATTGGTCTGTCGATCGTCTTTTTGATTATGTAGAAGGTCGTCCGTTACCATCTTTACAAGGTAAGGGATGGGGTGGTCCAAAGGCTACGGGGAGGCTGTTTCCAGCGAATCTGACGGTGGCTACTCATTTGCTCGGAACCCCCTATCAACCGGATTTAACCGGGGTGATTCTAGCATTTGAGGATGTTTCAGAGGCTCCTTACAGGATCGATCGAATGTTGACTCAGTGGCGGATGGCGGGGGCTTTTACAGGGGTGCAGGGGATTGCTTTGGGACGTTTCAGTCGCTGCGAGATTGACTCGCAGATTCCCAGTTTTAGTGTAGAAGAAGTTTTGCGCGATCGCCTCGGTGACTTAAATATTCCCATTGTCTCGGATTTACCCTTTGGACACGACGGAGTTAACGCTGCTTTACCAATGGGAATTATGGCCAGTCTCGATGCTGAATCGGGAATGCTCCTTTGCGGGTAAAAATGACCGTTTAGATAGGATGAAAAATAATTAACTACCTTTGTGCTAAATTCTGAGCGATCGCAGTTGGCAGTGGCTAAATAGTCCTGTTGGGTGAGGTTGACACTGGATGAGCGAAAGTATATTTAAAATGTAGCCTTTTACCGACGATCCATTACCGCGTTTATCTGTGCAAATGTCGGTATCAACACAGCCAAAAAAAATTAAAAAATTACCCAAAGAGGTTAATATGAAAACACACAATTTGTTAAAAAATATTACCGCCGCTGTGCTAGTTGCAGGATTAGCACTGACTGGAATTTCCTCCGGTGCTGCGGCTGAACAAATCACCAACGGCGATCGCATCGACGGAGTAATTCGTCGCACATCCACCATCTACCGCTTCCGAAATATGTGGGTCCCCGGAGCACCAACCGAAGAATTACGCGGGCAAGAATACACTTTCACTGCTAACGAAGGCGATGATGTCGAAGTTTATTTAAACACTAACAGAAGTGGCGGTTTTACTCCTGTGATGGTGCTGTTTTATGGGAATAACAAACAAGTAGCTTTTACCCAAGAGACTTCTTTTAATTATCAGATTCCCCGTAGTGGCGATTATCGACTGTTAGTATTAGCAAAAGATGCTACCAGAGGCGGAGATTATACCTTGGAAGTTTCGGGAATTCAGGGTGACAGAATGGCTAGGGATTGGCGGGATAACAGGAGCAATAACCGGCGATACAATCGCGGAGATAAGAACAGCAGGTACGACGGAGAACGGATTTTGCGAGATGATTTGGGTTTGCGGGCTGTGGATTGTAGCCAGAGACGTTCTCTGGTGAGAGTAAGGTTTGATGATGGAGATACGACTTATTGTGCCATACCAACTCGCGATTATCCCCAGGGAGATTATTACTATAACCCCCGCACGAGGAATTTAGATTCGGCTCGGATTGACGATAGCCGAAATCAGTGTCGGGTAGTCGTGGGCGGACAATGCGTCACGAGATAGTTTAGATAATTCCGGGCAGGTTTTACGGATATTTTAGGCGAGCAAACAATCTATAGCCTTTCTCAGTTAGGTGGGTACTAGGTAATAGGTAATGGGGAACCCCCCAGCTCCCCCTGGGGGGGAGGGTATAGGGCATTACCAATTACCAATTACCAATTACCAATTACCAATTACCAATTACCAATTACCAATTACCAATTACCAATTACCCATTACCCATTACCAATTACCAATGACCAATTACTTCAAATCTATCAAAATTATCCCCATCGTGGCTCCCTGAATTTTTTTTACTATGTCTAACGACATAGAACAAAGTTACACCTGTAGAGCGATGTAGCTATTTACCAAAATATTTATATTAAAAATAAGGTTTTTAAATTCAAACCACAAAAGCCAAACAATCAGTCCTATCACCTAAAACTTACCTGTTGGGTATTCAAATATTATGAACAAACTAACACCATTTTTGATCGGCGGTATTCTGTTATTTGGAGCAGTAGCTTGCAGTGAAGGTGCAAAAACTAGCGCTGATGCTCCTAATTCCGCCACACAAACTACAGCTAGTCCTCCCGCAGCCGAGACCGTACAAAAAACTCAGGGCGACGCAACTAGCGATATTCGCAAAGCCCAAGCCAATTCTGATATTAGGGCACGAGAACAGCGCAACAATGTGACAGGTGGCGATGCCATTAGAGCCGACGGCGACCTTAAAAGTGAAGTGCGCTCTAAGTTGGAAGTCAATATTACGAAAGGTCAGTTAACTGTGGAGGCCAAAGATGGGGTAGTTACCATCGGAGGAACAGTTCCCAATCAACAAGATTTAGCTAAAATTGAACCCTTAGCTAAACAGATTAAGGGTGTCAAAACAGTAAACGTTACCGCAGTTGTTGCCCCGGCTACACCCCAATAAGCTTCAGTAGTAATACCAAATCAGACTTGAATATCCCCTAGATTTATGAGTCCCCTTCTCCTGGGACTTTTTTTGTCGATTTCAATCCTGGTTACTCAGCATAAAAGGAGCAAATTCTTTACTTTTAAATCTCTAATGGATACATGGATTTACTCCGTGGAAAACCCTTGAATATCGGTCGGAAGATACAGAAGCAAGTTATGTCCAACGAGCGATGAATTTGCTAGGTAAAAAATGAGTAAATGTATTGATAGCAGCAAACAGAAATTAAATTCTGTAGTTGTTGACAAGTTAAAACTACAATATTTTGAAGGAGAAAAAAAATGGCTTTAGGTCAACACAAACGGGCTGTAGGAGTATTTTCTAATTACCGAGATACTGAACTCGCTCTGCTCGAACTACAAAGTGCAGGGTTTCCGATGAATAGAGTGTCGGTAGTGGGCGAAAATCTGGATGGAGGCAAAATCGCTGGTGCGACTGCGGGTAAGAGTACCGATGACCAAGTGGCCGGTGGCGCGAAAGCAGGGGCGACGGCGGGAGTGGTGACTGGGGGTTTGATTGGTTTGCTCGGAAGCATTGGTGCGCTGGCGATTCCGGGAGTTGGACCTGTGATGGCTGGGGGAGCTTTGGCTACTTTGCTGGCTGACACTGCTGTCGGAGGCGCCATTGGAGCCGCTGCTGGAGGTTTAGTTGGCGGTTTGGTAGGTTTGGGAGTTCCAGATGACAAAGCTAAAATTTATAGCGATCGCATTTCCCGTGGAGAATATTTGGTATTGGTAGAAGGTACCGATGAGGAAATTGCTACCGCTGAAGGAATTTTCAGTGTCCGGGGTATTCAAGATTGGGGTATTTACGATGTACCGGTAGACTCTCACCGTAAAGCTTCGGGCCGCCACAAGCGCGCTGTGGGCGTATTTTCTACCAGACGTGAGACGGAACAAGCGCTCACAGAGCTTAGAGCTGCGGGTTTCGATATGGATCGGGTTTCGGTCATCGCTAAGGATGCCGACTCTAAGGGCGAAATTGCAGGTATTGATGTCAAAGAGGGCACGGACAATAAGGCTGATGAAGGTGCTAGTAAGGGCGCTCTCACCGGTGGCGCTTTGGGCGGTTTGACTGGTTTGTTGGTAGGTCTGGGCTTGTTGGCCATTCCCGGTATTGGACCGATTATGTTGGCGGGTGCTGAAGCTACGGCGATTGCGACTACATTGGCTGGTACTGCTTTGGGTGCCACAGCAGGTAGTTTGATCGGAGCCCTAGCTGGTTTGGGAATTCCCGAAGATGAAGCTAAAGCATACAGCGATCGAGTATCTCGCGGAGACTATCTGGTACTGCTTAACGGTAGTGAAGCAGAAATCGCCAAAGCCGAAACAATTCTCAACAAGGGAGGTATTCAGAACTTGGGTATCTACGATTACCCCAGCGTGGATACTGCTCGCACTGACTACGGTGTTCCCGGCGCTCCTGGAGTTGAGACCACTCCTCATATTTATGACCCAAATCAGGGTGTTACCAGCCACAGTCGGCTGTAAGTGAACTCAGCTTTTGCGAATAGATATCTAACCGCAAAATCATCTCCCAAGTCGGCAATTTTAGATAAATTGCCGACTTGGGATTTTTTATGGAAAGTAAAAAAAACTGCTTTTCCAAAGTGCGATTTTGATTTGTGTCGTGGACTCGGCTAACCTGCCTAAAACCCCTGTTCCCGACCAGCAGCTTCACAGTCAAATTAATTCTTAACATTAATTTTTATACACCACCTTGGTCATAATTTGGTGTCTGTAACACTCACTACTGCTTACTTGCTAAGGAGAGAGTATGATTTTAAAAGACGGCATACCTTACAGCAGATATTGCTCGGTTCATCAATCGCGACTATCTTTAAGTTATGGGGCCGCTAATTTCAGCAACTTATAGATGTGAATTAGTCCAGTCCCACGCGCCAAGTACGGCCTGCGGTGGTCGGCAACTATTAAAACAATATTGTCGTCGCCAGCCAAGATTGAGGGCTCTAGAACAGATTCTCCCAAGGCTTAGGTTGGCAATTGGTTGGATGGAGCAGCCTAATTGCCGTTGGCAAGACCTGCTACAGGAATACAGTTTTCCTGGGAATGCCTCAGCGAAGCATTTGAGAAGCCCAGGAACAGCTATGATGTCCGAGAGTGCGTCTAGTGTCAGGTGTTCTGTTAATTAGAACCGCAAGCGCTCATGGATCGAATCAAGATTAACAGCAAGCACATCAGCGCGGGAGCACGGAAATGGCTCGCGGAAAGTCTTTATGCGAAATTGCAGGCGAGGGATAGCCTGTTGCTTCCTTCGTTTGTGACCGGCTCAGAACTCAGAGGGAAAGAGCCTTCCTGTTGGCTTTCACTGGCACTATGCACAGTGGGGGGAGGTGACACTAGCTGAGCTGACCGGGTGCTGCTGTCGCTGGTTCTCGAAGGTATCAAGCAGATGCTACAAGGTAGAAGTGTTTAAGCTCTACTATCTGGACGGTTTCTGGGACTCATACATTCGATCGCCTGTAGCAGCAATTTTTCGAGTCAGAATGTGGCCTGTGTGCCACCACGGATACCCCAAATACTCGATCGCTCTTAGGAGCGATAGACAACTACTAAGTATTTTGGTAAATGGTTAGTAGTTAATAGTTAGCAGTTAGCAGTTAGTAGAAAATACAACTAATCACTAATAACTCATTAACTCAGAACGGCCGCCAACTAACTATTAACAAAATTCCGACTTCCCTCGCAGGATGCTGCTGGGAATTTGCCAGTTTATGCCATTTTTGCTGTTGCAGTAAGTATTTTTTCTCAAAAATACTCGCAACCTCGAAACTCCGAATTTTTCAGACTGCATAGAACATCGAATCGAGAAAGCAAGGAAACTCACTCAATTTTTTTATGAATTCCACTGAACAGTTAAGTGCTGATGAATTTTTAATTAGACATAGAAACGGAGAAAGAGATTTTCGAGGTGCTAACCTCATTAAAGCTAATCTCAGCGAAGCTAATCTCAGTCGGACCAATTTGAGCAATGCTAATTTGAAAGGTGCTAACTTAATTAAAAGCAAACTGATTGGAGCTAATTTAAACGGAGCCGACTTGAGCGGCGCTAATTTATCTAAGGCGAAACTCATTGAAGCGAATCTCGGCAGTTCTAGTTTAACTGGAACGATGGCGATCGGAGCAGATTTTAGCGGTGCTAATCTCAGCGGAGCCATATTGTCTCAGGCTGACTGGAGCAGAGCTATTCTGACTGGAGCCAGTTTACTCGGAGCTTGTATGCTCAGTGGCTCTAAACTAACTGAGGCTAATTTGAGCGGGGCGACGCTGAGTCGAGCCATTATGAGTGGAGTAGATTTGAGCAAAGCAAATCTAATTAGAGCAATTATGAGCGAAATAGATTTGAGCGGGGCTAATCTGGGCGGTGCAACCCTGATTCGAGCTTATATAAATCGCGGAAATCTTGGCGGTATTAATTTGGTGGGAGCTTCTTTGAGCGAAGCAAGTCTGCGAGAAGTTTGTATGTGCGCGGCTAATTTGAGCGGTGCTGACTTGAGCGGTGCTGACTTACAATCTGCTAATTTGAATGGATCTAATTTGAACAGCGCTGATTTGCAAGGCGCTAATTTGAGTAAAGCTAATTTAAATGGTTTGATTCTGCACAACGCTAATTTGAGGGGTGCGAATTTGAACAAAGCTTCTTTGCGGGGGGCTAATTTGAGCGGTGCTAATTTGTCGGGAGCTAGCTTGCTGGAAGCGGATTTGCGCGGGGCGAATTTGAGTGGTGCTAATTTGTCGGGAGCTGGTTTGCTGCTCAGTTCTCTGGCGGGAGCAAATTTAACAGGAACTAATTTATCCGAGGCTAATTTGATTGGGGCGAGTTTGAATGTTGCTAATTTAAATGAAGCGGCTTTGGGCGGCGCAATTTTGCCCAATGGAGCTACTCACAGTCGGGATTAATCGGGTTAACTGTTGACGGTTAACGGTTAACTGAGGTCTGTGGTCAGCCAACAGCGAACAGTCAACCGTCAACAAACTCGTGGTTTCGATCGCTCCTTTGCGACTATCTTAAAAATTTTGGGTTTGCCTACTTGCCAAAGTAGAGACACCGTGCTAAGGTTAAAAGGTTTGAGACTTAACATCAATAGAGGTAAAACCCCGCAGAATGAAACAATTGGGAACCCATCTGGTCGCTGATGCTTGGCAGTCTCCTGGAGACCTGCTCAACGATCCTGAACGTATCCGCCGCGCTATTCTCGATGCGATCGAAGCCGGAGGAGCTACTCTCATCGATTTGTGCGTACACCAGTTTAGTCCTCACGGAGTGACGGCTACTGCTACTTTGGCTGAGTCTCATATAGCAATCCATACTTGGCCTGAACACGGTTATTTTGCTGCGGATTTATTTTTCTGCGGTGCCGGCGACCCTCACAAGGCCATGAAGGTGCTACAGACAGCTTTGGAAGCTAAACAGGTAAAACTCACTGAGTTCACGCGCGGTTTCGAGCCAGGGGTGGGCATCTTAGGTTCTGCTTCTGAAGAACAGTATGCGCCTCGTTTGATAGAGACGGGTGCCACTAGAGTATAATCAGCCAATTAGCGTAACTTTAACTATTTTATGCTATCTCTTGCTGAAAATCCCACGGTTCTAACCGTGGGATTATTGTTTTGGAAATTTACTTTTTCATTAATAAAGGCCGAACCACTATATAACCAGCGCCGAAAGCAGCAATCACAATCAGAAAAATGGCGATGGCTAACCACAATCCGCTCAAGTCAGAGGTTTTTTTTGGTTGAGAGCGCAAACGGTAAGGAGTTTCGGGTACTTCGGTAAATAATTTATCGGGAAATTTATCGGGCAGTTTTTCATCTAGGGAAGGACTTGTTGGTTCGGCTGCTGCCATGGGGAAGGGGAAATTTACAGTGGGAGGGGGAGGGGCTGGATTTGGGGTAGAGGTGTCGTTGGGTACGGAATAGTCAGCCGAGAATGGTAAAGATGCGAGGCGAGGCGATTCCACGGTAAGATTGAATTTTTTGACCGGAGTCATTTGAGGCATCCCTGTCTGGCTAACACTTTGAGCTGAATTGACCGCTTGCTGTAGATATATGGATGCTTGAACTACTGTTTCTACTTCTCGCCGCAGTTGTTGATTTTGTTGGACTAATTGCTGATTATGAGTTTTGAGAGAGTCAAGCAAAGCTTGAGCCGATTGCAACTCGGCAGTGACTTCTCGGTAAAGGGAAATAGGTACTGATGGAGAGTAGTTATTTGAGTTGGCGGAGGAGTTATGGTCAGGTAAGGTAGTATTTTGCATAATTTGTAGATGGCGAGGGTGAGCTTTTTTTAGTTTAGCCTGAGAGTATTTGCAATTAGATCGATCGCCACACAATTCGTCAAGATATTTGTTACAGATATTGATAGTGAAGTTTAATTAAATGTTAGCAGTTTCCACAGGCTCGCTATGAACAACTACCAAACAGAAGAAAGTATGTCACAAAAGTCAAGTACCGAGGCAATGAAATACGGCGAACGCCAGATTTTAGAAGGAGAGTTAATTACCTTCCCGAATCCGCGAGTCGGGCGACGTTACTCCATTAACATTACTTTACCGGAGTATACCTGCAAGTGTCCGTTTTCCGGCTATCCCGATTTTGCGACAATTCACGTCACCTACGTACCCGACGAACGAGTAGTGGAATTGAAGGCGCTCAAGCTGTACATTAACAGTTATCGCGATCGCTACATTTCTCACGAAGAATCGATCAACCAAATTCTAGACGATTTCGTCGCCGCTTGCGCGCCACATTCAGCCACCATTAAAGGCGATTTTTCGCCACGAGGGAACGTGCACACCGTCATTGAGGTATCCCATCAGAAGTAGCAGGCACAACCTGTGCATTTCTCGTTCCCAAGTACAGGCTTGGGAACCTTCCATGTTTTGATTTAAAATAAACGAAAAGATGCCAGAAACTTTTGAGCATTTTCCGGTTTTGGGGTAATGGCGACTAAGCCGTAAAGACGTCTGTCCACCAAAAATACCTGACCTACACCTACAGGCGTACTAGGGGAAAGGGACTGAAACTCAAATTCTTTTCCCGGATAACTACCCAAGGAAATATCGCGCACTTGCAGCAATTTGGCATTAGATGCGACCACAAATAAATCAACGGCATTATTTAAAGTGATTTTAATGTTATTATTAGTTAGGGCTAAATCTAAGTCGAAGTATTGCAGTAAATAAGTTTCTTCGTTTTTTAAGATCGATCTGTAGGTATGAACAATAATCTGATTTGAAAAAGTTTCTGCATTAATTTTGGTAGTTCCTGGTATGTCGATCGCAAACAAACCCTCAGCGGAACAAAAGGGCTGCCAATCCGGTTGAGCAAGTACGGCCGTCCTGGGAGCAGATTCAGCCTGGAGGGGACTAGCAAACTTGACAACAGAGACAAATAATGTAGCAGTAACTAGGAATAAATGTAGGAAGTTCATTTTGGGAATAATTAGATTAGCCCGATGGATTTGCGCTAGCCTAGAACTATATCCGCAAACGGGGGATTTATGTTGAATATTATATTTGCTCAACGGCGAGGCCACTTGACAGGGCGATCGCCAACTAAAACCAGTAAAACCCATATACTCGCAACTGTAAATGCTTTGCTAGCAATCTGTCTGCTTGGCGCTGTCACAGGCTGTGCCAACAGCCCCAACAGCAAGGCGATGGAAGAATCCTTCGCCGCCGATCCCCAATTAAAAGAAAATCCCGTGGCTTTGGCTTCCCCCCAGCCAGCGACACCAGTGGACACCAGCACCAACGCCAAACTCCCTCCCGATTTCCCAACAGAGATACCCCTCTATCCTAATGCTCAGTTGGTAGAAGTTACAGGGCCAAGCACCCCCTCAGAACAAAATATACGACTGCGCTACGAAAGCACCGATCCGATTAATTCCATTCAGAATTTTTATCAGAATGAGTTTGGGCGTCGCAACTGGAAAATAGTCACTCCCCCAACCCCCGACGGACAAGGTTCTGTGGTAGCCCAGCAAGATAAATTGCGAGTAACAGTGTCACTGTCTCCTACCCAAAAAGTAGGAGGTGCGACAGAATTTGTGATTGCATACGACAAAGCAAGTGGGGAAATTGCCAGCAATCCCCAACCTCAGAATTCCGATGCTACCCAATCTCCTACAGCCGCCCCAACCCCGTCTAATTCCGAAGCACCAACGGCCACATCATCTCCAGAGTCACAAACCAAAAAAGTCAGCCAACTAGATAGCCAAATTCCTCAACAATTGCGGCAGTATGTAGCAGATTTAGCCTCATTGGAAGTGCTGAAAGTGCGATCCAAATCCGGTGCAAATTTAGAAACAGAAAACACCTTACCCGAACCAAACAAAATAGCCACCCGTCGGGAATATGCCCGCTGGTTAGTAGCTGCTAACAATCAAATTTATGCCAGCCGTCAAGCCAAACAAATTAGATTAGCAGTAGCATCCAGCGAACCAGCTTTTGCTGACATACCCAAAACCGACCCAGATTTTGCAGCCATTCAAGGTTTAGCAGAAGCAGGTTTAATTCCCAGTAGCATTTCAGGAGAAACTAAAGATATTAAATTTCGTCCCGATGCACCTTTAACTCGCGAAGCAATGATTCTGTGGAAAGTACCTTTAGATACTCGTCAAGTTTTACCCACAGCTAACATTGATGCAGTGAAAGAAAAGTGGGGTTTTCAAGATGCTTCTAAAATTGATTCCCAAGCATCGCGAGCAGTTTTAGCAGATTTTAATAATGGAGATTTAGCCAATATTCGCCGGGTGTTTGGTTTCACAACATTGTTTCAACCAAAAAAATCCGTGACTCGCGCCGAAGCCGCGGCTAGTTTGTGGTATTTTGGCGTTCAAGATCAGGGATTATCTGCAAAAGATGCCGGGGAAGCCAAGTCTCAACCTACTCAATAGCCACAGCTAAAAGCCGATATCTGTTAGATAGCCGATTTCTTTCAGAAGTCGGCTATCTGGCTATAGTATTTTTTTTACATAATTTATTTGATTAGCCAAAATTCTATCTATTTTCACTCACATTCCCTCGGAAAACTCTCAATATTATTCCGGATCTGGCCCTAGTGACAAGAATAAATAGAAAAGAGTATTCAATTTCTGGGAGAGCGTTTTTTGATGTATAATCAGACCCCGTTTACCTTGAAAAATTTGGCAAAATGTAGCTTAGTCCTGCGCCAGTTCGCTAGAAATTCTGCTAGTATGCAAGAGACCAGTCAAAAAATTACTGATTATATTTATCAACATTTTTATGACTCGGACAGATCCCAAAATTCCTGTGTTTTAGTACGTCTTTTCAAAACCCATCCCTACGGAGAATTAGACGATTCATTGCAAGCGTCTGCTCGTAGCTTGATGCACAATAATTTTCCCCCCTATGAAATGAAATGCTGGACGCTGTTAGCTTCCGCAGGAAAAGAACCTCAGTGTAATTATGTTGACGAAGCCCCGAATATCGTCATTCCCTTAGTGAATGAAGAGTTGGTAGCTCAAATGCCACCAATTTCCGAACGGATTCTACAGTTAGGTTTGGATATTCCTACCGTTTTGGGCATTGCTGATGAAAAAATGTTAAAAATGGAGCCAAAGTTATTAAATATTTTTTATATACCCTCTGCCCAAAATAGCCAGTTTATTGCTGAACAAAATTCATTAATTATTCCCTATCAACTCAAATCGGTGCTAGGAATAGGTGGACTGCTGCCTTCGGGAAGTTTATTTATGGTAGAGATTTTATTCAACATAGAAATTCCCTTAAATCTAGCTGAAAAGTTAAATGTTTTAGCCGTTGCAGTGAAAACGGCACTGTTGCCTTTTGATGGGGAAGTAGTTTTTAATAACTCCCCAAACACCCCGATAGTTATGGCTAATAACAAGATTGTTCCTAGGGAAATACTGGAAGCAAGTCAACTGATCGGCTTGAGTCATGTGCTGGATTTTTATCAAGACGAAATGCTCAGACACGCGAGTCGTTTGCAATCGATTATAGGAAAATTAAAGGAGAAAGTTGAAGAACGACATAAACAAGCTTTGTGAAAAAATGGGGGAGCATCCCGATTTGGTAATGGCTATAGCATGAGCTGTAAATCTCTGGTTATCATTAATAAATTGTCTGCCCCAAGGTGACAGCCCCTAGGAATATATTTGCAAATTATTGTCTAAGGTAGTCGGCGGACACTGACTAAGCAGACTTAGAGTTAAAGGGGCTATTTAAGTACGGGAAGCTAGGATTAAACCGTACCATTTATCTATGGGTACTTGTTTTTTTATTTGAAATCCTAAACTTTCAATAACTTGTCTAGTTTCGGCGTGGGTATGTCCAGACCACAAGTGATATTCTAAAGAAAGATTTTCCACAAATTGCCAAATTTCTTTATCTTCAAATAAAGGCCATTCTGCACCTTCACAGTCTATTTTAGCTAAATCTACTTTACCACCAATGCGATCGATCGCCCTTTTGAAGGATACCATCGGTATATCGCCGTTTTCCGTGACAGTCGATCGCGTTTTTCCCGATACTTCCCGGATATCCAGCACTACTTTACCATCTCTAGCGCCGATGGCTTCCATGAAATAGGCAAAACTGGCAATTTGAGACTGATTTTGGAGATACTTTTCCAAGTTAGGATTAGCTTCATAGGCGTGAATCAATGCTTTGGGAAATCGGTTGCGGGCGGCAAGAGAAAACAATCCCACATTGGCTCCCACATCTATAATTTTTAGTAGGGATGGAGGTAATTGCTCTAAGCCATAGCAGTCGTCTAAAAGCACTTCGATAAATTCTCCGTCCATGCCTTTTTCGGAAGGCAATTTAAGGGGTTTAGTCTTGCCTTGTACAATTAAACTATCGGGTAAATTAAACTTCGCAACTCTAGGGAACTTTATTCCCAATTTTTTGGCTCTAATTTTCCGTTTCAGGAGTTGCACAATTTTAGTGAATAGCATAATCAAGGGATAGCGACCTGTAGGGGTGGGTAGTAGAGCGACCTTGAAGATGTTGAGGACATTATTAATGGCTGAAATCATTGATGTTAGTGCTGCTTGGTGCTGGCTGATTGTTGATTGCTGCTTCGATACTAATAAACTTAAATTAAAAACTAGAATCTAGATAAGTGCACCTAGCATTATTGTATATTAACCTGCGCTAGCCAACCAGAAAATCAACAATGCTACAGTTCGATCGACTTTTTCAAACCATCGCAGAATTAGTGATGCTATACTCCCCCAGCGGCGTGGAATCAGAAATTAATGACGGGTTAATGGAAAAATTTGCAGCCCTGGGAGTGAATGCTTGGATCGATCGCGCGGATAATGTCATCGCCCTAATTCCGGGGCGCAATCGGCAAAAGTCGATCGCCATTACCGCCCACAAAGACGAAATTGGGGCGATTGTCAAAACCATCGGTAGCCAGGGGCGAGTGGAAGTTCGCAAATTAGGGGGCGCGTTTCCGTGGGTTTACGGCGAAGGCGTTGTCGATTTGTTGGGCGACAACCAAACAATTAGCGGCATTCTCAGCTTCGGAAGCCGTCACGTCTCCCACGAATCCCCTCAAAAAGCTCAACAGGAGGATGTTTCCCTCAAGTGGGAAGATGCGTGGATCGAAACTAAGTGTACTACTGAGGAATTAGCGGAGGCGGGAGTTCGGCCCGGAACGCGGATGGTGGTGTCCAAGCACCGCAAACAGCCGATCCGCTTGAAGGATTGGATCGGGAGTTATACCCTGGATAACAAGGCTTCTGTGGCGATTTTGCTGGGTTTGGCGGAATGTTTGACCGAGCCTGCGGTGAATGTTTATTTGGTGGCTTCGGCGAAGGAGGAGGTTGGGGCGATCGGGGCTTTGTATTTCTCGCAGCGGCAGCCCTTGGATGCGCTGATTGCTTTGGAAATTTGCCCGCTGGCTCCAGAATACCCGATCGCCGACGGCGAAAATCCAGTGTTGCTGGTTCAGGACGGCTATGGGATTTATGATGAAGGGTTGAATGGGGAATTGCGCGTGGCGGCAGATCGGGCTGGTGTCCAGGTGCAGTTGGCAGCGATTAGCGGTTTTGGTAGTGATGCTTCCATCGCCATGAAGTTCGGCCATGTGGCCCGTGCCGCTTGTTTGGCCTTCCCTACCCAGAACACCCACGGCTTTGAGATTGCTCATCTGGGGGCGATCGACAATTGTGCTCGGATTCTGAAAGCTTACTGTGACGAGCTTTCCGACGATTGACCCACAAGTTTAAAAAAAAATTCTGAAAGTGGTTGACAAATCGAGGAAGATTAGTTAAGGTAATAAAGGTGCGGAACACAAGCAAACAACGCGCCCCCATCGTCTAGAGGCCTAGGACACATCCCTTTCACGGATGCGACGGGGATTCGAATTCCCCTGGGGGTATTGAAAATCTAACTCCGATATCAAAACGATATCAAGCAACCGAGGGGTGGGCAATAAGCCCCCCCTTCTTGCTATGAGCAAGACAGGAAAATTCTCAGAATTGTTGTTGGCAGCGATCGAGATAAATTGCAGCCACCCCATCCGCCGGATTTCGCAGCACACAATCCTCAAACAGTTGTGCCGCCTCAGTAAACCTTTCCTGATTGTACAAGATCCAGGCTCTTTCAAAAGCGGTTTTGGCGATCGCCTTAGCCTCCCGCACCTCCGGTAAATCCGCATTAAACACCTCATACACAGTCACCAACTCCGACTTACCTTTCACCTGAACTCGATCGATTAGCCGAATATCATAATTACTAGGAATTGTCAACGCTGAAAAAGTATGATGACTAATTAACAGCGAAACTCCATAATTTTTGGTCAATCCTTCCAGACGAGATGCCAAATTCACAGCATCACTAATCACAGTTCCATCCATCCGATTTTCCCCGCCCACAGTACCCAACATCAAAGAACCAGTATTAATTCCAATCCCAATTTTAATCGGCGCATAACCTCCTTCTTTCCTGATTAAATTGTATTCTCCCACACTTTCTAGCATTGCAATTCCTGCTTTCACCGCATCATCCGCACTACCGCTAAACAAAGCCATAATCCCATCACCAATATATTTATCAATAAACCCATTACTCGCAGTAATACAAGGCTCCATCCGAATCAAATAATCATTGATAAACTTAAAATTATCTTGAGGTGTCATGCTCTCCGACAGCGCTGTGAAGTCCCGAATATCCGCAAAAAGCACCGACATTTTTTGCTGTACGTTGTCCCCCAATTTCACATCAACAATACTTTCGTATCCCAGTAAATGTAAAAATTGATGTGGCACAAACCTACCGTAGGCATCGGTTAGTTCAAATTCCGCATCCAGGGCTTTTTTTAAGTTGCGATTCAGTTGCGATAGTTCAGAAGTAAACTTTTCTCGCTCTGCTTCAATTTTTCGCCGTTCCGAAATGTCCTGAAATGCGATAATTGTATAGGAGATATTGCCTTGGTTGTCAAAAATCGGAGTTCCCCAAGCTTCGATGGGAATCACCTTGTCGGCGCGGTGAATTTCTATATTGTCAGCGTTAGCATACTCTCCCCTCAATAGTTTCGGAATCGTAAAAATTTCTAAGTTATAATTTTGCTTAGTTCCTGCAATATAAATTTGATAATTTTGGACTAATTCCTCAATTGTATCTCCGGCTAAAACTCCTTGACCAAGTAACTGTTGGGCTACCTGATTGGCGTAGTAGGGTTGACCGTTGGCATCGGTGACAAACACGCCGACAGGCATTGCTTCTAGCAATTGGGAGAGTCGGCTTTCGCTTTCACGTAACTGGGATTCCACTTGCAACAAAGCGGCATTTTTCACTTCCAAGCTATCGGTATAATTTTGGATTCTTTCAATCATTTTATTGAAAGTATCTGCCAAATTTCCCAGTTCATCTCTCGATTCTATGGGAACTCTAATATTTAAGTTTCCTGCTTTGAATTGGGCAATTCTTTGAGTCAAAACAATAATCGGTTTAGCTAAGATTCGTGCTAAAATAATCCCGACGAGGGTGACAATGCTAGCAATAATTAGAGATAATATGAGTGCGGTGCGGGTTTGGGCTTCTATGGGGGCGAGAAATACTGACTGTGGCTGTACAAATAGGACGTACCAGGGGAGATTGTGTAAAGGTGCGATCGCCACTGCACTCAGTTGATTGTCTGTGGATGTTAATCGCAACCTTAAAAAAGGTCGATCGACAGCACTGTCTAAACCCTGTTTTAATTCGGGCAAATTAGTGGACAATTCGTCCAGAGGTAACTCCGGCAACCTTCTCTCGGCTTGCAATTTTTTCACCAAATCCGGTGGGAGAGGAACTACGGATTTGAAAATTAATTCCGGTTCCGTACCGTGGGCTAACCGAATATAATTTTCGTCTAGTAAAATAGCAAAGGATTTTTGACCGGCTAAACCAGTTTGTCGGGCGATGGACTGATCCAACACAGTCGCATTATATGATACTCGCAACAACCCCACCGCAACTCCTTGGCTGTTGCGAACTAAATTGCTAAAATAAATGTTAACTAAACCTGGTTTTTTGGCGGAAAGTCGCAAATTTGAAACATAGGGTAAACCGGTGTTCAAGGGTTGTTGAAAGTAATCGCGGTTCGATTCATCTTTCCCGATATCCTCAGTATAAGTGTCTAATACATTTTGACCTTTGATGTCTAGCAGTGCATAGGAAAATATATTCACAGTATCTCGACGGCTGAGACTATGTAAAGTCTCTTCAACTACTTTTTTTTCCTCACTTTCAGCCCTAGACTCTGGGGGTAAACTCAAGTATTTTGAGAGTCCTGGTAACAGGGCTGCGACGCGGACATCGTTGAGATTGACGGTGATAAAAGTGTCGATGGTGACAGCGGTTTGGGAGGCGATCGCAAATAGAGATTGTTCCGCATTCTTGGTTAATATTTGTTCAGTGGCGTGTTTGTCGATCGCCGCTAGCAACATTAGTGGAATTAGCGCCACTATTAAAAAGGAGACGATCAACTTTTTGCGTAAAGTATAAAGTTTTGGCAGTCGCAAAATTTGTAAGATTAGTGTAGAAAAGATGGACCCAGCAAAAAAGTTGAGAACTTAAATGTTTGGCGGTTGCTATATCATCACCAAACAAAACTATTCAGAAATGCTAGGCAATTTAATATGAGCTGTGGTCTCTTCATGGTATACACTGGAAAGATAAAATTGTCCCCCGGATATATCTATGATTTTTTTGACTATTTTTAATCCTAGTCCTAAACCTTGTTGCTCATAGGTACGGCGTTCAAATTGCATAAACGCTCCGATTTTGGAAATCTGTTCCTCTGTCATTCCCCGGCCGCGATCGGATATGGATAGATGAAATGCTCCCTTAATTAATTGACTACTTACCTTCACCGGTGTTAAAGGTGTAGAAAATTTCAAAGCATTTTCTAACAATTCATCTACCATCCACTTCAAATTTTCCTCAGACACGGGGATATCTATATCTTCTAGCTCGCAAATCAAGTCATTTTGGCGATCGACTTTTTTGGCCTGTTCCCTCGCACAATTTTCTATGACTGATTTAGTAGAAGTGACTTCATTATTAGTCGAAATTTTATCCATAGGCATTTGGCTAGTCATCAGTTCTAGCTTGATATAGATCAAAAACTTTTTCGTCAGCCTATCTAGTCTCAGAGCCGACTGTTGAGCTAATAGTAAAAGTTCATGAATTTCTTCATCACTCATGTCTTCACGATCGTCGATCAACAATCCAATCACTCCGAAAATACCGTTTAAGGGTGTGTTCAATTCATGAGGTAAACTGGAAGCTAAGTTACCGCTTAATTCATTCAGATTTTTTTGTAATAGGTCGATCGTACTTTCTTGGACTTTGGAAAGACTGCGGATTTTGTCATATTGTTGCTTGAGTCGCAACATGGAATGAACCCTAGCACGGAGTTCCAGACCACTGACGGGCTTGCTGATAAAATCATCGGCACCAGCCTTGATACATCGAGCCAGGTCTTCTTTGGCGCTCAAAGCTGTCACCATGATGATGGGAACACCCTCCCATTGGGGCTGGGCTTTAATCCGCTGACAGACTTCCATACCATCCAAGTCTGGCATCATCACATCCATCAAGATCACATCCGGCTGGAATACATCCAGGGAGTTGAGGGCGACTTGACCATTGGAAGCATAGTGCAAATCATATCCGCGATCGCTCAACAGCGCTTCAATCACATCAAAATTATCGGGTTCGTCATCAACTACTAGAATAGAGGGCTGATTCATTGGTGCTGCTCCTTTTGGGGTGAATATTACTGAATTGCCACTGCTAATTAGGTTAACCTAATTAGGGCTTGCTGAATAAGGATCGATTTTTCCGTTGAGTTCTCTAAATCTTCAAGCTGCGATTAACCAGCTAATTTAAAAATGTTTTCATCTTGATTATTCAAAAATTTTATTTCAATTTCTTGAGCTGATAAGGGCTTAGAAAATAAATATCCTTGACCAAATTCACAGCCAAGTTCCTGCAACCATTTAAGTTGTTGTCCTGTTTCTATACCTTCAGCCACAACGGCTAATCCCAGTTGATTGCTCAAAGCAATAATCGTACTCACCACCTGATAATTACGGTTGCCTTCCTGCATCTGATTCACAAAAGAGCGGTCGATTTTTAAATTATCCGCAGGCAAGCGATGGAGATAATTTAGCGATGAATATCCCGTCCCAAAGTCATCTATGCTAATCTGAATTTGGCGGGCTTTTAATTGGGTCAATAAATCTATAGTTTTTGTGATATTTTCAATCAGCATACTCTCGGTAATTTCCAGAGTAATATAACTGCCATCTAAACCGGTTGCAGCAATGGTACGGTCGATTTCCTGAATCAACAGAGGTTTACGCAGGTCTTGAGCGGAAAGATTAATACTGACCTTCAAGGGAAATCGACTAGGAAACTGATTTTGCCAGCGAGCTAATTGTTTGCAAGCAGTGTGCAATACCCAACTATCTAGCGGTACAATCAACCCCGTTTCTTCTGCAATAGGAACAAAGTCTAGGGGAGAAATGAAACCACGAGTGGGATGTTGCCAACGTACCAAAGCCTCAAACCCCACCAGCCGATCGCCTCTGATGTCAACAATTGGCTGATAGTACACAATAAACTCTTCTCGTTCGATCGCCCTACGGAGATCGTTTTCCAGAGTTAGCCTGTTGACAGCTTGAGTGTGCATGGTGGCATCAAAAATTTTGTAAGAATTTCTGCCTTGAGCCTTAGCCCGATACATGGCAATATCCGCATCTCGAATCAAATCCGAGGCTTGATAGTAATTTTTATGCCCTAAAACAATGCCGATACTAGCACTGATAAACATTTCGTAGCCATTAATCGTGAGGGGGTTTTGAAATTCTTTTTGAATCCGCTCAGTAATTTGAATAACTTCTTCAATACCGGCCACATCTTCCAGCAAAATTACAAATTCATCACCACCAAGTCGAGCGATTAAATCCGCCTCCCGCAGATAGTTTTTGAGGTTTTGAGCAATATTCGTGAGTAATAGGTCTCCAGCTAAGTGTCCTAAGCTGTCATTGATTACTTTAAAGCGATCGAGGTCGAGAAACAAGACAGCATAAAAATAGTCTTTCAATCGCATAGCTCGATTAATCGCTAATTCGAGCCGCTCCACCAACAGAGTCCGATTTGGCAAATCTGTCAAGGGATCGTGCAAGGCATTGTGTATAATCAGTTCTGCCTTTGCCTTAAGTTCCGTGGTTCGTTCTGCAACCTGTTGTTCCAATTCCGTATTGCGATGCTTGAGGAAATAGAGTTTTTCAGCTTCTAAGATTGCTTGCCGCCTCAAAGAAGCTTGCAAGTCATCGTAGTGTTGTTTAATGCGCAGCATGGAGTTGACTCTGGCGCGCAGTTCCAGACCACTGACGGGTTTGCTAATAAAATCATCAGCACCAGCCTTGAGACATCGCGCCAAGTCTTCTTTAGCACTTAAGGCTGTGACTATGATGATCGGAACCGACTCCCATTGTGGCAAAGCTTTAATCCGCTGACAGACTTCAATACCATCCAAATCTGGCATCATCACATCCATCAAGATCACATCGGGTCGGAATACGTCTAGGGAGTCGATCGCAAATTGACCGCTAGAAGCATAGTACAAATCATATTCCCGATCGCTCAACAGCGCTTGAATCACATCAAAATTATCGGGTTCATCGTCAACTACTAAAACAGATGGTTGATTCATTTCCTACTATCCTGTGCTTCTAACAATAGTTGAATTGTGCTGGCCAATTGCTTGAGTTTAACCGGCTTAGTGAGATAATCACTAGCCCCAGCTTCTAGACATCGTTCGCGATCGCCCGTCATGGCCAATGCCGTCAAGGCGATAATCGGAATATGCGCAAATTGGCGATCGCTGCGGATCAGCCTCATTGCCTCAAGACCGTCCATTTCCGGCATTTGGACATCCATTAAAATTAAATCAGGAACTTGGGCCTTAGTGGCGGCGATCGCCTCTAAACCATTGTTCGCCAAAACAATCCGATATCCTTTCGCCTCCAAGTAACTAGAAAGCGTACTTATATTAGCTTCATTATCTTCTGCCAACAGGATTAGTGGAGACAGTTGTGTAACAGTCTCGCTGGGCATAGGTTCCGAGGGTGAAGCACTCAGATGCTGAGATACAGGAAGGGGTAAATCCCCACAGGGCAAATTGAAACTAAAACAACTACCAACACCTAATTCACTCTGGACAGCCACATTTCCTCCGTGCATTTCCACTATTTGTTTAACCAGAGAAAGACCCAAACCAGTCCCCGTGTATTGACGGTTTAAAGCACTGTCAATTTGCACAAAAGGATGAAAAAGTTTTTTAAGATTTTCGGGTTTAATACCGATACCAGTATCAATCACCGCAAACCGAATTAAACTGGGTATATTTCGATCTACCGCCAATGTTGCTTGGGGTGTGGGTGGTTCTAATCTCACATCCAAGCTAACGCTACCTTTTTCAGGAGTAAACTTAATTGCATTATTGAGCAAATTGATCAAAACTTGTCGAATCCGCCGTTCATCCACCATCAAAATTGGCAGATTAGGTGCAATATGTAACTGAATCTGAATGCGTTTTTGCAAAGCTTGTTGTTTCACAAACGGCAAACTAGATTGGCACAACTGACTGACAGTGACTGGGCTGCAATTTAATTCAATTTGTCCCGCTTCAATTTTTGCCAAATCCAGGATATCGTTAATTAATTCCAGTAGATGAGTGCCACTGTTTTCAACTGTTTGCAAAGCCCGCAATTGTTGCTCGTTAATCTTGCCAAAAACCTGTTCTTGCAATGCCTCTGTCATCCCCAAAATTGCATTCAGGGGAGTACGGAGTTCGTGGCTCATATTGGCCAAAAATTCATCTTTGAGCCTGGTGGCGCGGGCTAATTCCTGATTAGTTTCCTGCAACTGGGCATAAAGCTCAGATTGATGAATAGCAGCCAGTTCATCAGCTTTTCGCAAAATAATTTCCACGATCGCACTTCGGACTTCCATCGCGGCCTCAATCTCCCATGGTTTCCAAGGAAGCGACTTAAGGCGAACAGTTTGTTGCCACAGCTCAAAGGATTTCCGAGGAAACAGCGTCAGACTCCCATCTGCTTCCACCTGATTCGGTTTATAGGGATTCCCAGCCCAATTAACCAATTGTAAGATCTCAGGTCGAAACCACAATACGTAATTCCTCTGAACTTTAGTAATACAAAGAGCCAGTAAACCACTACCCACATCCTGAAACTCCGTCGCCTGGGGATATAACGAAGCTAAAGAATCGGTAACAAAAATATCCCGCTCGAAGCGATCGCCCAACCAATCGATCAAATCCTGCAACTCGGCTACTGGGGGTGTATCACCCACAGTCACCAGTTGACTTTCGGCACAAATTGCCGCACCCCTAGCACCCACAAGTGCCAATAAATTGTCTGCGTTTCTTACCAATTCTTCCGTAATCTCCCCAGCCTGGGCAAGACTTTTAATCAATTGCGACTGTACCGACTTTACTGACATTTTGTAATCCATATCTTCCTGAGCTTCTTTAGATGCCAATTCCAGAGACATTACCTGAGCAACAAACTCGCAGATAGTTCTAATTTCATAGGGAATAAATCGGGCGGTTTCATGGTGACAGGCAATTAAACCCCAGAGTTTGCCATCCTCAATTAGTGAAATTGACATGGAAGCTCCCACACCCATATTTTGGAGATATTCAATATGGATAGGAGAAACACTTCGTAATACACTAAGGCTTAAGTCAAGGGGTTGATTGTCTGTCGTTTTCCCGGACTGGGCGATCGCCCCTGCATCCAGCCTCAAAATACCGACAGGCTGATAATTGATGTCGGGGATTAATCGCAATAGATTAATCGTATAGAGACGTTTAGCCTGCCGAGGAATATCAGATTGAGGGTAATGTAACCCCAGATAGGATTCCATCTCATCGAGTTTTTCTTCGGCAATCACTTCGCCGGCACCATTAGCATCAAACTTATAAACCATCACCCGGTCAAACTCAATCAGTTTTCTCACTTCTTTGGTGATTATCTGACACATTTCTGTGAGGTTGGCAGCCTTTTGCATCTGACTGAGAATGCCTTTAGTTATTTGGAACAATCCGTTAAAACTTGACCGATCGGTATTATCTCCCGGCTCTAGCTCTAGGATGACGGAATTCTCTCCTAGCCGATGAATTATGGCGTTAAATAAAGTTTTATTAAGTTGTTTTTTGACAAACAATTTTATCGTAATTGCTGTTTTACAATCTCGCTCAATCCAATATTTAATATTTTCTAAATCTGCTTGATTTAACAAGGTTTCCCAAGATTTCCCTAAGAGTTCATAGGGACTTATTCCCAGCAGCAATTCTGTATTAGCACTCACCTGTTCGATGGTAAAATCTGGCAGAGAAAATACTATCAGAATCCCGTGGGGTTGAATAGCATTAGGAATTTCGATCGGTTCGCGATCGCAATTAGTCAAGTCAACTGTTTCTTCGACTGAAATTCCTGAGTTATAAAGTTTTTTCATTGATTAAGCTCTTTAGTTGCTAATAATTCATGAATGGCATTTGCTAGTTGCTTTAATTTCACTGGCTTAGTGAGATAGTTGTTCGCCCCAGCTTCCAGACATCGTTCTCCATCACCAGTCATCGCCAATGCAGTCAAGGCGATAATCAGAATATGGGCACATTGGCGATCGCTGCGAATCTGCTTAATCGCCTCAAAACCATCCATTCCCGGCATTTGGATATCCATCAAAATCAAGTCGGGAAGAGATGATTTAGTGACGGCGATCGCCTCTGCACCATTTTTCGCCACCACAATCCGATACCCTTTAGCCATCAGATAGCCAGAAATGGTACTGATATTTGCTTCATTATCTTCTGCCAATAGGATTAGTCGGGATGTTTCAGACTCTTTTTGGCCCTCCATCGGTGCTGATTTCTCAATCGGAGATTGAGAAATCAGCATCGGCAAATTGCCAGCCGGTAAGTCAAAACTAAAACAACTACCCACGCCCACCTCACTCGTCACCGAAACTGTTCCCCCATGCTTTTCCACCATCCGCTTCACCAGAGACAAACCCAAACCAGTACCCATGTACTGACGATTCAGAGCACTATCAATTTGCACAAAAGGCTGAAACAACTTCTGAATATTTTCCGCTGTGATACCGATCCCTGTATCACTCACTGCAAACCGAATTGAACTGGATCTAGTGGGAGAATTTGGGAGTGGGGGGACCATGGCGGTTTGTGCGATTGTCACCTCCAAAGTCACGCTGCCACCTTCGGGAGTAAATTTAATCGCATTATTGAGCAAATTAATCAAAACTTGTCGGATGCGACGTTCATCGACTAATAATTCGGGGAGGCGATCGGGAATTTTTACCTGAAGTTGAATCCTTTTTTGTAAAGCTTGCTGTTTCACCAAAGTTAAACTGGACTGACACAAACTATCAATGGCCGTCAGACTACAATTTAGTTCGATTTGTCCCGATTCTATTTTGGCAAGGTCGAGGATATCATTGATTAATGATAAAAGATGAGTGCCACTATGTTCAATAGTTTGCAAAGCCCGTATTTGTCCCTCGTTAATCGAGCCAAATATGTTCTCCTGCAAAGCCTCCGTCATTCCCAAAATCGCATTCAGAGGCGTGCGTAATTCGTGGCTCATATTCGCCAAAAATTCATCCTTGAGACGAGTAGCGCGAGCTAGTTCTTGGTTAGAAATAGCCAGTTTTTGATTGGTTTCAGTAAGTCTGGCTTCTGCTTGCTTGCGATCGCTAATATCATAATTAATCCCAATCATCCGTTGGGGTTCTCCTTGGGAGTTGCGCTGAATCAGGGCGTAGGCTTTGATAAATTTCACCGTACCATCGGGCCACACCACGCGAAATTCCGTATCAAAATCTCTGATTCCAGCCCGTGATTCCTCGCTCACAGTCCGCGTCGCCAGGATATCATCGGGATGTATGCCCGCTTCCCAGGCTTGATAAGCACCGCCAAAATCCGAGGCTGTGACGCCATAGAGTTCGTACATTCGATCGTCCCAGATCAGGCGATCGTTGACAATATCCCAATCCCAAATCCCAATTTGACCCGACTTCAGCGCCAATTCCAACCTGTCTGACAAACTGGACAACTGCTCTTGGGCACGCTTGCGATCGCTAATATCAGTGCGGATAGCCAAGTATTGAAAAGGTTTACCGTCCGCATCCAGGTAAGGCACAATCGTAGTATCAATCCAGTAGAAACTACCATCCTTTGCCCGGTTGAGAATCTCGCCCCGCCAGATTTCCCCATTCCGTAGAGTTCGCCACATTTCCTCAAAAAATTCAGGAGAATGATGGCCAGCATTCAACAGCCGATAGGTATTCCCGATCAACTCCCCTAGACTATATTGAAAAATCTCGCAGAATCGATCGTTAACATAGGTAATTTTGCCCTCAGCATCAGTAATTGCCACAATTGCTGACTCATCCAAGGCATATTTAAAGTCGGATAATTCCTTGAGACTATCCTTAAGTCTGGCTTCAGCTTGTTTGCGTTCCGTAATATTCCGAAAAATTCCCCGCATCGCGATGGGTTTACCATTTTCCAACCGACAATTGACATTTCCTTCAACTACAATTGTCCTACGATCTTTCGTCAAAAACTTAAGTTCAATACTGGTGCAAGGTACGCCATCAAATAGCTGTTCCATCATGACTTGGCACTTAACCAAACTGTCTGGATGGATGATTTCAAACAAAAACAACTCCTGTAGATCGGCATCGGTATAGCCCAGAGTTTCTTTCCAGGCAGAATTCACAAACAAAATTTGCCCTAGGGGGGAAACGCTTTGAATCAAATCCGTAGCATTGTCAAATAAATCATACAATTGAGCTTCCCGTTCTTGGAGTTCCACAGTGCGCTCTGCCACCCTCGCTTCTAGAGATTGGTTCAGTTGCACTAGGTCTGCTTCTGCCTGCTTGCGATCGGTAATATTCATACTCGTACCCACAATCCGATAAATGCGATCGCTATTATCTCGAATTGGAGTCAACGTCGTAATCCACCAAGTAGTTTTCCCCTTAAAATTCAGACATTCTTCATAGCAAATAGGAAATCCAGACTGAACGCAATCGGCATAGCGTTTTCGGATTTCTGGCAAGGGCTTTTTGCCTCGCACATCAGCAGTTAATGTCTGAGTTAAACGCTCGCAGGCAGGGTTGAATTCGAGAAAATAAAATTCTCCATCCGGCAAAACATCCACAGTAAAAACTGCCTGTTCTATGCCTTCATAAATGCTGCGTAAAAACTGCTCTTTTTCCCGCAAAGATTCTTCAGCCAGTTTGAGTTCGGTCAAATCGCGGGCGTTGACTGTCACGCCAGAAATCGTGCCGTCTGGGGATCTATAGGGCCCGTAGCTGACACTGATAAACCGGGGTTCCGGGTGATTAAACTCATAAACCCATGCTTCATATTGTTGAATTTCTCCCCCAAGACATCGATCGAGATAGGGCTTCATAATCGTTTGGAACATGGTTTCGCCGTGCAAATCAGCCACCGAATGTCCGACTATTTCCTCCCAAGACTTGCCACTACGCTCTAAATAAGTGCCGTTAACCAGCCGATAAATATAATTACGATCGACTAAAGCAATGCGATCGGGTGTCGTAGAAACAATCCCCTCATACTGTCGCAGAAACGTCTCATTAGCTTTGCGATCGCTAATATCCTCTGCTACCCCAGAAATCTGCACCACCGTTCCCGAATCATCCTTAATCGTAAAGCCCCGATCGCGAATCCAGCGCACAGAACCATCAGGCCGCACAATCCGGTACTCCACCTCATAATGGTTTGTGGATAATAATTGCATAAACTCCCTGCTGACATACTCGCGATCGTCAGGGTGGAGAGCTTCTAGCCATCCCAGAAAGTTTTGATAAAGCGGTTCAGCAGCACGCCCCCAGATTTTTTCATAACCCGAACTAATATAAATTGCTCTCCCAAGTTGCGGATCTGCTAACCAAAATACATCCTCAATAGTTTCAGTAATCAAACGGTAATTTTCTTGACTCTTGCGTAACAGCAATTCCGTCTGTCGTCTTTCTGCTAGTTCTTCTTGTAGCTGAGTGTGCAGTTCTGCTTGCTGAATGGCGATCGCCAATTGCACAGCTATCTCCTCCAACAAACTCAGATCGTTAGGATACCAAGCACGATAGCTTTCGCAGTGATGCCCGATTAACAATCCCCACAACTTTTCCGACACCAAAATTGGTACTACTAGATTAGATTTTACCTGATATTGCTCTAACAATTGCACATGACATGGTGTATAGCCAGCCGTATAAATATTATTAACAGCAATAGTTTTTCCGCTTTGATAAATAACTTCAGCCCTTTCTTTAAAACAAGAATCATTTATGCGATCGTTAATAGAAGTGCGCCAAATAGCCTCCACCGACTCTGCCACTACCACACCAGTCCAATCCGGTTCAAACCGATAGATTAAAAGTCGATCGCACTGCAAAAACTCTCGTACCGCCTTCACCGCCGTATCCAAAATCTCCGGCAAATCTAAAGAAGCTCGAATCTGCGAAGCGATGGTGACAATTAGTTTTTCCCGCCTCACCGTTGTGGCGAGTGCAGCCGTTCGCTCCTCTACTTGGCGCTCTAATTCGACGGTGCGATTCTCCAACAATGCTATTTGGTCCGCCTCCAATTTCGATACCTTATTATCTAAAACCTCAGCTAATTTATAAAGTTCCAGGGGATTCAAAACTTGCAAAATACTTGTCTGAGTGACAATACCCAAAAGTTCACCAAACACCCCTGTCACCGCCAATCTGCGGACTAACCGCTGTTCCATAATCTGCTGCACATCCCACAGAGAATCATCAGGCTTCACCGTAAAAATCGGCGTACTCATCACCGAGTGGGCTTGACAAGTTTCCAGGTTTAAATTTAAGGCTTGAAATTGGACGAGATCGCGCTCAGTGACAATGCCAATCGGGATTTGCTGTTGTGGGCGATCGCCTCCTGTGTGTTGTGCTTCCACAATCATGACGGAACTAACTCGATTTTGGGCCATCAATTGAGCGATAGTGAGCATAGAAACATCCGCGCTAGCACAAATTATTTCCGTCGCCATCACTTCAGAAACCAGCCGTATTCGCAACAAGTCAATGGGGCGCGACGCTTTCCGCAAACTCTCGTGAGTCACAAGTCCCACCAATTGATTTTCGTCGTCTAGAATCGGCAAATGGCGAATATGATGTTGCTGAACCAGATTTACCGCCACAAACAAATCTGTGAACACAGATTCGCGCATAGTCACCACCTCAGATGCCATCACTGTGGTAATATTCATACGTTCTAAACAGCAATTTTTCGCAGTGAGTCGAACAATATCCCGTTCTGTGACAATTCCCAACAACTGCCGACCTTCCACAACCAAAACGCAACTCGATCGCGCTTCTATAGACAATTCATCTCCTTGGATATCCGCGCTTTGGGAAGCCGAACAAAGGGTACGAACACCGCTCATTTTGGCGATCGCCTCCATTACCGTCGTATCGGGTGAAACTGTCAGTGGATTGCGGATGATGGCCGATTTTAATTCAGTTTGTGTCAGGGCGGTGGTAGATGTCATATCGATTTTAAATTTGGTATTTTAGAGATGATGCTAATAGATCCTGAATGGTGCTAACTAATTGCTTTAATTTTACAGGCTTAGTCAAATAGTGATTCGCCCCAGCTTGTAGACATCGTTCCCCATCGCGCGCCATCGCCAATGTAGTCAAGACAATAATCGGAATATTCGCAAATTGGCGATCGCTGCGGATTTGCCCAATCGCATCCACAGCATCCATTCCCGGCATCTGAATATCCATCATCATTAAGTCAGGAATCGATGATTTAGTGAGGGCGATCGCCTCGGCAATATTTCTCGCCACCAACATCTGATATCCCTTAGCTTTTAAGTAGCCAGAAATTGTATTAACATTCGCTGGATTATCATCCACCAACAATAGCAAAGGCGAAGTTGTTACTGCAACCTTTTCCCTCAAATTATCTTCCAAATTAGGCCTTTTTGCATCCCCCGACTCAGAAACCAGCAGGGGCAAATTGCCTGCGGGGATATCGAAACTAAAACAACTACCCACACCAACCTCACTCGTCACCAAAACTGTTCCCCCGTGCATAGATACCATCCGCTTCACTAGAGACAAGCCCAAACCAGTACCCATATACTGACGATTTAATGCACTATCGATTTGCACAAAAGGCTGAAACAACTTCTGAATATTTTCCGCTGTGATACCGATCCCTGTATCCCTCACTGCAAACCGAATAGAACTTGCTGTAGTTGGATAATTTGCCTGTGTTGGTAATATTTCGCTTGGTTCGATTGTCACCTCCAAAATCACACTCCCACCTTCAGGAGTAAACTTAATCGCATTATTGAGCAAGTTAATCAAAACTTGTCTAATCCGACGTTCATCCACCACTATTTCTGGGAGGTTAGCGGGAATTTTTACCTGAAGTTGAATCCTTTTTTGTAAAGCTTGCTGTTTCACCAAAGTCAAACTAGACTGACACAAACTATCAACGGCTGTGGGACTACAATTTAATTCTACCTGTCCCGATTCTATTTTGGCAAGATCGAGAATATCATTGATTAAGGACAACAGATGATTCCCACTATGCTCAACAGTTTGCAAAGCTCGTATTTGTCGCTCGTTAATCGCACCAAAAATCTCATCCTGCAAAGCCTCTGTCATCCCCAAAATAGCGTTTAGGGGAGTTCGCAATTCATGGCTCATGTTCGCCAGAAATTCATCCTTGAGACGAGTAGCGCGGGCAAGTTCTTGATTAGAAATAGCCAACTGTTGATTAATTTCAGTAAGTTTTGTTTCTGCTTGTTGCCGTTCCTGTAACTCCGTTTGCAACTGGTCAAAAAGATTTGCCTGCTGAATGCCGATCGCCAATTGGTTGGCAATTTGCTTAACTAAATTAATCTCCGACTCTCTCCAATAGCGGGGTCTAGAACATTGATGGATGCACAACAATCCCCACAAATTCGATCCATCTAATAATGGCACTGCCAGATTCGCCCGCACCTGGAATTGTGCCAAAATATTGATGTGACATTCTGTCAGTCCAGAATCATAAATGTCACTGACTTTCTGAATTCTACCCTGGTGATAGTAAACAGCGTACTGTTCGCCGAAGCAATGATCGTGAATTTTAGTCGCCATCACAGAATCAAATCCTGCTACCACAGATTCCGCCACAAACTCACCTTCATTAAAGTTAGAAGTGGAAGCAAATTGAAAAATGCCCACTCGATCGGCATCAATTAAATGACGAGTATCCTCCGTAGCCCTGGCAAAAATAGTTTGTAAATCCAGGGAATCACGGATACGTTGAGTTATTTCCCTCAGCAAAGATTCCATTTTCACTTGTCTGTGAATCACCAAATCTTTGGCTTGTCTTTCTTTTAGCTCTAATTGCAATTGTTGATACAAATTAGATTGTTGAATAGCGATGGATAATTGGTTGGAAAGTTGTTTCATCAAATCAATTTCCCAGTTTTGCCAGTCACGAGAATCCTCGCACTGATGAGCGATTAATAATCCCCAAAGTTCCTGTTTATCCACAATGGGTAGTACCAGTTTTGCCCTGACTTTGATTTGTCTTAAAAAATCTACTAAACAAGGCAAAATAGACCCCGTTTCCCGATCGCTCAAAGCAAAAATTCTGCCATCTAAGTATCGCTGATAATTTTCTTTAGGGAAAATCTCTTCTGGGAAATTTATATTCAGAAGTTTCAGCCAATGGGGTGCAACGGATTCCGCAATCGCCGCCCCCGTACCACTGGGATAGACACGATAGATCAAAACTCTGTCTACCTTCAGAATCTGGCGCACTTCTGCAACTGCTGTATTCAGAATCTCTTTGAGATTCAGAGAAGCCCGTATCCGCTGAGTGATGAAGGTGAGGATGCGTTCCTGTTCTGCTTGTTGTTCCAACCGAATTTCTGCTAATTTGCGATGGGTAATATCCTGAAAAGTACCAAGTAATCCGACTATTTCGCCCTTGATGTTTCGCAGAGGAATCTTATTAATTTCTAGCCAAATTGTCGAACCGTCAGCCTGAAGCATTGTCTTGATAATTCCCAGTTGAGCTACACCTGATTCCATGACTTCTGCATCATCAGTGCGGTGAAACACTGCTTCCCTTAGTCCCCAGTCAAAATCCTCATCAGTCTTGCCTAAAATTTCCTCTGGAGACGCTAAACCACCCACCTGGGAAAAATATAGATTGCAACCTAAAAAAACAAATTCTCGATTCTTCCAAAATACTCCCAGGGGAAAAGTATTGAGAACTGTTTGCAAAAATTGCTTGGATTCGCGCAAAGCTTCTTCTGCTAAGAAGCGCTCGGTAATATCCTGTCCCAGACCAATGCTAGAACCGTTAGACAAACGAATTTGAGACCAGCTAGTAATCAACTTTCGCCCGTCGCGCACCTGAGTTTCAAAATCTTGCCAACTAGAATCAGCCCGAATCATGTGAGCGACTACCTTGCGATAATCATCAACATTGGGATAGCAGGATGCTAGAACATCAATTTGGTTGTATTCTTCCTGGTGCCAACCAATTAGCCGCTCCATTTCCGGGTTAATCATCACAGTTTCCCCAGTGGCTGAAAACAAACCAATCATGAGGGGAATGCGATCGAAAATAGTTTGAAGTGTTTCCTTCTGTTGGCGCAACTGTTCTTCAGCTAATTTGCGATCGCTAATATCCCGTAAAATTCCCTGAAATTGAATCACCATACCTTCAGCATTTTTGAGCGGTGTGGCGTTGCACAGTACCCAAATATAACCCCCATCCTGGTGCAGATGTCGGAATTCCTGAGCCTGCAACTTTTCAGAAGTGACAACCATCCGCTGAGCATCAGCTACAACCCAATCGCGATCGTCTGGATGAACCAGCAGACTAAAAGATTGACCAATCCATGCTTCTGGTTCCCAACCAAAGAGTATTTTGAATTGTGGTGACAAGTAAGTTAATTTACCCTCTCGATCGCAAGACCAAATCAAATCATCAATCCCTTCCACCAAGCAGCGAAATTTTTCCTCACTCTTGGCTAACTCAGTTTCTGCCAGTTTGCGATCGCTAATATCCATCACAATGCCAAACAATCGGACAAGCTGACCCTCAGCATTGTAAACCGTTTGTCCCTTAGCAAAAATCCAACCTAGGGAGCCATCAGAGCGGATAATTTGCTGGTCGATTTCGTAGTGTTTACCACCTAGTTGAATAACTCCTTTGATGGTTTTACGATGATAGGCCCAGTCTGAGGGATGGAAATGCTGTCTGAGTTGCTCAAAAGTAAGTTCCTGATGATGAATCTCCAATCCCAAAATCTCGAAAATCTCAGGAGAACCAGTAATCTTGGACTCGGCAAAATCAATTTCCCAATGGCCAAGACGAGCAATGTGTTGAGCTTCCTGTAGGCGAGATTCACTGCGATGTACTTCTAGCGTCCGTTGTTCTACCCTTTGTTCTAATTCTTGATTGAGTTGGGACAGTGCTTCTTCCGCCCGTTTGCGATCGCTAATATCAGTAATTGTGCCGATATAACCCACAATCTGCCCGTCTTCGTCTCTTTCTGCCGATGCTTGCCCAAACACCCAACTGAAAGTACCATCCGATCGCCCAAAGCGATACTCTAACTTAAAAGGGCGATGTTCTTGGGCGGATTGATACCACTCGGCGCTAATCCTGTCCCGATCCTCTGGATACAAGCCTTGAATCCAACCCTTACCCAATGCTTCATCGGATGTAAGTCCAGCAATTTCACACCAGCGATCGTTGACAAACAAGCAATTACCGCTAGTATCCGTGCGGAAAATCCCCACGGGAGCAGATTGCGCCAAAGCCGCAAAACGTTTTTCGCTTTCTCGCAAATGGGCCTCCACCCGTTGTCTTTCTGCCAACTCGCTTTGTACCTGTTGGTAAGCCGTTCCCTGTTGAATGGCAATTTCTAGTTGTGTAGCCAACTGTTGCAGGAGAGTAATTTCTGTTGTCTGCCAGTGGCGGGGGGTCCGGCTTTCGGCGACACAAAGCAAGCCCCAGAGGGTTTCTGCTTGGAAAATGGGTACTAAAATTTTGGCTCTAATTTCCAAATCTTCTAATAGTTGACGGTGGCAATCGCTGATTGGGGCCGTGTAGATATCGTCTACTACTCGAATCACTCCGGTGCGCCATTTTCCCCGCCAATCCAAACAATTGTCGTGAATATATTTGCTTTGATTTGCTATTTGCTTATCTGCGACGGATTCTACAACGACAATCACGCTAGCATCTGCTTGAAACTGCCAGATATCAGCCCGATCGCAATTTAAGAGCGATCGCACTTCGGTTACTGTGGTATTGAGGATTTCTGTTAAATCTAGGGAGGCTCGAATCTGGGAAGCGATGGTAGCAATCAGTTGTTTTTGCTCTGATTCTGCCTTCAGGGTAGCGGTGCGATTCTCCACTTGCTGCTCTAGTTCAATATTCCGATTTTCCAGCAGTGCTACTTTTTCTGCTTCTAGTCGTAACACCTTTTTTTCTAAAATTTCTGCTAATTTATATACTTCTATCGGGTTGAGCGCCTGCAAAATACTCGTCTGAGTTATAATTCCCAACAATTCACCTGCTTTGCCAGTAACCGCCAATCTGCGGACTAACCGTTGTTCCATGATCTGCTGCACAGTCCACAGAGAATCTTCTGAACTCACCGCAAAAATCGGGGTGCTCATCACAGATTTTGCCAGACAGGTTTCTAAGTTTAGATTTAAAGCCTGAAATTGTACGATGTCGCGCTCAGTCACAATCCCGATGGGAATTTGCTGTTTTTGGCGATCGCTTCCTATCTGTTCTTCGACAATCATCACCGAACTGACTCGATTTTGGGCCATCAATTCGGCGATGTTCATCATTGAAACATCAGGATTGGCGCAAATCACTTCAGAGGTCATCACTTCTACTACCAGGCGCAATCGTAACAAATCTACGGGGCGCGATGTTTGTCGCAAACTTTCGTGGGTCAACATTCCCACCACTCGATTTTGGTCGTCGAGCACTGGCAAGTGGCGAATCTGATATTGCTGAAGCAGATTCAGCGCCAAAAATAAATCGGTGAAGGCAGATACGCCGATAGTGACCACCCCAGATGTCATTGCCTCACGGATCGGAACGCTATCTAAGGAACGTTTTTGGGTACTGAGGCGCACAATATCTCGTTCTGTGAGAATTCCCAGCAACTGACGATCTTGGACAATTAAGACGCAGCTCGATCTCGCCTCTACATGGAGCTCGTCAAGTTGGCTATCGGCGGTTTTAGAGGTTGAGCAAATGGTACGGACGCCGCTCATCTGGGCGATCGCTTCCATCACTGTGATATCCGGTGCAACCATCAGCGGATTGAGGACGATCGCGGATGTTAGTTCGGCTGGCGTCAGGGCTGTGGCAGGTGTCAGCATTTTTCAAGGAAACTGTGCTTTAACCAATTATTACAGAATTGACAGTCCCCGGTCTAAAGATACGGAGATTTTTAAGACTTTTTTGCCTTAATATCCCTAGGTTTCAGCTTTATTTTTCCGCTAGGCGATCTAGTTTTTCTTTCAGCAACAAATCCACAAAAGAACGTATCAAAAACAAACTGCCGAATCCTGAGACCACAAAAGCGGCGATCGCCTCCCTCGCATATCCACCCTTGAGCAACACTGTCCCCGCTACCAGCACAAAACCTGTCACACAGGCATAGATCAGAGTTTTTAAGGCTAAATAAATGCGTTTCAGGGCGCGCTCGTTCTCTATATTTCGCACTTTAATTTGCAATTCTCCATCCAGAATCCGCTGCTCTAAACGTTTGAACAAAACTTCTGATTTGCTCGGTTGCTGCAATTTATATCTAATCAAATCTCGCGCTTGTCTTGCCAGTTCTCCCACCGTATTGCCTCTACCTTTACTAATCGCAATACTCTTGACAAAAGGCTGAGCAGATGCTAGAAAATTGTAGTTCGGGTCGAGAGTTCTGGCAATGCCATCGAGGGTAGTCACTGACTTGAGAATAAACATCATTTGTGCAGGCATACGAAATGGTTGCTGCTCGAACATAATGTACAATTCGTTTTTAATCTCGTTAAAGGCTTGAAAGTCGATCGGCTTATCAATAAACTTATCCAACAGAAAAGTAATCAGGCGGCGCACCGGCATCAGATCCGGCATCGGCTCCACTAAGCCGATGGTCATTAAAGTATCGAGTACCTCGTCAGTATCCTTTCTCATCACAGCAAAAAAAGTCTTGACCATCTGGTCTTTTTCCAAAGACTTAACCTCTGCCATCATCCCAAAATCATAAAAAATTAAACTACCATCTTCCGTGACGGCTAAATTTCCAGGATGGGGGTCGGCTTGAAAAAAACCGTCAATCAACAACTGTTTCAAGTAACAGCAAATTCCCAGTTGATTGAGCTTGACAATATCTACTCCTATCGCTTCTAAACTAAGGCGGTCATCGACTTTAATACCAGGGGCGTATTGTACAGTCAGCACTTTTTTGGTAGTGTATTGCCAATATACTTTTGGCACAATAATCCGAGGATATCCTTGAAAATTCTTGCCAAAGCGATCGGCATTTTTGCCTTCTTGTATATAGTCAATTTCTTGATATAAAATCTTAAAAAACTCATGATAAATAGATTCCAGGTCGTACTTGCGAATCCCAGGAAAATACTTATTGCATAAATTCATCACTTGGCGAACGGCTTTCACATCCAAGTCAAATAATTTTTCTAATCCGGGGCGCTGCACTTTGACAACTACATCTTCTCCGGTGTGCAGTCTAGCTCTGTGCACCTGTCCGAGACTGGCGGCGGCAATGGGACAAGGGTCAAAATCGCGATACAAAGCATAAATATCTTTGCCCAACTCTGATTCTATCAGGGCGATCGCCTCTTCAGAACTAAACTCCGGCACCCGGTCTTGTAATTGTTCGAGTTCCTTGACGTACTCCAGGGGGAGCAAATCAGCCCTAGTGGAGAGAGACTGTCCGATTTTGATAAAAGTCGGACCCAAATTCAACAAAGTATTAACCAACCAATGGGCGCGAATTCTTCTAGTATGGGCAGATTTGTTTTGCAGCAGTCCATCCCACCACAGACAAAATATAAACTTGGCCGCTGCTGCAAAAACATCTATTTGTCGTGCTAACGGTGAATATTGAGAACGTTGCCAACGTAGGGTTTTAGGTGCAGCTTTGATGAGCATAATGTAGGAGATTCCATCGCTGTTGACTGTTAGCTGTTCACTGTTGAGCAGTCAACCGTCAACAGCGATGCCCGCTCGCTGTTTGTGAGCTCAGCGCAGCCGTTGGTTAGTCGAAGGGTCAACTGTCAACTGTCAACAAATAGGCTTAGGGAAGTTGAGGTATATTTTCGGTCAGGAGTATGTACCCCCTGGAAATTGGGGTAACTTCAGAGTAAAAGATGTACGCCACAACGGATCGTTTTCTAAAATCTCTGACGGACTACTAGAGACCTCAATAGTACCATTCAAGTGCTGTACTAAACACTTTACCAGAGCTAGACCCAAACCCGTACCAGGGATAGCTTGCTGAGTAATACCTGTCCCACGGTGGAATTTTTCAAAGATGTGGGGTAAATCAGCAGCAGAAATCCCAATTCCCAAATTTGATAGTTTCATGACAATACTGCCACTTCCTTGAGATATCTCCAAAGTCACCTCTGTTCCAGCAGCCGAGTATTTGCCGGCATTGGTCAACAGTTCCAACAAGATGCGATGGAGACTATCCTTGTCTGTTTCCAAGCGAGGTAATGGTTTCAAGAAATCCTGAGCCAAAGTTAATCCTTTATCTGCCCAATTTTTCTCAAAATCTTCAGCCAAATCTTGAATTAGACTCTTGAGAGAAACCGGAACTAGAAATATGGGGAATTGTTGAGCATCTAGCTGTTTGAGTGCTAGTAAATCGCTAACCAAGTCTGTTTCTTTAGAACACTGCTGCTCTAGAATATCCAGATATTTAATCCGACTCTGCAAGGAACTGTCTGCTTGTTTTAGCATCATAATTGCTAGCTTCATGATCGTCAAAGGAGTGCGTAACTCGTGACTGACCACGCTCAGAAACTCGTCTTGGATCAGCCTTAACTTGCGTATTTGCTCTAATTGATTGGCAGATTGCTCGTGCAGTTTTTCTTGGACATCTAGACTGTTTGCCAATTGAGTGCTTCTATATTCTAGCTGAGTTTGCAGTTCTTGGAGTTTCTCAAACTCAAGTATAGCTCTGGTGACTTGAGAGGCGATTGATTCCAAAACCTCTAATTCTGCCATTTCCCAAGTGCGAGGTTCGGAGTGTTGCAATAGCAAGAAACCCAACACAGTTTCCTGTGTCCTGCCCCCGATCAGGGGAACCATCATCAAGGCGCGAGTCTCCTGAAGCTTCAAGATTTCTATTGAGTTTTGCGGTTCGTGGTTGATTATTTCCCCTGCATCAGCTAAGGCGAAGGATTGGGGGGCGCTATTGAATGCTGACTGGCACAAACTCGATTCCGATATGCTAAAATAGCCGCTATTTTTGGATAGTGAGTTGGTAATTTTCGCTTGAGTATTTGTAGTTTTATATTGGTTTTTTGTTTTATATGTCGAGTTTTTTGGGGAGAATTGAGTTTTGCTAGTTGGTGGCTTTTCTACTTTTTTTAGTTCGGATTCACTAACTAAGGCAATTGTTGTTGGGCTAGGTTGATTTAGTGAGCTTATTTGTGAAAGTGGTGGTGTATATTTTAATGATAGGATTTGAACTCTATCTACTTCCAGGCTTTGGCTGATACTTGCTATCACCTGCTGCAAAGTTAGATCTATTTCTGCATTTTTTGCTATTTCTTTGGTAACGGTACTCAGTAGCTGTTTGTATTTAGCTTGTTGCTCTAATTTTTGGTTTAAATGGGCAATTTCTTGAGTTTTTTGAATGTGGGAGATGGCGGTGGCGATCGCATCTGATGCTAATTCTAGACACTGCCGCGAAGCCGCAGACCACTCCTGGGGTTGGGCAGTAGCCAGGATAATTATCCCATTGATAGCCCCGCGGAATCGGGTTGGCGATGCTAAAATCCCTCGGAAAGGAAGGGATGGGACTAAAGAATCAGGGGCGTTGGTCGATCGATCGTCTTGAATGTCGGAAATCCCTAGTATTTCACCATGTGTCAGTATATTTACTAGCAGATGCTCTGGCAGTGAAATTAATAGCGAGTTTAAGATTTCTGTTTCAGGAATTTCGGATCTGTGGGTTAAAACTGCTGCATCGGAAATCACTGTGGAATCGATCGCATCGCCGAAAATGCCCCAGCCTGCGTTCGGAATGGCGATGCGATCGTTACTCACAGCAGCAACTAAACAGTAGTCTACTTGACAAGCTGCTCCTAAAGTATTAGCTATCTCCAGCAGTAGCGTTTCTTCATGAAAGCTTGTGCTGATAATTTGGCAAATTTGTCGCCCGATTTGAGCAGGATCGACCTGGTACTGCATTATTCGATCCAGAAATTTTTGGACTGAGACTGGTTCTGTGATTTGCTCTAAGTGCAACGTACAAGACTCTGAGGGCGATCGGTCGATCGGTTCACAGTCTTGACTTCCCTGATAATTTGTCATGGCAGCCAAGCCTTTATTTTAAGATGTTTGAGCCTGCGATCGCTGCAAAGATAGAAGCTATCCCGTATTATTATTCAGTTTTTGTCGTGACTGCTTGGTGACACCCCTCTCCAAAACCTGTGATGTTGCCTATTTTAGTCTGTGATTCTAGCAAATTTATTATGTGATCCAAGTTCATCAATGGAGTGATTTCGATCGCACCAACTAATTATATCTCATAAATAATTATGACCCTCTCTAAAAAAAACAAAATTTTAGTCAGAAAATGTTGTTAAGCCGTACTAGGCTCGATCTTAACTGGGTTCCAACCTGATTTAGTGAGGCTGTAGACATTACCTATTTTGTGCTTCCTGTTGGGCTTTTTCGCTATTTTGGCGATAAAGAGCCGCCCGGTTGGTAGCCGTTGTGTAACGGGGATGTTTCGATGGTACCGAGGCCATTAAATCCGAAGCTTGTTGCCACTTAGCTGCCACAACTAACCAATCCGGTCGTGATTGGGCACTTTTGCCTTCGCGGGCTGCTTGTTCTGCCAACCGCACGGCTTGTGCAAAAGAGTCGGAGTTTCCAGTCTCTTGAGCAATTTTCTGTGGAGGAGTCGGCCTAGAGGGAATCGGAGTAAGAGTAGCTTGGGTAGTAGTGGCTGTAGTGTTGAGCGATGGAGAATGGAAACCTTTGTAGATAGCGGCAACGGCGACGAGTAACAACACGCTCAGGGCGATACCACCGATGATACCGCGCTGAAATTGTCCCGGTTCCTGCATCGACCATCGATGCTGTTTGGCCATTTTGGGCAAAGCTGGTTTCTGACCTTGGCGCTCGGTTTGGGCGATGGCGAAACGCCGCCAAAAATGGACTTTTCTCAGTTTAATTTCTTGACACCACAGGAGTTGATTTTCCGGGTCCCGGCGAATTTCTTCCAGCCACAGCAGTTGATGTTCTCGGACAATCCGGCTGTTGATATTGACTCGGCGAATATTTCGGGGCGAAAGTTGCTCCAAAATTTCCCGGATGCGGGAGACCAAGCTAGACTGTTCTAGCAAATCGGCGGTGGCCGACTCGCACAGCAGTTGGAGCACCCCATCGGCAAACACGGCTCTAGTTCTAACGCCTATCTGTGCAAGTCGATCGTTGAGGATTTGAATAATCGCTGCCACAGATCCCTCGCGGGCTTGTCGGGCAATATCATCTACTGTATTCACCATAAAGAGTTGACGCTTAGCAATCTGTTAATTTTTAACCAAACTTTGGGAGCTAAATTTTTATTCATACAGATTACCATTGACACTCCCAGGTTAAAATAGATATCTGACTTGACAAGCATGACTAAAGCATTTTTGAGGCTAACTGAAAATAAACTATGGGTAAAGTAATTAGCGGTCAAATTTTTGTGGTAGATGACAACATCGATACAGATCAAATTATCCCAGCGGAATACCTGACTTTGGTTCCCTCGAAGCCGGATGAGTACGATAAACTTGGCAGTTACGCCATGATTGGGTTGCCCGATCGCTATGGTAAGTTTATGGAACCGGGTGAAATGAAAACCCGCTATCAGATTATCATTGCTGGGGAAAATTTTGGCTGCGGTTCTTCGCGAGAACACGCTCCCATCGCTCTTGGGGCTGCTGGGGTGAAAGCTGTGGTAGCTTTGTCCTACGCCCGCATTTTCTTCCGCAATTGTTCGGCTACTGGTGAATTATATCCGATCGAATCAGCCGATCGACTCTGCGATTTGTTTGCTACTGGCCAAGAAGTGACCATCGACTTTACAGCAGAGAAAATTATCAACCACACTCTAGATTGCACCTATGACCTCAAACCTTTAGGAGAAGTAGGCCCAGTCATTGATGCCGGCGGACTCTTTGCTTACGCACGTCAGACGGGAATGATTGCTAGTCGTTAACTGTTAACTGTTAACTGTTGACGGTTGACCTACAGCCCACAGCTAACAGTCAACAATTAAGGTTTTAAGGCGATCGCCGTGACAATCGTCCACCCATCAACTAAGAGTAACAGCAGGGTACATAAGAGCAAAATCAAATACATCCAAGGCTGAGACAAAGGGCGGACATCTGTAGTATCAATGCCTGTTTTTGCTTCAACTAAACGGACTAATTTGGCAAATCCCGCCACTCGCATGGGTAATAAATAACCCTTTCCCGAATGACTCAAAAAATAATAAACTAAACCACCTTGACCAGTCGATCGAGGTTTAAGAGCTTTGACTTCTGTCCAAGCTAAAGACCAACCTCTGCGAAATACTTTGGGAAACCAGTTGGGATAAGTTACTTGAATTTCCTCGTCATTCACAATTACCCTTTCGCTAAGTACGCCATACAAACCCACAGCGCCGATTACAATTCCCGCCCAAATAATATTAGCAGGCACCGGTGCTGCCGTTGCTGTGGACAAAAAAGGTAAGGGAATTGTTAAGGCTGCATACAAACTCAAAAGGGTGATTCTAATTAAAGGAGAAAGCCGAAATACCGCTGGTTGAAATAGGGGAGTAGAGGATAATGGCGATTCCATCGGTGGTACTGACATGGTTGAACTAAGAACGGGTTTTATAGAAAGATTATCGGCGATCGAGCAAAGGTCTGCACAAAAAACTGCTCTTACCAATTTCAGATCGAGTAAGAGCAGATTTTGTACAAGGTTTATTTGTTAAATGAAAAATTTATTAACTTCCGATCCCTGAGAAGTCCCCAATCCGAGAACTAGCTTAATCGACGGCTGTTAACGCCGGTACTGTTAAAGGCTCTGAGGTTTCTTTAGATTTGGAGCGGGCTGTAGTTGAGGCGCGATCGATCTTACTTTCCGGTCTCGATCTGGTAGCATTGATAGGAGAATAGGGTCCTTCATTAATCTGCAAGCGATCGCAAGGGATGGTATCAGACAAAATTGCACTCGCCATCATCCCAGTGTGAATTTCCAACATTGCTGCTGTCATTGCTTCAAACACTAAGCGCTGACCGGGAAATACCACTCGTTCAAAATACCAGTTAGGAATGTTGGTGATGCGAGCAATTTGAATTTGATTGGTGGCGTTGACGTAGCAGCAGAGAATTTTGCTGTCGGCGTCTGAGGGTAGTGGGTCAAGAATTTGAGCCATAACTGGTAGAGAGCCTTGGATAAAAGTTTTCGTTATCTTTCAAAATTAACACTTTGCGATCCCGCATTGTTGTAATGCGGACTACCAATTCCCTAGCACCTTAAGAGACCATAGTGCCGATAGAGGCAGAAAAAACGTGATATTAAGTGCGATCGTCAATTTTCTGTCAACCTTAGCTGTAATTAATTTAAAAATTCCCTATTTTATCGTCCTCCAGCTCAGCCACGCCAACAGGCTCAGCTTTACTCCGCTTCGGAAAATTTTAAAATATTTAATGTTAAATTACCAAAATTAGAGAGATTGTAAAGTTATATTAAAAGAATATTAACACAGTCAAAAAACTAGCAATTTAGGATGTGGCAATCATGGAAAACCGAGAAAACCGAGAAAACCGAGTTCTATATGTTCGCCTCCCTTGTAATCCCATTTTCCCGATCGGAGTTGTGTACCTTTCCGATCACGTCCACAAGCTGTTTCCCGATGTCCAACAACGGATTTTCGATGTAGGTGCAGTACCGCCCTTAGATTACGCCAAGGCTCTCGACGCCGCCGTCGATGAATTTCAACCAACCCTCCTAGTTTTCTCCTGGCGAGACATTCAAATTTACGCACCTGTAGGTGGTAGAGGCGGCAATCCCCTGCAAAATGCCTTTGAGTTTTACTACGCCAACAATCCCCTGGTTAAAATGCGGGGAGCATTGGGAGGATTACGTTTAGCCGTGTCTTACTATACGGAACTCTGGCGCAATTTGGGGTTGGTGAAGCGGGGATTGCATCGCGCCCGCAAATACCGTCCCGAAGCTCGTGCAGTCGTCGGTGGCGGTGCTGTGAGCGTGTTTTATGAGCAGTTGGGACGCAGTTTACCCAAGGGGACTGTGGTTTCGGTGGGGGAAGGCGAGGCGCTGCTGGAGAAGTTGATTAAAGGCGAGGATTTAGCCCAGGAAAGGTGTTATGTCGTAGGTGAGACAGTCCCGCGCGATCGACTAATTCACGAAAAGCCAGCCAACATCGAGAAAACTGCCTGTAATTATCAGTACATCGAGACCATTTGGCCAGAATTTTCCTATTATCTACAGGATAGGGACTTCTACATCGGCGTCCAAACCAAGCGCGGCTGTCCCCACAACTGCTGTTACTGCATTTACACGGTGATTGAAGGTAAGCAAGTGCGGATCAATCCAGCGGATGAGGTGGTGGCGGAGATTAGACAATTGTACGATCGAGGTATCCGCAATTTCTGGTTTACCGACGCTCAATTTATCCCCGCCCGCAAATTCATTGATGACGCCGTTGAACTCTTGCAAAAAATCATCGACGCCGGCATGACAGACATCCACTGGGCTGCTTACATCCGTGCGGACAATCTCACACCACAATTGTGCGATTTGATGGTAAAAACGGGGATGAATTACTTTGAAATCGGCATCACCAGCGGTTCCCAAGAATTAGTTCGCAAAATGCGTATGGGTTATAATTTGCGAGTAGTTTTGGAAAATTGCCGCGATTTAAAAGCCGCCGGTTTCAACGATGTTGTTTCCGTAAACTACTCCTTTAATGTGATGGATGAAACCTTTGAAACCATCCGCCAAACCATTGCTTATCATCGGGAATTGGAGCGGATTTTTGGAGCCGATAAAGTAGAGCCAGCAATTTTCTTTATCGGGTTACAGCCCCACACCATTTTGGAAGAATACGCCTTTAAACAGGAGATTTTACAACCTGGTTATGACCCGATGAGTTTGATGCCTTGGACAGCACGAAAATTGCTGTGGAATCCTGAGCCTTTGGGTTCGTTTTTCGGTCAAATTTGTTTGGAAGCTTGGCAGCGAAATTCCAATGATTTCGGCAGAGAAGTGATGGCTATTTTGGAGGAAAAATTGGGTTGTGCTGACTTGGAAGAGGCTTTGAGTGCTCCGGTAGAAGTTAAACAAAAACAGCTAACATCGGTTAGTTAATCACAGGTTAGTAGTCAGGAGTTTAGTCCTGAAAATGGGGAAAAGGAAATCATATAAATTTTCTATTTCCCCGATTTTTTGATACATATCAACGGCCAAGGCTGGGACACAGGAATTATCAGAAATTTATCATAAACCCACGCCAGGGCAGATTACCAACCTTGCGGACTTGTTGTTACACAAATTAGGAGCTAAAAACCATGAGTTTTATTGACCCTAGAACAGATTTTGCCTTTAAAAAAATATTTGCTTCAGCCGAAAGCAAACCAATTCTGATTAGTTTTCTCAATGGCTTGATTTATCAAGGCAATCCCACTATTCAGGATTTGCAAATTATCGACCCCTATCAAGCTGGAAAATTAATGGGTTTGAAAGACACCTACTTAGATGTCAAAGCCACTCTTGATAACGGCACGATTGTTGTCATCGAAATGCAAGTTTTGAATGTGAAAGCTTTTGAAAAAAGAATTGCCTACAATGCAGCAAAAGCCTATGCAAATCAACTGATGACTGGTAAGGGATACCTACAATTAGACCCGGTAATTGCCTTGACAATTACTGATTTTACTTTGTTTAATAACACGAACAAAGTAATTTCGCGATTTTCTTTTCGGGAAGAGGAAGAACATTTTGATTATCTGTTTCCGGTGATGACTCTAATTTTTGTGGAATTACCGAAATTCAATAAATCTCTTGCCGAGTTAGAATCTTTGGCTGACAAGTGGATTTATTTTATCAAGGAAGCGCCCAGTTTGGAAATGGTTCCAGAATCCTTGGAAACTAATTCAGCAATTCAGCAAGCTTTCACTATTGCTAACAGTACAAATCTCAGCAGGCAGGAATTAGATGAATTGGAGGCCCAGGTGTTTTATTTCCAAGATCAACAGAGGTTTAGAGAAGAAGCTTTAGAAGCAGGGTTGCAGCAGGGTTTGCAGGAGGGTTTGCAGCAGGGCTTACAGGAGGGGTTACAGCAGGGTTTGCAGGAGGGGTTACAGCAGGGTTTGCAGGAGGGGTTACAGCAGGGTTTGCAGGAGGGGTTACAGCAGGGTTTACAGCAGGGAAAAAGCAATCTGGTGCTGCGTTTGCTAACACAAAAACTCGGAACTTTGGACGAGTCAATCCAAGCTAGAGTTTTACAGTTGTCCAGCGCTCAGTTAGATAGTTTAACGGAATCTTTGTTTGATTTTAATACGGTGGATAATCTGGTGAATTGGTTACCCTGAAAAAATAGCATCCCAACTTCTCGGAATTAATGTATCGCTTGCGTAGGTCTAGTCTGATTTAAATACCGTTCAATCAGGACGATCGCCACTATATCATCTACCGGTCGCGGTGGAGTCCGCATTCCCAGCGGAATCAAGCGATTGAGTCCCGTCGCAGGGTACATTTGCCAGTAACGTTCCTTTGCTTCTAAACTGCTGTATCTCTCATCAATCTGAGTAATGACGATGGAAGGTGACAAACTCTGGGTAAGTTGTTGTTTCCATTTCTTAGAAGTTGTTTGATCTCCCATCACCAATAAGTCAATGGGAAACTGTTCGCAGAGAGATTGAATAGTCGAAATTGCACTTTCCGAGGGTACAACTTGATGGTAGGAGATATGATGGTCTGTACCCATGACGGCGACACCGCACTTGTCTTTACCTGGATCGAAACCTAAAATCATAGTTATTAGTTATGGGTTCTTACTTATGAGTTAGCAATCAGAGCCATTCCGGTTGATTTTTCCTTGTTTTGTTTAGAAAACTTTGCCGATTATGACAGCAATTTTACTTGACTTTTTGGTGGGATTGACATATCATAGCATCATGGAAATCTGTGTGGTCATATAATGTAGTCTCTGGTTAAGTAGCTTCAGCGCTCAAGCGCATTTACCAACTTTTGTGCGATCGCGCAAAATATCAGAACCCCACAAATTTCTACCCTCAAAAATCTTAGTGGCGTCTGGTTTATATAGATTGTTTGTGAGTCTTAAATATTATCTGTAAAACCAGTCCCTACAAATATTGAAATGGGTGGTTGGATTTTCCCCAACCTAGTTGTTTAAAAAAGTTGACTTGAGGAGAAAGTCTAGGGCTGACATTGCCAACCCTAGACTGATTTTAGCGTTTGACTAACTTCTTAGAAACCTTCCGCAAGCGAATTGATTTCGGTGTTACTTCCACCAATTCATCCTGGCCGATGTACTCCAAAGCACGCTCCAAACTCATATCGACTGGCGCTTGCAATTGCGCCAATTCTTCACCGCCAGATGCGCGGTGGTTTGTCAACTGCTTCGACTTGCAAATATTCAGCTCCATGTCGTCATCTCGGTTGTTTTCTCCGATAATCATCCCTCTGTAAACCTTGGTTCCGGGGGTAATGAAAAATACGCCACGGTCTTCAGCATTTTTCAGTGAATAAGTAGTTGCAGTTCCTTCTTCAAAGGAAATCAATACGCCGTTGCGACGGGCGACAATTTCTCCACCGAGGGGGCGATAGTCGAGGAAGCTGTGGTTCATAATTCCAGCGCCGCGAGTCAAGCGCATAAACTCACCTCGGAATCCAATCAAACCGCGAGCAGGGACTGAAAATTCGATTTGGGTGCGGCCGGTGCTGCTGACGTGCATATCTTGCATTTCTGCTTTCCGCTGACCGAGCCGTTCGATGCAACCGCCGACTGCTTCTTCGGGTACGTCTAAGACCAAACATTCAAAGGGTTCGCAGGGACGGCCGCCGACTTCGCGGAAGATTACTTGCGGCTGGGATACTTGGAATTCGTATCCTTCGCGGCGCATATTTTCAATCAGGATTCCCAGGTGAAGTTCGCCACGGCCAGATACTAGGAATTTGTCGGGAGATTCGGTTTCTTCGACGCGCAGGGCGACGTTGGTTTGGAGTTCGCGCATTAGCCGATCGCGAATTTGACGCGATGTTACCAAACTTCCTTCTTGACCGCAGAATGGCGAATCGTTCACGGAAAAAGTCATTTGCAAAGTCGGTTCGTCTACTTTGATCAAAGGTAGGGCTTGCGGGTCGTTGGGACAGGTAATTGTCTCGCCAATGTACGCATCCGCAAAACCGGCAACGGCGACGAGATTACCAGCAGTAGCTTCTGGGATGTCAATCCGCTTCAGGCCTTCAAAGCCCATCAATTTGCTAATTTTTGATTTGACAACGGCGCCGCTTTCTGTGATTAAGACGGCTTGTTGACCGATTTTAATCGTGCCGTTATGGATGCGGCCGATGACGATGCGGCCGACGTATTCCGAGTAATCTAAGGTGGTTACTTGCAGTTGCAGCGGCTTGTTGGGGTCGCCTACGGGAGGTGGTACGTGGTCGAGTATTTCTTCAAACAGGGGCTTCATATCTACCCCTTCGTCTTCTAGGTGTTTTTTGGCGTAACCGCTTAAGCCGGAACCGAAGAGATAGGGAAATTCGCACTGATCGTCGTCAGCACCTAGTTCTAGAAACAGATCCAAAACTTTATCGACGGCTTTGTGGGGGTCTGCTCGATCGCGATCGATTTTATTCACAAAGACGATCGGGCGCAGTCCTTTTTCTAGGGCTTTTTTGAGCACGAAGCGGGTTTGCGGCATTGGGCCTTCGTTGGCGTCTACGATCAGCAAACAACCGTCTACCATGCCGAGAACTCGTTCGACTTCGCCGCCGAAGTCCGCGTGTCCGGGGGTATCGACGATATTGATCAGGGTTTCGCCGTACCTGACGGCGGTATTTTTGGAAAGAATTGTAATGCCGCGTTCGCGCTCAATGTCGTTGGAGTCCATGACGCAATCCGGGATTTCTTCCCCTTCGCGGAAGATCCCGGACTGTCTGAGGAGAGCGTCCACGAGGGTGGTTTTGCCGTGATCGACGTGAGCAATGATAGCAACGTTGCGAATGGGAAGACTCATAATGCGTCTGGGACGTTAAACGGATTTAACTAAAGATTTCTTAATAATTGTAGCGTATGGAGTCAAGGGGCGATCGGGTGGCTGCAATATTGGAGTGCGATCGTCGCTAGAATCAAGGTTACTCCTGGACGCAGCCTCTAGGCTGTTGTTAGGATCTAAGATGCTTCGGTTCCCTCAGAATGACATAATTATGTTCTTGATCCTTCCAAGACTAAAGGTTATGGAAGTACAGCCGAGGGAAATTCGACGTTATATCAAACCAAACGGCACAGTTCCTTTTGCGGAATGGTTGGCTGCCCTGCGAGATGTTAACGCTAAAATTAGAATTGATAAGAGGCTTCTGCGGGTTAGAAATGGCAATTTAGGGGACTGTCGCTCAGTTGGCGAAGGAGTCTACGAGTTAAAAATTGACTATGGGCCTGGCTACCGAGTCTATTTTGGACAAGCAGAAGTCACTATTGTGCTTATTCTGTGTGCTGGGGATAAAAGCACTCAAGACCAAGACATTGTTAGAGCTAAGGAATACTGGAAAGATTATGAAATACGCGAAAGTGCCGACCAGTGATAGCTATCATGACTCTAAAATTTCCAATCTTAAAGATCCCAACTATTCTGCTGCTTACCTGTCACTTATTTTTGATGAAGAGGAAGAAGGCGATTTAGAGATGGGAATAATGCGACAAGTTCTGAGAGATGTATTTGAAGCTCTTGGAGAACCAATTATGTCTGCGGAGGATGCGAAATTGCATCTGGAAAAATTAGATGTTTTGTTACCGCAAGAAGGGATTGCGACTATTTATGCTTTGGCGAATTGGCTGAAGGTTTTGGGATTGAAGTTATCTGTTACGGTTGCTGAGGATGAAGGGGAAGAGTCAAGTGCTGTTAGTGCTGTTGAGTTGGTGGAGGTTGCTAATGTTTGATTTGGGGCGATCGCCCCTATGATGATTTACGAGTAGTTGCGATCGCACTTATGGAAGTACAACCAAGGGAAATTCAGCGTTACACGACACCAGACGGCAAAGTTCCTTTCTCGGAGTGGTTAGACTCCCTCCGCGATCTCAAGGCAAAATTTAAGATTGACGGGCGACTCGATCGAGTTGGGACTGGAAATCTCGGAGATTATCGCTCAGTGGGAGAAGGTGTCTATGAGTTGAGGATAAATTACGGCCCTGGCTATCGGGTCTATTTTGGACAAGTTGGAACAACAATTATACTTTTGCTGATAGGCGGAGATAAAAGCACTCAAGAGCAAGATATCCGCAAAGCTCAAAAATACTGGACAGATTACAGGAGTTAAGACAATGACAATGCCTAAGAGTTTACCTTATCACCCCTATAAAATTTCAAATCTCAAAAATCCGGCATATTCTGCTGGCTATCTCACAGAGATATTTGAGGAAGAATCAGGCGATTTGGAATTAGGAATCATGCGAAAAGCGTTCAGAGATGTATTTGAGGCTCTTGGGGAACCAAATATGTCAGATGAAGAGGCTAAATTGCATCTGGAAAAATTAGATGTTTTGTTACCGCAAGAAGGGATTGCGACTATTTATGCTTTGGCTAATTGGCTGAAGGTTTTGGGATTGAAGTTAACAGTTGCGGTTGATGCAGGGGATGAGGAAATTTCTGCGAATATTGTTGAGTTGGCAGAAGTTGGTAATGTTTGATTGAGTGCGATCGCCCCTATGATGATTTACGAGTAGTGGCGCTCGCATTTATGGAAGTATAACCCAGAAACATTCGACGTTATATTACCCCAGACGGTAAAAATCCTTTCGCAGAGTGGCTTAGTTCCCTGCGAAATTTGAATGCGGTAGTTAAAATTGAGCAAAGGCTTGACCGAGTTCGCTTGGGGAATTTAGGAAACAGTAAGTCTGTTGGCGAAGGAGTTTGCGAATTGAAAATTGACTTTGGGCCTGGGTATCGCGTGTACTTCGGACAATTTGGGTCAACAATAGTGCTTCTCCTCTGTGGTGGGGATAAAAGCAGTCAAGAACAAGATATTCGTAAAGCTAAGGAGTATTGGAAAGAATATGAAGAATGCCAAAATGCCAACTAGCGATAGTTACCAGGACTATCTGATTGAAGCGCTCAAGGATAAAAGACACGCTGCTGCTTATCTAACAGCGCATTTGGAAGACGAAGAGCCTGAACCTGGTTTGCTCGAACTCGGACTTAGCAATGTATTTGAAGCTCTTGGAGAACCAAATATGTCAGCAGATGACGCTAAATTGCACTTGGAAAAATTAGATGGTTTGGTATCACAGAATGGAATGGCGACTATTTATGCTTTGGCTAATTGGCTGAATGCTCTGGGATTGAAGCTAACAGTTTCAGTTGCTCAAGAAGATGAAGGGGAAGAGAAAAGTTCTGTTAGTGATGTTGAGTTGGTGGAGGTTGGTAAGGTTTGATTTTAGTCGATTTTTTTTAATCGCAGCTTGTAGCCTGTAGGGTGCGTCAGTCTTAAGGTTATTACGAAGAATTAGGGTTTTTCAACTGACGCACCCTACTAATTGTGCTGGGTTGACCCAAGTTGGTAATGCTTGATTTTGGTCGATCGCCCGCAGAGCCCCGATCGGGTAATATAGATTTATGAAGTAGCCACGGCTTGACATGAAACTACCCGATCGCATCACAACTTATAAATACCCGATTAAAAGTCACGTAGAAATCGAAGCGGAGTTTAATAGCCTCGTAGAAGAATGGCGCGACCAGACAAGGATGCTGTCATTAGTTACACAAAAGTCAATGCACCCAGCTTATCAGAGAATTATTGGCATGGGACAGCCTATTGTACCGTTAATTTTCCGGGATCTCGAACAAAAACCAGATCATTGGTTTTGGGCGTTGAGAGCAATTACTGGTGATAATCCGGTAAAACCAGAACAGCGTGGTCGAATGAAACAAATGGCTCAAGCATGGATACAATGGGGAAAAGAACACGGCTATGAATGGTAGGCTGGAATATCGTAAACTCTTGAGATTTCCTAATCTAGAGAATACTGAATATGAAGTAACAAGTGAAGAAACAGTTGATTATAATTGCTTTGCTTTCGTGGCTGGCGAAGAGGACTGTAGATGGGACCCGGTAGACCCAGATGGATACTGGCCCGATGGTGTACCAAGAGAGTTAACGTTGGATGCTTTTATCAAGGCTTATCAAACTATTGGATATGAATGTTGTGATAATCGCGATCTTGAACCGGGCTTTCAAAAGATAGCAATATACACCTATAATGGTGAACCGCAACACGCTGAAATACAAACAGAGAATGGTATGTGGAAAAGTAAATTAGGGGATTGGGAAGATATCCAACATGAATTAAAAGGGTTAGAAAATCCTAATTATTATGGGGTGGTTCAACAAATTTTAAAACGACCTGTAAATTCACTAAAGTAGAGCGAGTATCTGCAACAATAAATTTCCTTTCTCGGACTTTTACAATCCTGCTTGAGTTAATCTACGATATTGAAACTTTTTTTCTATTTTCTAGCCACAAAACTATGGCAATACCCGCAGTATAAGCAACCAAATCCATTGCATCAAAGCTATTGCCTAAAATGATTATAGCAATCTTGTTATTTTCCCAGCCTAAAGCATTTAAAATCTTAAAATATTGCAATATCTCAATAACAAAAGAAAAAGTTAGAACCGATAAAGCTACTTTTGTGGATTCTAGTTTTAACCAAGACATTATGAAGCAATGGAGAAATATCACTACCAATAAATCTCCCAGGAAATAACGAACAAACTTATCTCTAAAAAAAACAGCAATAACGATTTCGATCGAAAATAAAATCAAGGCAAGAAAAAAATATTTGCGATTAAAATATAACATGGATCAATAGTTTAATTGTCTACTATTTTTAACTACATAGCAGATATATTTTAATTTACAGGTTTGCAGCAGCGCTCAAGCGCAACTGCAAACCCCAAAACTACAAAACTCCTTTAGAACTCGGAATCCGACTAGCGCGCCGTGGATCGATCGCCACAGCCATCCGCAAAGCCCGCGCAAATGCCTTAAATGCCGCTTCCACAATGTGATGGGAATTTCCACCCTGCAACTGTCGAATGTGCAGTGTCATTTGACTGTGATTCACAATCGCCGCAAAAAACTCTTTCACTAATTCGGTATCGTAAGTACCAATCCGTTGATTGGGAATCTGCAAATTGTAGCTTAAGTGAGGCCTTCCCGAAAAATCTAGGACTACTTCAACTAAAGCTTCATCCAACGGGGCGATGAAGTGGCCGAAACGAGAAATGCCCGATCGATCTCCGACAGCTTTTGCGAGAGTTTGTCCTAACGTAATCCCCACATCCTCGTTCGTGTGATGATCGTCAATGGCTAAATCCCCGATCGCCTGGACATCCAAATCGATCAATCCGTGGGAAGCAATCTGATCCAACATATGATCTAAAAATGGAATTCCAGTCGCCGCTTTACAAGTTCCCGAACCGTCGAGATTCAGGCTCACATTCACATCAGTTTCCAGTGTCGTGCGCTTCACCGAAGCAGCCCTCAGCAGGCTAACTGAATTTACAGGAGGAACAGAAGGGCGATCGATTGTTTCCATAAGTCGCAATTTGTCATTCATGAGTAATTGATAGTTAGTAATTTGAGCGGAGAATTTTTGTAGTGGGGAGTCTCAAGCAAGGGGTGGGTTTTGCATACAACTTACTTATTAAAATTAAAGTTTACTCTCTTAACCCACCCTACAAAACTCAAAACTTTCCTAGAATCTTATTACATTCCCATGATTTCGTAACCAGCATCTACATACAAAATCTGACCCGTAATCCCGCTAGCGAGATTGCTGCACAGAAAAGCCGCAGCATTTCCTACTTCCTGTTGAGTTACCGTGCGTCGCAGGGGAGCGACTTCCTCAACGTGGTGGATCATGTCCAGAATGCCGCCAACTGCTGACGAAGCCAAAGTCCGAATTGGGCCAGAAGAAATTGCATTTACCCGAATATTTAACGGGCCAAGTTCCGCCGCCAGATAGCGAACATTCATTTCCAATGCGGCCTTAGCAATTCCCATTACGTTATAATTGGGGACTACTCGAACACCGCCGAGATAAGTCAAGGTGACAATACTGCCACCTTCGGCCATCAAGGGTTTCGCTGCTGCACAAAGCCGTACTAGGGAGTAAGCACTAATATCCAAAGCATTGGAGAAACCTTCTCTCGAAGTATTGGTGAAGTCTCCTGAGAGTTCGTCCTTGCCGGCAAAGGCTAAACAGTGAACCAGAATATCTAACTTGCCCCACTTGTCGGCGATCGTCTCAAAAGTAGACTCAATTTCCATCTCATTTTGGACATTGCAGGGCAAATACAGACTGGGATTGAGCGGTTCCACGAGTTCAGCGACTTTCCGCTCGTGCTTGCCTTTTTCGTCTTTCAAATAAGTGATGCCAAGATTGGCCCCTGCTTTGTGGAGCTGCTGAGCAATGCCCCAGGCGATCGAGCGATTGTTGGCAATGCCCGTAACAAGAGCATTTTTTCCGGTCAAATCTATCATCTGTAGTTTATCTAGAAGCAACTTGCACCGTTCTCGTTGGCTAGATTCAACCACGCCACCTATTTAGACACAACTGATTGAAATATCACTGATTGAGACACAATTGAGACACAACTGAGACACAATTAAGATTAATTTGGCTGTGGAGCTACTTGGGGGCGGAATTGAAAAAGTTAAGAGAAGGGCTAGATTTAATCATACAGTGTGTGTTTACCTTAACATTAGATGGAAGTTATTGAATCATCCAATACAGGAGGTTGGAAAGTATATTTACTCAAAAATGTTAATTTTCAAGTTACAGAGCATTGATTAGTAGAAAGGATCAGGTCGTGACCCATGATAGACCGCTAGCAGCCGTGTTCCGCCAAATCAGCGGCGGGGCGTTTCCACCCATTGTGGAAACCTTTGAACGGGGCAAGACAATTTTTTTCCCTGGAGACCCGGCTGAGCGCGTCTACGTTCTCATTAAAGGTGCTGTTAAGCTCTCCAGGGTATATGAAGCCGGAGAAGAAATTACTGTGGCCCTTCTCCGGGAAAATAGCGTATTTGGGGTGCTGTCTCTGATTACAGGACACCGCTCTGACAGGTTTTACCACGCCGTAGCTTTTACGCCGGTGGAATTGATCTCATTGCCGATCGAACAAGTGGAAAAAGCCCTCAAGGAAGACCCAGACTTATCTATGGTGATGCTGCGCGGATTGTCTTCTCGGATTTTGCAAACTGAGATGATGATCGAAACGTTGGCCCACCGAGATATGGGTTCGAGATTGGTCAGCTTTTTGCTGATTTTGTGCCGGGATTTTGGTATGCCCGGTACTGAAGGGATTACGATTGATTTAAAGCTGTCTCATCAGGCGATCGCAGAGGCGATCGGCTCAACGCGAGTAACGGTGACTCGCTTACTGGGGGATCTCAGACAAGAAAAAATGATCTCGATCCACAAGAAAAAGATCACAGTCCATAACCCGGTGGCTTTAGGCCAGCAATTCACTTGACACCGAGAGACTATAGGATTTGGGATTTGGGATTTGGGATTCAATCCCAAATCCCAAATTCATAGCCAGCCTAAATGATTTGTGTAATTTTTGTAGGGGCAATCCCACGCCCGGTTGCCCCCATCGCTTAGGGGTAGGCACGCACCATCCACTACCCCTACATATTTGCTCGATGATTTAGACAAGCTATGGAATCGGAATGACTGCTGGATACATCCTAGTATTTGTAATTTTAATTTTGGGGGGTGTGATCGCTACTGTCAGCGATCGCCTTGGGACAAAAGTCGGCAAGGCCAGATTAAGTTTATTCAAACTTCGCCCCCGCGATACTGCTGTTGTAGTGACAGTGATGGCTGGTAGCATTCTGTCAGCCACAACTCTGGGCATCTTGTTTGCTACCAGTAAGCCCCTCCGCACAGGGGTTTTTAGAATAGATGAAATTCAAAAAAGACTCAATAACGCCCGCAGAGAACTCAATCTAGCCACTGAAGAAAAAAAACGAGTTGAAACTGAATTAAGCCAAGCTAGGGCTGCTCAAGCCCAAGCTAAGGCTAATTTAGAAGAGATTAATCGTTCGTTGCAAGCGGCTAATGCCGAGCAAGCCGAGACCCAAACCAAATTAAAGTCCCTGCGAGCCCAACTCAATAATGTGGAAGCTGCCAAGTCCAAAACTCAACAGCAACTGAGTCAGGTAGAAGCGGCTAAATCTCAAACCGAAAAACAGCTTGCGACGATGGAAGCAGCTAAGTTGCGCACTGAAGAACAACTGACGATTGTGGAAGTAGCCAAAGCCAGCACGCAATCTCAGCTCGATCGCACTGAAAATCAATTGAACACAGTTTCTACTCAAAAGAAAGCTTTAGGCTCAGAAATCACCCAACTACAAACCGAACGACAACAGTTAATTGAACAACGAGAGCGAGTAAAAACTCAAATTGCCCAAAGGGACCAAGAAATTGCCCAGCGGAACCAAGAAATTGCCAAGCGGGACCAGGAAATTGGCTCGCGCAACAAACTAATTGCTCAGCGAGACAAGGAAATTGCCGAGCGAGTCCAAAATCTAGCCGATCGCGATCGAGCTATAGTCGATCGAGACAAAGTAATTGCCGAAAGAGAAGCTCTCTTAGAAACCCTAGCAGAGCAACAAACACAACTGGAACAGCAACAAGCTTTATTGCAACAGCAAGTACAAGTTTTAGAAAGAGACTTTCAGGCAATTCGCGAGGGGACTGTTGCCATCAGGCGCGGCCAAATTTTAGCTGCGGGAGTTGTTCGCATCGCCGAACCAGCCTTAGCCAGTCGCGCCATCGATCGACTATTGCAAGAAGCAAATAAAACCACTGTCGGACTCATGCAGCCTGGAAATACCAAGGTAAAAGAGCAGATAGTTCAAATTACCAATGCCGAAATTGAACAACTCCTTAATCAAATAAAAGACGGTCAAGATTATGTAGTCAGAATTGTGGCCGGCGCGAACTACCTGCGGGAAGAAAAGCGGATCAAAGTATTTGCCGAAGCCGAAATCAATAGAGTTGTATTCCGGGCTGGAGATGTGATTGCAGGAGTTTCTATCGATCCCCTAGTCTTAAAAGACGAACAGGTAAGACAGCAGTTGCAGCAATTAATTGAAGCTTGCCAATTTCGGGCTCGTTTGATTGGTGTTGTCGGCGGTAGAGTCCAAGTTGCCGATAATCGGATTGAAACTTTGGCTAGTTTTGTCGATCGCCTCAAACAATATGATAAACCTCTGGAGGTGCAGGCGATCGCCACTGATGTTACATATATCGCCGGTCCGCTGAAAATAGATCTAGTTGCTGTAGAAAATGGAATAGTTGTTTTTCGGACTGGAGAACAGAAATTGTAAAGGGCAGGCAGGATGCCTACCCTACCAGAATAATCGGAGATGTCTAATCTCTCAAACCCGCCCCCGTCAGGCTGAAAACATTAGATTTTCAGTACGCCTTCAGGATTGACGGTCAAGAGCGATCGCCTCTGCAAACCCTCCTGATATAAAATAGCATTAGCCGCCAACAAACCACTGCTAACCGCCCTTTCCATTAAACCGCAAGGAAAAGGCATTTTCACCCAATCTCCCGCAAATACAAGATTAGGAACATCACAGGAAGTCTCCGGGCGTTCCGCATAACTACCGGGCGGATAACCAGAGAAATTCTTTTGATTTACCAATTCCCGGTGCAGCATATTTGCCTGTTTTAATTCCGGCACAATTTCATACAACTCTTCCTCAAAAGTAGCCAGCAAAACTTGTTGATTCGGAAAATCTTTTTCCTTGTAACAATAGGCGTGTAACTCCACTACACTGCCGCCAGTTTCTTTGTGCCACGCGATGAATTGATCTTGAATGCGGTGGTAAAGCGTAATGCTATCAGTCAGTTTGTAGCCGGAAAGCGAGCTAAAATTGCTCTGTTCCCATGCAAAATCGCGATCGAACCAAAAACGACCAACCGCAAACGGATCGGCTATTTTCAAACTCTCAATCCGACTCTGCACCTGGGGATTCACCTCACCGCTAGCCAAACTAAACAAATGCTGCATTCCCGGCACATCTGTCGCCAAAACATAGTAATCAGCCTGCAATGTTTCTCCTAAATTTTTAGTTTGGGAATTGTCAAATGCTGCTGCCAATTGTACCTCATCATCTTTTTTAGCAACCACCTTAAATCTGGGTAAATCCCGTTTTGCAGGTCCGCTAACCACTCGCCCTTCGGCATCAAAAACTGCGCCATGACAAGGACAATGAAATTGACCATCATTCTGCTTCTGCACCGTGCAGCCCTGGTGAGTACAACTCAGGGAAATTGCCTCTTTTCCTCCCGGTACTGTGGCATACACACTATCTCCCGCCCCAAAATATGCCGTGGCGTTGCTGTCCTTTAACAGTGAATTTTGCTTCACCCAGAAAGGTACTTTACTTTGCACATCTCCTGACTGGTAACTCAGGGAATCAATCTTGCCATTTTCCCAATGAATGTTACTAACCGCCACATCTGTCAATACTTTTCCGCCTTTACTTTCAATGTATTTAGCAATGGGTTGTACTAAACTGGTTCCCATATCTTGCCGCGTCCCATTGAATGCTAAACCTTCGGGATTTCCGAAAAAGTAGAAGTGGAAAAACTGCATTAATTCTCCCACACTCAATTCATCCGGCGAGTTGAGACTAGATTTAGCAAAAGGCAGAAAATACAAGTCATAAAGTCCGCGGGGAAACTCACCTTTCACCCAATCAGCAACGGAGATGTTATCGAGTCTAGCGAAACTTTTTTGCGTTTGAAAACCGCCTATTTCCCGAAATACTTGCCAGTGGGCGGGTTTAGTCAGATTGATTCCCCACTTCGTCCAGTTAGGAGAAGCTATCCCTAAGTCAACTATGTTCCAAGGAAAAGCGGAATGATTAGGACGAAAAACTTCTGGTTTGTATTTGCCATCTCTAAAGATAACCGCGTAGGATTCTAAAGATACAAAGTTGTCGGTAATTTCTAATTCTTGAACTACGCTTTTGAGGTTGTAGTATTGTGGAAAAAAACCGTGAAAACCATGTTCCATCATAAAAGTCTGGTTCCCCACGGAAATCGGCCAACTAGCAATCTTGCCGCCTAGTTGGGGCGATTTCTCCAACAGCGTTACGGCGAAACCCCGCTGACTAAGTTCGTAGGCGCAGGCGAGCCCAGCCAAGCCAGCACCGACAACTACAACGGTTTTGGGGGTGTTTAGTAGTTGCGGTAAATCGAGGGTGTCTTGCTGAAACACGGTGGGCTCTGGCTTGGAAAATCTAGAGTAGCCCAGGAGCCCGCCGGCGGCACCAACTCCGAGGAATTTGAGGGCGGTTCGTCGTGATAGTGGTTGAGATAGCGGGGAATTGGTTGATTGACTCATCAGTGGTACAAAGTAACAGGGGGTCAAAATCAATAGGCTCATCGATTTTAGATTGTAGATTTTCCAGGTGGCTAGGATGTTTCCCCAGGCTTGTACCTCAAAAATCTCAAATCGGCTTTGCGAGCTAAAATTGTTTAGCTTAAGACATGATATGTGAAGAAATGCGATCGACACATCCCCACTCAGAGTCTTAGCCGCCTCCTACATAAGTTCGATCGCAAATAATCTACACCAGGTATGATATCTTCTGAGGCTGATGTAAAGTTATGTGTAGTCTACATCACCCCTCCCTGTCTCCCATCTAAAATCCAATGACTGTCAGCCTATTTGGCAAATTGCATCGTCGAGAGTTGATTAAAGCTTTCTTAACTGGCTTAGCCCTTCCTTTTTTGGCTAACAAAGCATCCAATTCTCAAAACTATTCTAGTCGGGAAAAAAGGGCGTTAGCGAAGCCCTCGAAGAGGATCGCCACTAATTTCACCATCCTAGAAAACCAAAAACCAGGCACAACCGATTGGGAATTGACCAATCCTGCCATCAAACGAGAAATCGAAGGTTATGCCTCTCTCACCAGCGTTAATCGGGGTGAAGCAATTAAATTATTTGTTAATACCAACGACCCTAATTATACCATAGACATATTTCGGATGGGATGGTATAATGGGCTGGGGGGAAGGCGAATGAATGACCAAATTATTCGCAAGGGAATCAGACAAAATCCGCCCCAGGAAGACGAAGCATCAGGACTAATTGAGTGCCATTGGCAAGACCCGTATATTTTGCAAATTCCCGATCGCACAGATGAATGGACAAGCGGGATTTATTTGGCAAAATTGACTGGCAGCAAAACGGGAAAGCAAAGTTATATTATTTTTGTAGTCCGGGATGACGATCGCAAATCCGATCTGTTGTTTCAATCCAGCGTTACTACTTTTCAAGCTTACAACAATTGGGGCTACAAATCCCTTTACCGCTGGAACAGTCGCGGGAAACAAGCCTATAAAGTTTCATTTAATCGACCCTACGGTATGAGCCCCAATCGCAAGGCAGCTTACGGTATCGGGGCTGGGGAATTTTTAACCAATTTTCAGCCAAAAAGGAGAACTGCGAGTGCTGGTTGGGAATACAATATGCTGAGGTGGCTAGAAAAAGAAGGGTATGATGTCACTTATGCAACTAATATTGATACCCATTTTAACTCGCGCCTGCTATTATCTCACCAAGCATTTCTATCCGTAGGTCACGATGAATATTGGTCGAGGGATATGCGAGAAAATATAGAAAAAGCTAGAGATAAAGGCGTTAGTATCGGCTTTTTTGGCTCGAATATTTGCTATTGGCAAATTCGCTTAGAACCCAGCAGAATTACTGGGGAAGTGAATCGAACCATAGTTGCTTATAAAGAAATGGCAGATTTAGACCCAATGGGGGGATTGAGTCAGGAAGTTGGTGAAGTTAATTCACCTCTAAAAATAGCGGTGGCAGGGGAGTTAAATTACGGGATTGGCAAAGCAGAACTAGGTGAAACCACTACTTACAATAAATTGCCGGTACTTGATTCTTTGGTGACAACTCGCTGGCGCGATCGTGCTATCGGGCGCCCCGAAGATTCTTTAATCGGTGTGATGTACGAAACATTTCAGGTGAATTCCGACATTGTGATTGATGAAAGCGCCCCCGATTGGCTACTAGAAAAAACTGATTTAAAACAGGGTGACAAGTTGCCAGGACTTTTGGGTTATGAAGTCGATCGAATGTTTGGCAATGCCCCGAAAAATATAGTTCGTCTCGCCCATTCTCCCTATCCTTACGGTGGGGGGACTCGCTATGGTGACATGACTGTTTATACCGCAGATTCAGGGGCGAAAGTATTTGCTAGTGGTTCGATGCAGTGGATCTGGGGATTGGATGATTATAGTGCGCCACAGTTGCGATCGCCTGTTTTGAATAGCGGAGCTCAACAGATAACGCGGAATGTGTTGGCAAAGCTTTTATCGAAAAAATAAGCAACCAGAATCCCCCCTTGGGGCGAAGGCAGAATAACTGCCCAAGCCCCAACTCCCTCAAAGGCCCAAGCCAAAGAGAATAAGGAACAATAGCCATTGTATCTAGGAAGCTTAATGCTATAATCAGGCAAACATAGTCACGGTTCTAGTTCCTCTTAAAACCTGTGCTTTTCTTAAGGGTTGAAAATGTCAATTATCGGTCTAAAAAAATGGACTACCAATCCCAACATACCCGCCATAAAAATAAAATTAAGCAAAGAATCAAGACAGCATTCTTTTACTGTTTAATATTCCTATTTTTCTGGTGGAGTACAGCTAATATTGGCATCCTGGCCCAGCCCCAAGTCACAGGGGGACTGAATGGGCAAGAAATGAGAAAACTCCTCGACGAAGGCAACCTCGGCGAAGCTGTTACTAGAATCGAAGAAGACTGGGAAGAAGACTATCAAAAATACTTGATAGAAAACTTTGGGGCGAGATCGAAAACAGCCCAAGAAATCGCAAATACTCTATCTCGCCTCGGAGTCAAAACCAAGAAAAAACCAGCTTTGATTTATGCGATACCGCGCACAGACCAACTAGAACTAATATTAATTTTGCCCGATCGCGCGCCCATCCTCCGCAGCGTACCCGAAGCACAACTCAAAAACTTAAGGCAAGTAGCCCAAGAATTCAGCAGCGAAATTACCAACCCCAGAAAAATCAACACTACCAGCTATTTAGAACCAGCACAACAACTATATAAATGGATCGTAGCCCCCTTAGAAACAGAGTTACAAACAGCAAAAATTGAAACCCTACTATTCTGTGTGGGCGAAGGTTTGCGGACTTTACCATTAGCAGCAATGCACGACGGAGAGCAATTTTTGATCCAAAAATATAGCATCGCCAGGATTCCCGCCTTCAAATTCACAGACATTAATTACGCCAACCTCAGAAACACCCAAGTCCTCGCAATGGGGGCTGCAATTTTTTCCGAAACATCCAACCAAGAACCCCTACCAGCAGTCCCTTTTGAATTAAGGGCGATCGCCCAACAGTGGCCTGGTCAATCATTTATCAACGAAGACTTCACCATAGTTAATTTGCAATCTCAGCGACTGCAAAAAAGATACGGCATTATCCATCTCGCCACCCATGCAGAATTCCGGTCTGGATCTCCCAAAAACTCCTATATTCAATTTTGGGATACTCAACTGGGACTGGATCAAATGAGAGATTTAAAATGGAATAATCCGCCCCTAGAACTATTGGTATTAAGTGCCTGTAGAACAGCCATAGGAGACAAAGAAGCAGAACTAGGATTTGCGGGCTTAGCGCTGCAATCAGGAGCAAAATCAGCCCTGGCTAGCTTATGGTACGTCAGTGATGCCGGCACCTTAGCGCTAATGACCGAGTTTTACCAGCAATTAAAAGTCAGCAAACCAAAAGATCCTCCCATCATTAAAGCCGAAGCGATGCGACAAGCACAAATAGCTGCGATTCAAGGTAAAGTCACCATCGAAAACGGTCAACTGCGAAGTTCCAGAGGGGAAACATTCTTGCCCTTGTCTATTCCGCAAATCGATAGCAAAAATTTATCCCATCCATACTATTGGGCAGCTTTCAGCATCATCGGCAGTCCTTGGTGACTGGGCTGATTTGAAATGGTAGATTTGGGATGAAAAGAAGAACCAGCCGTACCGATTTTGGATTAAAGTGTAAAACATAGATTAAATTAATGCCTGTAGCTGTCCTGAAATAACCCACCGCGAACCTTGAAGGAAGAAAGCGGAGATCTCCAAGGGAAAAAAATTATGAAAAAATTAGAGTTTTTGCTACAGAAAGAAGGCGATCGCGCCTGGTTGCCCCTAGAAACCGCCGACGTGGAAATTCTAGAAGGTAGGTATCGCGTCGTGGCGCGGGTGCCACACGCCAACACCGACATCGAAATTCGCGTTAGCTACACATCACTAGATCAAGTACCACCACAGCGACAAGTCCAAAGTCGATCGACTCGCACCAATTCAGAAGGATTAGTAGTCATCATTCCCTACACCAGGCTAAAACCAGGCAAGTGGGAACTTTCCTGCTTAGCAGATCCAGAATCAAAACCAGCGAAACCTTGGCAATACGGCGTTCAGTTAGAAGTATTGCACGCAGAATCGGAAACCTCCCAACCACTAGAACCGATCGACCCCACAGAAGCCAGCAGTTCCCCAACAGACTCAGAACTGGCAGCAGCAGCCGATGTCGCCACACCCACCCCAGAACCAGAACCCGCTAAAATCCACCAATTCCCGATTCCCCAAGCATCTGGGCCCAAATCTCCCTACAACCTGCAAATCATCCTCGATCGAGAAACCTTCGTCACCCAACTAGGTCGCCCCTTAATTATTTCCGGCAAAATCGACCTTCCCCAACCCCCCAAAAGCCCCAGCAAAAGCGTCACACCAATCCCCGAATCCCAAACCGCAGAAATCAAAAAACTGATCGGTTCAGCGCAACTACAAATCTACCTACGCGATCCCCAAACCTCACAAGTTCTAGCAGAAATCCAACAGCCGATGCCAGAACAAGAGCCCCCTTGTATCTTTGGCTGCGTCACCTATATTCCAGCCGATTGCAAAAGCCGACTAATTTTAGGAGAAGCAATTCTGAGCATTGACAATGTATCCCTAGCCACCCAATTTTTCACAATTACAGCCCGTTTAGAACAGCTTCTCGATGTCATCAAAGAGGATTTCGGCGCACCACAAACACAGAAAGCCGAACCCTCCCTCATCAGCTCAAAACCTAGTTCGATAGCACCAAATCTATCTCTCCTGAAGCTAGTTGAAAAAACAGCGAATACTTCACTGACAGCAGCCGAGGAAACCAATGAAAATTTACCCCCAAAACTCAACAACCGTCAGGATAAAAGTGCTAGCAAAAAATTAGAATTACCAGGATTTGGTCGCAAACTTCCCGACAGCAACCGAGAAAGACTGCTATCAGAAATTGCCAAGGATGCTCAAACCGACCCAACCCCGGACACCCAAACACCGAAATTAGACTCAGCAACCCCACCTTCAGAAATCAAACAGGCCCTAGAAAAAGCCCCAATCACAGCAAGCGACCAAAAAGTTGAAAACACTCCCCAGCCAGAAACCCCAACCTCAGAACCTGAAGCCGCACCCACAAAAGAAGCATTTCAAACTTTAAAGGTGCAAAATCGATTTTGGTCGCGACTGAGTTCTTTCGTCAGCAGCGGTGAATCCCCGGAATGGCTAAAAGCAACCTCCCAGCAACCAACTCCCGCAGCAGCCGACGCAGAAAATAGCAGGGAAAAAATAGCCATTGTGGAAAACAAAACTCCCACACCACCGCCATCGGCAACTAGCGACTCTACAATTTCCCCACCCCAACCTACAAGTTGGGAAGCTAGAGAATTTGTGATCTTTGATGAACCAGCACCCCAGATCCAGAAACAGGCGACAACAAAAGCTACAAAAGTTGTTGAACCAGAAGTCAATCCCCTAACTCCCTACGTTTTGTCCCCAGACGAGTTAGTACCAATGCCGGTCATCGAACCTCCTAGAGAGATCGTCCCAGGGAAGCCAGTCACAGTCAGAGTGCAACTACCGGAATTAATGCCACGCATTTTTGTCAAAATTTGGGTGTACGATCGACAAACCTATGTAATTTTAGACGGGCCGCGCTGGATTACCGAATTTACAACTAATGGTTTGGGGAAACTCCAAGCAACGGCAGAGTTAGAAATTCCCTACGGCTGTCTGGAAATCGAATTTGAGGCGATCGCCGTAGAAATGCAAACTCAGCGGGAAAGCGACAAAATCACCGTTCACCGCCAAGTTTTACCACCATCGGGCCCAACTTTACCCCTCGAAGGTTAAAGTTACTTCGCTGTCAATTCGCGAAACTTCTTCTTAAACTTATTTTTATACACGTAGATCGATCGCTGCCAATCCTCAAATTGCAGAAACATTTCAGCGGACAAACCAGTGCGATTCCAGACATCTTCCTGGCATTTGCGGCGACAAAAATTCATCGGTTCCGAGTAAATTTTAGATGTTGATAAACTTGGTTTGGGCCCGCACCAGTGAATTACCGTTGCTGCGGTGCGATCGCCTCCAGGCCCGTTTTCTGCGATCGGAAATTGCTTTTTGAGCAAATCTTGGTCAAAATCCGGCATCAATAACTGCATATCGACATTCTGCACCCGCAGCCTCTTTTCCTGGGCCGCCCGGAAAATCATAAAATTCAAAAAACCCATTTCTCCGTACTTAAATATCCCCGGATGTGCCTGGGTAAAATCTAAAATTTCCACGTATTCCTCCAAGCTAAAAACATTCCGTTTAGCAAAGAAAGTACCTGTGCAGAAATAATTGGCTCGATATTGTTGCCAGTGAAAATTGGGGAAATACTTCTCCACACCGCCAAGATCAAAGAAAAATTTCGCCACATCCGCATCGGAATTTTCCTGACAAGGTTGGTCTATAATAAAATCAAATTCCTGAAAGTTAGCAAATTTGAGGACATCGCCCCAAACGATTGTATCTGCATCTAACACCAGAAAATTTGACCAAGGACTTTCCCAGAAAGCAATCATCTTTGTTTTGCCCCAGCCAAAACTTCTGTTCCTTAGCACGTCCTCCGTCACTTTGGTGCGATCGATAACTCTCACTCCATAGGACTTTTCTAAGGCACTGACAGAAAATGTGCCATCAATCAACAGACAAATCGGCACATCTCCTAGGAAATATCTGATACTAGCACAGCAACCTTTAGCAAACAGATAATCTTGGTCGCAGCAGGCAATAATAATGCCGAAATCTTCCATAAATCCTCACTCTTGTACTTACGAGGTTTGGCCACGATAGAGGTGGTTTTTCCTGTGCAAACCTATGTTGCTCAATCATACTGCAACCTCCAGCTATACCTAGGAGGCAGGTAGCACAGGCTACAAGGATTCAGCAGCCTAGGAAAAATAGACAAACAGGGCGATCGGGGGATGGGAATTATTAAGATTGCTTATACTGTTGGGAATTAAAAATAATTTGTTGATAATTCCCCAACAGAATCGATCGTACAACTCAATCCAAAGCCCCCAGATGTGCGGTAGATTCGACCCCCACAAAAATAATAAAAATTTTAGGTGGGAGACACTCCCGCAGATACTTTGGGTAAATCGGAGAAAAAATTGTGTTAAAATATTGCGATAGAGCAGATTATACTAAATTTCACACAGACATCACAAAATTCATAAGTTGTCAAGTGTGAGATGTCACAAAACATTTGCGGATCTATGTGCCTCGATCCCAGGGTTCTCGAATAATTCGAGAAAACAGTCCCCAAGGGAGCTAGCTTTAAATTCAGGTTAAAAACCTTGACAGATAGGCTCGCAAGCAGTAAAAGATATATTGTGAACAGGCAGAAACCGCAAAAACAAGCAGTTGGGACTTGCTGCTAAAGTTAAATAGAGTGTGATGGTGTGAGGAATGATGAATAGAACTTTTTGGAATTTACTGCTAGTATCCCCGGCCATTCTGGGATTATCCACAGTGGCTTCTGGCTCAGCCCTCGCTGTAGAATCGACCACAACGGCGGTCGCCGACCAGCTAGCAACAGCTCAGCCATCTGAGTCACAAATTGCAGCATTAGTAACAGAACCAGTTGCAGAACCAGTTGCAGAACCAGTTGCAGCAGCCCCTGCTGCCTCCGAGACTGTGGCAATCAATAGCAGCTCAGCAGTTACAGAGCAAAATTCAGCAGCGACAACTTCTGAACCCGCGATCGCACCAGCGATCGGCGCTAACTCCACAGAAGCAGAAAAACTGGCAAAAATCGAACCAGATACCAGTGCTGCCAAACTGCAACCAGTAACAGCAGCATTGCCCCAAGCATCAGACTTGGCAGTGCCAACCAGTCTGAATCCAGCGATCGAAAACGCTAAACTGCCAACATCCGCCCCAGCAGCTAAGGTAGAAGTTGCTCAGACTGCCCCGACACAACTGAGCAACCCGATCGTCCCAGTTGCTCCCCAAGCCCAACCCACAGAACAGTCAGGAGCCATGTCCCAAGTGACATCGGTATCCCAACTCTCCGACGTGCGGCCGACGGACTGGGCATTCCAAGCCCTGCAATCCCTAGTCGAACGCTACGGTTGTATCGCAGGTTATCCCGATGGTACCTACCGCGGCAACCGCGCCCTGACACGCTATGAATTTGCAGCCGGACTTAATGCCTGCTTAGACCAAGTAACTAAGCTAATTAGCTCCTCAACATCTACCTTCGTCACCAAAGAAGACTTAGGGGTTCTGCAACGCCTGCAAGAAGAATTTGCAGCCGAACTGGCTACCCTCCGTGGCAGAGTAGACGCTCTAGAAGCCCGCACCGCAGAACTCGAAGCAAATCAATTTTCCACCACCACCAAGTTGGCTGGAGAAGTGATTTTTGCCGCCAGCGACACCTTCGGAGATGGTATCGGCCTTCACGACGACAAAACATCCACCACTCTCGGCTACCGGGTACGGTTGAACTTAAACACCAGCTTTACCGGCAAGGACTTGCTCAGAACCCGCTTGCAAGCCCTAAACGTTCCCAACTACTCAGCAACAACCGCTACGGGTACTAACATGACTCGTCTAGCGTTTGACGGGAATGATAACAGCAATTTCCTACTAGACGAACTGTACTATCGTTTCCCGATCGGTAACGCTACAGTCTTTGTTGGTCCTAAAGGACTTGACCTGGATGAAATTGCAGACGTAGTTACTCCCTTTAACTCTACGGGTACTGGTTCAATTTCCCGATTTGGAGTTCGCAACCCGGCCGTATTCCGCGGTTCCCAAGGAGCTGGCGCAAGTTTGACTTACAACTTCGGCAACTTCCGAGCTACTGCCGGCTATCTGGCTGGCGACAGCGATGCTCCCAACCCAGCAAACGGCAGGGGTGTTTTCGACGGTTCTTTCAGCGCTTTGGCTCAGCTAGGCTTTTTTAGCAAGCCGTTTGATTTGGGTCTGACTTACACCCGGAAATACGATCGCGCTGGCGCTGTTGGCATCATGGGCAGCACGGGCAGTTCCTTGGCTAACCGGCCCTTCGGTCAATCAGCCACCTCAGCAGATAACTTTGGCGTGCAAGTTAACTTCAAACCCAGCAGCCGCTTTCAGATTGGTGGTTGGTACGGTTACACAAAAGCTGAACAACTGCGACGATCCAACAACGAGGCAACCATCCAAAACGCTGCCCTCACTGTGGCTTTGCCCGACTTTGGTCGTAGCGGCAACCTCCTCGGCTTCGTTTTCGGCGTACCCCCAAAAGTTACTGAGAGCGATGTCACCAGAAACCGCGACACCTCTTATCACCTAGAGGCTTTCTATCGCTTCCAAGTCAATGATTTTATCTCAGTGACACCGGGCGTTTATGTGATTATGAATCCTGAACACAACAACAAAAACGACGATATCTGGGTCGGACTCCTGCGGACTGTTTTTAGTTTCTAAGGTTTCCTGATATCTAGTTAAAAGAAAAAGCGGCAGATGACTGCCGCTTTTTCTTTTTGGGAATGGGGAATTCGTTATTAGTTATTGGTTATTGGTTATTTGTTATTTGTTATCGGTGCTGTGCCCTTCGACTACGCGAACGGGTCAACAGTCAACTGACAACAGTCAACCCTCAAGCAATTAGGAATTTTGACGGCAAATCCCAAATACGGAAGTGTAGCCGTGCAGAAAAGTGCTCCCGCCGACAGGACCAATTTCACCGTTGCAGAAAAAACCACTTAGGGGAATGTTGTTGAGGTAGCGGCCGAATAGTCGCGAGTCAAAGTTGGGTTCGCCGTACAGCCCTTCACCGCGCCCTAGACAAGAGAACATCAAAGCGCCTGCACTGGATGTACCGCTGTACTCGGCCGATCGCTGATACCGATCGAGCAGCATTTCTAGGTCTTCTGCGGAGGTGCGGGCATCCCGCAGGTGAAATTGGATGCGCTGTCCGAGACGGACTCGATCGCCGATCGCAATAGCTCCCACTTTGGGGTCTACTCCCAACAGATTTCGGATTAAAAAATCTCCAGGCTCCAGTACCAGCTTGAATTCATCGCTGACTACCCCCACAAACAGCGAGTGTTGGGCTAACTCTCTGTCTTCTTCACTCAAAGTTTGCACCAACTCTCGCAAAGCTTCCAAGGGCGATCGCTCCGTCCCCCCGAAGCCTGTATCGTTGGTTTGTTCTTCCAGTTTGAGTAAAATATTGCGCTCCCCTTCCGTCACCCGATACGGACGCCCGATCGGCCTACAGCCTTGAGCCACGATCGTTTCCAAAACTATATTCCCACTCAAAGCCACCCCAACCGTCCCTTCTCGGTAAAGCCGATAGTTGCAGAACAGCGCCACACCCCTAGTACCGTCCCCACCAGCCAGTCCCCCTACCTTCGGCGCGCCCGGATAGGCATAATCTAGCCCTTGCAGCAAATCGTTAATTTTTGACGAAAACGGATCGCCTAAGATGATAAACTGCGGTTCCTCCTGGGCTGGCACACCCAACAGATCCACCCAAGTATGGGGAGGACTATCTAAGTCCGGCATTTGTTCTGCTGCGACGTGAAAAGTTCTAACTTGCACTCCTGGCAACCGTGCCAGACTCAAACTAACCGCCGGAGAACCCTCTACTTCTTCCGTAAAGCCGTCTAGACCAGTTCCAATTACCCCTCCCCCACCACAGCCAATTACAGCAGGAATCGGCAGTAATTCTTGGAGTAAAGGCATCAGCCGAGAATATTCGCTGGCAAAGGCAGAGGAGATAAAGATCAGCCCCAAATCTGCTGGGCCTTCTAAGAGTCGATCGGCTTGTTCTATAACTTCTTTGAGGGCAGATTCTAAAGAGGGACGGGTGGATAAAGCGCTGACCCACTGCATTTCATTTTGGGTGTACATCTGGCACAACTTCTCTATAAAACTATCTTTTAGATTAGGTTAACCTGCATCGGCGTCCCCAGGACTCTGCTGTGGCGCGATCGACTTCCCCGACAAAGCTATCGTTGTGTTAAGATAAGTTAACATTGGCAGGATAAATCAGTTTGCTGTCCACTGTGCGATCGCTCAAATCTTAAAAGATCAAGCTCTATACAGTTTGACACGACAATTCCATGTAATGTTTTGATCAAAAGTCAGGTAAGCTCGACCTCAAGTAACGCTTGGGTCTTAGAAGGAATATTCCCTCTGCGTACCGGCAATAAGTAGACCCTCAACTGTAACACAGACAGTTCTCGATAGGTTCTATAGAGCAACAAAAACCTTTCCTCTATTGATGATATAGGTGAATATGACAACCACACCCGCGGGCAACATCCAAGCAAAAATTGAAGAAGAACTCGAAAACGCTCGTGCAGTCTGCGACGTAAGCGGCAGCACGTCTGGCGAGTGTGCGGCCGCCTGGGACGCAGTTGAAGAACTTCAAGCAGAAGCCTCTCACCAAAAGCAAGTTAAACCTAAGAATTCCTTTGAAAAATATTGCGACGACAATCCTGACGCTGCTGAGTGCCGCATCTACGACGAATAAAGCTGCAATTTAGAGATAGAAGCCAAAGGTGAGGGCAAAATTTGCCCTCAATCCTTTTCTTTACCTCGATCGCCAACAGAAATGTAGTCAAAAAGCGTCTGGTAGTTCGCACTACGCAGCCTAGATCTCCCAAAAATAAAGCAGCAACAGGAACATGACAAGATGTCCCAGTTGCTGATTTTTTGGCTTTTTTGTAGTAAGATTTTCCACAAATAAGTGAGTATATTTTCCCAAAGATGTTAAGTCTTTTATTGGCAGCGACCGGACCTTGGTTTCAACCGCTAGTCTGGATGGATTATCGGTTGTCTGTGTTATTAACGGTTTCGATCCCACTGGTAGTGCTGATTTGGGCTGTTTTTGCTTCATCTGACGCGATCGTCCGTTTGTTGATTATCTATTGGCGAGTGGCGAGTTTGCTAGCAATTACACTTTACCTAATGATCGCAGCCCTGCCTGTGGGCTTTGTGTCGTCGCCGATCGCCAGGGCTTTGATTCCTGCTAGTTTATGGTTTTGGGCTGATTTGAACGAAGAAATTGACGATCGACCCCCATCGCCTCTGAAACTGGCTTTTACTGCTTGGCGATGGGCGATTACTGTTTACAGCGGATTGGGTGCGATCGCTCAAATTCCCTTCTTAACTTGCGCCTTCCAATCTCAAAGTCAAATCATTGAGGAACCATTTTGCCGCATTTGGCTTGACCCACCTTGGCTGTACAAACAAATGTTTCACCCTAACACTAACCCTCAATTTTTGGGTTTTTTAGCGATGATAGGTTTAGCAATTTATGTAGTTTACTTATCCTATTTTGTGTTAATAAGACTGGGCAAACAAGGGCGATCGGCTACGGGTCAGTAAATTAATTAGGACCGATATCGATTTGGGTAACACCAAATTTTTGACAGTTGACAGTTGACTGTTAACTGTTGATTCCAAATCCCCATTCCTCAATCCCTGATTCCCTATTTTTCAGTCAAAGCTTCCACCCCTACCCAGCCATCCGGTGCTCCGTACATTCGATATTTGCGAGCTCGTTTGAAATAGAGCATTGCTACCTTATCTTCAGGATTAATTTGTAAAATATTCTGAAAGGTTTTTTGGGCAGAAACAAATTTTTGTTGATAGTACAAATCTAAACCTTGTTGAAAAATCTCCGCAGTTTGCTGTTTGAGTGCAATAGTTTGTTCTGTTTCTGTATCGTAAATCTCAAACACCGACACAGCAGTTGTTTTGCCTTGCACTGTGACTCGATCGACAAATCGGTACTTATATTGTTCGCGATCGCTCAAACCATAGATCACAGAATCACTAACTAAAATTCCCGCACCATAAACCTTAGTTAACCCTTCCAAACGAGAAGCCAGATTCACCGCATCAGCAATCACGGTACTTTCCATGCGTTCTCGCTCACCAATTGTACCCAACATTAAATTACCGACGTGTAAACCAATGCCGATGGAAATAGGACCCAAGCCACTTTCTTGTCGCTGTTGGTTATAAACATTTACTTCTTTCTGCATCTCAATGGCTGCTCGAACCCCATCATCAGGAAAAGTAGGAAAAAGTGCCATGACTGCATCCCCAATATATTTGTCAATAAACCCATTATTTTTTCTAATTGCTGGACTAACTCTGCCTAGATAATTATTAATAAAAGCAAAATTTTCAGTGGGTGTCATTTGTTCTGATAGCACCGTAAATGAGCGAATATCAGCAAACAAAACAGTCATGTTTCTTTCTTTATTTTCCCCTAATCTCACCTCAATAATACTAGGCTTTTCAAGCAAATTCAAAAAATCGTGAGGCACAAATCTACCGTAGGCTGCATTCAATTTTGCCAAACGAATTTGAGTATTAATTCTGGCTAACAATTCCTTTTTGATAAAAGGTTTAGTTACATAATCATTGGCTTCTAAGTTGAAAGCTTCTACCAAATCTGAGGTTTGATTTTTCGCAGTCAACATCAAAATCGGTAATTCCAAAGGCGAGTATATTTTACGAACTTCTCGACACACTTCATAACCAGTCATCCGGGGCATCATGACATCCAGTAACATTAAGTCAGGCTTAAATCCATTTTCTATCAAACTTAAGGCTTCCAGCCCATTGCTAGCTTGAGTAATCGCATAATTTTCGAGAGAAAGACTGTTGATTAACACCTGGATATTAATCGGCTCATCATCCACAATCAAGATTTTAATTTTATCAGTTTGGAGCTGTTCTTGATTGGCTACTGACTGAGAATCTATCATCGGTAATTCGGCTGCAACCGGATGATTGATTAAATTGCGATCGCCCTCCTGAGCCAGAAGGGGATACCTGCTGCTAGCTTCTGGTTGAGTTTCAGAGACTGGCAAAGTAAAGGTAAATTGAGAACCAACTCCTACAGTTGAAGATACCCGAATTTGACCTCCGTGCAATTCCACTAATTGCTTCACCACAGCCAAACCTAAACCCGTGCCACCAAATTCTCTAGCAGTGGAACCGTCAGCTTGTTCAAAGGATTCAAAAATTCGCTCTAATTTTTCCTCGGCGATGCCAATCCCCGTGTCGGATACAGTAATCGCTACTTGGGAATTAGGTATTGATGATTTTTCATTGTTCCTTAACAATTCTGCGGAAATTTCTACATTGCCACTTTCGGTAAATTTAATCGCATTACCAATTAAATTGTAAAGTATTTGTTCTAAACGATTTTCATCAGCCGCCACTGGCGGCAATTCTGGACTAATTGCATTGATTAACAGTAAGTTTTTTTGACCTACCAACGGCTTAGATAAAGTCAGAATTATGTAGACCATTTCCCGGATACCGACGGGCTTAATTTGCAGGTCTATACTTTTGTGCTTGAGTTGAGAAAAGTCAAGAATATCGTTAATTAAAGATGACAGTCTTTTGCCAGAGGATGAAATCAAAGCTAAGTTCATATTAGTTTTTTCTGGCAGTGTTCCGGTAGCACCATCTATTAAAGATTCTGCAATACCAATAATCCCGTTGAGGGGAGTGCGGAGTTCGTGGGAAGTATTGGCTAAGAATTCGTCTTTGAGTTTGTCCAGTCGCTGCAATTCGCTATTTTTAGTTTCTAAGGCGTTAAAAGATGCTTGCAGTTGTGCAGCCATACTATTAAAAGCTGTGGCAAGTATGCCTAATTCGTCGCTTCTATCTAGTTTTACAGTTCTGTCAAATTGTCCTTCAGACAAAGCTGTGGCTGCATCTTTCAGTTCTAGAATAGGTTTGACAATCCAGCGGGATGTCCAAATTCCCACCACTGTTGCCATCGCCAAAGCAGCTAGACACAGCAGCACTGTAGTGCGAGTGTTGGCATCAATCTGTGCCATAAAGTCGGCTTCGGGAACGACGACGACAATTAACCAATCTAAACCTTTGCCGTCTTTAAATGGCAGAACTTTTAAAAATTGCTGTTTCCCGTTGATGGCAAAATTGATTTGCTGGGAATTTTCAATTTGGTGCAAGTCTGTAAATTTAGTTGCTAAATATTTAGCTGTTGCTTGAGTTACAGCATCGCTACTTTCGGTAACTTTAAACAGTTCTTTTTGATTTTTTTTAGTCCTAAAAGGTTTTTCGGATGTCGAAGTTGCAAGGAGTATGCCATTTTTGTCTACAATAAATGTCTGACCTGATTTACCGATTTTGAGGCTATTTAAAAATTGACCTATGGCATCGAGACGCAAGGCTGTAACTAAAACCCCTTCTAGCTGTTTTTGGCTGTTGTAGACTGGTTTGAGGGCACTGATGATTAATGTTGGTTCCAGGAAGGATACGTAGACAGAACTCCAAGTGGCTTTACCTTCTAAGGCGGCTAAGGTATAAGAAGGATGTTGTCGGATATCAAAATTTTTGACAACGGCTGCTACTGTGGTCCGATCGCCTTTATCGTTGGTATGGTAGGAATGAAAGTCAAAACCTGTGGACGGACCTGATGCGTTAATCAATAAGGTCCCATCTGACATCTTTTCTCCCGTGCGATACTCTCCATTTTTATTGCCCAGCGACGTAAAATTAATGTAAGGGTATAGTTGCACTTGTCTCCACAGATATTTCTCCCAAGCTGACAAGTCTTTCATGTTCACAAAACCCAATGTCACAGCATCTTGTTTGCTTTGATTAATCTGGTGAGGAGTTTCTAGATAGGTTTTTAAATTTTGTTCAATGCGATTGCTGACTTCGCTCATCAATTGACCAGCCAGGTCATTTACTGATCTTTGGCCGTTTCTAAATGATAAATACCCCACCAGTCCCACGGCTGCAAATACTTGCAACACAAAGGGTACTATGACCACTGTTCGTAAATTAACTTTTCCTGAAAGTTGAGCAGCTAAATTTTTTAAAAAAAAAGTTGACATAGCAATCACTTATCTTAGAATAGTTAGTTGGGCGATCGGCTGGAATCTACACCCCTGTTAAGTGTTTTGTTTTTAAACTAATTATAAGTTGAATTTTGGGCGATCGAAGTCCTGAGTTGAGTACCCTTGGCAAACTGGACAGTCCTCGCACCTGGAAAGTGTCCCAAAGTAGGTAGATTGTCTCTGTTTCACCTCGAAGTCAAATAACCCTCCACAGTCTATTCACGTTTGGGGTCAAAATCAGGGATGGGATGACAAGTCTTGATCCCCTCGATCAAATTAGGAGTACCAATTATTAACCCTGAATGTATTATGACTGAGACAATCTAGGTAAAACCGGATAAAACTTTAAATATTTTGGATGACCACCCCATGCTACTGGCGGTGATTAAATTATGAAAAAAAGGTCTAATTTTCTTAATAAATTCCCCACAACCCTTGGGCAATCAACAGCTAAATCATGCTAGATTATAGTTGTTAATAAAGTGATATTTAGGATGACTGATTCGATCGCTCGCCGCTTGGAACAATACACAGTAAAACGCCCTCAAGAAGTTTTAATCGTGAAGGTTGAAAGTGAGGGGGAGTTCGATGAAATTTCTATTTTTAAAGGTTTTTCTAGTTCCCTAGTGCGATCGACTGCCTTCGATCCAGATATACCAGTGTTACCGGAGGGAGCAAAAATCATCAGTGTCGATCGCCTTGCAGGACCCTACAATCCCAATAACCCTCGCTATCTTGAGCAAGGGCTATCTTGGGAAACTATGCAATCTCTATTGTCGGAAGTTGGGATTTAACCAAATATTAAGGACACAACATTAGTTGTGTCCTTAATGATGCTGACGTAGCAACACCAAAATGTTGTGTCCGACTCCCTAGAGCGTGCCACCAGCAGCTTGAAAACGAGCTCGCGCACGTTTAATTGCTTGCTTAGCTTGAATTTGCTCTTGGAGAGTGCCATTAGCGGACTTTTCCAAACGAGCTTCTGCTTCAGTGTAGGCAGCACGAGCAGTTTCTTTATCAATTTTGTCACCTTTTTCGGCGCCATTGACCAGAACCGTCACTCGATTTTCTTGGATTTCTGCAAAGCCACCCATCAGAGCAATAGACACCCACTCCTTACCAGGACGGACGCGCATCACTCCGGTATCCAAAGCAGTCAACATCGGAGCGTGACCGCTTAAAATACCCAATTGGCCTGTAGTGCTCGGCAGAATTACTTCTTCAGCATTGGAATCCCAAACAGTTTTGTCTGGGGCAACTACGCGCACAGTTAATGTCATAAATTGTCCTTAGTCAGTAGTCAAAAGTCATTAGTCAGCAGTCATTAGTCAGCAGTCATTAGTCAGCAGTCATTAGTCAGCAGTCATTAGTCAGCAGTCATTAGTCAGCAGTCATTAGTCAGCAGTCATTAGTCAGCAGTCATTAGTCAAAAGTCATTAGTCAGCAGTCATTAGTCAGCAGTCATTGGTCAGCAGTCATTAGTCAGCAGTCATTAGTCAGCAGTCATTAGTCAGCAGTCATTAGTCAGCAGTCATTAGTCAGCAGTCATTGGTCAGCAGTCATTAGTCAGCAGTCATTGGTCAGCAGTCTTGACTATCGCAAGATAGGAAATTTCCAGCGTCTAAGGAGTTTCTTCGCCAGATTGACGAGGGCCAGGCTGGCATTGCCCACCTTAATCCCACGAATGACGAATGACGAATGACGAATGACTAATGACTAATGACTAATGACCAATGACTAATGACCAATGACTAATGACCAATGACTAATGACTAATGACTAATGACTAATGACTAATGACCAATGACTAATGACTAATAACCAATGACCAATGACTAATGACCAATGACTAATGACTAATGACCAATGACTAATGACTAATGACTAATGACTAATGACTAATGACCAATGACTAATGACTAATGACTAATGACTACTAACTGTTTTGGCCCATAAATTGTTCTACGAAATTGGTGTAAACTTCGCCCCTGAGAAATTCCGGGCTGTCGAGGATTTTTTGGTGGAAACTGAGGGTGGTGGGAACACCGGTAATCGCACATTCCCGCAGTGCCCGTTTCATCCTGCGAATGGCTGAAGGTCGATCGCGCCCCCAGACTATCAACTTACCAATTAAAGAATCGTAGTAAGCGGGTATTTCATAATCAGTGTAAACGTGAGAGTCCATCCGCACCCCAGGGCCGCCCGGAGGCAAAAAGCCTGTGATTATGCCCGGATGGGGCCGGAAATTGCGATCGGGGTCTTCGGCATTGATCCGACACTCGATCGCATGGCCGTTAAGGATTACTTGGTTTTGCTTGATTTGCAGTTTTTCTCCTTGGGCGATCCGAATTTGTTCCGCGATCAAGTCAAGGCCTGTAATCATCTCCGTCACGGTATGTTCTACCTGAATCCGAGTATTCATTTCCATGAAGTAGAACTTGCCCGATTTGTCAAGCAAAAATTCCACTGTTCCTGCACCCGTGTAGTTGATGGATTTGGCGGCGGCAATGGCGGCGTGACCCATTTGATCTCGCAGTTTCTGGCTGAGGGCGGGGCTGGGGGCTTCTTCCAGGAGTTTTTGGTGCCGGCGCTGAATCGAACAATCTCTTTCACCGAGGTGGATGACGTTACCGTAGTTGTCGGCGAGGATTTGGATTTCGATGTGCCGGGGTTTTTCGATGAATTTTTCTAGGTAAAGTCCCGGATTGCCGAAGGCTGCATCGGCTTCGCCTTGGGCTGCACTAAATAGCTTGGGGAGTTCCGATGGTTCTCTGACTAGCCTCATGCCACGGCCTCCACCGCCGGCTGTGGCTTTGATCATCACAGGATAGCCGATTTCGCGGGCGATCGACAAAGCTTCCTTTTCATCGGCCAGCAATCCTTCACTACCGGGAACAGTGGGGACCTTCACCCGCTGCATAGTTTCTTTAGCCGTAGATTTGTCACCCATTGCCCGCATCGCAGCAGGACTAGGACCAATGAACGTAATTTGATGATCGGCGCAGATTTCCGCAAATCGGGCATTTTCGGCGAGAAAGCCATAGCCAGGGTGAATGGCTGCGGCATTCCGCGTCAGGGCTGCGGCGATGATGTTGGGGATGTTTAAATAGCTTTTGCTGCTGGTGGGGGGGCCGATACAAACGGCTTCATCTGCCAACTGGACGTGCAAGGCGTGCTTGTCTACGGTGGAGTGAACGGCGACCGTGGCAATCCCCATTTCCTCGCAGGTGCGTAGTATGCGGAGGGCGATTTCTCCGCGATTAGCGATTAAAATTTTCGAGAACCCCATCTTCGGTGCTTATTCACTCAATATTCTGTAGAATAATCCCTTTCGGTATCTTCTGGATAATGGTTTCCCATAAATTCTTAACAAAAATTTATTTTACAATTTCCTGATAATGGTGCTATGATTTTAAATCGGTGGTCTCAAGGGGCTAGTCACAAGTTAAAAGTCAGAAACCTCAACCTGTACATCTTTAACTCGTAACGCAAAAAACCCAGAGATAGTCAAAAAGAGCGGATGTGGCGGAATTGGTATACGCGCACGCTTGAGGTGCGTGTGGCATTATGTCCTTGCGAGTTCGAGTCTCGCCATCCGCATTGAATAGATGAAACAACTGTTGACAGTTTTTGCTGTTGGCAGTTGTTTTGTTTTTGATGGGTGAGTGGCCAGAAACCGGGTTTTTTGGAGATATTTTGTTACTATCCATAGAAATCGTAAAAACCCGGTTTCTTGGATTGTGATTGTGAGTGGCCAGAAACCGGGTTTTTTGGAGATATTTTGTTACTGTTGATAGAAATTATAAAAACCCGGTTTCTTAGATGGCGTGCGCGAGGGGTGGGCGACGATCGCCCTGCTGCTAGTTAACTAGGGGTTGCTAAACTTGGAGGCTAGGTATTATTATTTTTAATAAATAATTTTGGAGGGACATTCAAAATGACTATTTTTTTACCTTTGTTACAATTTAATAACTTGACAGCAATAGGTTTATTCGCGACACTATGCCACAGCCCTAATCCAATTGAATCTATGCTTATTGTTGGCGCAGTAACAGCAATGGTCGGAGGGCTAGTAGTTTTGGTTCCAGCTAGTGCAGTTACAATGGTATTTCTGGCAACCACAATCGTACAGATGATTATGACTGGTGCAACAATTGAATCCATAGCGGCTGCAATAGCAGCACAGTTAGGGACTGTTGCTATGTCCTTGGGATTGGTGTCACAGCTTGTAGAGAAGATTAAAGGGATTATCGGATGCTAGACAATTTTGTAAGGAGTGTAATACGCGATCGCCATTTCGATATTCTCAGCTTTCCCTCCTCTGATTTTGTTACTATAGGCAACTGCTAAATTATTTTGTTTGGGCGTTAATTGGCGATCGCGCAGGTTGAGAATCTCTTGTTCTTGTTCGGGTTGCATGGTTTGTCTACTGCTGTCAGGGCAGGGTTCGAGCTGAGCATTATATCGTTTCCGGTTGCATCGGAATGATTTAACCGCGAAGGCGCAAAGGACGCAAAGGAAGAGAAGAGAAAGATTAATAATTCCGATGCTAACGGAATTGATATTATACCGCGTTTTTGCGACAAAATTCGTAACATTGCAAATATCCAGGAAAAAACCCGGTTTCTTTGATGGTATTGTACGATATTTTGTAGGGGCGGGTTCACCAACAATACATAACAATTACCAACCATCTAAATAAACCCGCCCCCACACCACCGATCGCCCACATCAACCTGAAATTTGCATCCCATCGCCAAAATTTACATGATGATTTATCGTTGGGTGGAGAGGCGGGTTTTCGAGATTGTTTGTTTCAGGCGATTATGGTTGGTAAAACCCGCCCCTACAGTATGAAATAAACTAATTTTGTGCTAATTCCGGGGGCCGCCCCATTAAGCCGGTCATTAAGCGCAATGCTACAAACCTAACTGGGGGAATTGTTCGCAAACACCACAATCCGAAGCGGCGAAATGCGACAATTGGCAGCCAAGTATTAGAAAATAACCTATCTAAGAAATCTGTAAATCCTAACACGATTAAATTCTCTTTTTTGCGCCAGTTGTGATACCTTTTCAATACTCGCAAATCGCCGATGTCTTCGCCTTTTTCGTGGGCTTGTTGCAAGATTTGGGCGATCGCCCCTGCGTCTCGAATGCCCATATTTAAGCCTTGTCCGCCGACGGGATGGCAACAGTGGGCGGCGTCGCCAATTAATGCTAATCTGGGCAACACGTAGCGATCGCTCTGCATTAACTGTACCGGAAACAAAAAGCGATCGCTCTCCAATTCCAAATTTCCCAAAACTCCGCCCGTGCGCTGTTTCAACAAAGCTAAAAACTCTGTTTCATCCATTTGTTGCAAAGCTTTCGCCTCCCCATGGGGTGCAGTCCAAACTACTTGACAGCGGTTTCCCGGTAATGGCAAAACTCCCATCGGGCCACTGGGCCAAAAGCGCTCAAAAGCAATATCGTTGTGGGGTTTTTCAGTTTTAATAGTAATAGCAACGCAGGATTGCCAGTATTTCCAGCCGCGAGTGCCGATGTTGGCGGCTGTGCGGATGCGAGATTTAGAACCATCAGCAGCAACTAATAATTTAGTACGAACAGTGCGAGTTTCACTGTTTTGTTTGATGGCAATTTCGGCACAATTAGTTAAATATTTAACCTCGACTACTTCCGCCGGACAAACCCAACTGAAATTCGGGTTTTTTGCTAAGGATTCCTGCAAAGCCGATAGCATGACTCGGTGTTCGCCCACATAGCCTAATGCTGCTTTTGGTACAGGTAATTTGCCCGTATTTCCCAAGTCTGGGCGATGGAATTCTACAATTCCAGGATAGTCGCCGTCGCAGAGGCTAATTTGCTCGAAGGTGGTAATTTGTGGCAAGATTTGTTCCCACACGCCAATGCCTTCTAAAATCATTCCTGACAGCAAGGTGACTGCGTAAGCTTGTTTTTTGGCTGCGGCGGCGGCGGGGATTTGGGTTTCGATGATGGCGATTTTTAAGCCTGAATCTTTGAGGGCGCACGCTAAGGTTGCACCGACTATGCCGCCTCCGACGATCGCGATATCATAGTCGAATTCCGCTGTTTGGAGGGGGGATGGGGTTGCAGAAAGTTGGTTTACAGGCATTTTTTAAGGGATGTTGTTGAAGTTAATAGGAATATTTACCCTTTTTAATTGTAAAGAATTATTGCGGTTTGGGGAAATTAAGGGGCATTGAGAAAGGAAGGCAGAGGAAGAGTCATGGGAATAGCCCTGAATTGATGGCATCAACAGCAATCATTAAACTACCCGATAGACAAAACTCAGAGTTGCCCACACATTCACATCCAAGGCTATATCATCGGTGGATATCCCCACTTTTTCCACCCCTGTCACGCTGGCGGCGTGCAAATCTTCCAATACAGCCCTGGCCACATTTAAAGGATTCAACAATACTCGAATTGGCAAGGCATCCCTGGCTTGCTGCATTCCTCCCTGTAAAGCGCTCAGAGTGCGATCGAAGGGCTTCTCACTAAATATAATAAAAGTTTCACTAAGTCCGATCGCCCTAGATACCTCCCAACCGATCGCTCCTGCCTGGGGTACACTCAAATTTGCACCAGGGGCGATCGGCTGCATCGGTCTTGGAACATTGGTTTCCCCATCAGAATTCAATACTAGCAGCCGTCTGGAACTATCCGAGCCAAACACCATAAAGTAAATTGGGCGATCGCCCTCGTTATACAGTCGATATTGCAGTCGGCTCCCCGCATTCACACTTAATATACCAGAACTCCCAGATTTCTCACTTTCCGCCCTCAGCGATGACACTCGATCGTCACTGACACCTCGCACGGGCGATCGCCCAGCCACAGTGATGGCTTGAGGCGCAAGAGTTGATAGCATCGCCCGCACCTTCAGACGCGAAGACCCCTCGTTGGCCGTCAGGCGCAGCAACTTGATCGCCAGCAGCGTTTTCAACTGCGGAGTCAATCGCTGTACCGCAACTTTCACTGCCTCTCCCCCATCACCCTCGGTATGGGGAACCAGGGTTTCACCCACAGAAAACAAACCGTAACGACCTTGATACAAACCAGGCTCATAGACCCCAGGAGTTTGAGCTACAGTCGTTTCTGGGACTCTACCAAACCGATAGTCGGCCGGTTGGTCTCCCGCTACCGCCGAGACTTGGGGCACTGTCGCAAAGGCGCTGGTAGCGTCCACCCGTTCGATGCGTTCTAAACCAGAGTCCAAAGCTACGGTTAAACTGATGTTTCGGGGCAGAACCCGAATTTCTTCTCTGACTAATTCGCCCGCAGTCAGTTGCACCTGGTTTGAGATGGGCGCTTCTAAGACTTGGGCTTTAGCAGAAAGACCGTTACGTCTCAGCATTAACAGCCTCGCGCCCTCTGAGGAAACGGGGCTGAATACAGAAGCGCCACAGGACTCTAAAATTTCTGGCGGCAACCCGGCCAGCCACAATTGGACAGTTTTGCTACCCTCTTCTACCGCAGACACTGCGCCGTCAGCAGTAGGGGAATTTAACATCGCTGTGGTAAACATCCCCGCAGGTGCTTTTACATCGTCATGGCGAATTTGCGGTTCCTGGGTTAAGCCGCTTCTTTGCTCGACTTGAGCCGCGACGCGGCTAAAACTGACTTGCAAGCTGCTGGCGGGAGTTGTCCACCACAAAGTTTGGGTGAGGGCGTAAGTAAATAAACCGGCTGTAAACCCGTTCCACTGAATTTCGGCGGAGAGTTGACCAGGGGCGGCGGCGGTGAGTGTGGTGCCTCCGCTAGAAGTGAGATTGTTGACTAATTTAAGTCGATCGAGTAAGTCTAATTCGCCCATGCTTGGACTCGCCACTATGGGGCGGGGGCGGGAACGAATGCGGAAGTTGCCGGTGGGATTTACGCCGGGATAGCTGTAGCTGGTGTCGAGAATGGCGATCGCACTTTCTGTTGGGAGCGATCGCATCAACAGCAGCAGTGTTTCCTCTAACATATCGTTCACCGCCCGGTTTCCCAAAGCAGGCACAACATCATCTACCGGCACCAAACTGTTTTGCATTACCGTCGGTGACTCGCTCAAACTGACTCGGCTACCGCAGCCACTGAAGTGAAAAACCACCACGTCTCCGGGTTTAGCTTGTTGAGTCAAATGACTGACAAAAGCCGTCTCGATATTTTCCCTGGTAGCTTGAGAGTCAGTCAAAGTCAGAATGTCTGATGGCCCAAACCCAAACCGATATTCCAGTAATTCCCGCTGCAATTCCACATCGGTGACACAGCCGTGCAGCGCCGATCCTGGATATTTGTCAACGCCCACTAACAATGCCAATTTGCGGGCTGTCGGCTGGGCTAGAGCCTGGTAGTAGCGATCGCCCAACCGTTCCCATCCAGCCTCGCTGATACCCAGCGCTGCTAACACCCAGCCCGCTTGCTGCAAAAATTCCCGCCGCTTGAGTCCCATTAATGATTCCCGATCGTCGTGCTCTTACTTAATATTCTCACTCCTCTGCCGAAGACTAAGTGTCGCCAACAACAAGGTTTAAGATTTAAATTTCATAGCTGAAAATATTCATCGCCTTTGCCAATTCCGCAGCAACTTCTGGCCGAGAAAACTGGGGGGGTGGTAATTTTCCAGCCCGCAACATTTCCCGCACTTTGGTTCCCGACAAATGTACCCGCTGTTCGGGAGTGCTAGGACTGGTTTTCGTGGTCGCCATTTGTTCCGTCACTTTGCAATAGAAAGCGTGCTCGAATTTCATCGGCACAATTCCCAATTCTCCCGGCTCAAATTCTTCAAAAATGTGTTGAGCATCGTAGGTACCATAGTAATCGCCCACGCCCGCATGATCGCGCCCCACGATAAAGTGAGTACAACCATAGTTTTTGCGAATCAAAGCGTGAAAAATTGCTTCCCGTGGTCCGGCGTAGCGCATCGCCGCGGGATTAATTGCTAAAATTACGCGATCGGGCGGATAGTATTTTTCTAGCAGAATCTCGTAGCAACGCATCCGCACATCCGCCGGAATATCATCGCCCTTAGTCGTCCCCACCAAAGGGTGCAAGAATAAGCCGTCTACAGTTTCTAGAGCACATTTTTGAATGTATTCGTGAGCGCGATGGATCGGGTTTCGGGTTTGGAAACCCACTATGGTTTTCCATCCTTTTTCTGCGAACAGTATTCTCGATTTCACCGGGTCAATTTGGTATTGGGGAAAGCGGGCGTCTAGTTCCCGTTCCAGCAACCACACTGGGCCTGCCAGATTCACTGGACCCGACTTGTCTATTACTTGGACACCTGGATGTTTGAGATCGTCGGTGCGGTAGACGTTAATGGCTTCTTCTTCTTTGCTGTAGCGATATTTTTCAGTCAGTTCCAGTACGCCGGCAAACTCGCCGTTGGGGGAGTCTAGGCGGACCAAAGTCCCTTCTGTCAAGGTGGCTGCCACTTCTTCGCTGACTGAGAGGGTGATTGGTACTGACCAGGGGAGGCCGTTGGAGAGTCGCATTTGGGTGACGACCGATCGATAATCTGCCTCATTCATGAACCCTTGCAGGGGACTGAAGGCGCCGATGGCGATCATTTGTAGGTCGGAGATCGATCGATCAGAAAGCTGAACTCGTGGCAAAGCTTCTGCTTTGTCAAAAAATGCTTGTCTTTGGTCTAGGGTGGCGATGCGGTTGACCAGGATGCCACCATGAGGGGCAATGCGGTCTGGATGCTGGCTCATGTCGATTCGGGATTATTTTAAGATGTGGGACTGTCAATGCCAGAGTATATCCTACCAAAGTATTGTTACAATTGATTAGTTTTCCTATTTATCCCTAGGAATCTATGTCAAACGACGTGAATATATCGCTCTCAAATTCAATCAAAATCTCTGCGATTTAATCACTTTTTTTTGACAATAATTTGCTCTTTCATGACCATCAAATAATGTAGTTTTGACCCCACAAACGCTCCATGCAATTAATTCTCTCATCTCAAATACCCCATCTAAAATCGACATACCATTTGGTCATGAATTCTCTTAAGCTTTGATAATTCTTCTCCTAGTCCTTGGGGTAGAGGAATTTTCACCGTTTCCAGCATACTCTGAATCCGATGTCTCCAGTCATGACGCTCTAAACTCTCAACATAGTTGCGTTTGTATATCCCATTCAGCCTTACTTCGTCCTCTAACAGTTCATCAATGAATTCTACACTTTGTTGCGGGTCATCGGGCAACTCAATAGTCGCATCTTCCCAATTCAGCAACTCATCCATTAGAGGGGTAGTTGGACGCTTCCCAACTACCGCACCGCCCGTCGCCGCCCCGTAAAACCAACGCAGTGTAATAAACGAATAAGGAAACGGACGCATACCAGGATAGAGCGTATCAAATGCCAAGGTCAGCTTGCTATGTCTGAGAATGTGAAATAGCATCAGAGTATCTGGCTCGTCTTTACGCATTTCGTAAGGCAATTTCGGAAATTCCTCTGCTGCTCTGGGCGTAGATTTAAAGTAAATTTGTTCGGAACCAGGTTGATTAAATTTATGGCAAAAAGCACGATCGTAATGTGACGGAATGCGCCCGAAGCTAGTTAAGTCTATGGAACGTTTCTGTTGACACGAACCCTGAGTGAGAACATCCGCCGCAAAGGGGATTAGGGAGACTGGGACACCAAATTTTTGCTTAAGTTCATCTATAACTTCGGGAAGTGCCACGAATAAATGATCTAATTGATAGACATTTTTTGAATAAATTTCTGGACACCAAGAATCAAAAATATAAGCGATGACAACATCAAAACGTTCCCTCCACTTTGGTATACTTGATAGGAGTTCCAGATCGGCTCCTGAGATACCTATCAGCAGTAAAACATTGGACTGGTTGGACAAATCAGGTAAAGGTTCCAATGTATAGAAACCTGTAGTAGACTTGACAACTTTACGTAGAATGCGATCGGGTAATGGATGGAGTTTAGATGAGGACCACTGGACGATCTCGCGACACGATGGAATCAAAAGTTGTGCTTGGCAGGTTTGTAAAACAATATTTTCCAATTCAAAAACCGGGTCCCAAGATACATTTGAGACTAAAGCCCGTGAAGAAAGTAGAAAAAGATTCATGGCTAAATTTAATTTTTATTAAAGGGCAGGAGTGATGATGCTAACCCCAGGAGATTAGGGTAAATTTGATGAAGTTTGAAATGCCAATTGCCTTACATCTACTTTCTAATTTACCTCCCTACTAAGTCTGTTCACTTAATTAAACATAAAATGGGATACCTAGACACTTTCACTGGTACTAGGTTGTAGTTATTATGTTTTCCTCCATTAGTTTACCTATCCCATCTAGTCGATCGCACTTAGGGCTGCATTAGGGCTGCATTAGGGCTGCACTAAACTTCAGTAAATTTACTGTAACCCTAAAAAACCTAGCATAGGTCTTCCCAGACTGTCAAGATTAATTTAAAATTATACTTATTTTGTGTATAAAAATACATTTATTAATTGGCTGAATATTTATTATAAAAATTATAAATATTAAAAAGGTTAAGTAACTCAACCTAATAAAAAGTAAGATATCGGTCACTAAAAAACTGGCTCATAAGTCTTCTTCACCTCGCTCTTCTTCGTGCTTGATTATTCCTGCTAAACATTCAACCACTGAATCAGTATCCTAGGTGCTGGTAACAGAATAGCCAATAATAGCCCCATCGCCACCAAGCCCAAACCATCACGCCAATTATTTAATTCGCTAACATCATTCAATGCCGGTTCATCGTTTAGCGGCATCAAAAACAAAATCAGCGCCCACAACAACAAACCTGGTTCCAAAAAAGCTAGGAGCAACATAGAAAGTCTAGCAAATTGCCCGATCGCCATACTTGCCCCCTGACCAAACATAGCGTGGACTATGTGCCCGCCGTCGAGTTGTCCCACCGGCATCAAATTAAACGCCGTCACGATCAAGCCCAAATAACCAGCCACCGCCACCGGATGCAAATTAATCGCTGTTTCCGAATTTAAAGCACCACCCAAGGTTAACTTACTCAAGAGGGTCATCATCAGAGAAAAATTGGGATTGAAAGAATCAAAATTTAACATCCCTGACTTGTTAGAAATAGGCACAATTGTCGAGTGATACAAACCCCAAATTAAAAACGGCACTGTCGCTACTAAACCAGCCAAAGGCCCTGCAATACCGACATCAAATAAAGCTCTACGGTGGGGAATCGGGCTCCGAATTTGAATAAAAGCGCCAAAGGTTCCCAAGAAAAAGGGTACGGGAATAAAATAGGGTAAAGTAGTCCGAATTTTATGAAATTTTGCTGCTAAATAGTGTCCCGATTCGTGAATGCCCAAAATGACCATCAAAGCGGTAGCATAGGGCAAACCATTAATTAACAGTGACGGATTAGATTGGACAGTTTTTTCGGTAATTCCTGCAATTTGTGCACCCACTATCGTAGTGGTAAATAGCGTGATGAGCAGCAAACCTAAAGCAAAAAATGGTCGATTCAAAGGTTGATTATTAACAGGACTTTCGGCGGATTTATGTTCGGGATTAGGGACTAGGGCAAAAAAGGGTTGACCGCTGAAACTTGTTTGAAATACTACCAAAAAGCGATCGCCAAAATGCTTTTCGACATTTTCCCGAATCGCGTGGTAAGCTGCTTCTGGGTTAGTCCGCAACTGTCCGCGACAAATTACAGCCTGGGGTCGAAATTCTAAATCTCGCAAATAGTAAACAGACCAAGGAAAACAGTCACGCAAACTAGCTTCTTCTTCTAGATCGATCGGGCGTAAAGCAGGTTTTTTTACGGCTTTTGCAGGTTCAGTCCCATCACTAACTGTGGTTTGCGCCGTTTCGCTGGTAATTTCCTTGCGCCCCAACTGTACCAGGAACCAGTACAAAAAAGGGCAAACCAAAAAAGGTAGAATTAGCCAATCTGGCGGTGAACTTTTGCTAGGGCCGTTAACTAACAGCCAACCAGTCCAAATCAGGGCCGGTGCCATAATTACCAGCCACAGCAGCCATACCGGAGTTCGCGTGATGCGACGGATGCTGTTGTGCAATAAAAAGTATGAGAACAGTCCCAATACAAACAACCATAAAAAGAACATAATATTAATTCCAGACACATTAACTATGATACTTCCTTGAAACAACAGACTTTAGCTTCTAAACAACCAAAACCCGTACTCGACAATATCTTTGCTTTTCCACCTAACCGGGACACCCTCGGTGGGACAGCTTACTTCATTGTAGAAAACCAAACTAACATTTTAGTAGATTGTCCGGCTTGGGATGAGATTAACCAAACATTTTTACGCAAATATGGCGGTGTCCGGTTGTTGTTTCTGACTCACCGGGGCGCTATGGGTAAGGTGCGGGAGATTCAGGAAGCCACCGGCTGCGAAATCGTGATTCAAGAGCAGGAAGCTTATTTGCTACCGGGATTGCAAGTGACAGCTTTTGAGCGAGAATTTGCTCTGAGCGATCGCACTTTTGTATTTTGGACTCCCGGTCATTCTCCCGGTTCGTCCTGTCTTTATGATAGTCGCAGTGGCGGAGTTCTGTTTTCGGGCCGACACTTGCTCCCCAATCGAGAAGGTGTACCTCAACCGCAGAGAACGGCAAAAACTTTTCACTGGCCCCGACAAATTAACAGCGTGAAATCCATTATCGATCGCTTTTCGCCGGAAACTTTACAGTATATTTGTCCTGGTGGGAACACAGGTTTTTTGAGGGGAACAGGATCGATCGATCGAGCTTTTGAACAATTAGCCAATTTAGATTTAGGTGTTTGTTTGCAATCAAAGCCTTGATTTGAAAAAGCCATAAATCCGATGTCAAAAACCGAAAAACAGAAAATGCTAGCCGGCGAGTTGTATCTAGCGGATGATGCGGAATTGACTCGCGAGCGCCAGCGAGCTCGCCGTCTCACCAGACTTTACAATGCTACCCGCGAAGACGAAACATCCCAACGCTTACAAATTCTCGCCGAATTATTTGGTGCCCTCGGCGAGAAAGTTAAAATTGAGCCCCCTTTCTACTGCGACTACGGCAGTAATATTTATGCTGGAAATAACTTATATTTAAATTTTGGTTGCGTGATTCTCGATTGCAATCGAGTTAACATCGGCGAAAATTTACTGTGCGGCCCACAAGTCCAAATTTACACTGCTTTCCACCCCACTGACCCGGAAATTAGACTTTCTGGCTCTGAACTGGCTAGTGAGATTCATATTGGCAATAATGTGTGGATTGGTGGCGGTAGTATCGTTTGCCCCGGAGTCACTATCGGCGATGGTAGCACGATCGGTGCAGGCAGTGTGGTGGTTAAAAATATCCCTGCAAACGTCGTAGCTGCGGGGAATCCCTGCCGAATTATCCGGCATCTAGCTTGATGTGGTACTATCAACACACAGGTCTGATCCACTCTCAGGGGTTTGACCTTCGCTCCAGGTTTTTAACTCCTACTCACAAGATTTTTATGGCGACTGCAACAGTTTATCCCAACGCTCCCGATTTATCTACCGACGACTACGTGGTAGTGGGTTTGGCCACCTGCTTCGTCAAAGAAGAAGGTGAAGTTCTCGAAGTACAAGTAATTGAAGCTATCCCCTCAGCAGCTTTGGAGGCAATTGTCAAGGGAATTCCCACATCCTATCAAAGGGCTTGGGGGACGACTTTGGGAGCAGTGCTCGACGGCGAATCACCCACTATGCTGCCGGAATTCCCCACCTCGGCTCAGTTTTGCGAAGAATTTGGCTTTCGGGCGATCGCCGCCGCCCGCACTTACAAAATCCGCCCCCAAGCTCAATCTCACATCCCCTTGGGAACAGTTCGTAGCGACTTTTCTTATTCCCTCGATCGCAAAAGAGTTCTCAATACCCAGCGCGTTGTTCGCACAGAAGACAATGTAAAACAACACGAACACACTCACAAAGTTCTTTAAAATAAATAATGTTTGACTATCGCTTTTGCTAAGGAATGTAGTGGATAGACCAGCCGCGAAGATGTGACTTATCATCTGATTCGTTACGTCTTTTTAGCTGAAAAAAAACACCTATCCACTAGGATTTTTTAATATAAAAATTAAAGTTTAAAACATAAAAAAACATAAAATGGTATAATTCCAGTTTAACAGGGTGAGCTTACCAGCGGGAGAAAATTTCAACCCGCAATTATTAAATGCTAGTAGTGTCAAACTGCTTGCAGGCTCAGGGTGCATCGCAGGTGAGCTAAGATTTCAATCTTACAAATTGGTCAAACTATGCGAAGCTTTGCGAAAGAGCAGTGCTGGAAATTAAATCGACTATTACCAGCACGATTTAGCCGTGGATACCGTCTTCGATACATCGCAGCGCTGCTAATATTAGGGGGGACTATAGCAGCCAGTATCGCTGGTTATATGAGTTATCAAAGTGTGAGACGCTTAATTGTCAAAAATTTAGAGCAAAATGCTTTGTTAGAAGTAAGGAATCGGAGTAATAAAATCGATCGGTGGATAGAAACTAGAAAAGCTGAAATCGAAACCCTCGCTAACACTCCCCCCGTTCGTTCAATGAATTGGTTGGTGGCACAACCCTATTTAAAATCTGAAGTAAATCGACTGCCAGAATTTGAGCATTTTGCCTTAATTGAGCCGGATGGTTCTTACTTCACTACAAAAGTCGGGAGAGCAGCAGCTAATGTGAGCGATCGCCGACACTTTCAAAAAGCCATGGCTGGGGAAGTATATGTTTCAGATCCTACTGTTTCTCGCACGCTAAAACAACAAATTATTCCCATTTCTGCTCCGGTGCGGCCAAAGGTAGGCGCTCCCACTTCTGACACCATTCAAAAGCCGATCGGAGTTATGAATGGTGTCATCAAAATTCAACGATTAGCCCAAGTAGTAGGAAAGCTGGAATATGGAGCCGGAACCTACGCTTTTGTACTCAATTCTCAAGGAGTACCGATTGTTCATCCCGATGCCAGATTAATCGGAAATACAGACTTGCCTGCTACCAGTTTATTAGACTCCAAAGATGCTAATTTGGTGAGCGTAGTCCGAGAGATGGTTTATCAAAAAACTGGCATTTCCCTGACTAAAATTAACGATGCTAAAGTTTACGTAGTTTATCTTCCTTTAGAACAGGCAGAATGGTCGATCGCCCTAGTAATTCCTCAAGAAAACCTCGAAAAAGAACTGTACCCATTAAATATATTAGCAGCCGTCACCGCCGCACTTTTAGCCACAGCTATGATAGGAGCAATTGTGGCACTAAAATTGTTTGCAAAAGATCGCCTCCGCACTCGCACAGAAGCTCTCCTCCATCGCTTGACAAGTCGCACTCGCGCTTCCTTGGATGTCGATCGCATCCTACAAACCACCGTTGAGGAACTCGGAAGTATACTGGATATAGAGCGCACAATTTTCGGCTGGTACGATCCCCGAAAAGACAGGTTAGAATTCTGCTCGGAATATTACCGAGAAGGTTTATCATCGCGATTGGGAGTATTTGGTGCCGAATCCGGGCCCTGTGGAGATTTAGCCGCCAGACTCCAGCGCGGGGAGTCGGTAACGCTCAGGAAAGTCACAGATATCGATACTTTAGTATCTCAGGAATCCCAGCACCTGAGACTCAAAAACCGTCAGTACGCAGCAGTACCTGTGCTCACCCAGACTAATCGCCTGGGGTATCTTTTCGTTTGTAGTCAGTGGCAGTTTGGTACTCCCGACGAAGTGGAACTTTTGGAAGCCATTGCAGACTCTCTGGCGATCGCAATTTCCCAATCTCAACGCCAGGAACAAATTCAAGAACAACTCAAGCTATTGGAAGAAGTATTAACCAAACTCAGAAGAACCGAAGCACACTTGGTGCAAAGGGAAAAAATCACAATTTTAGGCAAACTAACTGCCGGAATTGCGCGGGAAATTAACAACCCAATTAACTTTATTTATGGTCACTTACTTCACATCAATGATTATCTGCAAGATTTGTTCAGAATCATTCAACTATATTCCGAAAAATATCCAGAATCAGTGCGAGAAATTGAGGAAGAAAAAGAAAAAATAGACTTAGATTTTGTGAGCCAAGATTTGCCAAAAATTATCAATACCTTAAAAATAGCATCGGGACGCATTCGCGACACTATCTTGGCTTTACAGAAATTTTCTACCCCTGACGACTCCGACAAAACCTACGTCAATTTACAGGAAGGAATCGACGATATTCTAGTATTGTTTGCCTCTCGGCTGGACAACAAAATATCTATAGTTAAGCAGTACAATAATATCCCGTTGGTGCTGTGTTATGGTGGTCAAATAAATCAAGTTTTTGCCAGTATTATTAGCAATGCTATTGAGGCAATGAATACGAGCGACAATCAAGAGCAAATTATTATAGTTAAAACCGAGGTAGTCGAGTATCCCGAAGGCAGATTTATTGCGGTATCGATCGCCAACAACGGCCCCAGCATTCCGCCAGAAATTCAGCGCCGAATATTTGACCCATTTTTCACTACTAAGTCTGTTAGCGAATTTACAGGCTTGGGGCTGTCCCTGGGCAATAAAATTATTGCTGAAGTTCACGGCGGGCGTGTTTGGGTGGAATCTCCGTTTCCATTTCCCTTCGAGTCTCAAAATGCAGGTGGTGTGGATTTTGTGGTGGAATTACCAATCCTATAACCTGATTTGGTATTAGCCATCAAATTTCGGGTTAGGGAAATAACAACGGTGCCACCAATGCAAATAGCCAACCTCCCATCACCACAATTTCCACCAAGATTAGAAGCGTATTTTTGGGCATAATGGGCATCAGATAGGTTTAGCTACTCTTGTGGTTCTTAAAATCAAACATCGACAAAATTAATGGTAATCCCCCTACCTTGGCACTCATCAACAAGTGCATTGCCAGACACAATACTAATACGATCCATCCAGAAGCGTGCAAATAATACCAAACCTTTGTCAATTCCCCTGCCGGTAGCCATTCTTCCTTAACCATACTCCCAGAGGCGATCGAAAAACTCATGGCCACCAACATCAGCGTATTCACAATCCGATGCAAAGTGTACCACCAAATTGGTTTTCCGAATTGTGTCAATTTCCCCAAAGAATCCGGCTGTATCAAGCGTTTTTGACCTCTGTGGAAACTGTATAAAGCAAAACCGGGCACGATCCCTAAAATTAACAGCTTACCAAAAGTCCCATGAATGCCGATAATATCTGGAATTTGAGGTAGTGGTACTTTGCCGAACCGCCCGTCATAGGTGTTGTACACCCAGAAGGCGGTGATGATTGCTCCCAAGGCGATCGCAGCGTTAACCCCGTGCAGTAATCTCAGTAGCAGTGGCTGGTATGGTTTAGATTCCGGCATCATCAATTCTGCTAGTTGATAAGTCTTCCTTTGACACTCCCCTGGCTGAAGCCGAGGGGATTCTTAAGACATTTCGGTCTTAATATCCTTGTTACCAAGGTTCCCAAACTCACCACGTTTGCTCTTCGAGCGTGGTGATATTTTTTGGGCGTTTAGGTGACAAGCACCAAGTTTCGCGGAGTCCCCACGTACTATTTCCAAAGCTCGATCTCTGATGGTTTTTGCTGCGCCAATGTCTGCGTGTTCGTGATACCCACATTCAACACAGATGAATTTTTCACCATCTCTGTTGGATTGGTCGATATGCCCGCAACTTCTGCATTTTTGACTGGAGTATTTGGGATTAACTTTGATTACAACCTTTCCTTGCTTTGCAGCTAAATACTCGATCTTCAGAATCAAATCACCCCAACTAGCATCAGAGATAGCGCGGTTTAGTCCTTTCTTTCTTGATTGTCCATTTTTCAGAAACCTCCCGGTTTTTTCATCTGTTCTTACTTGACAGCGGTGCATCATTCCATAAATATTCAAATCTTCCAAGGCAATTGCGTCTATATTGCGAGACACAATTTTGTTGGCAACTTTCCATTGATGCGCTTGACGCCGATCGCTAATCTTTTGATGAAAATGCCCTACTTGTTTGATTGCCTTTTGGCGTTTTTTGCTTCCCTTAACTTGGCGGCTAACCCGTCTCTGTCTGATTTTTAAAGTTCGCCTAGCCTTTTTAGTAGTGGAGAACTTAGGGTTTTCAATTTGATACCCGTCAGACAAATGAACCAGTTTGGTAATTCCCAAGTCGCACCCAACCACCTTTGTTACTTGTTCAAGAGGTCTGGCTCTGTATTCAGGAACTGATTTATCTTCTATCCTGAGAGAAATATGCCAACCATCTTGGCGCTTTCTAACGGTACAAGCCTTGATGGTAAACCCATTTGGAATCGGACGAGAGTTATAAAATCGCATCCAACCCAATTTAGGAAGATAGATTTTATTCCCTTGTATTTTCACACCCATTACACAAGTGAAAGATGTAAAATTACTTCGATTCTTGAACTTGGGAAAACCCCTGCCTGCAAAGAAATTGCTGTAAGCAGTGTCTAAACGTTTAATGTTCTGTTGTAGGACTGTTGAGTCTATTCCGCTGTACCACGGTCTAGCCTTTTTTAATTCTGGCAATGCTGTGATCTGAATGTCCGTCGCACTTCGACGGGGATTTCTAGTGTTGCCCTCCTTGTCAGACTTAGAATCTTTCCACGGATTCCCAGTTGCACCGCTCTTACTGACAAAGCAAGTGAGTGGTGAAGCTTCACCGCGAGTTTTAATGTCGCAATAATCTCCCTGGATGAATTGTTGGTTGTATTGAACAATTCTGTCATTCAAGCACCAATTATAATGGCTCCTAAGCATATTCACCCAAGCTGACATTTTTGAGGTCTGCGTTTGATTAGGACGCAGTTTGTAAACGTAGTTGGTTAACAATTGTGTTTCACCTCTTGTCTTTAGCTTGCGTTTACCATACAGTGTCTATAAACACAAGTCAAGGGATATGGCTAAATTTTAGCCTACCGTTAAGCGTTACATTGAAGCACAAAGAGAGTAGGCAGGATTTATCCTGCAACGCCCTTTCATCCCCGGACTCAAGTCACGGGGTTTTCAGGGTATTTCTTATAATACAGCCTAGTACGACATTTTTCAAGCCAGCCAATTATGAAAAAAATATGATTTAAAAATGAATTGATTATGATAAATATCTAACTTAAGGATAACTTAGTGTAAACTTAAAGACTAAGAGCAAGAGACCTATCCCAGAATTATTGTGGACGACGCATCGCCTGCGTGTTGCAGACTTGCTGTTATCGAGAAGTTTAATAGTTTACCCATCAGATAAAAAAAATTACAGAAATGGATTTAGCCACTACCGTCTTACTTTCCTTGGGACTAGCAGCAGATGCTTTTGCAGTTTCAGTTTCCAGCGGTTTAGCAATTAAACACATGAAAGTCAATAAAGCTTTAAAAATTGCTTTATTTTTCGGTGGTTTTCAAGCTTTGATGCCAGTAATCGGATGGTTTATTGGTCTGAGTTTCAGCTTTTTAATTTCGGCAATTGACCATTGGATAGCTTTCGGATTGTTGAGTTTCATTGGCGGTAGAATGATTTATGAATCCCTACAAAATGACGGAGAAGAAAAGAAATTTAATCCCCTGGATACGGGTACTTTAATCGGATTATCGGTGGCAACAAGTATAGATGCTTTAGCCGTGGGGATTGGCTTTGCTGTTCTGAAAGATTCTATTGCTCCTGCGGTGACTGCTATAGGATTCATTACTTTCTTTTTGGCGTTTGCTGGTGTGTTTATTGGACACAAGTGTGGAAATTTGTTTGCAAATAAAATAGAGATGTTGGGCGGAGCAATTTTGATTTTTATTGGTAGCAGAATCTTATTTGTACACTTGACGGAATTGCCAGTTATTGGTCATTAGTTATTAGCGACACCAATAACAAATAACCAATAACAAATGCTAAAATAAATCAGATTTCGTTAAAGGGAAAAAACGGTGCTGAAACTTTACGGTGGAGCTCGCAGCAGGGCCTCAATTATCAAGTGGTATCTGGAAGAAATAGGCGTGCCCTATGAATTCGTGATGCTGGATATGCAAGCAGGAGCACATTTGCAGCCAGATTTTCTCGAAATTAACCCCATGGGAAAAGTCCCGGCGATCGCCGATGGAGATTTTAAACTTTGGGAATCTGGGGCAATTCTGCTCTATTTAGCTCAAAAATATGGTAAAATGCCGGAGAATTTGGAGCAACAAGCTCAAGTCGTGCAGTGGGTACTCTTTGCTAACGCTACCCTAGGGCCGGGAATATTTGTGGAAGCAAGTCGCGATCGCGAAACTCCCAAATTGTTAACACCCCTTAATCACATCTTCGAGAAACAGCAGTTTTTGATGGGCGATGAATTCGGTGTAGCCGACGCCGCAGTGGGCTCGATTTTAAACTATATTCCCATGATGCTAAAACTAGACCTCAGCGCTTATCCGGCGGTTTTAGACTATATGAAGCGAATTGCAGAAAGACCGGCATTCCAAAAGGCGATCGGCAGCTAAACATAGCATTCATCCCTCTGGGCTCTTTCTCTGCGCTCTGGAGCGCTTTGTGCGGTTAAATAATTCCAGAGCAACCGAAAAACTCAACAGCTAAAAGCAGGGACAATTGGGGAATTGCCCCTGCTTTTAATAAAACCAGAATTATCTGAATCCGACAGCCGCTTGCCAAACAAAAGCCAGCAACAAGAAAAACACAGGAATCACCGGCAAAACATTAATCAAAGGGTCAAAGATCGCATAAGCTTCGGGCAGCTTCGCTAAAAGTAATGCAGCTTCCATGAATCAACCTACCTATCCAACAGATTTTTCATAATTGTCGCATATCTTAAGCAAAGGCAATCATGTTCGATCGACCGTAGGTGTCAGCCAGTGAGCAAACTCCTCTGTAAAGCGATCGGCAAAAATCGCCTCCCGCATCCGAACCGTAAAGCGAATCAACTCAGTCACGTTGTGAATCGCCAGCAGAGTGTGGCCTAGTTGTTCCTTAGCTCGCACCAAATGGCTCAAATAAGCCCGACTGAAATTTTGGCAAGTATAACAAGGACAAGACTCATCCAAAGGAGTAAAATCCTCTCGAAACCGAGCATTCTTCAAATTCCAGCGTTCCCCCCCAACCAAAGCCGTCCCGTGACGAGCCAGCCGAGTCGGAATCACACAGTCAAACAAATCTACACCATGGGACACCGCCACGGCCATTTCCCGATAAGTGCCAATTCCCATCAAATAACGGGGCTTATGTGCCGGTAACAGGGGTGCTGTCACTTTCACAATTTCTGCGATCAAATCCCCCGATTCCCCAACGCTGACACCGCCGATCGCATAACCTGGTAAATCTAAATCTACTAACTGGTTTGCCGATCGCGATCGTAAATCCGGGTAAACACCCCCCTGTACAATCCCAAACAAAGCTTGATCCGGGCGCGAGTGAGCAGCAATGCAGCGCTTGAGCCAGCGATAAGTCCTGTCTGTCGCCCCTTCCACCTCCTGTCGCGTCGCTGGATAAGGGGGACACTCGTCAAAGGCCATAATCACATCCGCACCCAACTCATTTTGGATTTGGATCGATCGCTCCGGTGTCAAATTAATCATACGACCATCGCGGGGGGAACGAAAAGTCACCCCCTCATCAGAAATAGTACGCATTTGGCTCAAGCTAAACACCTGAAAGCCGCCCGAATCGGTCAGAATCGGCCCGGACCAAGCCATGAATTTATGCAATCCACCAGCTCCGGCAACAATATCTTCCCCCGGCTGTAAGTGCAAGTGATAAGTATTAGCCAAAACCATTTGAGAGCCAGCATCTTTAAGATGTGCAGGCGTCAGAGTTTTGACATTAGCCAGGGTTCCCACGGGCATAAACTTAGGCGTTTCTACCACACCGTGGGGAGTGACAAACACTCCCGCACGCGCTTGGGTATGGCTGCAATGGGCAAGAGATTGAAAAGAAAATTTTTCGGACATTAGGAATGGAGCATTGGGCATTGGGCATTGGGCATCGGAACAATTTTAAACGTTCTTGAGCTTTAGTCGAACTAATTTTGACCTTAGCCTTAGCCAACGATCCTTTAAAACGGCGAATCGTCTTCATCTAATTGATAATCCCAGCTCCCTGAGAGTACCTGATCCACGACTGCATCTAAAGCAGCAGCATTTAAATTCCGGCTGAGTTGCTCTTGCAAAGGATTGGAGAGAGGAATTAACCGTAACAGTCGTCCCTCTTGAATCAGGTCAAAATAAGCACCTTCTTCCTTGGAGTTTTTCAGTTCCAGATAATCAAAACTATCAACATTCAAATAAATAGCCCGGTTGGCAATCAGAGTAGAGCGATTGGGGTTAACGAACACTTCCCGGACATACCCTTCGCCTTGACTGTAAATCTTGCCGTCCTGCATATGTAGGTAGCGGACACGTCCTAAATCGAAGAGCAATCTTTGGATATCGCGCTTGTTGACGACAATGCCTGTATCGATGATGCAAGGAGCAGCCACCCTGTTGTTTAATTGGTCATTACTCATGGAGCAAAAGCCTCTGTTGTAGTATGTTCCCCTGGTTGGAAATCACAGAATTAACTAGATTTTCCTACAAAGGAAACGCTTGTCTTGAGTTAAGTTTCAGTAGATGCAGTTCTTCGGGTGCGCTGTCGGTAGCAGTTTTCTAAAGAAAAGAGCTGTCGCCAGGATGAATGCCTGATCGAAGGAACTAAGGGTGTTACCGATCCAATTCTGGCATACGCTAATGGATTCACAACTCCATACAATGCGAAAAAATTTCTATTTTATGGTGCACAATCAGTTGGTTCGCTCAACGATCGACTTTTTCCGGAATCTGGGGGCTGCACTAGCTGCTGCGGTCGCTTTTTATACTTGTTTGCCGGTGCCGATTTCTTGGAATTTGGAGTTTCGGGGTATTGCTCGCTTTGCACCGGCAATCGGGCTGTTGATTGGGGGGATGCTGGGACTGGCGGATCTGGGATTGCAGTTGTTGGGGATGCCTGCTTTGACTCGATCGGCCTTGGTAGTAGTTTTAGGTATTGCCCTGACTGGGGGGTTACACCTAGACGGGGCTATGGACACGGCGGACGGCCTGGCTGTACCAGACCCCCTGCGACGGCTGGAGGTGATGCGGGACAGCGTTACAGGAGCCTTTGGGGCGATGGCTGCGGTGGCAATCTTGTTGTTGAAAACGGCTGCTCTGACGGATTTGAATGAATATCGGTGGTTGGCTTTGATGGGTGTGGCTGGTTGGGGGCGGTGGGGCCAGTTGGTGGCGATCGCCCGCTATCCCTATCTCCGGGCCCAGGGTAAGGGAGCTTTTCACAAGGAATCGATTTATTCTCCTTTTGATTTTATCCCAGGAGTTTTGCTGCTACTGAGTTTGAGTGTGTTGCAAGTTGTCTTGCAGGGCGATCGGTGGCTGTTGGCGGTGGGGATGGCTTTGGGGGGAAGTGCGATCGGAATTTTGACGGGAGCCTGGTTTAACCACCGTTTAGGGGGTCACACTGGTGATACCTATGGTGCTGTAGTGGAGTGGACGGAGGCATTATTATTATGTCTGTTGGCTGCTTTGCAAGCATAATATTTTCTCTCCTGTTGGCTTTCAGTCCCTGCGTTAAATTAGATATAGCCAACCTCAATCCTCTAGAAAACTATGGAATATTTGATTGGTGCGGTTTTGCTCGGAATGTTGATTTGGACCGGGTTAGAGATTGTCCAAACAATCAAAAGTTGGGACATGAATGCCACAGAAACCAACAGAAAAATTCAAGCTGAAATGGTCACAGAGACTGCTTACGGTCAATGCGGGGGTGATGCAGTGGAGGGAGCCAGTCAGGCTATTGAAAACACCCTTCATGCTAGTCACTGCGCAGCCGAAACAGTCGCTTGTGAAGTTTCAGCAGGTGCGATCGGTCCTACTGTAGAAGGCTTAATGCACTTGCTCCACCATTAGAGCTAATCTGTAGGTTGGGTTGAGGAACGAAAACCAACCTACAACTGGGTTATTAGTTGGGTGGGGGCGGGTTTATGAAGATGCTCTGTGAGTGGCAAAATTCATCTTTTAACCCGTCCCTACGGATTTTATTCAATGTTTTACCCGAAATTTTATCTAACATTTTACCAATGCTGTAGGGGCGGGTTCACCAACCATAATCGCCCAAAAATAACAATCTTAATAAACCCGCCCCCACCTATAAACTAGAACGAATAAACTCGTCCTTTTTCATCAATATAAATTGACCTGTCTTGCCTAGTCCGCCCGTCCGATGTGGTGATCCGAACTGTCACGATGTTTTTCTGGGAATCGACGCTATAGTCGTATTTCAAAGTGGTGGTTCCACCTTTGACATTAATGGGAATATTGGCAAGATCGCCGGTGCGGTTGCCGATGCGAACCACGACGTTTTTTGTAGTGCCGATCGGCAAGGATGACAAACCAACACCAGACTGACCGTATTCTAGGTTCAATCCAGTCTCGTTTAATAGTCTGAGGGTAATGTTGCGAGTATTATCTATCTGTGCTTCTGGTTGCCAAAATCCCGGTTTTGTGCCACCGTCGGTGGCTGGTTGAGCTGAGACTGGATGGGGTGTCAAAATACCGATCGCAGCCAGTAGGATTGCTGTGGTTGTAATCATTCTTGATTTCATTTTGGCCCCCTTGGAGTAAACTGTTTCTCAATACTACTATGGTAACTTTGGAATGGATTTGTTTTTAATGATTTTTAATAGACATCAACCCTATTTATTATGGAACAGTTATTCTGACTTTTGGCAGATATCTAATGATTATTTTTAAAGCTCGCTCGCGCCGCTTCTAGGATGATACGCTGTTCGGCGCGAGCGATCGCCCTAGAAGTCTGTTCCACAGCGTCCACATTCACAGAAATCGACGAAATCCCCCACAGCACCAGGGAGTCAATCATCTGTGGATATAAAGCTGGAGCATCGCCACAGATAGAGCAAGGAATTCCCTCCTCCTTAGCCTGAAGGATTAATTGTTCGATCGCCCTCATCATCGGTTGATTGCGCCCGCTGAAAGCGCTAGCCATATCTGCCGAGTTGCGGTTAACTCCTAACATAAATTGGCTTAAATCATTGGTGCCGATGGAAATTCCTTGAACTCCTGCTTTCACGTAATCTGACAATAAAAATAAAACCGAAGGAACCTCGGCCATAATCCACAGTTTAAACTCAACGGGTCGCTGTTTCCAAACTGTTTCTAAACGCTGCTTGCAGAAGCTAAACTCGTCTACAGAGCGCACAAATGGCAAAATTAAATTAATATTTGTATACCCCGCATCCCAGGATGTTTTTAGTACCTTTAATTCCCAATCAAATAACTCTGGTTCAAAGGTATAACTGAAACTACCGTGGATTCCCGATTCCCGTAAATCGAGGGAACGATAAAATATGGGACGGGGAAAGACGGCCGCAGCAAATAAATTTAACTGAGTCGCCATGCGATGCACAAATTCAGATTCCCGACCATTTTGCCACCAAAGTTGGGGATTTTGACCTTCCAAAGCTTCTATTGCCATTAATTCCGATCGCACTAATCCAATACCGTCTATGGGTAGATTTCTGAGATGCTCGATGGAACTCATTTGGCTGACATTCACCAGCAGTTGAGTCACTGTTGGGGGACTGACAACATTTTGAGGTAATTCTGGCGGCTGAGATTTTGGTTCTAGAAGGGATGGAGATGCTGTGGGGAATTGGTGATGGGCGATCGACATTTTGGCTGCTGTCATGGACAAATCTGCATCATTGGCTATTTCTCCATAATTGCTGATATTTGTAGGGGCGATCGCCTCAATTTGAGCAGACGCAAAAACTTCTCCAGTGTCGCCATCTAGCCACACCGAATCCCCAGTCTCGATCGCGCGAGTGGCACCGACAACTCCTACCACAGCGGGGATGCCCAACTCCCTAGCTAAAATCGCACCATGACCCGTCATACCTCCTTGTTCGCAAACAATCCCAGCAGCTAATTTGAGCCAAGGTAGCCAATGGGGATAAATTGCCCGTGTCACCAAAATTGCCCCCGCTACAAATTCCGAGTTTTCTGGATGGGAATTACCCATAACTTGGGCAATTGCTTTAACTTTTCCTGATGCGGCCGCCAAACCTTTGAGTACCCTAGGATTTCTGCCTAGGGCAATTAAATTTTGGTTAGCTTGTGCGATCAGATTTTCCATTATTTCAGGGACTTTTTGGTTTTTCAATGGGCGAACTTGAGTGAAATAAAACTCCGGTTCGTTACAGTCTGCTGACTGATTCATCGTCCACTCTAAAATTAGCTCGAAATCGAATTCTCTCCTGGCTTTTTGGCTCAAATCGAGTAATTTTATTAAGAGATGCTGATTTAATACATATTCACTTTGTAACTTTTCACCTAATATATAAATATCCAAACAACTTCCAGCAGAATTTGGTCTGGGAAACTGAAAGTTAGGAATTTGGAAAGAGTTCCCCTTTCCGATCTGTGGTTTTTCCTCCGATTTGATTTCGTCGCTTTTGAGATGATAAGCTAATGTTTTGTAACCCAATCGCTGGATGGTAATTTTGCCTGTTTCCGGTTGCACTTGATAGTAATCGGGGATGGTTTCTCCCCTAGCGAGGGACATTCCTAAACCGCAGGTGGCTTGGATTTCCCAGCCTTCATTGCTGTTAGTTTCCACCGCACCGGCGGCGATCGCACAAGAGAGTGGCTGCACTAAAACAGCGGGATTAATTTCCTGTACATTCATGCCGCACCGTTGCCAGTAAAATAGTCTTTGGGCTCTAAACAGTTCCGCCCAAGCTGCTTTGAGTCCGGCCTCGATGGCTGCTGGTTCGGCGCGCACTGCTTGAGATTCCAGCATTCCGGCGGTGTTCGGGTGTTGCGTCGTCAGGGAAGGGCGAAAAATTAATGCTTTGCAGTTTAGTTGAGAAACAGCCGCATCCATGGTGGAGAGTAAGGAATCTGGCAGTTTGGTGGAGGTGATTTGTCGGCGAATGCTGCGGGCGATGGCTTGGAGTTGTTTTGGTTCATCGACATTCAAGTGCAGTGAAGAGTTTGGCCAGTCTGCAAACAGCGGTTCCAACCAGTCTATGGACTCTAGAAACTGCCAAAACGCTTTTGGTGGCACAACAAAACCGGGTATGACGGGATGATTTTTTTGCATTAAACAGCTTAAGTAAAATGCTTTTTCTCCCACGGCATCCCTGTCTGATGGTTTAATTTTGTCTAGCCAGTAGAAGTTGTCCACGCTGTTAGCCTTTCTAGGAAATTGATTGAAAATTCTAACTTTTCCCGATTAATCACTTATTGCAATTTTAATATGAACAATCGAAAATGGACGAGATTGGTCAAATCTTTTCTCAATTTATTTCTTAAGTCTAACTGTCCTCTGTGTCAGCGACCAGCTACCTCAGATTTGTGTCCCTACTGTCGCCAGCAACTTCAGGGCTGTCGATTAGCCGATCCTGGTGCATTTTGGGATTCCCAGAAGGCTGTGTTTGTGTGGGGGGAGTACGGCGGGGCTCTGAAACGGGCGATCGCAGCTTTGAAATATAACGATCGTCCAGAGTTAGCCAAACCCCTCGGCTATTGGATGGCGGAAGCTTGGCTAAATTTTCCCGAATTAGCTATTGATAATTTAACCGTTGTACCGATTCCACTGCATAAGGAAAAGCTGAAACAGCGGGGATTTAATCAAGCGGAACTTTTGGCGGAAAGTTTTTGTGAGTTAACGGGTTTGCCTTTACAGCGACATGGTTTAGAACGGATCAAGTATACTGAGGCACTATTTCAACTTTCTATCGCACAGCGGCAAGCCGAAATGAAGGATGCTTTAATTTTGGGTAAGGATTTTCGTCGCCGACTTCCTGGCGATCGGGTGTTGTTAGTTGATGATATTTATACTAGCGGTACTACGGTGCGATCGGCTATTCAAGTATTGAAGCAGTCAGGAATTTCGGTATATGGAACTGTTGCCCTTGCAAGTCCTAGAAAAACTTGAAATTGATTGAATTTCTGGTGGGAAAAAAAGTCGATCGCGATTCTCGGTTGGGCGGGGCGGGTGGATGGAGATTATCTGTAGGTGACAAACTCGATCGGCGAACCCGCCCCCTACACCAAATATCCCCAATATCAACTACAAAATTGCAGCCAAAGTTGACATCAGCAACCCTTGAAACAATTTCATCCCATCAGTCTCACCCAACATCGGATCGGAAGCCCGTTCTGGATGAGGCATCATTCCTAACACATTGCCAGCCCGGTTGCAAATGCCCGCAATATTATTTAACGAACCATTGGGATTCCCAGCATCGTTAATTTCGCCCGCTGCTGTGCAGTACCGAAACAACACTCGATCGTGTTCTTCTAGTTCTGCCAAAGTATCGGCATCGGCATAATAGTTGCCTTCTCCGTGGGCGATGGGCAAATCGATGATTTCACCGGAGGTATAAGCGGAAGTCCAAGGAGTATTACTGCGTTCGACTTTCAATGAAGTGCGATCGCAAATAAAATTCAAGCCCGCATTTCGCACCAGAGCACCGGGGAGCAAACCAGCTTCAGTTAGCACCTGAAAACCGTTGCAAATTCCCAGTACAAGTTTGCCTTTGTTGGCGTGTTCCGCCGTCGCTTTCATCGCTGGAGAAAAACGGGCGATCGCACCGCACCGCAAATAATCTCCGTAACTGAAACCACCGGGAACTACCATAATGTCGATATCCGAAATATCGGTATCTTCGTGCCAAATCATCCGCGTTGGTTGGTGTAGTAACCCTTGAGTTACCCACACCACATCGCGATCGCAATTTGAACCAGGAAAAACAATAACTCCAAATTTCATAAGCAGAAGGAAGAAGAAAGAAGGAAGAAGGAAGAAGGAAGAGGGAAGAAGGAAAACTCTTGTCCCCCCCTTATTAAGGGGGGCTAGGGGGGATCGAAATTAGATAGAAAACAGATAGTATCTTGGTTGGTATCGAAGTCTCGATCCCCCTAAATCCCCCTTAATAAGGGGGACTTTGAGTGTTCCGAGTTCTTGTGTTTTTAACAGAGACTTTGAATGCTCTTGTCTCCGCTTTTTAAGGCAGACTTTGAGAACTCTCTTGTCCCCCCCTTACCAAGGGGGGCTAGGGGGGTCTCCGGGTTTTAAAACACACCCGAAAGATCGATCGCATTTATGCTGTCGTTGTCTCCATAGCAACAGGAACTTCAGTCAACTCAACCCGATAGTTTTCAATCACTGGATTGGCCAAAAGTTGGTCGCAAATGCGATCGAGTTGTTCGCGCGCCTCCGACTCGCCAGCAGCAGTCAGAGTCACTTCAACGTATTTCCCGATGCGCACGCGCTCAACATTGTCGTATCCCATATGTTGCAAACCAGACTGAACAGCAGTGCCTGCGGGGTCTAAAACCGAAGGGCGGAGGGTAACATAAATTTGGGCAAAATATTTTTGAGTCACAGCAATGTGTAGGTGATGCGAAAGTTAGAGCTATTTTATCCTACAACTAGGTGGCTGTTGCTCGATCGCCCTTTCCCCCAAGTAAGCTAGCCTAGAAACAGCGATAGATTTGATTCCAGCAGATTACACAAAAAAATTATGAGAACCAACCGCACCCGTAGTCAGGAGCGTATTTTACACTTGCTCAAGCACTTGAATAGATCGCTCTCAGCGCAAGATATCTACTTAGAACTCCGTAACAGCGACCAAAGCATGGGCTTAGCAACCGTTTATCGCTCCCTCGACGGTTTAAAGCGAGAGGGGTTCGTTCACGTCAGAACTCTTGCTAGTGGCGAGTCTCTTTACGGTGCCGCCCACCAAGATCAACATCATTTAACTTGTCTCGAATGCGGAGCCTCAATTCCGATCGATGAATGTCCGGTTCACCACTTAGAAAGCCAATTGCAGCAATCTCATTCTTTTAAGATTTATTATCACACTTTGGAATTTTTCGGATTGTGCGATCGATGTACTCTCGCTCAAGAATCTTAAATTTGGTAATTGGTAATTGGTAATTGGTAATTGGTAATTGGTAATTGGTAATTGGTAATTGGTAATTGGTAATTGGTAATTGGTAATTACTCGTTCCCAGGAAGAGCCTGGTAACGCCGATCGGTCGGCTCTGCCTCCAATTTTTGTGCTAATAAGCGAGGCAGAGCCTCTAGGCATTGGTTCCCAGGAAGAGCCTGGGAACCAGTTACAAACGTACAAAATATCAATTTTCCGACTATTTTTTTACCTCATTACTACTACCTTCCCCAACAATCGATCGCATTCCTTCCAGGGTAGCGGGAATACTCCGCGGGTCCATAAACATCACCTTGCTGCTGTCGCTGCTGCCAATTTTCAAACCCATATCGAGATAGTTTTGAGCTAACAAAAATTGTAAAGCTTCGCGAGCATTGGGGTCATTTTGTAGAGTTTTACCGATAATTTGTAAAGCCTCAGAAGTAGCTTGAGCTTTCAAAACCTGACTTTGGCGTTCTGCTTGAGCTTTCAGGACGATCGCCTTTTGTTGAGCTTCTGCTTCCAAAATAGTCGCTTTTTGGCGCGCTTCGGCATCCAAAACTTGGGCTTCGGCTTTACCTTTGGCGCTGTTAACTGCCGACTCCCGTTCCCCTTCCGATGTCAGAATTGCCGCCCGTTTACGGCGATCGGCTGCCATCTGCAATTCCATAGACTCCTGTACAGTTTTAGAAGGGATAATATCGCGCAATTCTACCCGCGTCACTTTCACTCCCCAAGGATCGGTAACAATATCTAAATCCCTGAGCAAGATTTCATTGATTTGAGAACGGGCTGTAAAAGTTTCTTCGAGGTCTAGTTGACCCATTTCAGCCCGAATTTGAGTCAGAACCATATTAACCATTGCTGACTGAAGATTTTCGACTTTGTAACAGGCTTTTTCCAAGTCCACAATCCGCCAGTAAACCACAGCATCCACAGTGAAGGAAACGTTGTCGCGAGTGATACAAGCTTGGGGAGGAATGTCTAAGACTTTTTCGCGGATGGTTTGTTCGTAAACTACTCGATCGAGAAACGGAGTTACAAAATTCAAACCCGGTTCTAGTTTCTTCCCACTGTATTTACCGAGAGTTTCTACTAAGGCTTCATTACCCTGATTGATAATCTTGACGGAACCTGCGAGGGCAGAGCCGCCTAATGCTAAAAATACAAACAAAAACAATTGTTCCACAGTGGACTCCTAATAATTTTTGAGTGTTGACTTTTCTTCCCCATTCCTTCCCCCTTTGGGGGGGCAGGGGGGTTGCCCCATCAACAATTCCCCATTCCCAATTCCCCATTCCCCATTCCCAATTCCCCATTCCCAACTACCAATTCCCAACTACCAACTACCAATTCCCAATTCCCAATTCCCGATTCCCCATTCTCCATAAACCATTTGGCATTTTTTTAGGAATGCAGCAAATTTTCTGGAACTACTATCAGAGTAGTGCCTTTTCGTCCGACTACAATTACGTTTTGGTTGGGAGGAATAGCGGTGTCGCAATCTTCACAGCGTGCTCGCCAAGAATTGCCTTCATAAATTACTCGTCCCGCTTCTCCGGGGGGAATTTCTGTTAAAGTTTTGGCTTCTTTGTCATCTTGGATCGCCTTTGTCTTGCCTTTTGGTATCAAACGCCTGGTAGTTAGCACAAAAACTACCGAACAGACCATCCACAGGAATATTTGTAAATTAACGTAAGGTAAAGCTAAAGAAATTGCAGCTACGACGAAGGCGCTGAGTCCCATCATGAAAGCTACAAAAGCAGTGGGGAGAAATAGTTCTGCTAAACATAGCAATGCCCCAGATATCAGCCAAAATAGCGTAGGATTCCACAGCATAACAAGAGTTGGGGTAATAGTATTTTTGATTGATGAATTAAAGGATTACAGAATGGCGAAAGACTAACTCCGTAAAGGTTGGCGAATTTCCAATCGTTGCTAGATTTTGGAGGTAGCTGGATGAACTTGATGGGGCGATCGCCAGACTGAGCCTTGGAGCGCCCTGAATACCACTTTTAGTAACTTAGATTACAATTTTAGCCGATCGACAGTGGTGGAAATGACAATTTATAGGAATTAAGAAAGTGATAGGGGCTAAAATCAGTTTATTCTCGCCCTATTGAATAGGGGCGAGGGAATTATATATCTTCAGAATGTTTTTACACAAACTACCCGATATGATGAACAATTTCTCCGAATCCATTTATTGCCCGAATCTTGCCTGTCCCGAACCCCGCAATACCTTTGGGCGACAGCACTGTGCAGCTTGCTCCACACCTCTAATTTATCGACATTTGTGGGCGGTGGGACCTGATGTGGAGGAAGTGCCGCAGGGTAAGGCCATCGGCGATCGCTATTTGGCGATCGCCCCCCAAATATGGCTTGATAGCCGTCCCGATTTGCTTCCTAGCGTCCCAGAAGAACTGCCGGATGCAATTATGCCTTACCTCCACTTATATCCCCAAAGGCTTCATATACCTGAAGTCTACGGTTTTTTTCAACTGGGAGAAGCAGCCCAAACCTTCGATGTACTCTTGCTCGAAAATGTACCCATCACCACTTTTGGTCGCCTATATCCTTCTATCTTAGAAGCTTGGTCGAAAACTAGCGCTGTGCGACAAGTTTATTGGCTTTGGCAAATGCTGCAACTGTGGACACCATTATCGGAACAGGGAGTGGCTTCTAGTTTGCTGGTACCGGAAAATTTACGGGTGGAAGGCTGGCGGGTGCGCTTGCTGGAACTGCATCAGGGCAATTTTGTGCCGACTTTGCGGGATTTGGGAGATGTGTGGTCTGGGTTGGTGGAATCGGCTCAACCCCAGGTAAAGTCGAGACTGGGAGAAATTTGTCGGTTTATGCGCCGCAGCAGCATGAATTTTGAGGCGATCGCCCTCGAACTCAATGATTTACTCTTAGAACAAGCCGCCCAATTACCTTTACATTTAGATGTGTTTGGGATGACGGATACCGGACCTCAACGTTCTCAAAATGAAGATAGTTGCTATCCGAATGCTGCGGATTTTAAATTTAGCAAAATTTCTGGAAGTGACAAATTGCTGCCTTATTTGACCATAGTTTGCGATGGGGTTGGAGGTCATGAAGGTGGAGAAGTTGCCAGTCAATTAGCGGTGCAGTCTCTGAAAGCTTTGATTCAAAATTTCCTGGCAGAAATCGCTGAACAAGATGAGTTGATGATACCGACAATGGTCACAAAACAACTTCAAGAGATTGTGAGAGTTGTCAATAATGTGATTTCCGCTCAGAATAACGAGCAGGGAAAGGAGTTACGGGAGCGGATGGGGACAACTTTGGTCATGGCTCTCCAGTTACCTCAAAAAATTAAGGTTGTTTCGGAGGATGTGCGATCGAATAACGGCCACGAACTCTATTTGGTGAATGTGGGAGATAGTCGCGCCTATTGGATCGCAGAAAATTCTTGCCAGCGGCTGACTGTGGATGACGATGTGGCTTCTAGGGAAGTGCGACTGGGACATAGTTTGTATTGGGAAAGCCAAAGGCGAAGCGATGCAGGAGCTCTGACTCAAGCCTTGGGCACGCGGGACGGCGATTTCCTGCAACCCACGATTCAGCGATTTATTGTGGAAGATGAAGGTTTGTTGCTGCTATGTTCCGACGGTTTAAGCGACAATGACTGGGTGGAGCAATCTTGGGAGAGTTATGGCCCTGCGGTACTTAAGGGCGAAATGTCTTTGGAGGTGGCCGTTGAGTATCTGATTAACCTGGGAAATGAGAAAAACGGCTATGACAACACTTCTGTAGTCATGACTCACTTTCGGATGTCGCCGGAGAAATTGATCTTATTTCAACCGACTGAGGAGTCAGCACCGGTGTCGCCGTCGGTGTCATTGCCCATGTCAAAGCCGATGTCGGGCTCGGTGTCATTGAAGAAATCACTCTCGATGCCTCAAACACAGTCTCAGTCTCAACTTTCAGAATCCTCCAAACAGTTGCTGTACCCAGAAACTGCCCCCGCCGAGGAACCTGCTCAAAAACAGCCGGGATTGCAGCGTTTGCTCCCGCTGCTGGGACTGTTGGCGATTGTGTTGGTTTGCGGTGGTTTAGGTTTGTGGGTGCGAAGCCTCCAAAATTCCGAACCAGTACCGGGTCAAGTTCCGCCACCGCCGGAAAGTCCGTCTGCTACTCCGTCGGAGCTTCCCTCACCCTCACCTGAACTGCCACCCCCCCCGCAGAGCACGTCACCTTAATAGTTAATAGTTATTAGTTAATAGTTATTGGTTAATAGTTATTGGTTAATAGTTATTGGTTATGGGTTAATACCAATTTAATAGGTTGTTAGTCAATAATTGATAATCAACAGTCAACAGTCAACAGTCAACAATCAACAGTCAACAATCAACCGTCAACAGTCAACAATCAACAATCAACAATCAACAATCAATTAATATGGAAAGAGGTTTAATGTGGCTGCCACTGCTAGCAATTTTTATTTTTCTGGCTTGGGCTGGATGGAACGAGTATCAAAAACTGGAAGCTTATCGTGTGTGGGCCGAAAAGTTCGATCGGGCAAAGTACGATATTTATGCTGTGCTTGGTCAGCAAGAAGATTGTTTAACCTGGGGAAAGCCTACTCGCAGTGGACCTGTTAACTTGCAAACTTTTTCCTTGAAAAATGTGCAGTCACTGCAAGTGTTAGTTAACGGCTCTGTGGTAGATTTAGAAAATCCGCCTAGTGCTGGAAGTCCGATCGTCCTAGAATTTTTGTTAAAAGATACTCAAGATGCTGCTGCTGTCCAGGTTCCCTTTACAGAAATTCCTCTAGCGACTAAATGGTGCCAATATTTACAGCAGGAATTGCAGCGCTTTCTGTAAAAGCATTTTCCGGCGAGAATAGTCAACTGCTACGCATCTAAAGTGTGTGTGGGTACAGGAGGCGAGAGGGAGACAAAGGGAGAAAAAAGGGGGAAAAGGGAGAGGGGGAGAGAATTTGACTCTTTTTTAACCACGATTTTAGTAGACAATTTAAAGGCGCGACATCTTAAAATATTCGTGCTGCTGTTTTGATATAGAATAATCTTTGACACTCCGGGCGCGTGAACGCGCGGGGATTCTTGGCTCAACCAGTCAACTTGCCCGTTGATGTCACCACCAACGACTAGAGGTCGGTCTGTCCCCAAGCGTTAATTCCGGTGTGCCCCACCGTATTTAAATTAATTCCTGCCTGTTTCAATCCTTTCGCCAGAATATTCTTCGCTGCATTGCAGTCGCGGTCTAATACCGCACCGCAACTGCAAACATGAGTTCTAACGGACAGGGATTTGAGAACGCGATTCCCACAACTCGAACAATCTTGGGAAGTGTATTGAGGCGCTACAGCAACTACTATTTTGCCGTACACTGTGCCAAAATATTGCAACCATTGAGCAAACTGTGACCATGCTGCATCGCTAATCCATTTAGCAAGTTTATGGTTTTTCACCATGTTTCTTACTTGAAGGTCTTCATGGGCTACGAAATCGCTAGATTTCACTACGCACAACGCCGTTTTGATGGCGAAGTCTTTACGCTGCCTGCTGACTTTTAAGTGTTTTCTGCCTAACTTATTGATGGCTTTCTTGCGATTGCCAGAACCTTTCTTTTTCCGAGAAACCCGTTTCTGCAACCGTTTTAAAGCTCTTTCACTTTTACGAAGATGTCGGGGATTTGGCACCGTTTCCCCATTGCTATCCGTCAAGAAATGGTTTAACCCTACATCTATGCCAATGGCTTTACCCGTAGGAACTACTTCCTCTGTTCGTTCTACGTTGATACAGAACTGAGCATAGTAACCGTCGGCACGATGAATTACTCTGACTCGCTTGATTTCGTTGGGCGTCGAGAAATGCAAATCACGAGAGCCAATTAACTTAAACTTCCCAGCAGCAAAACCATCCGTGAAAGTCAGAGATCTTTTGTCGGTGGAAAGCGCCCAGCCTGATGTCTTGTATTCTACGGAACGTGTATGCGTTTTGAATTGCGGATATCCCTTTTTCCCTGGCTTTTTTGCTTTACAATTAGCGAAGAAACGTTGAATAGCAAAAATGGCACGTTCAGCAGAAGCTTGACGTGCCATTGAGTTAAGTTTGCCCGCCCATTCAAACTCTTTCGCCATGATGGCACATTGTTTGTACAGGTCTGATAATTTAACTCCCTGATTGTCGATCCAGTATCTGAGAGCTTTGTTTCGGACAAACTGAGCTGTGCGAATCATTTCGTCAATGACCCGGTATTGCTGTGGTTTGCCTTTTAACTTGAACTCTAGTACAATCATGGGATGATTTTATCATGCTTACGAGCAATTGTGGCTATAAACTGACGGATTGCAAGAAATCTTTACACTTAAATTAAAGCCGTCCTCTAAGGACGGGGCTTTAAACCCAGCTTTTTGGTAAAGCTGGTAATACAACGCCTTCATTGCTAGCCCACAAATCTGCCGAATGCAAATACAGGAATTTTTACAGCGCTATCAACAGGGAGAGCGGAACTTTGCTCACATTGACCTCAGTGGTGCTAGTTTAAGCGGTGTCAACCTGAAAGAAATAGACCTGACTGGTGCTAATTTGACTGGTGCTAATTTAAGCTGGTCAAATTTGAGTAATGCTAAGTTAATTGGGGCTTGTTTACGGCGCGCGGATCTCCGCAGTGCGGTAATCACAGGGGCGAATCTGAGTCAGTCTAATTTGAGTGGCGCAAATTTGGCGAAGGCGGATTTGCGTTTGTGTTGTCTCGAAGGTGCAGACATGAATTGGGTGGTGCTGCAAGAGGCGGATTTGGGCGGGGCGGATTTGAGCTTGGTGAAATCAGACCAAATTAATTTGGAAAGGGCTAAACTCGACGGGGCTAAGTTAATTGGGGCGGAATTGATGGAGGCAAATCTCAACCGTGCTAGTCTTGTTGGTGCTAATTTAACTGGTGCTAATTTGCGGGAAGCTCACTTGGTTGAAGCGAATTTGCGCTCGGCAATCTTAAGGGGTGTAAATTTGATTGAAGCCGATCTCAATGGTGCTCAAATGCGATCGGCAAATCTAAGTGAAGCTGACTTGCACCGGGCGATCCTGGCTGGGGCTGATTTAACGGAAGCGGTGCTGGATAATGCTGATTTGAGTAGAGCTAATTTTTCCGGTGCTTATCTGTTGAAGGCTAGTTTTAAAAAGGCACATTTGCTGCGAACTAACTTGCAACAAGTGTATTTGCTGCGGGCTGATTTGAGTGAAGCTAATTTGCGTAATGCTGATTTGCGGAAGGCTGATTTGAGTGGTGCTTATTTGATGGATGCGATGTTGGCGGAGGCGGATTTAAGAGATGCTTTTTTGATCGAGTGCCGTTTGATTCGGACGAATCTGGAGGGGGCGCAGCTTACGGGTTGTTGTATTCAAAATTGGCAAGTTCAAGATGTAGATTTGTCTAAGGTTGACTGCCGATATGTTTTTAATCAGTTTGATTATGCTGCGAAAGTTCCGGGTAATCGTTTTCCGGTGGATCGGGATTTTGAGTTGGGAGAATTTGGGAAGCACCATCAAGATGAAACTTCTCTTGTCGAGGTCTATTTTGCTGAATCTCCTAATTGGAGTGCTTTGATTTTTACGTTGCTGCGGCTGGAGTTGGAGAGTTGCGAACTGAAGTTGAATGTTCAATTTTTTGAGTCGGCCCAGGAGCAGCATTTATTGCGGTTGAGTGCGAATCGTTTGGTGAATGGCAAGATTTTGAGCGATCGCATTTTGGAGCTTTATCCAGATATGTTGAAAAAGGTTTTAGCTAAGGGTACTGCAATTTTGGGTTTGCTAGACTTGGCCGTTGCAGAAACCAATGGGGATGAGCAGTCTACGTCATCACCACCACCGCCACCGCCACCACCGCCACCACCACCACCGCCACAGGATGTGTTGCAGAGAAGACAAGAAATTTATCAAAAAATGGTGCGCCAGATTTCTTTTATTTTGATGTCTCAGACACCGGATAAATTCACAGATAGCGTACAGCGACTGTTGGATTATTTGAAGCAGCAAGGTATCCCGACTGAACAGATTCAGAAAAAAGTGATTTGTCAGGCGATAGTTCAGCGTGCGAAGCAAGATGCTGGTTTTCGGGGACAGTTGCTGCACTGGGAAAAAACTGCATCGGATCGAGTTCGTTGTTCGATGATGGGGGAAGCGGTACGGTTGGCGATCGCACTGTTATGGGAATGAATAAACATCTTGAAAAATTGTTTATTTTTTTAGATCAATTCCGGTTGTATCGTCAGGTGATTTAACCGCGAAGGTGCGTTCCCCGCAGGGGTTCCCGTAGGGTAGTACGCCAAGAGAAGAGAGAGTTTAATACAGGAGGATGAAGAGAGGATGTTATATTACTATAGTTTTCAAATATATTAAGTTTTCAATAAATAGTAAATGTTCTACTACTACGGCAGAAAAAAGCAAATAGCCAAACATTACCCTGCTCCTAACTTTGATGCCATTATAGAACCGTTTGCAGGTTCAGCAGCTTATTCACTCTATGGTAATTATTGGCAGAAGGAAGTTATCCTGATTGAGAGGGATGAGGAAGTTTCTAAGATTTGGCAGTGGTTGATCGATGAGGCGACACCATCAAAAATTAGTAACTTACCTGATTTAGCAGTTGGTGAAAAGAGTTCGGAGTTACTTCACATTATTCATGCTGCTACGAAAATGGCTTTTCATTACAAGACTATTAAAGTAACTCCTGTTTTAGCTAGAAATTGGGAAATCAGTAAACGATACATGGCGGAAAATCTTTTCAAAGTTAAGCATTGGAAAATTATTAGCGGGGATTATACACTAGCTCCTGACGTAGAAGCAACTTGGTTTATTGACCCGCCCTATAAAGAAAATGCTGGTAAAGGTTACAGATACAGTAGCAAACTGATTGATTACAATCAATTGGCAGTGTGGGCAAAGAATAGGAAGGGAGAAGTTATATTTTGCGAAGGGGATTGCGGAGATTATTTGCCATTTAAGCCTTTACTAGATCTCAAGGGTGTTGCAGGTAAAACTAGCAAGGAATTTATTTATTACCAATCTCATAAAGCCAGCCAACAACTTGAGCTTTTTGAGCTTTTTAAGTTGGGGACTACTCCTGCTAAATCCGGGTTACTCACCCCCCGGATTTGAGATAAAAGATTGTTTCCGTCTACCATTCTTCACTTTTGAGCCGGAGACTGGCCAAGGCCCGGACTTGCTCGTCGGTGTCGGAAATTGCAAGCGATCGCAACAAAGGCAAAACACCGGAATTTTCGGGATAGTGTTCGAGGATGGCTTCCAAAGCTGTAAACCTGGGATTGTATGGAAAAGAACCTTTTGGACCGTAGGGATCGCTCAGGGCCCGATCGCGCAAAAACTCAAACATTCCCGGCGAGTCTTTCCATCCCCGCATCAACTCTACCAGGGCGATCGCCCGCACCTGAGAATCTTCATCATGTTGAGCTCTCATCTGGAGCCACTGAAAAATCTGCGATTCATCTGTCCCACCGCGCGCTAACTTTTGCAAAGCCATTTGTCTGACAGCGGGGCTCTCATCGCCCTCTGCTTTAGCCTCCAACAGCATCCAAGTTTCAGGATTGTCGGGCCAGTGGCGAGCCAACTCTTGCACCGCAGCTTGGCGAACCACCGCATCCCCAGAATCAAGCTGAAGTTTCAGCCAAGATAAGGTTTCCGAGTCCTCTGGCCATCCGCCGACGATCGCACATACCAGCACACTCAGCAGGTGAGAATCTTGCTCCGAGTCCACTAGGCTTTTCAAAAAAGGTAGGGTGTCGCCCAAATAAGACCAGCGAGAGGCTATTTGTTTGACAGCAGTTTCTCGGACGTTGAGATGTCTGTCCGACTGGGCGAGATTTTGCAACCAGACAAACACTTCCAGACTCCCAGAGGGTAGTGCAGCCACGGCTTCCACCACTACCTCCCGCACAGTCCAGTAATCTTCGGAATCAGCTATTTGTTGCAGCAGGGGCAGAGTTTCGGGGCTGTCTGGCCAACCTGCGGCTATCTGTTGTAGGGCTATTTCTCGCAGTTCGGAATCACGATCGCCCCTAGCTAGATTTTGCAAAAAAGGTAGAGTTGCGGGGTTGTCTGGCCAGCCAGAGGCCACTGCTTGCACTGCCGCAATTCGGACGGGCGAACTTTCGTCGGACTCTCCTAGAGTTCTCAGCAGCGGATAAATCTCTGGTTCATCCCGCCAGCGGGCGGCCAATTCTGCGATCGCCGCTATCCGCACTTCTTTGCTGCTATCCTCACGAGCTAGGGTTTTTAGCAGCAGACAAACATCGGGTGCTGTGGGCCAACCGGATGCCAACTCCTGCACTGCTACTGTTCGTAGAGTAGAACTTCCTGTGTGGGCGAGGTTTTTGAGTAGGGAAAAAGTGCCTAAAACCGATCGCCAAGCAGAGGCTATGGCTCGCCAAGCTGCGACTTGAACTCCCAAATTTTCGTCCGTGTCGGCGATGCTTCTGAGTAAGAGTAAGGTGTCGGTTCGATCGTGCCAATTCTGGGCCAAAATACATAGTGCACAGGTGCGAACAGCGGGGCTGCGATCGGACAGAGCCAGCTTAGTCAGCAGCGGTCTGGTATCGTTGGAGTCTGGCCAAGCTAGGGCGATTTCTGTGACTGCGGTCGATCGCACTGCCCAACTGGGATCGGAGGTGGCTAAGTTTTTGAGCATCAGGTAAATTTCTGGATTGTCTGGCCAACCGCGGGCTAGGGCTTCGACGGCGGTAGCTCGGATTTCGCCACTGTCGTTGGAGTGAGCGAGTATTTTCAGCCAGGGCAGAGTTTGGGGGTCATTTTTCCAAGTTTGGGCGATCGCTGCGATCGCTTGGGAACGAATTTGATATGTTTCTTGCAATTCTTGGCCTGTTTGATAAAGAATCAGGAAACCCATGCCATATTGCGATAATTTTTTTAAAGCCTTTAACAGTTTAATTTCTGTTTGTTTATTTACTCTTCCCGGAATTCTTGAGAGACATTTGGCTGCCAAAAATAAATTGACAAACTTTTGCTCCTTACCGTTCTTATCTGTTAAATATTCTAGGATTTCGCTGGCGGTTTCTGGGTCGAGGCTGGCTGCTATTTCCACCAAAATCTCATGCCAAGATTCCTGTCGCCAGTGACGATCGAAAACTTGGGATTTTAGTTCAGATAAACTCAGTTTAGCTGTGTTTAATTGTAGATTAATTAACTCAGTCGATGTCTGGAATTTTTGAGATGCAATCTTGGTTTGTAACATACCGATGCTTTCCCGCCCCCTGAAACTTGTTTGCCTTTAAAATCATAAATCTACTCCCCCTTGCCTGATTAAAATTTCTAGTTTTGTTGATGTTTTAAGAAGTTTAAGTAAAATTTCTACTTTCTAGCTTCGGCATTCTCCTAGAGAAAATTAACCAGTATTTCCCAGTTATATTCCTTCTCAAAACAGTTGCTACAGTTGATATTGTGGGCTTTTTGACATCAAGTCAACACCCTGTCACTACTGTTGCATTGTTTTTGGAAATGGTATTAATTAAGGGGTTTTACTGAGCAAATTACCTCTATTTTATACTAAAACCTCTGGTTCGTGTTCGTTTGAATGCAAAATCCGCCACCATTCAGAAAAGTCTGAGCTGGTGGCGGATTTGGCTTAAATAATCACAGGGGAAAATCTAGGCAATAGCTACTTGTACGCGATCGCCTACAACTTTAACCACAAAAGTGGGAATTTTTACCGTTTCATCGTCCAAACATTGTCCAGTAGTTAGGCTAAAGTTGTGCTTGTAAATGGGAGAAGCTACTTTCAGAATGCCGTGGCGATCGCCCACAAGTCCCCGCGACAACACAAAAGCCTTGCTAAACGGATCGTAATTGCTGAGGGCATAAAGTTCATCGCCATTTCCTACTCGAAAAATCGCCACTTGTTTGTCGGCTACTAAAGCACAAACTCCTGTATTCGGGGCGATCGCATCTAGGGAACATACATCTACCCAAGTTGTGACTGTATCGGCAACCGATAATGATTGAATCATGTTTTTTTCCTGTTAATTTACTTCTATAGCAGTCCTAAATGAGTCGTAAAGTTTTTTACCCCACCCCAACCCTCCCCTTATTAAGGGGAGGGAGTAAGAAATTCACAAATAATTTAGGATTGCTATATCTAGTGGGAGGGTAGGCACGGGGGCACTACCCCTACAACAGCCTGATTTTCCTGAGAATGAAACAGCCCTGCCTGATTAAGCGGGGTTATAGCAAGGGTGTTTCATTCTCTTCTAGGAGAAGCCCCCCGTGACTGTCCCAATTCCTGAAACATCTGTACGGGCAATCCCACGCCCGGTTGCCAAGAGTGGCTGGGGAGGGTTTATTCCGAAACTCCAACCAAAGCCTTTTCATGTTCGTAAGGTGGCCGTGTTTGTCCCCTTTCCGCAACACGAACAATACTCGGATCTGGTGAATCAGAATTTACAAAATGTTGGAATCGTTGCACCTTGTGAGGGTCTTCAATCGTCGTTTTCCACTCACATTGATAAGTATTCACTAAATGCTCCATTTGCGCTTCTAACTCAGCACAAATACCCAGAGAATCCTCAATAATCACCTGTTTTAAGTATTCAATTCCGCCCTCAAGTTTATTAAACCATGTAGCGGTACGTTCCAGGCGATCGGCAGTGCGGATATAGAGAATCAAAAAGCGATCGATATACTTAATCAAAGTTTCCTTATCGATATCCGCAGCCAGCAAAACCGCGTGCTGTGGCTTAATGCCACCATTGCCACACACGTACAAATTCCAACCATTTTCAGTGGCAATAATCCCAAAATCCTTGCTTTGAGCTTCCGCACATTCGCGAGTGCAACCAGAGACAGCAGATTTGAGCTTGTGAGGCGATCGCAAACCACGATAGCGCAATTCAACCTCGATCGCCAAACTCGTAGAATCCTGCACCCCAAAGCGACACCAAGTGCTACCCACACAAGATTTTACAGTCCGCAAAGCCTTACCATAAGCGTGTCCCGACTCAAATCCTGCATCAATTAACCGATGCCAAATATGTGGCAACTGATCCACACGAGCCCCAAACAAATCGATCCGTTGCCCGCCAGTAATCTTAGTATAAAGTCCAAATTCCTTGGCAACTTCCCCCAAAACAATCAACTTATCGGGAGTAATTTCTCCACCCGGAATCCGTGGCACCACCGAATAAGTACCATCGCGTTGAATATTTGCCAAAAAGTAATCATTTGTATCTTGCAAACCAACATGAGACTTGTCTAAAATATGCTCGTTCCAAGTAGAAGCCAGCATGGAAGCAACCGCAGGTTTGCAAATTTCGCAGCCCTTACCTTTGCCATGTTTGGCGATCGCCTCTTCAAAAGTTTTAATCCCCTGAGAGCGCACTAAATGGTACAATTCTTGGCGAGAATATTCAAAATGCTCGCAGAGGTGGTTTTTGACAGCAACCCCGGCTTTCTTCATCTCAGACTTGAAGATGTCTGTCACCAGAGGCACGCAACCACCGCAGCCCGTACCAGCTTGGGTGCATTTCTTGACGCTGGCAACATCAGTTAAATTGCGATCGCGAATAGCAGCACAAATCTGCCCTTTACTGACATTATTGCAAGAACAAATTTGAGCAGAATCCGGCAAACTATCCACTCCCAAACCAGCAGGGACTCCGCCTGCTCGTGGCGGCATCAACAAATCTTCAGGATGGGGAGGTAGAGCAATTCCATTTTGCATAAATTGCAACAAAGTGCCGTAAGCAGAAGCATCTCCCACGAGAATTCCACCTAAAATTCGGCTCCCATCTTGATTCAAGACTAATTTTTTGTAAACACCTTGGAATGTGTCAGCCACAACAATTTCCTTAGCATCGGGAGACTTAGCAAAAGCATCTCCAAAACTAGCAACATCCACCCCCAAAAGTTTGAGTTTTGTGGACATATCCGCACCAGTAAAAGTGCTTGTGGCACCGGCATCTGCGCCGTCATCTACTAAACTGCTTAAAATATTAGCTGCGACTCCAGCCATGGTATAACCCGGAGCAACTAAGCCGTAAATCCGATTGTCATAAAGCGCGCATTCCCCGATCGCATAAATATCAGAATCAGATGTTTGACACCGATCGTTAATCACAATACCACCCCGTTCACCCACTTCAATGCCACAATCTCTGGCAATTTCATCGCGGGGGCGAATCCCGGCAGAAAACACGATCATATCTGTGGCTAATTCCGAACCATCAGCAAACAGCATTTTGGTAACTTTGCCATCTTCACTGACAATTTCAGTAGTAGACTTACTGGTATGAACCGAAACTCCCAACTCTTCTATTTTGTTACGAAGAATTGCACCACCAGCTTCATCAACCTGTACAGGCATCAGTCGCGATGCAAACTCAACCACATGAGTTTTCAAACCCATATTTTGCAAAGCATTGGCACATTCTAAGCCCAATAAACCGCCACCGATTACTACCCCAACCTGGCAATTTTTCGCGTAATCTGACATCGCCTCCAAGTCATCAATTGTCCGATAAACAAAAGTCCCCTCAGCCTCTTTGCCTTTAATAGGCGGTACAAATGGATAGGAACCAGTGGCGAGAACAATTTTCTCGTAGGGAACTTCTAAACCATTTGCTGAAGAGACTGTTTTTTGTTCCCGATTAATCGCAACTGCTTTGTCGCCGATGTGAATTTGAATGCCATTTTCTTGATAAAAACCAGGTTCAACTAGAGATAAATCTCCCGCTGTTTTTCCAGAGAAAAAACCGCTGAGGTTGACGCGATCGTAAGCGACGCGAGGTTCTTCGCAGAAAGTAATTAAATTCCAGTATTTCGCAGCATCTAAGTTGACCATTAACTCTAGGAATTTGTGGCCAACCATGCCATTGCCGATTACAACGAGGTTTTTTTTGGCTGTCATTAGAATCTATTTAATCCCTTATATCAGTCGTTGTTTTATTGATATAAGAATTTTGAACAACAATTTGTATTTATAGATACAAGATATTAAATATTATGCAATTATTGAAGAACATATATTGAGTTTTTGCATAATCTCATCCCTAGGTATCTTGGAAGTATCTTTGACATGAAGACGCATATTTTTTTCGGTGACTAAACTTACTTTTTGCCAATTTTTAATTATTATTTAAGCTCCCATTCCCGAATATTGTTTCAAACCCTGTCGCCACAGCCAGCGATTCCATACAAAAAACACTGCACCCCAAGCAAACATTACCAACAAACCGCGCCCTACATCAACAGGTAATCCAATTAAAATTGCAGCAGGAAAATGAATTAAATAAGGAAAAGGTGTCCACAAAACTACTTCGCGTACTGGTGCAGGAAACACTTCTAGGGGCGCAACCAGTCCAGAGAGGAATAGATAAATTAAAAACCAAAATTGTTCGATCGCACTGGCCCGTTCTAACCAAAAAGCAAACAGCGCAAAGGTATACTGGATCAGGAATCTTAGGCAAAAAGCCAATGCAATCACTAGCATAAACAGCAAAAATCTGCCAGCACTAGGCAACCAAAAAGACTGGGGGTAAAGCGCAAAAAATATCAGGGTTAATCCGAATACAAACGGTAGCCGCGCAAACCTTTCCGAAACGTGAGAGGCAAAATGATGCCATACTGGATCGAGAGGCTGCAACAACTTATTAGATAAAGTTCCTTGTACTACTTGTTTTTCAAATTCCCAAATCACCCAAACGACATTGGTTTGTCGCACAATGAACGCAGCTAAAAAATAACGGGCAAAGTCGATGGACTTCAGCTCAAATTCTCCAGTTTGTGCCGCCCGCATCCACACACCCATCAAGATAAACGGCAAAACTCCCGACAGCGCCCACAACAGCAATTCGGCTCGGTATTCTAGCATATAAGCGTAGTAGGCAGTTAGCAAAGTTTTAGCAATTCTGATAGATTTTTTCATGTCAGTTGTAGATTTAATTTCTCCATCTTAGCAACAAGCTATAAGCCCGTTCCACAAAAAGTATTGTGGAACAGGCATCTTGCCTGTTATTGAAAACTATCTTATTCAAAAATATTACACTTTTCCCGTGCGAAAAACTCTGCCAATTACCTCTTCAATGGGCGGATCGGTAACAGTCAAATCCACCACTTCCAACTCGGCCAACATCTTCGCTACCCCCACCATCAATTCCTCCCTTTTTAGCAAAAATCGCACCGATTGTCCTTCCATAGATTCTACCTCCCCGTAAGCAGAAGCACGATCTTGAGATAGCGGATTGGCTAATTCTACCTGAACTTGTCGATAAGGTGCAAATCTATCTAGCAATCCATCCAAGTTGCCATCATAAACTAATTGCCCTTCATGGATTAACAAAACTCGTTTGCACAAAGCAGTAATGTCTGCCATGTAGTGACTCGTCAACAGCACCGTTGCTTGATAGCGTTCGTTATATTCCCGCAGAAATTTTCTGACACTAAACTGCGCATTTATATCTAAGCCTAATGTCGGTTCATCTAAAAATAATACCTCCGGTTGGTGCAACAATGCTGCCATCAATTCCGCTTTCATGCGTTCGCCTAAAGACAGTTTTCGCACTGGCTGATTTAACTTGCCTTCTAGGGATAACATCTCCGTCAGTTCCCCCACTCGCAGTCGATAATCTTTCTCAGGGATTCCGTAGACAGCGGCATTGATTCTCAGAGAGTCCAGCACTGGCAAATCCCAGATTAGCTGCTGTTTTTGCCCCATGACTAGGGTGATTTTTTGCAAAAAATCGGCTTGGCGGCGAAATGGAATGCGATCGCACACTTTCACAGTACCAGTAGAGGGATAAATTAAACCAGTCAGCATTTTCAGCGTCGTAGTTTTGCCCGCGCCATTAGCCCCAAGAAAGCCCACAACTTCCCCCGGTTCAATACTAAAAGAAACTCCCTCAACGGCTTTCACATTGCGGTAAGTGCGCTTAAAAAAGTGTTGGAGAGTTCCTTTTAGTCCCGGTTCTTTAATGGCGATGGGATAAATTTTGCTCAAGTCTTCAACTAAGATAATTGGCATTAGCTTAAGGTTTAACTTTTATTTCAATCTAGTATATTTTCCGCTGGCTGGTGCGAAGATGCAATAGTTAAAAATTGTGTCAGATTCTTCCAGAATCAATCCTTACGGACTGTAGAATCAGAATATTGCAACCTATTCATTATTACATCTCAATCAGTTTACAACTATGGCACTTAAACCAGATAATTCCGGCATTCCTCGTTTGGTAGGAGACAATTCTCCCGAAAATATTACACTTACACCGGGACAAGTTGCTAATTTTCCTGGGGGAGTTTGGCTGCTGGGTGGGAATGATGCTGTTACAGGTTCATCGGATGCCGAACGGATTTTTGGCAACGATGACAAAGACAGTCTCTTAGGTGGTGCGGGTAATGATTCTATTTATGGTGGTAAGGGTGATGACGATATTTTAGGAGAAATTGGCAATGATTTCCTCACCGGGGACAGAAATAGTGATTTTCTGGATGGTGGCGTGGGAAATGATTTGTTGCGTGGGGGTCAAGGTATTGATTTGTTAGTGGGTGGTGATGGTAATGATACTTTAATTGGTGACAGAGATGTTGATATTTATAAAGGTGCTGGAGGCAGCGATGTTTTTGTGCTTCGAGTCGATCAAGCCGGACAAAAAATCCTGGGCTTTGAAGTTCCTGACGCCGTAATTGTGGATTTTGATAAATTTAATGATTCCCTGGGAATTAGCACGGCATTTACCACCAGTAATATCTCCTTTGAACAGGTAAATTATAGCCTGAATGACCCCAGATTGTTGCTGATCGATCCCGCCACTGTAGCAGGTGGTACTAGCTTGTTAGCCAAGGGTGGTATCTCCCAGCGAGACCTCGATCCCGATGGTAATGGGCGTGTGGAAGCTACTAATATTAGATTTGGTTTTACGAATGCTTTGTTAGGGACTGTGTTGAATGTAACACCAGCCGATTTAACTGGTCGTTTTATTAATGCTAGTTCTGTGCTTTGAATTAGCTAATTGATTGATTATTTCTGTTGCTAAACTCCGACAGGGACTTAAGTCCCTGTCTCATAGCTAAAGTCGGTTGAAACCGACTGTTTGTTAGTATTTGAGTAAGTTGTAACTGAGATATTGCACCAATGTCAATAAGCAGCTTTTTGGTGAGTGAGGGCGGGTTTATTTAACCTGTTTGCAACCTTTAAGGCTATGTGTGAACCCGCCCCTACCAGTTCTTTAGAATGGTGCAATATCTAAGTTTTAACTGACCTTAAAAACTGTTCGATAGCGGAGTTTTTGAATTGCTTTCTCTTGCCAATTCCCAATTCCCAATTCCCAATTACCCATTACCTTTCTCCATTGCCCACTGCATTAAACCGGGGAATAGGCGATAGGCTTCGGCAGCTATAAATGCAGGGCCGACGGTGACTTCAGCACGCTTATTTTTCACCGCGCCCCAAATCGCCTTGGCAATATCTTCTGGCTGATTTGCCCAGTTAGATTTCAGCATTTCGCTCATTTCCTGACGACGCAGTTCGGCTGCTGGTTGGTGGCGATCGCGAAACTGAGCTCTTTCTAAAAAATCACTGTTAATTAAGCCCGGATGTACGGCACAAACTTGAATTCCTTGAGGTGCTAATTCCAATCGCAAGGTTTCGGTTAAACCTGTCAACGCATATTTGCTAGCACAATAGGCAGTCATTTGAGGCAAAGGCATTTTGCCACCAATCGAGCCGACATTAACGATTGTACCAGTTTTTCGGGATAAGAAATGTGGCAAAAGTTCTTGGATTGTGTGAACACATCCCCAAAAATTAGTATTCATTAATTTCTGCCAATCTTCGGTGGTAGTTTGCTCCATCGGTCCCGTTAAACAGATGCCGGCATTGTTGACTAACACATCGATGTTACCATAAAAAGAGAGGGCTTTTTCAACGAGCGATCGCACTTGTTGAACATCGCCCACATCGGCGGGAATAGCTAACACCGAATTGCCTTGATGTTCCACCATTGCCGCGGCTGCTGCTAATCTTTCGGGCTGACGAGCTGTCATCACGACATCGTAGCCTGACTTGGCAAATAAAAGTGCCGTTGCTTTGCCACTTCCTTGAGAAGCGCCTGTAATCAAAACTGTAGGAGCCATAGAGTTTTCTGTTGTGAGTTACTGCAAATTTTGTCGTCGCTCAAATCTTAAACCCCTGGATTTATTTTTTAGGAAATTTTCCCTAACAACCGAGTCCAAAACTCCCATTAATTTGATGATACTTCCAGGATGAGCGATCGCCCAGACGTTGATTGTCAGACAAGTGATTGCCATTAATAGTAAGATGTACGTGGGAGGCATTACTACCCCAATGGCGAACCAACTAAAAACATGAAATATCATTGTCATCGCGAAGAGACTAGCAAGAAGCACAGAGGCTCCCACTTGAATTCGAGGTCGCTTTTGTCCTGTCCAAATCACTGTCTGCAAAGTCATCAGCAAGTTGGCTGGGACTAAAAATGCACAGATAGCTACGCAGTAGGTATGGGAAAATTCGGTAACTGTATTAAAGTCGAGCATTAATCTAATTAGGGAACCTGTTGAATATACTTAAAGAGCTTAACTTGATTTGACTTGCCTATCTTAGCACCCTCACCATAACTTAATATTTGATATTGCAGGTCACTCCCCAGACATATTTCTCTCCCGTTCCTACTGCTGGTAAACTGTCAACAGATGGATTATTGAAAAAAATTAATATCCGTTGAGTAATGGAAACAATTACTGTAATAATTAAAACAGAATATTTATAATTGTAGGAGACATCGACCAGCTCAAATGTCACAAAGGCTGACGCTGCTCGAAGAACAGGAATTTAAGCTCATATTCTATCTATTGATGCGGGAGTCAAGGATGAGCGGTAGAGCGATCGTCTGCGGTAGTGACAGGCTCAAGTGTCCCTAGTTAGTCCATCGGGACGATCGCGCTCAAAATCGGATTGGAGATTACAGCAGAAATCCCTACAACCCTCTTTACATTGTACAACGGAAAACACAGAAAATGAATAGACAAAGCACAATCTTACCACTCGAAGAAGTTGACTTGACCAACTGCGACAGAGAACCAATTCATATATCGGGACACATTCAGCCGCACGGGGTACTGATGGCGGTAAGCGAACCTGAACTAGAAATACTGCAAATCAGTGAAAATACGCAAGAGTTACTGGGAATATCTGCTAAAAGTGCGATCGGTCAAAATTTGAGTTTATTCTTAGAACAAGCTGAGCTAGAACAGCTAAAAGTCTGTTTGCTGAAGGAAAACTTAAAAACCATCAATCCTCTTAAAATATCCGTAAAAAAAGCCGAAAAAATTTTAGAATTTGACTGCATCCTCCACAGGTGGGAAGGAGTATTAATCATTGAGCTTGAATTAGCTCAATCCCTAGCAAATATGTCAGTATTTAGCTTTTATCACTCAGTTAGAGCCACTGTAAACCAGATTCAAAACTCCCCCGATTTAAATAATTTATGTCAAGTTACTGTAGCAGAAATCAGAAGAATTACAGGATTTGACCGAGTAATGGTCTATCAATTTGATGGAAAAGGTAACGGGGCTATTATTGCTGAAAACAAAGCAGAAATGCTGAGTCCTTTTTTAGGCTTAAACTACCCCAGCTCAGATATTCCCAAACAAGCCAGACAACTTTATTTGTTAAATTGGCTGAGATTAATTCCCGATATTAACTACAAACCAGTCCCCATTATCTCACCAAATAATCCTGTTACTAACCAGCCCCTAGATCTGAGTTTCAGCGTTCTCAGAAGCGTTTCTCCCATTCACATAGAATACCTCCAAAATATGGGCGTTGCAGCTTCTATGTCAATATCATTAATCAAAAATCAGAAACTGTGGGGTTTGATTGCTTGTCACCACTACACACCTAAATATATTAACTGTGAAGTGCGGGCAGCCTGTGAATTTATTGGACAAGTCATGTCTTTAGAACTGCAATCAAAAGAAGGTAACGAAGACTATGACTACCGGCTACACTTAAAATCTATTCAAACCAAAATTTTTGAAGACATCTCGACCTCAGAAAACTTGTCAGAAGTATTAATTAAGTGCCAACATAATTTACTGGAATCAGTCAATGCGTCGGGAGCTGCAATAGTATTTGGAGAACACTGCTATCAAGTTGGGGAAACACCTCCCAAATCATCTTTAAAAAAACTCATAAATTGGGTGCAATCTCAGCTAACCAAAGAAATATTTTATACAGATTTCCTGGCAGAATCTTATCCAGAAGCAGAGAGCTTTAAAGACACAGCCAGCGGGTGTTTAGCTATCGCAATATCTCCGATTCAAAAAATATATGTATTGTGGTTTCGCCCCGAAGTAATTAGAACTGTAAATTGGGCGGGAAACCCGAATAAAATAGTTCAAATTGACGAAGATGGCAGCGAAAGACTGTCTCCTAGGAAATCCTTCGAGCTGTGGAAAGAAAATGTGAAGTGCAAATCATTAGCTTGGAAAGAGTGCGAAATAGAGGCTGCATTGGAATTGAAAAAAGCCATGATTAATATAGTGCTGCGTCAAGCTGAAAAACTAGCGAAATTAAATACCGCCCTGTCAGAATCAGTCGCTAGAGAACGGGAAAAGACTGCTCATTTAAAAACAGCGATGTCCGAGCTTCAGCGGGCGCAAACTCAACTGGTGCAAAGCGAAAGAATGTCAAGTTTAGGACAGTTGGTGGCGGCGGTGGCTTATGAAGTCAGTAACCCAATTAATTTCATCTATGGCAATATAGGCTATGCCAAGGAATATAGCCAAAAATTAATTAATTTAGTTCAGCTTTACGAGGAACACTATCCCTCACCCTCACCAGAAATTCAAGCAGAAATAGAAGCCGCTGAATTAGAGTTTATCATTGAAGACTTGCCAAAATTGCTCGGTTCCATGAAACTAGGAGCAAATCGCATCCGGGAGATAGTTCAGTCTTTGCAAAATTTTTCTAGAATTGACGAATCTGAGATTAAATCAGTGGATATTCACGATGGACTCGACAGCGCTTTGTTGATTTTGAGCAACCGACTCAAACCGAAGGCAGATAAACCCGCAATTAAACTGATTAAAGAGTACGGTTCTTTGCCATTAATTGAGTGTTATCCTGTGCAGATAAATCAAGTATTTATGAATGTGTTAGCTAATGCCATTGATGCGATAGAAGAGGCCATGGGGAAGGATAATCTGTCGCCTAAATTGGGTCAAGAATCAGGGGGGGTTAAGTCAGGAAGAATTCGGATCAAAACAGAATTTGATTCCGCTCGCCAGATGGGAGTTATTCGTATTGCTGACAATGGTATGGGTATGGAACAAGCAATGCAACCAGAAATTTTTGAGCCTTTTTTTACTACTAAACCAGTCGGTAAAGGGGCTGGAATTGGTTTGGCTATAGGCAAGGAAATTGTAGTAGAAAAACACGGTGGCAAACTGACTTGCATTTCCGCCCCCGGAGATGGAGCGGAGTTTATTGTTGAGATTCCCTTGAGCCAAGTTATGAATAAAGTGCAGCGGTGAAGTGACAAAATGTGCGTGCAGTTTAGATTAAAATTAAAATAGACCAACAGCTAAGTAGATTTGAGCAAATTGTGAGGAAGCGACTGTGACTGAAAAAAATACCGCCCAATGGGATGCCGGCAGATTTGTCAAAACCTTGGCTTATTTCGGTGTCATTCCTTTCATCGGCAGCATTAGCTGGCTGCAACAACTATTTGGCAGCAGTGGCAACACTAAAAAAGACCAACCCAAGCTGGTACTTGTAGCCGGTGCTACTGGTGGTGTTGGTAAACGAGTGGTGAAGCGGCTGCAACAGCGGGGAATCAGAGTGCGAGCCCTGGTGAGAGATAGCAAAAGAGCTCAAGAAATTCTGGGTAAAAATGTTGAATTAGTCGAGGGAGATATCACCCTAGCGGAAACCTTAACACCGCTAGTAACTGAGGGAGTAGAAGCCGTTATCTGCTGTACTGGCACTCGTGTTCAACCGGTAGAAGGAGACACCCCAAACCGTGAAAAATACTATCAAGGCATCAAATTTTATATGCCAGAAGTGGTAGATGTTCCCGAAATAGTCGAGTACAAAGGTGTGAATAATTTAGTGCAAGCTGTTCGCAGTCAGCTAATTAAAGCCGGAGAAAAAACTATTTTTGACTTCACAAAACCTACTGAAGATTTGAAAGAAACTTGGGGTGCACTTGATGATATTGTGATGGGTGGAGTCAGCGAAAGTTCGATCCGACTGATAGATAATACAGCTTTATTCACAGGCAATGTTTCTACTGCCAATTCTGGGGGGTTTGCTTCGGTGCGGACTCGGAATTTTGAGAGTGCTCTTGATTTAACAGGATTTAGTGGAATTCAATTGCGAGTGAAAGGTGATGGTAAGCGCTACAAACTGATTGTTCGCAGCGAAGCGAAATGGGATGGTATTGGCTATTGTTATTCTTTTGATACGGTTTACAATATCTGGATTACTGTCACAATTCCCTTTGAAAAACTGATTCCTGTCTTCCGTGCTAAGACTGTGAAAGATGGCTCTAGGTTAAATGCTCAGACTATTTATTCTTTTCAGTTAATGCTGAGTAAGTTTGAGTATGATGGCGCGCTGAATCCGAAATTTACACCGGGTAGTTTTCAACTGCAATTAGAATCTGTTAAAGCTTATTCTGAACAAGAATTGCCCAGATTTGTGATGGTGAGTTCGGCTGGTGTTACGCGCCCAGGCCGCCCCGGAATTAATTTGGAGGAAGAGCCACCTGCTGTGAGAATGAATGATATGTTGGGGGGGATTTTGACTTGGAAGTTGAAGGGGGAGGATTGTGTGCGATCGAGCGGGATACCTTATACTGTGGTTAGACCTTGTGCTTTGACGGAAGAGCCGGGAGGTAAAGCTTTAATCTTTGACCAGGGTGACAATATTAAGGGTAAAGTTAGTCGGGAAGATATTGCCCAATTGTGCGTGGAAGCTTTGGATTTGCCAGAAGCTTGTAATGTTACTTTTGAGGTGAAAGAGGGGGAAAATGGCAATGCTCCTGGTGATTGGAAAGGTTTGTTTTCTGGAGTTAAATAACACTATCCGGGTTATTTGTTTGTGGGAGCGATCGCTGGTTGAAACTGCTCGTTGTCAAAGGAAGTGAGGGGGGTCGGCAAAAAAAGGCACTACCCCTACACAATCATCGTTTTATTGAGAATGAAACCGCCCTGCCCTTGGGGTGGGGTGGGGATGCGAGGGGGATTTAGACTTCGGTTAAAAGCGACATTTATGATGGGTTTGAGTCTTAAGTTGTCACCAATAGCCAGAACCTTGGAACGAGTGCATAAATAACAAATAACAAATAACCAAGAACAAATAACCAATAACCAATAACCAATAATAAATTCATGTTTTTGACTTTTTTCCGACGCAACCTAATACCTTATTTATTTTTGTTTCCCGCTTTATTTGTGTTGAGTTTGACTGTTTTGTGGCCGGCGTTGCAGGCTTTTTATTTGAGTTTTACCAGTTATGAGTATGACTTAACTCAAGCGCCACAGTGGGTAGGGTTGCAGAATTTTCAGAGGTTGGCGGGCGATCGCATTTTTTGGCAAACTATGGGCAACACCCTCCTCTATCTCACCTGGGTTGTGCCTATATTGGTTGTTTTACCACTGGGAATGGCAATTTTGTGCAATCAGAAACTCCGGGGGATGAACTGGTTTAGAGCAGCATATTACACGCCTGCGGTGATTTCCATGGTTGTTGCTGGGATTGCTTGGAAATGGCTGTTTGCTGAAAATGGACTGCTGAATCAGTTGGGGGAAATGGTCGGTTTGCCTGCTGTTTCTTGGCTGGCTAATCCGAAGTTGGCAATCTTTAGTGTCATGACAGTTACTATCTGGAAAGGCTTGGGTTATTATATGGTAATTTATTTAGCTGGGCTGCAAGCTATTGAGGCGGAACTTTACGAGGCGGCTGCTATTGATGGTTCTGATGGTTGGAGGAAGCATTGGGATATTACAGTGCCGTTGATGAAGCCTTATCTAGTTTTGGTGGCGGTAATTTCGGCCATTTCTGCTACTAAGGTTTTTGAAGAAGTTTATATTATGACTCAAGGCGGGCCTCGTAATAATTCTAAGACTGTTGTTTATTATCTTTATGAACGGGCTTTTAAGGATTTGGAAATCGGTTATGCTTGTACGATCGGGCTGGTGTTGTTTTTGCTGATTTTGGGTTTGTCGATTTTGCAAGTTAGTATTCAAGGTTTGGCTCGAAAGGATTCTGATTTATGACCAATTTAAATTTGGTTTCCGGTTGCATCGGAATGATTTAACCTTTCTAGAACACAGAGGAAGCAGAGGGAGAGAATAAAATTCTGAATAATATCAATTCCGGTTGTATCGGAATGATTTAACCGCGAAGGCGCAAAGTACGCGAAGTTCGAGAAGAGAGAGATTAATACAGGACGATGCTACCGGATTTGATAGTTATTACTGTTAAACTTGTTAGGTTTGGCAAATTCAGAAAACTAAATTTGTCATTGACTATTCTCTCCCAAACCCTGTTTCTGACTACCCAATGTTACTGAGTCAAAGCTTTGAGAAATCTCTGTAAGTCTGCCATGAAGCCTGTCTTTTTTAACGGTTTGGCGGGGGCGGTGCTATCTGGATCGGCTATTCCCAAGGCTTTAGCTAAAATCCGATCTAAATCGTCTCCGACTGGTTTTTGGGCGGTTTCGGAAATTAGTTCGTAGTCGTCGTTTTTTGACAGCCAAACTTGCCAGGATTGGGGGTAACACCGGAATAGGACTGCACTTTCTAGAGCTCTGATGTAGTAGCAGGATTCTATTTTGTTCAAGAATCGATCGCGCAGTTGGCGCCCTGCATAGCCTATACCTATGGTGGCAACGTCTTCCAGGCGGGGGTTGAGTATAATTACTGGGCGATCGCCCGCAGCTATGTACAATTTTTCGACTTGAGGAACTTCTACCGCTGCGGGATTCACCAGCAGAAATAGTTGGTCTTCCGGTTCTATTTTATCTTCAACCGGGGTGCGGCTGCTGCCCAAGTCTGTGACTTTAAATTCTGTTTTTCCCCAGTCGCGACGGGCGAGGGCTGCTGCACCGGTATCGGGAAATATGACTTTGACACCGGAGTACATTTCTTCAAATTCTGGGACGAATTGTGCGGCGATGGACTGTGCTTGGAGGGCGATTTCTGGGAATACTAATTCGACTTGCAGTAGAGTTTTGCCGTCGGAGAGAGCGGCAGAAGTGGCTGTGCGGGATTGGGCGATCGCCTCGTTGAGGTCCTTTGGTAGTTCGATCATTAATCTGATTTTTTTACAGGAATTCTATCAATCTAATTTTACACCATCAAGGGACAAAAGCTAACACGGATACCGGGGAACCGGAACCTCCCACAAGTCGCAATATTCCTATAACTAAAGTGCAGTCTGCTGCTGGTAACTGGTCTAGATTTGCCAAATTTTCTAGAACGATTCCCTGATGCTCTAAAACTTGTTTATTGACAGATAAACTTTCATCTCGTCCCGGATCTACTCCGTGAGTATCGGTACCAACTCCTGCGATCGACCTTTCTGTTAGCAAAAATTTAGTTACTGCTTTCCCAAATCCGGGAAAGTGGCAAATCCCCTCACCATCTCGATTTAAGAAAGCTGCTTGATTTTCCCATTTTTCCTGCCATCCGGTATCTAATATAATCAGGCATCCTGGTTCGATCGCTCCATGTTCCTGTTCCCAATTTAATACATCCTCGATTGTTAAAGTATAGTCGGGATTGGCAAGACTTTGGTCGCGGATGTCGATCGCGATTGCCGGCACAACTAGCGACTGTGGAGGATAGCTATCAATACTTGCGCCTCCTGAATAAAAGCTGTTGGGTGCATTCATGTGAGTCCCGCTGTGTTCGCCCATCGAGAATTTTCGCAGGAAATACCCCTCTGTTTCTATTTGAGCAACTGTTGTAAATTCTGTCGCTGGATCTCCGGGCCAAAGGGGAATATTTGGGTGAATTTTATGAGTTAAATCTACTATTGTTCTGTAGGTGATGGTTTTGAGGTTATTTGAGTTTAATTTGTCACTCATATCGAATATCTAAAATTTGATTAGTTCATCGAGCGTTGCAGCCATTACATCCTGAGTTTGCCCGGAAACAGTATACACCAAAGCTTCTCGATAAACTCTCCCGGCTGGGTGCTTGTGGCTATTAGCGGCACCGCTGGAAACTGTTACCGCCGCGTGCCCGCAACGCACGGCTAAGTCAATTGCTTGGGCTCGGAGGGCTAATTGTTCTGCTTTTGAGCTATGTTGAGATTGTGGGAAATTCTGTTTTAGTCGATCGAGCTTGTGGGCTAATTTTTCATAAGCACTAACTATAAAAGATGATTTTTTAGTCTGGGCTGCTGCTTGAATTATGTCCAATCCGGCTCGAATACATCCAAAAGTAGCGGGGACAAAGTTCAGGATATTTTTAGTGTCGTTTGTGACTATCCAGTCTTTTGGTTTAAATGAAATTATTTGCGATTCATCCAACCACCAATTAGCCAGAGTTACTGTTACAGTATTAGTGGAACTCATGGCGATTAAGGGCATGAGTTCGCTACAGGAGATTTGGCCCGATGCTGATGCAATATTTTCAAAGGGTAGTAATCCGAATACAGCGCGATCGTCAGGAAGTAACGCAGCTACAATAAATTTTTGAAATAATCCAAAACCTGTTACCCAAGGAACTTTACCTGATAGTAAATAGCCATTTTGTGCAGCAGTAGCAGTGACAGCGGGATTTCCCGATCGCCTTAAATGCGAAAATCCCACACCCAATCGCAACTCTCCCAGGGCGATCGCAGGCAAACATCTACTTTTTAGCAGTTCATTGTCGCTGTTAGCAAGCATGGCAGTTGCACTGTGATGCTGAGTTTGCAGAAAACCTAAAGCGCCGGAATATCGCGCTGTCAATTCCTGATATTCATAAAAAGTTTGCGCATCGATATCTGCGCCACCCCATTTTTGGGGGACTCGCAAAGCTAAAAGCGATCTATCTTCCAATCCTACCAGCGCTATTTTCAGCGCTTCCGAGTCGCTGTCGATCGTTTCAGCATCGGCTGCAACGCAGTTTTTTAGGTAGGTTTCTGTGCTGTTTAAAATATCTGTAAAATCCATCTCATCTAATTAACATAAAATGCTCTGACTGTTAGATTTCCGACTTATTTGAGAAGTGGGGAATCTCGGTATTCTATTTTTTGGATCTGGTTTACTTAGCAATAATCAGTTACCGGGAGAGGAGGAGATACAGCCATCAATATGCCCAATTCCCCATTCCCCATTCCCTATTACCACACTTTCCAAGGAGCTTCACCACAGTCCCAAAGTTCATTTAGGTACTTGTATTCTCGATAAGTATCCATCGCAAAAAAGAAGCCTTCATGGCGATAAGCCATCAACTGTCCTTCGGCCGCCAAACGCTGCATTGGCTCCTGTTCTAAGATACAATCATCTCCGCCTAAATACTCAAATACCCGGCGATTAAATATCATATATCCAATGCTGATCCAGCCATCTATTTGCGGTTTTTCAGCAAATTGGAGTACGCGCCCTTGACTATCTACATCTAAAATTCCAAAACGAGAAATAGGGCGAAACGTCGTCACAGTTGCCAGTTTACCGTGAGCTTTGTGGAAAGCGAGTAGTTCTTCAATATTTACATCAGCAACTCCATCCCCATATGTCACCATGAAATTATCGCGATCGATATATTTTTCAATCCGTTTTACCCGCCCTCCAGTCATACTTGCTGCGCCAGTTTCAGCCAAGGTAACATTAAAATCTTGTTCTCGATGTTCCCCATGATACGTGATGATATTTTTGCGACCTAAGCAGATAGTAAAGTCATTGTTCATGGCTTCATAATTGAGGAAATATTCTTTAATCATGTTGCCACGATAGCCCAAGCACACCAGAAAGTTTTGGAAGCCGTAGTGTGCATATATCTTCATGATGTGCCACAGAATCGGATACCCACCCACATCAACTAAGGGTTTGGGGCGAAATTCTGTTTCTTCTCTGAGACGAGTACCAAGACCGCCGGCTAGGATAACTACTTGCATTTTTTCAATTTTTTAATGATAATCAACTAACTTATCATTGATTTCAGGGAATAACTTTAAATAAATATTACTTTTTGAACTTTATATAATCTTTATAAACTCGCGAATAAAAAAAGAATTTAAATTTTAATTCATTTAAAAACTATATTTCAATAAAATTTACTAATAGACCTATGCCATAATTACTGTGGAACAGATATCCTGCCTGTTCAAGACTAGCTTTTGTAAAGATGTCTATTGCTCGGAAATACCGCGGGAGGCTATACTAACAAGAAAAATTAAACGAAATACAATGAAAAGTCAACTCGATCGCTGGCAAAAATTTTTAGGTATCCTGTGCAGCATTGCCTCAATAATTGTCCTATTTCAGTCGGCGATAACTCCTGTTTCAGCACAGCATATCTCCAGCATACCTGGACAAACAATCCTAGCCTTTGCACCAAACATACCGGGCGGCGGATTAGACTTTCACGAAGCAGCAGGAGGACACACTTTAGAGAAACACGTTGGTAAAACAGAAGCAGAACTAGCACAGCGACTGGCCAAGGATAGGAGAATTTCTGCCGCGTCTTCGTTTACCTATCGTTCCGTGGCTGAATCGGCGATTGCTGAAGCAATGGAAGAAAAGAAAAGTGCGATCGACTCCTGGGTAAAAAAACGAAGCAATCGTTATACAATCGAATATGATACCCACAGAATAATTGGCATTACACTCACCCGCCGCGTTTCCAAAGCAAGTTCGACATCTCGACTGAAAATCGTCCTCCAGCGCAGCACCAAATTATCTCCCGGATACTTTATTCTCACAGCTTATCCCCTATGAACGATCGATTTTCTGAATTAACCCAATTTTTCAGTTCTTACTTTCATCAAGACTGGCCACTAGAAGCCAGCAGTGCTAGCGAAGTAGTGGAAAATTACCTCCATAGCGAATCGCCAGAAACTATTGAAGCTGTATTAGCAGAACTTAACCAACTGCTAAAAATGTCGATCGCGGAACCAGATTTAGAAACATTGATTCTGGAAGAATTAGGATGTTACTACGATCCCAGCAGCGAGAATCTAACAGTCAAAGAATGGTTGGAATCGGTACAACAGTCTTTGAGCAATGCCAGTTAAACTCTAACATCCACGGTCAATAAATCTGTTCAAACTGACATCTTGCCTATATAAAAAAACGGGCATCTTGCCCGTTCTACAAACAATCATATCGTTGACCGCGTTGAATCGGAATGATTTAACCGCAGAGAACACAGAGGACACAGAGGGAGAGAATAGAGATATACAGGACGATGCTACCGGATTTGATATCAATTCACAAACAATGAATTTTATTGTCCGGTGGGTTCTCGTGCCCGCCCTCAATCATTTACTAACGGTTAATAAATAACCTTCATGTAGATTGAAGTTAGGAATGACATAACTCAAATCATTTTTAACAACCGATACAGTTTCTTCTTTGACACTAACCAGTTTTTGCACTGCGCCTTCTTGATTGTTGGGAATTTTTTCTAATTTGAGACGGATTTTTTGACCGCTTTGAATACCTAGCTGTGGTAAATTTTTGAGATTTAAGGTGACGGTTGTGGCTGAGGAATAATTGCGATCGAAATAACCTAAAAGTACCTGTGCTTTACCTTCAGGATTTGACTTGCTGGCTAAAGCGACAACGCGATCGTTATCCGACTTGCTCAGCACCCGCGAATTAACTCCGTCAGCATAAGCTTTGTAAGTCCACCAAGCTGCTCTTGGCTCAAAAGTATTGGGAGTCACCATTCCACTCAAGGTATTGTTGAAGCAATTGCTAACTTTATTTGGTCCTTTAGTATCCCAACAAGCTCTGCAAGCACCGTCAGCTTTTGCATATTCCAAGTTATAGAAATAACCTAAAATCTCCCCCGGTTGGTACTGGGCTAAGTCTCCGATAATCTCGTTGACATAAATCTTTTGCAGTTTCAGTTCTTTGTAAGAAGCACTTTGTTGAAAGTTGCGCTTAGCATCAATTACGTGGTCGTCAACAAATGAAATCATCGTGTCATTAAGTTCGTGCCAAGCTAGGAAATTTACTTCTAGTTTGTTCGCTTTGCAATAATCCAGAAAAGCGGTTAGATATTCTTTGCTGTAGGTACTGATACTCGGTCCACCTATCATGGCTGATGGCCCTAATTCTTGTCGCAGAATCTTGTAAGCTCTTTTGTAGGTTTCAAAAAATTGTTCTCTGCTTCCATTCCAAAACGGATTTCTTAAATCTGGTTCATTCCAGACATCCCAAATAATTTTTTTGCCTTTATTTTGTTGAGCTAATTGCCGTATGAATGCTTCCCATGCGGGGTAGTTTTGATAGGGCCAACCTTTGGGATTGCTACCATAGCCCCACAAGTCGCTGACTAATAGTTGAAACTCGGCTCCGCTGGCGATTACGCGATCGTAAATATCGAGTCTCCCCGCCCGCCAAAGTTTGGGCTGCAATGGTTTGATCGAGTTATCTGGGGGCTTTGTGGTGTCGATTCCGTGGAGGATGCCACTCATGGATGTTGTGGCTGCTGGGAGTCCGAAATCTACTGTGACGTTCGATCGCATTTGGGCGATCGATCTTTGCTCTCCCAAGTAAATGATTAACAAAACAGTGACAAGAGCCAAACAAATTGGGAGCAGTTTATGAAGAGATGGGAACTTGAATGTAAATTGCATAATCTTTTATGTTCTTTCTTTAGTCCGCGGAGGCGGACTTTGTAGGTGTAGTAGCGATTTCAATCGCCGATTCAGCTTTGTAGGTGTAGTAGCGATTTCAATCGCCGATGAGCTTAAAGAACAGATGACACCACTTCAAAACCCTGTATTGATTCCATCAATTGTTTCCACTCTCCTGAGTTAATTAGCGCGCAAGTATCAAGTTTAGTCCCCTTCTCTGAAGACAAAATCGCAAAAACATTCACCCAATACAAAATAGTTTCTGTGGTAAAAAATGGGGTACAGTCCCAAGAAGATTGCAAATGCTTGACCATCTCAGACCTATTTTCGCGATCGCAAGCATCCCAAGCTTTCCAAACTAAATGATAGTATTTTAGCAGCTTATCCACTTCCTGTATCTGCTTTTGAACTTTCGGACTCCTAGAAAGACTGTTGTTTTTGTCATCAGTTGCCATGGCCTGTTCAATTACTTCTACATATTCCCGCAGCATCCGTTCCTCTTTGAATAGTTGTTCAGCTCGCGCTTTGCACCCTTGTCCTGCAAGTCGTCGCAATTCGGGATTTTCCGCCCAGATTTCCACCGTTTCTACCAACTCTTTGACTGTTCCTTCAGGATTTATTTTAGGATCGGGGAGCAACTTTCCCGTGTCTCCCAATTCTTCTGGAATACCACTGACTGCTGTGGCAATTACGGGTAATTCTTTCGCCATTGCTTCCATAATTGCTAGCGGCATTCCCTCTGCTTCAGAACATAAAATAAAGATATCGCTGGCATCGAGCCAATCAGCAATATCCCAGCGCTGTCCTAAAAATTTAACCTGTTCGTTTACTCCTAATTTACTCGCAGTGGCTCTTAATTCAGGCTCCATGTTGTCGTGAGTAGTAGACCCAGGACCGGCCCAAACAAAGTAAATTTGTGGCCAAATTGGACGAGATTTTAGTTGGGCGATCGCCTGTAATTGATACTGAAATCCTTTAATGGGAGTCAATCTCGCCGCCGTGAAACAAACGACAGCATCTTCAGGAATTCCTTGTTCTTGACGCAGGCGTTGGCGAGTTGAAAGATTTGGCGGTTCAAAATAAATGTTAGGTCTGCCGTAATATATAACTTTTCCCCGTTCTAGAGGCGTTTTAAAAAGGCTTTTGAACAAGTTTAAGTTTTCCTGTGAAACTGCTACTGCGGCCTTGGCTAATTCGTACTGATAGGAGACGGCATCAAAATAGGGAATTCGATCGCCACGATTGAAAGTTTGATAAGTGCCATCGACATAACCCAGAGTAACTATGTACGGTATGTTTTCCTGAATAGCAACTTGCTTGGCTGCAAAATTGGCGATGGGCCAGCCGTCACTAAATATAATTAAATCCGGTTTAGCCAGGGCATAAATCTTTTTAGCATCTCCTAAATTGTAAGCAATCCGCAAAAACTCTTTCATCGTGTCAAACTCTAGCCAAATATGTTCTATACCTAGCTGTTTTTGTTCACCAATTAAAGGGTTGTCAGTTTTACTCTGCACGCTAACAACTTGGTACCCTTCGGCCGCCAATTTACACATGAGGGAGTGATTGAATTGAGCTAAACCTCCTACTCCGTGGTCTTCTGCATACATTAGTATCCGCGCTTTTTGCGGTTCGTAAGTTGAATTAGATGCAGCTTGAAATTGATAAGGATTATTAACAGCCAGCACTACGATATCTTGCCATTCTTTTAAATTAGTTAAGGCATAGGAATCAAAGGGGTCGCCATTACTTTGGGCAGAAACCCTAAAAGTTTCCAACCATTTAAAAACAGTTTCACTACCAGTATAAGGAGTGTAATGAAGAGATTTTTCCAAACACTCAACCATCTCTGCTAAATATCCATCGCGATACATCCGCCACGCAATCCATACTAAGCACTTGTAACGTTCCGCCCGTTTCAATTCGCGAATGTGCTGAGGTAAGTCTAGCCTAGCGAAAAATTGCTCCATCACCATTTCCATATTTTTCATTACTTTAAATCCACCGGACATGAGATTAGTCTCGTGCTGGCGATAGCAGGTTAATATCTCTTTTAGCCAAACTGACTTGCAACCTTTTAAGGCTAAACGTAAGACAAAATCTAAATCTTCCGTTGGCGGAAAGCGAGAGTCAAACCCCCCTAAGCGTTCCCACCATTCTCGCCGCAACATTATGGCGCTGGGACGGACAAATTTGTACAAAACTAGGGTTTCTAAATCTAATTTTGGCGATTCTTCCCAAGGCATAACTGGATAGAGGTCTTTGCCGTTTTTATCGACTATCAGCCAGCCATTTTGTACCATATCTAAAGAGGGGTCGGCCTCAAAACAAGCAATTTGTTTCTCCAGCTTTTCTGGCAGAAAAAAGTCGTCTCCATCTAGAAATGCTAAAAATTCGCCTTTGGCTAGTTCGCAGGCTCGATTTCGAGCTATTGCTGCTCCTTGATTTGCTTGATATATGTACTGAATTGAATCGTAGTAAGGCTCTAACACTTGGCGAATATTGTCGGTAGATCCATCATCCACCACAATAATTTCCCAGTCTTGGTAAGTTTGGTTTATGGCACTTTCTACGGCTCTGACAATGTAGCGATCGCAGTTATATGCTGGGATAATGACGCTGACTCTTACTGTTTTTTTGGGTAGTATGCTAGACATTAACTGTTTCCATTCTGATAAGTTTCTTAAAGATTGCAGATCGAGGCTAAATCCATAAGCTTGAGAAATAGAAGCTAGACGATTTATCCAATCTATTACGGTTTTTGTAGCAGAGTAAGGAGTATAGGCCAAAGATTTTTGGTAATACTCAACTGCGGCCACGGGATAGCCGCTATAGTACAATTGCCATGCCATCCATGTCAATGCTTCGTAGAAAGCAGGATTTTTTAAATCGCGGATTGGCTGTGGCAAATCTGGTTTATTGAAGAAATTATGTTTTAATTTAATAAACAGATTTGCTTGTTGGAGAGCTTTTTTTATTGAGACATTTTTGTCATGCTGGCGATAACCTACTGTCACCTGGGGTAGCCAAGCAGCTTCGCAGCCTAAGACAGCTAAACGGATGACTAAATCGGCATCATCTACGGAATCAAACTCTGAATTAAATCCCCCTGCAATTTCTAACCATTTTCGTGAAAACATCATGGCGCTGGGAAGTACGGGCATCTGTACTATCCATGTTTCTAGGTCTAATTTGGGGAAATATTGCCAAGGTTTAATATCAGAAATTATCTCTCCTTGCTCGTTAACTAAGTGCCAACCGCTATTGACAATCCCCAAGGAAGATGATGCTCTAAATAGTGCTACCTGTGCTGCTAATTTATCTGGCAAAAAAAAGTCATCTTGATCTAAAAATGCAATTAAGTTACCTTTTGCTTCTTTTATTCCTCTATTGCGGGCGGCCGCTACTCCTTGGTTTTCTTGATAAATGTAGCGAATTCTGTCAAAATAAGGCTGTAATACTTGATTGGTCTCATCTTGAGAACCGTCGTCGATGACGATAATTTCCCAGTTTGTATAGGTTTGGTTCAGGACGCTTTCTACAGCTTGCACGATGTAGCGATCGCCATTATATGCAGGTATAATTACGCTTACTTCCGGTGTCCCCTTGACCTTTGACATTCTTTATCTTCCTGTTAATGTATTACTATTTAGTTTATATTAATGTGTTGCCGACATCGATCGCCTTTGGTCGGTCAGTAAATGTACTTGGTGGGATTTTAACTTAGGCAAGTTGTAACATATAATTTTACAGGTATTTATTACTCCACAGGAATGCAAAACGTGAATTCAGAAATAGTAGCCCTCGATTTTCAACAACAGGCAGAAATCTATTTGGCTTTAGGGAAATTAGACCAAGCGATCGCACTTTGTCAACAAATTTTGGCATCCCATCCCAATTCCGCCGAGACTTGCAAAACCCTAGGGAAGGCACTGCAAGCTCAGGGTAAGCTAGAAGACGCAAGGTATTGGTACAAAGTTGCGATCGCCCTCAAACCGGATTTTGCCGAAGCTTTTGCCAACCTCGGCACTCTCTGTGCTACCTTGGAGCAATGGCAAGAGGCGATCGCCTGTTACCAAACAGCCATCTCCCTACAACCGGACTTTGCTGGATTTTACCGTAATTTAAGCCGCGTATTTACCCAAGTTGGCAAAGCTGAGGAAGCAGCCCATTGTTGGTATCAAGCACTCATGCTCACACCCGTAGAAATACCAGAAGAATACCTCGATTTAGGCAATACTTTATCCGCACAAAACAAGCCAGAATTAGCAATAATTTGTTACAAACGCACTCTTCTTTTAAACCCCAGTTGTTGCGAAGCCTATTATAAATTAGCAGACGCTGCTACCCAGTTACAACAGTGGGATGAAGCGATTGCCAACTACCGCCAAGCTATCAAAATATTACCAGAAATTTCCGAGATTTATTACAAATTAGGCAATGCTTTGCAAGCAAAGGGACTATTGCATGAAGCGGTAACAGCCTACCGGGAAAGTATTGATTTAAATCCCAACTCTTTTTCGTATTATTATAACTTAGGCGAGGTTCTGTTCAAATTAGAAAAATGGCAAGAAGCTCTCATCGCCTACCGCACCAGTGTTGAAATTGACCCCCATTGTTCCTCGTGTTACTACAGCATCGGTGAAGCCTGCGACAAATTAGAAAAATGGTCAGAATCCGCAACCGCTTATCACCGCGCTACTCAATTAGACCAAAACTCTTTTGTAGCATTTCACAAATTGGGAGATGCTTTTTTTAAACTAGAAAAATGGTCAGAAGCTGTGGCTGCATACACAGCGGCGATCGCTCTTAATTCAGAATTATTCTGGTCTCAATATAACTTAGCTTTGACTTTAGTTCAAATGGAAAAATTTCCCGCTGCAATAGTTGCCTATCAGCGGGCGATCGCCCTCAATCCTGAATTCTCTTGGACTTACCATAATTTAGGAGAAATCCTCTTAAAAACTCAACAGTGGAAAGCAGCAGCTACCGCTTACCAGCGAGCCATTCAACTCAATCCAAATATTTCTTGGTCTCATTACAATTTAGGTGATGCTCTGAGGGAAATTCACAACTGGAACGATGCTGTTTTCGCCTACCTTGGGGCGCTGCAACTAGACCCAAATCTCCCTAATCTTTACACAAAGTTAGGCGAAGCTTTAACAAAAAGAACTCCTGTAAATTCCGACATAGTAACTAGCTACTATCATCATGGAAAGCAGCCACTATATCCTCTTGAATTTTACTGTCAAGTAGCGCAAAATTATGCCCACAGCGATTGGCTTGACGCAGCAGCAGCATTGTACTTGATGGCATTAGAAGTCAGACCAAAAGATACAGAAATATCCCAAAAATTAGAGGAGATTTTAGAGCAACAGCGTCAAACAGGGGAATCTAGTCTATTATTAGAGTTAGAAGCTAATGATATTCGCGATCGCTACATTGCCAGACTCGTCAAAGGCAAAACTTTTGCAGAAGTACGCGGATTGTGGGGAACTGTCAACGAAAAAGTATCTGTAGCTAGCAAATACGGTGCTACTTCTTTAACCATGATTGATGTAACGCCGCTCTCCGATCGCTTTTGGCAATATTTTCGGGAGCGCATGACAAATTTAAATATTACTAATTATAATTGTATCAGTCAAGATCTCACTCAAATTAAGCTTGCCGAAATTAGTCAGCCTTACGATATAGTTCACTGTGCAGGAGTTTTGTACCATCACCCCCATCCCTTGCAGATTTTAGTTGCCTTACGCCTAATAACTCGCGAGCATTTAATTTTTACTTCAGCTATTACCCAAGAACTTATAGAAAATGAATGGGGGTGCTACCGAATTCCCGCTTCAGGAGTAATTTTCATTCCTGCTTTGGACGAAGCAGAACGAGCGATTTTAACAGCTTATTGGCAGCCGTATATCTATAATTCTCCAATTATAGGGATAACTGAAAAAGCTGTTTTTGACCTCAACAATTTTGGGTCATGGTGGTGGCTCCCTACAGCTTCTGCTTTGGAGGCTATGTGTAAATTAGCTGGATTTAAGGTTGTAGATAAAGGATTGACTTGGGATAATAATGCTCTGACTTTATTACTAGGTATTTAATTTAAAATTAAACATCCATGTTTTTTACAGGAAAAATTTCTCATGAATAATCACGAACAAAAAACCTCACTAGGCAACATTTTAGTAGTAGATGATACGCCAGAAAACCTGCGTCTATTGTCTACTATGTTAAGTCAGCGGGGTTATGCGCCCCGCTGCGTCATTAACGGGCAAATGGCTTTGAGAGCCTGCAATTCTAATCCGCCAGATTTGATTTTGCTCGATATTATGATGCCGGAAATGAATGGCTACGAAGTTTGTCAACACCTCAAAAATGATGCTATAACTCGCGATATTCCGGTAATTTTTATCAGCGCCAAAGATGAAGTATTTGACAAAGTAAATGCCTTTGCCGTAGGGGGCGTAGACTACATCAGCAAGCCATTTCAGTTTGAAGAAGTTTTGGTACGCATCGAAAGTCATCTCACTCTGCGGAAGTTACAAAAACAGCTAAAAGAACAAAACGTACTGCTTCAAGAAGAAATCAGCAGCCGCTTAGCTGTCGAAGAAGTGCTCCACGAAAAAAATCTAATTTTGCAACAGGAAATTAGCACTCGCTGTGCTGTTGAAAAAACCCTGCAAGAACAAAATCTGTTGCTCCAAAAAGAGATAGGCAATCGCCAGCGTGTCGAATCTGCTCTCTTGAAATCCAATCAAGAATTGGCTCGTTCTAATGCCGAACTTGAACAATTTGCTTATGTTGCCTCTCATGATTTGCAAGCACCTTTGGCTACTATAGCTAGTTACGCTCAGCTTTTAGAAAAACGCTACCAAGAACAACTAGATAGTCAAGCTAATAAGTTTATTGGAAATATTGTTCAAGGCTGCACGAGAATGCAAGCTTTAATTGATGATTTGCTCGAATACTCACGAGTAGGTCGCAGTCAGAAGCCTTTTAAACCTACTAACTGTAATCAGGTATTAGAGCAAGCTCTAGCTAACTTGCAAGGGGTGATTCGCGATACCCAAGCTGTGGTTTCCTATGGTGAATTACCCGTAGTTAATGGCGACATTTCCCAACTCGTGCAATTATTTCAAAATTTAGTGGGCAATGCCATTAAATATCGCAAGAATGAACCGCCTGATATTTCTATTAGTGTTTGCAAACAGCACGATCGTTGGCTATTTTCTGTGGCAGATAATGGCATTGGGATTGCACGGCAGCATCAAGAACGTATCTTTCAAATTTTCCAGCGATTGCACACTCAAAAAGAATATTCTGGTACAGGTATTGGCTTAGCAATTTGTCAAAAAATTGTGGAACGTCACGGCGGACGTATTTGGGTAAATTCGGAACCAGGTCAAGGTTCAACTTTTTACTTTACTCTCAATGAAAATAGTTTAAATTTGTGATTTTTACTATTTGAATTAAACAAAAAAACAAATTTTTTGTCAGTTACTAAAATCACAAGTTCTACTAAAAAAAATGCGTTGACATCATGGTTAGTTTGTGATATAATTATTTAGGTTCAAGATTTTTTGTAGCCTGACATCGCACTGCCACTCTAATAGTAATGTATGTGTAGCTAAAATTTAGTAAATACCTTCATCAACCAAGGTGAAATCCAAGTTAGGTTTACCAATAATCTTGAGATTAATAACTAACTATTATGAAAGCAGTTTTTGACTTATCTTTACCTCCTACCTGGTTTAAAGTATTGTTGGTAGAAGACAATGCTTATGAAGCAGAATTGATAGAAGATTTGCTGTCAGGAATGAGCGATAGTGATGCACAGCAGATATCCCTCACAAAAGTAGAGCGCCTCAGTGAAGCAATACTCCATTTGAATCAAGAAAAATTTGACATAATTTTATTAGACCTTTCACTGCCCGACAGTCGGGGCATTGAGACAGTAACTAGCGTACAACAGCATGGTGTCAATGTGCCCATTGTGGTGCTGACAGGTCAAAATGACCAGGAACTGGCACTGCGGTTAATCTCCGTGGGCGTACAGGACTATTTAGTAAAAAGAAAAATAGATGGCGAACTTTTAATGCGATCGCTCCGCTACGCCATCGAGCGCCAAAATAGTCAAGATGCTTTGCGCAAAAGCGAAGAAAAATATCGTTCTGTAGTTGAAAATTCTCTGATTGGAATTGCCATCGTTGCTCCAATTATTGAACCCGCCATTCCTGAAAACTTTAACTGGATCGAAACTAACGATGCTTTGTGCAATTTGCTAGGCTATGAGCGTGACGAACTCATAGCAAAAAACTGGTTAGACTTGACTCATGCAGAGGACTATAGCAATAACATTGAACAATTATCTGAAATTTTAGCAGGTAGGAGCGAGGGGTATATCTCCGATAAAAAGTGGGTGCGAAAAGACGGGGAAATAGTTTACACGCGAGTTTCTCTCCGCTGTATTCGTCGTCGTGATGGGTCGATCGATCGGATGATTAAAGTAGTCTTAGACGTGAGCGATCGCTACCGCTACGAATCCCAAATAAAAGCATCAGAGCAATTTTTAAACCACACTATCAATGTCATTCCCGACCCGATTTTTGTCAAAGACGAGCAACATCGCTGGATGATCTTAAACGATGCTTTTTGTGAGTTGATCGGCAAACCACGACAAGAACTCATCGGGAAATCTGATTATGAGTTTTTCCCCAAAGCTGAAGCTGAATTCTTTTGGATCAAAGATGAAGAAGTATTGCATACTGAAATCCCTAACGAAACAGAGGAGAACTTTACAGATTTCAGTGGCAAAAAACACATTATTTCTACCAAAAAAACAGTCTTTAAAAACCCTGACGGCAGTAAAATATTAGTAGGTACAATTCGAGATATCACTGAATACAGACTCCAACAAATAGCTCTAGAAAAAAGCGAAGCTAGATTTAAAAGACTTGTTGCCAACATACCAGGAGCTATTTATCAATTTAAACTCTCACCCGATGGAAAAAAAAGTTTTCCTTATGTATCTTCTGGTTGTCGCGAACTCTACGAACTAGAGCCAGAAGTAATACAGGAAAATGCCGAATTAGTTTTCAGCAGAATTCATGCAGAAGACATCCCAAAGGTAGAAGAATCCATTGCCATTTCCGCCGCCACTATGCAGCCCTGGCAGCAACAGTGGCGGCACATTTCGGCATCAGGGAAAGTTAAGTGGCTACAAGGATGTTCGAGACCGGAAATACTTAATAATCATTCAAAATCTGGGAGCAAATCTGAGATTATCTGGGACGGTTTACTGATTGATATTACTGAGCTAAAGCAGACCCAAGCAGAGCGCGATCGCTTCTTTACCATCTCCTTAGACTTACTTTGTATTCTGGGTTTTGATGGTTATTTCAAACGCTTAAACCCAGCCTGGTCAACAGCCCTAGGCTACAGTATTGCTGAACTTCTCGCCCAGCCAGTCCTGGAATTTGTTCATCCCGACGATCGAGAAACCAGCGCCGCTGAAGTCAAAAAATTAATGGATGGTATTCCCACTTTTTACTTTGAAAATCGCTATTTATGCAAAGATGGTTCTTACAAATGGTTGCTGTGGACTGCCTCACCATTTAGCCAAGAAGGTTTAATTTATGCAGTTGGTCGCGACATCACCTCACGCAAACAAGTAGAGTCCACACTCCAGCGGCAAGCAGTAGCAATAGCCGCTGCTTATGACGGTATCGCCATCCTCAATGCTAGTGAAGAATATATTTATTCTAATCACGCTTATCTGAAGATGTATGGATTTTCTAGACAATCTGAATTGTTGGGAAAAAACTGGAAAATGCTCTATACAGCCTCGGAATATCAACAGTTTGACACCCAAATAATGCCGGCAATTCAAGAAAAAGGGTATTGCCATATAGAAGCCACTGGCCAGCGCCTAGATGGTACTACTTTCCCTCAAGAAGTATCACTGACCATGCTGGCAGGTGGCGAGATAATTTCCATAGTTCGCGATATTACTAACAGAAAACAAGCCGAATCAGCCCTGCGAGCCAGTCAGCTCCGCTACCAAACTTTAGCAGAAGCATCGCCAGTTTGTATATTTCATACCGACACTTTGGGAAATTTCCTTTATGTGAATCAACGATGGAGTGAAATCACGGGTGTGGACGCAGAATTAGCAGCAGACACAGGCTGGTTGAATGCCATACATCCAGATGATTTCGAGCGAGTCAACACTGAATGGTATCAGGCTGTAATCGATCGAGTTCCTTTTAAATCAGAATATCGCTTTTTGCGTCCAGACGATGCTGTCAGTTGGGTTATCGGTCAAGCAGTAGCGGAAATCGGAGATGGTGGCGAAATTAAAGGCTATGTCGGTACTATTACTGATATTAGCGATCGCAAACAAGCAGAATTAGACCTACTCCGCGTTACTCAAGCGGTCGAAAGTACCAGCGATGCGATCGTCATTGCTGACCTCAAAGGGCGATCGATCTATCATAACCAAGCCTTTATTCAGCGGTACGGTTACACAGTGGCAGAACTAAATCAAGCTGGTGGAGCAATAGTTATTTACCCCAAAAATCAAGTATTATTAGAAATCTTTAAAATCCTGCGTAAAGGCCAACCTTGGAAAGGCGAAATCAAAATCAAAACTAAAAATAACGAACTCGTACCAACTCTCTTTCGAGCCGATAGTATTAAAGATGAAACAGGAAATTTAATCGGGTTAGTAGGAGTAATTACCGATATCACCGAACGCAAACAAGCCGAAAAGGCATTGGTACAGCAATTAAGACGAGAACGGCTGGTAGTCGCCATGCTCGATCGCATTCGTTCCTCCCTCAATTTAGAAGAAATACTCACCACAGCCGTCGAACAAGTCCGACAATTATTACAAACAGACCGCACAGTTATTTACCGCTTCAATCCAGACTGGAGCGGTCTGGTAGTGGTCGAATCCCTGGCGCAACACCTCACACCACTAAGGGATCTAAACATTCCATACCCCTGCTTTGCAGAAAATTTTGTTGAGCTTTACCAACAAGGTTGGGTGCGAGCTATAGAAAACATCCATCAGGAGAATTTGAGCGAACCCTACATCACTTTTCTCAATCAATTTGAAGTCAAAGCTAAATTAATAGTCCCCATTTTAAAAGCCGGACAAAATATTTCCTATCCCACAACTACCACCGAAAATCCCCTCTGGGGACTGCTAATCGCCTACGATTGCAACGGATCGCGTTCTTGGGAATCCTCAGACATAGAATCCCTCAGACAATTGTGCGTGCAATTAGCCATCGCCATTCAGCAATCCATACTATTTCAACAAGCACAAACCGAAATAGCCGATCGCAAACAAGCTGAAGCAGCCCTTCAAAAAGCCGCATTAGTCGCAGAAACAGCCAATCGCGCCAAAAGCGAATTTCTCGCCAACATGAGCCACGAACTCCGCACACCCTTAAACGGCGTTTTAGGTTACGCTCAAATCCTCAAAACAGATAAAACTTTAAGCCGAGATCATCAAGAAAGCCTCAACAACATTCAGCAGTGTGGCAAACATCTACTAATGCTGATCGAAGATGTTTTAGACCTTTCCAAAATCGAAGCGAAGAAAATGGAACTCTACCCCACAGAGTTAAATTTTTCTAACTTTCTTAAAAACCTTGCCGACCTGTTTCAAATGCGAGCCTCCCAAAAAGATATTGAATTTAGTTACGAACAAGTATCTCCCCTGCCTCAATCAGTCTATGTGGATGAAAAAAGATTGCGTCAAATTCTCATAAATTTGCTGGGAAATGCTGTGAAATTTACTAACAGTGGTGGAGTCACTTTCAAAGTCGGGTATGTGGGTACTGAAGCCTGGAGGCGGGGACAAGGAGAAAACACAGAACTCTCGACTTTGAGTTCGGAGCTGAAACAGAATTATCTGCGCTTATGCCAAAATTTAATTACGGATAAACACGCTCTCAAAATTCGCTTTCAAGTCGAAGATACTGGCACGGGAATAGACTCAAGTAAGTTACAAGAAATATTTTTGCCCTTCCATCAAGTAGGTACAAACAGATTTGTTGAAGGTACCGGTCTGGGACTTTCTATCAGCCGCAAATTAGCCAAACTAATGGGTAGCGAAATTCAAGTCAAAAGCACTTTAGGCCAAGGCAGCATTTTTTGGCTAGACTTAGAGTTGACCGCACCAAAACGCTACTTAGAAGTGGCGAGTTTGCAGGAACAACGTTGGCTGGTGGGCTTTGTGGGCGACAAACGCAAAGTGCTAATCGTGGATGACAATCAATTAAATCGCTCTATGTTATCCAAGCTGCTTTCCCGTTTAGGGTTTGAAATTGCTGAAGCAGAAAATGGTCAAGAAGGCCTCTGCAAAGCAGTTGAATTTAAACCGAATGTCATTTTAATGGATTTGCTGATGCCTGTCATGGACGGCTTGGAAACTGCGCGACGAGTGCGTCAGTTACCTGAATTAAAGGATGTAGTCTTAATTGCCCTGTCAGCTAGTGCTTTTGAGAAGACGCAACAAGAAAGTCTACTAGCTGGCTGCGATTATTTTATGCCCAAGCCCATCGAAGCACATCACTTTTTAGAACAGTTGGGGTTACATTTGGGACTAGAATGGATTTATGAGGACTTTGTGGAAAGCAAACAGCGAAAAACCGCAAGTGTATCACCCAAATCTGAGTTGCCAACTTACTCTACTTTATTACCTCCCGTTGCTGAGTCTGTCGCGAGAATGTTAAAATTAGCAGCTATGGGTGACATCGAAGGAATTTTTGATGAGGCGGTTAAGCTCGAAAGTTTAGAGCCGAAGTTAATATCGCTGGTTAGTCGCGTCCGCCAACTGGCTAAGAAATTTGGACTTAAACAAATTCGGAGTCTTTTAAAGCAATATATTGAGGGTGTAGAGACCGTTATTAGTTAACAGTTATTAGTTGACATTTATTAGTATAATATAATTTTTGAGAGTTTTGGGATTGAAATTACTTTGCCTTAGTAACGGTCACGGAGAAGACGCGATCGCCCTTCGCATCTTACAGGAACTGCAACAGCAGCCAAATCCACCAGAATTATCAGTATTTCCACTGGTAGGCGAAGGGCAAGCTTTCGCGAAACTGCACAACGCCCGCATCATCGGCCCGGTGCAGCGGATGCCTTCTGGCGGCTTTATCTACATGGACGGAAGGGAGTTTTTGCGCGACATCAAAGGTGGCTTGCTGCAACTTACCATCGCTCAATTTAAAGCCATCCGTGCTTGGGTGCGATCGCACCAACAGTCGGGAAATCAGAACACGCTTATTTTAGCAGTCGGAGATATTGTCCCACTGCTGTTTGCTTGGCTCAGTGGTGCCCCCTATGCCTTTGTCGGTACTGCCAAGTCTGAGTATTATTTACGAGACGAAAAGGGGCCCCTCACAGGGCCGTCCAGACGTCTGAGTTGGGAAGCTTGGTCGGGCTCGGTTTATTTGCCTTGGGAGCGCTGGCTGATGACTAGAAGGCGCTGTCGGGCCGTTTTTCCAAGGGATGCCCTGACGACCGAGACCTTGGAAAAATTAGGCATTCCCGCTTACAATCTCGGAAATCCCATGATGGATGCCTTGACACCGGAAAACTCAGCCCGCGGATTTTACGCAGGTGACGCGGAGTTTCGCCAAAGGTCTCGATCGCTCGCGATCGCTTTACTACCCGGTTCTAGAGCACCGGAAGCTTACGCTAATTGGCAGCTAATTCTAGAGGCGGTAACGGGTATTTTATCTACTTTTGGCGATCGCAAACTACTATTTTTAGGAGCCATTTCCCCAGAATTAAATTTAGAAGCCCTGCGCTCCATAGTAGAATTATTCGGCTGGAATCTAGACGGCGAAACTAGAACCCAACACCGAGAAGGCAGTATTTTACGACCGGCTGTATCTCCTAGCCAAGAAATCAACCAGGAATCTCCCAATTTCCTATTCCCTTTGACCTTTGTGCAGAAACAGGCAACCATGATTTTGAGTCAGCACAATTTTAACGATTATTTGTATGAAGCCGATGTCGCCGTCGCCATGGCCGGCACCGCTACAGAACAATTTGTAGGTTTAGGAAAACCCGCGATCGCCATCGAAGGCAACGGTCCCCAATTTACACCCGCTTTTGCTGAAGCTCAAAGTCGCCTGCTAGGGCCATCCCTAATTTTAGTCAACCATCCCCATGAAGTTGCCAGCAGCATCCAGTTTTTGTTCAACCATCCAGACCGATTACAAGTAATTGATGAAAATGGCAAGCGCCGCATGGGAAAACCCGGTGCAGCGCGACGGATTGCCCAATGTTTAATTCAGCACTTTCCTGATGATTTGCCGTCAGGAAATTAGTCCTGATTTCCGTCTTCTTTATTTAGGAAGTCTTCCAATCCGACTTCATCAAAACTCCCGGTTCTCGCTGCATTGGCACCACATCTAAAGTATCTATTTCCGAGCAATATTTCAAATCTTCAATCACCCCTAAACGCAGCAGTCTTTGACCATGACTAGCAGATTTTAGCAATTGATGCAATTGATTTTCCCACTGGAGATACAACGCCATTGCTGCAAATACTTCATCGTTACCAGCAAAATCAGTAGCAGGAATACCAGTTTTTGTCAAGAGGCTGTGGGCGATCGCCCCCGCACAAACACTATCTTCCAAGGAATAACTTCCTTCCCAACCCGAACCCACTATCCCAATAGTTTCCGGCTGTTTATCTAACAAAAACTCCACCACAGCTTGCCGATTAATCAAGGCCGCTGTTAACACAATCGGCGCAGTTTGCACCCTTTCGAGAGCGCGAGTACCATTTGTTGTACTAATAAAAATTCGCTTCCCCGTCACATTTTCTGGGGTGCAGTCGAGGGGAGAATTCCCCATATCAAATCCGTCAACTTTCGCACCGCCACGCTCTCCGGCCCGAATGCGCTTGTCTGCCGGCCATTTTTCGCTCTCCCCCATCAGTTTCTCTAAGCCACTGAAAACCTGCACAGCTTCCGCCCCATTGTTGAGCGCAGTTGCCATTGTCGTAGTCGCCCGCAGCACGTCAACGGCGATCGCACAGGCTGGCATTTTGTCCGTTGGGGTAAGTTCCGGGGTATGGTAAATAAAAAGCTTCACTTTTGGGGCTACCTACAATAAATCCTCATACGTAATAATAATAGAAAGTGACGCTCCTAGATAAATCAAGCCAACTTCCTTCTTCTATATGTCCAAGCAGCTCAATTCAAATCCCGCCCCCAGCGCCATCAGCGCGCCCATCGGACTTCTGGCTGGTTTCACCTATCCTCTGCGAGCTTTCACACTGCTTTGGCAAACACCCAAGCTCTGGGGTTATGTATTAATTCCAGTAGTGCTAAATTTTTTAATTGGTATCTCTCTTTATTTAGGATTACTATTTCCCAGTTTGTCAGGAATAGACCTTTTAGTTGCCGATTTGTCTCTCCGCTTTCATACACTAATTGCTAACTTGCCCCAGTGGCTCAGTTTTCTCGCCGTCTTAACCATCGCTTTTGGCTGGTTGTTACGCATACTTTTAGTAGCCGGACTTTTACTAATCATTGGATTTTTATTAGTACAATTTGGCGTGATTTTGGGTTCCCCTTGGTACGGCGAATTATCTCAACAATTGGAACTCCTGCGTAACGGTCAATTGCCCGCAGAAGCACCCATGAGTTTGACTAGCATTTTTCAGGATATCAAAAGAGCGATCGCCTTTGAATTCAGAAAATTACAAATTTTGTTGAGCTTCGGCATACCACTCCTAGTCCTGAATTTCATCCCCGGTGTCGGCTCTATTTTAGGCAGTTTAGGAGGAGTAGCTTTGGGAGCAACTCTTGTCTGTTTAGACTTTTTAGATGCACCTTTAGAAAGGCGCAGGCGACCTTTTAAAGAAAAATTAGAGATCCTTCGCGGAAGTTTGCCCGCTAGTGGCAGTTTTGGTTTAGTTTGTTTTGGTTTAGTCAGTATTCCGCTGTTGAACCTGTTGGCTATTCCCCTCTGTGTCACTGCCGGCACTTTGTTTTTTTGCGATCGAATTTGGCCCACCCGCTTTGCATCCCAAGAACAAACTAGCGATGGCAATACTGACATTCCCACTTAAAAACTATTGAGCTATTTCTATATTCTGTCTGCTGTTTTTTACTTTCAACACCCTGGGTGCATTCACACTCAGAAAGGGACTTAAAAGCAACCAACTCACAAAGAAGAATGAAGCTGTAAATAGCTGGACAATATCTATAGCCGATAAATAGCCATCTGCTAATAGTGCAATACTTCTATCTGTCAGCCCGAATATCCAAGAGATAATACCAAACAGCCAAATACCTTTTTGGAGCATTGGCAAAAATTCTGAAACTGCTGAGTTTTGTTGCTGATTCAATGATTTAGCCCTTGTTTGTGACACTCTCAACTCTCCAGACACTCACCTGTTAGCTGGAGAGTGTCTTACCCAGAAAAATCCGGTTAAACCTAGCGCCCAAGGGCTGAAGGATGATTAACCTCTCCTACCATTCCCTTTGTTTTCTATATGTTAAGAAATGTTTAGTTATGTTGCAATTGGTCGCAAGAGGTATTCTGCCATCTATCTTTAGGAATAGTCCCAGCCGTCAAAAAAAGTTAAATTTACTACACTTTGGCTAGAGGACTAAATTGTTGAGCCAGCAGTGGCACAGCCTGCGGGTGCTACCAAAAAATCAAAAACTTGTCGTTATATTCATAACAAATAACCAATAACCAATAACAAATAACCAATAACCAATAACTTCTTCAAATGAGTTACTGCATCAATCCCAAGTGCAAAACCCGTGAGAATTGCGATCGAGCTCAAAATTGTCACAGTTGCGGGACGGCTTTATTGATTGCCGATCGCTATCGTATCATCCACCCAGTGCGATCGCCAAATCCCGCACTCCCTACCGAAATTTTTGCAGTTGCAGATTGGGGAACCGAGGAAAACCAATGGGGTACTCTCAAAATTTTAAAAGTATTGAAATATACTCATCATCCCACTTTAATCCGATTATTCAAGCAGGAAGCACGCACCTTAATTTGGCTAGCGGGAAGTACCGGAATTCCGCAAGTTGAACCTGACGGATATTTCACTATTCAACTTCCCCACCAATCTCAGAAATTGTCCTGTTTAGTCATGGAAAAAATCGAGGGAGAAACTTTATCACAATTCTTAAATAAAAACCAACATATATCTCCCAAACTAGCCCTTAATTGGCTCACCCAACTGACGCATATTTTACACAAAATTCACCAATATAATTTAGTACATCGGGATATTAAGCCCTCCAACCTGATGTTGCAACCCGATGGCAAATTGAGACTAATTGACTTTGGGGCTGTGGGAGAAGCGGGGATTGATACAACGCCTATAGGTTCCCCTGGATATTCTGCCCCGGAACAAATTCTAGGGAAAGCTGAAGTGCGATCGGACTTTTTTGCCCTAGGACGTACTTTTGTGCATTTACTAACAGGTACACCGCCGATCGACTTTCCGACAGATGAGACAACTGGTAAAATTAATTGGAGAAATCATGAGGTGCAACTGGAAGGTTTGCTACCATATTTTATAGACCAATTAATGGAACCCCTGCCGGAAAAAAGACCTAAAAATACTCAAATTATTCTCGAAAAACTCAAAACTATAAGCCTGTGATTACCTGCACAGAACCCAACTAAATTCCCAGATTCAATAAATCTGTTCTAACTTGCGAAAATCTCGCTCAACTTCTGCCCACAAAGCCCGATTGTGAGGGTCAGTTTTCACAGCCTTTTTTAAATAAATTCTCGCCTTATCAACCTGTTTTTCCCCAATTAAATGCCTTCCCCAACGCTGATAGGCGATCGCCTGCCATTGACGCACTTCCACATCATCGGGAATCCGCTGTGCCAAACCTTCCACTAGGGCGATCGCCCGCGGGAACCTCTGATACTTCAGCAACTCCTGCAACTGCAAATAAGCATCTTGCTTTAACTTTTCTTCCGCTGCCGACAAATCCTGGGTATTTTCAATTGGCGACGCTTTCCGAGTCACTTTCACTCTCTGTGGTTGAGTTTTTGGCATCTGGGATGCCGATGTCGTCGCCGTCTGCTTAGTATCATTGGGAACTTTCGACTCCCCATCGGGGGGAGCAATATTCACCAGAAACTTATAAGCCTCAGTAATCGCAATAAACCTATTCTTCGCCTGTTCGTTGCCCGGATTTACATCCGGGTGATACTGTCTGGCTAGTTGTCTATAAGCCGCCTTAACTTGCGACACGCTCGCACCAGATCTGAGTCCTAACTGTCGGTAATAATCTGCAATATCCATTTACTATAAATCATCGCTAATAATACCATTAAATATGGCAGAATCCTTAAAGTAAAGACTCTGCCAAAATTTACCGCGGATCGAGGTTTTCCCTTCAGCATTGCCTGCACTACTGAAGGGAAAACTTCAATTAAGCACGTTCTTCAATCACACGATCGATCAAACCATATTCCTTGGCTTCCTGAGCCGACATAAAATAGTCCCGATCCATGTCTTTTTCGATTTTGGCTAAAGTCTGACCAGTCCGAGTTGCATAAATCTGATTCAACTGATGGCGAATGCGGACGATTTCTTTTGCCTCAATCTCGATATCCGTCGCTTGTCCCCGCGTGCCCCCAGAAGGCTGGTGAATCATAATCCGCGAGTTTGGCAAAGCGACTCGTTTCCCCTTAGTACCTGCTGCGAGTAAAAAAGAACCCATCGAGGCCGCTAGACCCACACAAATCGTCACTACCTCAGATTTAATGTGCTGCATGGTATCGTAGATTGCCATGCCCGCCGTCACCGAGCCACCGGGAGAGTTAATGTACAGGTAAATAGGTTTGCTCTGATCTTCCGAATCCAGGTACAGCAGATAAGCAACGATCGCATTAGCAATGCCATCATCTACTTCTTCTGAGAGGAAAATAATCCGCTCCCGAAACAGCCTTTCGTAAATATTGATCCACTGTTCGTAGCTACTGCCGGGAAGCCGGTACGGAACGCTGGGAACGCCAATAGGCATCGTATATCTCCTAACAGAATAAAGGTGAAATTTTCAGTAATGAACAGTTAGCAGCTAGCAGTTCCCATTCAGGAGTTAATCCCACCGATTTTCTCCTCAATGGCAACTCCTTTAGCTAAAAACTGTGGCAGTTGGTTGAGATATTTCTTTGGTGCTTTCCAACACCCGATCGATCAGCCCGTAATCTTTAGCTGCTTGCGGAGTCAAGTAAAACGTGCGACTCATATCTTTCGCCAGTTTTTCCACAGATTGTCCTGTATTTTTCGCAAAAATTTCCAGAATTAAATCTTTTTTTGCCAGGACTTCTGTAGCAGTGATTGTGATATCAGTTGCCTGACCCTGGGTTCCCCCTTGGGGATACTCCAGGGCAATCATCGCATGGGGGAGACTAGCTCGCTTCCCTTTGCTCCCGGAGGACAGTAATAGGGCAGACAGACCGATGGCTTGACCCAAACAAATAGTTTGGATTTCCGACTTGATATGCTGCATGGTATCGTAAATCGCCAAACCAGCGGCCACCGACATCATCCCAGCCATTTGATTTACTGTTCCCCCAGCGATTGGGTCGCCGTAGGAGTTGATGTAGAGATATATCGGCTTGTTCTGGTCGATCGAATCCAGGTAAAGCATTGCTGAAATCACCGTATTTGCCAGACCTGTAGTTATCGTCTGGTTCACAAAAATGATCCGTTCCTGGCTCAAGCGAGTGTATATATTGATCCACTGCCAGTTGGAGCTGCCAGGAATGTTGTAAGGAACGCGCAGGATTTCATCAACAGGCATAGCTACCACCATCCAAGCTTCTAAAAAAATAATCAGACTCAAAAAGCCTTCCCCTAGCAGGAAAGAGTTAAACTAGCGCCGGCAATGCTACGGGCAGATCCTTGGTGCTTTCTAGCACTCGATCGATCAGTCCGTATTCTTTGGCTTGTTCCGGGGTCATGTAGCACATTCGATCGGTATCTTTGGCAATTTTTTCCACTGGCTGACCCGTATTCTTCGACAGGATACCCATTGCCGTTGCTTTGTTTGCCAGGACTTCCTTCGCCCGAATCTGGATGTCTGTTGCCTGCGATCGTCCCATCCCCGTCCGCGGTTGATTCAAGACGATGGTAGCATGGGGCAAACTAGCCCGCGAGCCTTTAGCTCCCGCAGACAAAATCATCGCCGCAGTTCCCATGGCTTGACCAAGGCAGATCGTATGAACAGGAGGTTTCACGTAGTTCATCGTGTCACAGATAGCGAAAGCTTCCGTTTCTTGCCCAATAGCATCCCCTGTGTACCAGGAAGTTCCTGTCGAGTTGATGTAAAAAAAGATCGGTTTTTCCGAATCATTGAATTGTAAGTAGAGTAACTGAGCAATAATCAGTTTAGTGACATCTACCCCCATTTGACGTTTGAAATCGTCGGACGATACCAAGGGTAAGCCCAGGTAGATAATCCGCTCCTTCAGCAACAGCGATTGTAAATCAGGGGGGGGCGTCCGGTAGGAGGCATCGCCGTAGTATTGCGATTGCATTGCTTTAAAGGGTGTTTTCATCGAAATGTCGCCTGAACTGATGGAGTTATTCTTAAAGAAATAGTAACGCAATCTTTAGGTATCCCGCATGAAAGTTAGTTTGCTCCCTGCTTTAAACGACACCAACCTGGACGCGGATGCGCCCTCAAGCCAGCGCCAGCTAGCCATTTCGGTGTCTGCCACCACCTCAAACTTCGACTCCAACGTACCCTTAAATCTCTGCCTGATTCTCGACCACAGCGGTTCCATGAACGGACGTCCTTTGGAAACCGTCAAACAGGCCGCCGGACGCCTCCTCGACAGATTGAAGCCTGGGGATCGCTTTTGTGCGGTTGCTTTTGACCACAAAGCTAAAGTCCTTGTCCCTAACCAAATTGTGGAAGACCCCGCTAGTATTAAACGGCAAATTGAGAAATTGCGTCCCGCTGGTGGGACGGCAATTGATGAGGGCATTAAGCTAGGTATTGAAGAGTTGGGCAAAGGCAAAAAAGAAACTATCTCTCAGGCCTTTCTATTGACTGATGGCGAAAATGAACACGGCGACAACAACCGCTGTTTGAAGTTGGCTAAGCTGGCCGCTGAGTATAACATGACCTTGAATTCTCTGGGATTTGGGGATAACTGGAACCAGGATATTTTGGAAAAAATTGCGGATGCCGGTGGCGGTGCTTTGGCTCATATTCAGCGTCCTGAAGATGCTGTTGAAGAGTTTGGCAAGCTGTTTACCCGCGTCCAATCCGTGGGTCTGACTAATGCTTATTTGCTCTTTTCTTTAATGCCAAAGGTGCGGTTAGCCGAACTTAAACCCATCGCCCAAGTTGCCCCTGATACTATTGAATTACCGATCGAGCAAGAGGGCGATCGCTTTATGGTCCGTTTGGGAGATTTAATGAAGGATGTAGAACGAGTAGTTTTGGCTAATATTTATATTGGACAGTTACCAGAGGGTAAACAGCCGATCGGGCAATTACAAATTCGCTACGACGATCCGACAGTAGGTTCAGGTTTGCTCTCTGAATCGGTGGTGATTTCCACTAATGTCCTGCCAGTTTATCAGCCGGCCATCAATCCCATGGTACAGCAACACATTTTAGCTTTGGCTAAATACCGCCAAACTCAACTTGCTGAAACTAGATTGCAGCAAGGCGATCGGGCTGGCGCAGCCACGATGCTCCAAACCGCGGCTAAAACGGCTCTGCAAATGGGCGATAAAAGTGCCGCCACTGTCCTCCAAACCTCTGCTACTCGCTTGCAATCCGGTGAGGAGTTGAGTGAGGGCGATCGCAAGAAAACTCGGATTGCTTCTAAGACTATATTGAAGTAATCTCATGGTTTGTAATTCTCAGGAAATCCGGCGATTGGAAATCGCGACTACACAAACAAAGTCCGCCTTCGCGGACTAAGAATATAGAAACCCGCCTGGGCGGGTTTTGTTTTTGCCTTCTTTTGCACTCACAGGTTGAAATTTGTGGATGCTTTCTTATGCTCGATCGTCTATAATTTTTGTATCACCTATCAAGAGTGTTTGTATGAGCCAGACAATATCTGATAAACTACGCTTTACTACCGCCGATTTAGAACTATTGCCTGATAATGGCGATCGCTATGAAATTATTGATGGGGAGCTATTTATGACTAGAGCACCGCATTGGGGACATCAACAGGCTATAGGCAACCTCTACCAAGAACTTAATACTTGGTCGCGAGAGACTAATTTAGGACAAGCAGGAATCAATCCGGGCCTTATTTTCACAGATGCCGATAACGTAATTCCCGATCTAGTTTGGGCGAGCAATGAACGCTTGGCTATTTTACTAGACGAAGCCGGACATCTAACCGGCTCACCTGAGTTAATTGTTGAAGTATTGTCCCCAGGTGCAGATAATGAAAGACGGGATAGAGATTTGAAACTCCGACTCTATTCAGTGCGGGGAGTACAGGAATACTGGATTGTGAATTGGCGGTTGCGACAAATAGAAGTTTATCGCCGCGAACAAGCAAGTTTAAGGCTCATTGCTACGCTCTTAAACAATGATGAACTTACATCGCCTTTATTGCCAGGATTTAGTTGTTCTGTAGCTCTAATTTTTACCTAAATTATGAAAACACCATTTTACAACTTAATTGCGACTCTAGCAATCTTTACTATTTTTGGTAATATATCTCCTGCTGTCTCTGCTAAATCAGAAGTATTAATAGTTCAAATAAATAATGTTAAAAATCAGGCAGAAGATTTATTTAACAGCGGTTTAGCCAAGTCAGAAGCAGGAGATATTCAAGGTGCGATCGCCGATTATACCGAAGCCATCCGCCTCAATCCCGACTACGCCGCAGCCCATAACAAACGCGGTATAATTCGAGCCCGCGATCTCAAAGATTACCCAGCAGCAAAGGCAGATTTCGATCGCGCTATTCAAATCGACCCCAACTACGGCGATGCCTACTACAATCGCGCCAGAGTCCGCGAATTCTTAGAAGATATCAACGGCGCGATCGCCGATTATCATACAGCAGCCCAATTCTATCAAAAATCAGGCAAAACTAACGATTATCAAGATGCCATTAAGCATCTTCAAATGCTGGAACAATAAATAGCTTTTGCCAACATGGTATAATTTCCTTAGTGTTTAAGAAATACCAACTATGATTGCCAACATCAGCCACACCTACACCTCCCCAGAAGACTATTTAGAAGGCGAAAAAATTAGCCAGATCAAACACGAATACAGACAAGGCGAAATTTATGCAATGGCAGGAGCAAGTGATGCCCATGAAACAATTTGCATCAACCTAGTCAACTTGCTCACAACTCACGTTAGAGGCAGAGGCTGTCGCATTTACGCAGGAAACATGAAAGCCAGAATTGAGCAAGCGGACGTATTTTACTATCCCGACATCATGGTAACTTGCGACGAAAGAGATAGAAGTCTTGACTATTTCAAACGCCACCCGCGCTTAATCGTAGAAGTTCTCTCTCCAACCACAGCAGCATTCGATCGCGGAAATAAATTTGCCGACTACCGCACCTTAGAAACTTTACAAGAATACGTAGTGATTAATCAAGAAAGAATCGGTGTAGAATGTTATCGGCGCAATGCAGAAGGGCGCTGGGAACTCTATCCTTACGCGGATGGCGAAGAAGTTCGCTTGGCTAGCGTAGAATTTCAATGCCCGATCGCACAAATTTACGAAGATGTTCTAGGAATCAGTTAAAATAGGCGATCGAACCGATATCAACAATTTATCTCTGTTCCCAAGCGGTTAAATACTCAAAATTTACTATTCAAAAAATGTCCGCAACCTCCACCTTCACCGTCACCGTACCCGCCACAACCGCCAACCTCGGCCCCGGTTTTGACTGCATCGGCGCCGCTTTAAGCCTCTACAACTCCTTTCAATTCTCTCTTCTCGAACCCTCCGCAACCGAGAAACTAAAAATTACAGTCACAGGCGCAGAAGCCGCCAAAGTCAAGACAGATGACAGCAATCTGGCTTATGTCGCATTTGTCAAATTATACGATCGCCTCAATCAATCGCCGCCCCCCGTCGCCATACATATAGATATGCAAGTGCCCCTGGCTAGAGGTTTGGGAAGTTCCGCCACAGCCATTGTCGGCGGGTTAGTCGGTGCAAATTTATTAGCCGGAAAGCCTTTGAGTCAGGTGGAAGTGATGCAGTTGGCGATCGAACTTGAAGGACATCCTGACAATGTTGTCCCCGCTTTGTTGGGAGGCTGTCGCCTCGCTGCTAGCGATGCACCCCCCCAACCCCCCCTTAGTAAGGGGGGGCTAAGAGATGAATCCCCTCTTACACCCCCCCTTAGCAAGGGGGGGCAGGGGGGGGTTCCCTGGCAAATTTGCGACATTCCCTGGCATCCTGATATTGTGCCAGTGGTAGCGATTCCCGATTTTGAACTTTCCACAGCCGAAGCGCGGAAGGTTTTACCCGCAGATTACAGCAGGGCTGACGCGATTTTCAATGCCGCACACCTCGGTTTGTTGGTGCGGGCTTTGGCTGCGGGCGATCGAGATTGGCTGCGTTGCGCCCTCGATGACAAAATTCACCAGCCTTACCGCCAGTCTCTGATTCGGGGATATGAAGCGGTGCAAGAAGCAGCCATGAATGCAGGGGCTTGTGGGATGGTCATTAGCGGTGCGGGGCCGACGCTTTTGGCTTTAACTGATGTTACTAATGTTGATGCGGTTGTGAGGGAAATGGCGGCTGCTTGGGGGGATTTTGGGGTGAAGGCTGATGTAAGGGCGATTTCTCTTGATACTGAAGGTGCGCAAGTCTTGATGGGGTGATCGTCTCCAGGTGCGGTAAATTAGGGACTAGAGGCGTACTGATAGAATACTATCCCATCCTGAAACGCTTTATGGGGTATAGCTTGCACCCAGATACAACGATCAGGGATTACCACAGCAGAAAAAAATTTTAGTAACTTGCAGAAATTTGGCGATATTTCTAGATGAATAACAAACCACACCGCTACAGTATGTAGAGTGATGCAGAACGTGGGACTAAAAGGCCGATCGGACTCTTGTCAGTCAAAACCCGTAGTGGCTAACCTATAAACAACAAGCGGACATAAGGGCTTGATAGCTTCTCGGTGGTTCTCAAAAACTTCTACTCTCAGAGGAGTATTGATTGATTTATGGACGACAAAGAAAAGCAGCCATCTCCAGAAGCAAACGAAAAGTTCACCGAAGCCGAACTGAATAACCATCTGAACGATCTGGCCTTGGAAGCCCAAAGGCATCCCCTTGAAAGTCGCGATCGCCAGTTAGCCTTAACTAGATTGGTTTCACAACTCAGGAAACCCAGCCGCCTTTCACTCCCAAAGCATTCACCCAGCTTATCTCTCACCGAAAACCACCAAGTTTCGGAAGACATTAAGCAAGAAACAGACTTGGCACTTTTCGAGTTTATACAAAAGGGGAAGTTCGATCCGAAAAAAGGAAACGTATTAAACTACGCGAGGTTTACTCAGTCCAAAAAACAGATCGATTTCATTGCTAGTCACCAAGGTATTCATCAGAGAACTGAAAAAGGAAAAAAAGTCACTGATATCGTACTGTCAGCCGACAGACAAATCAGCAATGCTCAATCGGCAGATGGTGATGAATCACAGACGACCTACTTAGACCAATTTACGTCCGATATTCCTGAACCTTCTTTTCTGGAGAAAATGCGCGAAACAGCGCTAGAAAATCCTGAAAATATTTTCAGCAAGCCCATGAGAATACACCCCGATATTGCTCTGCAAGAAATATTCCTTCTCTGGTTAGATGGATACACTTGGCAGGAAATATCTGACAAGTTGTCAGCCAAAATTGGTCTCGATGTCAAAATTGGTTCGATTAGTTCTTTTTTTAATCGAGCTATCAAAGACGAAAAACTGATAGCCGTGGTAAAATTGTATCTGGCACAATTTTTGTTTGTTGTGGCAATCCTCCTGAATTTTGGAGATACCCATTAACCAAATCAAATCCGACAATAGCGTAAGCGAGCATCAAGAATGAACGAGCAGCGTCTACAGGGCTACCTACATCTCGTACAAGCACTGCTAAGCTGTCCAAGTGGAGAAGAAGCAGCTATCTTAAATGCTAACTCAGAACTTCTTGATGCTGGCTTAGTTCAGGTGATGACACAAGTAGCAGAAAATCTCGCTGAAAATGGAGATAAAAATGCAGCGGATTTCCTGCAAAGTGTTGCTACTCAAATAATAGAGTTAGTAGAAAACCCATCAATAGCTGAATCACAACAGGATTTAACTTTTTTGTTGCAGGTTTTACAAGTAGTTTCCGATACAGGTGCCGATCCACGGGTTTTTTACCCGTTTTTACAATCAAATTTAGACAAATTAAATGTCAAATTAAGTGCTGCTTTACAGGAAGTAGCAACTACTTTATTATCTGAATCGACTGCGGACGAAGCTGAAGCTGTAGCCTCAACAATTTGCAATTTTGGCAATTTAATTCAGCAGTTTCCTTTAGGGAGTAGAAATGTCAATATAGAATTAGCTATCGTTGCTTATGAAATTGGATTGAGTTTTTTTAAGAGAGAATTATACCCGGAAAAATGGGCGCTTTCTCAAATAAATTTGGGTAGGGCCTACAATCACATGATTATAGGTCAAAGAAGTGAAAACTTAGAAGTAGCTATTCAGTGTTACTCGGCAGCTTTAGCTGTGTACACTCGCGCCGCTTTTCCTCAACAGTGGGCAAGCTTGCAAAATAGCCTTGCTAATGCTTACAGCGATCGCATTTTAGGAGTGCGAGCGGAAAATTTGGAAATAGCTATTGCTTGCTATACAAGTGCTTTAGAAGTTTACACTTTAACAGATTTTCCCGCTCAATGGGCTACTACTCAAAATAACTTAGGTACAGCCTATAAATCCAGAATACGTGGAGATATAGCGGAAAATTTAGAAATGGCTATTTATTTTTATCAAGCTGCTTTGCAAGTCCGCACCCGCGAAGCTTTTCCCGAACAGTGGGCTGCTACTCAAAATAATTTAGCTACAGTTTACAGAGATAGAATTCTAGGAAATAGGGCTGAAAACTTAGAAATAGCTATTAGTTGCTATCAATATGCTTTACAAGTTTACACGCGCGAGAATTTTCCGTCGGATTGGGCAATGATTATAAATAATCTTGGTATTGCTTACCAAGACAGGATTTTCGGAGATCAAACCGAGAATTTGGAAAATGCTATTGGTTGTTATCAAGCTGCTTTAGAAGTCCGTAGCCGTGAAGCTTTTCCCGAACAGTGGGCTGCCACTCAAAACAATTTGGCTACATTTTACAGCGATAGAATCAAAGGTGATAGAGCGGAGAATATTGAAAAATCAATCTCTTGTTATCATGATGTCTTAACAGTTTACACTCGCGAGACATTTCCTTATCAATGGGCGATGACTCAGAATAATTTAGGCAAGGCATACTCGGAGAGAATTAGATATGAAAAATCTGAGAATCTTGCAGCAGCAATTGAAGCTTATCAAAGAGCTTTAGAAATTTTCACACCCCAAACATTTCCTTTAGACTGTTTGAAAACAGCAAAAAATCTGGGTAATACAGCTTTTGATGCTGAATTATGGCACATAGCAATAGATAGCTTTGCGGTAGCAATTGAAGCCGTAAAACAAAGTCGTAGTTGGGCGGCTTCTGAATCTAGAAAACAAGAGATTCTTGAAGAAGCCATTGATATTTATGAAAAAATAGTCCAAAGCTACGTTAATATCGATCGACACGATCGAGCGATTGAATATGTCGAACTCAGCAAAGCCCGTAATCTTGTGGATATTCTATCCAGTCGGGAACTCTACCCAACAAAAAAGATTCCAACTGACAATGATTTAAGATTCAGTTACCAAGTTGAACCAATCTCGTTCGATCGAATTCAAGCTTTACTAAAATTTGACTTTGATGAAAAAACAGCCATCATAGAATGGTATATTGTTAGCAATAAAATATTCACTTTTATAATTACCAGTCAAGGTAAGAGTCCTATAGTTTGGCAATCCTCCCATGAGGATATAGAAAACTTACTTACTTGGTTTGGAGAATACTTAGAGGATTATGGGCAGAACACGAGACAATGGCAAGAGCAACTTTCAGCCCGTCTTCAGCATCTCGCTGAAATACTGCATATCGATCGAATTATCAAATATTTGCCTGCTGATTGTGACCGAATAATTTTTGTCCCCCATCGCTTCCTGCACCTGCTACCTCTCCATGCTTTGCCTCTAAATGAAGGTCAAAACCATAATATCCTAGATTATTTCTTGAGAGGTGTGAGTTATGCTCCTAGTTGTCAAATTCTGCAATTAAGCCTTACTCAAAAACGTTCCGATTTGATACACTTATTTGCTATTCAAAACCCTACCCAAGACCTAAGTTTTAGTGATATTGAAGTTGAAAATATTAGGCGTTACTTTGCTCCTAACGATTATGTCTTAGTGAAAGAAGCTGCTAGTAAAAAAGAGATATTAGATAACAAGCATTTTCTTGATGCTAATTGCATCCATTTCTCTTGTCACGGCTACTTTAACTTTGAATCACCTCTGGAGTCGGCTCTGATTCTAGCTGAGGCTGGAGGTTCTAACGGACAATTACAGGGAACTGCAAGTGAAAATAATCGTTCACTAGAAAGTACAAAAATTAATTTAGACAAATGCCTGACATTGGAAGAAATCCTTAAGCTAGATCTCAGCCAATGTTGCCTAGTAACTCTTTCAGCTTGTGAAAGTGGGTTGATTGACTTCACCAGTAAAAGTGATGAGTACATCGGTTTTCCCAGCGGCTTCCTGCTTGCAGGCAGTTCGAGTGTAGTCAGTAGCCTTTGGGCAGTCAACGACTTTTCTACAAGTTTTTTAATGATTAGGTTTTACGAAAATCTGCAAAGTAAAACATCCGTAGCTACAGCACTTTGTCAATCTCAATTATGGCTGCGAGATATCACTATGGCTGAACTGAAACTGTGGATCGATCGAAAACAGTTACCTTTGAATAGCGCACAAAAAATGGCTTTGCATCGTATGTTTCAGACAATGCAAGATAACTCTAAACCCTTTCAAGATCCTTTCTATTGGGCAGCGTTCTCTGCGGTTGGTGAATTCAAACTTAAGTAACTAAGAATCAGTAGGTTGGCTTTCACTGCATTCAACCCAACCGCAACAATGGCTATAGCTGGGTTTCGTTGCTTGACTCAACCTATACGATCGCACTAAAATCCTTGACTTTTGAATAACTTCGCCGATACAGCCATCAAATAATTTTCCCATTTTGCATAAAAGCTGGTGCGATCGCAGATATAGAAATGTCAGGCAACACAGTCTGTTATGACAAGATGTCCCAGCGAGAAAAGAGAAATGCACGAACTAAATCACCCTTATGAAACTTCTGCAAACCCTAACATCTGGCTGAAAAAGAGCAAAACATGGTTCAAAAAGTCCAAAGATTTGATCTTAACTAGCCCCAAAGAGCTTCACGGCTCTAATTACGTTACTGAAGAAGTCACACAAGCTTCGACAGTTACAGCAACAGCTATCAACGTCAGCAACACGATTGACGGCGTGAGTATATTCCCCTTGTTGTTGTACTCCTGCAAAGACATGGGGCTTTTAGGATTCATTTTCGCCCTTGCCCTTGCTCTTGCTATGACCAAATTTACCAACGGTATGGGCAAAGCAGTTGCCACTCGCAAACCGGGAAACCGAATTTGGTCTGCCTGTGCCACCGTGCCGATGTTGGCAATGAACGTCTTGATGTCTGGAACCTCTTTAGTCGCACCTGAATTATCGCTAAACCAGAGTCATTTAGCCGAGTTAAGAGCAAAAGAATTGGTCGCCGAACAAGAAATTAAGGTTAACGACGTTCAGCCAGATTTAAGAGCGGTTAAAGATGCAGAAGCCAAATGTAAAGAGTTTCAAGAAAAGGCTGCGACTTATCCTGAAGGCAGCACCGCACGCAATGACTATTTTATCAAAGCTAACGGTTTGTATCAAGAACAAAACCGCGACTGGAAATCGGTGTTGGCTCAAGAAGGTCAAGCAAAAGTACCCTTCTGCCCTTTAACCAAGCTTTTAACAGAAGATGCTTTCAAAGTCTCTCAAGTCGCTAAAGCTGACTGGGAAAAGCAAAAAGATCAGATTGTGCGATCGGCTAGCTATGCAGCAGGAGTAAAACAAATCATGCCCGCTCTTTACGAACAGCACTTCGACGCTAACGGCCAGTTAATTTCTGGGACAGAAGCGACTCGCTTAGCGATACAAAGTACAACTTCAAAACTGATTACAGGCAATTGGAATAGTCTCGGCTTTTCACTTTTCTTTTTCGCCACATCAGTCATTACGTCTGCGGGGGCTTGCGCGTTGGCGATCGCTCATTCTTACCGCCAAGACATTCAAATGTCTTTTGACGAGTCTCTCCAAATCGAACTTGATGAATTTTTGGAAGATAGCTAAATGCAAAGTGTACCCTATTCACCCTTGGGTACACAACCACCAAACACTGAAAAAACAGTCACTCAACACTCACAAGTAATTGTTATGACCGCAAAAAATCCCAATGACATTCAATCTGAAAATGTGATTGACTTCCGAGGTCGTTCCAGAACTGAGCCTCAAAATAATTACATTGATGCCAGCAAAGCCGATGAATACCGCAATACAGGTAAATGCGACAATCCCAAATTAAAACAGGTTGTTAAACTTCTCCGTTCTGGTAAGGAAGTGATATCCCCACAAAGAGCTGAAAGGCTTACTCATGCTCTTACTCAGAATGTAGAAATTGTTGAAAAATCAGCCTATTCTTTAGGTGATATGCTCCATTTTTTAGGGAGCGAACTGCAAAAACATCCAGAGCAGATTCAAGGTGGTAATATCAAAGAGATTGAACAACGGCTTGAGTTAGAGCAAAAAAACCTTGAGCTAGGAATTTATCGCCTGTTTAACATTGCCAAAAAACACCCTCAACAAATCATAGGTAAAATCACTGAGGAACAAAAAGCTGATAATCGACGTTATCAAAAGCTAATCAATGATATCGATTATATTCGGAGGTTTTTGGTCGAGCAAGCCCATGTATCAGTGGCATTTTTTGAGCAAAGTTCTCATCCTAAAGCTTACCTGCGTCGTAGCTTAAATTATCTCGATGTTTTGCCAAGATATTGTGGAGAATTAGCCAATCTTACCCGGAGAAATATTTTTGATAAAGTTCCTGGTACGCAATCTGATGATTTGTGAATGGAATATTTTCATGCACAAAAATGACCAGATATAAACCCATTTTTTTAGTGAGACTGGGTTTCTATACTTGGATGGAATTTACATTTTACTTACTTACAGAATAGGAGAAAAATCATGTTAAGCAGACTGTTCAAAATGTTCCGCACAATCTCAGGTAATGATACTGCTACCCTTCCCCCTAAGCCTCCTAAATTCAATAAAATCATGAAAGAGGCAGAATTTCATCAAGAATATAAATTTGGTCGGAGAGATTTTCGTAACTTCATTTTTGAAAATGTCAATTTCCAAGACATCTATTTGCGTGGAATTGATTTCCGTGGCTCGGATTTTCGGATGGTCAATTTACATGATGGAGTACAATTAAAGGGTGCTGATTTAAGTGGCGTGACACTCAGTGGCATGAATTTACAGGGCATAGACCTCAGTAACGCTAATTTATACGAAGCGGTACTTGTCGGAACTGATTTGAGAGGTGCAAATCTCAATGGGGTAAACTTTAGCAAAGCTAATTTGAGCTATGTCAATTTATACCATGCTTTCTTAGTAGGAGCCGAATTGCCTGATGCTCAATTATACGCTGCTGACTTGAGCAAAGCCGATCTAAGAGGAGCCAATCTTAGCCGTGCTAATTTGAGTCGAGCGAACTTGACTTGGGCTGACCTTAGCAATACAAATTTGGGTGAAGCTGACCTGACAATGGCGAATTTAAGTTACGCTGATTTGGAAGGTTCTAACCCCCAATTTGCTCATACCCTATTCACTACTTTGGAAGGTGTGCGATTACCTGAAGGTGCTTTTTTTGTCAAGCACAAGGGTTAAGGTTCGGTTAATCTCAATTGTACGGTCAAGTTTGATGAATTTTTTGTGGGTGGGCCAGAAATCCCGCCCCTAAAATACAATTTTTGTCTATCATCAAACTGTGACAAACTGACATCCTTGACATCCGTGATTTTTTATACAATTCCCGACCCAACACTCGATCGCACTCCTCAATTTTCCACCAGATCTAAAATTCCCCTAAAGTTCCACCCCGATCGCAAAACCCTTCCTAAGATAGAACTTAGAGCGCGATCGCTCTCATATTCAACTTTGACAGTCATCCCTACTCGATCGAGTATTACAACCAAAGTATCGCCGATTAATAAGGTAAAATAGAATTAATTATCGCGCAATCCTGTTTCTTGTAAAAGTTCCTGTGCCCAAACCAGATTTTCTTCTGACAGGGATGGTACGGGTTCTCGATCGTAATCGATCCGATAATCATAGCCGGCGCGATCGTAAATACCTGCGAACAATTCCGGTAAGTTAACAATAGGTTCTACATCTTCTTCGCGCAATGGCACCGGAAATATAGGTAGAGAATCCCGCAAATTAAAAGCATAAAGTTCGGCAAAAGGACGGCGATCGCTACGACTGACTAAAACCCGATAATCGCTTTGAATGGAACTGTTGAGTACAGGCATCAGTTCCCAGCTTCGCAACAAGTCGATTTCCACTAAATTGGTTAAGCTACCTAAAATACTCTGGCGTTTTTTGAGATAAGTAATTCTGCCTTCTCCACTGCGTTTGTTGACAGGAGAAAGAATTTCAATTGCCGTGACAACTTGTTTAGTTGCCATTTCTCGCACTTCTAGGTAAGCCTGTTTAATTTTTTCAGGAATAGGCACTTTGACGGTAGTAGGCAGTGCGATAGTTAAAGTGGCAACTGAACCGGTGGGAACATCGGGGCTATTAGATTGACGTTTAATCGCCACATCGGGGATACCAACTAAAAGCGAGTCGCCGTTACTGTCATTTGGATCGGTAATTTCATAGATGCGTTTGTCGATCGCAATTTCATATTTTGGGCGAATTTGAGGCATGATGCTATCAGCGATCGCGACAATTAATCGATTGTGAGTTTCCTGCCAAAAATCGGGGTGTTCTAAGTAGGGGTCCATTCCGGGAAAGGGAGAGGGCATAGGACAGCTTTCCGATGTATTGATTTTAAAATCATTTTAGCAGTGGGTTCGATTGACTGACCTCCGTTAAATCCGTTGCCTAACTTCTTTCTGCTACACACCAAACCTAAATTCCGAAACCAACACTTTCTGCGGTAAATCAAAAAATTAGTGATTTTGAATACAATTCCCGACTCAACAGCCGATCGCACTCCTCAATTTTCCACCGGATCTAAAATTCCCCTAAAGTTCCACCCCCTTTGGCAAAACCCTCCCTAAGATATAAGTGAGAGGGCGATCGGTCTAATACCCGATTCAGGAGCAACTGTCAAGCACCTGAAAACCCCAAATTAGCGAGCCGCAAGACAGGGAGGTTATCAAAATCATGGTACAAGCGCCGACAGGAGAAACCCGTCTGGGTCCGATCGATCAGGTGCAAGCCTTAGACCGCGATTGCACGACTCTATCCCGTCACGTACTCCAGCAACTTCATAGCTTTAGTGCAGATGCTCAGGATCTCAGTGCCCTGATGAATCGCATCGGACTCGCGGCCAAGCTGATCGCGAGGCGACTGAGTAGGGCTGGATTAATGGCAGATGCCTTGGGGTTTACAGGGGCTGTCAACGTCCAGGGAGAATCCGTCAAAAAGATGGATGTCTATGCTAATGAAGTTTTTATCTCCGTCTTCCAGCAAAGCGGACTTGTCTGCCGCTTGGCTTCGGAGGAAATGGAAAAACCCTACTATATTCCCGAAAATTGTCCGATCGGGCGCTACAGCCTGCTCTACGACCCCATAGACGGTTCTTCCAATCTCGACACCAATCTCAATGTCGGTTCCATATTCAGCATCCGCAAGCAAGAGGGGGACGATGCAGATGGCTCAGCCTCAGACTTGCTGCAACACGGACACAAACAAATTGCCGCCGGCTACGTGCTTTACGGTCCCAGTACCATGCTGGTTTATTCCATCGGTCAAGGTGTCCATTCCTTCACCCTCGACCCCAGTTTGGGCGAGTTTATTCTAGCAACCGAAAACATTCAGGTTCCAGACAGCGGCCCGGTTTACAGCGTCAACGAAGGCAACTTTTGGCAGTGGGAGGAATCTTATCGAGATTACATTCGCTACGTCCACCGCAATCAAGGTTACAGTGCCCGGTACGGCGGGGCTTTGGTGGGAGATTTTCACCGGATTTTATTTCAGGGAGGTGTCTTTTTGTACCCCGGAACGGTGAAAAAACCAGAGGGAAAATTGCGCTTGCTGTACGAATCTGCTCCTTTGGCGTTTTTGATGGAACAAGCCGGCGGGCGGGCTAGTACCGGCATTCAAGACATCTTGGATGTGGTGCCAACTCAACTTCACGAGCGCACGCCTTTGATTATTGGCAGTAAAGAAAATGTAGCGCTGGTTGAGTCTTTTATTCAAGATCGATCGCGCAATCCGAGAACACTTTCTGAGTGAAGTTATTGGTTATTGGTTATTGGTTATTGGCAAGTAACAAATAACAAGTAACAAATAACAAATAACAAGTAACAAGTAACCAAATTGTAGGAGTTACAGATCATGACGGAAACGACAAAGAATCACCTGTTAGAAATCAAAGAAATTGGCCAGAGCATCTGGATGGACAATTTGACTCGCAATCTAATTGAGTCCGGCGAACTCAAACAGATGATTGAAAGTCGCGGATTGCGGGGAATTACATCTAATCCTGCCATTTTCGAGAAGGCGATCGCGGGCAATGTGATTTACGATGCTGATATTGAAGCTGGCATCCGGGCTGGTAAGTCTGTACTCGAAATTTACGAATCTCTGGTGTTTGAAGATATCCGCAACGCTTGCGACATCTTCGCTCCGGTGTACGAAGAGTCCAAAGGTTTGGACGGTTATATCAGCATTGAAGTGCCACCGACGATCGCCAACGATACCGAAAGCACTATTAGCGAAGCCTTACGCTATTATCAGGCGATCGGCAAACCAAATGTGATGATCAAGATTCCGGGAACTGCTCAAGGATTGCCGGCAGTGGAACGAGTCATCAGCGAAGGGATTAACGTTAACGTGACTTTGCTGTTCTCCGTTGACAGCTACGTCGAAACCTTCTGGGCTTACATTCGCGGCTTGGAAGCGCGAGCAGCTAAAGGTTTGGATGTGATCAATATTGCCTCAGTTGCCAGTTTCTTCTTGAGCCGGATCGACATCAACATCGATGGTCAGATTGACGAAAAACTCAAAAATGTCACCGATATTTCGACTAAAGCCAAACTAGAAGCGGTCAAGGGAAAAATTGCGATCGCCAATGCCAAAGTAGCTTACCAGAAGTATAAAGAGATCGTAGCGAGCGATCGCTGGCAAGCATTAGCAGCCAAGGGAGCCAAAGTGCAGCGGCTGTTGTGGGCGAGTACCAGCACCAAAAACCCTAACTACAGCGATGTGATGTACGTCGATGAATTGATCGGTCCCGACACGGTGAATACTTTGCCGCCGAACACCGTGGAAGCTTGTTTCGATCACTGCGATGTCGCGCCCCGGATTGAGAGCAATGTCGAAGAAGCTTACACGCTGATCGAAAGTCTCAAAGATCCCGACATCGACATCGATTTGGACAAAGTGATGGAAGACTTGCTTCTCGACGGGATTGAGAAATTCGTCGGCCCCTTCCAATCTCTGATGGATTCCTTGGAAGAGAAAGTGCAGAAGCTCGCACCCGTCGCCTAGGCAGATATCTGTATCCTCAGAGGCAGAAGCATTTGGGAGTCCGAATAGATAATTGTTTTGGTTCCTCAATCCTGAGTTTTGAATCCCGAACCGGGAAAAATGAGACCCATGGGTCTCAAAAATCCCAAAAAGAAAAATCAACTATGATTTTGGTTCCTCAATCCTGAGTTTTGAATCCCGAACCGGGAAAAATGAGACCCATGGGTCTCAAAAATCCCAAAAAGAAAAATCAACTATGATTTTGGTTCCTCAATCCTGAGTTTTGAATCCCGAACCGGGAAAAAGTGAGACCCATGGGTCTCAAAAATCCCAAAAAGAA